>DIXQ01000005.1 GCA_002428725.1 Spirochaetaceae bacterium UBA6076 | reverse complement strand
GCTTAACTTTTCTGACGTGCACCCTTCAATAGGGTCTCGGCAGCGGCGGCCTGGAGCGAAGCGGTAACGCTTTGCTCCAGGCCTTACTCTACTTCTCGCCTTATCCAGCGATGACCGAGCCCTGTTTAGCGCCCGTAAGCTTGGAGAATACATACGCCCCTATTACAGCCGCGCCGCTTAAAAGAACCGGCAGGGTCCCCGGGAATAGGGAATAGATACCCGCAGCCAGGAGTATAGCCCTCAGCCAGAGTGGTATAGGTCTGGTTATGTAGCCCATCCAGAAGTACCCAAATGAGAATATGGCTATGGCGCCGGATACTATTGCCCAGAGATTGGCCGAAAGCCCTCCTTCCATGAGGAGACCAGGATCGTAGCAGAAGGCGAAAGGCACCACGAAGGCTAAAAAGCCAAGACGCATGGCCTGGAAACCGATTTTATTCGGATTAGCCCCTGATATGGAACTAGCCGCGAAGCATGCCAGGGCGACTGGAGGTGTTATGTTCGAGATTACAGCGAAATAGAAAACGAACATGTGGGAAGCCAGGGGCGAAAAGCCCATTTTGACCAAGATGGGTGCACCTAAGGCCGCCGCGAGGATATAGGCTCCGGTGGTAGGCAGTCCCATGCCCAGGAATATGGAGATAAGCATTATGAGGATCAATCCCAGGATAGGTAAGTCTTGGGCAAAGGAGAGGACGAAGCCCACCAGCTTACCGCCTATGCCGGTCAAGGCTACCGCACCCAGCACAATACCCGCGGTGGCGCAGGCTATGGCGATGAGGGGGATATCCTTGGCTCCTTGGTAAATCGCGTCGATAATGCCTTTTAAATCCATGCCAGCGTTCAAGAAGATCGAGATTAAGCCCAGAACAGCCACGACTACTGTGGCGACGGTGGAATCCGACACAAACTCACCAACTCCAGGCAGAAATATCAGGATAAAAAATCCTAATGCCACCACGGCACCGGCGGCGTACGACATTTTTCGCTTTTTCCCGTTTTCTGTCTTTGGAATAAAGAACGCGATTATCCAGCAGAGCACTATTCCCATTATGGCGGCGCGCATTGGTGTGGAACCTGAGAGGAGAAAGTACACTACGCCTGCCAGTGGAATGATCATGTACAGTTTCTTGAGCACAGCCTTTCTGGAGGGCAAGTCCTTGGCGTCCAAACCTTTGAGGTTATTCTTTTGGGCTGCCAAGCGGATCATGAGAAAGACTGCTCCATAATACATGATAGCGGGCAAAAGAGCGGCGATCATAATCTTCCGGTAGGGCAAGCCGAGGAATGAAGCCATTAAAAAAGCGCCGGCGCCCATGACGGGGGGCATGATTTGCCCACCGGTGGAGGCCACCGCCTCGACAGCCCCGGCGAAATGGGCTGGGTAGCCGATTTTTTTCATCAGTGGGATGGTAAAGCTGCCGGTACTATAGACATTGGCCACCGCCGATCCGGATATGGAGCCAAAAAGACAGGAGGAAGTGACAGCTATAAGGGCTGGCCCTCCGGGTTGCGTACCTGTAAAAGCCTGGGCTAGGTCCATGAAGTAGGCGCCTACTCCGGTTTTCTCCAGAAAGCCCCCGAAGATTAGAAAGACCATTACATAGGTGGCCGATACACCCAGCGGTGAGGAGAAAATGCCTTCGTCGGTGAGGAAGGATTGCTCCACAACCTCGGCCAGGCTAAAGGAAATGCCCTGGAAAAGGCCTCCTATCCTGTCACCGAAGAGCATGTAGAGGATCGCTATCACGCCGATGATGGTGATGGGCAAGCCCACAACTCTCCTGGAAGCTTCCAAAAGGAGGATGACAAGGAGAATGCCCAGGACGAGCTGGGAGGTAGTCACTGGATCGATCTGCACTATCCTGGTGGTAATAGCCCAATAATTGGCTACGATGTACGCTCCGGGAGCAAAACAAACCAGGGCGAGGAGAAAATCGTACCAGGGCACCTTGTCCTTAGATGCCTTTTTGCTCACCGGCCAAAGCAGATATGCCAGGGGCATGACCATGCTTAAATGAAGGGATCTCTGGAGATAGGCCTCGAAGTTGCCGAACACCGAGGTGTAGATGTGAAAAAGGCCAACAAGGACTATGTAAACATAGAGAATCTTCTTGGGTACGCCGGTAAGTTTTCTCATGGGGGACTCCGAACTTAAGGTAGGAAAAGGGGAAGAAGACGTCCCTAGGGAACGTCTTCTTCCCAGTGGGTGCGGGATTGAGACCCCGCCTTCAGATGTTTATTTCACGCTCTTCCAGAACTTGAGCGAACCCGAATGCACAGGCAGGTTGGTAGGCAGGGCGTCCTTGACGTTGAGTTCGCCGAAATCCTTTACGGCGGCAGTTATGCCGGTGCGGCCTTCCCACATGGCCTTGTTGAGTTCGTAGACCAAGTCTTCCGGCAGATCCTTGCGGACCACAATGCAGTTGAAATCGCCAATGGTTTTGATCGGCTCCTTTACGCTCTTGTACACCCCAGGTTCCACGGTGAAGGTGGTGGTGCCATAGGCATTGGCCAGGGAGTCCAGGGCTTTCTGTCCAATGGGTAGGATGTAGATGGGGGTGGAGCTTTCGATGTTCATAACAATACTGGCTACCTTGCCCACCGAGAAGGCAAAGAGGTCAAGATGATTGTCGGCCATGAGGTCGGCGCCGTTCTCGTAGGAAGTAAACTCAAAGGTCCAACCCTTTTTCTTCAGCTTGTCGTAATCGGTGTTGTAGCCCTTCTTAAACATAGCCTTGATAACGAATTCCGAAGCTGTACCCGGCTTAAGGGTTGCAAAGCGAACGGGAACATCCTTGGCTACAAGATCGTCTAGGCTCTTAATGCCATGCTTATCCGCGAAGTCTTTGCGGATAATGTAGTAGGTGTACTGGGTGTAGAGGTTGGCCATGACCACGGCGTTCTTTATCTGCTTGCCGGCGAAGTCTTCTTCAGCGGCAAGGGCGGCGCCCACGAGGGATACGACGGAAAAACCAAAATCGCCCTTTTTGAGGTCGGCGTTGAGAATATTAGCAACGCCACCGCCGGTGGACGAAGTGGTCTGGATGACATTCTTGCTCCACATTTCGGAGAGGGCTGTGCCCAGTGCGAACCAGTTGCCTCCGGGCGGGCCGGCCATAAACTTGAGCTGGTCTGGCCAACCAGCCTTGTTCTGGGCGCCCAAGCTCATGGCAAGCGTGAGGGCGAGGATAATTAGTAATGCTTTTTTCATAGAAACGCCTCCTAAAAATTGGACACATTCGAAAGCACAAATCGCACTTCTGAAGTTTTTTGGGAAAGCTCTACGGCTTCTCTGCGAGCTACAGTGTATTACTCTAGCCTTATAAGGTCAATAAGTCGAGGCTTTTTCAAAACTCAGACGAGTTTTAAAAGTTAATAGACTTTTAAAATTGGCTCAATCTACATTCTGAACGCTTCGCCCAGATAGAGCCTCCGGGCGGATTCGTCATTCAGCACCGACTCCCGATCTCCTGAAACCACAATTTTTCCGAGATGGATTATGTACGACCTGTCGGTGATCTCCAGGGCGTCTCGAACATTGTGGTCGGTAAGCAGGACGCCGATGCCCGCGTCCTTGAGTCGCTGGATAGTCTTTTTTATTTCGTGTATGGCGATGGGATCGATGCCGGTAAAGGGTTCGTCCAGTAAAAGAAATTTAGGCTGTATGGCAAGAGCTCGGGCTATCTCGGTGCGCCGCCGCTCGCCCCCGGACAGGGTGTATCCCGGTTGCTTGGCAATGGCGCTTATGCCGAATTCTTCCAGAAGCTCGGCAGTCCTGGCGCGGCGGGCTGTTTGGTCCATGCCCGCCTGAGCCTCCAGCACGGCCATGATATTGTTCTCCACGCTGAGCTTGCGAAAAATCGAAGCTTCCTGGGGAAGATACGATATGCCCAGCCTAGAGCGGCGGTACATGGGAAGCCCGTTCAGGAGTATTCCGTCTAGTTCCATGGTGCCGGCGCTGGGCTTGAGAAAGCCGGCCAGCATGTAGAAGACCGTCGTCTTGCCCGCGCCGTTAGGCCCCAAAAGGCCGACCACCTCGCCGGTGCCCATCGAAAAGTCGACTCCATCCACGGCTAGCTTTTTTCCGTAGGATTTGCGTAGGCCCTTGGCTAGCAGCAAGGAATTGCTCAAGGACTTGTGCCTTCTTTTTTCTTGGTGCTGATAGTACCGCTCACGCGTCCAGAAAGCTCCATACTTCCCAGGTCGGTTTTGCCCGACATAGCATCGGCCTCGACCCGTTCACCGCCCGAAACGGCCACAGGCGAACCGGAGAGATTCAGGCTTTCATTCTCCCTGTTGTAAAGGGCGAACTCTGCCCTAACTGCGAAGTCTTCCTTGAGAATATGCACACCCACCCGGGCATCAACGGTGGAATTGACCTGGTCGAAGCGTACCCAATCGGCTTTGAGCAACACGTCGTTCTTGGAGTCCTCGAGTACTACCTTTTTTTCAGCTGTGCCTATCTCGCTGTCCCGGGCATATTCCAGCGCCTCGGCTTTGAGCAAAAAGCCTTTGGATTCGTCATAGACGATAACGTTGCCCTTGCAGATAACGTTGTTGTAATCCTTGCCTGAGAGTTCAACCCAGTCGGCCTTGATCTCCATGGTTTTTGTGTTCACCACCGCCGCGCCGATGAGAATGGTCTTTTCCTTGTCCTTGGCAATGACGCTTTCCATCCTGTCGGCGGAAAAGGTGATTGTTTCTAGCTCTTCTTCCTGCCCCGCCGGCGTCTGAGTTTCCTGTGCACCAAGGGGAATAACGATGGGCGACAGAACGAGGAGGATGAAAACCAGAATCGTAAAAACAAGCTTGGATCTATAGTGACAAGGCGAAATGCCCTTTGCGAGGTGACTACATGGGTTTTTGGCTGCTCTGTACGAATTCATCCTTCTACTCCTTTGTCAGGTTGCGCACAGCGTTGTTCTGAATCATTCCTTCGACGCCGCCGGAGAAGGCAAAGGATTTTTCCCGAACATCGGCGAAAAAGCCGCTGCCCTGGAGAAAGAGCTCTTCCCCTACCCGCACCAGCACTGGATTCTCGGGTCCGCCTTCCAGACTTTCGGTGGCGGCGAAGTATTTGAGGCTGTCGGTCTCAAAGCTCGCATCATCTTCCAAGGAGTGGATACGCACCGAGCCCTTCACCTGTGCATCGCCGGTGTCCTCGTAATAATAGGCTGTCTCGGCTTCGCCTGAGGCTATTACCGTTTTACCGTCCTCTCCGATATCCTCGAAGCTGAGGCCGTAAACCACTAAAAGTCCCTTGTCCTTAAAGTACTCGGCCCGGTCTGCCTGGGCAATAAAGCTTAAGCCCGTTTTATCCATATCTTCCCGTCGGTAATTGTAGAAAATCACATCGGCAAGCTCGTCTTGGTCGATAGGCACGCTCTCTTCGGCAAGGGAACAGGAAGCAATGAACATGATCAGGGCGAGGAATGCGGCGACCAGCACTGGCGGAAAGGCTGCTGAGGACGCCGCGGAGCCTGTGATTGTTGATTTCGAAGCCCCGCCAGGACTTTTAATGAAGACCATGTTTTTTGAGTATGGAATCAGCCTGGAAGCCTGTCAATACGAGCTATTCGTCAATGCTTCAGCGTCCCCGAGACTCGGCGTATCTGCGGCTGGCGGCGATAAAGGCGGCGAAAAGCGGATGCGCCTTGGTAGGTCTGGACTTAAATTCGGGATGGAACTGAACGCCCAGGCCCCAAGGATGCTTCGGCCACTCGCAGGCTTCGACCAGGCAGCCGTCGGGAGTTGTCGCTGCCACGATGAGGCCCGCGGCTTCAAGCGCATCTTTGTAGGCATTGGAAACTTCGTAGCGGTGTCTATGGCGCTCAAAAATGCTTTCCGTCCCGTAAGCGCCGCGCATGGCGCTGCCTTCCCTGGTTTTTGACTCGCTAGCCCCCAGGCGCATGGTTCCGCCATAGGCTTTTACGTCGATCTGTTCTTCCAGAAGGGAAATGACAGGGTGTTTCGTTGTGGTGGAAAACTCGCTGGAATGAGCGTCGGGCATGTGCGCGACGTTTCTGGCGTATTCGATCACCATTATCTGCATGCCCAGGCAAATACCAAAATATGGCAGGCCATTTTTTCGGGCGTAGTTGGCAGCCTGGATCATGCCCTCAATGCCCCGGGAGCCGAAACCTCCGGGTATCAGGATGCCGTCTATTCCGGCAAAGGCTTCTTCGAGCCTCTTGTCGATTGGGTCGCTCGAGCGTAGCGCGACAGGTTTATGGGTGTCTGCCGGAGCGCCTGCCTGGGCGCCTGCCAAAGCGTTAGCCTTATCGGCGGCTGCTCGGGTTTCGCTGACGACGCGTGATTCTCCAGCCTCGGCTTCCAGGGTGCCTGAGTCGATCTTTACCAGCTCGACCTGGACGTTGTTGGCGATGCCTCCGTGGGCCAGGGCTTCCCATATCGATTTATAGGCGTCGTGGAGTTCCATGTACTTGCCCACCACCCCGATGCGCACCGTAGAGGCTGGGTGCTTGATCTTCTTTACCACAGACTTCCAGGGACCAAGCTCGGCATGCCTGCTTTCGACGTTCATTTTTTTAAGGATAAAGCTGTCGATGCCCTGATTCTGGTACACCAGGGGCAGCTCATAAATGGCGGAAACGTCGTAGCCTGAAATTACCCCCTCCAGTTCCACATTCGTGAAGGATGAGATTTTTTTTCTCAGTTCGAGCCCCAGGGCTTCAGTGGAGCGTAGCACCAGGACATCGGGCTGAATCCCCACTTCCTGGAGTTCTTTGACCGCGTGCTGGGTGGGTTTGGTCTTGATCTCTCCGCCTGAGACCGAGGGGACCAGGGTGACGTGGACGGAGACGGCGTTCTGTCTGCCAAATTCGTGGATGAGCTGGCGGGCGGCTTCCAGAAATGGGATGGATTCCATATCGCCGACGGTGCCACCGACTTCGATTATGGTGATATCCACTTCCGGCTCGTCGGCTACCAAGAGGATTCGCCGTTTAATCTCGTCGGTTATGTGGGGAATCACCTGGACGGTGCGGCCCAAGAAATCGCCGGCACGCTCCCGTTCAATGACTGTCTTATAAACCTGTCCCGTGGTGATGGAATTGACTCGGGACAGGGGGGCCTTGGTAAAGCGGCCATAGTTGCCCAGATCCAGGTCTGTTTCGGCTCCGTCGTCGGTAACATAGACTTCGCCATGCTGGTAGGGGCTCATTGTGCCTGCGTCTACATTAAGGTAGGGATCGATTTTTACCATGCGGACGTTGAGTCCGCGGGCTTCCATGAGGGCGCCGAGAGACGAAGCGGCTATGCCCTTTCCCAGTGAAGAACAGACCCCGCCGGTAACAAATATCAGCTTCTTCATGGGATTTCAGTATCCGTATCCGCCGGGGTCTTTGTCAACAGGAAAGAGACCTCCTAGCCGCATTTAGATGGATGTTTTTAAAAGTTCCCTGTCTTTTGCCCCGATTGGTGGAAAAATCCCAAGTTTGCTTATAGAATCGATTATATGAATGAGCTTCGTTCACTGCTCGAAAGAGGTTTGTTTTCGCTTGAGTTACATGGGCATGGTCAAGCATTGGAAACCTTATTGCGCTATATCCAGGAGATCGAAACATGGAACCCGACGTATGGACTTGTGAACGCCTCGGGGCAGGATCTGGTCATCAAGCACATCCTGGACAGCCTGGCACCTTGGAGAATGCTGGAAGCGCTGTTAGCGGAATGCGATCAAGCGGTGGCGGGCAACGCGGTACAGGACGGATCGAAAAACTCGACGTTGACTGATATTGGAACAGGCGCCGGATTGCCGGGAATTCCTTTAAGCATAATTATGCCATCCCGCAGATTTATGCTTGTCGAGCGCATGGGAAAACGCACAACGTTTCTTGAAAGTCAAAAGACTATTTTGCCGCTGCACAATGTCGAAATCATAGAAAGCCAAGCAGAGCGGGCGCGGGGACCCCACGACATCGTTATCTTCAGGGCTTTTAGGCCTTTTTCAGAGTTGAAGCTTTTCAAATCTATATGGAAAAACTTAAGGCCGGGTGGGGCTTTTTTCGCCTATAAGGGAAAACCTTTCAACGCCAAGCTGGAGCTTGCGGGAATGGTGGTGGACCCGGTGTTTGCCGCTCCCTTTTCAAAGGCGGAAATCCATGATGTATGGGTGCCTTTTTTAGAGGAAGAGCGCTGCGTTGTGATTGTCAGAAAACCTCTACTCTAAGCCCCACGTCGTCGGCGTGGAGGATACGCTGCAGCCAGGCGCCCTCGGGGCGCGCTGAAAGGGTCGTGTTTAAGGCGGCCAACATGTCTTCGGTTTCAGCGCCGCCGGCGCTTAAGGCCATGATCGTGGGACCTGCGCCGGAAAGCCAGACCGCCCGGGCGCCTGCGCTTTCGCATACGTGGGTTATTTCCTCGTAGCCTGCCACTAAAGGCGCCCGGTAGGGCTGGTGAATTTTGTCCTCGCAGGAGGCGACAACCAGGTCGAGGCGCCTGGTTTGGAAGGCTAGGGCCAAGAGGGCCGCCCTGCCGAGGTTGAAGACGGCGTCGGAGCGGGGGACTGAGACGGGCAGGGCGGCCCGGGCTTTGTGCGTCGACAGCTCGAAGGGGGGAATAAGGGCATGAAAGCGCCAGGCCGGATCCACGGCGCAGCGGGCGTAAAAGGCCCGGGGAGAGCCTCGCTCTTTGAGTATGGAACTGCAAAAGCCGCCGAATATCGCAGGGGCGGCGTTGTCGGGATGCCCTTCGAGCTCTGTAGCGATCTCAAAGATTCGCCGCTTTTCTTCCTCGTCGAAGCCCTGGCTGCCCATACCGGCGGCCACAAAAGCCGCCGCGACTCCCCCTACGATCATTGCAGCGCTGGAACCCAAGCCCCGAGCCAAGGGAATCGTTGCCTCAACCCTAAGTTCTATCTCGGGAACCGGGCTTCCAAGGAGCCCCGCGGCATGGCGGAAAGCTTGCAAAAACAGATTGTCCGAACCGGCGTAGCACTCTTCGCAGCCTAAAACCCTTGTTCTGTCGGCAGTCTTAATCTCGAAGCGGTTATAGAGGGACAGCGCGATGCCCATGGCGTCGAAGCCGGGACCTATGTTGGCGCTGGTAGCCGGCACGGTGACAGCGAACTTCATGATTTATTGTCCATGTTGTTGGCTGCGTACTCGGCTAGGGCTTGCTCCACCTCCCCGGCATCCAGCATCGCCCGATGAATTACAGGCTTGCGCTTTAAATCAGCGATTCCTCTCGGCAGTCTTTGTCCTGTCAAGGTCGCAAGCTTTTCGGCTAGGGCTAAATCTCCGAGACGTGAGTCATCTTTTTCTAGCCTTCGAGCTGAGGTAAATCCTTGGACAGATCCCGCGGCTAATGCATCCAGGCAGGCCCGGGGGAACTTGAAGGGACTGGCGGTGGCTACTACCAGAAGGGGTGCTTCGGGCTGCAGGGACTGGGCGAGGCGCGTAGCTACCTCCAGCCCTGTGGCCGTATGGGGATCGATAAGCACTGAATCGCTTCGCCAGACTTCGGCTATCATCGATCTGGCAGCAGCGTCGCTGCACCAACCGGCGGCGAAATCTTTTACATACTTCTGTTCATCTTCAGATATTTCAAAACTGCCTTCCTGGTTTAACTGTCGCATCAGCGCGGCCACTCGCTGCCCATCGCCGCCGGCGGCCATGTACAAAAGTCGTTCTAGGTTGCTGGATACGAGAATATCCATGGAAGGGCTTTCGGTCTTCACTAGCTCTCGTTGTCTGTCGTAGACGCCGGTGGAGAAAAAGTCCGCCAGCACCTTGTTGGCGTTGGAGGCGCAGACCAAGGTGGCGATGGGCAAGCCCATCTGCTTGGCGTACTTGGCTGCTAGAATGTCGCCGAAATTGCCGGTGGGTACCGCGACGTGCATAAGGCCGTCTGGACCGAGCCTACCTTCAGCCCGTAGCTGCCGCCAGGCGGCCACGTAGTAGACAATCTGTGGGAGGAGCCTGCCGATGTTGATGGAGTTGGCGGATGAGAGGCGGACTCCGGCCAGGGGGCCTTCGCCCGCGGCCGCGCGGGCGAAGGCCCCCTTCACAGCCCGCTGCGCGTCGTCGAAATTGCCCCTCAAGCCGGCGACATAGCGCCGCTGACTGGAGGTGCTGGTCATCTGCAGTCGCTGTATTTCGCTGGTCCCCTCGCTGGGATAGAAAACTGCCGTATGGACACCCTCTACCCCCGAGAGTCCCGCCAGGGCCGCCGATCCCGTGTCGCCCGATGTGGCGGTGAGCACCAGCACCGGTTCTTTCCGCCCCAAGCGGTCGAGACTTTCCCTCAAAAAACCACCCAATAGGCTCAAGGCCATATCCTTGAAGGCGCAGGTGGGACCATGGAACAGCTCCAGAAGATACAACCCCTTTCCTTCCCAACTTAAGGGTCTCACGGGAGCGACTTCAGGATGATCGAACAGGGAATTGTATGCAGTCTCCAGAATCAAACGGAGTTTAGGACCCCAGCCCGGGAAAAAAGGTTCCAAGACGATGTACGCCAACTCCGAATAACTCAAGGGCTCTGGCTGAAAAACTCTGGCAGGCAGGGCAGGAAGCTTGTTAGGAACAAAGAGGCCGCCGTCGGCTGGCATGCCCTGGGCGATCGCTACTTCGATACCGACGCCTCCGGAACTGGCGATGCTTTGTCGTGTGCTTAAATACTGAATTGACGCCATTTAGCAAGAATACGGCAAAATTCTCCAATAAAAAAGCCCGGAGCGCTGTGCCCGGGCTTACTTAATTCTAAAAAACTCAATTAAAGAGCGGTGAAATCCAAGGTGGTCCCGTTTTCGCGCTTTCCGAGCTGGGTATTCAGCATGTAGAGGCTGTTACCTCCGCTGCCCATGAGATTGATGGTCTGAAGGATCTCGTTGTCATTGGCCTCCTCCTCTACCTGCTCATTTATGTACCACTGGAGCAGATTCTCGGTGGCATAATCCTTCTCGACCCTTGCCAGTTCTACCATCTCTCTAATGCTGGAAGTGACGAACTTCTCGTGCTCGAGTACCTGCTCGAAATATTCCTTGACGCTTCCGTCCTTGAACGTTGGCCTGTCGATCTGCCCATATACCACCGCAGCGCCCTGCTCTTCCATGTATTTAGCGAATTTCATGGCATGGAACATTTCTTCGTGGTACTGAACTGTATAATGAGCCCAGAATCCTAGACAGGATTTCCCGGGAAATAAAGTGGCCCACTCCTCCTTGCGATACAAGAACAAGGAGGCATACAGTTGAGTATGAGAAAGCGGTACGACAAAGAGTTCAAGGCCAAAGTAGCCTTGGAAGCCCTAAAAGGCGAGAAGACGTTGCAGGAACTGGCAATCACCTAT
>DIXQ01000037.1 GCA_002428725.1 Spirochaetaceae bacterium UBA6076 | reverse complement strand
GCGAGACACCGTGCAACAAGAAATCCGAAGTGCGCCCTCCTAAAAAAGAAAAACGGAAACGTGGACGACCACAAAAAGAAGAAAAGCCCCTGGATAAAACGCCGACCGTGCTTGAGCAACAGACAACGATGACCTTTGAACAAGCGGTCAAAATGCTTTCAAATGATTGTGCATGGGGCTGCAAGAAGAACTCGCAGGGCAATGTCTCGTACTGGAAAGGGTATAAGTTGCATCTCGATGTCACCGATGCAGGCATTCCGGTAAGCATGTTGGTGTCAGGCGCAAATGTCCACGATTCCCAGGCGGCAATTCCCCTGGAAATGATGACGGAAACACGCGTAACACACCTGTATTCGCTCATGGATAGCGCCTATGACGCAGAACCTATCCGCTCGTTCATTGCATCACGGGAAAGAATTCCTATTATCGACCACAATGCTCGCCGTAAGGATTCACGACCACCCTTTTGCCCGGCGACTGCACAGCACTACAAGGCAAGAACCACGGTAGAGCGGGCGAATGCATATCTGAAGGATTGGTTGATTCCCTCTCAGATCCACGTGAAGGGAATCAAGAAAGTATCTTTCGTTCTTACCTGCGGGGTATTGTGCCTTGCGGCGATCAAGATTTTGCAGTATATCGTGGCGCCTGCACTCCTTAAAAGCGCATAACGTTAGATATACATAAGAGCTTATCTATAGGGGCAGTCTGTCCCAAAATCTGTAGTACCATAAATATTCAGTGTTTGTGCCTAAGAATAGTGCTATTTTTTTGAAAACCTCATGCCAAAGCGTAAAATTTCCCTACTTCCCTACTTCCTGACTTCACTGCTTAGCGTTTTGAAAGAGGCTCAAGTATTAGATTGGGATGTTTCTCCCTTAAATCCTCTTCGAGTAAAACTTGATATTGAAAATTGAAAAGAACTTATACGCTTTTGAGAGCTACATACGATGGCTTCGGAATGCAGGTGATGCAATACTGTGCTACTATAAATCTCAACCGAGCCATCACCTTATGATCGCCCCTGAAGCTCGACTAGGATAGATATCGGCTGCGCGATATTCTTAGCTTTCCTAAGCCTCCATGATAGTGTAAAGTCAGGCAGTTAAAGGTGTATAAAGATGAAATCTAGAACACTCTTTCTTGCTCTTTGTATCGCCAGCACTCTATCACGTGAGTTTTAAGCCTATTTATACTATAAATCCGTTTCTGTCACTCGTTTTCTGGGACGACCCCGTTTCTTGGGATGCTTCTTCCGGGAAACATAGTCGGGTGAACAACTCTGGGGGACTTTGAACCCGAATGCGTCACAGATGTCCAGCTGCTTGCCGACAAACGGTGTAATGAACTTTGCCCTTCCAGTATGCTCGATGCACCTGATGCTTCTCATCTCATCCAGGACATCCAGCGATGAGGAGAACAGTTCATGCAATTCGGTGGTTCTCCATGTATGGCGTACCATAGACCCTAGGATCATCGATACAAAGAGAATGAACAGCCTTCCCGTCTTTCCCTCCTCCGACCAGGTGCGCTGCCTGTCGGATACCATCTGGCCTTTCATCTGTTGGAACGCCTTCTCCTGTTCATCCCGCAGCGTGTAGGTGCGGTAGGTCTCCATGGCATCCATGTCCAGCTTGTGGGTCATGATCGAAAAGAAGCCGCTGGTGCGTCTGGCTTTCTCCACTTTGTTGTGATCCAGCTCAAAAGACTTGAGGAGCCTTTTTCCGGGATCATACTGCAGGGTGAAATACCTGAAGTGCCGTTTCAGTGACAGGTCATCCTCAAGCGGTTCTTGTTCCCTGAGCAACAACTGGAGCTTCTCCTGCTGCGCGGTGATATCGATATCCAGCTGAACCAGCTCCTCGCTTCGTCTCACCGAGTCGAAATAGAGGTTCAGCCTCAGTCTCTGTGATTGCCTGACACTGGTACCGGTGCTCTCCACTGGATAGTCGATGGCGAACTGCTGGTGGTAGAGCTTCGATTCCTGGTCGATGGCCATGTCATCCGGCCGGGTGGAGAAGTCCCCATACTGGAGTATCTTCTCCATGACCAGGCTCTGCTGCACCTTGGTGCACATGATCATCGCCTGGTTCTTCAGGATGTAGGTCTCCAGGTTCCGGATCTTCTCGTAGCCTCGGTCGGTCACCAATGCGATATCGGAAAACCCGGCATGCTGCAGATCGTTCAGTATGGTCTGCAGGCTCCTGGAATCCTGCATGTTGCCCGGGAAGGTCCGGTAATAGACCGGCATGTGCGAATCCAGGGTGTAGACCACCACTTCCACCGTCTGCTTCAGGGGAAGGCGCTCCTTGTTCTTTCCCCATCTGATGTCGGTGAGGGATTTGCCGTAGGCGCTGCGGGAGGTGGAATCGACTGCACACAGCTCATCCTTGTGCAACCGAGCCGCCCGCAATTTCAACAAGTTCATCCGGTGGGCCTCTGTTATGGACTTTGTTAACAAGGTGATGGTGGCCGGGGCAAGTTCCCTTCTTGAAGGGCTTTTTGCGATCTTCTGCCACCGGGCGACACGGTTGTAGGTGAATCCGGTCACATAAGGGAACATCGCCAGGGTGAGGATGTCGTCAACCAGTTCCCTGTTTCCCCCAAAGACCTCTTCGAGGTCCTTCCTGATCCCGGTTTCCCTTGCAACCTGCTCCAGCAGCCAGATGTCCCCATAGAAGCGATTCACATCCGTACCGTCGAAGGCTGGTCGTCCCTTGTCACGCGACCCGGAGAACTTATGGATTTCACCCAGATCCCATTCAGGCGGAAAATCGAGCATGGCTTTCTCTTCATCCGAGGCGTAGATATATCTGACACTGGGAATGAACCTGAGGTTCTCATCGACCTGGCCCCAGTAGACTTGATGGTATTTCTTCCTTCCGCTCTCCGGATCAATCGTCCATGGTTGTGTGCATGCATAGCGATAGCCGTTGTTGACATGAATGGAAACACGGATCTTGCCGTCCGATCTGGGTGGTCGTCCTGCCATGGCCACCTCCTATTTGCTGTATATATTATACTATAAATAGGATAGCGACACAAGCATGGAATATCTATTCATTTCATTTATCTGGAATTATTTAGACGCTTCCAAACTAATTTGTAGTATAAAATAACTTAAGATTCATGTGGGTTATGGGTGGCAAGTCTTTACTTGTGCCGCCCACTGTAGTCGATACTGACGGCGGCAAGGCGCTTCTCCTTGCTGGCAAGGTTATAACCAAGGGTGGCGGTTTTATTCAGGTACGCCTAAAACACCAAGACGGTTTATATGATGCGTCTGGCTACACCGGTGTTGAGCTTGAAGTCGATGCGCGTACCCCTACGTCGTGGTATGTATTCATCAGAACCAAGGACAACCTGTTTCCCTGGAGTTACTACGGAGCCTCAATCAGCCCTACACTGCAGAAGAGCGTCATACGTATTCCCTTCAGTGCCTTTAAGGCCGAAAGCACTGGCAAGAAAGCAATCAGGACGCAGTTTCTCTCAAGCGTAGCCCTAGTGGCTGCCTATGAGGACTTCAATGCGTACATGCGAATATACCAGGTTGGATTTTACTAATCTCAATTTGGGATTTCGAATACACCCTCTAGCACATGCCGGGGGGCGTAGGGGAAACGGGGCAGGTCGGCCAGTGCGGTGACGCCTGAAAGCACGAGGACGGTTTCCATGTCCGATTCGATGCCGGCGATGATGTCGGTGTCCATGCGGTCGCCTACGATGGCTGTTTCTTCCCGTGTGACGCCGAGCTTGCGGATAGCATGACGCATCATGAGGGGGTTGGGTTTGCCCACGAAGTAGGCTTTGCGACCTGTGGCCAGCTCTATGGGGGCTAGAAGGGAGCCGCAGCCAGGCACCAGGCCTTTTTCTCCGGGGCCGGTGAGGTCGGGATTGGTGCCAATAAGGCGGGCGCCGGAGAGAACAAGGCCGATGGCTTTTTCAATGGTGTCGAAATTGTAGGAGCGCGCTTCGCCCACCACCACATAGTCGGGGTTGACGTTGTTCATGGTGTAGCCGGCCTGGTAGAGGGCATTGGTGAGGCCGGGCTCTCCGATGACATAGGCAGAGCCACCGGGCCGCTGACTGGAGAGAAAGCTGGCGGTGGCCAGGGCACTGGTGTAGAAGTGGTCGGCTTCGACGGCAATACCTAGACGGCCGAGTTTTTGCGAGAGTTCAGCTGGGCTGCGTTCGCTGGAATTGGTGAGAAATAGAAAGCGCTTGTTGTTAGCCTTGAGCCAGGCGACGAACTCCGCAGCGCCCTGGAGCAGACGGTTGCCGTGGTAGATCACTCCGTCCATGTCGATGATGAAGGCGTTTTTGGCGCGGATGATGTCGAGGGCTTTTGGGTACATATCATTCATGGTCTTCCTCGTGTCATATATAATAATCATTTAGATAATACCCCAGCGGGGAAAAATTGTGGAGTGCTAATCGGAATGAGGTTAAATTGACAACCCTAATAGCACTTAGTCATCCTGCTTGCCAGGGCTGGGCATATGGTGCGCATGTATTGTTGACAGTTCCGGTCTCGGTGCTTATAGTTTCCTTGTTGCGGCGCCTAATAGGCTTAATCGGGAAGTCGGTGAAATACCGGCACGCCCCCAGGCACTGTAAGGAAGCGTTTAACTTAGTCTAGAGCCACTGCGCAAGCGGGAAGGCCCTGGGCCTCGAACAGGATGCTTCTGAGTCAGGAGACCGACCGCACGGCCGCGCCTTGAGCGTGGACATCGTTAATTATTCACTGGGTGCTGAATAATGAAGGTTCTTACCTCCATAGGTTCCCGCACAGTTCCAGTGTCCTCGTTTCGGCAATAGGCTGCTCTGTACCCTCAGGACCTCGCTGCGCTCAGGCTTTCTGCCCGGGCTTGATTCGGGGTTTTTTGATGGTGCTTCGGTTCTTAGTCCGGAATTGGGATAGGACAGTCATGGACAAGATCACTAAAACTATCGAACGAATCGCCCCGCCTGATAAGGCAGCTGTGGCGGCCGCGGCCGAGCGCCAGGGCAGACTTACTAAACCCGTGGGCAGCCTCGGGGTTCTGGAGGAGCTGTCGATCCGCATAGCAGGCATGCAGGGACGGGCTGATCCCAGCGCCGAGCCTCAGGCTGTCTTTGTCTTGGCCGCGGATCACGGTGTCTGCGCCGAGGGAGTGAGCGCCTATCCGGCAGAGGTTACCGCCCAGATGGTGCGCAATTTCGCATCCGGCGGAGCCGGGATCAACGCTATCGCGGGGGCTGTCGGAGCCCGGGTGGTGATAGCCGATTTGGGTGTTTCCACAGAACTGCCGCAAGGCTTGGCGATCCATCGGCGAAAAATCGCCTATGGAACCAGAAATATGGCCCAGCTCCCGGCGATGACGAGGGTGGAAGCCCTGCGTTCCATCGCTTCAGGCATCGAGATTTTCGAGGAAGAATTATCGGCAGCTCCCTTTGCCATAGCGGCCATAGGCGATATGGGCATCGGCAACACGACAGCCGCGGCGGCACTTGCTTCGGTCTTTACAGGAAAGACTCCCTCTGAGTTGGTTGGTCGAGGCACGGGGCTGGATGATGCGGCCTTGGGGCGTAAGATCGCCGTGGTGGAAAGGGCGCTTGCCCTTCATAGGCCTGTCGCGAGGGACCCGGTATCAGTTTTGAGCACCGTTGGTGGGTTCGAAATAGGTGGACTGGCAGGGGTGATTCTTGCCGCCGCCGCGCATAGGGTTCCGCTGGTTGTCGATGGGTATATCACTGGCGCGGCGGCGCTCCTGGCATCGGCCCTGGCTCCTGGCTGTAGGGAGTACCTGATAGCCGGGCACTTGTCGGCGGACAAAGGTCATGGGCTTATGCTATTGGCGCTGGGGTTAAAGCCTCTTTTGGATTTAGGGATGCGGCTCGGCGAAGGTACAGGAGCCGCGCTGGCAATGGGAATTTGCAAGGCTGCTTGCGCGGCCTTCAACTCGATGGCCACCTTCGAGTCGGCAGGAGTAGGAGAAAAATTATGAGAAAGACTTTTTCAATAGTATTTGCGTTCGTATGCTTGCTCACCACGGCCTTTACCCAGCCTGTGGTGTCTACGGTTGACTCTTTAGATAGGACGGTGAGTCTTTCCAAACCCGCCGTACGGGTTATATCCCTGGGACCGGGGCCAACGGAAGTGCTTTTTGCCATGGGGGCTACGGTTGTTGGGGTTACGACCTACTGCATCTATCCATCCGAAGCCCTTAATGTGGAAAAAATCGGCGGTTTCTCCGCGGATTCCATGTCGCTAGAGAAAATTCTTTCTCTGAGGCCAGATCTTGTGGTGGATTCGGGAGCGATTCATACTGCCCTTACAAAGAATCTAGTAGACTATGGAATACAGCACTATTCCTACGATCCCGGCTCCTTCGAGGATATCGCCCGGGGCATCCGCAATCTGGGCAAACTAACGGGAAGGCAAAAGGAAGCGGAAACCGTTGCGGCGACTATGCTTCACAAGATCGATGAGGTTAAACGTCGCTTGGAACCGATCGCCAAAGAAAAAAGAACGAGTGTGTTCTGGGAAGTATACAATGAACCGCTCATGACCTGCGGTTCGGCCACGTTTCAGCACGCGATCGTCGAGGCCGGCGGCGGAAGGGATATTTTTGCCGATCTACCAGGCTCCTGGCCCATGGTGAGCAACGAAGAAGTCATCAAACGCGCTCCCGATGTGATTATGGGCGCTGACGATCACGGCGATGGTCTTAGTCTACAGGCACTGAGGGCAAGACCGGGTTGGGAACTCGTGCCGGCGGTAAAAAATGGCAGGGTAATTCTTATTTCAACAGGTATAGTATCCAATCCCGGTCCGAGGGTGGCCGAAGGGGTGAAGGCGGTAGCCGAAGCCTTATATCCGGAGCTTTTTAAATGAAGATATTTGCCCGGGCAGGGCTTCGCAGGCCGCGGCTGGGAGCGCTGGGATATTCAGTTTTAGGTATAACGTCCGTGCTGGCGTTTTTAGGAAGCCTCTGCCTGGGCTCGGTTTCCTTGGCTCCCTTGGAAGTGCTTAAGGTGCTGGGGGCAAAACTCTTTGGATTAGCGGGAGTCGAGCCAATCAGCGTCGCTATAGTCTGGCAACTGAGGCTCGCCCGCAGTCTTTTAGCGGCTGTGGCGGGCGCTGCCCTGGGGGCTTCGGGAGCAGTGCTCCAAGGGTTGTTTCGAAATCCCCTGGCCGATCCCTATTCCATGGGTGTATCGGCGGGAGCGTCGCTGGGCGCTGTCATCGCCATTGTAGCGGGGATCTCGACGGGAGTGAGTTTTATCGGGGCGGTGGAATTATTTTCTTTTATAGGCGCCTTGGGCGCTTCGTTTTTAGTGTATATCGCCGCCAGGGTTTCCCGGAGAATCTCACCCACGGCGGCCTTACTACTGGCCGGCGCGGCGGTGGGTTCCTTTGTGTCGGCCCTCGTGGCGCTCATTGTGACTTTTAACGACAAAGATCTTCATTCGGTGTTTTATTGGATGCTGGGAGGTTTCGGGGGCAAAGGCTGGAAAGACGTAGCCACCGCTGCGCCGGTCGCTGCCTTCTCGCTGGCGGGAGCTCTCTTCCTGGCAAGGCCTTTGGACGTGCTTGCCGCCGGAGAGGAGACTGCGGGCACCTTAGGATTGGATGTTGCGTTGTTGCGTCGCTTAGCGGTGTTGACCGCGAGTCTCGGAGCAGCGTCCGCCGTCGCCGCCGGTGGAGTAGTCGGGTTTGTTGGGCTTTTAGGACCTCATTTCGCTAGGATGATTGTCGGCCCTTTGCATCGACGTCTCATTCCGCTCTCCGCGGCCTTTGGGGCTGTCCTTCTGATGACCGCCGACGCCCTGGCCAGGTCGGTCGCAGCACCCTTGGAGTTGCCGGTTGGCATAGTCACCGCCTTTATCGGAGCTCCGGTATTTTTGCACCTCTTGAGCAGAACCGATCAAGGGACGAATGTATGAGCCCTTACAAGCCATTTATAGAAACAAACCAAGGCAAGGATAAAGCACTAGAGCCAGGGCTTGCTACAGCCAATCCCCCAATCCTTGCTTCAGGGGGAAGGCCTTCTGATATCGCCACCACCCCGTACGCATTGGAAGCCGAAGCCCTCAGCGTCGGCTATCCGGGACGGGATCCTGTCATTTCAGGCCTCAGTTTCGGTCTTAAGCGGGGGAAAGTGTTAGCGGTGATCGGTCCTAATGGCTCCGGCAAGACAACACTGTTTCGAGCCCTGGCGGGGGAATTGCCTCTTGAAGCGGGAAGAGTCCTGGTGCGCAACAAGCGTGATTGTTACGATATTCGCAGATTGTCGGCACGGAACAAGGCGAGGCTCGTCACCAGGGTTTTACAGAGCGAACAATCAGCCTGGGCTGTGCCCGTCGCCGACTATGTCCAAGCTGGGCTCTTTGCCGCAGAAGGCTGGTTTTCCCACGATCCCGCCAGGGCGGCGAAAAAGACTGCCTGGGCGCTGGATGCCATGGGGATTTCCTTTCTTTCAGGGCGTCCCGTGACTGAGCTCTCTGGCGGCGAATTCCGCCGGGTGGTCATAGCTAGGGCACTGGTGCAGGATACGGATATCCTTTTACTGGATGAGCCGACCGCCGACCTCGACCTTGAGCATCAAATGGAAACCCTGAAGCTTCTTTTAGATCTGGCCAAGGCAGGCAAGGCTGTGGCGTTCTCAGTCCATGATCTTAATCTGGCTTCTATGGCTGCGAATGAGGTATTGTTGTTGGCACATGGAAGGATGGTGGCTTTCGGCAAGCCCAAAGCTATCCTGACACCTGCTATCATCAAGAATGCCTATGGCGCCCGGGTCATTGTGGATAATCATCCTTCCGGCGCTGTTCCCCACATCATCCTCGATCCTGAATGGCTTCAAACCCAAGGAGATAGGATATGAAACAAGGATATGTCCAAGTCTACACAGGGAATGGGAAGGGCAAGACCACGGCCGCGCTGGGTCTCTGCATGCGCGCCTTGGGAGCGGGATTATCCGTCTATATTGGCCAGTTTATAAAAGGAATGAGGTATTCAGAAATCATTACTCTGGAAAAACTTTCCTCGATCTTTGGAAGTGAAAAGCTCAAGGTTGAGCAGTATGGGCGGGGCTGTTTTATCTGGCGCACGCCCGAGCCCGCCGATATCGCCGCAGCCCAAGAGGGCCTGAAAAAGGCTACGCAAGCCATGCTCTCGGGAAACTACGATCTGGTTATAGTGGACGAAATCAACATAGCCCTGTATTACAATCTCATATCCGAAAAAGACCTAAACCAGTTTCTAGATTCGCGGCCCCTGGAGGTGGAGCTAGTCCTTACGGGACGCTACGCTCCAGCATCCCTTATAGCCCGTGCCGACCTCGTCACGGAAATGTGTGAAATTCACCACTATTACACTAAGGGCGTAGAAGCGCGGGAAGGCATTGAGCGCTGAGCTAAATCGTGTCTGATCCACATAGAATACGTTCACGTGAACATTCAGATGACTGAAAAATAGCGTAATACTTATTCTTCTTGGGGTTTTTTGGGATAATTAAAAATCAAAATAAAAATGGTTATTTAAAATTCCATCTATTACACAAAATAGCTCGATTCGTGAATTGACATGTCAAAGCGCTGTGTTATTATAATCTAAGTAATATCCCAAAAGGACAAAAAAACAGGGGGCGCTTAATGCAAAGGTCACGTAAAAGTCTGTCGTTATTAGTTATGCTCTTAATCCTTTGTATTCAGGCTTTTTCCCAAGAAGCTACTGTATACTTAAATACAGGAAAGGAACTTCCTCCTGGCAGAGTCTTATTAATAGAAAGCGGTGTCCTTGTTTATAAATCTGAGTTTGGTGATATGAGTGTTCCAACAGAACAAATAGAACAGATAGTGTTTAACGGAGGGACAAAGGATAGGGAAGGTATTGTGCTTTCAACAGGTGATTGGATCGGCGGTGCTGTCATGAGCTATCGCGATGGAGTATGGCAAATTAAAACTGGTTTTGGACAAGCAATTATCACTAAACCTGAAGTTGTTACTTCGGTAAATTTTATTGAATCCAAGGTTGTCGCTTTGCAAGCGCTTTCACGGAAAGGTGTGTCATTTAGGTTCGTTGTTGACTGGCTTTACACTAATGAATTACTGACAGGAGAGGGTTTGGAGGAATGGCAAGTTAAAATCGAAAAAATTCAGTTCTCAAATAACCAGATTACCATGAGTTGTGCGATAAAGAATAAGTCAAAAATTCGACGGATTACCCCACGCTTTTTTTTCGAGGATGAATTTGGCCATCGCCAAAATTCCGTTAAATCTTCATTCACGGATGCCGATTACAGCTTTGTATCATATACAAATGGAACAGTAACATTTCCACCGGTATTTGAAGGATCTAAAACGATAACAATCGGCATCTATCATTCTGAGCCGAATAGATATGGTAATGAATCATTCAAAGATCTAATTTGGACACCAAAATTGGAGGTAGCTGATCTTTTGGCGTTTTAAAACTTGCTCATGAAAAGTATTATTCTTTTTACCATCCTTTTTTTTCTTGCTTCATGCTCAACCATTCAGCCTAATAAGCAAAATGAGGAAAAAGAATCAAAACTCCCTGAGCCGATTATCACTGAAGCTGTGTCGACTATAGGTTTTTCAAAAATAATTAATTCATTTGTAAATGAAGTTGTTACTGAGTGGCAGGAAATACATTCAGTGACTCCCTTGAGAATTGTTGTACATGAACTTGATACGAACACTGATCAGATTTTTTCATCAGAGGTAAAGGCCTTAGTTGAAGAATCACTAAGCGCTCGGCTGGAAATTAGTATCTTGGAGCGATCGGATATTGATAAGATTTTTCTTGAACAATCGTTTGAAGCCAATAATTTTTTCTCAATGGCCGATATGAAGCCATTAAAACTTGCTGAGGCTGATGCCGTGGTCTATGGTCTCCTGTCTGATACTGGAGCCGAATCGGTCAGCCTAACACTTTCCTGCGTTGAATTTGAAACAGCCCGGATTCTCGCTCGTAAAAAGTTTGAAATACCTCATGATTTTTATGCATATCTTGAATATATTGACCGATCAAATGCTCCTCTGGCGGCACTAGCGGATCTAAGAGCAGAGGACACTATTCTGGCTATATCACTTTCTTGGCCAGTGGTTAAAAACTATGATGCTGTCTACGAGCTTCTAAGATCGGATTCTTATGATGTAGAGAGCCTTTATTCTGTTATAGCAAGGCTGGAACAACCACTGGATAATATCATTAGCGGTACAATTGTCCGCTATACCGACGAGAATCTATCGCCGAGAATAACGTACTTCTATCGGCTTCGTTATATATCCCGGGGCAAGACAAGTCCTTTATCAGCTTCAGTTCAGGGACAGCCTTATGAACCGGCACCGAAAATTCAAGAATTAAAAGGGTGCTGGAATTCAGATGCGGATGCTGCACTCGTAACGTGGACCGTGAGCGATGCAGAGGTTCCAAGTTTTGAATATGAAGTTGCTTCAGGAACTACAATAAATAAAGGCAGTACTGTACAAGCAGCCCTCATTATTAAAGACCACGAACCTGACAAGGAACTATCCATAAGGGTTCGCGCAGTAACACAACGAGGGGTAAAGGGTGAGGTATCTGAACCGATTTTCATTCCTGTTCCGCCGGAACGGATAACAGGCCTGAAAGCGATACAAAACGGTAAAAGCATAACTCTCAATTGGGAATACCCTGAGACCGGCTTAAGCCCTCGGTTTAAGATATATACAGCTAGTATGCCTTCAGATGAATTTCAATTTTCTGGAGAAACTGAAGATACTTCGTTTGAATTTTTTGGATTCTCAAGCGGTTATCCAGTCAGGTTTAAGGTTGCTGCTACTAATCAAGCAGATATTGAAGGGCCCCTTTCTGAGATTTTAAAAGTGGAGACAGAAACTGAACCAGGAACACCTGCTTTGATTACGGCGACTTCTGCGGGCGGTTTTATAATACTCGAGTGGAAGAGCTCGTATTTTTATGATTTCAAAGGATATAGACTTAGGATTCTCAAAGAACCCGATACTGTTGAAACGCTTAAAGAAGGTTTTTTTGAACGCTTTATATATAAAACAGAAAAGCCTGGTAAATATGTCTTTGAGATTGTATGCCTCAATAAGAATAATACAGAAGGCGCCCCTCTAGTCGTTGAAATTGAAATACCGAGTAAATAAAGTATCCATCGTAATTATTTATTGTGTCGTATTGACAAGTAAAATATCTTAAACTATATTTCAGCAACTTTAGTATTTGTTAAGCTTCGGGGGCATAAGAATGAAATATAGGGTGGGAGAGAAAATCCGCTTGGTTCGGGAGCGTAAAACTCTTACCCTTCGTCAGGTTGCCCAGGAGGCAGGGGTTAGCGAAAGCCTGGTCTCGCAGATTGAGCGCAACAAGGTCTCTCCTGCCATCGACACACTATTGTCCATCGCCGATGCCCTGGATATCGATTTGGAATATCTTTTTTCCGACTATCGGAAAGAGAGGACGGTCAGGGTGGTCAAGGCTGGAGACAGGCCGGTTTTAACAAAGCCCGGCGTGCGGTACGAGCGCTTTGCCCAGATCGAGCAGGGGCAGGAATCGAGAAAAGGAATCGAGGCGTACCAAATAGATATTGAGCCGGGCGCTTCCACGGGAAACGACGACTATGGCCATGAGGGCTCGGAGCTGGGAGTCGTGGTTGACGGTAGGGCTGAGCTGCAGGTGGGAACCCGGCGTTTTAGCCTGGAAGAGGGGGATTCGGCGAGTTTTTCCTCGGATTTTCCCCACCGGCTCGTCAACGTGGGCGAAACAAACCTGCGGGTGTTTTGGGTGATTACCCCGCCGAAGCGGGAGACCCAGGCTAAGTCTTGAAAGAGGAGAGCGGAATGGGACAGACACTGGCTGAGAAGATTTTCTCGTCTCATGTGGTGGAGATGCCCTTTGAAAACACCTGGGTGCTTAAGCTGGATACTGTGTTTTGCCATGAGATAACCACCCCTATAGCGATCACGGACTTGCAGGAACGGGGCATGGACAGGGTCTTCGATCCTAGGAAAATAAAGGCGGTTATAGATCATGTGTCGCCGGCCAAGGACTCTAAGACCGCGGAGCAGGGCAAGGCACTCAGGCTTTGGGCGCGTCGGCATGGTATCGAAGACTTTTTCGACATTGGAAGAAACGGGGTCTGCCACGCGATTTTTCCGGAAAAGGGTTTTGTCCGTCCGGGCTATGCCTTAGTTATGGGTGACAGCCATACCTGCACCCATGGGGCATTTGGCGCCTTTGCCGCCGGAGTGGGCACAACCGACTTGGAAATCGCAGTATTGAAGGGTGTCTGCGCCTTCGGAAAACCCGAGACATTCAGGGTGGACCTGGAGGGCAAACTGCCGGCGGGAGTATTTCCAAAGGATGTGATTTTAGCGGTGATTGCCAAGATCGGCGTCGCCGGAGCTACCAACAAGGTTATAGAATTTCGAGGTCCCGTGGTGGACGCCATGAGCATGGAAGGGCGGATGACCCTCTGCAACATGGCTGTGGAGGCGGGAGGGACCAGTGGCCTGTGCATGCCCGACGCTACCACGGTGGAATGGCTCTGGCCCTTTATAGGTCCCGAGGGGGAAGGACAATTCGCTTCGAAAGAAGAAGCCCTGGCTGAGTATTCTCGCTGGGGGAGCGATGAGGACGCAATCTACGCCGCAAGGGTAAGCCTGGATTGCTCCAGCCTTGAACCTCTGGTCACGAAAGGATATTCGCCCGACAATGTTGTTCCGCTTAGGACAATGAAAGGGACGACGATCGACCAGGTCTACATCGGCTCCTGTACGAACGGGAGGATAGAAGACCTACGGGAAGCTGCGGCGGTGTTAAAAGGAAGAACGATACATCCCCAGGTGAGGGGAATTGTCTCGCCGGCTACCCAGGCGGTCTACACAGCCGCTGTGGAGGAAGGTATTATTGAAACTTTCCTGAAGGCGGGATTCTGCGTGGTAAGTCCAGGCTGCGGAGCTTGTCTGGGCATGTCGAACGGAGTTCTGGCTTCGGGAGAGGTCTGCGCCTCTACCACAAACCGCAACTTCAGCGGACGAATGGGCAGGGGAGGGATGATTCACCTTATGAGCCCGGCCAGCGCCGCGGCTGCGGCGCTGGCCGGGGCTCTGGCGACCGCCGCCGACGTCGCGGCCCAGCCCTCTATAGTAGCCTCTGCGGGGCAGGGGAGGACGAAATGAAAGCACTCGGAGGACGCGTCCTTTTCTTGGACCGTGACGACATCAACACTGACGAAATCATTCCCGCCAGGTACTTAAACGAGGATACCAAAGCAGCTCTAAAGCCTTATCTATTCGAGGATCTTGAGCTTCCCGGCTTTGACAGAAGCAGTATGCTGCAGGGCAAGCAGGCGGTCTTGTCCAGGGCAAATTTCGGCTGTGGCAGCTCCCGGGAACATGCTCCGTGGGCCCTCGAGGCTAACGGTATCCAGGTTGTCGTTGCCGAAAGTTTTGCCAGGATTTTCAGGCGCAATATGTATAACTGCGGAATGTTGGCGGCTGAATTGCCCGCAGACCTTATCGAAAAGCTATTTGACCGTTTTTCCGGCCAGGATACCGAGCTCAAGGTAGACCTGGACTCGATGGTGCTCAGATTCGAATCGAAGGAGACCGGGGCGCTCGAAGCGCCCCTATCCCTGGGCGGGTTCGAACTAGCCATGCTGAGGTCCGGAGGGTGGCTGGATTTCGCCGCGACTCGGTATTGAAACTGTAATACCGAGTCGAGTAGGCCTTTCCAGTCTCGATCGTGTCTTGGCGAGGGATAAATCCCTGCGCCGGTTTTTCGATTCAAGGAGAGTTTTATGGTCCGCAGGATACAGATTTTCGACACTACGTTACGTGATGGGGAACAGGCGCCCCGCTGCAGCATGAATATAGGGGAAAAGATAGAGGTAGCCCGCCAGCTTGAGCGATTGGGGGTGGACGTCATGGAGGCTGGTTTTCCTGCCGCGAGCCCGGGCGACCTGGCTTCGGTCAAGGCTGTGGCTGAGGTTGTCAAGCAGAGCGGCGTTGCAGCGCTTTGCAGGGCGACCAAGGGCGACATCGAGGCGGGCTGGCAGGCCCTGGAGGCGGCGGCGCGCCCGCGCATCCACACCTTTATCGCCACCTCGCCGGTGCACATGGAATACAAGCTTAAAATGAGTCCCCAGGAGGTGCTCGAGCGCGCCGCCGCCGCTGTGCGAATGGCAAAAGGCTATTGCGACGAGGTGGAATTCTCCGCCGAGGACGCCTCCCGGAGTGATCCTGACTTTCTGTGCCAGGTTTTCGGCGAGGTAATAAAAGCGGGGGCTAGAATCCTCAACATCCCCGACACGGTAGGGTACGCCCTCCCAGATGAATTCGGACGCCTGGTGGCTTATGTGAAAGCCCATACTTCCGGTATCGAGTCGGTAATTCTGTCGGTGCATTGTCACAATGACCTCGGCTTAGGGGTTGCGAACAGCCTGGCCGCCGCCCTGGCCGGCGCCGATCAGATCGAATGCACGATCAACGGTATCGGTGAGAGGGCGGGGAATGCCGCACTGGAAGAAATCGTCATGGCTATTCGTACCAGGGGCGAAGCCCTGGGGCTGGAGTGCGGCATACAAAGCAATCAGATCTATGCGGCCAGCAGGCTGGTTTCCAAAGTGACGGGCGTTAGGGTCCAGCCCAATAAGGCGGTGGTGGGCGAGAACGCCTTTGCTCACGAAGCGGGCATCCATCAGCATGGAGTACTTGCCAATCGGGCCACCTATGAGATTATGACCCCCGAATCGGTGGGGTTTCCCAGCAACCGCATGGTGCTGGGCAAGCATTCTGGCCGGCATGCCTTTGAAGAAAGGCTCAAGTCTCTGGGCTTCTCGGTTGAAGAGGTCGATGTGGACGAGCTTTTTGCCAAGTTCAAGGCCTTGGCGGATAAAAAGAAAACCGTTAGCGATCGGGATATCGAAGCCCTGATCGTTGGCGCTGGCTCCAACGTGCCCCAGGCGTTCAGTCTGGACCGCTGGGTAATTAACTCGGGTTCTTCCCTGAGTTCCACCAGCACGATCAGGCTGAAGACTGCCAGCGGCAGCTTCCAGGAGGAAGTGGCGGTGGGCGACGGGCCGGTAGACGCGGCCTTCAAGGCGATCAACCGCATTATCGGCAAGGATCTGGATCTCGATGCCTATGAGTTAGGCGCCGTTACCGGAGGCGAGGACGCCCAGGGTGAGGCTTCGGTAAAAGTGAGCTACCAGGGAGGTCAGTGGAATGGCAGAGGTCTTTCCACCGACGTTCTGGAAGCGTCGATACTGGCCTATATTGCCGCGATCAATACGATGGAATGGGAGTTGTCCGCTACGGGGCATGGCCCGCGCGGCTCTCTGGTCGCCGGGGTATAAGCGGCGGCCGCGCTGCTGGCCAGGGGCGTTTACGCTGGTTGCCAGCAGCGTGGCCTATTCTTGGTACGGCTATTTTTTATTTGGGAGACAGCATGAACGCAGCTATAGCGCTTTTACCCGGCGACGGCATCGGACCCGAGGTGACCGCCGAGGCTAAAAAAGCCCTCGATGCCATCGCCGGGCGCTTCGGGCATCACTTTGATTTCAGGGACTATCTCATTGGCGGATCAGCCCTGGACGCTGTAGGTTTTCCGCTGCCCAGGGAAACCCTGGTTGGCTGCGGCGAATGCGACGCGGTACTCTTTGGCGCCGTAGGCGGTCCGCGTTGGGATTCGGTGAGCCCTGACAAGCGACCAGAACAGGGTCTTTTAAGCCTGCGCAAGGCGTTGGGACTGTATGCCAATCTGAGGCCAGCCACCCTCCTTAAGCCCCTGCGCGAAGCCTGCCCGCTCAAGGAGTCTGTGCTCCAGGATAGTTCTCATGACGGTGAGTCGAGCTTTGACATGGTAATTGTCCGGGAGCTTACCGGCGGCATCTATTTTGGGTCCCGGGGCAGAAAAGATAGCGGCCGATCCGCATACGATACAGAAACTTACTCCTCCAGGGAGATCGAACGGCTGTTGCGGGTCGCCTTCTCAGCTGCTACAGAGCGGCGCGGAAAATTGTGTGTCGTGGACAAGGCTAACGTGCTGGAGAGTTCCAGGTTGTGGCGGGAAGTGGCTAAAGATCTCGCGCCGAAATACCCGAATATTTCACTCAGCTTCATGTATGTGGATAACTGCGCCATGCAGCTGGTACGGGCCCCTGGCCAATTCGACGTGATCGCCACTTCAAATCTATTTGGTGACATTTTGTCCGACGAAGCCTCAGCCCTCACCGGATCGATCGGCATGCTGCCCTCGGCCAGCCTGGGGGAGGAATCGCTCAAAGGACTGGGCAGGACTGGTCTGTACGAACCTATTCATGGTTCAGCCCCCGATATAGCGGGTCAGGACAAGGCCAATCCTCTTGGGGCAATTCTTTCAGCGGCAATGCTGCTGCGCTATTCGCTCGGTCTTGCCCAGGAAGCGCAGGCTGTGGAAATGGCGGTGCTCTCGGTGCTTGTAGCAGGCTATCGTAGCGCTGATCTTTCCAATTCCGCGACGCCCGAAGAACGTCGGGCGGGAACTCGTAAACTAGGGAGCCTCGTCGCAGACCGCGTTTCTCAACCCGCCTGAGGCTGCATTCGCGATAGCTGGATCGGGGCGCTTAAAAAGTGCAAGAATTATCGCGTTAGCCGATTTTAATGTGTTGACTGTACGTGTGTTCCATGCCCGGTGTAAGTATCCTGATTGCGTCTTTATTTTCAAGTTGCTTGTTGTGGCCTATCCGGTCTGGAAGGCCGGCCCATGCTTCCATACAGACAAACGGCGCTGTGTCGCTGGGTGCCCATAAGAGAAGATGATCGAAATTACTCATTCCTATTTCGGTAAAATGTCCAGATTTAATGCCGCACAACGTAACAGTATCAGTTGATAAATCGGCTAACGCGATGGCTATGGCTCCACTTGCGAAAAGATTGCCAAGTCTTAGCGACCGGGATCCGTTAAAAATGTCTTTTGTTTTACCTGTTATGAAGCCGTCGGAGAATACCAATCTTCCAGCCGATTGAGGAAAGCCGAAGTCGATTTCATAATCCTCAAGCGTCTTTTTCTTGTCGATGGGAACCATGTAATTGTAATGCGAGCCAATGGAATGGGGAGGTTTCAGGCTGGCTCCTCGTGCGGACATGGAATAGCTATACAAGGTTTAACGTTTGCACTAGTATAGCGATAAATTAATGTAAAACGCTCCGGACCGGGCCGAGGCGGAGCGTTACCGAGGCCGCGGCGCCGAGGCCGACCCAGCAAGCCGACCCCATAATTCTCGCCCGACTTCCCTCACCAATGCGAAAGGTCGATTATTGCGATCCGATTCGCTGGAACGCATCGAGCCTTTACGTAGCCGTGCATCGGCCAAGATCAATGCACGGCCTATAAAGGGAGCGTCGATTCATGCAGGAAGTTGTCGATTCCATCATCGCCGCGGAGCAGGAAGCGCGAAATCGACTTTTAGAGGCTTCGAAGAAGGCCGAGGCTATCAAGGCAAAGGCAGACGCTGATTCCAGCGCCTTGATTTCCCAAGCCAAGGAAAAGGCAGCGGACGAACTGAAGCGCCGCGTGGACGCAGCGCGGCGCCAAGCCGAAGAGGACTACCTCGAAGCCCGCAATGAAGCGGAACGCAAGGCCGAAACATTATACGTGTCCTTAGAGTTAGTAATAACCGAATTGGCCAAAAGTGCAGCTCATCTGGCGATGACGACAGAGCTGGAACGATAAGGCAGCCATGCCCTGCGCGCTTTCGGAATATGGGTATATCAGCGCCAAGCTCAAGGCGCGGATCAGCACCTTCCTCTCGGAAGAAGCGCTGGAAAAGGTCGTGCAAGCCAAATCTCTCCAGGAAGCCTTTTTGCCCTTGCGAGGTACGTATCTCCAAATTGCGGAATCGCGGTACGCAGCTACAGGCGATCTCAAGGCGGTAGAGGCCGATCTAGCATCGTTGGAATTCGAAGCCTATTCGTTTTCCATAAGCCAAGTGCCCGAACCGGCTTCATCATTCATACGGGCGAAGGCCCGGGAAGCCGAGATCGATCTGGTCAAGGGAGCACTGCGCCTTTGGTTTGACGCTCATGCCCGCGGCAGGGTGATCGACGACAGGACCGGGTATTTATACAAGGGCAGAGCCTTGGGATCAGTCGATCTGGGGGATCTGGTAAACGCGCCTACCCCCGCCGACGCGGCGGCGGCCTTGTCCAGTTCTCCCTACGCACCTATCGTTTCCAAACTTCTTCCCCAAGCCGTAGCCGCGGGTTCTGTGTTTGAGATGGAATCCAGCCTCGATATGGAGTATTTCGAAAACCTCTTTCAAGCCCTGGCGCGACTGCCTCTCCGGGATAGAAAAGTGGCGGAACGTTTTGTGGGAATCGATGTGGATATCCACAATATTACCAACCTCATTCGTCTTCGCTCATTCAATGGGATCGCTTCGGATAGGACAGGCCGCTATCTAATTGATTTCGGGACCGCTATACCGGCCTCAACCCTTTCGCGGGCCTATGAGTCGGATGATCTCTCGGGCTTAGCCGCCGCTGTGCTGGGAGTGCGCGGAAACGCTATGGAAGCCGGCTGGGATAGCAAGGACAGCAAAGCCAGGCTTTCGTCTCTCGAGCGCATGCTCAGGCGAATACGCCTCGTCGAGGCGAGAAAGTGCCTGGCCGGCTATCCTTTTTCCATCGGTATCGTGCTTGCCTACCTCAGCTTGCTATCGGAACAGCTTTGCAGTGTCCGCGCCATATTGAACGCGAAGTATTTCGGACTTGCGGATGAAAGGCTCAGGAGTTTTCTATGATGTTTACCGTGCCTATGGAATTCCTAAGCGCAGCTATCCTGTCGAAGGATGCCCAAGCGGTTTCCGATGAATTGCTGCGCATAGGATCCCTGGATGCCGTGACGATGAAGTCTGTATCGGGAATCAAGGAAGGATCGTACGCGCCGGGCTCTCAGGCGGCGACGGGAAAATCCGTTGAAATAAGCAGGATCCAGGATCTCCGCCGCCGGGTGGAGGGTTTTCTGACCTTAGCGAATCCGCCGATCCAACCTTCGAACCCCGCCGACTTTTCATCCGAGACTCTCCCTGACCTAGAGGTGATAGAGAAAAACCTGGGGAGCATCGCTTTGGAAATACAAAACCTGCGCGAAGGGCAGAAAGAGTTGCAGGACAAGCTTTTGAGGCTGGAGGAACTCCGACGGCAGGCTGAGGCTCAGAAGCCTCGCGATAGCGTGACGCGGCTACCTTCCAGCGCTTCTTCGGTTCTTGCTTATAGGCGGGGGTCGGTGCCGGAAGAAAATTCCTCGCGCTTCGAGCGTGAGCTGGGAGCCCTCGCGGCGGTGACTATTCCGGCCCAAGTGGCTTCAGGCGGACGTATGTCGATGATGATCGTTACGATGAAGAGAGACGAGAGTCGTGTGCAAGCGCTGCTCTCTCGTTATGGATGGAAGGAGGGGCAGGAAGAACTTTCGCCCGCGGGCACGGGAAGCGAGGCGTTGAAGGAAATAGATGCCCGCCGGCAGCGCATTAGGGCTCAGATCGAGGATAAGGCTAAGGAGTTCGACGGACTTTTCTCCTCCCGAGGGCGGAACCTTGCGGATATGTGGGCTTCCTTGAGGGCTGCAGAACTCTCTATGAGAATGCGCTCGACCTTCGTCAGGACGGACAGCGTCTCACTTTTATCCGGATGGATCCCTGCGGCGGACAGAGCTAAGGTTGAGGAGGGCATACGAAAGGCATGCACGGGACGTTGCCATATCGAATGGCTGGCCGTAGGCCAGGCCGCGCCCGATGGGAGCGAGCCTCCGGTGGAGATGAAGCATTCAAAAGCCCTCTTTCCGTTTCAAACCCTGGTCACCAATTTTGGTATTCCTCGTTATGGAACGATCGATCCCACGGGATTTGTCGCCATCGCCTATCTTTCGATGTTCGGCTTGATGTTTGGAGACGCAGGCCACGGCCTAGTTTTGCTGCTTGTGGGCGCTTTGCTGTTGGGGAGAGCCAAGCGCCGGCACTCAGGCGATACCTTGGCCAAACTGATTCTCTATTGCGGAGGGGCGGCCATAGTCGCTGGGCTTTTATTTGGGTCTTTTTTCGGGAGGCCTATAGTTCCAGCGCTCTGGTTCGATTACCACGGCGTTGTGAATGGAGATCCCCGTTCTGTGGGATCGGTGCGGAATATCTACGATATTCTCGGCATCACGATCAAGTTCGGCATGGCGGTGCTAATAACCGGCTTTGTCATAAACTGGGTCAATCTCATCAAGAGCCGCCGATGGAAAACGCTTTTATTCGACAAGGCCGGCCTGGCGGGAGGGTGGGTATACCTTGCCGGGGCCTGGATGGCCTTTTACTTCGTTGGACACGCGTACAAGGCGCTGCCGCCTATGGGTTTGCTTTTACCCCTTCTCGGCGTTCCGACGATTCTATTGGGCTTTAAAGAACCGATAGAATACATGGAACGGCGAAAGCGGGGAGAGGCGAGACCCATGACCATCGGAACTATTCTGGGCTTTTTGATGGAATGGCTGGTGGGGACGTTGGAAGTATATTCCGGTTACCTAGCCAATACCCTGTCCTTCATGCGGGTGGCAGGCCTGGGCATCGCCCATGTGAGCCTGATGACCGCTTTTTCCCAGATCGCGGCGATGGCAAGTCCCGAAGGAGGATTATCGATCGCGGGCATTCTTATCCTCGTTCTGGGGAATGCCCTGGTAATCGCCCTTGAAGGGCTTTCGGCGGGCATCCAGGCCTTGAGGCTTAATTATTACGAATTTTTTTCCAGGTATTTCAACGGAACAGGTCGGGCGTATAAGCCGATCTCCTTCAAGAGCGCCGAATGAAGTTCGGCTCGCAGCCTCTAAGCGTATCATTGGAGAGGAGAAACATATGAGCGAGAAACGTGCGTTCAAGGCTCGGGCGATGAGCATCGGGTCAATTACCGTCCTATTAGCTGTCGCGCTGGCGCTGGCGGCGGTAGGAAACGTATTCGGCCAGGGCACCGATCAGGGTGCGGCCCAGCAGACCGCTAGCCAGGCTGCCCAGCCGCAGGCAAGCGCCGAGGCGGCGGCCGTGGCGCAGGCTAGGGCGGAGGTTCAAAAGTACGGGCTGATCGCCGCGGCCGCCGCCTTCGGCCTGGGAGCCATCGGGGCAGGTATTGCCATAGGCAATGTGGGTTCGGCGGCCATGGGCGCGATAGGCGAAAAACCCGAGATCGCCAGCCAGGCCCTGATATTCGTGGCCTTGGCTGAAGGCTTGGTGGTCTTCGGTTTCATTACCGCCCTCATGATCCTGGGCAGGGTGTAGGGATCAAGCGGAATGGTCTACTTTGCCATAGGCGACGAGGACACTGTCCTCGGCTTCGGGATGGCCGGCGTGGCCGGAAGGATCGCCAAGAACGCCGACGACGCCAAGGCCGCCCTGGGCGAAGCCCTGTCCGCTCCGGATATCGGGATAATCATCATGACCGAACGCTGCGCCGATCTCATACGATCGGAAGTCGACGCCTATATGTTTTCGGTGCGCTTTCCCCTGATCGTAGAAATCCCGGACAGAACCGGTTCGGCTCCGGGGCGTCCGGGGATCCGCGAGTTGGCTAACGCCGCCATAGGGATATCAGTATGAACAAAAAGACCGGCGCGTCCGCGCCCGAACCGGATCTGAGCCTGCTCATGGAGGGCATTCGGGCCGATGCCGATGCCAAGATAGAGGAGATCGAAGCCCAGGCAGCGGCTTCAGCCTCGGCGAAATTGCGAAAAGCAGCCGAGAAGGCGACAGCCATCGAGGCGGAAGCCGCGCAAACAGCCAGAGCCCGCGAATTGGCCGTCAAGGCGATTTTCGAGGCGCGCCTTAAGACCGAGACGAGGAAGCTCGAGCTCGAGTCGGAGGAGCGTTTTATGCGACGCGTTTTGGATCAGGCGGTCGCCGAGTACGCTAAAGCCGAGGATTCGCCTGAATATGGTGATCGGTTGTTCGCCTGGGCCTGCGAGGCGGCGATCGGTATCAGCAGTCCAGAGGCCGAGATACGAGCCTCGGAGGCTGAGGCGGGATATCTGAACGCCGAGTTTTTAGCCCGGGTTGAGCACCGAGTTTTCGAGCTTTCCGGCCGATCGATACGTCTCAGTATTTCGAAGGAGCTACCTCTGGATCGTCAAGGGCTTCTTTTGGAGTCTGAAAACGGAAGGCTGCGCTATGACAACAGCGCTTCCGCCCGCCTGGCTAGGGCTGAGGCCGCCATGCGAGGGCTCATTCGGGCCGCAATTGAACCGGCTAGATCCAATTCACTAGGCCGGGGGGCGAAACAGCCATGAACGAACGAATAATCGGCAGGGTGCAGAGGGTGAACGGCCCCGTGATCATCCTTAAGGGAGTACGGGACGCGCGCATGCTGGAGCTCGTCCACGTGGGCGATAACCTGCTCGTGGGCGAGGTGATCAAGCTAGAGGGAGAGAAAGCCCTGGTGCAGGTCTACGAGGATACTACTGGACTCGCTCCCGGAGAACCCGCCTATGGAAGCGGAATGCCTTTGTCGCTGGAATTGGGGCCGGGCTTGCTGGGATCCATATACGACGGCATTCAACGACCGCTAGACGAGCTCTTGAAACGCACCGGCACCTTCATAGGAAGGGGGGTGTCGGCCAACGCGCTGGACAGATCTAAACGCTGGCGCTTCGTCCCAACTGCCGCTAAAGAATGCCTGTTAAACGCCGGTGCCGTATTGGGAACCGTGCAGGAAACATCCAGGATCGAGCACAGAATATGCCTTCCCCCCGATATCTCTGGAAAACTTATTTCCGTAGCGCCCGAGGGCGAATACGGGGTCGATGATATCGTTGCCGTCATCGATACGGGCAAGGAACGACGGGAATTAACCATGGTGCAGCGCTGGCCCATCAGGGTTCCTAGACCGGCGCGGTCCAGGCGCCCGCCTTCGATCCCCTTGGTGACCGGGCAGCGGGTTATCGATACTCTGTTCCCTCTGGCCAAGGGCGGCACGGTGGCTATTCCCGGAGGTTTCGGTACCGGCAAGACCATGACTCAGCACGCCATAGCCAAGTGGTGCGACGCGGACTTGATCGTCTACATCGGTTGCGGCGAGCGGGGCAACGAAATGACCGACGTCCTCACCGAATTCCCTCACCTGGTGGATCCCCGGACCGGTAAAAGTCTCATGGAGCGCACCGTACTCATCGCCAACACCTCCAACATGCCGGTATCCGCTCGGGAAGCCAGCGTCTACACAGGAGTGACCATCGCCGAATACTTCAGGGATCAGGGCTACCACGTGGCGGTGATGGCCGATTCCACCTCCCGCTGGGCCGAAGCTTTGAGAGAGCTTTCGGGACGGATGGAGGAAATGCCTGCCGAGGAGGGCTTTCCCGCTTACCTGCCCACGAGGATTGCCGAGTTCTATGAGCGGGCGGGTTATATGGATACGCTTTCCGGTGCCGAGGGCTCGATGTCCATCATAGGAGCGGTGAGTCCTCCGGGCGGCGATTTTTCCGAGCCAGTCACCCAGCATACCAAACGATTCGTCCGCTGTTTCTGGGGCTTGGACCGGAACCTGGCCAACGCCCGGCACTATCCGGCTATCTCCTGGTTAGACAGCTACAGCGAATACCTGGAAGATGTAAGCCCCTGGTGGACCGACCTGGTGGGTGAAGGCTGGGCCCAGGACCGCAAGGAGGTAGTCGAACTGCTCAGAAGGGAAACCCGGCTGCTGCAGGTAGTAAAACTGGTGGGCCCCGACGCCCTGCCTGATAGCCAGCGCTTCGTCATCGAAGTCTGCAGTTTGTTTAAGAATGCATTCCTCCAGCAGAACGCCTTCGATGACGTGGATCGTTTCTCCTCGCCGCTCAAGCAATATAGAATGCTGTCTTTAATACTCGCTTATTGGCGCCGGGGCGCGGCCGCCATCAAGCAGGGCGTTTCCCTGGGAGCGTTGAGAAAGATCGCGGTGCTCCAGGACATTGTCAAAATGAAATTCACGATCAAGGACGATGACGAAGAAGCCTTCGCGAAGTTGGCCGCGGCCCTCGACCGCGCTATGGATAGACTGGAGTCGGCCTATGCCTAAACTTAAACTTGGGCCGGAGGCCGAGCACCGGCTGATGGCAGCCCGCGAATACAGGGGTTTAGCCCGCATTGAGGGTCCTCTGATCTTCGTGCGAAAGACACATCCGGTTGGATACCGCGAGCTCGTGGAGTGCGTGGATTCCGGTGGCACCCTGAGGCTGGGCATGGTGATGGACAGCTCGGACGACCTTGTGGTGGCCCAGATTTTCGAGGGCACCCAAAACCTGACCTTGCCGGATACCAGGGTTCGCTTCACGGGCAAGCCCCTGTCCTTGGGCGTGTCGACAGCTATGCTCGGCCGGGTCTTCGACGGCCTGGGACGACCAATAGACGGAGGCCCTCCTCCCAAGGCGGAACGGGAGGTCGATGTCAACGGCAGACCCATCAATCCCATCGCTCGGGAGTATCCTAGGGACTTTATTCAGACGGGAATTTCGGCCATCGATGGCATGAACACCCTTATACGAGGCCAGAAGCTGCCCATATTCTCAGGTAACGGGCTGCCGCACAACGAGCTCGCCGCCCAGATAGCCCGCCAGGCCAAGATTCGGGGTGGCAAGACCGATTTTGCGGTTGTTTTCGCCGCCATGGGTGTGAAGCATGACGTTGCCACGTTTTTCACCCGATCTTTCGAAGAAACCGGGAGTTCGGACAACGTGGCGCTCTTCCTCTCCCTGGCCGACGATCCTTCCATTGAGAGGATCGTTACGCCACGGGTAGCCCTTAGTCTTGCGGAGTATTTAGCCTACGAAAAGGGAATGCACGTCCTGGTCATTCTCACTGACATGGCCAACTACTGCGAGTCCTTGCGGGAAATTTCGACGATACGTGGGGAGATTCCCTCGCGAAAAGGGTATCCCGGCTATCTCTACTCCGATCTGGCGGAGATCTACGAGCGTTCGGGCATGATCAAGGGCTTGCCGGGCTCGATAACCCAGCTGCCGATACTCACCATGCCAAACGATGATATTTCCCATCCCATTCCTGACCTGACAGGGTATATAACCGAAGGCCAAATTGTCTTCGAACGGGATATGGCTGGCAGGGGGATTTATCCCCCGGTCGCTGGCTTGCCCTCTCTCTCGAGGCTCATGAAGGACGGAATAGGTAAGGGCATGACCAGGGAGGACCACCCACATCTGGCCAGCCAGCTTTTCGCCGCCTATAGTTACGTAAAGGACGTGCGAAACCTCGCATCCGTCATCGGCGAGGAGGAACTAAGCCCCCTGGACAAAAAATACATCGCGTTCGGCGAATTCTTTGAAACTCGCTTCATAAACCAATCGTCGAGCGAAGAAAGGTCCATGGAGCAGACCCTCGATCTGGGCTGGGAAGCCTTGAGGCGATTGCCGGCCGAGGAGCTCCATAGGGTAACGGATGAGGAACTGGATACCTGGTATGGCGCGGAGGTTGGTGAATGAGAAACCTGGCTCCCACCAAGACTAATTTGCTTAAGTTGAAGGAAGAGCTGTCCTTCGCCGAGCTGGGTAAGGATCTGCTTGACCAGAAGCGAGGCATTCTTGTTACCGAGCTTTTAGCCTTGGAGGATCAGGCGGTTTCTTACGAGAAGAGCGTCAAGGAAGCCTTGGCCAAGGCTTTTGAAACCCTTGAGGACGCGGTGCTGGCTATCGGTAAACTACAGGTTCTCTCGCTCTCCAGCGCGGTGAACATGGACGCATCGATAAAGCTTGGACAGCGAAAAGTGATGGGGGTGTCATTGCCAGTGGTGGATACGGCATTTACCGATAGGGCTCCCTATTTCAGCGCCCTGGGCGCCGATTTCCGGGTTGACCTCGCGGTCAAAGGTTTTAGGGAGGCTCTTGGCCTCATGGGCCGTTTCGCGGAACTCAAGGTATCGATCACCCGGCTCGCTACCGAAACCCATAAAACCATCCGCAAGGTCAATGCCCTTGAAAAGATAGCCATCCCCGAGTTGGAACAGACGATTTCCCATATCGCCGGCAGATTAGAAGAGAGCGAGCGGGATATCTTCGTGCTTATGAAAATGGTAAAGGATCGACTGGCCGCGGCCGAAACGGAGGCATAAGTTCGATGACTAAACCGGTTGAACGAATCATGGTATACCTCGACGGATCTGAAGGTTCCATTTTAGCGATGCGATTGGCAGTGGTGTTCGCGGATTTTTCTGGCGCCGAGCTCTACGCCCTTTCGATCGTGAATACTAGGGCGCTTTCGGATCTTGTCCAGTCCCATATCTTCCTGGAAGCGGAGCGGGAGGAGTACCGAAGAGAACTGTCGGAAGACGGCGCTCGCTACCTCAACCATGCGGTAGAAATGGGCCGCAGAAAGGGTGTCTCCGTGCAAAGCCTCAACTTTAGCGGTTCGATCGCGGCGGGCATAAAGGAAAAGGTTGGCGAATTGGGTATCGATCTGTTGGTCATGGGTCCTCCGCCGAGAATCAGGAGCCGCAGGGACGCCATGTTCGACGAGCTGGAATCCGCGATGCGGACGGTGGATTGTTCAGTTTTAATCGCTCGAAACGAAGAGCGAATAGAAAAGCTGTACCGAGAATTGTAAAACTGAGGCGGCCGGATACCCCGGGCCTTGAAGAAAGCCCTAATAGGGCTCTTGCAGATCGGAATACAAAGCCGATCCGAAAGGTGGTGAATATGTCGCTCATCGAGCTGATCGACAAGAGAACGGTGAAGGTTCCCCTGGAGGCTAAAGATAAACAGGGTGTATTGAGAGAATTGGTCGACCTGCTAGCCTTAGCCACGGATAAGGTGAGCGACCCCGAAGCCCTCTATCAAGCGGTGTTGGACCGGGAAGCGCTGGGAAGCACTGGTCTGTCGGAGGGGATAGCCGTCCCCCATGGCAAGACCAATGCCGTCAAGAACGTATGTCTCGCCCTAGGCGTGGCTCCCGATGGCATCGAATTCGATACGGCGGACGGCAAGCCTTCTCGCCTATTCTTCCTCATTGCGGCCTCGACCGACAAAGCTGGGCCTCACATCGCCGCCCTGGCTGATATAGCGCGGCTCGCCCAATCTAGCGCGCTTATCAACGCACTGGTGCGGGCTCGGGATGCATCCGAGCTGATCGCTATCCTGCAGGGAGATTAGTCAGCTTTGGAAACCCCGATCCCTGGTGCGGGCTAAGCTAGGTATCGCTTTTAAATAAGAGCGATCAGGTGCTCAATGAGTATCTTGGTTCCTATGCCCACCAGGACAACCCCTCCGACTATGTCCGCCCAGTCCCCGAAAAGTCGTTTCAGGTTTTTGCCAAATTGAATCCCTAAAAGACACACAATGAAGGTTGTCAGGCCGATTATGACCGAAGGCCAGAGGATGGGAGAATCTATAACGCTGAATGACAAACCTACCGCCAGGGCATCGATGCTGGTGGCGAGGGCTAAGACTACAAGGCTATGGATTTTCATGATGCCGTGATCTTTTACCTCGTCGGGATCCGGGCAATACGCGGGGATTTTTGCGCGGATGCCTTCCCAAAGCATTTTTCCGCCCACAAAGACCAAAAGACCAAAGGCAATCCAATGGTCATAGGCCTGGATAAATTGTCGGAAGGCCGATCCCAGAAGCCAGCCGATCAAGGGCATAACGAATTGGAAAATGCCGAAGAAAAATGCTGCCCGCAAGCCAATCGGCCGTGGTATTGAATCGGTACAGATAGAAGCTGAAATAGAAACGGCGAGGGCATCCATGGAAAGGGCTAAGCCAACGAGGAAGCTGGTAAACAACAAGGAATCCACCTTCAGGCTCCTTCAGTACCTTCGTTGGAGCAGGGCTTCCGCGGCCTGCATGAGTTCCTGCTTAGCTAGACAGGCAGGAAGGCGACCTATCTCGACCCTGGCCCGGGTAGTAAAATGCCTGGCGATTGCCTTAGCCTCATCAAGAGCACCGGTGGCTATCACAAGCCCCAGTATCTCTAAAATTTTCTTATCGTCCATCGGTTTGGTCAATAGCGGCCTGAGAGCGAGTTCATCCTTTCTCAGGGCGAGTATGAGCGGCAAGGTGCAAAGACCCTCTTTGATATCGTTGCCCACAGGCTTTCTTAGCGTTTTGTCATCGGATTCGTAATCCAGGATATCGTCGATTATCTGAAAAGCCATGCCGATATCATAACCAGCTCTTCGCAAGCCCTGGATGACAAAGGGATCAGCCTTGGCTTCGCTGGCTCCCACATGGAGCGCGAGGGAAAAAAGGGCAGCTGTCTTGCCTGCGATTGTCCGTAGATAGCTTCGTTTTGAGGTGGAAAACCCAAACTTGCCTAGGTCTTGACCGATTTCGGCTGCGCAGATGCCTCCGACAAAGCGTGCCAGCACCCTGGCGCTCTTAAGGTCGGCGTAATCGGCCACCAGGCGAAAGCTCTGGGAGAAAAGCCAGTCGCCTGCCAAAATGGCGTTGGTGACGCCGAAATCGGTGTGCAACGTGGGAATGCCGCGGCGGATGGCCGCGTCGTCAATAATATCGTCGTGCACCAAACTGGCGGTGTGGATCAGCTCCACCGCCGCGGCGATATGGTGGATCCTGTCTTCCCTGGAAGCGCCTCTTCCCTTGGGACCGAAGCCTGAGCCAATAATGACAAAGGCAGGTCTGAGCATTTTGCCGCCCGAGAGCACTAGACGCTTCGTCGGCTCCGCCAGGAGAAAGCCCGGATCGCTCAGGGTTTCCGCCAACAAAGCTTCGACGCGACCCATACGTTTACCGAGGCTGGGTGAGTTTTTCCAGATTGCAGTCATCTCTATTCAAAACCTTCCTAGGGTTAAAAAAAGGCCGGAGTTCCTCTTCGACCAGCGTAAAGGATCTCCGGCTTTAACCCTGGATCAAAGTTCTCTATTTGCTGGGATCGTCGGCATAGAAGTGCCACTTTCGGGCGAACTTAGTGCCGTTCCACCACTTCTTGAAGAAGGGTACAACCCAGTAGTCCAGACCGAAGGCCCTTCCGGCCCCGCCCAGCATTACGATAGCAGCAAAGACAAACCACAGCTGGTTCCAGGCGAACATGCCCGACATGGTAAATATGACACACATGCCGATGCTTGCCGCTGCGGCCAGCCAGGTAAAGCAACCACCGAAGAGGGCCAGGCCAATGGCTATCTCCATTGCCACAATCATGATCTGAAAGAGACTGAAGGGAAGGTATGCGAAAATTCCATCCATGAAGGTAGTCCTAAACCAGGTGACAATGCCCGACTGGGGATTGAAAATGGGTTTGGCCAGGTCCCAAACAACCTTGAAGACCCTGCCCGCCGTTTCGGTTACCACATCGCCGGCGGCTTCCCATGCACCCGATGCCGCGGTGACAGCCTCGGTGGCGACCTCAGCCGTAGCGTCCCAGGCACCAGAGGCGGCACTGGCGGCGTCTGCGATTGTTGTGGCGGTAACTTCAGCCGCAGCGTCCCATGCTCCGCTGGCTGCGCTGCCCGCGTCGGCCACTTCAACACCCTTCTGGACTACTCCGGGGGAAAACATCCAGCCAGAGCTGGAGCCCTTGGCAAAGTTAAGCCAGCCCTCACCTATCTTGTTGACACCTTCGAAGATCCACACCAGGCCCAGCCACATACGCAGTAGAAGAACCCAGTAGAAGCGTATATTGTGGGAGATAAACCCGCCGACAAAGGTTCGCTTGTTCTTCATATCCAGGAACTCGTGCTTGAAGTACTCCCAGACCTGGTTGATGCCGGCGATGTTGAAGAGATAGAACATGTTGATAAAGTGCTTGAAGAACATGGCCACAAAGCCGGAACTCTTTATACCGCCAGCGTTCGCTACGCCGTAGCGTCCGCCGATGGAGACCATGAAGCCGTGGTAATTGGGTTTAAAGACATGGCGCTCGCCGCCCTCGATGTCGGCGATGATGTTCTTGGCCGCTGCTTCCGCGGAAAAGTGGGCCGATTCGACCACCTGGGCCATGGGCTTGCCGTTTACCATAAGGCCGGCGTTATCGCCCACCACATACACGTTCGGGTATTGGGTGGATCGCATGCCCTCGTCGCAGTCGATGCGGTTGCGCTTGCCCATGGGCAGGGCTAAGGAGCCGGCGAAGCTGGATCCCTTGACGCCGCAGGTCCAGATAAAGGTGTCGGTCTCTACGATCTCGCCGGATTTGAGCAGAACCTTGCCCGGCTCTGCACCGACAATAGCCTGTCCGAGCATAACCCTGCAGCCCTTCTTGGCAAGGTATTTTTCGGCCTTGGCGCGCAAAGGTTCTTCTAAAATGGGAAGGATGGATGGCAGGGCTTCTATATTAGTGATCTGGACATCCTTGGGGTCCATGTAGTACTTGCGGCACATAACGTCGCGAAGCTCCAGAAGCTCTCCGATCATCTCAATGCCAGTAAAGCCTGCACCGGCGACGACAAAGTTGAGCATTCGCTTGCGCACGACAGGATCGAGTTCCTTGGAAGCGGCATAGAAGATATGTTCCACATGGTTGCGGATCCTCATTGCGTCTTCGAAAGACCAAAGACTGAAGCTGTTCTCTTTGATGCCGGGAATGCCGAAGAACTCGGGCTCGGCACCCGCGCCGATCACGCAGAAATCAAAATCATAGTTGGCGATAGTACCCGTGGCTTTTTTCGCCTCAAAATCGACGTTCTTGATGGTGTCCTGTACGACATTGATGCGTTTTGTGGCAAAGATCTTGCGGAAACTAACCTGCACCGACTCGGGTTCGGTTCTCCAGCCCGCCACCTCATGCAGCTCTGTCATAAGGGTGTGAAAAGGTTTTGTATCCACCAGGGTAATCTCGATATTGGTGTTTTTTCTAAAATGTTTTTCCAGAATCTTCCCTGCCCAGACACCGCCGTAACCACCGCCGATGATGAGGATCTTTTTTTCTACACTCATAAGAGAACTCCCGATTGAAGATGTGTACATGAAAAAATACGAGGTAGTTTACCACGGGTTTTGAAAAATTACTATATGCTTGTATCGATATATCTTCAGCTTAATAAGGTAACAATACTGGGTTCGGCTTCGGGATCCGCCGATGGAACCGGCACGCTCGCGGCATTCAACGCTCCTCGTGGCGTCGCGCCAGGCCCGGACGGATGCCTCTATATCGCCGATACAGGTAATAATAGGATCAGGCGGATGAGTCCCTTCAACGAAGTGACGACGATCGCGGGATCCGGAATCCCACTGACAGTCGATGGCGAAGGGCTCGACGCTTCCTTCTATATCCTTATGGCCTGTCAGTTGATTCCGAGGGCAGGATATTCGTCGCCGATAGAACCGGCTGCAGGATACGGGTCATTCTTCCTTGATCCCATAAGGCGCTTTGGGTTCCGTAATTCATCGATGTGGGCTATAACTTCACTTTTCCTTCGGATTAAGGTATCATTAAGAACTTACCTGCGAAGTGAAACGTATCCGGAGATCCGGACACATATTTTTATAGTTTAGGAATGTAAATGGACTTATCGCGTTTTTCCATCGACGCGGCGCTGTCTTCTGCCGCCGATGCTTCCAATGCTTATCGATCGATCTTCTATGAAAGGCTCCTGGCTAACCTTTTTGAGAACGATGAGAATCTTTTCGTCAGGACGGACATCAAAAAGGAGAGGGCTCAGATTTTTACCTTCCCCGCACTCTATTGGCTATCAAGGTCCGAACGCCCGGCGGTGGGCGGCAAAGCCCTTTATCTCTGCCAGGACGAAGAAACGGCCGCGACTGCCTGCGCCGCCGCTATCCAGATGGCGGAAAGCCTAGAGGGGATGACGAAACCTGTCCTTCTCGACCCGGACAATGCCAAAAGCGACGAGACGAGGGACGCCAGCCTCCTTGTCGCTTCGATTCAGAAATTTGCCGAGTTCATGACGACAGGGTCTTTCAAGCCTCGTGATTTCGGCTTTATCATCGCCGACCAGGCCGACCTACTGGCCGAGCTGCCTGGGGAATTCATGCGGAAGATCCAGAGCAGCCTTCTGCCTTCCTGGGAGCGGAAATCCCTTGTCATAGCCAACAGGCATACACCCCGGGCTAAAAGTTTTGCCTGGGATTTTTCCGACAACCCCAAGGAACTCAAGCTCGGCGAATCCATGGCATTGGCAGGCACGAAAGCGGCTGACACGCGCAAAATAGAAGAGGCCGACAAGATAAGGTTTCTTCTCCACCTCCTTCTTGAGAGCGAAAACCATCAGCTCTGCGTCTTCTGCAATCTCAAATCCACGGCCATAGAGCTTTCAGCCCGACTAGTACTGAACGGGGTGGCGTCCGACTATATCGCGGGCAATCTCAATCCCGACAGGAAAAACCAGATCGTAACCAAGGCGCTGACATGGAATGGGCAGGGCAGGGAAACCGCCGCCGTCGAGCCAGAGGCTATGACCATCTCCCCAGCAATCCAGCCCCTCTCTGCCAAATCCTCGCGCTTCCCTACTGACAGCTTTATTTTAGTGCTTACCGACGATGGCGCTAAAGGCTTGAACCGCCCCGAATTTTCCAGCGTCGTCAACTATGATATGCCCCTTGAGCCCGAACTCTACTTCGACAGACTTGCATTTCTCGACCGGGAGAAAGAATCGACCCTGCTGTATAACTTGGTATGTGAACGCTACATCTACGGCGTGCCGGCGATCGAGCAGATGATTCAAAAGCCCCTAGCCCCTCAGACTTTAGATCCAAGCCTTGTTCTACCCGAGGACTTGAGCGCAGGCAAGGAAATTCACTTGCCGGAGCGCCGCTTTAATCGGTGGGATGATCGCCGCGGTCATGAGAACAGAACCGGCAGATCAGAGCGGACTGACCGAGGTTATAGGCGGGATGATAGACCTGGGATTGAACGAGACGGCAGGCGGCATGATTCACGGGGCAGCGAGCCCCTTGTGCGACACGAAGACAAGCCAAGTCCCGAACCCCGGAACCCTTACTCCATGTCCATGGAAGAAAGGCTTGCCCTTTATAAAAAACGCTACGGAAAAGCTGTGCAATCAGGTTCCTCCGGTTGGGATGAGAAACCCAGGAGTGCAGGCGAACAACAGGCCAGACAAAAGGCAGACCCTCGAACCAGGCCAATAGACAACCCGCAACCAACACCAGCAGCTGACTCTCCTGCACAATCCTCGCAGGCAGAGCGGGAAGATAGCCCCCAAAACCCCGGCGGCATTTTTAGCAAGCTCCAGAATCTTTTTGGGGCGCGGAAAGAATAATGAGCCGTAGCCAGTCGCTTTTGTCGACTTTTTTCCCCACACCTGCAAATACAGTGAGGCGGTCCTAGTATGAAAATATTAACCCATACCGTTAAACCGAGACTCGAAGGCGAATTGACCGCCTTGGACGGGATAGCGAGAAATCTTTGGCTATCTTGGAATTTCGACGCTATTTCCCTTTTTATGCGTATCGACCCGGATGCCTGGGTCGAGAGCGGTCAGAACCCAGTGAAGATGCTTGGCATGATAAGCCAGGAGCGTTTTGACCAACTGGCTCAGGACGATTCCTTTATCGCCGCCCTCCAGGACGTCAAGGCAAGCCTCGAGCGCTATAAGAAGGCTGAAGCCTGGTATAAGGGCTCGAAAGGTCCTAAAACCGCCTATTTTTCCATGGAATTTGGCATCGACGTATCATTGCCCACCTATTCGGGTGGCTTAGGGATTCTCTCCGGCGACCACATGAAAACCTCAAGCGATCTGGGGCTACCCCTTGTTGGCGTCGGCCTTCTCTACCGCCAAGGTTATTTTAAGCAATACCTAAACGCCGATGGTTTCCAGCAGGAATCGTATCCCGAAAATGACTGGTATAACATGCCTGTGGAGCAGTGCGCCGATTCCCAGGGCAAGCCTATTCACATCGCTGTGGAACTGGCCGGTAGGCATGTGCAAGCAGCGATTTGGGAAGTCAAGGTTGGACGATCGAGTCTCTATCTTTTAGACAGCAATATCCCCGAAAATATACCCGAGGACAGGGCTATCACCGCCACCCTCTACGGCGGCGACAAGGATGTGCGCATCAAGCAGGAGATTCTATTGGGCATTGGAGGTATCCGTGCCCTAGAAGCCCTGGGCATCGATGTAACCGCCACCCACATGAACGAAGGTCATTCAGCTTTCCTGGCGCTGGAGCGCATACGACGCTTTATGGCTGAGCAGAGTCTCAGTTTCAAGGAAGCGGTGCAGGCTTTTATTCCAACTAATGTATTCACCACCCACACGCCCGTGCCGGCGGGAAACGAGCGCTTTGGGATCGACCTTATGGAAAAGTACTTCCGCGCCTGGCTTCAGGGCTTCGGGGTGGATTGGAACGAATTTATAGCCCTGGGAAGAGAAAATCCTGCGGATCATGGCGAGAGTTTCTGCATGACAGTCTTTGCCCTCAAGCTTTCGGCCTGGGCTAACGGCGTCTCGGCGCTTCATGGCGAGGTAAGCCGAAAAATGTGGAAAAATCTCTGGCCACAGCTTCCGATCAAAGAGATCCCAATCGGTCATGTCACCAACGGCGTTCATCCCCGCACCTGGATCAGCCACGATATGGTGAATCTTTTAGACCGCTACCTTGGCCCCCGGTTTAACGATGAACCAGGCGCAAAGGATATTTGGGATCGAATGGACAGGGTATCGGACGAAGAGCTCTGGCGCACCCATGAGCGTAGAAGAGAGCGACTGGTCGCCTTTTGTCGTCAAAGGCTCAATTCAAGTATGGAGCGCTTAGGCATTACCGATCCAGCCCTTCTTACCCTTGGCGATTCGCTGTCCTCATCGATTTTCACGCTTTCCTTTGCAAGAAGATTCGCCACCTATAAGCGGGGCAATCTATTGCTCTCCGACCCCGACAGACTGATCCGCCTCCTAGCGAATGAGAAGATGCCCATGCAGATAATCTACGCGGGCAAGGCGCATCCCCATGACATCCCGGGCAAGGAACTGATTCGAGAATTAGTGCATTTTTCCCGGAGAGAAGAGGTGCTGGGACGCATAGTCTTTTTGGAAGATTATGACATGAGCATCGCCCGATACATGACCTCGGGCTCCGACGTCTGGCTCAACACCCCTAGGCGACCCCTGGAGGCATCGGGCACCTCGGGCATGAAAGCGGGCATGAACGGCGTGCTCAACTGCTCGGTGCTGGACGGTTGGTGGGCCGAAGGCTACAGCTCAGATATTGGCTGGGCTATTGGCCAGGGCGAGGAATACAAGGACGAGGAACTCCAGGACAGAATCGAGAGCGAGGCTCTCTATGACTTGTTGGAGCGTGAGATCCTACCCATGTTCTACCGCCGGGGCAGGGATAATCTGCCTAGGGAATGGATAGGCAAAATGCGCGCTTCCATAAAATCGGTGGGCAGGAATTTTTCGACCCATCGAATGCTGGAAGAGTACTATACCGCATACTATAAGCCCGCCATCGCGGCCGGATTGGCCTTGCGAAAAGAGAACTACGCATCCAGCCGCTCTCTGACGGCCTATTTAGAAAAATTATATGCCGCCTGGCCTTCGGTTTCGGTGAGCGATATGAGCGACGACGCTCCCCCGGTAGTTTTCAGGGGTACCAAGATCAAAGTTCGCGCCAAGGTACACCTGGCTGGCTTGAGCCCCGAAGAAATACTTGTGGAATGTTACCGAGGCCCCACCACCAGCAAGGGCGAGATCGAAAATCCAGAGCGCACCCAAATGAACTGCGTTGGCCATGAGGGCGACTACTGTGTATACGAGTGCCTGACCAATGGGCGCCTGACCGGGCAGATTGGGTATTCGGTGCGGGTCTTGCCTTCCCATCCGGCGCTGGCGGGCCGCTTCGTACCGGGGCTCGTGCGCTGGGCGTAAAATAATAGTGTATGTTTTTCTTTAATCCGGATCGTTTGATAACAGCAAATGTCAGCTGGGGAACAGATGCGGTATATCTAAGCCAGAACGGGGGCAGGAGTTGGAACAATCTGAGCCAGGGGATTCCCTCGGAAAAGCTGGCTTCAAACCTATTGCGTAGAAACGTCGCCTGGTTCGGGTTTCTGGATAGGCAACGGCTTGAATGTTACTTGCCTTCATGATGTGGCAATTGATCCCTTCGATGCAAAGAAAATATATGCAGGCTACTGGGATGTAGGTTTTCTACGCAGCCTTGACGGAGGCCTAAGCTGGCAACGCTCGGTAGAAGGATTGCTCCATGAAGGAAATGTATTCCATATACAACCGGATGTGCTAACAAAGGACCTGCTTTGGGCAAGCTCTGGTGCCTGGACCTATGATGCAGGAAGCATGGCTCTCAGTGAAAATTCGGGCGCAAGTTGGAAGGTGATCGGAACTGCACAAAACGGCTTACCCGATATCCCGATATACGACTTTCTCGTTTCATCGACAGCGAATGCCGGGAGAAGGATTCTCGTGTTAAGCTATGGAAAGGGGCCTTATCTGAGTGATGATTGGAGCGCTACATGGCGTGCTGTATTGGATGAGCACAGAAAGGCGCCGTTCCGCTACGGTTATGCTCTTACAGTAGACCCAATTGATCAGAACATCCTTTATGCAGGCGATGATGATGGCGGCACCGCACATGTGGCTCCTGAGACTACGTATAGCGGCGGAGGAGTATGGAAATCCTTCGACGCCGGAGAAACCTGGGAAAAAACCTATAATGCGGATTTCGCCATAGCAATAGAGGCCGATCCATCGGTACCAGGAAGATTCTATATGGGCACGACTGAGAGTCCCTATAAAGATCGGGAATACGTAAAGGGTATTCTCCGTTCCGATGACTGGGGGGAAAGTTGGGAAACCTACAATACCGGGCTTGGCATACAGAAAGTCAGCGCCATAGCCGTCGATCCTGCGGATTCTGAGCACATGATAATCGGGACCCCAGGGGCGGGGCTATTCCATATCTTTGGGATTTCAAATATGAAATAGTCCTAGTGATGGACTCGCCGGCGCAATAGGATCAAATCGGTAGAAAGTATCAGATCAGAAGGAAAACACATCCCCGCAGTGCATGCTCTGCAACCGATCGCCCATTTTTATCTTGAGATAGTCGAAGGCTTCTTTTCCTGTGCAGTGACCGGTGTAATAGGTGCTGCCTTCGAAGGCGCACAACGCTGAAGCGAAGCGGTCTAGGATTTCTGGGGATTCGGCGGTACCCTTCATCGCGATGTACAGGTGCATGCCGCCGAAGACGTGGCTTTCTTTTTTTAGCAATCCCTTTTCAGCTATGCTTCCCATGATGTCGTGGAGTCCTAGGTGAGAACAGGAACTGAAGATGAAACTGCGCTTTCCTCTGTTGATGACTAAGGCTAATTCGTGGGAAAAATCGTCCTTGGCAAACCACAGTCCCTTCCTCATGTATAGATTGGAACTAGATGTGAGAAAGGGCGCCTTTTGCGTGATGTCGACTATCGCGTGTACTCCAGGGCTTATTTCAGTATCTTTAGATAAAAGGATCGTACCTGGATCTGAGGTAAACTCCTTTGGGATTCCCACATTGGAAAAGAATATGCCATAACGGCGGATATAATTGGGCTTTATGGCAGCGCTGGCCATATATACTGGAGCCTGGGGGTTGATACTCCTAAAAGTTGGCAAGCCCCCCGCATGATCGCTGTGGCCGTGGGAGAGGACAGCGAAATCCACAGATCCGAGGTCGCAGCCCATAAGCTTGGCATTGTGGGCGAAGAGTTCTTTCTGGCCTGCATCGAGGAGAATGGTCTTTCTTTTGGTATGCGCGGATACTGTTTCTGCCTTGTCTGACTTTTCGGCGCCAGGGGCTTCAATAAATAGTGATAAGCCGTGTTCGGCCTGCAATTCAGGGCGGAATGATTCGTTCTCAACCAACACATGGATGCGCATACTTACTCTCCTCAATTTTTAATCACCTGCGATGGGATAGCAAAGTTTCGGCAATTTCGGCGAAGCCCGCTCCGCATTCCTTTGTCGCGACGAAGGCAGGCAAGGATCGTATAAGCTCCCGATATCGGCTAACGTTGGCCACCCCGCAAGCCATGGGGAAGTGCGCGAACATGGGCTCGTCGTTGGGCGAATCGCCGACGAAGATAACGCTTGACCGATCGCGCACATCGTCGTAGCCGAAGCGCTGGCTTAGATAGCGGATCGCCATGGACAGCTTGTCGTAATCGCCCATCCATGCGTTGACGTGGATGGAGCTGACCTTGGCTTTCGCGCCTTCCTCGTCGCATATCGTTTTTATTTTCAGCGCGTCGGAGAGGGGAAGCGCGGGCTCCTCCTCGGCGAAATCGATGGCTATGTCATAGAGCCGGGCGAACTGGTCGCGGGCCGGCCGGCATCCCGGCACTTCGAGCATCGCGCGCGAGAGCGCCCGCGCTAGCGCGGGCGCGTCGTTGCGAACAGCATTAGGGTGGGTTATAGCGCGCAGGTGCCGTCCCTCAGCTTCCTCCCAGAACACGAAGGCCCCGTTTTCGCCCACGACGCCGTCCACCGGCCACTGGCGCGCGATGAGATCGCACCAGCCCGCCGGCCGGCCCGTAAAAGGCACTACAACAAGCCCGGCTTCCTTCAGCCGCCAAAGGGCGGCATAGCTTTCCCCTGGCAGCTTGCCTTCGGTGGTGAGGGTGTCGTCAATGTCCATCAACACATATCGAATCGCTTCGGCTTCCTGGCGGGTCATTGTAGAAAGGGGGCGCATAAAGGGAAAAGTATCATAAGCATACCAAAATTTCGAGGTACCTGAACTTCAGTCTTTAGAGAAGTTCTCAGTAATGAACGCAGGAAGTAGTCAAAAGGTCTTGATAGAAAAGGTGCAGGCCGTGCGCCAAGGCGATGTGCTGGTAAGCGACGCTTTGGGCACGGGTAGTGTTTTAATCGCCACGAGGACTATCGAGTGATTTTATTCGCCTTCGCGGATGATCTCTATCTTGATGCCTTCGTTGGATTCGGTGACTTCTTTGGGAGGCACGGTAACTTTTAGTATCCCGTTCTTGAACACCGCCTTGACCTTTTCCTGGTCGAATTTGTCGGCGGGCACGTAATATTTCTGCTTTTCGATATCCTTGAGCTTGAGTCTGCGCTTAAAGTAGCGGATGCCTTCTTGGGGCGGCTCCAGTTCGATGCGTGCGGAAAATACCATGTAGTCACCCTGGAATGAGAGGCTGATGTTCTTTTCCTCGAAACCGGCCACGGCAAATTCAAAGACAATGCTCCGTTCCGGGGTGAGAAAGACATTCATGGGCGGGTAGGAAAAATTGGGGTAGTAATCGGCGTTTTCGTCCCCGCCGGTTTCGAACCAAGCGCCACCGGAGGCTCCGCCTTGAGCTTCGCCGCCCCGGCGCCAGGCGCCTAAGGGATCGGGACCGCAGCCTTCTGGATTAGCGCCGAATTCCTTCATTTTTTCTCCAAAATCCTTGGCCGCCTCGAATACATCATCGAGGATTGAGCCAATGTCTACGTAGGTTCTGTTACCTTTCATGGGGTCCTCCATTGCTGGAACCGGAAATCCTATCCCTGGTTCCGATCATCGTTTCTGCGGCGGCTATGAAGCCCACCGCGTCCAGGTCGCCACCCTCCTCAATAGGACGAACGGCTCCTCGCTTAGTGCTTTATCTAAAATAACTGTTGGGCTCGGGGAAATCAAGGAAAATAGAAGAGTGCGGGGACTTGTAGTGATCCAGGTCCCCGCAGAGCTCTAAAAATCTTTACTTGCTAGGATAGAGGAGGGGATAATCGTTTACTATGCCCTTGCTGACCAGATCCTCGGGCACGGTGAACCAGTTGCCGATGGGCGATACGGTTACCGACCCGGGCTGCGATTCAAACCACTTAAGGAGGAAGTAACGCAAATCCTTGGTGGTGGCGCCATTTACCAGTTTCATGGTGCGGATAGTTTCCTTGTCCAGGCCAGCTCCCTTTTCTAGGTGTCCGCCGCCGCCGGATCCCCTGTAGGAGTTGATGGCCACGGTGTAGGTGGCATCGGGGTTGAAGATCCTACCGTCGGACATGGAGGTGATGGTCACTTTATCGCCTGAGGCTTTAGTGACGTCTACGATATAATTTATCCCCGCCGCCGAATCGTAATTGTAATACCTAGTCACGGTTTGGGCGGTGTTGTAGCGGGCATCGAAGACGAGCTTGCCTTCCTTGTCCTTCTGGAATGCTATGAGGTGATCACCCTCATTGGGCATGGTGGCGAACCAGTTGGCGTAGGAGAACTCCAGGAAGTTGTCCACCTGCTTGCCGGTGAGGCTCATGGTGTAGAGGAAGTTCTCGTACACATAGAGGTTGAACATGTCCCTCACATAGAGGGTGCCGTCGGCGCTGGTGGGGATCTTGGCGTCCATGGAAAGGGGCGCGCAGAAGGAGATATCCGCGGGTTTCAAGCCGATAGCTGGATCCTTGGAGATATCCAGCTGTATACGATGGATGAGGTCGACGAAGGCCGAGTCGCCGAAGAGAGAATCGCGGCTGCTTATGACCTTTTCCATCTTGCCCACCGGTCTGTCCACCCAGGCTTTGATCTCGTCGAATCCGGCCTGGAACTGGGCTTCGAAACCAGGATCGCTCTTGTACTGGCTGATATCCACCAAGCCGCCGCGGACTCGCTTGTCCCAGGTGCCCCTCTCGGCGTTCCAGTCAAGGTAAAGGTTGACCACTGGAGTCCTGCGGGCAGCGTTGAGGGCGCCGTAGATATACACGGTTTTACCATTAGGATCCTTAACTTCCACTTTTTTCTTTGTCACTGGATCCCAACCCATCCCATCCCATCCCGAATGGTCATGGCCGACAAAAAGTATGTCGAAGCCAGGCACCATCTCGGCTACCAGCTGGGATGCGTTTTCGTTGTACTTGGTATCCCTGGTCACGCCGCCATAGGTATAGTCGACTCCGGCGTGGAAAAGTCCCACCAGGACATCGGGCTTTTCCTTTTCCATGATAAGGGGAACCCATTTCCTGGCGCTCTCCACCATGTCCTCAAACTCCATCCCTGTCCAGAACTGTGGCGGCAGCCAGTCGGGAATCTTGGGTGTGGTGAGGCCTAGCACGGCGATCCGAACCCCCGCCTTTTCGATTATAGTATAGGGCTGGAAATAGGGTTGTCCGTCGGGTTTGACCGCGTTGGCGCAGAGCACCGGCGCATTGACCTCGGTGTAGAGCTTGTCGTAGACGGCATGGCCCGCCTCTATATCGTGGTTTCCCACGGATAGGGCATCGAATTCCAGATAATTGACAGCCTGCGACCAGATGTGGGGCACCTGGGTTTTTTCGAAGTTGTAATAGTAGACTGTCGGTTGGCCTTGCAGCACGTCTCCGTTTTCGAGCAGCACTACGTTTGGATTGGCTGCCCTTTCCTCGGCGATAAGGCTAGCGATCTGGGACAGCGATGTAGCCATGGGTTTTGCGTTCACAAAGTCGTAAGGATAAATTGCCCCATGGATATCCGAGGTTTCTATGAAGGTGAGCGTGATACTTTTTTCCGATGGAGCGCTCTGAGCGAAGGCGGAATAGCTGCCCATCGCCAGAATAAGGAACGCCACTACTACAATGCGGACTCTCTTCATCGTAGTCTCCTTGGCCGCGTTTTTATTTTTTTTTGGGTGTTGCGGCCGATTCCCGGCTAAGAGTATACGTCCGCTTATGGCGGCAGTGTAGATGCCGATTCGGGGCCTTGATAAAAATCGCAGCTTCATTTTTGATGTATTGAAGTAAAACCGTAAAAATATCATCCAGGAGTTTCTGATGAAGACCCTGTTCCGTCTCAGCATCCTTATGATAATTGCACTCAACCTAGCCGGAACGATTTTTGGGGTATCCAATGACTATCTACTCTTTTTCGCGGCAATTGGAGCCCTTGTGGGGGGATTCCCTCTGATGGGCAGGGGTTTCCAGAAGGCAGCGGTCATATTTTTCGTTCTTGGAGCGGGTATGCTCCTTTTCGGGCATCATCCATTCCAGGTTTGGGTGAAGGCAGCTACCTCCATGACCAACATAATCGCCATTGTTGCGGTGATGCAGACTTTTGCTATCCCTATCAAGGTGGGCGCCTACGACGAGGCGATCAAATCCTGGATGGACGGTAGGCTGAAAGGAAAGTCATCCCTTTTTATTTTCCTCACTCTCACAACGCACTTGCTGACCAGTTTTCTCAACATGGGATCGGTACCCGTGACGGTGAGTCTCTTCGAGCCCACCTTGAAGGCCCGGGTTCCCGACTGGAAGCGCTTTTTCGCCCGTGCTGCCACCCGGGGATACGTGCTCTCGGTCCTTTGGTCGCCGGGGGCGGTAAACCTCTCCCTGGTGGCGCAGGCTACCGGCCTCTCCTGGTCCCAGGTCTTCATCCCTGGCTTTATCCTGGCCTTTTTGGGCATGGGGGCGTCCTGGTTCTCGGAGTTTCTAGGCTCCCGCGGGGGAAATGCCCTTCTTCCCCAGCCTGATGGTCACAACGACAGGTTGGAGGGTGGGAGAGCAGCCCACGTGCTGGGCATCGTGGCTGTATTTATCGTGCTGGTAGCCGCCCTGGAAAGGCTGAAGATCGGCGCGTCTGCGGGGCGGACCGTCCTCGCGGGCCTTGTGCTTGCCCTTGTTTGGACCCTGAGTCAGGCCAGGCGGCCAGGCATGAAAACCGCGATAAAAACGCATTGGCGTGAAGGGTTGCTCAAGGTGGGAGATATAGCACCCTTCTTCGTGGCCATGGGGATTTTCTCCACCGCTCTGGAAGCCTCGGGGCTTTTGGAGGCGGCGGCTCCTTTTCTCAAGGCCGCGGCGGACTTTCTTGGATCGGCGTCGGTAATCCTGATCGCCGGCATTATTGCCGCCGCCTCGCTGGTCGGGCTCCACCCCTTTATAACAATCGTACTCTTTGGCAAGGTGCTTTCCTACGTCAGCCTCCCAATCTCCCCCATCACAACCGCCCTGGCGCTCTCCGTGGGCGGCGCCGCGGCCTACATGATAACCCCCTTCGCGGGGATGATCATGATCATGTCCAGGCTTATCGGTGTAAAGGCTGCCGATATCACCCTGCGCTGGAACTGGCGCTTTAGTTTGGCGTTTTTGGCTGGAGGTTTGATCTATGCTTTCGCCTGGGGCGCTTTCTTCGGGTAATCCGCGCCTTTATTCGTCCTTTTCGAAGGGCTGACCCAAGGCTGCCGGCGGGGTTGCGTTGAGGGCGGTCAATACTTTGGCGATATCCCTGCGCACCGATTCAGGTAAATGGGACAGGCTACGCTCCACCCATTCTGCGTTGCCGATGTTGACCAAGAGAAGGGTTAGTATCATGAGGGGGAAGGGCGCCACCTGGAGTACCTGGGAAGGGACGTTGGGCATAAGGGGTTGGAGCACCAGTCCCATCCACTGTAAAAGCGAAAAGAAATAGGCTCCTATGGCCGCCCTGAAGGGTCTCCAACCACCGAAAATGGTTATCGAAAGTATAATCCAGCCTATGCCGTCCAGGCCCGAGATTGTGCCTTTCCATCCCGCCTTTACCGACAAAGAATAGATTGGACCAGCGAGGCCAGCTATGGCCCCGCCGGCTATCGTATAGAGGTAGCGCAAGCGGTTGACGTTGGCTCCCCGCACATATGCCGCCCTGGGGTTTTCTCCTAAGCCTTTTAGCATGATGCCGGGCTTTGTGCGCTCCATGTAGAACCAGGAAAGAAAAATGAGAAGAAAGCTGGAGTAGGTGACAACGTCATGGCGGAAGAGCAGGGTTCCAAAGACTGGAATAGAGCTCAGTCCTGGAATGGGGCTCAGGGTGAGCCGGGGCCCCGGCATGCCCATGATGGGGTTGCCGAGAAAGTATGCAAGGTCCCGACAGAGCATGGCTAGGACATAGCCGACCGCCACCTGGGACTGCTTAAGGGTAATGCTCGCGAAGGCCACCACGAGGGCAACCGCGGCGCCGATAGCCGCACCCGCTAAAAACCCCAGGCCTAAGCTGCCCGTGGCCAGGGATGCGGCGAAGCCACCCATGGCTGAGAGCAGTATCATGCCGTTCATGGCCAGGTTGGAGACACCGGCCTTTTCGTTGATGGTTTCGCCCAAGACACCGAATAAAATGGGCGCAGATGAGCTCAAGACGCCAGAAAGGCCGAATAGCAGAGCGTCGTTGGTCATAGGGTGCCCCGCTTTCGCCTGAGAAGCTTGAGGCGCAGTCCGTTGCCCATGAGGACGAAGAGTACGAGGAAGCCCTGGATGACCCCCGCCAGGGAGGAATCCAGCTTGAGCACGATGGGCAGTTGTATCGAGCCGACACCGAGGGCGGCGAAGAAGAGCGCCACGGGGCCGGCAAATACGGGGCTGTAATTCACCAGCATGGCGACCATGAGGCCGGTATAGCCGTAGCCTGAGGAAATCGATGGAATCAGTCGGTGATAGACAGCGCTTACCTGGACAGCTCCCGCGAGGCCCGCGAAGGCGCCGCAGAGGGCAAAGGAAAGGAGCATGTGCTGCCAGGTGGGAATTCCCAGCAGATAGGCCGCCCTGGGATTTTTCCCTACAGCCTTGAGCCGAAGGCCAAAGTGACTTCCCCGCAAGAGGATGAAGGCTGTAACGAGGGCAAGGGCTGCCAGAACCAGGGGCACGGGCGCCAGCCTCGACTGTACCGATATGGTGGGCATCCAGAGCTCAGGCTCGAAGGGGAGGGTGCCGGACATGGAAGCGACGCCCGGTCGCTTCCAGGGCCCGAAAATCAGCCAGAGGTTGAGGGCCGTGGCTACGAAGTTAAGTCCGAGGCCTCCGAAAATTTCGTTGACTCCTCCGAAGGTTTTTAATGCCCCTGCTAAAAGTGCCCAGAGCATACCGCCCAGCATGCCCGCCGCGACCGCAACAGCGATAATCGCTCCGGGGCTCAGGGCTGTGTTCTGGAGGCTTCGTAGCGCCCAGGTACAGAAAATAGCTCCTAGGGTTATCTGTCCTTCTATACCTATGTTCCAAAGGCCGCCTGTGAAGGTGAATAAAAGTCCCGCTGTGGCTAATGCAAGGGGCACCCAGGATACAAGGACATTGGCTGCCACGTTGGGCGATCCTGTAGCGCCCTGGATTATGTTTGCGTATGCCTGTAAGGGATTGTTGCCTGTGGCCGCTACGATGGCTGTAGTCAGGGCTAAGGCCACCAAAACGGAGCCGGAACCGAATAGTATCCTTGTCTTCCTGTCGTCAAGCATTGTTGTTTGCCTCTAAAGCGTCCCAACCCACGCCGCCAATTAGTTCGCCCAACTTTTGTACGTTGAGCGATTCTGAAGCGATGAGGGGCGTAACTTTTCCCGCGAAAAACACCAAAACCTTGTCACTATACCGCAGGATTTCATCCAGATCAGAGGAAATAAATAGGATCGCAGTGCCTGCGGTGCAGCGTTCCTTCAGTTTTCCCCAGATGTAGATGGTGGATTCTATATCCAAGCCCCTGGTGGGATGTTCCACCAAAATGAGAGAGGCTATTTCTGGCAGAAGGGAGAGCAGGGTACGTTGTTGATTTCCTCCCGATAGAGATTCCACGGGGCTATCAGGCCTCCCCTTGATATTAAAAGCAGCGATTCGCTCATTGGATAAAGCCACGGCCGCCTTTTTATCGATAAACGCACTCTTGGGTTTGACCGAAAGGGTAAAATGCTCGGCCAGGCTCATGCCCGGCACCAACCCCTTTTCCAGCCTCGCCGCCGGAAGATAAGTAACCCCCTGCCGCATATAGTCATGGTAGGTCTTGCCATTCATGGGCGTTTCACTTTCATCCAGGCAGAACTGACCGCCCGAGGGCTCCACCAAACCGCCACAGGCGCGCAGGAAAAGATCCTGCCCCGATCCTTCCATGCCCGCGATGCCGATAATTTCACCAGCCCTCACCTGAAGGTTGACGTCTTTTATCCTGAGTCTGATCGAATCCACTGAGCCGGTCTTGATGGTAAGCACCTTTTTACCCGGTGCTATGCTTGACTTGGATGCCAGTTCCACTTCCCTTCCAAACATCATGCGAACGAGCGCGGCCTTGTCAAAGGGCCGATCCATCGAACCCACCAGAGCCCCTTGCCGGAGCACTGCTGCTTTAGTGCAGAGGGCTTCCACGTCTTCCAGTTTGTGGGAGACAAAAAACACTGTCATGCCCTGATCCGCCAGGGTTTTTAGGGTCGCGAATAGTATTTCCTTCTGGGCTTGGCTGATGCCCGTAGTCGGTTCGTCAAGAATAAGCACCTTGGCGCCCAGCCAGAGCAGCCGCAGAATCTCCAGCTGCTGCCGCTCGCCCACGGTAAGCGAGCCAACTCTCACCTCGGCAGAAAGGCTAAATCCAAATTGTTTGGAAAGGGTATTAAAATCGGCAAGGGCCTTACGCCTGTCGGGGACAATACCGCCGGGGCTTCCTACAATAAAGTCATCGATAACCCGGAAAGGGGGGAAGTCCAAAGGGTCTTGGTGGAGCATCCCGATGCCCAGCCTGATCGCGTCGTCGGGAGAGTCGATCTTGAGGGACTTGCCGTCGAAGACTATTTCACCCGAATCGGGCTTAAGAAAGCCTGAAAAAATCTTCATGAGGGTGCTCTTCCCCGCGCCGTTCTCGCCCAGGATGCCCTGGATGCAGCCCGGGGGGACAGTGAGGGAAATCGAGTCGTTGGCCTTGAGGGCGCCAAAGTGTTTGGAAATATTTCGCAGTTCGATGGTCATTGAGCACCTATTATATGGAATAAAGCGGGCGGCCGGGAATCCTTCGGATCTCCCGGCCGCCGAAAGTTGCTGCAGGAATTGTTACTTTGAAACGCTCTGTCCTGTCATGCCCTGAAGAAGCTGGGGCAGGTACCATATCTGCTGATCCGTGGCCTTTTGGCCGCTCTTGAGATAGACAGTCCCGTCCTGGAGGTTCATCGGTCCGGTCCAGAGGTTGAGGCCTTTGGCCAGTTCGCCCACAAACTTGTCGACGCCTTCGGAAGCGGCCTTGGACAGTGCGCCCTTGTTGAAGCCAACCGCCGAGGTGTCGGGATTGTTGATGTTCTTCCAATCCGGGTCATTCCATTCAAAACGGGCTTTCCATGTGCCGTTCATGGCTTCCTTCACGGCCTTGGCATAGGCGGGACCCCAATTGAAGTAGGGGACGCCTAAGGAAACGCCCTTGCCCTCGTCCATGGCCTTGGAGTAGTCGTAGGGGATGGCCCAGACCTGCTTGCCCTGGGCGGTGAACTTGGCGGCTTCGGCCACGGCCTCCGTGGTGTCGATGCCCGAAATTACCACGTCGCATCCGGAATTGAAGAACTCATCGGCTACCTGGGTGGGGTCGGCGGTAACGCCTGGAATGTTAAACCAGAAGCCGATCCAGGTAACGCGGAACTTGAGCTGGGCGGGATCCTTTTTTAGATAGTTTACCCATGCGTACTTGGCGCCGAGGTAAGCTGAGGCGGCCAGGCGCCTGGTCTCGTCGTTGATGAGGGGGCCGAGGAAGCCGATCTGGCCGGTCTTCGTGGTCATGGCAGCGGCTACGCCGGCCACCATTTTCATGTATTCCATCTTGCCCATGATGTTGATCATGTTAGCCATGGGTTTGTAGGCCTTGCCTTCCTTCCACTGCTGATCGCCGGTGGTCATTATGACAAAGATATCGGGATGGGCTGTTGCGAATTTTACCGCTTCGTCCATCATGTCGTCGGAGGAGAAACAGATGAGCTTGGCGCCTTGGGCGACAAGGCTTTCTGCCAACTGGGATACCGTTGTGCCCGGCCTGTCGGCGGAGTTGGCCTTGTCTATATAGACGAGCTTGGTGCCCGGTACCTTGGCCAGGACATACTGCATGCCGTCGTAATTGGCTTGGCTCCAGCCACGGTCGTTGTAGGGACCGACCATGACAAGGCCGATGGTAAGATTCGACCCAGCCGCCTTGGGGGCGGAAGCCTGCGCAAAGATTGGCAACGCTAAGGCGGTGACTAAGACCGCCAGAATGAGAATGCGGATGCGTTTCATCTCTTTCTCCTTGACCGCGGAAGTGTGGGTGGGGGCTGCGGTCGTGCCCTCGGCCCGATTATACGATACCAAGGGTTTCCTATAAAGTGAAAAGCTAAAAATTTCTTGATTTATTGAGGGTTTTTATACATAGGACGATTTCTGTGCCTTATCGAACCGATGTATTGAATAGTATCGGGACTGAGAGAAACAGTAGTGCTTCGGCTATTCGATTTCCGAGCTTCGGATATCTTTAATAGAATCTTTTAGTTTTTTCTCCAGGTACCGCAACTCCCGTTCGCTCAAGCCCATGCCAATGTGCAGCTGCTTGGTACCCGTCTCAATCACCAATTCCTTGGCCAGGGTATGGCTGTATTGAACCTTGGCCGGGGCAATGCGAAGAGCTCCAATTTCTTCCAGGGGCCAGAGGACGCTTCGTTCCATACCGAGGGTTTCGCTACGCACTAAAAGCCCTTCTCGGCTGAGGATCAATTTTTTCTTCGTAAGCATTGGGCCGAGAATAGTCTTGGCCATGATAAAGCCTACAGCCCAAAAAGGCAGACTAAAGGCTGGGAAAAATAAGGGAGCCCGCATGCGAAAGACCATAAAGGTCCAGAAGGCGACAAAGCCGATCCAAAATACGACGAAGGGAATTCCTCTCATACCGGCGCCGCCAAGCCCCAAGCTGGGAAAACTTATCGAGAGCTGTTCCTCCGATTCCTCCACTCTGAGCTTGCTTCCCATGGGCAGGCTTTTGGGATACGGCACCCCCGGTTCCGACTCAAGGTCTCGGTGCTTGGGCACCGGTTCCTGGGCCGCTGCCTCTATGCGGTCTTCGCCCCGGAGAATCGCCGCGGCCGCCGCCGCGGACAGCTTCCGGTCCGCCACGTCCGGCGAAAGCCAGGAATTGAGCACAAGCTTCAGCCGGGGCGACAAATCCACCAAGCCGCTCAAATCCAGGCGCAGCCCCCGGCTGGGCAGTTGGGCGGGGTTGCGTCCGGTGAGCAGAAACACGGCGGTGGCCGCGGCTCCATACAAATCCGAACGGTGGTTAGCCTTGCCCGCCACCTGCTCCAGGGGAATATAACCCGCCGTGCCTACCAGGGTGGCGCCTGGATAGAGGGCGCTGCGCACCGCATCCTGGGCTCCGGAGAAATCCACCAAGGCTATTGAAGAATCGGGTTTCAGGATGATGTTGCGGGGAGTTACGTCCCTATGAACCACAGGGGGCCGCAGGGAGCCCAAATAGGCAAGAATATCGGCCAGGCAGGCAAGGATGCGCTCAACCTCGGTTTCATCGTATTTCTTTCCCGAGGCTACCAGGTTCTCGAGGTTGTCGCCCTCGATATATTCCATGGCCAGAACAAGTTTAATGGAAGAATCCTGTTCAATCTCAAAGGAACCCTTGTATGCCGGTATGCCTGGGTGGGAGAGTCCCTCCAAAGCCTTGGCTTCTCGTTTAAACACGTCCACGGCATTCCAGGAGGATGCCTCTTTGAGGTCGAGTATTTTTACGACTATGTTGTCGGCCGTTTTTTCAGGCAGGCGGGCAAGCCATGTGCAGGCTGCCATGCCTCTGCCAATCTCTCGTTCCAGGATATAGGGGCCGACTTTTTCACCGATGTTCATCGAATTCCCTTATGTAGTCAAACGTGCTTAAGGTCCGAACCGTGTCTCACTCCACATGGTCTCCATGGCCGGAGAGCGCCTCGGCCTTTTGCAGGCCTTCCAGCGCCGCCCTTCTTTCTTGCTTGAGTCCAAGCTCCTCGAAGGTATCGGCCAGATTAAACCAGGCTTCGCTCATGGCGGCATCTTCTTCAGTCGCCCGGGTAAAGCAGTCTCGTGCCTCTGTATAGGCGCCGGTTCTGAATTTGATAACCCCAAGGTCATTCCAAGCCTTGGCAAGATCAGGATCTATCACTAGGGCTTTGCGGTACTGGCGTTCTGCCGTTTCGTAGTCATCTTCCTCATAGCTGACCAGGCCTAGGGCGTGCAAAAACTCCGGATCGTCGGGGACTATAGCCAAAGCCTCTTCTAAATCCGATTTTGCTCCCTTAAGGTCGCCAGAAAGGCGCTTAGCCTCCGCACGGTTAAAATACAGACCCGAGAGACCAGGTTTGACTACAATTGCTTCATCGAAAACCGCTATGGCTTTTTCGTACTTTCCCGCCCCCGTGAGGGCTATGCCCTTGGCGTTGAGCGAGAAGACCGCCGTATCATCTTTTTCTGGAACCTTCATCTTCCCTCCCCCTTCCGCTTCGCCTTGTTGTTTTATCCAAGCCCCACGGAGTCTTCTTTAATGATACTTAAGTTTGAATCAGCTGTCATCCTGGGAGCACTGGAGCCTGGAAAAGGCTCAAGGTCTTGCCTAAACCTGGATCCAAGACTATAATATAACTATAAAATTATCGATATACATATATTGAAATATATGGTCCTTTATATCTTTCGGGAGGGTATCTCATGTCGGCGGCTAACATTGAATTCTCTGAGGAATTGACCAGCTTTATCGAGGAGTGGGCAAAAAAGCCCGGGGGGCTCATCATGATGCTCCACAAGATTCAGGGCGAATTTGGTTTTATTCCCCGTCAGGCAGCCGAAAAGCTCTCCAGGATGATAAGTCTGCCTCTGGCAAAGATTTACGGGGTTATAACCTTCTATCATCTGTTTAAGACAACCAAACCCGGCAAGCATCGGATGGCTATTTGCATGGGAACAGCCTGTTATTTAAAGGGTGGAAAGGAATTGGTGGAAGAAGCCAGGTCGATTCTGGGGATCGCTGGCAACGAGGTAAGTGACGACGGGCTTTTCAGCATCGACGAGGTGCGCTGTCTTGGTTGCTGCGGACTAGCTCCTGTGCTCCAGATAGGAGACGAAGTCTATGGCAAGGTTAACAAGGACCAGTTGCCGGACATTATCGCAAAATACCGCCAACTTTAACCGGCGTACCCTATCTCTGGGTTGCTCGAAACCATCAGGATGCATTACGAAATAGTCGATTTTGTCATCGATATCGTCCAGAATTCCTGCGAGGCTGGCGCAAGTCTGGTTGAACTTAACATCGATGAGGATGACGAAGGCATCGGCTTTGAGATAAGGGATAACGGCAAGGGCATGGATGCTATCCAGCAGTTGCGTGCCCTGGACCCCTATGTGACCGACGGGGTTAAACATCCTGGCAGAAAGGTGGGCCTCGGACTTCCCTTTCTTAAACAGGCGCTCGAGCAATCAGGTGGAAATTTTAAGCTGGAGTCGGAGAAGGGCAGGGGAACCAAGCTCTTCTTCCGATTCAATACCAGGAACCTGGACTGTCCGCCGCTGGGGGATCTTGTCGGTATGATAGTGACGGTTCTTTGCATGCCCGGTCCCGCAGAAATGCTTATTGGAAGGAGCCGGGGAAGGAATTCGTACTTGGTACGGAAGAGTGAGCTGATTGCTGCGTTGGAAAACCTCGAGGAGGTTTCCAACCTCGTTCTGCTCAAAGAATATGTGCGATCGCAGGAAGAAGGAGTTAGGCTATGGCAAGGATGACCCTCGACGAGCTTAGGGCGTTTCGTAATTCGAAGCGCCAGGATCTAGCGCGGCGGGACGTGGAAGGCAAGGATATTCAGATCGTTGTTGGAATGGGCACCTGCGGCATTGCCGCGGGGGCGAAGCTCACCTTCGATGCCCTGGTGGAAGCGCTCCAGAAGCACGGATTGGAGAACAAGGTGCTCGTGCGGCAGACCGGCTGCATGGGCCTCTGCTATGTTGAGCCAACGGTCGAGGTGATAGCGCCGGGAATGCCCACGGTTATCTACGGCAAGATGACCAAGGACACTGCCGACGAACTCGTGCAAAAGCATCTTATCGAGGGGAAACTCCTCGACAATCATATTTTCGACCGCCCGGCGGCCGACATCGTGAAGAAGTAGGACGGACAGAGCCATGGCGAAAAAAAATTTTATACTCGTCTGCGGCGGAACCGGTTGCGAATCGGCGAAGAGCGACGAGATCTACCGCAATCTCATCAAGGAAGCGGAACTCCAGGGTGTCAAGGACGATGTCCAGATCGTAAAGACCGGCTGTTTTGGATTCTGCGAGCAGGGCCCTATTGTTAAGGTGCTGACCACGGATTCTTTTTATGTGAAGGTAAAGCCTGCGGACGCGGCGGAGATTATTTCCGAGCAGGTCATAAAAGGCCGTGAGGTTCAAAGGCTTTTGTATAAAAAGGACAAAAAAGCCCAGGACAACGTCAAGGTCCAGGATATTGAGTTTTATCAGAAGCAGTTCAGGATAGTCTTGCGCAACTGCGGTGTTATCAATCCAGAGAATATCGAAGAGTATATTGCCCGGGACGGCTACATGGCTTTGGAAAAAGCACTCTTCGAGCTGAAGCCCCAGCAGATCATCGATATCATTAAGGCTTCGGGGCTGCGCGGGCGCGGCGGCGCGGGTTTTCCCACCGGCATCAAGTGGGAAACCGCCGCAAAGGTGCAGAGCGATATTAAGTACATCGTATGCAACGCCGACGAGGGTGACCCGGGTGCCTACATGGACCGTTCCACCATCGAGGGCGATCCCCATTCCATTCTGGAAGCCATGATGATAGCCGGAAAGGCTGTAGGTTCGAACAAGGGTTATATCTATATCCGCGCCGAATATCCCCTGGCTATTGAGCGGCTCAAGGTCGCCATCGAACAGGCCAAGGCCATGGGCCTCATAGGCGATAATATCCTGGGCTCGGATTTTTCATTTGATGTGGAAATAAGGCTGGGCGCCGGCGCCTTTGTCTGCGGTGAAGAAACCGCGCTTTTGCAATCGATAGAAGGCAACCGTGGCATGCCCATTCCCAAGCCCCCCTTCCCAGCCATAAAGGGGCTTTGGGGAAAACCCACGATCATCAACAATGTAGAAACCCTCGCCAACATTCCGGTAATTCTCACCAAGGGAGCCGAGTGGTTTGCTTCCATAGGTACCGAAAAGTCCAAGGGCACCAAGGTTTTCGCCCTTACGGGTAAAATCAACAACTCCGGTCTCATTGAAGTCCCCATGGGTACCACCCTGCGGGAGATCATCTTCGATATCGGCGGCGGCATACGTAACGGAAGAAAATTTAAGGGAGTTCAGACCGGCGGTCCCTCGGGGGGCATCATCGTCGAAAAAGACCTGGACACTCCCATATCCTACGAGAGCCTGGTAACCCTAGGCTCTATGATGGGCTCCGGCGGCATGATCGTCATGGACGAAGACGACTGCATGGTAGACGTGTCCAAGTTCTACATGGAATTCTGTGTGGACGAGTCCTGCGGCAAATGCGCTCCCTGTCGAATCGGCACAAACCAGATGTACGCCATTTTGGACAAGATTTCCAAGGGTAAGGGCGAAGAAGCCGATTTAGACAGGCTCGAGCGCATCGGTAAGGCCATGACCAAGGCATCGCTGTGCATGTTGGGCGGCTCGGCGGCTAATCCGACCATGGCTACCCTGCGCCATTTTAGGGACGAATACTTAGAGCACATACGGGATCACCGATGCAGGGCTGGCAAGTGCAAGGACCTGGTGGTCTACTCAATCGATCCGGAGAAATGCATTGGCTGTGGGCTCTGTGCGCGTAAGTGCCCCGTGCCCTGCATCACCGGTGAGAAAAAGCAGCCCCACGTTATAGATACCTCACGCTGCATCAAGTGCGGCGAGTGCTTAAAGGCCTGCAAATTCGGCGCAGTGCTCGTGCGCTAAGGATCGGGAGAAACTACTATGATCAATTGCAAGATTAACGGAATACCAGTTCAGGTCGCCGAGGGTGCAACTGTTTTGGATGCGGCCAAGAAGGCCCATGTAAAAATACCTACCCTCTGCTACAACCCCGATCTTACTCCCTGGGCAGCCTGCGGCATCTGCGTGGTTAAGGTCGAAGGTAGCAACAAGATGCTCAGAGCCTGTTGCACCCCCGCTGCCGAGGGTATGAGCGTTGTTACCAACGATGCCGAGCTTGTGGAAATCCGCAAAACCGTCATCGAGCTTATCCTTTCCACACACCCGGACGATTGCCTTTCTTGCCCGCGTAACCAGAACTGCGAGCTCCAGACCCTTGCCCAGGAGTTTGGCATACGGGAGCAGAGCTTTCCAAAGCGGCTCAATGAGATTCCCCTTGACGACTCCACAGGCTCGATCATCCTCAATCCGGAAAAATGCATCCGTTGTGGGCGCTGTGTCACCGTCTGCCAGCAGATGCAGAACGTTTGGGCTATCGAGTTCTTAGGGCGCGGCGAATCCACCAGAATCGCTCCCGCGGCGGATGTAAAGCTAGGTGAAAGCCCCTGCATCAGATGCGGGCAGTGCTCGGCTCACTGCCCGGTAGGTGCCATCTATGAGAACGATCAGACCAAGGAAGTCTGGAACGCCTTGATGAAGACCGGACCCGAGGCCAAGACCTGCGTGGTTCAGATCGCACCCGCGGTGCGCGTAGCCCTGGGCGAAGCCTTCGGCCTCCCTCCCGGCACAGACCTGACTAAAAAGATTTACACTGCCCTGCGGCGCATGGGATTCGATGCGATATTCGACACCAACTTCTCCGCAGACCTCACCATAATGGAAGAGGGCACGGAGTTCGTGAAAAGACTCACCGGCGCTTTTAAAACAGGATTAAGCATCGCGACCAAGGATAAGTCGCTGCCCCTCATTACTTCCTGCTGCCCCTCCTGGGTGGATTACATGGAGAAATATTACCCCGACATGATTCCCAACTTCTCCACCGCCAAGAGCCCTCAGCAGATGATGGGCGCCATGATAAAGACCTATTGGGCCGCTAAAGCTTCGGTGGATCCGGCTAAGATTTTCTCGGTGTCGGTGATGCCCTGCACCGCCAAGAAGTTCGAGACGCACCGGGACGAAACCATGTATTGCTCTGGCTACCAGGATGTGGATATTTCGATAACTACCAGGGAGCTGGCCAGAATGATAAAGCAAGCGGGCATCGATTTGGTGAATCTGCCGGATTCCGAGCCCGATAGTCCCCTTGGGCCCTATACCGGCGCCGGCGCTATTTTTGGCGCCACTGGCGGCGTCATGGAGGCGGCGCTCAGAACCGCCTATTCTCTGGTAACCGGGAAGGACCTCAAGTTCGTGGAGTTTACCGCGGTGCGGGGTCTGCAGGGTATTAAAGAAGCCAGCATCCATATCGGTGGCCACGAAATCCGCGTTGCAGTCGCCCATCAGATGGGCAATATCCAAGAGGTACTGGAGCAAGTCAAGGCTGCAAGAGATTCAGGCCGGGACACTCCCTGGCACTTTATCGAGGTAATGGCCTGCCGCGGCGGCTGTATCGGCGGAGGTGGCCAGCCCTACGGCGCCACCGACGAGATTCGCACCAAGCGCATCCGCGCCATCTACGACCACGACGATGCCAAGGAATACCGCTGTTCCCACCAGAACCCCTACATACAGCAAGTGTACAAGGAGTTCCTGGACAAGCCAGGTAGCCACAAGGCTCACCAGTTGCTGCATACCCATTACGAGGAGAGGCCGCTGTTCCTGAAGTGATTGAGCCAATTTAAAACTCGTCTGAGTTTTGAAAGGCCCTCGATTCTCTTTTAATAAAGCGCGATCAACAGAAGAGAAGGGCGGCCGAAAGGCCGCCCCCCTTTTCTTTAAATTGTGGAAATGGCGCTTTTAAGCTAGAAAGTATAATGAGCGCCTTTCGTTGCTGCCATACAAGATCGATCCGGCATCAAAAGAAGAGGATCTGAGAGTCCCTCAATCAAATAGATTTGAACATTTGCAGGGAACCAAGAAAGGCTATTGCTCTATCCGGATCAATGACCAATGGAGGCTACAATTCATTTTTAGGAACGGCGATGCGTTTGAAGTATCCATCGTCGACTATCATTGAGGAGGGAGAATAGTGAAAGCAGAGTATATTGAGACTCCGACAATCGGTGAAATCCTGAGGGAGGAATTCCTAGAGCCGCTCGAGATTACACCCTACCGCCTATCCAGGGAACTTAAAGTTTGGACGAGTACGATTCTCGATCTCCTTCATGACAGAAGGAAGATTACCGTCGACATGGCCTTGCGCCTTTCCAGGTTCTTTGGCAACTCGCATAAGTTCTGGCTGAACCTTCAAAATGAACTGGATGTGAGGGAAGCCGCAAAAAAGCTGGAAACCGTCCTTGAGAATATTCAACCCTACGGCTAACAGGCTGTGCCTATGACAGATACAATAAAGAGAAAATGTACCTGCAATAGTACAATATTTTCCTGTTAATCTTGTTTTTCTTGTTCTCCTGTACAATCTTCCGTCAATGCAAAAGAGCCTTTAATTATCGTCATTTGAGGCAGTATTGCCCGTGGAGTCTATAAGATTTCTGACAATGTTATTGCCGAAAAAGAATCCTACTAATAAAATCGGGGCTGGACCGGAGAGCGCTTACGTATTTTAAAGGGATTCAGCCTAAGGTAAAGGAGTTGTCAGCATGAGTCTCAATCACTGCCTCAAAAAGAGCCGCCATGTATGATTTCGATACCCTGCTCAACAGAAGAGGAACCGATTGTTACAAATGGGATGGGCTCGCTAAGGAGTACGGCGATCCTGAGCTGATGCCGTTCTGGGTGGCGGACATGGATTTCAAGTGTTTGCCCGAATTGGACCAGGCGCTGCGAGAGCGGACGGTGGGAGCTACCTACGGTTACACCTTCCCGGGAGAAGATTATTTTAAAAGCATAACGTCCTGGTATGAGCGTCGGCACGGGGCTGCGGTTTCGGCGGATGAGATAGTCAACGCGCCGGGGGTGCTGACGGGCATACATTTTGCGCTGGCAGCCCTCGGCAAGCCTGGGGACAGCATCATCATCAACACCCCGGTATATCCACCGTTCTATAAGTTTGAGGAAAATGGCCGCTATCGGGTGCTGCAATCACCCTTGATCGAGAAGAATGGCCGATATTTCCTCGATTTTGTCGATTTAGACGAAAAGATGAGGAGCGGGGCGCGGTTCTACGCGCTCTGCAGCCCCCACAACCCCTCGGGCAGGATATGGAGCCGCCAGGAGCTGCTGGAGCTGGTGGCGCTCTGCCGCAAACATGGGGTTATACTTCTATCCGATGAAATCCACGGAGACCTGGCCATGCCAGGCAAGACCCACCATCCATTGCTGTCCTTGTCAGAGGAAGCGCGGAAAATCTCTATCATAGCCTCGGCGCCAAGCAAGACCTTCAACTGCGCCGGCCTTAAATCCTCCTTTCTCATAATCGCGGACGAAGAAATGCGCCAAAAGGTGAGCAGGAAAATAAAAAGCTACCATATCGATATCGACCTGTTCGGGCTTCTGGCGACTAAGGTCGTGTTCGAAAAAGGCGATGCCTGGCTGGACGAGCTGATGCGATATTTGGAGGCGAACGCCAAGCGGATGGTGGAGTTTGTCGATGCGCGGCTGCCGGGTGTGAAGGCTTCTATGCCCGATGCCTCCTATCTGCTCTGGCTGGATTGCCGGGGCAGGGACTTAAGCCAGGAGGAACTCGTGCGAAGGATCAAAACGAAAGGCAGACTGGCGCTGAACGACGGCACCATGTTCGGTCCAGGGGGCGCGACGGCTATCTGCGCTTCAACTACGGCACTCCGCGATTATACCTGGAGAAAGGCCTTGAGGGGCTGGAACGAGCTTTGGGAGCCGCGTCAGCCCAGGGAGCCTGACGCTAGTACAAAAAGCCGAACAGCCACAGTGGAATCTTTTTCCCGAAACCATATTCCAGGTTATCCGCGGCTATATACCCGTCGGTGTTTTCCTTGATTTGCCGTCTTGTTTTGTTTTTGCCACCAACTTCGATCGTTATGGAACCGTCCACGAGGAAGTCGCCGGCTTGCGTGTACGCTACTCTATGATCCTTGGAAAGCTGATTAAGAAGGAAAGTCTCTCGCAGGGCTCCGATATCCGCCTTGTCGCCTCGGAACAGATATGCGAGGTTGGTATTGTCCAGGTAGAGTTTATCGGGTTTTTGGAGGGCTCCAATCCCGTGGGTATTTTTAAAAAGTGAATGGGTCAGCTTAGACTCGCCGAGATACTGTAGATAGGATAGAAGGGTCTGCCTGTGGATCAGTATCCGTTCGCTGAGTTTTGAAATGTTGGGGATGAAAGGAGATGATTCGGCGATAATACCCAGCAGTTGCTTCAATTTTGGCACATACGAGATGTCAATGTGACGGAGCAGGGGCAGTTCGAGCTCCAGTATCATCATAACCGTTTCCTCAAGGCGCTGAAGATACGTTTCTTTTCCTTCGAGATAGTAGGGGTAATATCCGGTCTGGAGATAGGTGGAGAAATATTTGAAAGGCTTTATCTGTGCCATTATGTCCACCGAAATGCTTTCATGCCGCTGTAGAATATCCTTAAAGGAAATGGGCGCGAAGGAATATCCAGTTTCAAAATTCAGATACTCCCTGAACGACAAGCCTTGCAGTTCGTACATCAGAGCCCTGCGGCTCAAATCCGCCCTTGCATCGAGGATTTCCAGAAGCGAAGACCCTGTAAAGACAATATGCAGGTCCGGATAATCGTCGTAGAGGTTTTTTAAGGTTTGAGCCCAATCGGGATATTTATGCACTTCGTCGAGAAAAAGCCACGCACCTCCTTTCTTGTGGAATTCGTCGGCCAGATCTACGAGGCGGTGTTCAGAGAACCATAAATTATCCAGGCTTGCATACAGAACGGATTGGATGTCGTCGGCAAAGGTATTCTTGATGTGCTGTAATAGGAGGGTAGTCTTGCCAACTCCACGGGCTCCCCTGATGCCGATTAGTCGAGCTTTCCAGTCAATAGCTGTATCAATAGATCGAATCGACCCTCCTTGGGTGAGCGCTATCTTTCGCCGAAATTGTTCAATGAGCCGTTCCATGATCAAAGTATATGCTTGAGCCTTGATATTGTACAGTGGAATAACCAAAAATTATAATTTAATAGTGATTATGATGTATAAATAAGTATGTGGTACTTTGATTTGACAGAGGAAGAAACTGCGACGTACTCTACTATAGTACTACGATGCGTCAACACGATACCAAATCATATCCTACAGTCGGTGCTCATCGGTGTAGCACATGCTTACAGGGGGTCTGATGAACAAAAGATCCGGGGCTCAGATAGGCAAAAAAGCTTTTGTGCAATCCTTGGTCATTCTACTGCTGCTCATGGTCGCGGCGGGGATCCTCACCCTTGTCCTGCCGGCGGGGAGCTACGAGCGAGTGGTTGTGGACGGGCGCGAGACCGTGGTGCCAGGCTCCTTCTCTTTTACCGAGCGCCCCGACTATCCCTGGTGGCGATGGTTTATCGCGCCTCTAGAAGTGCTGGGTGGACCGGACGGACTCACGGTAATTGTAATTCTGGTCTTTATTTTGATGGTGGGCGCGGCATTTGCCGTGATGGACAAAAGCGGAATCCTCAAAGCGGTACTTGCCCGGATTGTGGGCCGCTTCGAGGGCAAAAAATACACGCTTCTGGTGGTTGTCTCATTTTTCTTTATGGCGATAGGGGCTTTTTTTGGCATTTTCGAAGAGGTGGTGCCCCTAGTGCCCCTGATGATCGCTCTTTCTTATTCCCTGGGATGGGACGTCATGACGGGTTTGGGTATGTCCATCCTGGCTACCAACATGGGATTTTCGGCGGCGGTTATCAATCCCTTTACCATCGGAGTTGCCCAGGACTTGGCCGAGTTGCCGGCCTTCTCGGGAGCGGGTTACCGAATCATCATTTTTCTGGCCAATTTCGCCCTCCTCGCCGTTTTCCTTACCCGACACGCCCGGAAAGTAGAGAAGAATCCCCTCGCCGCTCCGGCCTATAGGGAAGAACAGGCTACGAGGGCGACGTACGCGCACTTTGCAGTGGATGCCCTGGCTCCCGAAAAACGAGGCACCAGCGCCGCCATAGGATTTCTTCTGGCCTGTATCGTCTTGATTTTCGCTGTCCTGATAGCCGGACCCTTCCTGCCTGCAATAGGAGATTATGCCCTGCCCATAGTGGGCTTGCTCTTTCTCGCTGCTGGTATCGGGGCGGGGCTCATCGCTGGCATCGGCAGGGGAGCCTGGAAGGCGGCGGGCGAGGGCTTGCTGGGCATCGCCCCCGCCATCCCGCTGATCCTGGTCGCCGCCAGTGTCAAGTTCATCATCGCCTCGGGAGGTATTCTAGACACCATCCTCCACGGGGCCGCCGGCGCCTTCCAAGGAGCTAATCCCATCACCGGCGCCTTTCTGATATTCGCCCTGACCCTGGGCATTGAGTTCTTCGTCTCCTCGGGCTCGGCCAAGGCCTTTCTCTTGATTCCCCTTCTTGTTCCCTTGGCAGAAATTATCGGCATAACCAGGCAGACCGCGGTCCTCGCCTTTGTCTTCGGCGATGGCTTTTCCAACCTGGCCTACCCCACCAGCGCCGTGCTTCTCATCTGCCTGGGATTTACGCCGGTGAGCTACGCTAAATGGCTGCGCTGGGTAATGGGGCTCTGGGTGTGGGTGATTCTTCTATCCCTGGTTTTTTTGGGAATCGCCGTGCTGACCGGATATGGGCCTTTTTAAGATTCGCTCAGTTGAATCATGCCCGAGGCGGCCAATGCCCCGGTGGAAAATGCGGCCTGGAGGTTGTAGCCGCCTGAGTCGCCGTCTATGTCCAAAACTTCGCCGGCGAAGAAGAGGCCGAGTAAAATGCGGGATTCCATGGTGCCCGATTTGACCTGTGCCAGATCGACGCCCCCAGCGGTGACCATAGCGATCTCCAGGGAGCCTATGTGATCCACCCGAATAAGCTGGGCGCAGGTTAAGCGGCAGAGGGCTTCACGCCCGGCTCTCGTCAGGCTCGCGGCGGTAGTTTCCCGGGAGATGTTCGAGAGCTCGCAGAATAGATCAGCCATGCTTTTTTTCAGACCAAGCTCGGAGAGAAGAATGCGCACCAGGCGCCGGGGCTTGGCCTGTAGTTCAGCGTTGAGGTGCTTTTGGAATGCGTCGAGGGTGTCCGGTAAAAAATCGATCTCCAGGATATCACCCCGCTGGATATGGCGGGAGGAATCGAGGATGAGGGGGCCTGAGAGGCCTTCGTGGGTGATCAGAAGATCCCCGCGCTTTGTCGTGATGCGCTTGCCGGCACGGAGCACGGTCAAACCGGCGTCGTTGAACGAAAGGCCGGCCAGGGATTTAAGGGCGAAGTCGCGGATAAAGACGGGGGCGAGGGCGAAACGGGGCGGGACGATGATATGCCCCAGGGATTCTGCGAGAGTATAGCCGTCGCCGGTGCTGCCGGTTTTGGGGTAGGAGAGGCCTCCTGTGGCCAGGAGAACCACAGGGGCACGGTACGATACATCCCGCCCTTCGACCTGAATGATAAAGCCGTCGGCGCCTGAACGGATGCTGCAGACTCGACTGCTCGTTTGGACCTGTACGGCGAGGCGCTGCGCCTCGTCCTGGAGAACTCTAAGGATGGAGGAAGCCCGGCGGTCGATAGGGAATATTTTTCCATTTTCCTCGGTTTCGAATTGAATACCCCGGACGCCGAACCAAGCGATGAGCGCCTGGTTGTCAAAGTTGTAGAGGGCTGGCTTTAGGAATTGGGCGGCTGATTGGGTTTTTTCGCCGCCGCCGTAGTGGCCGAGAAATTCTTCTATCGGCCCTGCGTGCGTGAGGTTGCACTGGCTGGATCCTGAAAGAAGCAATTTACGGGCTGGTTTTTCTCTGCGTTCGAGCACGAGGATATCGCTGTGAACCCTGGCCTCAGAGCTGATGTCTGCCTCACGGGCATCCCCGGCGAGGTGGATGGAAGTATCAAGAGTGGCAGCCTCGGCGGGGTGGCTTGAATTGTTGGCGCGCAAGGCTTCTGCCAGCCTGATGGCTGCGAAGAGGCCGGCGGGACCTGCGCCGATAATTATTGCCTTATAGGGTTGGATGTTGAACATTATATTTAGGATAAATGAAAAAAAGGTGTTTGGACAAGGACAGCAGGATAAGCAGGACCGACAAAACCAAATTATAGGCCTAAAAATTAAGATCCCGTAAATCTTGAACATCGTGATATCTAGTCAGTGGTCCTTTCAGCGCTCACCGTACATTCTTTTAGGTAATTGAGGCTTTTTCAAAACTCAGACGAGTTTTGAAAAAGCTACCTTAAAGATGCGTACGTTTCGTCTATTTTCATGCTAAAGGCATGAAAATAGACGAAACTACAAAGCTACTTTCAAAAGTTAACAGACTTTTGAAAGTGGCTCAATTGCTAGAAGGAGGAGGTGACTTTTTAGCTTGATGCAGTCGGTCTGGTCAGGCTTATGGTAATCGTGGTGGCGGTTTCCGCGCCCTTAAGGTTGGCCGCCATTGCCACAATCGTGTCATAATAGAGTTTAGAAATAAAGGGAGCCAAGGGCAATTCTTCGCCGTCGCAATATATGTGCAATTCCTTTCCTTCCTTAATCATGGGAACCCTCCAGTACTATAAGGTAATCTATAAATGGGTTTATTCCATCTGGTTTAAAAGATTTGATTTTTCGACCTATTGCTGTTGTCAATAAAGCAGCGTTGCGCGCAATTAGTATATCAATATCGGTCAACCTTCGCTTTAATTCCTTTTCATCAGTTGCATCACCGGCGGCGAGAACGCGGATCGCGCCTTCCACTTCAAGGCCTTCACAAAAAATTATAAAAGCGTCAGGACAGAGCGCGGCTATCGCTTTTTTATCGATCCGTGATGGGGCTTTTTTAAGAATGAGTATCTCTGACTCGCTCAAATAGATAGAGGGCTCTGCTCCGGCCTTGAGGAATCGAGAAGAGTCCTTAGTGTCGGGCTGGAGACTTGCGGCGTTGTGCGATTTTTTTAGGGCAGCCGTAGGAATGCTCCGCAGGACGCATTCGGCGATGGCCGCCTCTATAAGGCTAGTTTTACCGCTATCGGACCAGCCCAAGACCGACACAATCAAAGGCTTTTTAGTTCCCATTATTCTCTCTTTTTTATTCAGTAGCATACTTTAGGAGCCTTCATGGCGATACGAAGCTTGGATTCGGGGACGAAGCCGAAATTGTTGTCACCCTCCCGGCGCTCTAACTGGCTGGCTTCGATCATATCGCCGCGCCGAAGTGAGAAAAAGCCCGCGGTTTCGGCCTCGCTGTTACCCGCTTTGGCGGAAAGGGTCGCCAAACCCGCTTCTGTGCAGAGTATATATCGGAGTCTGCCTGCCTTGTTGAGCATAGGTTCGGAGATTACTCGGCCAGAGAGTTTTTTTTCTTCGGCGCCGCCGTTCGGAGCGCCCAAGACTTTTCCCCCCTTTGGAGCATTAGTAAAGGCGTTTTGCTTTTTTAAGGCGAACCATGTAGCCTTGACCGAATCCCTGTCCAGCCCAGCGGCTGAAGCGAGGGCGGCGACGGGTTCGTAAGGTTCCCATGTCCATGTGGAATGGCAATTCCTTCCTTCGCCAGCGGCAAGAATAGGGCAGGGATATGAGCCCGGGCAGGGCGCGACGCAATAAAGGCTTCCTGAAAAATCCTTCAGTAGCCGATCCCGGAGGGCGAGGGCGGGGCGGCTGGTGACCAGCGCCGAGGGCTCGATGATGAGTAGAATCCCCCCAGCGGAGAGCCGCTGTACCGCCTGTCCGAACAGCCTAGCCCGCTTGTCCAGCGCTTTGACATTGTCTTTCCAGAGTTCGTTGGCGCTATGGCAGGCGATAACGAGGTCGAACTCACCTTCGGGCAAGGTTTTTATTGTTTCCAGATTGGTACTAGAGGATGAGGCAAAGGTAGCAGCGTTTCTCGATGATGTTGCCGAGGCTGCCGAGGTTGTCAAGGCGGTTGATGCGCGCAACAAAAATATTGCCTGTTGCAGAGCCTCTCGGCTTTTATCCAGCAGTAAAAAGCTTTTCGCCCCAAACATCGCCGCCGCTGCGGCGGCTGGTCCCGGTCCGGCCCCCAGATCGAGGACCGAACTACACCTGGTTAAGGCGCTCCGGGTTTTTAGTTCGGAGAGCGCCAAAGAGGTTTGCAGAAATGAAACAGGCCAGTAGTAAAGAAGATAAGCGCTCAAAAATTCAGGTTTGGAAAAATAGTCAGCCCCAGCAAATTTTCTGTCGCCGGTAAGTCCACGCTGGAGTTGTTTTAAGGCTATGCCAGCTCTCCGGGCTTCTTCAGTCTGCTCTCGGACTCCTTGTCCCGCGAAAGGGTTTTTCCCATCCTGTTTTGTAGCCAAATATAATAATTGCGGATAGAGCGAAGCCAGGTACGACTGAGGATTTGTTTTTTCCGATACTATATTCGCCGATAACGCTTGTTTCATATATTCACCCTGTTTATACTGTATGCGATGTCATTAACGCCACTAGCAATGATGAATGCGATCCGCGAGAGTCCTTGGGCTTTGGCATTGATATCCCTAAGTGGGATATCATTGCTTGAAACTTCGGGTTCCTGGGGTTTCTTGGGCAAGGAACTGCGGACAGTGTGTCCTGAAGAACAAGAATTTTCAAACCCTGACGCTAAATTTCCATTTTCAAGGATTCATCCCGACGACGCTGCGAGGACAAAGGAAGCTATTGAGAAGCTCATCGCTGGGACTAAGACAAGCTATAGCGACCAGCTGCGTTTTATCCTCCCCAACGGCAGTATCCTTTGGCTTGCCCTCTCCTTCCAAATACTCAAAGGAGATAGCGATAGCGGCTACAGTTTTTTAATTATCCGCGAGACCAATGTTACCGATCTGGTGGATGCGAGGGATGAAATCAAAGAACGGTTGCTCGAAATCGAGTCGCTTAAGTCTCTTTTGACGGCGATCAATAAAAGCTTGGATTTCAACGATACAATATCCACGATTATCGATCATCTTCATCATATGATACCTTTCGACAAGGCCAGCGTGCAGCTTCTAGACGGAAGTTGCTTGAGGGTGATAAGTGGCTATGGCTATGCAGAAGAACAACTAAAGGGGCTTTGCTTTCCCATAGACGTGCTGACAAGTCCATCCTCCCGAGCAGTTTACTCCCGCCGGCCTATTGTTTGTAACGATGTGGAAAAGGATTTTGAAGGCTTTATCAAGGTTGATTCGGATATCGAGATTCGTTCCTGGCTGGGAATACCCCTGGTATTCGAAGATAAACCTATCGGACTTTTAGCATTGGACAGCGTAAAGAAGGGTTTTTACACCCACCAGCATGTTCGAATCGCATCCAGCGTAGCCGAGCACCTAGCCTTGGCGATCGTCAACGCCCGAAAACATACCCTGATTAAAGCGGAAGCCAGAACCGACAAGCTGACCGGCCTAGCAAACCGGTACGGACTGGAAACCATTGGCCAAGAGTTCTTCTCAAAGGCCGCTTCCGACGATAAACCCCTGGGTCTGCTCATGCTCGACATAGATCATTTTAAGGTAGTAAACGACAGCTTCGGCCACAATTACGGAGATCAGGTGCTCAGGAGCATCGCGTCGGAAATTCAGCGCAGCCTCAGAAGCGACGACTACCCGGTTCGCTATGGCGGCGAGGAATTCTTGATTCTCTTACCGGATACATCTACCCGTGAAGCTCTGGTAGTCGCCGAGCGATTAAGGGAGAACATTGCCTGCCTGACATTGAGCGATAAGCGGGATTTTCCGACAGTGAGCATCGGAATTTTTTCCGGCATTCCTAGCTATACCGAGGTTCTGCACGAATTTATACAAAGAGCCGACCTAGCTCTCTACGAAGCCAAGGAGGCGGGACGAAACCGCTGCCGTGTCTGGACTCCCTCGCCGGAATACTTCAGCAAGTAACGGCGGCTCAGGTGCCGGAGGACTTCTTCTTAACATCCTCGGCTTTTCGTGAAATCCTGTTCCACACAGATGACATGCCCATGGCTTTTTTAGCCAAAGAAAGGGTTTGCCTAGCCTCTTCGCGCATCTTCAGGGTACCGTCGTAGACAACCTCGTCGGCAAGACCCGACTTGGATTCGTAATGAGCTCTTCGTTCCCGCAAGGGATCGAGGAATGCGTTTATCGCCTTAGCGAGTTTTTCCTTTACCTCAACATCGCCGACCTTGCCCGCCCTGTAACGGGCTTTTAGATCCTCTACCTGGGCTTTGTCGGGGTTAAAAGCGTCGTGGTACTGGAAAACGGGGTTGCCCTCAACCGTGCCGGGGATATCGGCGGAAACGCGCTTTGGGTCGGTGTACATAGACATAACGCGCTTGGTCACGGTCTTTTCGTCGTCCGAGAGGAAGATGGCGTTATTTAGGCTTTTGGACATCTTGGCATTGCCGTCGGTGCCCACCAGGGATCCGAAGTCCGAAACCAGGGGGTCGGGGACGGGGAAGGTATCGCCATAGAGATAATTAAAGCGACGGGCTATCTCCCTGGTTACTTCAACGTGGGCGACGTTGTCTTTGCCTACTGGCACCAGGTGAGCCCGGGGCAAAAGGATGTCCGCCGCCTGGAGCACGGGGTATCCCAACAGGCCAAAGGGCATTTCTTCGATATGGGCGCTCTGGGCCATCTCTTTGAGGCTGGGCACTCTAGAAAGCCGGGGTACGGTTATGAGGTTTTCGAAGAAAAGTGAGAGTTCGGCTACTTCGGGCACAGCCGATTGAAGGTAGATCACCGATTTTGCCGGGTCGATGCCGCAGGCTAGGTAATCCAACGCGGCGGAGCGGACATTGTCCGCCAAGAGGGCGATGTTCTCTTTTTCGGGTTTGGTGGTTAGGGTGTGGAGGTCGGCTATGATGAAAAAGCACTCGTACTCGTCCTGTAGCCTGACTCTATTGGCCAAGGAGCCCACGTAGTGGCCGAGATGAAGCTTGCCCGTAGGCCTATCGCCGGTGAGAATTCTTTTGCGTTCCATGGCTGTTCTCCGATTGAAAAACAGTCTACTCCGGAAAGGCTGGGCGCTTCAACCATAGCTAGGCGGAAGACTGGAACAAGGATCAAGGAACACGGTACAAGGAACAAGGAACAAGTGCGCGAGCCTTTTGCTTTAAGTCCGGCACCTAAGTGCGACCTACAGCCTTAAGACTCACGCTGCGCCGCGCCCTGCTTTATCAAAGGAGTGAAAGCAGCTTCCCGTAGCCTTTGGTTTCCATTTCTTCCCGGGGGATAAAATCCAGGGATGCGGAGTTTATGCAGTATCGAAGTCCTGTGGGTTTGGGGCCGTCATCGAAAAGGTGCCCTAAGTGTCCGCCGGATTTTTTCGACCTTACCTCGATCCTATACATGCCATAGGATTTGTCTTCCATGAGAATAACAGATTCCGGGTCAATGGGTTGCCAGAAACTAGGCCAGCCGGTGCCTGAATCGAACTTTGTGGAGGAAGCGAAGAGGGGAGTGCCGTCAATCTTGTTTTTCGGTATAAACCATAAGTGTATCTCCCGACGGCGTTGTAATCGCCGTCTGCGCGCCGACCAATAACGGCAGGGCTAAGGTAATAAATGCTGCAACGGCGAAACCCAGGCTCCGCCGCGTTGTATTATTTTTTCGGGGCCCCTGGGAAGCTCCCTTGTCAGGGTGGTTTAACATAGTAAAATCAATATAATAAGAAAATTTAATAAAATAAAATCAACAACCTCGGGGAAATCAACAGGCCTCGAAGCAAGCTGCCGGGGTATGAAACCCGCTTGCGAATCGACAGGCTTTAGGTCTTCCGCACGCGAGTCGGCTCTTCTAGGGCGCGGCTAGTGTGCTATACTAAAAAGGCATGCATAGGGCTTTACAAGCCCTTTTTCAAGGAGCGTGGATATGGATCTCTATCCTGGCCTTTGGGCGGAAAAAACCATACTTGTGGAGTCTAAGTTCAGCGCGGCGCACCTCGGATCGGGGAATGTGGAGGTCTACGCAACACCCTCCATGGTCCTGCACATGGAAGAGACAGCCTTGGAAGCGGTGGATCATTTATTGGGTCCTGGCAGGGCAACGGTAGGCGCCTTTATCGGAGTTAAGCATCTGGCACCCACTCCTTTGGGAATGAAGGTGAAAATCCGCGCCGAGCTGGTAAAGGTGGAAGGAAGGACCCTCGGCTTTACTGTTCAAGCCTGGGACGAGGTGGATAAAATCGGCGAAGCGGAACATACCAGAGTGGTCATAGATCTGGATCGCTTCAAGGCTAAGCTCGATGTTAAAAAAGCCCAAGGCGAAACCAAGGGGGAACAGTCATGATCAGTCTGGAGGAGCTTTCCAAACTGGATGAGGCGGGAGCGATGGAATTGCTTCTGGCATATACCACGGACATCAAACGGCACGAGAAGGATATAGAAGCCCTGGGAAAGGATCGCCAGCTCTGGGATTCTAGGGTCAAGCTCGCCGAAGAAAAGGGGCTTACCGAGCTTGCCCAGGGGGCGAAGGAGCAGCTGAGTCGCATCGAAGCCTCCATTTCGGGAATCGCAGCAACCCGGGACGAACTCAAGGTGGACGTTTCCAGGATCAGGGAAGCCTTACCCACCATCAAGGCCAGGAAAAGGAGCATTGACCCTGATCTTTTGCAGGCAGAGCTTTCGATGATCCTCGGCGAGGATCAGGGTGTTTCTACCGCAAAGTTGGAGGACGAGTTCAAAGCCTTGGAGGTAAAGGCCGAAGACCAGAATCCCTTGGAAAAACTAAAACGAAAAATGGGCTTAGGCGCTTCCTCCGATCCCAAGGCGGAGAAATAGCAATCGTGATTTTTCAGCTCTCAGCAAGACTACTGTGATGAAAACGGAGATCTTGCCCGGATTTGCCCGCCCCCTGGTTTTTGCCCATCGCGGGCTTTCCTCACTGTATCCAGAAAACAGCCTGGCGGCTTTCAAGGCGGCCAGGGAGGCGGGCATCCCGGGCATAGAACTGGACATTCACCTTACCAGAGACCGTCGCCTAGTGGTGTTCCACGACGATAGGACGACAAGAATTGTTCTCGGGATTGGGACTAACAGTGGCCTCAGCTTGGAAAATGAATCAGGAAGAAAAACAGTTCCCGACGACGCTCCTGCCCAAGGCCTTTCAATAGAAGCCTCAGACTACGATCTTCTCGCCAGCCTGGATATTGGGTCTTTCAAGGACCCATCCTTCGCCTCCCAGCGGATGCCGCTATTGGAAATGGTGTTTGAAGAGTTAGGCGCTGCCATGTATTTCGACATAGAGATCAAGAGTAGAAGCGTCAAGGATACAGGCCTGGAAATCCTGCTTGCCGATCTGCTCAAGCGTTATGGCATGAACGGTCGCTGCATCGTTTCTTCCTTCAATCCCCTCAGCCTGCGGCGATTCAAGTTGCTAATGCCCGAGGTGCCAACTGCCATCATCTGGAGCCGCTCTGGGGAGCTTTACTGGTACCTGCGCCGGGGCGAAGGACGGTGGATAGCCGGCGCCGATCTCTTAAAACCCGAGCATGTACTGGTTAAAGGACCAAAATTACTACCCGGGCTGCGTCGACCAATGCTCCCCTGGACAGTGGACACGGAAGAAGACGAGGCAAAGGTGCTTGCGGCGGGTGCTCTGGGCATTGTCTCCAACAGACCACATGAACTTTCAGGTTGGAAACAGGCACAGAAAGAGCAGAAGGCAAAGCAGGCGCAGGGCTAAGAAAACACCCCCCTATACCCTGGTCTCGTGTATCTGCCGTGTAAGCGGCAATCTTCGTCCTATGCCAAAGGCGCGTTTGGACACCTTAATAGCCGGAGCCGCCTGGCGGCGTTTGTACTCTGCTCTGGCTACCATCGCCAGAACCTTGGAAGCCAGCTCCCTGTCGAAACCAGCGGCAACGATAGCATCCAAAGAAGCGTTATCCTCGATGTAGAGTCTGAGCATCCCGTCTAAAACCTCGTAGGGGGGGAGGCTGTCTTGGTCTTTCTGGTCTTGGCGCAGCTCGGCGCTGGGTGCCTTATCGATGATTGGCAGGGGAATGGGCTCGGGCCTTCCTTCTGCCCTTGCCAGGGTGTTCATGTGCCTGGCCAGGTCGTACACTTCGGTTTTATATAAATCGCCGATCGGAGCCAGTGCACCACACATGTCTCCGTAGAGGGTGCAGTAACCCGCCGCTAGCTCGCTTTTATTGCCCGTGGTGAGTAAAAGGGCGTTGAATTTATTGGACCAGGCCATGAGCAGGGTTCCCCTTATACGGGCTTGGAGGTTTTCCTCGGCTAGGTCGAAGGGGCGGCCAGCGAAGGGCACGGCTAAAAGATCCAAATATGCCTTAAAGGGCGTTTCGATGGGCAGGCGCTCCAGTGCCATGCCTAGCCTCCGGCAGAGTTCCACCGAATCGTTGATCGAGCCTTCGCTGGAAAAACGGCTTGGCATGGCGATGCATCGGACGTTCTCCGGGCCGAGCGCTTCGGCCGCGAGCGCGGCCACTATAGCCGAATCGATGCCCCCCGAAAGTCCAAGGCATGCCTTGGTAAAACCAGACTTTCCCATGTATCCCTGAATGCCGACAATGATGGCTCTGTGCAGTTCTTCCACGACTGTGCTCGAATCGGCCCTTTCGTTTAGTATGGCCGGGCCGCTGGCCGCTGGCTTTTTGCCTTCCGACTTTGCACCTTCCTGTTTTCCACCTTCCAATTTGTCGCCATCGAGCTTGACGGCTTCCGGAGCGTAGGGGATTGTCTTAGCGCAGCCCGCAGTCTTCATAGTCTCTGAATCGAATACTAAAAAGGACTCATCCCAGCCGCAAAAAGCCAGGGGCTTCCCTGTGGGGTCGACTACAAAGGAACGTCCGTCGAAGACCAGGGAATCATTGGAACCCACTGCATTGCAGTACAGGACGGGAATACCGCCTTCCCGTGCCTTGCTCCTGGCCAGGCGGAGTCTGGTCTCGAGCTTGCCTTTAACAAAGGGCGAGGCTGAGGGCACGATGAGAAGATCGAGGTTGAGATCTAGCAATTCCTTTACAGGATCCACCGTGTATTTAAAAGAAGGATTGGGCGGGGATTCCCACCAGAAATCCTCGCAGATGGCGAAGCCTATTCTCCCCTTGGGGTGGGTGAAGGCTTTTCTCGTCTTGGCCGGCTCGAAATACCGGGCCTCGTCAAAGACATCGTAGGTGGGCAGGAGGGTCTTTTCCTGGGTGAAGACAATCTTTCCACCCGAGAGTACCGACATGGCGTTGACCAGGGCTCTGCCCGAGGCCTCACGGTTTTTGTCGACATAGCCCACAGCCACCATAGCCTCTGAAGGCAGTTCTTTTTGAAGGAGCCGCAGCGCCTTGAGCGAGCCTTCCACAAAGGCATCCTGATCCAGTAGATCCATGGGCGGGTAACCGCAGAGCGAGAGTTCGGGAAAAACGATAAGGTCGCTCGTAGCCTGAGCGCCTTCTCTTGCGAGGGCGGCTTTTGTCATTGCTACTATTCGAGCGGCGTTTTGCGCAAAATCTCCGATCACGGAATCCATCTGCGCCAGGCATACGATCATTCTGATCCCCTTTATTTAATTCTTTTCCGCAATTTTCTGGATGAGAACTTTCGACTCGTCTTTAGGCTTTCCAGGGCTATCCGCTCCCCCCGGCGTCGGAAAAATAGTAGCAGGGTGAATCCTCCCAGGGCCATGAAAAAACTTAAAATTTGCCCCATTGAAAAATTGAGCAGCGTAGTGAAGGAGTATGTCGGGGCGTTGGGATCGCCGAGCTTAATGATATAGCCTAAGCCAGAATCCGGTTCGCGCAGGTACTCGATAAAAAACCGAGCAGTTCCGTAGCCGATTATGTACAGGCTCATGGCCTGACCTTCGAAACGCCGATGCTTACGCACGACAAACCAGAGAAGGGCCCAGAGGAGGATTCCCTCGAAGATGGCTTCGTAGAGCTGCGAAGGGTGCCGGGGCAGATTGACGATAGCGTTCATGGATGAAAGGCTAATTCCAACCCGGGCAGCGAACTCCTGTACCCAGGACTCCTGGGCGGAAAAGCGTTCGGCATAGGGGAACACGATTCCCCAGGGCAACTCGGTTACCTTTCCCCAGAGCTCGCCGTTGATAAAATTCCCCAGTCTCCCAAAGGTATAGCCCAGGGGCACGGATAGAGCGATGAGATCGGCCCATTCCAGCCAGCGCTGCTTGCGTACCTTAGCCCAGATAAGGGTTGTCGCAACCAAACCGACGAAGCCCCCATGGAAGGACATGCCCTGAAAGCCGACAAATCTTCCAGTCTGGTCGAAGGGCCAGAAGATAAACCATGGACGCCGCCAGTAATAGTCTGTGGGTTCGTAGATAAGGGTGCCCGCCAGTCTGCCACCCAGAAGAATGCCTACAATCGCCCACAAAAAAAAGTTTGCCGATAAATCTTCGGTCCAGGGTTTGTCCAGGCGTTTGGATTCCCTTCGGAAGAGGAGCCAGGTAGTGCCAAAGGCAAAGACATACATAAGGCCGTACCAGCGGAATGGCAGGCCGGGAATTATTTCCGGCTTAATCCAGGAAGGGAATTCTATCATCGCTGGCATCATGGCTCCTTATACTGAGGCTGACTTGCGGTTCGGGGGCTTCCCTCGCTGTTTCCGGCTCCTGAGTCTATAGGGGTGTCATTACGCTTACGGCGGCTATCGGGCAAAAGGACAAAAAGGCACAGCAGATCTATCGCAAGGGTACCCAGCGCTGCAAGAAGCACCCGAAGCAGGCCTTGGGCGTTTTGAACTGTCAGCAAAAGCAGCTGAAATTTACCCGCCGCTGCCATGGCCCCAAAGGCGAGCATAGCTATGGATGAAATGGCAAGAAAGGCGGTTAGTGGTTTTAAAGCGCCGTAGCGGTCTGTATCGTACCAGAGAAAAAATAGGCAAAGCGCCGGGATTGTCTGGGGCAGTAACAAATACCGTAAGAAAGGTACAGAGAGCTGCGCCCCATCGCTCAATTGTAGACTGGACGCCAAGCCGGCCAGGAAAAAGGGCTTCGCGAGGGCTGCGACTCCAGCGGCTAAGTACCTTGCCTTTCTCATATGAACGTTAGTCTAGTGATGCATACGCGTTTGGGTCAATAGAGGCTGATTCAATGGTTGTAAAACGGTTGTTTACGTCGAGCCAAAGTGTTCACTCGGGAATCTATTTACACTATACTCTAGTAAGCCTGGTTCTCTAAGTGTCCAACGCTTTACCAACCTAGGACAAGGATGTTCATGCAATGAGTTTGTTTCGAAATCCCCGACGCTCTTTGGTCATGCTTTGGAGTTTTGTCGGGCTCATCGCTATAGCTGTCTGTTTCTTGGCCGTCGCGGTGCCCGATGCATCGGCCCAATCAGCCCTGCCTAACGAAGACGATGGTCGTCGGTATTCCCAATTATTGCAAAATATCTATCAATTTATTCTCCAAAACTATGTGGACGAAGTAGACCCTGCGCTTCTCTATGAGGGAGCCATGAAGGGTATGTTCGGCGTTCTTGGGGATCCTCATTCCTTATTCCTGGACGAACCCATGCTTTCCGATCTTATGCGGGAAACCGACGGAACCTACGCGGGGGTCGGCCTGTACATATCCAAGCCAGTTCAGGAACAGGAAGCCGACGGAGCCGAGCCCGTCTATGTCGAAGTCGTATCGCCCATAGAGGATACACCTGCCTGGCAGGCAGGCGTGCTGCCCGGCGACCTGATTATTAAAATCGATGGCGTAAACACGACCGAACTAAGCGTGGATGAGGCTTCGGCGCGGATACGAGGTCCCGAAGGCTCAACGGTGGTCTTGAGCTTCAGAAGGGGACGCAGCTATGAGTTCGATCTGGAGTTTGTCAGGGCTACCATAGAGATCCCTGCCGTTAAAACAGGAATCATCGACAGGAACGGTAAACGAGTAGCCTACCTGCGGATCATCGAATGGATGCCCCAGACTGTGGATCGGGTAAAGGAAGCGCTGGACGAAATTAAGAAACAAAAGGCTGAATACCTTATCGTGGATGTCCGCTCCAATCCCGGCGGCTTATTGAGTTCGGTGGTGGATGTAAGTGATCTCTTTATGGATTCGGGAATTATTGTTTCCACCAAGGGAAGGAATCCCCAGGAAAATTTCGAGTATAATGCCGACAAGGACCTAATCCTGCCTACGGATTTTCCCATGGTGGTGTTGGTTAACCAAGGCTCGGCATCGGCCTCCGAGATCTTCGCGGGCGCCATGAAGGACATCCGGCGGGCTTTGCTTTTAGGGGAAAAAACCTATGGAAAGGGCTCGGTTCAACAGGTCTTCCCGTTGTCCACCACGGGCTTCAAGCTCACCATGGCTCGGTACTATACACCTTCAGGGGTGAATATCGACAAAGCCGGCATAGAGCCGGACATTCTAGTGCCCGATCTAAGCTTTACCGATGCGCAGCTTGAAAGCTTGGAGAAGCTCTACGAGTCCGACCTGGTGCGCAAATTCGCCGACGAAAATCCCGAAGCCACTGTCCAAGAGCGCAAGGCTAGAGCGGGCGAGATTCTCGGTATGGGCTTCGATGTACCTTTAGAATTTGTTGATCGTCTGCTTAGGGACGAACTAGAACGTACCAAGACCGCGCCGGTTTTCGATCTGGAATTCGACATTCAGCTGAATAAGGCGATCGAAACAATTTTAAGCGACGAATTTGACGAGTTACTGCGCAGCAGCATGACCTTGAGCCAGGCACTGGCAGCCAACTAAATCTTTTATGAAACGGCTTCTGCTCCCCGGCGACCTCAAAGGTTTTCGACGCCATGTTCTCGATCGCGATGCTTCCGTTCATATTCTCCGGGTGCTAAGACTTCCCAGGGGGACTTCGATCGAGGCCATGGATGAAGCGGGTAATCGCTTTACCGCCACATTGGCAGGGGTAAAAGAGGGAAGGGCGCTTCTCGATTTGAGTACCCTGCCTGGTGCCGTGTCTAGTGGAACGTCTGCTAGAGCGCCCAGCAAGGATTCCGAGCCCACACTATTGCCCCGAATCGCCCTTGTTCAGGGCTTGCCCAAGGGGCAAAAAATGGACCTTATCATCCGTCAGGCTGTCGAAGCAGGGGTTGAGCTTATTTTACCGCTACAGACTCGATATTCGGTGGTCAAGGAACTCGGCAAAGAAGGCTCCGGTGCTGGGGTCTTTCGAAGGGAAAGGATTCTGAAGGAAGCGCTCCAACAGTCCGGCTCTCTCGTTAGGTCCAGAATCCTTCCCACGTCTTCGATGCAATCGTTTAAGTCTAGGCTTGCGGATGAGGGTTTTTCGCCCGAAACCAGTCTCTACCTCATGTTCCATGAACTCGAGATAGCCACGGCGAGTCTCCACGAGTACTGCGCCGGCGCTCCTTTGTCGGCGGTTATCCTCGTAGGCCCTGAGGGTGGATTTTCTCCTGAGGAAACGATTTATTGCAATGAGCTCGGATTCAAGTCTATCCATATCCCTGGCCCTATACTCCGGACCGAGACGGCCGCGCTCTTTGCCATTGCCGCCGTGAAGACTCTACTCATGGAAAAAAATATATGGACACTATCGAAATAAAGGGCGTCGAAATTAAGGGCCTGCGTCTGGACCTGCCCTCGGAACAGCAACTTTCCACCCTCCCCTTAGCCTGGGATGACGACGCTAATCATCAGATTTGCTTTTTGGATACACCTGGCTTTTTCGCGGCTAAAAGACCTGGGGGATACGCATCGATGTTAAAAAGCGCCGATCTGGTATTGAGCAAATCCCCAAGGCTTTCTGCCCGGGTGGCAAGAGTGGCTTCGGCTTGCGCCGCTTCGGGCAAGAGCCTTTCTTTGCGTTGCGTAAACATTGCCTCCCGTCATAAGGAGTATGTGAGTTTTTTCGGGCAGCCGGAAGAAAGCAAAACGCTGAATATCGTCTATAAACCGCTGTCGGTGCTTTCGAGCATGCTCTCGACGCTGGAAGAGCACAAAGGTTCGTTGTTTTTGATCGGAGGAAGGGAAGCCTGCCTGGCAAGGGCGGAGGCGAATCTCAGGGCTACATTTCCCGCCTTGCGTATTGTTGGCCGCAGTCAAGGTGATTTTTACGGCAAAGAAGCCTTGGTGTTAAGGGCGTTGCAAAAAGCCTCTCCGGATTTGGTTCTATTGGGATCCAAGGTAAAAGAAAGGGAGCTTTGGATACCCCGTACGATGCGCTTTACGAAGTCGGCTATTTTCTTTTACGAATCATCGATAATCGAAACCCTAGCAGGGCTGGGTAAAAAGTAGACTATTGTCTACCTTTTTTGACAGGACACTTGCTTCACTTTTCAATTTAGCCGGTAGAATAATGCCCCATGCATTCCATCGCGTATTGGGATATGGACAGGCTGCGCATTATCAAAGTTCTTGCGGCATTGGAAGCGGCCTTTGAAATCCGCATGGCAGCCTCTCTTGATGAGCTTCACGCACAAGCTTCGGATAAGGCGGTATGCGCGATTCTAATCGGGCTACCCGTAGGTCCAAACGAAGGGATTACCCGCTTTTTCGCCCGCCTGGGAACTATGCCAGGTTGTCCGGTCTTTGTTTTGGGCGATGCCTGGATCGAGGGGGAGGGCAAAGTAGCCGCGGCCGCCAGGTGCGGGCTGGAATGTTTGATTGGTCCGGCTGAGTTTGGGTCGCTGCGGTGCAAGCTGGCGGCCGCGGCGGCGGAGCACGCTCGCATGGGAAACCAATCGCCGCTATTTATTGGTCACAGCCAGGGCATGCGCTATGTGGAAAACATGGTTCGCTGTTATGCCAATTCCCCGCTTCCTGTGTTAATTCTGGGCGAGACGGGGACGGGCAAGGAACTGGTTGCCAGGGCAATCCATAAACTCTCGGGCAGAAATGCTAAGACTATTGTGGCGCTTAACTGCGCCGCTATTCCAGAAAACCTTGTTGAGAGCGAGCTTTTCGGGGCTGAAAAGGGAGCCTTCACCGATGCACAACGTCGAAGCGGGGCTCTGGCAAGAGCTTCGAAGGGAAGCCTCTTTTTGGATGAAATAGGCAGTATGGCTATAAGTGTCCAGCCTAAGTTGCTCAGAGCCTTAGAGAGCGGGGAGTTCTGGAGGCTTGGGGGTGATAAGCCCGAGAAATCAGATTTCAGGCTTATCTGCGCGACTGGAGAGGACCTGAAAACTGCCATTGAAAAAGGGTTTTTTAGAAAAGACTTGTTCTATCGAATCTCCGATCTCCCTATCTGGATCCCAGCCCTTAGGGAAAGGGGTGAAGATATTCCTGAGCTTGCTAATCATTTTTGTCTCAAAGCTTCAGGGGGTTTCTGCGAAATAAGTTCCCCAGCGTTGGACAAGCTCATGAATTACTCCTGGCCGGGAAATGTGCGGGAACTTAAGTCTGTTATCAACAGGGCTTGTGCAATAGCGGGGCGAGGGCTACTGAGGCCGGAGCATATAATTTTTATTTTTCCTTCTGCCGCCGCGTCTCTTTCGATTTTGAGCCAAGTGCAAAGGCTTTAAAAAATATTCTTTGCATATACTCCAACTCTGAATTTTTTACACCCGCTCTTTCGCAGAGATCGCGCAGAAAAAAACGCAGGTATCTGTCATCACTCTGTTTAAACGCTCCCCGTTGGGCAAAAGCCCTGATTATGCCGTCGATTTTTATTTCAATGCTTTTGCGGGTAAGCGCTCTGTCTGGCTCTAGGCTCTCCACCAAGGTTGCCTTTTTATCCTGTTGGGCCTGGTAATCTAAGGTCGCCGGCTGAGTTCCAGGTGATTTTCTTTCACTAGCGGAGACGAATAGCTCATAGCAGGCGATTTGCACCGCCTGTGCCACGTTGAGGGAAGGAAATGAGTCGGAGCTGGGTATATACACCGACAGGCTGCAGAGAGCCAGTTCCTGATCGGATAAACCGTCCCGTTCATTGCCGAACACCAGTGCTACGGACTGTTCGCGTTGTGCGAAACTTACCTCAGGGATTGGAAACCCTGCGGCAACCTTGGCAAAATCCCTGGCTGAAATATTTACAGCCTTGCGCCGTGCCCCGGTCCGCCTGGTAAAACCTGCGGATAAGGAAAAATTAACTAGGGCTTTCTCAAGCGTAATATAGCGTTGTGCGTTTTCGAAAACGTCGGAAGAATGGACTGCCATGGTACGGACTAGGGTTTCGTCATACTCGGGGCAATCGGCCAGTATAAGCCGACTCAGGCCCATGGTTTTCATAGCCCTGCAAATCGAGCCTAGATTACCCGATTCCTTCACCCTGCACAGTACCACGGTTGCGTCGATTTCGTAGCCCGCCTGAACCTCGTTCATGTCAGCCAACTCCCATTTCCTCGGTCTTTTTCGATGATTGCCTTGTTCCGATCGTGTCGGCGTCATATAGTAGTGCCATGATACCCACGGAGCAAGACCGCGGACGCAGCATGAAAAACCCCTTATTGGGGCAGGCTTCCGTATTTGATGAACGCAGGGCGCTGGTAATCGGGGGCAGTGGCGGCATCGGTCGAGCCATAAGCATAGAATTGGCCGCCCGGGGCGCAGAACTTCTCATCCAAGGCAGAAGTCTCTCCAAGCTCCAAGCTCTGGTCGGAGAGATCCGAGCCCAGGGGGGAAAGGCTGACTATCTTGCCCTTGACCTGGAAAGCCCTGGAAGCCTCAGAGAACATATCGACACGATTCGTAGCGCGGGCACCGGGCAGGGCGAGTTCGCCGCGAACCTGGATAAACCGAAAAAAAGTTTTGATATCCTCGTCTGCGCCTACGGCCCCTTCGTGCGAAAAAGCTTCGGCGCCCATCAGCCCGGGGACTGGGAAAAAACCGCGCTATTGGACCTTGCCCTGCCCGGTGCCCTTGCGTCGGCGCTCTACCCCGACATGGAGGCTAATGGTTTCGGGCGCATCCTTTTTCTGGGCGGAACCCGCACCGACGTTATCCATGGATATCTTTCCAATGCGGCCTATGCAGCCGCCAAAACAGGACTTGGTGTAGTGGCTAAATCCATAGCCATGGAGGGTGCGGCGCACAACGTAGCCGCTCTTGTGGTCTGCCCGGGACTGGCGGAAACCGAGTACCTCGGCCAGGATCAAAAAAAAGCCTTGCTAGCAGCCTCGCCGGACGGCCGACTCATCCAGCCCTCAACCTTAGCTATTCTCGCGCTCAACCTCTTGGATTGTGATCCCTGTCCTTCATCGGGGGCTATAGTCTCCATGGACGCTGGGTTCTCCCCTTGCGGGTTTGACAATCCCGGTGCCCGGCGATAGGATTGGCCCATGCCTTCACGCTTGATCGCCCGTGCCTCCGCGCCTGCAACTAAACAAGCGCCCTCGTCTAGTTCAGCGCTGGAGATCGATACCATCGCCGAACTGCCCGGCGCTGTAAGCTGCCGTCCAGCGGGTAATATAGGTTCCGAAAGGGTAGTAGCGCTCAATGAGGCTATCGTTAAGGCTTTAGGCGAAAAAAGTTCCGTACTCATTTTCGATCTGGCTCGGGTTGACGACCTTGCCCCGGCAGATATCGGTCTTTTGGTGGTGCTTCAAAAACTGCTGAGGGAACGGTCGGGGGATCTGGTTATTGTCGGCTTGAGACCAAAATTGATTCGGGTCCTGGAAACCCTCGGATTCGGGGATTATTTCTCCTATTCTCTGGATCAGCGCCATGCGGTTGAGTATATTCAAGGAATGAACCGCGACATTTTTCCGATCTCAGCTCCCTGTCCGGCCTGTTCGGCGCCTCTGGGCTTGCTGGGACCAGGGAGGAGCCGTTGTCGCGCTTGTCAGGCAGTGGTAACGGTGCAAGCCGATGGCACAGTAGAACTGGGTTAAACGGCGGTGCGACTTTTTGCGACGCATCACTGCGCTAGCCTGTGAATCCCCGAGGAGGAGAATATATGGAAACTTTATCCAAGGTTGAAAGCTATCTTATCGACCTGGGCATTTCGTACCAGGAGCTTTCCAAAGGCGCCTGGCTTATAGAGGACGAGTCGAAGGGCATGCCAAAAATGGTCGTGAGCCATGTGGATCCCATCGTGATTGTCCGTGCCGATGTTCTACCCATTCCGGACCAGAACCGGGAAGAGCTCTTTGCCACCCTGCTTAAGCTCAATGGCAACGATTTCCTTCACGGTGCCTACGCCATTGATGGAAGCGATATCGTGGCGTTGGATACGCTCGAATATGACACGCTGGATAAGAACGAATTCAGGGCTTCGCTGGAATCCATGGCTTTTGCTTTGAGTCAGCACTATCCCCTGCTTTCGAAGTTCCTGGCCAAGAAGGAGGACTGATATATGGGTATCTTCGACAGACTAAAAACCGTCATCTCGTCCAACATGAACGATCTGATCGCCAAGGCCGAGAATCCGGAAAAAATGCTCAACCAGATGATCATCGAGATGAACGAACAGCTGATCGATTCCAAGAAGGCTGTCGCCATGGCCATAGCCGACGAAAAGCGCCTCGAGCGGGAGGTCACGGAAAACAGTGCCAAGGCCGATGAGTGGGAGAAAAAAGCCATGCTCGCCGTCAGGGCAGGCAGGGACGATTTAGCCAAGGAAGCCCTCGTGCGCAAGCAGGAGCACGAGAGCTATGTCGGTCAGTTGGGCACCCAGTGGCAGGCGCAAAAAGAGTCGGTTGAAAAACTCAAGGAATCCCTCCGCGGGCTTCAGACAAAAATCGAAGAAGCCTCGCGCAAGAAAAACATACTCATAGCCAGGGCCAAGCGAGCAGAAGCCCAGGAAAAGATCAATAAAACCATGTCCTCTCTGCAGGGTAGCAAGAGCGCCTTCGATACCTTCGACCGCATGGCCAAGAAGATCGACGAGATGGAAGCCCGTGCAGAAGCTCAAAAGGAGCTGGAGGACGTGTCTACTGGCGCAAGTCTCGACAAGCAGTTTGCTGCCCTCGAGTCCTCCCCTGCCGCGGCCGACGCACTATTGGAAGACCTTAAGCGCAAGATGCTCACCGCTGATGCGGGGAACGGAGAAACTTCCGGCAGTGCTTCCAGCGGCGCCACCGGCGGTTCGCTTTAAATTCTGAGCTGGGCGCAGGGTCGCGCCTATGAGCTTATTGCCACTACGGGTTCTCGTCCTTTCGGGGGGAGAACCTTCTTTTTTTAACGATGCACAGCACGGCGAGGAGCTAAGCGAAAATTCGTTTTTGCAGATCGATACGGTAGAAACCCTTCCTGCACCCCAGACTTTGGAATCAGGCCCTTGGCAGATCTGCGTCCTTCCCTGCGAAGCCTACCTTTTTGCAGGCAGCTTGCCTCCAGGAGTGCCGGTGATTGTCTATGGCGCTTCGACCCTTGCCCGCAGCTGTCTTGAAGCTGGAGCCTCGGATTTTATGCGACCAGGTTGGTCCTGGCTAGAGCTGGAGGCTAGGCTTTTCCGGTATTCGAGCCCGGAACTCATAGGGAATCTGGCTGTCTACACGCTGTGGGGTTTGACGTTGGTAAAGCGGGGCGATCTTCGAACCGGCGACTTTTCGCCAACTACCGAAACCGGACTAAGGCTCTCGTCTAGGGAAGCCTTGGCGCTTCGTCTGCTATTGTATCGAGAAGGCAGAGTTTTGCCATATTCAACCCTGAACAATCTTGGAGGGGGAGATCCCGGAGCTAGTCACACCAGCCCAAAGACCGCGGTGGCAATGGCAATGTCCCGGCTCAGAAAAAAACTGGCCAGTTTGGATCCCGGCCTTGCTAAAAACCTGCGCTCGGCCCGGGGTCAGGGCTACCTATGGGTTGAGGATCGGATTGGGGAAAATCAGCAGTTTTCGATTCGCTCTATATAGGCTCCCAAAGCCTTAAGCCGTTCGCTGATCCGCTCGTAGCCCCGTTCAATTTGATAGACGTTCTGAATCGTGCTCTGGCCATCGGCGCAGAGCGCCGCTATGACCATGGCCATGCCTGCCCGAACATCAGGCGAAACCAAAAGCGCCCCCGAGAGTCTAGCTGGGCCTGATACTACGGCGCGGTGTGGATCGCAGAGCACAATCCGGGCTCCCATCCCGATCAGTTTGTCCACAAAGAACATTCTGGATTCAAACATTTTCTCATGGATCAGGACTGTGCCTTCGGTTTGGGTTGCCACCACAGTCATTATCGAAGTGAGATCCGGAGGGAATCCGGGCCAGGGGGCGTCGTCGATCTTGGGGATTTGGCCGCCCAGGTCGGCGGAGACTTTCATGAGCTGATTACTGGACACGTACAGGTTGCCGCCCTTAAGCTCCCAGGAGATACCCAGTCTTCCGAAGCCCACGCGCAGGGGGGGTAGGTCTTCGGCCTTGACTCCCTCGATGGTTATCTCGCCCCGGGTAACCGCCGCCAGGCCAATAAAGGAGCCGATTTCCATGAAATCGGGTCCGATTTCGTATTCGCAGCCGCCCAGCTCCGGCACGCCATCGATATACAGAACATTCGATCCCACGCCCTTGATCTTGGCGCCCATCGCGTTGAGCATGAGGCAGAGATCCTGAACATGGGGTTCCGAGGCGGCATTTCTTAAGACTGTTCTGCCCTCGGCCAAAACAGCGGCCATAATAGCATTCTCCGTGCCGGTTACCGACGCCTCGTCCAGGAATATGGGAGCTCCTTTGAGCTTGGGAGCTGAAAAACGCAGCACCCCTTCCATGGTTATTCTGGCGCCCAGCTCCTGAAGGGCCAGAAGGTGAGTATCGATGCGTCGCCTTCCGATTGTATCGCCGCCGGGTGGGGGAAGTATCGCCTGTCCGAAACGGGCCAAGAGCGGTCCGGCAAAAAGCAGGGAGGCTCGGACCTTGCGGGATTGCTCGGCGGGAACATCCTGCCGCTCGATGCTCCGGGGGTCTATACGCCACTCGTGGGGCCCCAGTTGTTCCACCTGGGCGCCCAGATGAAGCAGCACTTCGACCATCACCGAAACATCCTCGATTTCGGGGATGTTTTTTAGTACAACAGGCTCACGGGCGAGCACTGCGGCGGCAATGCAGGGTAGGGCGGCATTCTTGTTTCCAGAAGCTGCAATTCTGCCCTTTACTGGGTGGCCGCCTTCGACGATGTACTTGTACATGGACTCACTGTAGGTTCAGTTTTAGCTTTGGTCAACCGATTTCAGCCCGAATGAAGCGCTCTTTTCGGCGTTGTGCGAGCATGACAGGGCTAGCGAAACCAAGCTGGGCTGAGCGGGCTGCTCAGAAAGCTTCTTCTTCAAAAGGAGAAAATCGGGTATAGTGATCTATGGAGGCTGTGCGCCTATGGCAGATGAACTACTATTGCCCAAACCCGACGATTTTCACGTCCACTTCAGGCAAGGCGAATCCCTGCAAAACTATGTCAGGAGTCAGGCTGCCTGGTGTGGTAGAGCCCTTGTCATGCCTAACACCCTCCCGCCCATCGCCGACGCAGCCTCGCTCAATAAGTACCGGGAGAAAATTACCGCATGCTTGCCGAAATCTTCAGATTTTATCCCTCTCATGAGTTTCAAGCTTCTGGCGGGAATGGATGCGGCGACGGTAAAAGCTTGTGTCGCCAGTGGGGCGGTTGCGGGAAAATATTATCCGGCTGGCGCGACTACCAATGCGGCCGATGGCCCTTCGAGTCCCGAATTAGTTTCTGAAGCCCTCTCTGCCATGGAATTGGTCGGGATTGTTCTTTCAATTCATGGGGAAGATCCCGATGCCCCCTCGCTGGAACGCGAAACGGCTTTTCTTCCCACGCTGGAAAAAATACTTATGCGTTGGCCGAGGCTTCGCATTGTGCTCGAGCATCTGTCCACCAAAGAGGCGGTGGATTTTGTCGTTTCAGGACCAGAGCGGTTGGCCGCCACGGTCACTGTCCACCACCTTTTATTCACAATCGACGATATGATGGGGGGAAGCCTTAATCCTCACCTATTCTGCAAGCCGGTGATCAAGTCGGCTGCGGATCGGAAAGCGCTCAGAAATGCTGTGTTTTCAGGGTCGCCCAAGTTTTTCTTTGGAAGCGATTCGGCGCCCCATGGCCTGGCGGCCAAGGAAAGCGCCCATGCGCCAGGGGGCGTGTATTCATCTCCAACGGCTATTCCTGCTCTGGTGGGTCTTTTCGAATCGGAAGGGGCGCTTAAAGCCCTCGAGCCTTTTATCGCTCGCAACGGTGCCACCTTCTACAGACTGCCGGCACCCCGCGGCAGCCTACGTCTTCTTCGCAAAGCCTGGACAGTGCCGGGTGAAATCGACGGGGCGGTGCCAATGTGCGCAGGTACCGAGCTTGCATGGCGCCTGGCATAGATTAGCACCCGGTCAGGATCGGATTAATTCCGCATCGTTGCGGCCAGATCATGCCAAGGCGGTGTATCGTTCCAGCGATGTTTCCATGAGCCTGTGCCCGGCCCGGTTGGGGTGGATTCCATCATTGCACATATACTCCCGGTAATCCCCCTGGGCTAGAAAATCTTTTCGTATATCCAGAAGCGCACAACCTTTTTCTGCTGCTACTCTTCGGACAACCTTGTCGTAGCCTTCGTGCCAGGTAAAAATTTTTTCCACCCCGCCCAGCCAGCTGAGAATGGCTTCACGATCCAAACCGTTACGGGTGATCCATGCCAGATAACGCTCTGCCACCAGGGGAGGCAGGCTCATAATGGCGGTCTTGAATCCCTTGGCGCGAAGGGTGTCTATCATTTCGCCATATACGCTATAAAAAGTATCGAGGGGAGTAAGAGGAATGTGATCAGCTTCCGGCTTTGCAGCCACTTCGTTCCAGAGGAAATCGCAATCATTGCCGCCAAATTCCAGTATGGCTACTTTCTTCTCTTCATTCAAATTAGTCTCAGGGGCCTTCTCTCCCGCCATGAAACGATGGAGAATACCCAGCCCTTTCGTTATTGTGCAGCCGAACCTAGCCTTGTTAACTACAGTGATACCGAACTTTTCGGCGATCAGGGAAGCAAAGCTCTCCCGTATGGGCATATAATTGCCCTCATCGCTCAGGATAATGCCCCGGGCAACAGAATCGCCAAAAAGATAAATATTTCTTGGGATCATTTTACCTCCGATAGTATGAATAGTGTTATGTAATATCACAAAACATGGTAATCAATATTATATGACATTGGATCGAAGACGTCAACGTTTATTAAGCCATATGTTGTGATATTGATAACCATATGATATCTTTCTACGCATGGATGCAATAAACAGCGAAACCATAGCTACCTATTTCTCATTGCTCTCCCGAAAAGCGCCGGCTGAATGGGAGCAGTTGCCCGATATCGGTCTGTACATGGATCAGGTTATCACGTACCTAGAGCGCCAACTTGATCTTTTTATGAAGGTGGAAAGTGAAAAGCTAATAACTCCATCTATGATTAACAATTATACAAAGTCAAAAATTGTCCCTCGCACCGAAGGCAAGAAGTACGGCAAGGAACATATAGCCTTGCTTTTAACGGTTTTTACCCTGAAGAGGGTACTATCGGTCCAGGATATGAGTTCTCTGGTGGGAAAGATTGGTACTGCTTCCGAGACTGAAGAATTTTACGGACTATTCCGGCAGGGCATGGCGTCTTCTGTTAAAGAAACTGCCGTCCTTGTTGGAACTGCGCTTGCCAAGGTAACCGATGGCGATAAGACTATTGATTTTAAAACCTTGCGTGCCCTTGCCTTAGATCTGGCAGTCGACGCCAGCATTAGAAGCTATGCCGCAGAAACCCTTTTGGCTTTTGCGAATCCTGAAAAGGAAGTAACGGAAAAAGAAGTTAAGGTAAGGGCTAAAAGAGAAAAGGCTAAAAGAGAAAAAGCGGCGGCTAAAAAAGAAAAAAAGACCTCTTCCTGAGTGTTGACGCAGCGTTAAATACTGGCTTGGCCTACTTTTTTTCGCTCCCAGGCAGGGACTTTAGTCAAAGCACCACAATCTTCGATTCAGTAAGGACCCTGGCGCCGGTTTCGGTGATCAATACATCGTTTTCAAGTCTGATGCCCCCCATGTCTGGATCATAGAGCCCCGGTTCTATGGTGATGATCATACCAGGCTCCAGCACGATATCGTTTTCTTGACGCAGGTTTACCCCAGGGGCTTCGTGGGCTTCGAGACCAATGCCGTGGCCTAGGGAATGGGGCATCGAAAAGCCTGCCTGGGTAAATACCTGGTCAGCCACGAGGGCGGGTTGCCGGGCAGCTACCCCGGGCCCGCAGGTGGCTACCGCCTTTGTGTAGGCGTCCCTCACCAGCTCGAGCATACGTTCCCGCCGAGGTTCTAGAGGACCCCGGACAAAACTCATAGTCACATCGCTGGTGTAGCCTTCAAGCACAATGCCGAAATCGAGAATCGAAAACCCTTTTGTCCCAAAAGGACCTGCCCCATAGCTGGGGAAGGCATGGATGCCAAAACTGCGCGCGGGGCCCGCCGCGATGGTGTCGAAACCCGTGCCTTCGGCGCCCGCGCGGCGGGCCTCCCTCTCGATAAAGAGGGCGACATCCAGTTCGGTAGCGAGGCTACCCCGCCGCACCCCAATTTCAATTTCTCCGATGAGGTTATTGGTAAGCGCGGAGAGCCTTGCGTAAATATCCAATTCCCCCGAATCCTTTACCGAGCGCATGGATAGTACGACTTCGTCCATCCCGTCATTCCGGCAGATCAGGTCCCATTCTTCCAGGGCAGCTACATGGTCAACATAGCCCGGGTATGGGGTAGCCGAGGGTAGTTCGATCTTTGCTCCTTTAGGGATTCCCAGCTCTTCCAAAACATGGCGCAGGGCGACCTCAGGTCTTCGGCCGAAGTCGGTATATGAAAATACCTTGTCGGCAACGGCCATTTTATCCGCCATAACCCGGTCCCAGGCCACCAACACGCTATTTCCCAGGGCATCGATCAATAGGAATGCATCGCCTGGGTGTCCGCAGAGGTAGCGGATCGAGGGGCTCCTTGCGTGCTCGAAGTCGTCAAAGCGGGCGGCGGCGATGCCTTGGCTCTTTAGTGCCGTGGCTAGTCGTAGCCGTCTTTCTTTGAACACCCTTTCATCGATACCCATCAGCATGCCTCCAGCATCGTCGTTTCATTTGTTGGGTTGTAAGTCCCGCTCCTTGTGGCGAGTGCTTCTATCTTCCTATTACCGAGCACTGCTCGACAAGGTGGCAAGGGCATCCTTTAGGATTGTCAGGCCGCGGTCGATTTCGTCGTCGTTTATCACCAGGGGCGGAAGCATACGCACCGTGTCTTCTCCAGCGGTAAGGACTAAAAGCCCCCGCTCCCTGCAGGCGGTTACGACATCGCCCGGGGGTATTGTCATGGCTGCGCCAATCATCAAGCCCATGCCGCGAACCTGCTTAACCAGGGGATTTTCCCAGGACTTTATGGCGTTGCGGATCTTTTCTCCCTTGCGCTCCACTTCGGCATAAAAAGCGGGCTGGTTGATCTGACTTAGCACAGCATGGGCTGCCGCCGCTGCCAGTGGGTTGCCTCCAAAGGTCGTGCCGTGATCTCCCGGTTTGAGCGTTTCGGTACAGGCTCCCCTAGCCAGGATGGCGCCGATGGGAACTCCCCCGGCCAGCCCCTTGGCAAGGCTCACAAGATCGGGTTCGAGTCCCAACTTTTTGCAGGCTAGAAAAGCCCCCGTCCGGCCTACGCCGCTCTGGACCTCGTCTGCCGCAAAGAGGATATCCCGCTCTCTGCAGAGTTTTTGGGCCTGATGCAAATATTCAGAGTCCAGGGGTAGCACTCCTCCCTCACCCTGAACAGGTTCGAAGAGGAAAGCGCAGGTTTTGTCATTCAGTGCCTTGTCCAATGCTGCTATGTCGTTGGCCGGCACGTAGCTGAAGCCTGGCGTGAAGGGACCGAAGAATTTGTGGAACTTATCCTGCCCGGTGGCAGTTACCATGGTTATGGTCCTTCCGTGGAAGGAATTGATAAGGGTTACTACCTTGTTTTTGTTGGGATTTTTATCAGAACCGTATTTTCGCGCGATCTTGACCAAGCCTTCGTTAGCCTCGGCTCCTGAGTTGCAGAAAAAGGCGCTTTCGAACCCGGCGGCTTGGCAGAGCTCCTCGGTAAACGCAATGGATATGTCGGTCAGAAAATAATTGGAACAGTGTATAAGTGCTGCCGCCTGGTCAGCGATAGCCTTTACCAGGACTGGATTCCCGTGGCCCAGGGAGCTGACACCAATACCGGCTGTAAAATCGACATATTCTTTGCCGTTCTTGTCCCAGAGGGTAGCGCCTTTGCCTTTTTCCAGAATGAGGCCCGTCCTCTTGTAGGTATTCAAAAATTTTTCATTCATAGAATCATTGTCCCCTTGCCCCGGTCGCTGAAAATTTCAATAAGCAGAGAGTGAGGCGACCGGCCATCTAGAATATGAGTGCTCACGACACCCAGGCTCAGGGCCTGCACGCAGCATTCCACCTTCGGTATCATGCCTCCCGATACAAGGCCTTTCTTTATAATGTCGGGAACATCCTCCCGCTTAATCTCGGATATCAGGGTAGCCACATCGGAAACATCCTTCAATATGCCCGGCACATCGGTGAGGAGGATGAGTTTTTCGGCGCCCAGAGCGCCTGCTAATGCAGCCGCCGCCGTATCCGCATTGATATTGTAGTACCCCGATTCGTCGTCCTCCCGTAGACCGATGGTCGAAACAACGGGAATAAACCCCGAATCCAAGGCCTGCTTGACTACCTCAGGCCGGACAGCGCTGACCTCGCCAACCATGCCCAGATCCTTGCCGTCCTTCTGTAGACGGACTGCCGAGAAGAGGCCTCCGTCGCCGCCGCAGAGGCCCAGAGCTAGTCCTCCCTGGCGCTGAATATGGGCCACAAGGTCTTTGTTCACCTTACCAGCCAAGACCATCTGCACGACCTCGATTGTTTCGTCGTCGGTGTAGCGCAAGCCATCTACAAAAACCCTTTCCTTGCCCAATTTCTTGAGCATTCGGTCTATTTCGGGACCCCCGCCGTGGACGAGAACCGGCTTGATGCCCACCTGCTGCATTAGAATCAAATCCTGGAGCACCGCGGCGCGGACTCCCTCGTTGATCATTGCGGCACCGCCGTACTTTACTACGAGAATCTTACCGGCGAATTTTTTAATATAAGGCATGGCCTGGAGCAGAATATCAGCCCTAATATTGTCGTTTGTCATGAGGGTATCTCCTTTGGGCGCCTCGCCCCGGGCGGCGATCAGGTTCGGTAATCGCCGTTGATTCTCACATATTCATACGTGAGGTCGCAGCCCCAGGCTGTGGCCTCTGCATCACCCTCATTCAGGGTTACGTAGATCGTCACTTCCTGGTAGCTTAATATTTTTTTCGCTTTTTCCTCGTTGAAAGGCAGGGGCGCCCCATTTTTACATACCTCGATATAGCCCGAAGCGCTCTCGAAGGCTACATCCACCTTTGCCGGGTCAAAGTCTTTTCTTGTGTAGCCCAGAGCGCAGAGTATGCGGCCCCAGTTAGCGTCGGCGCCGAAAACCGCCGTTTTTACCAGGCTTGAGCAAATAACGCCCTTAGCCAGCTCGACTGCCTTTGCCTCATCGGAAGCGCCTTCCACGGTGCATTCGATAAGTTTGGTCGCCCCTTCCCCGTCCTTGGCTATCATACGGGCCAGCTGGGTGTTCAGCCAGGTGAGGGCTTCGTAGAAGATCCTAAAATCCGGACCTTCTGCCTCAATGATCGCGTTGCCTGCTATTCCGTTAGCCAGCACCACCACCATATCGTTGGTGGAAGTGTCCCCATCCACGCTTACTCTGTTGTAGGTCTTTTCCACCGAGGCGCTAAGTGCTTTCTGGAGCATGGTCGGACTAATTGCGCAGTCGGTGGTGATAAAGGAGAGCATCGTGGCCATGTTGGGATGGATCATGCCCGAGCCCTTGGCCATGGCGCCTATGGTGACCATGACGCCTCCCAGTTCAAACTGGACTGCCACTTCCTTTTTTACCGTATCGGTGGTCATTATGGCTTCCCGGGCATCGATGTTGCCGGTGCGGGAAAGACCCGCCTTTAGTTGTTCCATACCGGCTTCAATGATGTTTACATCCAGCTGTTGCCCGATCACGCCGGTGGAGGCGACCACCACATCGGTGGCGGGTATGCCCATCCATTGTGAAACCAAGGCTGCCATACGCCGTGCCGCGGCTATGCCGGCTTCGCCGGTGCAGGTGTTGGCGTTACCGGCGTTGACAATGATCGCCTGGGCCCTCCCGTCAGCCAGATGTTCGCGGGTTACAATAAGGGGCTGCCCTTTCACCTGGTTGCTTGTATAGACCGCCGCCGCGCTGCAGGGCTTTTCCGACCAGACCAGGGCAAGGTCTTTCTTTTCCCTGTTTTTCCGTATTCCCACATGGATGCCCGATGCGGTAAAACCCTTCGGCGCGGTTACTCCTCCGCGTACTTGTACCATTTACGTCCCTCCAGTGGGGCGCCCCTTAAAAATGGAGCCCCAGGATTGTTCATACCCAGCCTAGAAGGCTGGGGGCAGCATCGTGAGTCCCGCGGTCTCTTTAAAACCGAGGGCGAGGTTCATGTTCTGCACAGCCTGACCGGCCGCGCCCTTAATCATATTGTCGATCGTCGATACAATAATTCCAGTCTTTCCATTGGAAGAAAGATGCAGCGATATATCGCAGAAATTTGAAAAACGTACATTTCTGCTGGAAGCGTTTAACCCAAGGGGTAGAATCCGTACAAAGAACTCATCTTCATAGAATGAACTGTATAGCGTATGCAAATCCTTGACATCAATAGCTTTCGTCAGCTTGAAATAGATAGTGCTTACAATTCCCCTGTTCATGGGCGCCAGGTGGGGAGTGAACACCGAAGATACAGGTTTCCCCGCCATTTTCGAGAGGTAGCGGTCGATCTCCGGCTGATGTCTGTGGGCTCCTACCTTGTAGGGCGAAATCGAGTCTGCACATTCAGGGTAATGGGTGCTTTGGTTCGGTTCTCTGCCCGCGCCGGTTACCCCCGAGGCTGAATCGATGATGATGCTGTCCGGGTCTGCCAAGCCTTCTGCCAGAACAGGGTACAGACCCAGTTCGGCGGAAGTCGGGTAACAGCCTGGATTGGCGATGAGCCGGGCTTTTTTAATCAGTGCCCTATTGAACTCAGGCAGTCCGTACACAGCCTGGGCGTAGAGTTCAGGATCGCCATAGCTCTTGCCGTACCAGGCTTTGTAGGGCTCTTCGTCCTCACCAAAACGAAAATCGGCGGAAATGTCAATGAACAAGCCACCTTTGGCAAGGCAGCGCTTAGCCGCAGCCTCCGCGTGGCCGTGGGGCAGGCAGGAAAAAACGATGTATGACTTCTCGAGCACCGCATCCGCCGATTCCAGCTCTAAGCTTCCCAGTTCTGCCGGCGCCGAGGCAAAAGACGGATAGACGGACTCTAGTTTTTTGCCCTCGAAACTCACCGATGAAAGCGCTAGACGTTTTAGCTCGGGATGGGCTATCAAAATGCGTACAAGCTCGGCGCCGGCATACCCCGTTGCGCCGAGAATCCCAATATTCAGCATTGTTATTCCTCCTGGGAAGACAGAGAGGTCGCGAGTGCTCGCAGGCCCGCCCTGCCAGGGATCTGGATCCTCGCTTACGCGAAGATAAACTAATGTAAGGGAATTGTGGATTGTGGCGGTCTGCGCCTTATCTACGAACGCGGAGGAGAATGAGGCTTAATCGTTCCGTCGCCCGGAAATTTCGGGTCTTTGGAAGGCAGTATGGAAACGAGGGTCTCATGGGCTCCTCCCAGAGTAGGATATAACAATAAAAATACAAAGCCGGGCGACTGTCAACGGGGGAGGTGAATAATTATGCAAAAAGTGCGACTTTACAGAGCTTTACGAGCAGCGGAAATGCCCGTATCGGTTTTATAAACCAACAATCTCGTAGCAAGATGCCGAGGTATTAAATCCGCTTGCGAATCACTTTATCTTTCTCGTTAAACTCGAGCGTGAGCCAAAAAATTTGCTTGCGGCATTTTTTACACCAATGTATACTCTTAAAGTCCCTTTACAGCACAGAACTCAACAGGAGGATTTATGGGGCTCGGACTATATTTGGGTGCTGCGATAACGGCAGCTGTGCTAGCGTTAATCTATTCAATCGGCAAGGCCCGTTCTATCGAATCAATGCAGGTTGAATCTTCACGTCTTGTTCAAATTGCAGGATATATTGCAGAGGGAGCCAGGGCTTTTCTGTCCAGAGAATACAGAGTCATCGCCTATATCGCGCCAATAATCATACTGCTTTTGGCGGTATTCAACACCGGATACCTGCGGCTTCAGGCAGCGGCTTTCGCTTTGGGAGCCCTTTGTTCAGCCCTTTCCGGCTGGTTTGGAATGTCTGTTGCCACAAAGGCTAATGCCCGTACCGCTCAAGCAGCTACCAAGGGCATGGGGCCGGCGCTTGTGGTGGCTTTTTCCGGTGGTTCGGTCATGGGCATGACAGTGGTTGGCCTCACTTTGCTTGGTATTTCGATCGTACTCGCATTCATGAGCATAATTGCGGGCAGCGATGCGCAATCTCTCGCCCAAGCGGCTTTCCCTGTTCTCTCTGGCTTTTCCTTGGGAGCTTCAACTATCGCTCTCTTTGCCAGGGTGGGGGGTGGTATCTACACTAAGGCTGCGGATGTAGGCGCAGATTTAGTGGGCAAGGTTGAAGCCGGTATTCCCGAAGACGACCACAGAAACCCCGCGGTCATCGCCGACAATGTGGGCGACAATGTGGGCGATGTTGCCGGTATGGGGGCCGATCTCTTCGAGTCTTACGCCGGATCAATAATTGGTTGTGCTGTTCTTGGCATCGGAATAGCTGCCAGCGATGAAACAAGAATCCGCTTGGCCTTTTTCCCGCTCTTCGCGGCAGCGATTGGCGTAATTGCCTCACTACTGGGCACCCTTTTCGTCCGGACTAGACCGGGGGCTTCCCCTCAGAAGGCGCTTAACGCCGGAACCTTTGGCGCCGCAGGTCTTGCGATCGCACTTGTTTTCCCCAGTTCTTATTTTGTCCTCGGCGGTAATCGTTTTGGGGGTGTTGATGGTTCAACCTTCAGCTGGCTGGGTGTCGCTATTTCCTCGGTGGTAGGGCTTGTAGCTGGAACACTTATCGGGGTTATAACCGAATTCTTCACCGGTACGGATACACCCCCTGTCAGACGCATCGTCAAAGCCTGTAGCACCGGCTCGGCAACCACGATAATTTCCGGTTTGGGCGTGGGTATGATGTCCACACTTCCTCCCATACTGATTATCGGTGGGGCTATTGCCGGCAGCTATGCTCTGTCGGGGCTCTATGGCATCGGCATCGCCGGTCTAGGTATGCTTCTCACCTTGGGAATACAGCTTTCCGTGGACGCCTACGGTCCAATCGCCGACAATGCCGGGGGCTTGGCAGTAATGGCCGAATTGCCGCCGGAGACGAGGGATATTACAGATTCACTGGATGCGGTGGGCAATACCACCGCAGCTATCGGCAAAGGCTTTGCAATCGGATCCGCCGCCCTCACCGCCCTGACGCTCTTTGTAGCCTTTGTGGAAGCCGCCGGAATCGATCCTTCGCTGATCACGGTCACCAATCCATCGGTGTTGATAGGTATGTTCATCGGAGGCATGATCCCCTTCCTTTTCTCGGCTATTGCCATGGATTCCATTGGATCAGCCGCTTTTGTCATGATCGAAGAAGTGCGTAGGCAGTTCCACGCTTCGCCGGGAATACTAAAAGGCACGGAAGTTCCCGATTATCGTCGCTGTGTGGATATCTCAACTAAATCAGCGTTAAAAAGTATGATCATCCCCGGAATCCTGGCAATTCTCGCCCCCGTAGCCGCCGGTTTCCTGGGAGGGCCCGGAGTCTTGGCCGGGCTTTTGGCGGGTTCTACTGTCACCGGTGTATTGCTGGCGATTTTCATGTCTAACTCCGGTGGCGCATGGGACAATGCCAAAAAATTTATCGAATCCAGAAAAACCGAAGGCAAGGGTTCTGCATCTCATCGAGCCGCGGTGGTCGGCGATACGGTTGGTGATCCCTTTAAGGATACTGCCGGCCCCTCGCTCAATATCCTAATAAAGCTTATGGCAATCATAGCTCTGGTAATTGCGCCATTACTCCGCTCGATTTGGAGGTAACCATGAGTGACCCAAGACATCTCTATCTGATTTTGCATCCGAATCACTCCCTTATCGCATCACAGCTGGAACCAGAACAATTCCTGCGCCACTACGTACAGGGATCAACCCGGTATTTCGAAGGGCGGTTGATATTCGCCGAGGTTGATCCTGACTTCAGGCACGAATATTTCGATATCGATAAGGCTTACGCCGAGCTGATACCCCACGAAGACGGAAGACCCAAGGCGACAAAATTTATCAAGAGCTATCGGACCCTGGAACACATGGACTTTTCTGCGCTGGGCAAGCTCTATCTGGGCAATTCTGTGGGCGATTATGTGGAATTGGAGAGTGCCGACTATGACCCTGCAAAGGATCACGAAGAATTCCGGATCATGCTCGAGATAAATCCGGTCAAATTTATTGTGCTCACCAGGTACAATTTTAGGGAATTCGGCAGGTACATCACCGATCCCGCAAATTCCAAGGGCGCCCCGAAAAGCTTTTTTTCTGAGCTTGAATTTTCCACCGAGGAGTTTTTAAAGGATTTTGCTGAAAATCCTCTCATACGCTGCTATGTGCCGGGCATTCACCCAGCCAGGCTCAGAAACGCCATTCTGGAAGTCAAGCAGACCCCAGGAAAACACATAAAAGGGATATCCCTGGATTGCCCGGTGGACCGCATTTCCTACAAGCACCTTCTGGACGGTTTTATGTTTGCAAGCCCTGAGGGATGCAAATACTATCCCTTGCTCAACCTCGATGAGGTTGAACGACGGTTCTATCGGTATTGGAAGACAATGTAGCCATAGATCGAAGCGGCATCGGATCCGCCGGTCTTGATACGCCGCCTCTTTCTCGCTATCGTTCCAATTTCAAATGTCACGAAGCTATTTGGACAGAGGGCGGCCTATAGCCGCCCTCGCCACTGTCCCAGGCCGCTCGGCCCTCGCGGTTATCCGCTGTTCAGGTCCCAGGACAATTGAACTCTGCGCCCAATGTTTTTCCCCCGCCACAGCCCTCGCTTCGGCTCCGGGCTATAGCATGGTTCACGGCTGGTTCAATGATCCTCGAAAGGATGAGCGCATCGATGAAGTCCTCGCCGCCGTTTTTAGGGCGCCCCACTCTTTTACCGGCGAAGACTCTGTGGAATTATACTGCCACGGCTCCAGCGCCGTGGTCGCCCGAGTTTTGGTAGTCCTGGAGGAACGGGGCTTTTCCCCCGCGCTTCCAGGCGAGTTCAGCTTCAGGGCTTTTATCAACGGCAAGACCGATCTGGTCAAGGCAGAGGCAGTCAATGAGCTTGCCAGCGCCAATTGCGAGGCCGCCAGGCAGGATGCCCTCGAAAGACTCAGTGGAACGCTGTCAAAAGCGTACAAGGATTTGCGGGACGATTTATTAGATCTTTTGGCTGAGTTGGAAGCCAGACTGGATTATCCCTCCGACGAGATCGAGGACGAGGAGCTCGAACCTGAAAGCGGTCTTTTTGCTCGACTTCAAAGCTGTCGCGATAGGGTACGGCGCCTGGCCGAAGGCTACATCGCCGGAAAACTAAGACAGGAGGGCGCTTTAGTTGTTGTGGCCGGTCGGCCTAACGCAGGCAAATCCAGCCTCTTCAATCTTGTGTTGCGGGAAGAACGGGCAATCGTTAGTTCCGAGCCGGGCACTACCCGGGATTGGCTTGAAGTTTGGGTGGAGCTTTCAGGCTACGCCCTCCGCCTTGTGGATACCGCCGGATTGCGGCAGGCCTTAGGGGAGATAGAAGCCGAAGGGGTAAAGCGCAGCCTAGAGCTCAGCGCCAGGGCTGAACTTGTGCTTTACATGGTAGATGGACGAAAGGGTCTCTCTGAAGAGGACCTGACATACCTTGAGCGCTATCCCGAAGCTATTAAGCTGTGGAACAAGATTGACCTGGACGAATGTCCCGAGCCTCCCCCTGGCTGGCTGGGCTTGAGCGCGAAAAAGGGCGCCGGCCTACCTGAGCTGGAGGCTGCTATACGTGAAAGGCTTTTCGCGATCGCGGGCGGCGGCGCTGCCTCCCAAAAAGAAACCCCGCGCCTCGCAAACGCCCGCCAAAAAACCCTATTGGACCAATGCCTCGCAGCCCTCGACTCGGCCCAAGCCGCCGCCGCCCGCGGCCTTCCCCTGGATGCACTGGCTCTGGACATACGAGAAGCCGCCGATTACCTAGGCCAAATCAGCGGCGAAATCACTAGCGATGAAATCTTCGACCGTATATTCGGCGCCTTTTGCCTGGGCAAGTGAGGAACTATGGGTGATTACGAAGCCATTGTGATCGGAGGCGGCCACGCGGGCATCGAGGCTGCACTAGCCTTGGCACGCCTGGGCGCTAAAAGCCTGCTGATAACCCAAAACCCAGACAACATAGGAAAAATGTCCTGCAATCCCGCCATCGGCGGCCTGGCCAAGGGCAATCTGGTTCGTGAAATCGATGCCCTGGGCGGCCAAATGGGCATCCTTGCCGACGCTTCTTCGCTGCAGCTGCGAATGCTCAATCTGTCCAGAGGCGCCGCGGTCCAGGCTCCCAGGGCTCAGTCCGACAAGGCTTTGTATTCGGAATTAGCTCGCAGAAGCCTGGAGGATCAGCCTAATCTCTCTATCCTCATGGATACCGTGGTGGACATAATTCCCTCCAGCGACGGTCGTCGGATCGAGGGAGTTCTGACCGAGCGGGGCATCACAATCGGTGCCAAGGTCGTAGTTCTCACCACGGGAACCTTCATGGAAGCCAAGCTCTTCATTGGCCAGTGGATCGGCCCAGGCGGCCGTCTCGGCGAACCCGCCGCAGTTGGTCTCGGCTCAGCCCTGCGTTCCCGGGGATTCCCTGTTGATAGAATGAAAACCGGCACTCCAGCCCGTATCGCTGCTTCGAGCATCGATTTTTCCCGGCTGGACGTTCAGCAAGGAGAAACAAAGCCAATTTTCTTTTCCTTTTTAGAGAAAGAATATCAGCGTCCTAATCTTCCTTGCTACATACTCTGGACGAGCGAGAAAACCCACGAGGTTATCCGTGGCGGTTTGGATCGCTCGCCTCTCTTTTCGGGGCAGATTGTAGGCAAAGGTCCCCGGTACTGCCCCTCAATCGAAGATAAGGTTGTGCGTTTTCCCGATCGTTCGAAGCACCAGGCTTTTATAGAGCCCGAAGGCCAATACACCAACGAAGTCTATCTCAACGGTCTCTCCAGTTCCCTGCCCGAGGATGTCCAGCTCGCCTTCTATCACAGCCTTCCAGGCTTGGAAAACGCCAGGATCGTTCGTCCAGCCTATGCGGTGGAGTACGATTACCTTGAAGCCGCCTCCCTTTACGCTTCCCTTGAATCGAAGCTTTTAAGCGGTCTCTACGTCGCGGGGCAGACCAACGGCACCTCAGGCTACGAGGAAGCCGCGGCCCAGGGGCTTATGGCGGGAATCAACGCCCGCAGAAAACTGGATGGACTCGAGCCTGTCATTCTCAGCCGTGACGAAGCCTATATCGGCGTTTTAATCGACGATCTCGTCACCCTCTCTCCCAAGGAACCCTATCGCATGTTCACCAGCCGGGCCGAGCGAAGGCTTGCCCTGCGCCACGATTCCGCTGACCTTCGTCTTACTCCCCTGGGAATCTCCCTAGGGCTTGTCTCGGAGGAACGAAAAGATAAGTTTGAAAAGCGTAAAAATGGGATTGATGAAATCCAGCATCTTATTTCTTCCCGGCGAGTTAGAAAGGCCGATATAGATACCATCGAAGCGCTGCGGCCTCATTTGGGTGAATCCTTAGAAGTGGCACTCCGCGACCCTTTCCTTGGCAAGGTTATGGATGAATCAGCCAGCGCTAGAGACTTTATGTCCCGCCTAATCCCCGAGGCTAAGGAGTATCCCGAGAGTTCGACGCAAACAGCCCTGCTGGAAGCCCGGTACAAGGGCTATCTCGAAAAAGAATCCAGAATTGCCTCTCGGCTGGATCGTTCCGAGCGCTTGAGAATACCATCGGATTTTGATTATCGAGCCATCCCTGGGCTTTCTAAGGAAGCGATGGAAAAGCTTGAAGCTGTCAAACCCCTTACGCTGGGTCAGGCGGCAAGGGTAACGGGGGTTAGAAAATCCGACCTCGCGCTTTTATATATCGTAGTGAGCCGGGGTACTTAATTTTCGGTTTCAGAAATTTTCAATAGCTCTTTAAGTCCTTGCTTTGCCCGCTCAAGGGCTTCGGTGTAATTATTGCGAAGTGCTTCGACATTCTGCTTGTAGAAGGCGGCAAACTCTGGATCAGCCATGGGGTCCAGCCGTATATCTTGGCCCATTCTGGCCGCCATTTTCATTTCCTTTTCCCTAAGTTTAGGTGCCCACTGGCTGCGGATAGCCTGCTCTACCCGTTTGAGCTCCTCCAGATATTTTTCCATAAAGGCTTTTATTTGCTGTGTTAGTGCCTCGACCTGTTTTTTTGCAGCCGCGCCTTTGCCGCTTTTTTCTTCAGGAATCAGTGAGGCTAAGACTGCCAGGCCTGAGCCAATCAAGCTCATTCTGTCAGGATCATAATATGCCCCAGGAAGCTGAATCTGGGCTATAAAAACTTCGCAGGCTGATCTGCGAAACAATTCCCGCTGGGATTTGACTTCCTTGACCGCCTTGGTTAGGTCATAGTTTCCGAAATTCTCAATGTATTGGCCTGCTGCTCGTCGACCGTCGTTTTTAATATTCGAAGCCTCAATGGCGGCCTCGTCAACTTTTAAATCCTTAGTCCTCTCAAGAGCCAGTTCAAGAGCGCTCTTTATCATTGCCATTCGAAATCCTCCCGGAAGTCTCCACGCAAGGCACGCTACGCATGAAGCACAAGATCTTATCACCGATACTCGCTACGAGGATGACCGCCGCCGCCCATTCGATCCCATTTTTTAAGAAAGCCGGAACTGAACCTATCAGCAAGATAAGCAGCTCTACGCTGTAAACAATCATTATGGAAGCTACTGCTACCTTGCCCATGAATGTCGATGTCGGCTCAATCCTTTTTTTTACAGCTATGAGGATAGCCATGAGAATCGTCTGTATCCCCAGCCTTAGAAGCACGAGTATCAAGAACCATGCTGGTATGATTCTATAATAACGAAAAACAACGCTTAGGACAATCAAGAGGCTGTAATCGCTGGCCGAATCCATCATTCTGCCTATCTTGGTCACCTCGTTGCCTTTTCGTGAGACATAACCGTCCAGAAAATCGGTGGCGAATATGCAGACAACCAGGATGAGCAAAGGATATCTGATATGAAAGCGCTTAGCCGCTATTACTAGATACAAGAGGGTAGGAAGGGTGCTCACTCTTAAGAGCGTTATCCTGTTAGCCAGGTTGATCGAGTCCAAGAGTATACCATCCGACTCTTTTCGAAAATCTTCTATAAATAGAAGCATGAGACAAAAAAGAAGAGTGTGAAAAAGAAGACTCGTCAGGCCAAAGGGAATCCAGTAGAGGGTAAAGAAACCTGCCTTGAGCGCAAAAGCGAGAAATACCAGGCATTGTAAGATAAAATAGAGGACTGTGGTTCCAAGTATGCTCATTCTGAGGCTGGTTTTTTTGCCGGTCTCGTTCATGCTTTGTCCCCATTTTTCCGCCACAATCCACCCCGACACCTTCCCCTGTGCTGGCGTAACGAGAGCCATACTACAACCTTGACATTGGGGCTGTCAAATCTCTACTCTGAAACTAATGAGCAACGCCGACAAGGTTACCCTGAGCAGAATATTTCTCGCTCCCATTTTTTTTATTTTTTACCGCTATCCTCTGCTGGGGCCGCTTCCCACTGTACTACTTTTATGGCTTCTCTTTGTGGTAATTGAGGTAAGCGATCTTGTGGACGGACGATTAGCCAGGTCTTCGAATATGGTCAGCGACTTTGGCAAGCTCTTCGATCCCTTTGCCGATGTGTTGGCAAGGGTTACCTATTTTATTTGCTTTGCTTTCGACGGGATCATGCCACTGTGGATTTTCCTCATTATTCTATACAGGGAATTCAGCATTCTCTTCCTTAGAATGATGCTTTCTGGGCGGGGCATCGCCATGGGCGCCAGGCCAGGCGGCAAGCTGAAAGCCGGTCTTTACATGATCTCCGGTCTTTCCGCCCTCCTGTACTCTAGTCTTCAAAGACTTTCTCTGGCAGCCCCACTCCACGACCCATTGAAGATCTTGGTCGTTATAGTATTTGTCGCTGCAGCTATACTTTCAGTCCTCTCCTTTGCAGACTACCTTATACAGTATAAAAAGCTTATTTCGGCAGCGAATAACCACAAGTCCTAGGACTATCTGCATTTATATAGTAAACATTTCAAAAAAACAGTAAAATTTGCAAAATATGTAAAATATCGAAAAACTCGCTTGACACGGATACAGGTACTTTGGTACCTTCATCGAGCGCTCTGAAAAAGGGGGACCTTTTAAAGGGCGAGGGATCTTCAACAGTAAATAGGGAAGGGATAGAAAGAGGTAAGGGGATCTCGCAATGCGCTTTGCGCATTGCGTAGCGGATTTCACGAGCCGTGAAATCCGCGATACCTGGCACGAAGAGGAATCGCGAGAGGAATCTGAAGGCTTGGTAGTACGGCAGGGAACTGCCGGTTG
>DIXQ01000027.1 GCA_002428725.1 Spirochaetaceae bacterium UBA6076 | reverse complement strand
CCTATATAATAGGTAAACTATTGGCAAAGGAAGCCAAGGCCAGGGGGATTGAGCTTCAGCAAAAACCCCATGCCCATTTTGTGCACGGGTACGAGGTTCCTATCTGGGCGGGGGCTTTTGAGCGCTGGCTTTTACCCCGAGTGGGAGCCTTGCCGGTCTACCACGCCAAATTCGACAGTCATAGCATCAAGAGCATCCGCAGCCTCATGAAGGACGGCCAGTACCCCGGCTGTATCCAAGAAATACGTCAATCCAGGACTGAATAATCTTTTACTGTTTCTTTTTAACACATTAATAAGAGCTTTTTTGATACGATTGAGTTAATTTTGCCCGCCCCTGGCCAGGATTTTTTAGTTTTTTGTACCGAAAGTTCAATTCCTCGATCTTTTAAGGCCTATTTTCCCATACCGTGGGTCCTCGTTTTTCTAAAAAGCTCTGCTCTCCAAGCAAGGTCCCTTAAATTTAAAATTTTTATTTCTTTATTATATATTAATATATCATGCTAATCCCATAAATCCTGTTATCCTGTTAATTTTTGGCACGCCTATTGCATATATATTAATGGACGCCCGAAAGGGGTCCCGCAAGGATTGGCGGCCTGTGAGGCTCAAGCCCTTCCGGCGAAGCAATAACCTAAACCTTTATGGAGGTGTTTTATGAACAATCTAACGCTTTACGGTAACAACCCCTTTGATCTTATCGATCGCTTCTTCTCCAACGACGAGCTGCTTGAAAGCGGTTTTAGAACCCCAGCCGTGGACATCAGCGAAGAGGATAATCGCTACTTGATCGAGGCCGAGCTGCCCGGACTTTCCGAGAAAGATGTTAAGCTCGAGCTCAAGGACGGCATCCTCTATCTCTCCACCGCCAAGAAAGAGAGCAAGGAAGAGAAGAGCGCCAAGAACCGCTGGCTCCGCAGGGAGCGCAGGGAGTTCCAGTTCTCCCGTTCCTTCGATTTGCCCGACAATATCGATGTGGAGAAGATCGAAGCCAGCTTCCGCGACGGTCTGCTCACCGTTACCCTGCCAAAGAAGGCCGAGGCGGCTCCCCGCATCGTTCCGGTGAAGGTGGCCTAAGCATTGGACTGCCGAGTGCCGGAGCGCTCGAACTGAAATGATGATTTTTTAGACTGCCGGTGATTGAGTGACAAAATATCTGGCAGTCACTATGAGGCCGGAGGGCGCGGGCCTTCCGGCCTTTTTTTGCCCCAGCGAAGGACCTTCCCAAAACCTTCTTTTGTAGTGAAAAATCCCCAATCTCGCGGCAAACCGCAGGACATTAAGTGTGCGTAGAAATCATCATAATAGTAGTGTGGTATGTCTTGCTGCGATCAAGATCCTGCAGTACATCGTGGCCCCTGCGCTTCTAAAAAGCGCATAGCGGTACTACCAAACAAGTGTTTTTATAGGGGCAGTCTGTCCTAAAACCTAGAGTACCATCAAAATTCAATGCGTATGCCTCAAAAAATGTCAAAATTCAGAAAATATCAGGCCAGGAGCAGAAATCCCGCTACTTCTTGATTTAACGGCTCGGCGTTTTGTAAGAGGCTCAGTTATCAGCTCCGATGGGAAGATTTTGGGGAAAAAGACGCTCTCGTAGTTCCTCGAACCTTGTTGTATTAAAAGAAACCCTTGTATGGGGAAACATCTATTCGTTAAAGGGCTTTCGTTCATTGGAGGCACCAGGCGTCCTGCCTTCCAAACCTTAGCGCAGATTCTCTGGATTGAGGTTTTCCAACTCGGGCAGCACGAAGCGCCCGTCTTTCCGCACCAGCCTGTCGTCAAACCAAATCTCCCCTCCCCCCGCTGCCGCATCCTGCATGAGCACCAGGTCCCAGTGCAGACTGGAGCGGTTACCGTTAAAGCAGTCGTCGTAAGAATTGCCCGGGGTGACATGGATGGAGCCAGCAATCTTTTCGTCAAAGAGGGTATCCAACAACGGCTGGGTGATAAAGGGGTTTACGCCAATGGCAAACTCACCCAGGTAGCGTGCTCCTTCATCGATGTTCAGCATTGAGTTTATCCGGGCGCTGTCGTTAGCCCAAGCGCCAATAATCTTGCCAGCCTTGAATTCCAGGCGCACATCCTCGAACTTAAAGCCGTCCTTTTCGCTGGGCGCGTTGTAATGGATAACACCTTCCACCGAATCGCGCAGCGGCGCCGAGTAAACCTCCCCGTCGGGGATGTTCATGCTTCCGTCGCATTTTATGGCGGGCATGCCTTTTATGGAGAAGCGAAGATCCGTATCGGGCCCGATGATTCTGATCTTATCGCTGCGTTGCATCAAATCCACAAGAGGATCCATGGCCTTGGACATCTTGGCATAATCCATGGTGCAGACATCGAAATAGAAGTCCTCGAAAGCTTCCTCGCTCATGCCCGCATTCTGGGCCATAGCCGGCGAGGGGAAGCGCAGCACTACCCACTTGGTGTTGGGCACCCGTTCTTCGATATGAACTTTTTTCCAAATGTAACGATTGTAGAGATCCATTTTATCCGAGGGAATATCCTTCCAGGCGAAGGAATTTCGCAAACTCGTGAATCCGATGTAGGCGTCCATGGCCCTCATCCGCACCAGCTCGAACTGGGCTTGGAGGGCGAATTGTTCTTCAAGTCCACCCCTGTAAAGCTCCCTGTCGATTGCCCTATCCTTGAGATCCACAAAAGCCAGTCCTCCCACGCTATGGATAGCACGCACCAATGCCTTAACAAATTCTGGTTCGCTGTTATTGTTCTGTATGAGAACCTTCTCGCCTTTTTGAACTTTCACAGAATAATTGACTAATATGCCCGCCAGTTTTGTAAGTCGTGGATCGGTCATCGCGTCACTCCTTTTTCTAAATTATTTACAGGCGTATCGACAAAATGCTGTTTTATACCCATACTCGCAGGCTATGGAAGACCAAGCCCCCAGCTGTTCCGGGCCCTTTGGCGGCGCCACCATCAACTATCCGGTGCAGTTTGATCTTAGGATAATCTATCTCAAAGCCGAAGTTCCAGCGGATTTGGATGCCCGGCTCTCAGCACTGCTAGCCTCCCTTCAGGTACCCTGCACTCTCATCCAGGGCATCGCTAAGCCAGAGGGTCGCTACGGCCGCATGGGCGCCCGTATCAGGGTGGAGTCGGCCCAAATTATGCAAAAACTCTATGCCTCCGTGGCCGCTATTCCCGGCGTCAAGGCAGTTATTTAAGGCTTCACCTTTACTCTGCCCAGGCATCCTGCAGAATATAATAACTTTTCTTAAACCGTTCCCTGTAAGTCGGAGCCTCTTCCCAGCCATTCCAGCTGAAAGGTTTTTCAGGAAACATCGTCAGTCTTCCCTGCAGGACCTGAGCCTTGGGATCCCAGGCAAGGGCTTCCACAAGGAAGCCATCGGTCTTGGTGATGCGCAGGGTATCCCTGTCGGTGCCAAGGTAGCCAGTCCGATCGTCTTGGAGCACCATGCCCGAAGAGGGATCGCTCACGTTTATTAAGGTCCAGGGCAGCCGCAGCCTGACGAAATTGCCATCGATATTCCAGAGTTCCCCCGCTTCATCAAAGTCGCCTTTTGGCAGTGCCGAGGCGTCGAAGCGTTTTTCGGGGATCTTCCTGCCGTCCTTTGTAGTTACAGCTCCGTTTACGAGCATGCTCATCCGCTCGAATCGCCCATCGCTATACAGCTGTGTCGCATAACGCGACGAAGCCGCGTTGTACGACGGAATCACTAAAAGATCGGCCTTATCAGGACCGGAAATCCGCACTAAAAATTCCATGCCCGAGCCCGAGGATAAGCCGCCTACTGGCCAGCGCGTTTGCCCTAAATCCCTATTAAGCGTATCCAGTCCTATAAAGAGTTCCTGTTTCGAAAAGTCCACAGCCTCAGCCATCTCGATGTCCAGATGGAGGTAAGATGCGTCGGCCTTAAGCTCGATGCTTTTTATCGTTCCGCTGCCCGTCAAAATAGCCCCGGGGGTTTCGGGCTTTATCACCTCGTTGGCCATGAGGCCATAGTTTTGTTCAGGGTCCACCACATTGTGCCAGAACACATGCCTGTCGTAGGGGATCATCAGCATCTCGGTAGTCCAGGTCTTTTTAACCCATTCGTCCATCCATTCAAAAACAACGCCGCCGGCGTAGCCTTCCCGCTCTATGGCGGCCAGCATGCGAAGAATACCCTCGCCCGCCGCGGCCTCATCGATGCCTCCATGGTGGAGCCCATCGGGAGCGAAGTGGGCGATACCCGCTCCATTGGCTATGCCAAACTCGGCCACTAAGGCCGGATAGCGCCTATGGCTCTCCATAAATTCCTTGAGGTAGCCGCCGTAACGCAACAAGCCTTTTTCATCCTTGTACGATCCGTATGCCACTTCATTGTTGATAAAATCCGGATAGTTGGGATAGATGTGGTAAGCTCCGAAGAGGCCGGCCTTCATTTCGGCGCTAATTTCGAAGTGGTCTATAGCGACGATAGCCCTGTCATTGCCCTTGTTCTTTTTTCCCGTCACCGGGTCCCATTCGGAGTCGTGCTCCTTAGGATCCAGGGTAGGCCAGCTAACAATCGCCACCGGGTGAAGCTTGCCGTATCGTGCAGCCTCTATGGAGGCCACCTCATCCAAGGACTCCGCAAGCCAAGCTTCGGTGGGGCTTGCCTTTGTACCTGCCGAGACATAGTGCCCCGAATAGGTCGCCCCCTTGTTGCGTGCATCGGTGGCCAGTACCTCTTCGCTCTCCAATTCTCGACCCACCAGCCAGCCTAAGAGCCAGGGCGAAACGTCCACGGTATATATGCCCCACGCTCGTCCCTTGCGTTCGGGCACGTTGGCGCGGCCATAGATTGCGTCGATACCGTAGTCTATCTCCTTGAGAAAGCTCTCCCTATATTCCCTTGCCAGGTAATCTCCGTTTTCCGGATGCTCCTCGGGCCAGAGCTCCTGGAGGAGGTAGAGGGTTTTTTCCGGTTTTTGTGTATTGTGTAGGTACAGTGCTTGGTACAACTCAGGTGGCGGCAGGGTATAGACCCGCACCGTATTGGCGTTCATGTCCGCTATGGCGTCGAACCACCGCAAATATGTATTCAGGTCCTGGGGAAATTGGGTAAAGTATTTCCCAGGCTCGGCCAAGCCCATATTGACGCCCCGCACAAAGAAGTCCTTCCAGATCCCGTCTTCAACCATCATCTGGAAGCCCTTACCAAAAGCCCTGACCTTATATTGGGGCTCTTGCCCCCCATCCTGGGCTTCCGCCCTTGCAGTCTTCGTTTTTGCTGCGTCCTTAAGTATTCTCTGCATCAACGGTACGTAGGCTTTCCAAAAAAAGAAATCGTTGTTGTCCACCGAATCGTCGGCCAGGACTCGTTTAACCCAGCTTATTCCCTTTAACCTAAAAGGAGTCGCAGGCTTGTTAATCTCCGCGAAATCTCCAGCGAAATACCAGCCAGTATACTGGGTGTTCTTAGTCAAATAGGCAGCCGGGAATCGGGCAGGCAGCCCCAGGGCATCGAACTTGGCCCTGCCTTCGGCGCTAAGGTCGAATTCAAACTCCGCCACGACTTCTGTTCCCGGTTTAGGGTTTGTCCACTCAAACCAATACCGATAAGACACGGGTTTTTTCAGCTTGAACTCATCCTTCCATTCATCCTTGAACGAGAAGCTCATGCCATCAGTCCTTACGTCCCTGCCCAGACTGAGCACCTCTATCTCGTCCCGATCGGAAAGAATTACGTAGCCCCTGCCAAAGAAGTTCCATGGGGTCTTGTGCTGCGCTTCATAGCTTTCCACCACCCAGGGCGGCACCTCATTGCCCATCGAAAGGTCTACAAAGTACCGCCCTATCCAGCCCGACCATTCCACACCTAAAAGCCTTCCCAAAGTATCCCTGTCAAACTGGTTGGTGGGGGAAGCCGCGGTGTTGAATTCGGCAATGAAGGTATTGCCCTCGCCTAAGTTTTTTCTGATGGTGTTGATATCATCCGATGAGAGTCCTCCGTATATCTTGGGGGACCACTCGCCAGAAAGCTTTCTTTGCATATAGTCGTCTTTATAGACCCCGTAGGTATCGGTTATGTAGATAAGATCGGGTCTGGTGCCGCTGGCAGGCAGGGGTATGCCCCTCCATTCGTCCTTTCCATAGGGGTAAAAGCCAAAATAATCGGATTTTTCGTCATACAGCTGCCTAGACCCAGATTTGGCGATTTTTTCGTGCTTGAGAATCCAGAACAGCCCAGCATGCTCCCGGTAATCCGGGTAAGGCACAGTCTTGTCCACCGCCCACACTTCCAGATTTCTGAAGGCAGAAAGCCGCCACACCAGGCTGGGTAAAATGAATATGGACACAAAAGCCACGGTGACCACGATCATGAGAAAATAGAGTATCCCCAACGCCGAACGTCGCTTAACCGTCTTAGTCCTCATGCGCTCTTCCCCTGGGCGAAACCCTTGCGCTCCATGACACCCCAGCCCTTGGGTTTTTTCATGGCGCTGAAATAGCCCAGCACCCTCCACATGGAAAACACCTGCCTGGGCCCAAAGTTTTCCAGAAATGCCAAGGCCAAGAGCTTAAGCGTATCTCGGTAGTTAAAGTAAGCGACCTGGCGCTCAGCTATGAGGATCGAGCTCATGGATATGAGAATTCCCATTAAAATGGTGGCAACGAAGAGCAAGAGGGCTAGCTTGGCGCTGATAAGGCCAAAGATAGCCGCGACGCCCACCATGAGATAGCCCTGTATCTCGAAGAGAGGTCCTATCATCTCAAAGATGAGAAAGTAGGGCATGGCCACCAATCCCATGGTTCCGAAGGCTGGATTGAAGAGCAGCTTTCTATGGAAAAACATTATATCGATGAGGCCCCGGTGCCACCTGTCGCGTTGGCGTTTGAGTATCTTCATGCTCTCGGGCACCTCGGTCCAGCAGTTGGCGTTATAGGCGTATCCAATGCGGAATTTTTGCTTTTTCTCCCGCATCAATCGGGCTATTCTTACCACAAGTTCCATATCCTCGCCCACGGTGCCCTTGCCGTAGCGTTCCTGGGCACTCATATAGCCACCCGCCGCGATCACTCTTTCCCTTCTAAACAATCCAAAGGCTCCCGAAATGATAAGAAGGGAATTAACCTGTGCCCAGCCCAGGCGGCCGCACATGAAGGCTCGTAGGTATTCGATGGTCTGGAGTGCGGCCAACTTGTTCTTGGGTAGCATGATACGGTCTAGGTAGCCTCGGTCCACGTCGCAGCCGTTTATGGGGAAGATATTGCCGCCTAGCGCCGGGGTTTCCACTCCATGGTCCAGGGTGATGGCGGCTACCTTTAAAAGGGCGTCGGGCTCTAAAAGGGAATCGGCATCGATGCCACAAAAATATTCCTTCTTGGCGATATTTATGCCTGCGTTTAGGGAGTCGGCCTTGCCGCCGTTTACCTTGTCCACAACTACCAGGCGGGGCATGAGGGGATTTCGGTAAATGCCGAGCACAGGGCTAGTTTTTAAGCGCTCTGTATAGCTTTGATCCGTTCTGCGGAGCTTGAAATACTCCACCAGGATCTTGAGGGTATTGTCCTTGGATCCGTCGTTGACGATCACTAGTTCGTAGTCGTCGTACTTTAAGTTGAGTAGAGAATTTGCGCTCTGGATTATTGTTTTTTCCTCATTGAACGCCGGGGCGATTATAGATACCGAGGGGAGCATTCGGGGCTTAAAGAGCATGCTCATGGTCTTAAGGTTCCATAGCCTCGTCTCTGTTTTCACCATTACCCAGGATAGCCCCAGGAGTACTAGGTATCCCAGATTGACAATGATCGTGTACCAGGCGAAATCGGAGTTAAAATCCACCACAAATGTCTGGAGCTGATCAATAAGTGGAGCTTTAAAGAGCACATCCCAGTTTCTGAGCAAATACAGTAAGGGAAAGAAAAGGATTGCCACGGTGAGGATAAAGTAGAGACCCATGATCATCTTTCGGTCTTTTTTTTCTTCCCGGGACACCGAGGGCGGCGAAAGACGTGTGAGCGCGCAGCGCTCCAATAGCTTATCGGGTAAATACAGCCTGCATTCGGTCTCTACGACGGGATTTCTCGAGGCTTCTTCGCAAAGAATTTCCAGCAGCTTAGTCGCTATGCCCTCGTCCCTGTTGAGCTTGAGGAACTCAAGTATTTCCGAGGTCTTGCCCATGGACAAAAGGATGCGTATGAGTCGTTCGGCCGCCGGTGCGCCTGTACCCGTGAGTCTCACAATGAAGTACTCGATCCTTCCGGCCAGCATCTCGGCCAGGCGTCGCTGCACAGCCTCGTCTTTCGTGGACTCGAATACCTTAACGACCGAAGGAATAAAACGGGAGTGAGCTTCAAGTATTTTAGTAAGCCCTTCCTGTGCGGCAGGTCCAGAAGTGGGATAGGCGAGATACCCAAGCAGGGCATCCACGTTAGCCTGGTTATTAGCGTTGCCTAAAGATCGGATCGCGATGCTCCGTATCAGGCTTTCTTTGTTCTCCAGGAATGCTGGATCGTTCAGGGCTTCCGGGTGAAAAGCTTCGAGATTTTCGGCGGCTTTGGTAAGAATACGCCTATAATTGGCCACCAGGAACTCTTTATCCACGCCTGCACCTAACTCAGCCCCCAGCCCTTGTCGATCCGGCGCATCGCCGCGCTCCAGATCAGCCAAGGTTACGGGGGCATCCTTGAGCAAGGTTACGAGATACTCCCGAAGGTCGCTGCAGAGAATTGTTCCACTTACGTCCACGAAAAGTTCGACTAACTCGAATTCCCGGCGTTCAACATAACCTTGTAGAGGTAAAAGAGCTTCTTTTCCGAAAGAGGCGATGAGCATGTTGGCCTTATCCCTATACCAACGTTTGGCACCGACAAGGCTGTCAACGAGGAAAGGCAGTGATCGAGAGTCTCCTATGTCCGCCAAGGCGTTGGCGATCACCAGCTTGGTTGGTCCATCTTTTTCCTGAATCAGCGCCTGCTCCAGGCTTTTTCGTGCCTCCTCATCCCCCAGAATGCCCAGCCCCAGGGCAGCGTTCTTTCTCTTGTAAGAAATAGTGCTTTTTATCCAGCGCAAAAGCCTGGTTCTTTCCCGCTGGATCTCTTCGTTTTTCAGCAGCTTTTCCCGTTCCTCCTTTGGCAACTCGATGGATTGGGCAAGCTTTATGTAAATTTCGAAAAAACTCTTGGCAATTTTGCGCTTTTTGGACTTTTCTACCTTGAAGACACTCGCCAGGTTCGCATAGCCCTTTTGTTTACCTTCTTCGTCCAGGGAGAGACTAGTCTTGTTGGCTAACACCCTGAGGACAATAATGATATCCAGCCACACAAAAAAAGCAGCAGCCAGGAGTATGTATTCGACATCCAGCTTCATCAGAGCCCACCGCCGATTAAATTGTGTACAATCCCTAAAAGCTCTGCCATGAGATAGGGCTTCTTAAGATAATGATCTACCCCTTGCCCGTAGGCGCGCTGCACGGAGCTCTCGTTTTTTCTGTGCGAAAGCAGGATGAAGGGAATATCCTTGGTACCCGACTTAGCGGCTAGGCTGTCCTTGAGCATAAAACCATCCACTTTGGGCACCATTAACTCTGAAATTATGAGGTCAAAGCCTTCTTCGGCCAGCATAGACTGGGCTTGACCTCCATCCAAGGCGATGGAGACTTTGTAATCGTTGTTTTCGAGAAAGGTCTTCAACACACCGGCATGAATCTGGTTATCGTCCACCACGAGAATCCGGGCTTTATCTTGAGATTCGTTGCCAACTTCTGAGGATGTGCAAACCGTGTTGCCCCCCCGTTTACGGGCTATCCTAAGCCTTCTAATTCCCGTCTCGGCGAGGGCTGTCCCGGCTTCGGCCGGATCGAGGATGTAAGATCGAATTTCAGCCACCGCCACCAATCCAGCCGATATGGTGACCTGCTCGATAAAGCTCTTCGAGGCTTCCACGCTGGTGCGTATCTGCTCGCAGAGTTCCACAGCCTCGTGAAATATCATCCTGGGCATCCAGAGTGCGAAGGTCGTACCGTGAAGCCTGAACACGGATTGGGTAGGCACTTTGCTGTTCTGGAGTATCCTCGCTACCCCTTTTAGAATGGCCTCCACTTCCTTAGGTCCGTACTGATATTCTATCCGTGCTATGCCCTCGTCGATACCAAAGACCGCTAATACATCGTCTTCTACTCCCTCGGCGTAAAAGCGCAAGGAAGCCTGTTCGTCTATGAACTCCCTAAAAAATGTCTCGTCGAATAGTCCAGTGGTGGCGTCTCTTAGTTGGGCCTCGTTCATCTGATTTGCGGTTTTCTGGAGCTGTTCGTTCAGTTCCCTAAGCCGCGCCACTTCCTCGCCCAGTGCTCGGTAATCGGGCTTGGTCTTTTCGCCCCTTAAGCCCGAATCCAACGCCAGTCCGCATTCCAAATTTTTAAGCGCGTCGATATAGCTGGGGATGTTTCCCCGTATGATCGATCCGTGCTGAGGCAAAATTGCCGCCAAATCCAGGCAAGAGATCAATTCCATGGTGGGTCGTAATATCTCGTTAGAAGGCATGTAGTGCTCGTGGAAACGCTTCATCGCCTCCATGTAGCCCTCATCCGCGAAGAGCGACCAGCGCTCCGAAAAGGCGCCGAAGAGATCACTAGATAAGAGGAATTTCGTTTGCCTGTCATAGGTAGCTATGGCGCCGGGGAAATGAAGGTAGGGGGTAGGGATGAATTGCAGGGTTCGTCCACTTTCGAGGCGCAGCGTGTAGCCGTGCTCGTCCACCAAGTATCCGGGGGAGCTTATGCCGTAAAATCTAAGTAGCGACCAGGTCCTCCAGTGAGTTACTATGGCAAACGTCATGCCGGCAGCTTCCATGTACGGAAGGGCTGCCGCCAGGTCGGGATCCTGGTGGTGGAGCACCACATGGCGCACTTTTTCCAATGGCAGCACCGAGGCTACCGATGCTATTACTTCCTTGGCATCCAAGGCCGAGCCAGGATCAAAGAGAACAGCTTCATCTCCATCCACGAGAAGATAAGGGTTGCAGATGAGCTTTTCGGTCAGATGCGAATTTCCAACCCAGTAGTATCCGCCATCCAGCGCTATTGCTTCGCCCATAGGACCATCCATGATAAATATTATCTTTAGTCATTATCGGTCCTGTTCTCGGCTTACACAAGAAGTCCATTGCTGTTTACAAGATTGCAACCTCTAATTTCGAGCAGCTGCTAAGCATTATTCATTTGACAGCTCATTCTCAGAGGAGTATTCTAAGCTATCCATATTTGCAGGAGGACTGCATGAGTACTTTTATTGCGTTGGTTGCTATCGCGATCTATGTGATCTTTTACTTCACCTACGGTAAGAAGATCCGCGATAACGTCCTACAAAGTAGCAAGGCGCCGGAAGCCCCATCCAAGAGGCTTGAAGACGGTGTCGATTACGTTCCAACCTCCAAGTACGTTCTGTTTGGTCACCACTTTGCGTCCATAGCCGGCGCCGGTCCTATCACCGGTCCTGCCATGGCTGTCGCCTGGGGATGGCTACCCGGACTTCTCTGGATCTGGTTTGGTAACATCTTCCTTGGAGCTATCCACGACTATCTGTCGCTGGTGGCATCCGTCCGTTACGACGGACGCTCCATGCAGTTCGTCGCCCAGGATGTAATAGGAAAGAAAGCCGGCAAAACATTCAGCTGGTTTATTCTCTTCCTTTGTATCCTCGTGGTAGCGGCATTCGGTGACATCGTCGCCGGACAGTTCGCCGCCGACGGACGCGTATTTTTCTCCTTCGTGTTCTTCTGTATCGCCGCGGTGATCTCGGGCTATTTCATGTATAAGTCCAAGCTCGGCCTGGGCAAGGGAACCTTAATTGGCATAGCTCTTATCATCGTCGCTTTCTGGCTGGGTAACATGTTCCCCGTAAAGTGGGGCAAGGATGTCTACTTCCTTATCATCTTTGTCTACATCGTGTTTGCATCCACCCTTCCGGTTAACCTACTGCTCCAACCTCGAGATTATTTGTCTTCATACTTCCTGTATTTCGGACTCCTGGTCGGCAGCATCGCCGCAATCATCAGCTTCAAGTCTTTCGATGCCATTCCCGCCTTTACATCCTTCAGCGCTAAGTTGATCGGACCGGCGGGCAACCTACAGCCATCTCCATTCTGGCCTACCGTACCCCTCGTCATTGCCTGCGGAGCCCTGTCGGGTTTCCACTCCCTAATATCTGGCGGAACATCCTCCAAACAGCTTAAAACCGAAACCGACGGTCTTTTTGTCGGATACGGCGCCATGCTGGTCGAGGGTTTCCTGGCTACCCTCGTTGTTATCTCCATCGCAGGTTTCGGTGGTCTTGCTCTCGGAGACAAGCTCATGGCCACCCCGGCGCTGGGTCGTTTTGTCAATTCCTTCGCCAAAATGGTTTCACTCGAGCTTCCTTTCCTCAGTATGAGTTTTATGCAGCTTTTCACCGCGGTCTGGGTATCCACATTTGCGTTAACGACCCTGGATACCACTAACCGTCTAGGACGCTATATCATACAGGAAATGACCGAACCCATGAAGGAAAAGAGTCCTGGGATTTATGGTGTTTTCCACAACAAGTGGGTTGCCTCCCTGCTTTTCGCTTTCGTAGGTCTTTTCCTTGCCCGCTCTGGCGGATACGCGGTGATCTGGCCGGCCTTCTCCGGTGCCAACCAGCTCTTGGCGTCTGTTACCATGCTCACCGTCGCGGTTTGGGTAAACGATAAACTGAAGGCTAATTTTGTCGTAGCCACCGTATTACCCGCCCTTCTGCTCTGGGTAACCGTGGTAGTAGCGCTTATCTGGTACGAGATTGTGATCATTCCCGTGTTCTTTATCGATATGGCCAAGACCACCAACGTCATTACCGGCGTCGTGGTCGGCTTGATCAACCTCTTCATGCTCTACCTGAGCTTCGTGATGCTCTTCGGCTTCAGAAAGAAGTGGGCCGAACGCAAGGTTGAGGCAAAGGCCTAATACTAAGATGGTACTGCGGCTAGAAGTAATTTGCCGCAGCAGAATGGATTAGATTTGGGGGCTGTCCATAATAAGGGCAGCCCCTTTTTTAGCGATATACCAACAGAGGTTTATAGCCAATACAGTGCAAGCTGTTCTACCTAGCCCTGGCATCACGCTTGCTTGCACTCTAAAGACGGTAGTATACTAGCTTTGGTTGACGGCACAACGCGGCTGAATAGCGTCCATTTCCTAAGGAAGCACAGTATGTCTCGAAGTTTTAGGCAATTAGTAAAATCCGTTTCCAATATGCTTATCCAGATAAACCGAGGCAGGGCAACCGAGCTCTTGGAATTTGAAGTACGAGAGCTGGAAAATATTTTTAGTCTTCTTGTATTAGGCGGTTTCGCCGGCCTTCCCTCTCCCCCCTCGCCTGTAGCCGTAGAACTTCTTCCTTTTTTGGAGAAGGAGCTCATAGTTCTTGTAGCGCGCACCGATCTAGCTCAAGATCCTATCGGTGTACTTGCTGGCATGATGGAAGTTGGTTAAGGAATAACTGTGAATGACACTGCTTTTTTCCTTGGTAAAGGCGGAGTAGGCAAAACTACCCTCTCCGGCGCCTTTGCCCTCTCTTTAGCCAGAGCGGGTAAAAAAGTCCTTATCGCATCCCTGGATCCCGCTCATAACCTTGGCGATATTCTCGATTTAAAGCTGACAGGTCAGCCTACAGCAGTCGAGCCCCGCCTCGATGCTCTCGAAGTGGATCTCGCGTACTGGGTTAATCGATACCTGGAGGAGAGCCGTTCGCAAATGAAGGCTAACTACGCATACAATACCACCTTCAATCTCGATTCATTCTTTAATATCATCAAGTATTCCCCCGGTACAGAAGAATATGCCGTGCTGTGGGCGATTGAGGATATCCACTGTACGCTAGGCCCGCTCTACGACATTGTAGTCTTCGACACACCACCCACCGCGCTTTCATTGCGCTTTTTATCGCTCCCTGTAATTTCAGGTCTTTGGGTAAAGGAATTGCGCCAGCTCAGGGAAAAAATCCTGAGCAAACGACAATCGGTGGCACGCATCAACCCCGATTCTCCCATTGCCGCGAGCTGTGTAGACAAGAATGAAGACAAAGTATATGGCCAGCTTAAGATCATCGGCCAACGGCTTGGCGCGCTTGAACATCTCTTTTCTAAAGAGAGTTTTATTTGCGTCATTGTAAATCCAGATCAGCTTTCGGTGGATGAGGCGCTTCGCATTCAGGAAGAATTGACCAGGCTCGGAATACCACTTGGCGCTATTTGCATAAACAAGCGGGGCATCTCGGATATGGCCTGGGAGCAGCATCCTTCTCTTGCCACGTACCCCCAATATGATTTCAACTTTACCAGGGAGGGCATAAGCAGCCGCGAAGCCTTGGTGGATGTTGGAGCCCAGCCTCTTGCGACATACTTTTTGAATAGGAAAACTAACGCATGAACACCGCTTACCTCATTCCACTGCTTTTACTCGGCATTGCAGGCTCAGCCCAATATTTTTTGGGTACTAAGAAAAATCGCTGGCTAGGGCATCACATGTCCCAGCAAGCGGAAAGACTCCTTAAGCCCAAAGACATCGAATACATAAATATCGGTGGAGCGATCGGTTATCACTTTAAGTATAAATTGCGAGATCCTTGGAGTAGCGCTAAGGGTTCCTACACCTTCATTCCCCGTCATTCGCTGCTCTATGTGCCATTCACTTACCTTGTAGGCAATAGGGATCGCTTCTTCATGAACCTGTTCACGGACAAGAAACTGATCGGCGAAGGTCACATCATTGAAAAAAAACATCTCAATCACGTTAAGATCGATGGGCAATGGAGCATGAGCACGGAAGAGATTGTGCGGGAGGGAAAAACCTTTGTCCTGTTTTGGAGACAGGACAGCATACTTGCTACCCTCAAGCGAACCTTGGATTCTTTCCCAGAGTTGGACAGCCTTACTCACTTTTGCTGTTTCGACGACAACAAAACATTCTTTCTCTACCTCAAACCGAAAAAAGGAGAGATTGAAAACAATCTTAAGCATTTTCTCTCGGTGTGCCCTGAGTATTTTAAACAATAAGGAGGCTATCCAATGGATCCTGTGATTCAAAGGAAAATCGAAGCCGCCCTATCCGGGGTAATCGAACCTCAGTCGGAATTGCCCATAACCGATCTGGGCCTAGTATCAAACGTTAGATATAGCGAAGCGCTCTCGAGTATAGAAATAAGCATGGCTAAGGGATTTCCCCGGGGGATGTGCCCGGCCTGCGCCGCCGTGGATATTGTGACAAGCGAAGGCTTAGAGCGCCGTACTAGGGAAGCCTTTGAAAAAGAATTCCCGGGATTTCACATTATCATTAATTAAGAGGAGCCCTTAAATCCAATTCCCGGCCATACTTCAGATTCTGATAGTCTTTGTTCTAGTTGTTTTTCTCACTTCGCGGAAAGTCCATCTTGGTATTGCAGCCATAATCGGCGGCCTTGCTATTGCCCTGTGGCGGGGACTTAGTCTGGCAAAAATCGCCACGGTGATACTCGCTGATGTCCTAAGCGCCGACACGATTTTATTAGTTTGTCTTATGAGCCTGATTATGGTCTTTTCTTCGGCTATGAAAAAAGCCGGCGCCATGGAAAGGCTGGCTAATTCTATCATCGCGGTCGCTCCTTCCCGCCGCATGGCCATCGCCCTGGCACCCATGCTCATCGGGACCCTTCCCGTACCGGGAGGAGCTGTGCTTTCAGCCCCCATGGTGGAATCCATGGACTCGGAAGGCCGCATGAGCGGCGAAGCCTTGTCCGCCGCTAACTATTTTTTCCGTCATATAATGGAATTGATATGGCCGCTGTATCCCGCCTTTGTCATGACCCTTTCGCTGGCGCAAATTCCAGCGTTTAGATTACTCAGCATTCACTTTTACACTGCGCCACTGCTCTTTGGTCTGGGGCTAATCTTTCTTCTTCCCAAAAAAATTTGGGAGGGAGAAAATAAAACTAAAAAGTTAGAGCTCGGAGCTAAACGGGGGTCTTTTCTCATTGGCATTGCTCCCCTGGCCATTGCTCTAGGAATGTATGGAATATTAACTATTCTATGGGGCTTTATAGCGCCGATACTGAATCTTCCCTCCGCGGCCAATGCCTTGATAGCACGATATGCCACAATCCTTCTCGGTTTAGTGGCGGGATGTGTCTACGTGGGCTTAGGCAAGGACGGTTTTTCCGTCTTTAAGGGCAGTCTAAAAGCATCAACATTTCGACTTATTTTTGTGCTGATCGGCATCAGGGTTTTTTCAGCCCTTCTCGGTGCTGCTGGAGCGGCACAGGAAGCTGCTGTGGAAATGGAGCAAATTGGTTTCCCACCCTTTGTAGCCACAGCCTTAATTCCCCTTACCGCAGGCTTAGTGACTGGCGTAGGCTATGGGTACGTTGGCCTAGCCTTCCCCATCGTTTTTGGCATGATGAGTTCTCAGCAAGCATTCCCCAAAGAGGCGACTATCGCCCTCGCAGGAGCTTTTGGGTACGCCGGCATGATGCTCTCGCCTCTTCATGTTTGCATGGTTGTCAGCGCGGAACATTTCAAGGCTACACTTCCAAGCACTATTCAAAGGGTCGCGCTCCCTGTGGGCATATTTCTTACAGTGGCTGTTGCCTATTCCCTTGGTCTAGCCGTGATTATCTAAAAGCTACAGCAGCTTTATACCGGCATTATCACACTCGGCGCGCATTTGCTCCGGCCAAAGTCCAACCTGAATTTCTCCAATATGTGCCTTGCGCAATATATACATGCAGAGCCTTGATTGTCCGATGCCGCCACCGATACAGAGGGGAAGATCCCCCTGGAGCAGTTTTTTATGGAAATACAGCTCCTTTCGAGCATCCTGACCCTTTTTTGCCAGCTGCAGCTCCAGCGCTGTCTTGTCCACCCGTATCCCCATGGAAGAAAGCTCGAAGGCCTGCCTGAGAATGCTGTTCCAGACAATTATATCGCCGTTAAGCCCCCTATGGCCTTCGCTGGTGAGAGTACTCCAATCGTCATAATCGGCAGCCCTTCCGTCGTGGGGCTTGCCATCCGTCAAATCCCAGCCAATACCGATCAGGAAAAAAGCGCCGTATTCCTCCGCCAGGGCATTTTCCCGTTCCTTTGGTGTCAAAGCCGGATATCGGGCTTGGGCATCCTCGGCATGGACAAAGGCAATCTCCTCGGGCAGTTCAAGGGATAGAGAGGGATACAGGTCATGCATCCTGAACTCGAGCCGTTTTAAGGTTGAATAGATTTTCCTGACTATTTTTTTAAGAAAATCGAGATTCCTTTCAGAGGCTCCAATAACCCGTTCCCAATCCCATTGGTCAACATAGAGAGAGTGAATAGCGTCTAAGTCCTCGTCCGCCCGGATGGCGTTCATGTCGGTATAGAGACCAAAGCCGCGCTTAAAACCGTATTCAGCCAGCGCCAGGCGCTTCCATTTAGCCAGGGAATGGACGATTTCAGCCTGGACTCCTTGCATCGCCTTAACCGGAAAAGAAACAGGCCTTTCGGTTCCGTTGAGGTCATCATTTATGCCCAAGCCCGATAAAACAAAAAGCGGAGCGGTAACCCGGGTCAGATTGAGTTCCGTAGCGAGGCTCAACTGAAAAAAATCTTTGATTTCCTTGATAGCCCGTTCGGTCTCTTTTACGCCCAACAGTGATTTATAGTTCGAGGGAAGATTGTAGTGCATCGCGCCTCCAAAACCGCCGAAAGCTAAATTCCCGACAGCAGCTGTCCTATAGTCCAGAAAGCGCATAGCCATGTCAATCACGGCCGCAGGCTACTTCAAGGTATTAATAAGCCTGGGCTGATTTAAATAGACTCGATCGACGGCGTCGCAGATAGATAATGGCACAGCGGGCTTAGTCGAATTTGTCGAAAGTAGCCACGACTATCTCCGCTTTGGCATGAACGCTAATCATCATCACCGGCATACCTATCTCTTGGGCGATAACGGAATAAAAATGCTCGTTCTTCTTTTGTATTCCTTGTAAGTCGGATCCTCGCCGTACTTGGCGTCAGCGCTTTTTTCCAAGAGCGGAATGCCGCTCACAAATAGGAGGAGAAGCGTGATAAAAACCGGCCCCAGCACGGTCCAATACAGCCCGCCGGAGAGCGCAGGCAGGCAATAAACAAAAATACCCCACCAGAGCAAGGTCTCTCCAAAATAATTTGGGTGCCTGGAGTAACGCCACAAGCCCGTTGTGATCACCCCCGTGGCACCAGTCTTCTTGAAAGTCGATTTCTGGGCATCCGAAACCGCCTCTACGGCGAATCCAACAAGCCACATGACTAACCCCAAAGCCTCCAAGAAACCAAATTCCCGGGGCGTAAAGGGTGAGGCTACCGACGCCACCACCGGAAGCACAATAATCGCCACAGCCACAGCCTGAAGTATCCAGAACCGGGCGAACTTAAGTGGCTCGTTCCGCATGGTATCGAAACGATGATCTACCTTGGTCTTGATTATCCTGGTAAAAAGATAGCCCCCCAGGCGAAGCGCCCATAATATCGTGAGCCAGGCGGGCAGGAGTACGATAAAGCTGGCACTGGGATTGAGAAGAATTATGCGATATCATTTCACTCACTACGTATCGATATAAAGTGAGGAGGCTCGATCATGTCCGATCAGCGGTCCTGGAAATGCAATCAGAAAAATCAGACCCGGCTACATTTTCTTTGGATTCTCTTTCTTTGTTGCTTTTTGCTGGCGATTATCGCAGGCTGTGCATCCGAAGATAAAATATTTGATACTACGGCACCATCATCCCCTGAGACGGGGCTCCCCGAGGCTGTATACAGCATAGTACCCAATGCGCACTCGACCATGGCTCTTGCCGGCTCTTCCAAGGCTGGGGGCTTTGTGCCCGAGCCCCAAGCTCCGTATCCGGGACAGTACAGCCCGGACTACAACACCGAGGAATACGACCGCATCGTCGACAACCCCTTTTTGAAGGCCTTGGATAATCCAGTTTCCACATTTTCCATCGATGTGGACACCGCCAGCTATTCCAACCTTCGCCGCTATCTTATGGAAGACTATGAATTGCCTCCCAAAGACGTGGTCCGTATCGAAGAGATGCTCAACTATTTTGAGTATGACTATCCCGACGCAGTCGGCGATCACCCTGTGAACGCCCAATTCGCCCTTAGCCCGGCGCCATGGAACAGCGAGCACCTCTTGTTCCGCGTGGCTATCGCGGCCAAGAAAATACCCACCGATGATCTGCCTGCCTCTAATTTGGTCTTCCTTATAGACAGCTCGGGTTCCATGTATGATGACAACAAGCTTCCGCTCTTAAAGCGTAGCATGCGCATTATGGCCGAACAGCTGCGACCCCAGGACAGGGTTTCCATTGTTGCCTACGCCGGCAGCGCCGGCCTTGTGCTTGAGTCAACGCCTGGCAACAAAAAGGAAAAAATCCTTGCCGCCTTCGACTCCCTCGAGGCCGGCGGCTCCACAGCCGGAGGAGAAGGGATCCAGCTCGCCTACCGCATCGCTAGGGAAAACTTTATCTCCGGCGGCAACAACAGGGTAATCCTTTGCACCGACGGAGACTTCAACGTGGGTGTAAGCTCTACCAGCGAACTCGAACGCCTAATAGAAGATAAACGAAAGGACAATATCTACCTCACCGTCCTAGGTGTCGGTGTGGGCAATTACAAAGACAGCCGCATGGAAACCCTGGCTGACAAGGGCAATGGCAACTACGCATACATAGACACTCTGATGGAAGCCAACAAGGTCTTGGGCAAGGAGATTTGGGGCAACCTTTTTGCTGTGGCCAAGGATGTTAAGATACAGATCGAGTTTAATCCATCCACAGTCCGAGAATACCGCCTTATCGGTTATGAAAACCGCCTCCTAGCCCGGGAAGATTTCAATGATGACACTAAAGATGCCGGAGAGATGGGCTCTGGTCAGACAGTCACCGCTTTCTACGAACTCGTGCCTCCCCAGGCGGCGCCCACTGGCATCGTAAGTCCCGACCCCCTCGTATTTCAGAATACAAATCTAGTCCCCTCCGACGACCTTGCTGTCTTCAGGCTACGCTATAAAGAACCGGACGACGGTGCCGAAGAGAGCAAGCTCGTAGAAACTCGACTGAACGCCACAACGCTGATCAAGCCCCTGGCAGAAAGCGACGAAGACTTCCGCTTTGCCACTGCCGTGGCCGAGTTTGGCATGCTCCTAAGGGACAGCCCCTACAAGGGAGAGGCCTCCTGGTCCGCAGTTCTGGAAAGAGCCCAGAACTCCAAAGGCAAGGATTATGAGGGCTACAGGGCTGAGTTTATCAGGCTGGTGGAGATGGCTTCGATTATCGCCAACAGCGATAAATAGCTCCTAGTTCCCTGTCATGGAAGCCCATGGCGGAAGGATGACTAGTGTCACGGCTTTACTTTTCCGGCCCTCTTTTCAGCGCGGCTGAAAAGAAATTCAACCTCGATCTCTGCCAGAAAATCGAAAAACTTGGCCACTCGGTATACCTACCCCAGCGGGATGGTCCCGAACACGACTTAAAACTCATCGCTGATCTAAACAAAGAAGGGCGCCATGAATCCATCTTTGTCGTAGATAGGATGAAGGTTTTAGAATGTGACGTTTTTCTTCTCATACTCGACATGATCCAGCGAGCCATGGACAAAATCTTCGATGCACTAGCTACAGATTCTGCTTATACCAGGAAAAATCCTGCCTTGGCGGTACAAACACATCCAGGTACTCCGCCTCTTCCAGCACCTCTCCCCCATGGGCTACCCCCGCCCTCATCAGCATGACATCGTTGGGGCCTACGATATACTCCCCTTCTCCCCCTATTACCCAACGCATTTTTCCTCTGAGCATATTGGTGATCTGATCAAAATCATGGGTGTGCATATTCACCGGTCCCACGGGACAGGTAATGCGCGCGACCATGGCTTTTTCGGTCTGCACTACCTTGCCTGTTATGACAGGGTTCAAGGCTTTTCGCTCCAACTTGTCCCAATTGTGTACCGGCATTCTAATCTCCTTCCGCTCTTGTACCCGGCTTTCGCGCGGCGCTAGTATAATGATTCATGCTACAAACCCAATCTGCCCAGGTCAATGGTGTATTGTAAAATTGTGTGACGTTTATACAATCAGCATAGTCCGTGACATTCCAGGATTGCTAGATAGGGTTTAAAACAGCAGCCTTGTCCCAGAAATAAGCGCCAGCGCCTGAATAGAAATATTGAAAATCCTTTGTGGAATTTTTTTGAGCATCCGGACACCCACCAGACCCCCAATAGCCACAAGGGGTAGAAGCATCGCGTCGAATCCCAAGTGATTCAGTTGAACACTCCCTATGGCGATGCTGAATGGAAGCTTGGCTATATTGATAACAAGGAAAAACCAAGCATTGGTTCCAATAAAATCCTCTTTATTTATCTTGAGAGCAAGCAGATAAAGTGCCAGCACGGGCGCAGCGCCGTTAGCCAGCATATTGAATATCCCCGCTATAATGCCTATGCCCAAGGGAATTATCTTGCTATCCGGATCAAAGCGGAGTCTTAACCGGTCAAGGCTAATGCTCAAAAGGCTGACGCAATTATCAGCGCGCCCATTATGGGCGTGAACGTTGCGTCATCTATTGCCTTGAGCAGTAAAAATCCCAAAGCCAGGCCAACCACAGCCCCGGGTATGAGCCAACTTAGATACTTCCACAGCGCTTTGCGCCTCCAGTAGATTACCGAAACAATATCAGCCACGATTAAAAGAGGAAGCATTATTCCGGTAGCGATTCTCGAAGGCATCGTCATGGCGACAAAAGGGGTAATCACGGTGACTAAGCCAGGAAGCCCGCTTTTTGCTATCCCTATGCTGAACGCCGTGAACACCATCGCAACAACGGCCGCGTTGCTCAATTCCATGACCCCCATCCTATCCAGCCGATAGATTTCGGGCAAGTCGAAACCGCGATCCACGCTTCAGCATCGGATAATGCAAGGTTGATTGATTAAAGACTAAACTTTTATCCGACAGAATGCTGGTAGATGCTGTCTATAGCTTAAATGAAGACAACGGCGTCGCGATCATCGATAAAAACACTCTCACTGCCCGAGGCCAGGGGCCTGTCACCGTGATAGCCACAGCCGGAAGCGCGAAATGCGAGAAGACCTTCACCATTACTCCTTATACGAGAGTATGCGGCGCTGCGGTGAGGATTCGGTTTTAGACACTCTGGAAATTTATGAAAACTTTACTACTACTTTGAGTGGTTCCGATTCCTACGGAAAGGTAGTCTACAACCCCGCTCATCTTTTGGGTTATATGCTGACCTACAGGGTTTTGGGCGATAAAGCCATGAACTTCCCCGGCGGTACCGCAGGTTCGACCGTGGTTGATGTGACCATCGACAGGGACGCACGCACCATCGACAATGTCCATGTAGCCGCCCACAGCGACAGCACCTACCTCGCTAATCCCTGGGAATATTCAGGCCAGTTTATCGCCACCGGCAACAAGCTCTACGATATCGCAACCTACTGCGCCAAATTCAGAGGCCTAAGCGCCGAAACCACCATCGTAAAATATGCTCTCACAACGGCCAAGGCTAAGGGCGGACTTATCGTAGAGGGCGGCATCGCCGACGTGGTGACAGGTGCCACGAGAACGACCAACGCGATCATCTCGGCGGTCAACGCAGCCCTAGAGCAATTCACCAAGGATGTGCCTAGAGCTAAATAAGGGGGTTTAAAGCGGCGGGAAAGGCTCCAGGGGTATTCTCAAATCCTGAAGCTTTCTCGCTGCACCAGCGCAGCGGAAAGTAAAACCCGCCTATGGACCTGCCCGCTTTGGCGCAGGTCCATGAGTTGCTTAACCGCGATGGTACAGAGACTATCAATAAATCCAACGTTTCTGAATATTATGGGTGCTCAGAAAAAAGAGTAGGCTGCTGAAAAAAACCAGAACCAAGATACTTATTGCCTTGTTTATGGATGCTTCCGCATTAATGGAAAACCGTAACAGGTCGGCGCCATACGTGAGCGGAAGAGCATAGGAGAGAGGCTGGATCACCGCTGGCAATTTTTCGAGCGGTAGAAATAGACCGCACAAAAAAATCATCGGAAAACGGAAGAAATTGGAAAATGTCTGCGCCTCGAATACCTCATTGACCGATACAGCGATAAACAAGCCGAGAAAGGTAGAGGTAATGGCTATGAATACCACCGCAAGAAAGAGCATGCCCCAATCGATTCCGGAAAGATCTATCATAAAAGAAGCAAACAACACAGGGATAAAGGCATTCAAAATACCGAACACAATGGCTCCCGTCGTCTTAGCCAGCATTAGCAGATTAAGACTTATAGGGGAAAGCAAGAGCCGCTCAAAAGAACGGCTTTTTCGTTCAAACGTAATGGTCACCGAGAGCATCGAGGTTGTTCCGAACAATACCGAAAGCGCCATTACCCCAGGTAGTATAGCCCGTATATCCACCGCTTGTTCCGAGCGTATAAAGAACATCAATGTCCATGACACTGGAAAAATAATCCCCCAGCTTATATTGGGCGGTTTTAGATAGTAATTCTGCATGTCCTTTTTTAAGATTCCCCAGTATGCGAGCGCTTTATCCATCATTTCTTGCCTTCCTTTTCTTTTTTCAAGCGAGCCAGCTCAATCCCTGTCACCCTAACAAACACATCTTCCAAGGAAGGGCGAATTAACTTTGCTTCCCTTACCTTTATGCCTTTTGAATCAAAGAATTGCATGAACGGCATGATATCCAGAGGCTCCGGGCTGCGGATGCTGATCGTATGTTCTGCTTCCGCCGCGCTGGACACAGCGGGAAAAGCTTTTACGATTTCTGATTGCAAAGCTTGATCGAAGGAATCTAACCAGAATTGCAGTATGTGCTCTTGCTGCGCTTCAACGATAAGCTCCCGTACTGTGCTGACAGTGATGATGCTCCCGCCCACGATAAATCCAATCCGGTCGCACAACCTTTCTGCGTCCTCGATATAGTGGGTGGGCAGGAAAATCGTTGTACCGCCTGCGTTAAGCCTCGCGATTAATTGCCTGATCTGCCGCGCGCTTTCCACATCAATTCCGGTAGTCGGCTCATCTAAAAAGAGAATCTTGGGATCATGAATTATACCTGCGGCTATGGTCAATTTCCGCTTCATCCCCTTTGAGAAAGCCTTAAAAGGTCTATTGCCCGTATCGTCAAGCGAAAATTGAGCCAGCAGCTCGCGCGCCCTTTTGTCCCTTTGCTGTTTTTTCATACCGTACAAGGACGCACAAAAAACCAAATTCTCATACCCGCTCAAATCATCATAGAGATTGCTTTCGTCAGGCACTATGCCGATTATCCCCTGGACCTTTTTTATATCCTTGATACCGTCCAGACCGGCGATCCTGAGCGTTCCCCCTGATGGCCTAGCCAAGCCGGTGAGCATGTTGATAGTCGTAGTTTTCCCTGCCCCATTAGGGCCGAGAAATCCGAAGACCTCGCCCTGTTCCACATAAAAGTCGATCCCTTTTACAGCCTTAAAATCGCCGAAACTTTTCTCTAGCTTTTGTGCTTCAATGATATGCATCCGCTATTTCTCCCTCGTATGACAGCAATGACTTTCCATTTCGCCATGATAACACTCATGGTTCTCTGCCTGGGTTTGCGCCGCGGCAATGAGCGCCTCGCCTATTAGCGCAAGCTTTTTTCTCTGAACCACATAATGGGTGAAATATCCCCGCTTATTCGCCATGACTAAGCCGGCTTCCTTGAGAATTTTCAAATGCTGCGAGACTGCTGATTCTGTTACGCCGAGCTGTCTGCTCAGACTGCATACGCAATAGTCATGATGGAGCAATAACCGCACAATTTCAAACCTCGTCGCGTCCCCGAGCGCCTTTAAATCATCCACGGGATTCTGCAATGCCTGCCCCTTCAATCTATTTAAGTATTTACTTAATTAAAATAGTATGTATGTCACGGATATCTGTCAATATTGTACCGTTAGAAATTTTTTAGTTGTGGCAGATTTTAAAAGGCCTCAGATTAAACGCTTAATAAAGAGCAACTTTATCTCAATGGGCAGTCCAAGGGTATGCCCATTAGGACATACCCTTGAAGATTTTGTTCTTATCGTTTCCGGATCGATAGCACAGCCTTGCATGCCGCATTGACAATCGGATATGCGATGGGCGAAGAGGTGAGCGCTGGGTGTGTCCCCATCTGGAAAGCGACTATATCATCGGCCGACATCTTGTGCAGTATACAAGCGCTCAAAACGTTCACTAATTCGCCGGTGCTTTTGCCGCCGGACACAGCGCCGCCAAGCAGGATACCCGATTGGGCTGAGAACAGAAGCTTTACCTTTAACAGAGTGGAATCTGGCATTCCACCCGGATGTGTATCCGCCGCCTCGGCTTTTCCAACCACAATCGAAAGGCCGTTTTCTTTCGCAGCTCGCTCGGTCATGCCGGCGACTCCGAAAGCCCTACCGTCGATTATGGTGGCAAATACGCTTATTACGCCGCAGAAATACATATAGGGAGAAAAAAGATTGGCACCTACGATCCGTGCTTCCGAGGTAGCCACCGATGCCAGCATTACCCCAGAAGGTCGTCCGTCAAAAAAGGATTCTTTTGTGCAGCAGTCGCCGCAGGCGAAAATATCCGGGTCGCTTATGGTACGCATGTGGTGATCCACCTTAATGCCCTTACGGAACCCGAGTTCGAGGCCGGCTTTTTCAGCCAGGCTGCTGTTGGGCTGGGCACCTATTCCAAGGATTACAACATCGGCCTTGAGTACCTTTCCGCTTGCGAGCCTTACAGCTTCTACCGCATCCCCGCCTTCCAGCGCGGCAACCCGCTCACCGGTTAAAATTTTTACCCCCACATCGGTCATTTTCTTCTGGGCTTCATCGCAATACTCGTCATCCATGGCCATCATAAGGCAGCGGTCCATCATTTCCACCACAGTGACATTGACCTTATGATTCTTGCGGCACTCATCCGCAAACTCCATGCCAATAAATCCGCCACCGATAATCACGATATCGTGGGCGTCTTTAACCTTGTCCAACACTGCTTCCAGATAGACGAAATCCTTCTTAACGGGATACACATTGCTTTTATCCACACCAGGAATGGGAGGCACTATAGGGAGCGATCCCGTGGCAAACACAAGTTTTTCGTATCCGATAGGCTCGTGGTTTTTCAGCGTTATTGTCTTAGTGCTGCGATCGACACTCAGCGCTTCATCTTTGATGAGCTCGATGCCATTGCTCTCTAAAAGCCCGTCCGGGACCACATTGTTTTCAGGACCGCCGACAGTGCCAAAGATATAGGGTATCCCGCAGGGGATCAGCACCGTACCTTCTTTGCGAACGATGATCACCCGCTTATCAGGATAATGACGGCGGCAGCTAATACCTGCCGTGATACCCGAAAGCCCTCCAAGAACAACTACATCAGCCTTTTCCATAGTACACACTCCTCACGTATAGGGTTACAATGGGATTGAGCCTAAACCGCGTGAGGAAAATGTACATTGATTTAGATCATGGATTATCGATAAATTTTGTACATATTTTACCATTTTTGTATAAAGGATTGCGATAGAGATGCTTCGAGTTGATTTTCTTAGCACTATACAGCTTTTCAAAGGTCTAACCGATCGGGAGCTGGAAGCGCTGAGCCAATCGGCGATTGAACGACGCTACCTGCCTGGCCAGTATCTTATCGATGACAGCGAGCCATCCGAGAGGCTCTTCTTGATTTGGGAAGGACGGGTCAAGTTGACAAAAAGCTCCTTTTCGGGCAAAGAACAAACCCTCCAGATCTATGGACCAGGAGATTTAGTAGGGCTTTTTTCGCTATTTACCGGGTCGTCGTTTCCAGCCGCGGCCATCGCCCTTTCCGCATGCAGAGCTTTAATCTTTCCTAGAATCCTTTTAGAGCGGTCAGCTGAGAAAATCCCCTCCTTGATGGTAAATCTCTTTTATGCCCTGGCCGCTCGCCAATCTGAGTGTATTCGTACCGTAGGGAGTCTAGCCCTGAAAGAGACGCCCCAGCGATTAGCCGCTTTTTTGCTGCTCGAACTCAACAAATCCAATAAAAAAAATGAAGTAACATTAGGCTACAGCCACCGGGAACTGGCTAAAATCATCGGTACGAGTCCGGAAACCCTATCCCGGGTGCTAAGCAGTTTTATCCACGATGGAATCATCGAACAAAACGGACGATCGATCAGTGTACTAAAGCGGACATTGCTAGAAAACCTCGAAGAAGGCATCGACGAATAAGAAAACCGATGCCGGTTGAAACCTAGACCTTATTCCATCGAGATAAAAAGTATCGTACCATAAGCCCTGGAGCACTGAGCATACGATGACCGATACTATTCTGGAGAGTATTTCCGACGGTGTTTTTACCGTAGACTCTTCATGGCACATTACCTCGTTCAATAAAGCGGCCGAGCGGATAATCGGAATTCGTAAAAAAGACGCCATCGGCAAGCTCTGTCACGAAGTCTTTAAATCGAACATGTGCGAGAGCGAATGTCCCTTGCGCAAAACAATGAAAACCGGCAAGCCGATCATCGATAAAAAGGGATATTGTCTGAGCCCGGCGGGAGAAAAAATACCAATCAGCGTTTCCACAGCCCTATTGATCGATGCCGATGGAAAGATCCAAGGCGGCGCCGAAACCTTCAGAGATCTCCGGGAAATTGTAGCGCTCAAGGAACAACTAGAAGACCGAGACGCAGTAGGCGGATTTCAGAGCCGTACTACTGAAATGCGGAAGATCCTGGAGCTATTACCTACTATAGCGGAAAGTACAGCCACGGTATTGATCGAGGGAGAAACTGGAACCGGCAAGGAAGTAATCGCCCGTAGAATCCATAGCTTGAGCGACAGGGCAGAGGGACCTTTTGTGGGCATAAATTGTGGAGCCCTACCCGACAGCCTGCTGGAGTCCGAGCTCTTTGGGTATAAAAAAGGAGCCTTTACCGGAGCAGACAAGAACAAGGAAGGGCGCTTCAAGCGGGCACAGAACGGAACTCTTTTCCTGGATGAGGTCGGCGATGTGTCCCAGGCACTGCAAGTTAAGTTGTTGCGGGTTCTACAGGAAAAAGAATACGAAGTCCTAGGCGGAACTAAAACAGAAACCACCAATGCCCGAATTATCTGCGCGACCAATAAAGATCTGGCAACATTAGTAAGGCAAGGTGAGTTCCGCCAGGATCTATACTACCGAATCAAGGTGATTAACATCGTGCTTCCTCCTTTACGCGAACGAGTTGAGGACATACCCTTCCTGGCGGAACGGTTTTTGCGGCGCTATGCCCAACAAAGCGGAAAGATGGTAAAATCCTTCGCCTCTGATGTGTACGATACCCTGTTGGCATATTCTTGGCCGGGGAACATCCGCGAACTGGAGAATGTTGTAGAGCGGGCTGTTGTCCTTTGCAGAAAAGAACAAATCGATAAAAGCCTACTTCCTCCAGAAATCATAAAACCCAGCGCGCAAAAGACAGGGATTCAGAAGAATATGCATCTTCAGCCCTCCGCCCAAAGGACTAATGAAGCCGAAGTAGACATCCAAGCGGAAAAAGCAGCCATGGAACGCTCAATAATCGTTAATACCCTGCGCGATTGTGGTTATATTTGCTCTAAAGCCGCCCATGTTTTAAAAATTGACAGGGCTACGCTGTATAGAAAAATCAAAGCGCTCGACATAGACTTAAAAGTTCTCCGTTCATCCCAGCCCTAAAAGCAAGGGTATACCCTTAATATTGCAACAATGTTGCGACATGTTGCATTTTCGCATCGCATTATTGCGACAATAGTGTCGCACAAATAAGCACCCATTTCGCATGCATTTTATATTTCCTTTTAATATATATAAATATAATATTTAGTTCAATTGGCATCATAATTGCTCATTTATTAGTATGAAGCTGGCGCTAACCGCGTGGAATAACCGAATAGCCCCCGTATTCGATTCGGCAGGCTCGCTCCTTGTTTTGGAGATGCAAAACGGGATATGCCAGCATCGAGAAACAGTGAGCATTGCCGGAAAAGATTTGGCGGAAAAAGCACGCACACTTCGGAACCATGGCGTTTCAGAGCTTATCTGTGGAGCCATCTCCTACGAAGCTGAAAGCCTTGTCCGCCTTCAGGGTATCTCGATTTTCCCCTTCATAGCAGGGGATCTGGAGATGGTTATTCAGGCGTGGTGCCAGCATCGATTAGGACGGAAGGAGTTCTCAATGCCAGGCTGTATGCCTGTCCGTAGACGACAAGGGCAGCGCAGAGGTTGGTATCATGGAATGCCTCCGTATCAAACTTGGCGATGATCAAACGATCAGGAGGTTGATATGCCACTAGGAAATGGAACAGGGCCTAACGGAATGGGGCCGATGACTGGCAGGGCTGCCGGGTATTGCGCGGGATATGGCATGCCCGGGTATATGAACAGCGGCGTTGGCGGTTTTGGTCGCGGAAGGGGTTTAGGATTAGGCTATGGCCGCGGAATGGGCTACGGCCGCGGCTTCAGCCGCGCAGGCGGCTGGGGAGCTGGATACGGCCCCGCTTCTTACGCAGTTCCAGTAGCACCCTGGACCGCTGCCCCCGATGAGAAGGTAGAGCGTTGGAATCTCGAACGCCAGGCAGAGGCGCTTGCTTCAGAGCTAAAGCTAGTCCAAGAACGACTTGACGCTCTGGAAAAACCGAACGAACCTAATGCCTAATTCCTATGTCTACGGCCCAGTACCCTCACGGCGGCTGGGCCGCTCACTGGGCATTGACCTGGTGCCATTCAAGGTTTGTTCTTACGACTGTGTATATTGCCAACTAGGCCACACCACAACGCTTACGATAGAACGAAAAGAGTATGTGCCTATCGACGATGTACTCAAAGACCTAGATGCAGCTATGCTCAAAAAGCGAAGGGTAGACTGTATTACCCTGGCAGGCTCCGGTGAGCCTACCCTCAATTCCGGACTCGACAGACTGATTCCAGAGATAAAAAAACGCTACTCGTTACCAATAGCGGCTATCACCAATGGCTCCCTTTTATGGCAAGAAAAGCTGAGAGAAGAGCTGATGGAAGTCGATTATGTCTTGCCTTCTTTGGATGCTGGCGACAGTGCCATGTTCGAGTTGATCAACCGCCCACATAAAGAAATCGACTACGACACAATGGTGAGCGGCTTGGTTCAATTTTCCAAGGAATATAAGGGAAAATACTGGCTTGAGATAATGCTCGTCAAAAACATCAATGCCGACGAGCAGTCACTTAAAAAACTTGCTGAGCAAGTTCAAATCATACAGCCGACCCAGGTGCAATTGAATACAGCCTATCGTCCCCCCTGCGAAAAATACGTCCAGCCTATGACAAATGAAGATTTACAAAAGGCGGCAGCTTATTTTTCATGCCCTGTAGAGCTCGTACGAGCTGAAAACGCCCCTCAGTCCAGCGATGATACTGAAATCGCAAACGACAACGATATAGTAACCATGGTCGGGCGCAGACCCTGCACTATCGACGATATTTCCGCCGGATTGGAAATGAACAGACTCGAAGTGGTCAAGTGCGTGGAACGTCTGATCAGAAAAAACGCCATCGTTGAAATGAGGCTTGAAGGTAGGGTGTACTTTAGCAAGTCTACCGGTTAGGTATTCTAGTTATACGCCAGGTGTGTCTTTTCGTCGGTCATGGTGGGTGCGAGCATCTCCTTCCACTTCGGGGCTTCCCATGTGCCCAGACTCGTATGCATGCGAAGATATTTTTCTGGAATCGGATGGGTGCCTAAAATAACCTTAACCTTATAGCGCTCTTCTAAAAACCGGCGAAAATAATCGATGCTCGGGCAAGGAGGATAGCCGACAAGAAACCCCGTAGCCAAATGTATATGGGTTACGCCGTTTTTCACCATTTCCTCGCCGGCGTACTCAATATTACCCCCGGGACAGCCTCCGCAGGTTGTATACCCGACCACTTCAACTTCCTCGCCTTTATAAATGCTAAAAGCACCTTCACGATTGCGCAGAGACCTGAAACACTTGCCTCCCGCACAGTTCCGGTAACGATCACAGATGATGATTCCGATCTTGCGCACCTCAGCCATAGCCCAGCCTCCTAGCCTTTTGTTTCTACATCAGCATAGTACTACCTGCAAACGCCGGTCTACAAGCGTAGAGCAGTATAATGTTGAACCACGGTAGAAACGTCCATTGGCAGGAATCTAAGCCTTAAAAAAACAATCTGTATGTGGTATTATTTTTGACTCGCAGACATGGCTCCAAACGTGGATTATTGAACGCCCTGCGTACCGAGGGAAGTATGAAGCGGTTCTTTTTAATCATTGCGGTTTTGATATTTTTATTCTTGGCAAACTCGGTATTTTCTGAAACCTACACCCCGATCCAAATTTCTCTTGTTCCAGGACTAGCCCTGCCCTTCGGTTCAAACTCAGCACTCTGTCTAGGTCCCATAGGCAATATCTCGGGCAGAGTGGACCTCCTCCAGGTTGCAGGGGTCTTCAATATGGCTGGCGAAAGCATAGAAGGTGTCCAGGCAGCGGGAGTGTTCAACATGGCCGGAGACATCGACGGGGTCCAGGTCGGGCTTGTCAATCTGGCAGGAAAGGTTCGGGGCGTCCAGGTGGGTCTTATAAACTTTTCCTCCAATGGAGTCTTCGATCCGGAAATAGACTTGGAACCAGACACAGGATTCCTCAGAACCAGCCTAAAAACAGGCAATTCCTTCCTATTCGCTCGCTATGCCGTAGCGGCTCCTAAAGATGAACTATTTTCTACTTGGAACAGAGCCCTAGTTTCTGCGGGCTTAGGTACCCGCATTGGAGATTTAAAAAGCCTATACCTCGACCTGTCGGTCTTAGCCTCCCAGGCTGTAGGTTCCGACCCCGGATTATTTGTCCAGTGCATGACCTGGAACAGCGGACATACACCAAAAGAAGTGCTCGCACCCTGGCCCACGCTGGAGGCCGGTCTCTTATTATAATTTGGCCCAGGACAGCTAAACGCTGGGTTGAGAACCGAGATTCTTCTAGGCTCGGCGCCCAATCTGCCCAGCTTCCGAGCCCAAGGCTGGAAATACGAGGATAGGTGGTTTGGGGAGAGCTTTACCGCTTGGACAACCTGGTATTTGGGATTCGGCTTATAGTAAATGTCAATTAGCAAACTGGCGGATTATAATACGACCTTGCATTACTACAAAAAACCTACTTAGAAAATTGCCCAGAGGGGGACTTGAACCCCCATGCTTAATTTCATTTTGAATATTATTTACAGTACTAATATTAATATAGAGGATATATACTCTACGTTTATTCTACGTATCTATATGGTTACTTCATCTCGATGGCTCCGAACGAAACGTACAGAATAATACTCAGGCACCATATACACTTCTGATTAAAACGACGAGCCGATCGCCATTCAAGGGTCCAGGAAAATTCAGTGCTTTTCGAAGCGCCGACCAATCCGGCTTGTCATCCTCTAAATCGGTGAGAAGTTCGCGAAGCGAAATCAGAAGAATATTCGGTACATCAATCCTTTCATCTTCTTGGAGCAAAACCGAAAGACGAAGCACGTCATTCCGATGTTTGGCTATATCGTCCGCATCGATATGCTCGCCGCGCTCGCGTCTGGCCTTTAGATCGACATATGCGGCAGCCTTGAGCGGAATGAGCGCGCGATGGTCGAGCACCATGAGCCCGGATTCCTTGCGCCGCGTTCCCAGGATGAAGCTATAGACAGTATCATCTAGCATGATGGCAGAAAGAGCAGAGAGACTCGAATCTATGTCAACAGGGAATATCGAGCCAGGTGCGCTCTGTTCAAGAAGTCCTATTCTCCGCGAGAAGAGCTCTAGCATAAAAGGGAAATCATCACGGATTGGCTTTGCAAAACGATAGCAGCGTCGCAGACCGTCGGATACTTGTGAGCGGGCATAACCACCTTCACGAATAAAGGACCAGAAGCGTGCGATAAAAGCAGAATCCACCGCTTCGATGACCAGTACAAGGTCAAGGTCCTTGGTCGCCCTCGGCCGGAACTCAGCCTTTGAGAGCCAGACATCGCAGGCAGCCCCGCCGATGAGGACGTAATGATCCTCGTAACCTGTAAAATACTCAGCGAATAACTTTAAACCGCGCACCATCAGAGTAATTCCTTTACCAAGCCCTCGAGGGCCTTTCTGACTCGTTCATCATTCTCACTGGCAAGGCTCAGGTAGAGGGAGAGAGGATCGACGGTAGATGAGTCTTTGCCTGACAAGGCATGAGGATCGTATGCCCAGACTTCAATCAGATGGTCTTTATCCTTCAATGGCCGGGGATGAAAGATACCCTTCTCGATGAGAGTCTTCGCGGTAGCGTACGATACGGCATAGCACTGCCGTTCGTCCTCATTCATCATGCTGAGGCGGGCTAATGCCGACATTCCCGCATAGGGCAAGCTCAACAGTGGGGAATTAGAAGACGTATACCAAATCGACTTTACAGGCGACTGGAGATACTTCCGTGCAGTCGTCCATAGTTTACGCTTATTAAGAGCGAAGTGGAGTGGCCGTGCCTTACCCTCCCCTGTCTCAACAAGATCGAGAGCCAGCATTTCGCGCACAGCCCTACTCATCGTCGTGGCACTGAAGGAGAATTCACGGGAAAGCTCACGGACAGTCTTCCCCTCAACCCGCCCATAGAGAATCTCCATGACTACTAGGAATTGAGCAGGATAGGATAGTCTATCTGGCTTCCCGCGCTCTCGATCGAAATGTTCACGCAGGTCAATGAGAAGGGTTGGAAGGTAAAGCTGACGCCCTGGGACAATAAAGGCAATCCTCCCCTCAATGAGGCGAGCTCGGTCCCATGAACTGAGGCCAGGAAGAACGAAAGCCGGTTCTAGTCCAGTCCTGTCATGCAACTCAACGGCATACTTCCTGAATTGGGCTGGGCTGGGTTTCTCCTCACTTGCAAGTGTACAAAGGAGTAACTTGCTACCCTTTATCTCAGCGGTGCCCAAAGAGAATAAACCAGAGAGATAGAAAGGTAGAGATATTCCTGAAAGCGGTTTAATCTCTATTTTTAGCCCGAAGGTCTTGAGAAGGTAATCCTCCACCTTTCCTGCAGCCGGGGCTAGAGCCATCTCTTTGTTCCTCATAAACGCATTGTATCATTAATATTGAAACAATGCAAATACATGTTACATTTTTTCTAGTCTTGCAAGTCTCGATAGATGATGAAATAGAAATACCTGAGTATAATTCCACTATGGGCAAAGAACATCCAAATGTAAGTCGAGAAGAACTCTATCGCCAGGTCTGGGCAGAACCGATTTCCAAGCTGGCGGAAACCTATAATCTGTCTTGTTCGTACATTGCCCGTATGAGATATTGTCAATTGTTATGGATGAAGCGAAGCGCATTTCTTCAGGTCAGACTGGGATTCGTCGTTCTGAGGTGAATCCAATGGGCAGCAGGGAAATCATAGAACGCAAAAAGGTCGTCTTTATCCTTCGCAAGACATTCCCTGATTTATGAAACCAGCATCGCTGAATCTTTGTCGTAGGCCATACTTCCGCTACCGCGGCCTGGAATCCCATGGCACCATCACACACCGCAAGGACGGGCGCATAATGGAGTCCTCGAGACCGAAGACACAAGAGGATTTCTTTCCACGATTGCGTGCTCTCTCTGAATCCATCCGATACTGCAAGCAATTCCTTATTACCAAGAGAATCAGCTCCCATGATTACAAGCAGGCACGAACGTTCATCTTCAAGCCGTGCAGAGCAATACACCCCGTCGGCCCAGAGGTACACATAGCGCTTGCCTGACAAATCCCGTTTACTCCATGCTTCGTATTCATCGGCCCATACTTCTTTCAGTCGTACCACGGTGGTCGCCGATAATCCTTTCGCATTCGGCCCCAGAATCGCTTCCAATGCGGTCGGAAAGTCATCCGTGGAGATTCCTTTGAGGTACAGCGCGGGCACAAGCGAATCGATGCTCGCGGCTCGTCGCATGAACTTAGGAAGAATCATACTCGTGAACCGTTCTTCTCCTGTTTCGGAAAGTATTCTATCGTCGACGCGTGGACGTTTGACCAGGATTGCCCCTGCTCCGGTGAGAATTGTCCTTTCCGGCTGGTAGCCATTTCTCACGATAAGCTGCCTTCCTGTTTCATCTTTATGACTTTGATACTTCGCAAGATGCTCGGCTATTTCGGCTTCCAATGCCGCTTGTAGCATCTTCCTGGCTCCCTCTCGAATGAGTTCCTCCAGCACCATGGCAGTTTCGCTCATTGCCTTGATCGGTGCCTCGATGGTAGTTTGTCTCACGGACGTTCTCCTTTGGACTGGTTTCGTTTAGTAGCAAAACCTTACCAATAAAGAACGTCCGCTTTCTACCCCATCCACAACTTTCGATCATATCTCACTTCTTCCCCCTTCCCTTCGCTCGTGGTAAAATCCGCACATAGTATGAAACCGTACCAACATACGCTCAAGGCTAGGTAAAAACATGGCATCCGTTCTTTCCGATCTCATCTGGTCCGTCGCCGACCTGTTGCGGGGCGATTACAAGCAGTCCGACTACGGCAAGGTCATCCTGCCCTTCACGCTGCTACGGCGCCTGGACTGCGTCCTGGAGCCCACGAAGGAAGCGGTCCTGGCGGCCCTCAAGGAACACAAGGGCGATGGCGAGCTTCTGCTCGAGCGAGCCCTCACCAGGGCGTCCAAGCATTCCTTCTACAACACCAGCCGACACACCCTAGCCACCATGCTCTCCGACCCGGACCAGGTCAAGAAGAACCTCCAGCAGTACGTGAACTCCTTTTCCCCGAACGCCCAGGATGTCTTCGCCCGGTATAAGTTCGCGGAGCAGCTGGACTTCCTCTCGGCTAAGGGCCTTTTGTACATGGTGCTCCAAAAGTTCGCATCCTTTGACCTCCGGCCCCGGGTCGTCTCCAACGCTGACATGGGAAGCGTCTTCGAGGAGCTCATCCGTAAGTTTTCCGAGCTCTCCAACGAGACCGCTGGAGAGCACTTCACCCCGAGGGAGGTAATCCGCCTCATGGTGGAAATCCTCTTCTACGAGGACAGCGATATCCTGGCCAAACCAGGCACCATCCGCACCCTCTACGACTGCTGCGCCGGCACGGGTGGCATGCTCTCGGTCTCCAGCGAGTACCTGGCTAAACTGAACCCCCAGGCCACCCTCAAGGTTTACGGCCAGGAACTCAACGACGAGTCCTTCGCGATCTGTAAAGCCGACATGCTCATAAAGGGCGCGGACGTGAAAAACGTCATCTGCGGCAACACCTTGAGCGAGGACGGCCTTTCCGGCAAGAAATTCGACTACATGCTCACCAATCCCCCCTTCGGCGTGGAGTGGAAGAAGGTGCAGAAAGAGGTGGAGGCCGAGCATGACAAGCTGGGCTTCGCCGGCCGCTTCGGTCCCGGGCTCCCTCGGGTTAGCGATGGTAGCCTCCTCTTCCTTCTTCACCTCTTGTCAAAGATGCGCCCCGTGGACGAGGGAGGTAGCCGCATCGGTATTGTCCTCAACGGTTCGCCCCTCTTCACAGGCGGCGCGGGCTCCGGCGAGAGCGACATACGCAGGTACATCCTTGAGAACGACTACCTCGAGGCCATCATAGCCCTGCCTACGGACATGTTCTACAACACCGGCATCGCCACCTATGTCTGGATACTCTCAAACCACAAGGCTCCCAAGCGCAAGGGCAAGGTCCAGCTCATCAACGGCGTCAACCTATGGAAGAAGATGAAGAAGTCCCTAGGCTCCAAGCGCAAGGAGTTGGGCGAAGACGACATCGAGACCATCAGCAAGGCTTTCGGCTCCTTCAAAGAATCGGATATCTGCCGCATCGTCCCGAACCAGGCGTTCGGCTATTCCACCATCACTGTGGAGCGTCCGCTCCGCATCGGCTATGATTTTTCACCGGCGAAGGTCATCGAGTTCATGGGCTCTAAAGCGAATGCCGATATGACGCGCCTCGCTGAATTGTTCGAGAAGATTACCGACGATGACATTGGGATGGACTTCCAGCAGTTCCTGGGCCTAGCTGGTGCCGGATACTTATCTCAAAGCGTCGGCAAAGAAGAACAGGCAAGCAACAGTAGCATACTCACGCTCGTTTTAGAGAAGAAGCTCAGGGGCAAATATTTTACATCTCGCGAAAGCTTTGAAAACTTCCTTGCCGCCGCCCTGGCAAAGGGAAAGGTGAGGATGGTGCAGCGTGGCTATACGATTCTCGAGCGGCATTTTCAGGTTCAAGATGACAGGGCGGAACCTGTCCCCGCCAAAGGCAAGAAAAAACCCATGGCGGAGTATGAGCCCGATTCCTCTCTCCGGGACACGGAAAACGTCCCTCTGACCGAGGACATCGACGCGTACTTCCGGCGCGAGGTCCTGCCCCACATACCTGACGCGTGGATTGACCCCTCCAAGACCCGCGTGGGTTACGAGATCCCCTTCACCCGTTACTTCTACAAGTACACCCCACCGCGCCCCCTGGAGGAGATAGACAGCGACCTCAAGGTCAAGACCGAGAAAATCATGAAGCTCCTCGGGGAGATCTCCGGATGAGCGGCATCAGTTGGGCGCCTCGGCACTGTTCCGTCACCGCCGGGCTATGCGGGGCTTTGCACCCCTCCGATCCCTGGCGTAACAGAGAGGCTCTGCGATGAGCTACAAATCCTATCCCGCCTACAAGAACTCCGGCAACGAATGGCTGGGTGAGATTCCCGAAGGGTGGGATATATATCGATTGAAGGAAACCACTAAAAAAATTCCATTTGCAATTGTAGATGGCCCTTTTGGTTCAATGCTCAAAGCAGATGAATACCAAGAAGAGGGTGTCCCCCTTGTCCGGATCACAAATCTGTCATATTCCGGCGATTTTTCAAGCGAGGACCTTGTTTATATTTCTGATTTAAAAGCAGCTGAACTTTCTCGATCGACAGTTAAATATGGAGATATTGTTATTGGGAAAACTGGTGCAACCATTGGTAAGTTTGCTCCTTATCCAAATCAACAACCAGGCGTATTAGCTTCAAGCTGCATAAAAATTACTTTTTCTGATGCTCTTATAGAGCTAGCTTTTATTAGGTATATTTTTATGTCAAAACCATTTCAAGAGGAATTAATTGAGACCTCTGGAGGGTCGACAAGAGACACAATAAACATTGGCCCGTTTGGAAATCTTCATATTTTTCTCCCCCCTCTCTCCACCCAGAAGGCCATAGCCGCCTTCTTGGACGCCAAGACGGCGCGCATCGACGGCCTGGTCCGGGACTATGTTGAGCTTGTCTCCCTGCTCAAGGAAAAGCGCCAGGCCCTCGTCTCCCACGCTGTCACCCGCGGTCTTTCGGAGCTAGTCGGCCCGGACGACACTGAGTTCGGAGAATGGGCCCGGCCCATTGCGTTCAAGAACTCCGGCGTGGAATGGCTAGGAGAGATCCCGGAGGGGTGGGAGATTTACCAACTCAGACGAGATTTAGATTTTGTGACGAGTGGATCCCGGGGCTGGGCTGCGTACTATTCGGAGGAAGGGGCCTTATTCCTTCGTATTGGAAACCTAAGTCGGGAAAATATTGCGCTCCAGCTTGATGATATCCAAAGAGTATTAGTGCCTACTGATAATAATGAGGCAAGTCGTACAAAGGTATGTAATTCTGATCTATTAGTCTCAATTACAGCAGATATTGGTTCGGTCGCAGTGGTTGAGAATATTGCCGAACCTGCTTTTATTAGCCAACATTTAGCTATATGCAGGTTTTCTAGCACAACACGTGTTCTGCCTCGATGGGCGGCATACTTCCTCAAATCAGGTTCAGGTCGTACGCAGTTTGATCAGAAAGCTTATGGCGGAACAAAAATACAACTTAGTCTGGATGACGTACGTGAGATGCTTGTTACTGTTCCGCAAAAAGAGGAGCAGCAGGCCATCGTCGCCTTCCTCGACCGCAAGACCGCCAAGCTCGATGCCCTGATAGCCGAGGCTGAAGGCGCCATCGAGCTTCTGAAGGAGCGCCGTTCCACCCTCATCACCACCACTGTCACCGGCAAGATCAACGTTGAGGGGGTGGAGGCCGCCAAGCCCTGACACGCCTCGATTTTCTCACTCCAGCTTTATATTTGTGCTATAATGCGTACTATGAGTACGCCAGAGGGCACAAATATAAAGCAACTCCTTAAAAAGCATCCGCGGAATACGGTGCTTACCGCCCGGCAACTGCTCGCCTATGGTGTATCCCGGGATCTTCAGCGCGTCTATGTCCGTTCTGGCTGGCTCAAGCGGATAGGGCCGGGCGCCTACATCCTCCTGGAGGACACGGTCAGCCTCGACGGAGCCGTCCACGCCCTGCAGACGGGCCTTGGCTTGAGTGTCCACCTGGGCGGCTACTCCGCACTCGGAGAACGCTATGGCAAGACGCACAACCTCCCTGTGGAGCGCGCCTCCGAACTCTTTGCCTTCCGGGGCGAGAAGCTCCCCGCCTGGTTCCGGTCGAACTACGCTTCAAATTGTGTTGTCTCAGTTAGCTCCTTCCTGCCCGCCAGGGCTGGGCTCGTGGATTTCGACTCAGGCGGCTTTACCGTGAAAATCTCGTCCCTCGAGCGGGCCATGCTCGAGATGCTTTACCTCTCGCCCGAGCGCCACACTCTCCGGGAAACCTACCAGATCATGGAGCTCCTCACCTCGGTGAAGCCCGCCTTGATCCAGGCGCTCCTCGAGCAGTGCTCGTCGGTCAAGGTCAAGCGCCTTTTCCTCTACATGAGCGATCGCGCCGGCCACGCCTGGAGGAATCGCCTCGACCTGTCCAGGATAGCTCTGGGATCTGGCGTCCGTGAGATAGAAAAGGGCGGCAAGGTGGACAAGAAATATAACATCGTAGTCGGGGATCTGGGGGAGATTTGAGACAGGCATACCGGAATCAAGTAGCTCTTCTTGTGGAGACCCTTCCCCTCATCGCCCGGGAGCCTTGCTTCGCCCTCAAAGGCGGTACAGCTATCAACCTCTTCTATCGCGACATGCCCCGTTTGTCGGTCGATATCGATCTTGCCTATGTTCGCTTCGACGATAGGGCTACAGCCGTCTCCAATATTAATGCGGCCCTTTCCCGTATAACGGAGTCCCTGGCCTCCCTTGGGCTCACGGCAACCGTGCAAGGCCGCGCCGAAAAGAAGATCATTGTCTCGAACCGCGGGGCTTCGATTAAGATCGAGCCCAACTATACCCTGCGCGGGTGGGTCTTCGAGCCCTCTGTGCAGGGCATAGCTCCCAAGGCCGAAGCGGATTTCGGCTATGCAGAGATCGCGGTCTTCTCGAAACCCGAACTCTATGGCGGGAAGATATGTGCCGCCCTGGATCGTCAGCACCCCCGGGACCTCTTTGATATAGCGAGGCTCTTCGATTCCGATGCGCCGATCGAGCGCCTTATGGATGGTTTTATAGCTATGCTACTATGCCACAACAGGCCCATCCATGAGCTCCTCGATCCTGCTCCCAAAGATCAATCCGATGTCCTGAAGAAAGATTTCGAGGGGATGACCGATGCCCCATTCACGTATGCCGATCATCGCGCGGCTTTCGAAAAACTTCTTAAGTTCCTGCGATCGGGAGTTGCTCCCTACAGGCAACTGCTCCTCGATTTCGTATCGCTCAAGGCCGATCTTTCGAGGGCTACGACATGGACGCCGCGTTGTACACTCAGGACGCCCTTGTCTGGGCGCGCGCGGCCCATGCCGACGCATGGGAGAAGCTAGAGGCCCAGCACGGGGATAAGGCTGCGGATGTCTTCCTCTCGCGCCTTTCCTCCGAGCTGGAAAGTCAGGGCACCCTGGCGGTGCTTCGGCACGGATTCAAGATCGTCGGCGCGGGCGGGGAATACTTCAGCATGCTGCAGGCCAAGCCCGGCAGCGCCCTCAATCCCGAGACCGCCGCCCTCTATGACCGCAACGTCCTGCGCGTCGTACAGCAGGTCTTCTACAGCCACAACAACAAGAACTCCATCGACCTTGTGCTCTTCGTCAACGGACTTCCCGTCGCCACGATGGAGCTCAAGACCGAGTCTACCCAGTCGGTCCACGCGGCCATCAAGCAATACCGAAAGGACCGCCTCCCGAAGGACACAGTCACCCACAAGCCGGAACCCCTCCTTCAGTTCAAGAGCCGCTGCGTGGTCCACTTCGCCGTCTCCACCGAAGAGATCTTCATGACCACCCGCCTAGCGGGGGACGAAACTTACTTCCTGCCCTTCAACCCGAACGGACCGCGCACCGCCTATTTCTGGGAGACTGTCCTGGAGCGGGACGCCTGGATCCGCATCCTCTCGGACTTCGTCCACCTGGAGAAGACCGAGAAGATCCTCCCGGACGGCCACAAGAGCCTACGAGTGACCATAATCTTCCCCCGCTTCCATCAGTGGGACGCCGTCATAAGGCTAGTCGAATGCTCCCGCCAGGAGAAAGCTGGGCACCATTACCTCATCCAGCATTCGGCGGGCTCGGGCAAGTCCAACACCATCGCCTGGCTTGCCCACCATCTCTCGAGCCTCCATGACGCCCAGGATAGCTCTGTATTCGACGCTGTCATCGTGATCACGGACCGCACGGTCCTGGACAGTCAGCTGCGGGACAACGTCTATCAGTTCCAGAAAACTCAAGGCGTGGTGGAGGCGATCACGAACGAGGAAGGTGCCAAGTCCACCAAGCTGCGGGACGCACTCCTGGGAGGTAAGCGAATCATTGTCGTCACAATCCAGACCTTTCAGCCGCTCCTTTCAAAGATCGCCGACGACGAGGACCTGAAGCACCGAAACTTCGCGGTCATAGCCGACGAAGCTCACAGCTCCCAGACCGGCAGCGCCGCGGGCGCCCTCAAGAAAGTCCTCGCGAAGGAGGGTTACGACGATGAGGAAGTGAGCATCGAGGATCTCATCGTCTCAGACCTTGCCTCGCGCAACCAACCCCGGAATGTCTCGTTCTACGCCTTTACTGCCACGCCCAAGAGCAAGACTCTGGAGCTCTTCGGACGCCCCGATACGGAAGGCATCAAACGGCCCTTTCACTCCTACTCGATGCACCAGGCTATCGAGGAAGGCTTTATCCTGGATCCCCTGCAGAACTACCTCTCGTACAAGGTTGCGTACAAGCTTGTCCAGGATGGCGCCGAGCGCGATGGCGAGGAAGTTCTCAAGAACAAGGCGAGCAAAGCCCTGAATAAATGGGTCCGGCTCCATGCCTACAACATCGCACAGAAGGTGAAGGTCATCGTGGAGCACTACCGCGAGCATGTCGCCTGGCGCCTCGATGGCGAAGCCAAGGCCATGGTCGTCACCTCCAGCCGGGAAGAAGTCATCCGCTATAAGGTTGCCATCGACGCATATACATCAAAGAGAATCACTACCCAATAGGCACTCTTGTGGCTTTCTCCGGCGACATCGAGATCAAGGGGCTCGCTGACCTGCCCTTCAACGAGCGGAACATGAATCCCGGCCTCCACGGCCTTGACATTAAGGAAGCCCTGGATACGCGGGACTATCGGATACTCCTTGTAGCCAACAAATATCAAACCGGCTTCGACCAGCCCAAGCTCGTCGCGATGTATGTCGACAAGAAGCTCTCTGGTGTCGCTACGGTACAGACCCTCTCCCGCCTCAATAGGACCTATAAAAGAGGAGATGTCGAGAAGGACTGGACGGCTGTCCTGGACTTCATGAACGATCCAGCGTCCATACTCGTGGACTTCCAGAAATACTACAGTGCCGCATCCCTCCCAACCGGAACGGACCCGAACCTCATCTATAGCCTAGAATCTAAGCTCGACGCCGCCGGTATTTACCTGGAATCGGAGGTTGATGCGTTTGCCTCGTTCTATTGGGATCCGAAGCGGAAAAAGGATAGTCATTTCCAGCTGCAGAAATATCTGGGACTTCCCTGCGATCGCTTCAAGCAGCAATACCTGACGGCTCTCAACGAAGACAATAGCGAAGCTAAAGACACGATGGAGATCTTCGCAAAGGACATCGGATCCTTCACAAAGCTCTTTGAGTTCATATCACAGATCTACGACTTCGCCGGCGATGCGGCTCTCGAGAAACGGTACTCCTTTTTCAAAGAGCTAAGCCCGATACTTTGGAACATCATCCGCGAGGGCCGCGATTCTCAAGTAATAGATCTATCGGATGTCCGCCTCTCACACTACGCAATACACCCCAGCGGCAAGGGTATCGGCTCCTTAGAGCCCGACACGACAGCGGAATTTGAACCTGCCTACGGAGCGATCGGATCAGCCGCCTCCCATGACCCCTAACGAATCAATCTTAAGCAGCTCATCGACCAGCTCAACCTCATCTTTGAGGGCGAACTTTCGGACAACGACCTTGTCAACTATGCATACGGGGTCCGGGACAAGCTCATGGAGAACGACAAGCTACGTACCCAGGCCCTCAACAACACGAAAAAGCAATTTGACGAGAGCGACGAACTCCTCGAGGCGATTCTTTCTGCCGTCGAAGAACAGGATGCCGTTAACTCAAGCCTCGCTTCACAGGTCATGAGCGATCCCCGAGTGCGAGCGTCGTTCATCCAGGTGATCCGGGATCTTGCGTATGAGGGGTTCCGGAAAGAAGCCGTTTGAATAGAGTAAAATGAGCCCACCTGTCTAAACAGCTGGACTCATTTTAAACCATCACCCCATAATAATCTCCTAACCTCCCCTCTTCTCATACCGCAGAGTACACCTAAAAGAATGCCGAGATACGATCGTTTATCAGCTTCATCGATTTTGATTATCTTCATTAGTTCCTTATGGGTGACAACGACACCAGTAGATAGAGTCTTTGCATAACGTTGCGTGGTTTGATCCCAATAACGGGCGTACCAGACAGATACACCATTTCTAAGGGGATAACGAAATAAACTAAAACCTTGAGATTTACCTAAGCCCATACCATACCTCACTCCGGCGACATGTTACTTTTCATGTCACTTCCGGTAAAACCGTGTGATATGTCATAAGCTTAGGAATAAGCTAATTATATGGCTTAAAAAAATTATTGCCCAGAGGGGGACTTGAACCCCCATGCTTTCGCACTAGAACCTGAATCTAGCGTGTCTGCCAATTCCACCATCTGGGCGGGCATAAAACACTGTTCTAATCGACGCGGAGAGTATTCTTACCGTCATGGCGGCCTTGTGTCAAGATGGACGGCCTACCCGACGAGGCGCTTTTAGGACGGGTAAAAAAGCGAAGATATTCCCGCTACCGCTATTCTCTGGAGCAGCTTCGGCATTTCGATCAAGATAGTCGACTGGAACCCCTTTGCGATTTCTGCAGCCCGCAGTATATCGGCAACTATCTAATATCATCAATTTTGATAATTTTATGGCGTGATCAGACGAATAGTTCTATAATCGTATGTATGAAGATAAAATCTGATGGGAACCTTCTTTTTATCGTCATGGAGAAAGGTGAAAAGCTGGCCGCGGACATGAAGGCTATCGCCGCCTCCCCGCTTATGAAGACAACCGGTGCCGTGGTTACCGCGGTGGGATTGATCAAAAATGTGGTTATTGGCTATGGGAGCTATAATAATCCAGATGTTTTCTATGAAAAAGCCACTGTTCCCGAGCCACAGGAGCTTTTAGGCATCAGCGGTTTCATACTTAAGAACGAGGCGATTTGCTTTCATCTTCACGCCACCCTGGGCAACGAGCGCCGGGAGGCTACAGGCGCTCATCTATTCGACGCCGAAGTGGTCACCTTTGTGGAGATGTGCCTGGTCATGAGCGATGCGCCGGTGCGGCGGATTTTAAAAGACGGCTTGCCGGAAATGGATTTTTCCGAAGAACTCGAACCGGGGAACGACTGATTTTCCCTCCCAGGTTCGCCCCGCTTGCGAATCAACTTGCCAGAATCTCTCTATGGATTTAGTATAAGTTTGTCCGGACCAAGGATTACCGAGGATTCCGGTTTTCCAGCAAAGACTTCTGGAGACACGATTGTTAGGATCGCTCCTCTTTATTCCCAATTTGGCTGAATTACTCAACAAGGAGAAACTGCATGCCTGACTTTGTCTTTTCAGGTGACGAGGCAATTGCCCGCGGTGCTATCGATTCGGGAGTATCGGCCGCATTTGCCTATCCCGGCACGCCGTCCACGGAGATAATGGAATTTTTACAAGCCCATTGGGATGAATACAAGGCCACGCTTTCCGATGAAGAAAGGGCTTTTGTCGTAGCCCAGTGGTGTAGCAACGAAAAAACCGCCTACGAGGCGGCGCTTGGTGTTTCCTTTGTGGGCAGAAGAGCGATGGTGTCCATGAAACACGTCGGACTGAACGTGGCCATGGACCCTTTTATCAATTCCGCCTTGGTAAAAATTAACGGTGGTCTGGTAATTGTTGTCGCTGATGATCCAGGCATGTTCTCAAGCCAAAATGAACAGGATTCCAGGATTCTAGCCGACTTCGCCCACATTCCTTGCTTCGAGCCCTCGGATCAGCAAGAAGCCTACGCTATGGTCCGCGATGCTTTCGCCTATTCCGAAATTCATGAGATTCCAGTATTGCTGCGCATCACCACAAGGCTCGCCCATGCCAGGGCTCAGATACAGGTCTCTCCGGGCATGGCACCGAGGGCATTAAAAAAATGCAGCGACCCAACAGCCTGGACCCTTATGCCGGGTTTTGCTAGGCCGCGCTGGAGACTGCTGCTAAAAAAATACGAGCGCTTTCGCGCCGATGGCGAAGAACTCGCTAAACTAGAACTCAGGGACAAGGCCTTGGGTGTCATCACTTGCGGTATCGGACTCAAATACTATCTGGAAAATGAAGATGACTGGGCTGCTCTCCACGGCGACAAGCGACCTTCCCATCTCCATATCGATCGGTATCCGCTGGGCAGGGACAAAATACAGGATTTATCCAATTATGTGAGCAAGATTCTCGTCATCGAAGAGGGATATCCCTATATAGAACGGGAGATCGTCGGCACTTTTGACGCGCCTCTGCCAGTTCTGGGTAAGCTTTCGGGTGATCTTTCCCTTTCAGGAGAACTCACTGCCGACTCGGTGCGACTGGCGCTAGGCTTGGCTCCACTGGAAGCCCTGGCAGCTTCTTCCATCGAACTTCCTTCCAGGCCCCCCCAATTCTGCCAGGGCTGTCCGCACGGGGACTCCTTCAACGCTCTCAAAGCCGCTCTCCAAGATGAGGCGGAATTCTTGACAACATCTGATATCGGATGTTACGCCCTAGCCGCCCTACCCCCCTACAACGCCGTAGAATCCTGCGTCGACATGGGCGCCTCGATAGGCATGGCCCGGGGAGCCTCCTGCGTCGGACAGAAAAACGCGGTGGCGGTTATCGGCGATTCCACGTTTTATCACTCTGGTATGACTAACCTGCTGGATGCGGTGGCACACCGCAGTAAGCTTACGCTGCTGATTCTTGATAACAGCACGACGGGCATGACTGGCGCTCAACCCACCATATCGCCCGGGTCGCGCATGAAAACGCTCATCGAAGGACTCGGTGTAGAAGCAGCCCACATCCGCGAATTGGAGGCTCATCGCAAATCCCACGATATCAATGTCGCGGCAATACGGGAAGAACTGACCTACGACGGGGTTTCGGTTATCATTTTAAAGCGCGAATGCCTAGAGTATCTTAAAAAAGTGAGGCAGCAATGAACTACAATATTATACTTGCCGGCGTGGGAGGCCAGGGGGGATTGTCGGTATCGGTCCTTATAGCCAACGCCGCATTGACCGCCGGTTTTCAGGTAAAACAGTCTGAGGTGCACGGCATGTCGCAGCGGGGAGGCGAAGTTGTTGCCCATTTGCGCATCGCCGATTACGAAATACAAAGCCCCACTATTCCCAAAGGCGCTGCCGACCTTATCCTTGCCTTCGAGCCATTAGAAGCCCTGCGCTACCTTCCCTGGCTTTCGGCATCCAGAGGCATGGTGGTTAGTTCCCTGACACCTATACGTAATTTTTCAGCCTACCCCGACACGGCCGAAGTTGTAGCTGAAATAAAAAACCTTCCAAACTATCGGATTCTCGATGCAGAAACCATAGCGCGGCAAGCAGGTAACGTTAAGGCAGCTAACATATGCCTTTTAGGCGCGGCCGCCGATCTTTTGCCGCTCAAAGCTGATTCTTTGCGAAAACAGATTGAGCTATATTTTTCCGCCAAGGGCGAGGCAATGGTTATGGCAAATTTAAAAGCCTTTGACGAAGGACGGAACAAATATGGCGCTTGATTTTTCTCTGAGCCAGGAAGAAGCGAATCTAGCGGAGCGTTTTAAACATATCATCGCCCCTGCGATCGCCCAAAAACGTGATGCGTTGACCGAAACCGAAGGCATGGCGATGTTGGAAGCTATGGGCGTCGCAATTCCCCGAAAACTATTTTTAAAATCATCGACAGAGTTTTCGTCGATTTTTGATTCTGACGATTCAGATAATATCGCACAACGCGAATCACTACGCGATTGGGGCGAAAAGCTTGTAGTCAAGGTCATAAGTCCCGAAATCCTTCATAAAACTGAAATGGGAGGAGTAGCGATACTCCCGAACAATCGAGAATCTATAGTTGAGACGCTCAAGGATATGGAGCGCCGTTTCTCTTCATTTAAGGTAGATGGTTATACGATCAACGAATTCGTTCAGTTTGAGCCAAAACTTGGCCATGAAATTTTATTCGGCTATCGCTTTGCCCCAGACTTTGGCCCCTTGGTGAGCTTTGGCCCAGGTGGAATTTTCACCGAATTTCTCGCATCGAAACTAAAGCAAGAAGAGAGCTCCATAACCATTTCTCCTTTTGTCGCTACCAGGGACTTCGTAAAATCGTTGCTGTCGCGCAACCTTGTAGCAGGCCTTTTAAGCGCTGGATTGCGCAACACAAAAGCTACAATAGACATCGAAACTCTTGTTGATGCGATTATGACGTTTCTATCGGCAGCAAAAGCCCTGGCATCCTGCGGTATCTCGGAATTCGAAGTAAACCCCATGGTGGTTCGAAAAAATACAGGCGATGACTCCTTGCACACCAAGGCTCCACTAAAGGATGTTAGTGTCACCGTTAAAGCGGGTAATACAGCCTCGATGGTTGCTCTGGACTGCCTTGTAAAACTTAAAAATTTTTCTTCGGTTGGCATAACCTATCGTGATAGAATGGTGCCGCACAACGCTGCGCAGGCCAAGCGACCTGTGGTGAACATTGATAAAATATTAAAACCGCGCAGCGCCGCCATCATCGGCGTTTCGGAAAAATGGATCAACAACGGCCGTATCATACTTCGAAATCTTCTAGAAAATGGATTCGACGCATCCGCGATCTATGTGATAAAACCGGGCGCCGAGCAGATCGACGGTTGCCGCTGTGTTCCCGATGTGGCAAGCCTACCGGAAAAGGTCGATCTTTTTATTCTGGTTATCTCGGCTTCGAGAACGCCGGAAACACTTGCCCAGATAGCAGAACTGGACAAGGCATGGTCGGTGATTCTCATACCCGGTGGACTCGAAGAAAAATCCGGCTCCCATGCGATAGTCGATAGAATGAAAAAAGCTTTGCTGGACGCGAGGGCTCAGGGCAGGGGACCCCTTATAAACGGTGGGAACTGTTTGGGCATCCGCTCAGTCCCAGGCAAGTACAACACCCTCTTTATCCCAGAAGAAAAACTTCCAATGCCTAAGGGCAGGCTCGCCCCACTGGCGCTCATATCCCAGTCGGGAGCCTTCGGCATCACCAGAATTTCAAAACACCCCGATATCAACCCAAAATATCTTCTTACCCTGGGCAATCAAATGGATTTAACCATAGGCGATTACCTGGAATATTTAGAAAAGGATAAGGAAATCCGCGTTTTTGCCGTCTATGTGGAAGGCTTCAAAGCCTTGGATGGCCTAAAAACATTTAATGCCGCCAGGGAAATCGTCAATTCGGGAAGAAGCTTGATTCTGTATCGCGCCGGGCGAACCAGCGCCGGGGCTGGCGCCGCAGCCAGCCATACGGCGAGCATCGCCGGCGATTATGCTGTAACAAAAGCCCTTTTCGAAAACATCGGGGCTATCGTCTGCGACAGCCTGGACGAATTCGATGACGCAGTGAGAACTTTTACCCTGCTGGAAGGCCGGAAGGCAAAGGGAAACAGGCTGGGCGCATTGTCCAACGCAGGATTCGAATGTGTAGCGTTTGCCGACAATTTAAGCGGCATGGAGCTGGCCAGATTCAGTGAGAGCACAAACGTCATCCTCGCTAAGGTTCTGGAGGATGCGGGTATTTCGGACATAGTCGATCTCCACAATCCTCTGGACATTACGCCCATGGGCTCTGATGATGCCTACGATCGTTCCTTTAGGGCGATAGTGGCGGACGAGAACACAGACTTGGGAATCGTGGGCATCGTGCCCTTCACCTCCAGAATGAACTCCCTGGCAGCCGAACCAGCTCGTCATAAAGAAGACGTGCGGTTGCCCGATTCTATTGCCAACCGCTATGGTTCGCTGCTCTCGGAAACCCAAAAACCATTTGTGGCTGTGGTGGATACCGGGGCGCTTTACGATCCCTTGGTGCGTATTCTGGAACGGCATGGGATCGTGGTATTTAGGACCGCCGACAGGGCCTTGCGGATGTTGGAGCGATGGAGAAAATCGGCAGCGGGACACTAAGGGAGCCGCCGGGCACTCGACGCTAAAACTGCAATTTAGGCACTCGGCGTAAAAGCGACAGTTTTAGCGCACGATGCTAGAGCGGCAATCGGGGCGGTGGGCGGCTGAAGCCGCCCACCGCCCCAACTTTATAGCGGCACCCTTTGTTCAGCCGCGGCGCAGCACCGCCACGCCTAAAGCACCCAACCAACCTATCGACGCAAGCAACGGTCCCATGTCAGCCACTTGAATGCTCAAGCGGTCACCAGCTTCGGCGCGGCATTGCACGGCCAAAGCCTCAGCCCCCCGGCGAGCGTCGACGTGGACAATTTGAAGGCTCTTGACCTGCCCGCTTTTAATCATCTTTTTAATCAAAGCGAAGAGCGCTGCGCTGGCGTTTTTTCTGCCCATATAGACACCACGGTTTTTTGCCTTGCCGGCGCCATCGGTGCCTAAAATCGGCCTTAAACCGAACTTTCTTAAAATGATGCTTTTAACACCCTTGAGCCGCCCCGAGCGGATGAGACTGCGCAAATCCTTGATGGCGACAAAGAGTTCGAGAGCGGCGCGCCGTTTTTCAAGAATTTTTTGGATTTCTTCCGCTTTTAGCCCCGATTCGGCCAATCTCAAAGCCGCTTCTACCAAGATGCCTTGCCCCGCAGTTATGCTGCGTGAATCGAAGCAGCGAACTTTGCCCTTGTACTCCTTTGCCGCGACCTCTCCCGCTTGGAAAGTGCCGGATAGGGCAGAGGAGAGGCCGATATAAAGGACTTCTTCGGCCTGGGACAGGGCGAGGTTAAACAATATTACAATTTATGTCAAATAGCATTTGGGAGGGGATGGCTGCATTATTTACTCAGACTCCTTATTTATTACGCTTTATTACGCCGCCGAAGAAATCGCAGTTTTTCAAAGGCTTTTTCCTCTCCCATGGCGATCCTTTTTATATTTGCCCTGTGCGTGTAGAGGACGAAAAGAGCCAGAAGAATGCTAAAGCCCAAGAGTAATTCCGAAACCGGCCGCCCTACGGCGCCCAAGGCTACAGCTATCGGTAGTATAACCGCCGCAGCCATGGAACTGGCCGAGACAATGCCTGTAAACCCTAGAACCAGAAGAAAACCCAGGACGGAAAAAAGCGCCGCGCCAGGAGCAATGAGAATTACAGCACCCGCGCCGGTCGCAACCCCTTTTCCACCCTTAAAGCCCGCAAAAACAGGATACACATGGCCTAGAACAGCCAAGAACGATCCGGTAATTTTCAACAACAATCTAGTTGTCTGGATGTCCAGATTTATATAATCAGCCGCCTGCGCTCCTGACAGCGAACACAAATAGGCGGCTAAAGCCCCCTTTACGGGGATCGGTCCCAAAAAAAAGCTTTCCTACTATTATGCCCGTTGGAAAGGAGCCTATAAGATACGCGGCGATAAAACCGGCAAAAATGCCCAAAGCTTTCATGTCATGAAGATACCTAAAAAAGGGCGGCCGATAAAGGCCGCCCTCAGTTTCATCCAGCGCAGCCGATAAAGGCCGCCCTTGCTTTAAGTCCTCCGCAGCCTATAAAAGAAGGCCGCAGCGCCCTGTCGTTTACTTCTTGAGCACCAGGTTGTCGTTGGTCACGGTACCTATAGCCTGTAGGTGCTTCTGGAAAACTTCGGCATCCGAGGGGAAGTCGGTTGAGTTTTTGCCGACCAACATGCGGTAGTCGTCTCCGCCGTTAAAGAGGAAATTGAGGGTAGCCAGAGTGTATTCCTTGTTGGGGTCCACGGGCTGCCCACCTACCATGATGTTGGAAACCCTATCGCCGGCAGGCTTGCTGATGTCTAAGCTGTAGGTCCATCCAGCCAAGTGGGGGAACCTGCCGTCGGGAGCGGGAAGCTTGCCTACGCCGTTCTCCAGGATCGCATCCAGTTCCGAGCCCTTGAATTTGCCTGTCTGTATATAGTTGCCGAAGGGCATTATTGTATAAACCTGCTTGAGTGTTATATCGCCCGCGGGAATGGAATCCCTGATGCCGCCGCCGTTCATAAGTGCGATATCAGCGCCGGAGACAAAGAGCATTCCATTCGCAATGAGGGTGCCAAGGTTGGATTGCTGAGTACGAACAATTTCACGCTTTCCTTCCAAAGCGATGGCGGTGGAAGCAACCTTCTGGGAAAGAACAGCATCCTGGGTTTTAGTCAGCGCCGCAAGGCGAGCAGCTATTTCGGTATCTCCCTTAAGGTTAGGAGAATTGGCCACAGTGATTGTCCTGGCGCTCTTAGACTTTACAGCCCTATTGGTGCCCACCACCAGGTCAACAACGCCAAGGCCTACACCATAGGAGCCGGTGCTGGCGATGAGGACGGGGGTCTGGTTTTCCTTAACCAGGTTTTCAAGGGAAGTATGACTGTGTCCGTCCAAAATCACATCCAGCTCTGGAATTGCCTGGGCTACCTTGATGGAAGTGGGGTCCGAGGATTTGTCGGTACCAATGTGTGAGATCAGCACAAGAACATCGTATTTACCCGCTAGTTCATTGGCTATTGCCCTGCCTTCGACAATAGGATCGACAAAAGTAATCCCCGCCACGAGCTTGGGATCAGCCTTGTAGGCTGTCTCGGGAGTAGTGAGGCCGAAAAAGGCGACACGGACTCCCTGAATCTCCTGAATGACGTAGGGGGTAAATACCCGCTTGCCATCTTTGTAGACATTGGCCACTAAAAATTTGAACTTTGCCTCTTTCTCAAGCTCGAGAAGCCTGTCCATGCCATAGTTGAAGTCATGGTTGCCCACGGTCATGTAGGAATAGCCCATGTCATTCATCACCGCCACGACTATGGCGCCCTTGTCGATGTTCGCTATGGGAAGTCCGTGGAAGGTATCTCCGGCATCGATAAGAATCGTGTTCGGATTCTTGGCCTTTTGTTCCTTAAACGCGGTAGCCATTCTCGAAAAGCCAAGCTCGGTCTTGCTCTCAACAATGCGGGCGTGAATATCGTTGGTGTGCATGATGGTGATACTCACTTCCTGGGCCAGAGGCTCTGGCGCCTTGAAAGCCACGGGCGCGGTTGTAGTGCAGGCTACAACCAAAAGGGCGAGAATCGCGACCGCGAATCCTGCGAGTCTTTTCTTCATACGACCTCCTTATAGAGATAAAAATTCTTTGATCATGTCTAGAAAAGTATATTCCCTATTCCTTAGGCGGACAAGAAGAATTTACAGGATTACGAGGATTTCGCGGGGATTACGGGGCTCGAGCCGACAGCCAAAAAGAGTCTGCCCGCGCGAACAATTTAAGAATGTATATCAGCTCAAACGCACAATGAAAAAGTTAACAGTCTTCCTGCTAAAAATGACTGTGCCGCAAAGGTTCACAAAGAACTCATAAATGTCTATCATAAGCGACATGCATCACCAGTTCCACCGACGCACCGGTTTTATTTTTATTATTGTCTCGCTCATGCTTGGTAGCAGCACGATCTTTGCCCAGGCTACATTGAAGGAATACCTGGTTGGCGCGGCAAGTGGCCTGTACCGGCTGGGTATCGACCAGGAATCGGGAAAGGTAGCCCCACTCTGGAACGACGGTTCTGTACGCTCAATTATCCCAGCCCGGGAAGGTTGGTATTTTCTCGGCTCCCAGGGAGTGGTTTTTAGCCAAGACCTTACTAATTTTGAAAATCGTTCAATCGGCTTGCCCCGAAAATCCATCTTGGTTTTTAAAAACGAAAACTTTGAGCTAATCCAGGAAATCGAAACAATAAAATCCCTGGCCATTGATCCAGCAAGAGAAGGAAGACTCGTTCTATGCACCAATACTGGGGTTTGGTACAGCGAAGACGGTGGACTGCAGTGGAGAGCCCTTGGAGCGCCCTCAGCCGTACCCGGCACCAAGGCTGTCAGTTTTGGACCCTGGCCAGGCGTAAAAACCCATGTAGTCTGGATATCTCACTCAATCAAAGGCCTATTTGTAAATGATCCCCTCGCCGACCAGGGCTGGATAGACGTCGCTGCAGGGCTGCCCAAGGCGGCTGGAGCAAACGGTGAGGAAGTTTCGGCCTTCGCCCTCCTCCCCAACATGTACACAGTTCCTCTATCAAGCCTCGGTCAGCAAGGAAGCGCGTCCGCCGGTGTGTGGAACTTCTACGCTGCTTTGAGTTTTCTTGGCAGACTATATGAGTGGGACCATCGCTCCAATAAGTTTGTCGAACGATGGAGCGACGGCAAGGATTTTAGCAGTATCGAATCACTGGGCGCTGTGGGTAACGAGGGTCTGTTAGCGCTAGTTGGCTCCTTTCCGATGCGCTTTTACCTGAATCCGCGACCAGCTTCAAACACGACGCTCTATCCCAGCACCAAGATTTCTACAGAAAACCCTGTCTCTAATCCTATAGCCGAGCCGGTTGTGGATGGAGACTTGTCCCAGATACTCATCAAAGCCGGTGGCCTCTTGGAAGCATTCAGCGGAGAAAAACCGAGCTGCATCGCCCTGCTACCCGACCTGGAATCGGCTTTGGCCAAGACTGGAGCGATCCCTAGCAGCCTTAGCGAGCTTTGGCGCTTTTATGCTGACATGCCTAGCCTCTCGGCCGAGGTTGCAGGTCTTTCCGATACAGCACGAGCAAGGTTACAGGATTCCCAGGCTGCCAAGGAGCGGCGGAGGCTAGCGGATAAAAAAGAAGGGCTCTATCTCCAAACAGGCTTCGTTACTAATAGCTCTAGCAGAGATAAGTATATAGCGCTTATAAAAGAAAAAGGCCTCAACAGCATCGTCGTCGACATGAAGGACGATTACGGCAGACTCAGATTTTCCCCCCAATCGGCTGTTTTGAAAGAGCTAGGAGTAGTGGGAGATAGGCTGGACATAGAGGAATTCGCGAGCCAAGCGAAGACGAACGGTTTATATCTCATTGCTCGTATTGTCGTATTCAAAGATGAAAGCCTTTACAAAGCCAATAATGGGAAGCTCGCGGTGCGTGACGCCGTCACTGGCTCTGGCTGGCGCGGAACTAAGAAAGACGGACAGCTCATCGGCGAATATTGGGTCGATCCCTACTCATCCGATGTCTGGCGCTACAATGTCGAAATCGCCAAGGAAGTTCTGCAGCGTGGTTTTGATGAAGTTCAGTTCGATTATATCCGCTTTCCCACGGATGGCGAAAATCTCGCAAACGCACGGTATCCTGCTCAAAAAATAGGCATGAGCCCAGACTCGGCGCTGGAATCCTTTCTACGCTTCGCCCGGACGAGTATTGCCGCTCCTATCAGCGTAGATATATACGGCGCCAACGGCTGGTACAGATCGGGTACTAGAACAGGACAGGATGTGGAAATGCTTGCCTGGTACGTAGATGTGGTCTGCCCCATGTTCTATCCCTCACATTTCGAGCAGAATTTTATGGCCCAGGCTCCTGAGGAGCTCAGGCCTTACCGAATCTACAAAATCGGCAGCCTTCGAAACCTGGCGCTCTCCCGCGGGCGGATACTTGTCCGTCCTTATGTGCAAGCTTTTTATCTCGATGTAAGCTACGATAGGAGCTATTATGGTCCCCGTTACGTGGAACTGGAGATCAAAGGGGTTCATGAAGGCGCCAATCAGGGTATGACATTCTGGAATAATTCCGGCAGGTATTCCGATTTGCCGGTTTTAGGCAAACCCTAGGGAAAACTTTTATTTTTCTCCAGGATGAGTTATTGTATATAGTATGGCAATTTTTCGTAACGGAAACGGTTTAGCTTGGGCTAGACGACGTGCTCTTGTCTGGGCTCTATTAGCCTTGGTTTTGTGTGCGGCCATGAATATCTATCATTACTCTCTTCAAGGCGCCCGGGGGCTTTACCTTTGGGACAAAACATGGCTGTTCAGAATTCTTATTCTCATGGGGCTACTACCCCTAGGGCTGCTGGCGCTTTCGCTTCCACTGGAAAAGTTCAAGGCTAGGATCCCATCAAAGCTACTCCGGGGTTTTTCCTTGGTTGCTTCGTTTTTAGTGGGTCTGACCTCGATCGGCATTTTAGCCTTTCTCATAGCTACACCCAGAATCGGAACCCTCAGAGCGCCCAATCTCCAGCTCATTGATCCTTCCAAGGGCTTCATGGTCACACAGGATACCGAAGGGTTGCTCCTACGTCTCAGCGTTTCTTCAGATCCCCATTGGGGAGCAGAAAAAACCGATTCCAACGCCAGGACAAACATACTCGCCAGCGTGGCCGAGCAAAGACCCGATGCGTTCTTTATTCTTGGCGATATTGTTGAAACAGGCTCGTCAGTTTCTCAGTGGAACACTGCCATCGCGGATTTCGAAACTATTGTGCCCAATATTCCCCTTCGTCTTTTAATGGGCAATCACGATGCTCTCTTTGGCGGTCAACTGCTCTATAAAAAGGCATTCTTTCCTGAAGAATTTTCTAGCGACTCCGGCTCACCCTATTACTACTCCATAGAGACCCAAGGAGCAACGCTTGTGGTATTGAACTTGCCCTGGGGCACGGAAAACTTCGACAGAAAACAACGGACTTGGCTGGAAGAAGTTTTGAGAACCGCCGACCCACTCAAGCCTATAATCGCCTTTTCCCACAGCTTCTTCTACGCCTCGGGCTACGACGATCCGGATCTGGATAAGCCCTGGTACGATCATTATCAAAACATTCCGGCGCTTACTCCTCTTTTTGAGCGTTACGGCGTTGATTTGGTGGTGTCAGGCCACAATCATTACATGGAGTCTCTCGAGAGCAATGGTGTACGGTATGCGGTAATAGGCGCCATGGGCGGTAAGAGCGATCCAGTACCGGCTTATATATCGCCTGCATCAAAGTGGATGGCTGTGGCTACCTTCGGACATCTGAACATTGATATAACCCAGACCGATATAGTGATGGAATTTAAGGATCAACTGGGAAAAACCCTGCGCGAGGAGCGTTTCCGCTACGCTCCTTCTTTGGAATCGGGAAGCGACGGATCGAGCCCTCAAGCCTGACCGGGATAGGCAGTTCTAAGCCCAGAGGACTCCAGAACTGCCTTTAATACATCTAATATCCTAAGTCTTCACCCACCAGAATTACAGTATAATCTGAAAGAGAAGGTTTCCGCTTCAGGATTTGGTAAACCCGGCAAATACGCGTGGGGTTCTGGCAATCCATGCAGTGACCTGCCTTGACGCAGGGATTGTTCTTGGCCAGGCGTTTGTTGTTCATGGGTGAAGCATAGGCTTCCATGCGTTCCCAGGCTGCGCCCACATCTGCCACAATCTTATTGGTGCCGGCAACCACCACATTCTTTTTGGGACCGAAAGTAAGGGCTGCCACACGGTTGCCGTTACCGTCTATGTTTAGCATTTCTCCCTTCATTGTTACCGCGTTGGCACTGCAGATGAAAACATCACAGGTAAGCTGGGCGCGAAGTATGTCCAATTTTTCATCTGCCCCCAGGCCGGGCTTGTTGTGGTCCAAGACCTGCGCCCCTACCTGAGAAGCCTTGTCCTGAATTCCCAGGGTTTTAATTGTCATGGAACCGCCGAAACCGAGTTTCATGCCCGGTTTGATAAATTGCATCACAAGCTCGGTTGCTTCTTGCGCGGTGTTGACATAGACAGCGTCAAATCCGTTCTTGATCAGGGCGGCACAAGCCCGCTGCGCCCTCGTCTCCCTGGACCACAGTTCAACTTCGGTCATCAATTTCCTCCGACTCTTTATTGTTGGTTTGAGGCTCTATTCTGCAATGGGATGGAAATTAATGCAAGAAGAATCGTCGATCGCTTTTCGGTTTGTTTTCAGTTGTCGGCTACAAGGCGGAAAATCGATAACTGCTCAGGTCTCGGCGCCGGTCCAGCCCATGCAGCGGGAAATCTCCTGGGCAGCTTTGACCACCCGGGAAGCCACTTTTTCGGGCTCCAGCTCCGGTCTGCTCTCCAATATCCAAGAAGTGCTTATGGCCGATATAACATCGCCGCGGTAATCCCGGATGGGCGCTGCTACACAGTTAACCCCTGGCTCGGCTTCTTCGTTGTCCCTTGTCCAACCGCGCTTTTTACAAGCGGCTAAATCCTCCAACAGCGACTCAATATCGCCGTGGGTATTGGGTCCAAAATGCTCGAAGGTATTCCCTGCCAAGAGTGTGCGGATTTCTGCGTCTTCAAGGCCTAAGAGAAGGGCCTTTCCTAGTGAAGTACAGTACAGAGGCTTTTGCTGGCCAATAATCGAATATTTTCTCAAGGAGGTAAATTTATCTTCCTTATCGATATAGACCATCATATCACCCTGTCTTCGGGCTAAGAAAACAATAGTGCCAAAATTCTCGCCCAGTTCGCGCATATAGGGGGCTGATTCGGTCTTGAGTTCCAGGCTGTTGAGGTAGTGGCTGCTCATCTCGATAAAAGCCGGTCCCAGTCTGTACAAGTTTGTCTGGGAATTCTTGCGCACATATTCGTGTTGTATTAGGACTGCCAAAAGCCGGAAAGCCGTGCTGCGAGGAAGTTCGGCTACCTGTGCTATCTCAGCTAGCGATAACCCTAAAGGCTCATGGGCAAGCGTTCTAAGAATACAAAAAGTCCTGTCGAGGGACTGGACACGAACTTCCATGATAGACTCCTGGATTCGATATCAAATTTCACTTCATTAACTAGTTTATACTTGACAGGAAAAAAATACAAGCTAGAATATGGAATAAGATTTCATATAGTAGAACAGCAGCCTCGAGCTGCTTTTTAAGGCCGCTGTTGCTGGAATCTATTTCCACATAGTGGAATATCCTGGAAAGGCTATAGCTATAGCCCTAGGAAAAAAGGAGAGCAGTATGAAGAAACTGATCGCCCTCGCACTGGTTATTCTCGTCGCAGCGAGTCTCGGTTTCGCCTAGAGTTCCAAGGTGTACAAGATGAAGCTCGGGCACGCATCGTCCACTGAGTCAACCCGGCACAAGGCGCTTCTAGTGGCCAAGGACTACATGGAAAAGCAGTCCGGTGGCAGGCTGGTCCTGGAGATATACCCTGGAGCCCAGCTCGGCAATGAGGCGGAGATGATCGAGTCCATGAAGATGGGCACCCAGGAAGCTTTTGTCGGTGGTGTTTTCGACGCCCAGACTCCCAAGCTCAATCTTATTCTCATGCCCTTCTTCTTCCCCACCCAGGCCGACCTGATGAAAATAGCCCGCAGCGATATCGGGGCTATGATCATGAAGGACGCGGAAAAGTACAGCATCAAGATGCTCGCCTTTGGCGATGGCGGATCCAGGCATTTCACCAACAACATGCGACCTATCAAGTCCCCGGCGGACATGAAGGGGCTCAAGATCCGCACGCCCCCCATCGAATCGATCATCAAATGCGTCCAGGCCTTGGGCGGAAATCCTGTATCCATTCCCTACGGTGAAACCTACATGGCGCTTAAAACTGGCGTGGCCGACGGACAGGAGAACCCCCTGGCCAACATCGGCGACATGAAGTTCTTTGAGGTCCAGAAATACATGACCCTCATCGACTACCAGTTCCACCCCGAACCCTTCGATGTCAACCTTAAGTGGTTCAACTCCCTGCCTGCGGATCTCCAGAAAATCCTGCAAGACGCGGCTTGGATCTATATCGACAAGCAGAACGAGCTCAGAAGGGATTTGAACGATTACTATTACAAAATGATCGTCGACGGCGGCGTGACGGTCTATCAGCCCACGACGGCTGAGCGCCAGCAGTTTATCACTGCCTGCCAGCCAGTTTACGATTTCTTCGTCGGCAAGGGCTTGTTCACCAACGCCGATTTGGATGCGATGAGGAAGATCATCGCCGGTAAATAAGCAAAGTGTAGTTCACAGCAAAGTGCAGTTCGTAGTGCAAAGCCGAGCGGCGTCGCGGTTTCTAAGGCGGGCGCCGCTTTTTAGCACAAGCGCAGCGAGCAAAAGGTGGGTATAGATGAAGGAAACTGCCTTCGCACGGGTACTCAACCCTGTGCTGGCCGTCATGGACAGAATCCTGGCCATTTTTTTGACCATTCTCGTAGGCGTCATGGCTTCCGGTGTGATGGTATCGGTGCTTCTCAGATATGTCTTCAACATAGCCTTCGCATGGTCCGAGGAGCTCCTCACCGTGGTTTTCATTGCTACATCTTTTTTTGGGGCGGCTTTGGGAATACGGGAAAAAGAGCATATCACCATCAATTTTTTCGAAAAGAGCAGCCCTAAACTTAAAATCGCGATGAATACAATCGCGATGTGCGCTGTTATAGTGGTTGCGGTAGTCGTTTTTATCAAGAGCCTGGAATGGATCCAGCGGGTTGGAAGTGTGCCTTCGCCCGCCACAGGCATCCCTAACGGCACATTCTATTTATTCGTTCCATTTTCTTTCGCGATCGCGATTTTCTATTCTATCGCGGATATACTTGGTCAATTTATTCCACTACGCCCTCCGGCGACAAAATCTGAGTATGTCGAATACGATCCTGTACAAAATCAGCTGGGAGGAGGCAACCCATGAACCTTGCGGTTATGTTCGCGGTCCTTGGGGGCTTGCTCGTGATTGGCGTGCCTATCGCCTACTCCCTGGGCGGAGCGGGAATCGTCTATATGCTGCTAAGGGATCCTGTGTTTCTTCTGACGGTGCCTCAGCGCGTGTGGTCCGGCACTAATAATTTCATTATCATCGCCATGCCCCTCTTCATGCTAGCTGGAGAATTAATGAACAGAAGCGGCCTTACCAAGCGGCTTATGGATTTTTCCACCCTTTTAGTAAGACCGATCCGCGGAGGGCTCGGCGAGGTGAATGTCATCGCATCCATGATATTCGGCGGAATCTCAGGCAGCTCTGTAGCTGATACATCCGCCCTGGGGAGCATCGAAATTCCCAGCATGGTCAAGGCAGGCTACCCCTTAAGCTTTGCCACTGGAGTCACCGTCGCATCCTCAACGATGGGCATGATAATTCCTCCAAGCATTCCCATGCTTATGTATGCAATGATCTCAGGCGCTTCAGTGGGCAAGCTCTTTTTGGCAGGACTTATTCCGGGAATCCTAATTGGGTTGACACAACTCAGCCTTACCTATGGGATTTCAAGAAAAAACGGCTGGCACCCCAAGTATGAACGTATGAGCGGACTGGAGGTTTATAAAACCGCGAAGGATGGTTTATTGGCTGTGCTCATGCCTGTGTTTATCGTGCTATCGGTTTCCCTGGGCATCGCCACCGCCAGTGAATCGGCGGCTATCGCAGTCCTCTACGCTCTCATACTGGGTTTCTTCGTTTATAAGGAACTGAAAACCAAAGATCTCCTGAAGGCACTCAAAAAAACAGCCATGATGTCCAGCACTATCATGATCATCGGGGGCTTTACCATGATTTTCACCTGGATACTGGCTGTCGAACAGGTTCCCAACATGATCGCCCGATTCCTGCTTGAATCGGGTATTTCTCCCCTGGTGGTCTTTATCTTTTTGGATGTGCTAATTCTATTCGTGGGCACCTTCCTGGATGTAACACCTTGCATCCTTCTACTGGTGCCGATTTTATTGCCAGTGATGAAGCAGTTTGGCATGCACGAGTTGCAATTCGGCGCAGTGCTGATTGTCGGGTTAGCCATAGGACTCGTAACTCCTCCCGTGGGCATGTGCCTCAATGTGGCCAATAAAATCTGTGGACTTTCAGTCATTGAAGTTTTCAAGGCAGCTCTGCCGTTTATTATCTGCAATGTTATAGTACTAATCGTGGTTACCTTTGTGCCCGCGGCAAGCCTCTGGCTTCCCGGTCTCTTTGGCTAGCCCGATGTAATAAGGAGTTCGTACATGGATATCAGGGAAAACGTCAATTCCGAATACGCGAAGACCCTCGACACAGAAGGTCTGCGGCGGCACTTTTTGGTTAAACAAATCTTTGTTCCCGGCCAAATCACCATGACCTACAGCCATGTGGATAGGATGATCACTGGTGGAGCGACTCCCGCAGGGGAAACCCTTACCCTGGCCGCGACGAAGGAGCTGGGCACCGACTACTTTTTCCAGCGCAGGGAGATGGGGATTATCAATATCGGCAGCCCCGGGTCGATCAGCGTGGACGGCAAAAAGTTCGCCGTCGGACCCCGGGACGGGTTTTACATTTCCATGGGTTCCAAGGAAGTGTCCTTTATGAACGACGATCCGTCCAATCCGGCTAAGTTCTACTTCAACAGCGCGCCAGCCCACAGGGCTTGCACCACAAGGCTTGTCACCCTCGACCAGGCCAAGCGGGTGGAGCTGGGCAGCGATGCCGAGAGCAACAAGCGAGTGATCAATCAATTTATCCACCCCGCGGTTCTAGAAACCTGTCAGCTGGTAATGGGCATGACAATCTTTTCCCAAGGCTCGGTGTGGAACACCATGCCGGTCCATACCCACGAGCGGCGCATGGAAGTCTATCTTTACTTCGACATGCCCCAAGACAGAGTGGTTTTCCATTTTCTAGGTAAGCCCGACGAAACAAGGCATTTAGTGGTGCGCAACGAGGAAGCGGTGATCAGCCCTTCCTGGTCCATCCACTCGGGGGTTGGAACAGGTTCGTATACCTTCATCTGGGGCATGGCTGGAGAGAACCAGACCTTTACCGATATGGACAACGTCCCAATGAGCGCTCTCAAATAATTGGATACTATACCGAGGAGGTTTTACATGATACTGGATAAATTCAGGCTGGACGGCAAGGTAGCCATCGTGACGGGGAGCTCCACCGGCTTAGGACAAGGCATCAGCCAGGGCTTGGCCGAAGCGGGAGCCGCCGTGGTGGGCGTTGATTATGTGCCCTCACCGGATACTAAACGCGCTATCGAAGGGATGGGCGGGAAATTTCTGGAAGTGGTAGCGGATCTCATGTCCATAGCGCCCATACCGGGCATCATCGAAAAGATTCTAGCCCGTTTCGGGCGTCTGGACATCCTGGTCAACAACGCAGGCATAATCCGCCGGGAGGATGCCATCGATTTTTCCGAGAAAAATTGGGACGACGTGATGAACATCAACGCCAAAACTGTGTTTTTCTTTAGCCAGGCGGCGGCGCGACAGTTCATTGCCCAGAAATCCGGCGGGAAGATCATCAGCATCGCCTCAATGCTTTCTTTCCAAGGGGGAATTAGGATTCCCTCCTATACGGCTTCCAAGAGCGCGGTGGCTGGCCTTACCCGGCTTATGGCCTGCGAGTGGGCTAAATATGGCATCAATGCCAACGCGATTGCCCCTGGCTACATGGCCACAAACAACACGGCTGCTCTGCGCGCCGACGCCCAGCGCAGCGAGGCTATTCTGGACCGGATACCCGCCGGACGCTGGGGAACACCCGAGGATGTGCAGGGAGCGGCGGTTTTCCTGGCTTCGGACGCTAGCGATTACGTGAATGGCTATATAGTCGCCGTGGACGGCGGCTGGTTAGCAAGATGATTTTTTGTTTACGCCCAGAATAAGGCGTAAAAAGGGGATAATATGATAGCGACCAACGTAAAGAATATAGGCAGGTACAAGGGCTTGAGCAGCTTCATGGACAAAGCCATAGACTGGATCCAGGCTGGCGGATGGGAGAAGCTGCCAGATGGCAAGATGGAAATAGACGGTACATCCTTATACGCGATCGTGCAACGCTACGATTCCAAACCTATCGATAAATGTCGTTTTGAAACCCATAAAAAATATATTGATATTCAAATGGTTGTTTCAGGCACCGAAGTGATGGAAGCCATGAAACCTGAGCTTCTCACCGTGAGCGAACCCTACAAGCCCGATGTGGAATTTTACGCCAGCCCCGTTGCCGGTGTATGCTGCAGCGTTGTATGCTCCGCGGGGGATGCCCTCGTTTTCTTTCCCGAAGACGCCCATCGTCCCAGTATCGCCAAGGACGGCAAGCCCGAGCCGATACATAAAATAGTGCTTAAGGTGGAAGTGCAATGAAGGTTGTAAGTTTTGGAGAAGTTATGCTCCGGCTCAAGTCGCCGGGGCTCGAAAGGCTTTTTCAGTCGCCTCTCATGGAAGCTACTTTTGGTGGTTCCGAGGGCAATCTAGCCGTAGCCCTCGCACGATTAGGCCAGAGCGCAGCCTTCCTCACCGTCCTTCCGGAAAATCAAATAGGCAGGGAATGCATTAGGGAGCTTCGCTATCACGGGGTGGATGTTTCCCACATAGCCATGAAAAAAGGGCGCATGGGGATCTATTTTTTCGAAAACGGATCCAACCAGCGGCCGTCTAACGTTATCTACGACAGGGCGGGATCGGCCATCGCGGAAATTGAGCCCGGCGACATTGATTGGGAAAAGGCGTTTGAAGGGGCTGAGTGGTTCCATATCTCAGGCATAACACCGGCGATATCGCGCAAGGCCGCCGACGCGTCCATCGCTGCGGTAAAGGCCGCCGACAAGGCGGGGCTGACGGTTTCTTTCGACCTTAATTTCCGGGCAAAGCTCTGGAACTACGGTGCTAAGGCCCAGGACGTTATGGGCGAAATTGCCTCCTACGCCCAGGTGCTGATTGGCAACGAGGAGGATTACCAGAAGTCCCTTGGCCTTGAGGGACCCAAGATCGCCGCGGACGGAAGTATAGATTCAAGGGAATACGCCGCGATGTGCGAACGTGCGTTAGCCAGGTACCCCAAGGCAGAGTATGCCGCCGTAACCCTGCGGGAAAGCCGCTCGGCCGATCACAACGATTGGTCGGGCATGCTGGTGAGCCGCAAGGCTGCCCTTGTCTCGAGGAAATATTCCATCACCGATATAGTAGACAGGGTAGGCGCCGGCGATTCCTTCTCCGCCGGCCTCATCTACGGCCTTATAAACTTTAAAGACGACGCACAAAAAGCCCTGGAGCATGCGGTGGCACTTTCCTGCCTCAAGCATACTATTTCCGGCGACTTCGCCCTCATCGAGCCGGGAGAAGCACAAAAATTGATGGGAGGCGACGCCTCGGGAAGAGTTCAGCGTTAGGCAAAACTGATTAGAGCCCCCGGTTCTTCGAAAATCTCTCCGCCGGGGGCGTTTTAATTTTTTCACCGCTCAGGCTCACTCTGAGTTTTCATCTCATATCTTGTTCAGAGCTGTAGTTTCGATTTTTGCCAAAAACTTCGACACGATAACATGATCTTCAGGATCGACAGGCTAAATCCATTTCCTTATCTTAAAATAAATAAGCTCACCGATTACCACAATCCCCATCAATCCCAAAGCTGCAGGATAGCCCCAGGGCTGCGCCAGTTCGGGCATAAGATGGAAATTCATGCCGTAGACGCCGGCGATGAAGGTTATGGGGATAAAAATAGCCGAGAGTATGGTGAGAACCTTCATCACCCTGGACATATTGGTGTTTATCTCGGTGAGGTGCAGCTCGATGATGGACGAGGTATGCTCCCTGTAGGATTCCAGCGCTTCGATAGCCTGTATGGAGTTTTCGTAGAGGTCCCGTAGGTACGGCGACAGGGATATCTGCATCTGGATTGAATCGGTGCGAGCTAGGGAACTGATAGAATCCCGCACCGGCCAGATCACCCTGCGCATACGCGCCAGTTCGCGCTTAAGTCCCTGGATATCCCGGATGAGAATGCCATCGTCCTCGGTTCCAAGAGTCTCGTCAAAAATCTCCAACCTATCGCCCAGGCGTTCCAGGATAATAAAATAATTGTCGACAATATTGTCCATCAGGGCGTATAAAAGGTAGTCCGCTCCGTATTTGCGCAAGCGTCCTCCGCCGGCCATGATCCGCTCGCGTATCGCCTTGAAGCAGTCGCCGGGGCGTTCCTGGAAGGAGATTAGTATTTTGCCTTTGAGAATAAAGCTAACCTGCTCGTACTCGATAGATCCATCATCGTGCATAGCCAGCATTTTAGTGATCAGAAAAAGGTAATCGTCGTAGTTTTCGAGCTTGGGGCGATGCTCAACCGTGAGGATATCCTCTATCACTAAAGGATGGATGCCCAGGATCGCGCATAGCTTTTCTACACCTCCGCCGGACAGTCCATTGATGTTTATCCAATTGACGATATTGGGATCGATGAGGGCTGTAAGTTCATTGACGTCCTCCGGAATTCGCATAACCGCCGAGGCTTCATCGTAGGAGTATAGCGAATAGGTGGCCTGGGTGGGCTCGGTATCGCCGATATAGGTAGCCGAACCTGGAGGGAGCCCCACCGTCTCTTCTGACACTCCGGAAAAGGGAAGCCTGGAGGGACGGCGTTTCTTCTTCGCAAATTCTATTTTCTCGCTCCCGTCAGATTCAGCCTTCGGTCTAATTTTTCGCTTCATGCCTTATAGACTAATGCCGCAATGACGGCGAAGCAACAAGCGCGCGGAAAAGCACGCATGGGAAGGCACAAGGTAATTTTTTCGCTAGCGCATTCCTTGAATGTGGCCTATGCTGATTATAGGAGGCAAAAATGGAATATTCTCCCGGTCCTATATTGAGTAATCTCGCCAAGGCACTGGAAAAGCAGTACCGACCCCATGAGGCTGAACTGCTATGGAAGGTGGCGGGCTACTTCGATGATGCTCTGCCCGCTCCGGAGTTCACTGATTTTACCAGCCTGGTCAAGATGCTGACGGCAAATGAAGCAGAGTACCTGGAACCCATACGGCAGGCTGCGGCCTCGACGGAAGCTAAAGCCGCCGACAGGGGCGCCCTAAGGGCAGCCACATGGGGGGGCAAGGTCAACGCCATACAGAAATCCCTGGCCGACCGCTACGCCAAGAAGGGCGATGAACTTGTAGAGGGCAAGAAGCTCTTTGTCTGCGAAGCCTGCGGTTTTATGTTCCTGGGCGACCAAGCCCCGGATATCTGCCCAGTCTGCAAGGCTCCAGCCCTGCGATTCGCCACGGTAGCGTAGGAGGAAGTCATGCACGCTGTACGAAATTTACGCCTCTGCACTAAAGACTGTGTATGTCTCTTTGTATGCCCAACTGGGGCTACCGATACAGAGACAGGCCAGATTGACTTTGAGAAATGCCTAGACGGTTGCCGTAGATGTGTGGACGCCTGTCCTTCCCATGCGATTTCCCTGGTCATGGACAACTACCCTGCCCGTCCCGCTAAGGATAAGGCCGTAGCCGATGCTTTACTGAATTTCATGGAACAAAAGCACAGGGAAGAAGCCCTGGCCAAGGCCTTGGCCGCCAGCGCGTCCACACCTGCGAGGGCCAAGGTAGCCAAGGCCTTGGCCGCCTCACTGCGCATCCTTGCGGAAGACGGAGCCCGGGAAGCGGGTTACATGATACCCCAAAGCACCGAGTCCAAGGCTTTTCTGGAAAAACTTCTTGCCCAGCGCCCATCGGTGGCAGGCAAGCAGTTCCCCGAGGCTGAGCTCAAGGAACTTTTGTCTTTGCTGTAGGAACTTTGGAGGCTATAGCGAATACAGTAGTTGTTGTATTCGCTATGCCTCTTCAGCCGCCCCGAACGCAGCTGCCACTTCGGGCTGCATCGTTCCTTAGTTGCCCGCCATCATGGCGGCCACGTCGTCGTGAGCCGTTCCGATGCCCTTGATACCGAACTTTTCCACGAGAACCGTAGTCACTGCCGGAGAAAGGAATCCGGGTAGGGTGGGCCCGAGCCTGATATTCTTAAAGCCTAGGTAGAGGAGAGCCAGAAGCACTAACACCGCCTTCTGCTCGTACCAGGCGATGTCGAAGGACAGAGGTAGCTTGTTCACGTCATCCAGGCCGAAAATCTCCTTCAGCTTGAGCGCGATAAGAGCCAGGGAATAGGAGTCGTTGCATTGGCCGGCGTCCAGCACCCTGGGAATGCCGCCGATATCGCCTAAATCCAGCTTGTTGTAGCGGTACTTGGCGCAGCCCGCGGTGAGGATTACCGCGTCCTTGGGAAGCTCCTGCGCTACATCGGTATAATATGAACGGGAGGGCTGGCGGCCATCGCAGCCGCCCATGACCACGAAGCGCTTGATAGCCCCTGATTTGACAGCGTCTACCACGGTGTCGGCCAGGGCAAAGACTTGATCGTGGGCGAATCCGCCTATGATAGTGCCGTTTTCCAGTTCCTTTGGAGGCGGGCAGGTTTTAGCCAGCTCGATAATGGCAGAAAAATCTTTCATCTTGCCTGGCTCCCGGTCGACTATGTGGGTGCATCCATCGAAGCCCACAACGCCGGTGGTGAAGACCCTGGCCTTGTAAGATTCCCGGGGCGGCACGAGGCAGTTGGTTGTGAAGAGCACCGGTCCTCCAAACGCTTCGATATCCTGGGTCTGGGACCACCAGGCGCCACCGTAGTTGCCGTAGAGGTTGTCGTACTTTTCAAAGAAGGGATAATAGTGGGCGGGGAGCATCTCGCCATGGGTATAGACATCCACTCCGGTACCCTTGGTTTGCTCTAATAAATCGTGCAGATCCACAAGGTCGTGGCCGGTGATGAGGATGCCTGGCCGGTTTCGAACCCCAGTGCGCACTTTGGTGATTCTGGGATTGCCGTAAGCACCGGTATTGGCTGAATCCAGGAGGGCCATGGCGTCCACGCCAAATTTCCCTGTCTCCAGCACTAAGGCAGTGAGCTCATCCAGGCTTTTGGAGCTGTCGGTAAGATCAGCCAACGCCTTGAGCATGAACTGGAACACTTCCTTGGACTTCTTGCCGATAACCCAGGCGTGCTCCATATAGGCTGCCATGCCCTTGAGGCCATAGAGTACCAGAGACTGGAGAGCGCGCACGTTCTCGTCGGTGATTTCCTTCCATCCGCCGATGCCAGCAGCAGCAGCGGCACGGATCGCCTCCAAAGTGGCGGCGCTCCAGGTTGCAGCGCCAGGCAAGCCGCCAGTGACTTTTCCTCCGGCGGCTACGAAGGCGGCACGTAGAGAATCTCGATGGGCAAGGCCCTCCATTATCCAATCTTCGAAATCCTTGGTTGAAAAATTTGCATTGGTGATGGTTGCGAAGAGCATCCTATCGACAAAGAAAGCCGCGTCCTCGTCATAGACGCCTTTTTCTGCGGCCTTAACCGCCCAAAAACCGATTCCTTTGCAGACATGCAGAACGAGATCCTGCAAATCCGAAACCTCGGCGGTTTTGCCGCAGACACCCTTGGCGACAGCACATGCCGCGTTTTTCATCGTTTCTTGACACTGATGACAGAACATGATTTCTCCTTGAATCTAGTATTTATTCCGCTGTCCCACGGACACCGTTATCGTTGCACATCGAGCCGATTTAATTCAGTTTCCGCAGGAAAAAGCGGCCGCAATATCGGCGATCGTTGATTTCTGCAGAGTGTCGATCAGCAGTTCCTTAGCGTCGAGACAAAGTTTATGGAAAGCACAGGTCTTGGTCGTACACACAGGCTTGGGAAAGAGGCAGTAATTTCCCGGCAAGGGTCCGTCCAGCGCTTCTAATACTTCCATGCAGACCATCTTGGCAGCGGGTTTTTTAAGAGAAAAGCCTCCCCCGATACCTCTGGTTGATAAAATAACTCCCTTTGCCGTCAAGCTTTGCAGGATCTTGGCCATATAGCTTGGCGACAAGCCGAGCCTTTGGGCCGCCGCACTTGCAGCGATACTACCCCCATTACATTCCGCCAGGGCGAGGGCATGGAGGGCCGCATTGGTTCTGTCTGAAATGCCGATTATTCGGTCCATATGTCCTCCTAGCACGCAAATCAGATATCGATATCTTATTTACTGGTTTTTTGATTTTTAGTCAAGAGCCTCTGCGCATTCAGTACTATAACTACCCTTCCATGCTATACCATGGCACAATCACCTACGGCGCGACTAGGCGCTCCGAGGGATTACTATGCTCGTACCATTCATCAATAGGCTCCTCCACTGGTTTGTGACCGGCGTCGGTACAACGGTTTTAGCGCTCCTGATCCAGTCAGGCGATATGAGTGGGTCCTTCCTTTTGTATGGACACGTTGGAAAATCAGTGCAATTTCAAGACCGAGGACAATCCTGAATGAGTAAGCTGGACAGGGATTTCTACGCCAGAGACGCGTTGTGCGTCGCTGAAGACCTTTTAGGAAAACTCATTGTACGATTTGTCGATGGGCAACAGCTATCGGCGATGATCGTGGAAACCGAAGCCTACATGGATAGGAACGATAAAGCCGCACATTTTTTCGGCGGAAGAAGAACACCGCGAGTAGAAGTAATCTACGGAGAGCCCGGTTTTTCCTATGTCTTTTTCGTCTATGGTATGCATCATTGCTTTAATGTAGTAACAGGCAGCAAGGGCGTACCCCAAGCAGTCTTGATTCGAGCCGCAGAACCGGTGGGCGGACTTGATCTGATGGCTCGGAACAGGTATGGAATGGCCTACGCTCAGTTGGGGAAAACGCAGGTGACCCAGCTGACCAATGGCCCTGGCAAATTATGCCAAGCCCTAGCAATCGATAGGGCTTGCAACGGCTTAGACCTCTGCGGCGACGAATTGTTCATCGAAGATCGTGAAAGCGCCAACTTAGAAATTGCCACCTCGAAAAGAATCGGCATCGACTACGCTGAGGAAGCTAAGGAATTCCCCTGGAGGATGTATATCAAAAATAATCGCTATGTGTCATTCTATCGCGCTAAATGTCTATAAACACAGTTCGCACTATTCCCCTTTTTTAATCGACTCTATCGTCAAGGTCAGGGCGCCTCGGTCTTTTTCCACAAGGCCCTCAACCCAGAGGGGGGTTTCCTCGAAAAGGAGGTGGCGAAAGCGCTTATAGGCGTCGGGGAAAAGGACAGCCTCAAAGATAGCGGTCTCGTCCTCAAAAGAGACGAACTCCATGGGCTCATCGCTGGAAGTGAGTACGGGCTTGGCGGTGATGGGCCAGGCGAGAAGGCGGATCCTGCGGCCTACGTGGCGATCCAGGTCTCGGGCGCGGAGCCGGGGCTGGGAAAAGAGACGGGGCCAGAGTTCCAGCGGATGGCAGTCCAGGGTGGTACCCAGGTACTTGAATTCGGCTTGCCGGCGCTTGCGGGGGGAAAGCGGCGCTTGGCTGGGTGTATTGTGGGGGATTGGCGGCTGAGAGGGCTGAGTGACGCAGCGGTGCACACCTACAAAGGGGCCGCCAGGATCGAGTTCATCTTCGGAAAACAAATTTCCTGGGATCATGCGAATCCTGGACTCCTGTCCTCTTTCCTCCAAACCAGCCTGGTCTTCTCGAAACGCATAGACCGACAGGAGGGTCATGAGTGCCTGGGCCCGGCTAACGACAGCGTAATCGACGAACTCGGGGTGTTGGGCAGCATGGGGAAGCTTGGCAACCTGTAAAAGGCTGTCGAAGGCTCCGCATCCCACCAGGGCCTCGGCATCGGAGCGTTCGAAACGCACACGCCGGGCGAACTGATCCACCGAGAAAAAAGACCCCGCCCGGTGGCGCTCGTCCAAGATAGCCTGGGCCACCGAAGCCGAAAGCGAGGAGACCATGCAGAAGCCGAAACGGATTGCATGTTGGCCCTGGGTGGCTATTTCGCTCCGACAACGCCACAGGCTCTGATTTATATCCGGCGAAAGAAGCCCCAGGCCCATGCGTCGGGCTTCGCTGGCGTAGGCCAGGGTGGAGTAGAAGCCGCCATGGTTGGACATGACGGCCGCCATGAACTGGGCAGGATAATGAGCCCGCAGATAGGCGGACTGAAAGGAGAGCATGGCGTAGCTGGCCGAGTGGGCTTTAACGAAGGAATAGCCCGAAAAAGAGCGGATCATGTCCCAGACAGCCTTGATCGTAGCAGGATCGACGCCGCGGGCTGAGGCGCCGGATTCGAAGGCGGGCCAGTATTCCTTCAGCCTGGTGTCGGAGTCCTTTTTGGCGAGGATTTTTCTGATTCCGTCAGCCTCGGCGGAGGAAAAACCCGCCAGGGCTATGGCCGCCTTGGACACGTCCTCCTGGTAGCAAAGAATGCCGTAGCTTTCGTCGAAAAGTCCGGCCAAGAGTGGATGGAGGGGATTCCAAGGCTTGCCGTTTAGCCTGTCGATATATTCGTTGATGTAGGGATTGGCTGCGGGACGGATTATGGAGGAATGAATGACCAGATGCTCGAAATCGCCCCTCGCCGTCTTTTTCTGCAAAAGGCGCATAGCCGGGCTTTCGACATAGAACACGCCCATGGTGTCGCCCCGCGCAAGGAGGGCTACCGTGTCAGCGTCGTCAATCGGATGCCAGCCATCCTTATCCAACTCCACCCCCTGCTCCCGGAGCGAGGCTACCGCGTCGCGCACCACCGCCAGGGAACGGTTGCCCAAAAGGTCGATCTTGACCAGCCCAGCCAGCTCAGCCCCTTCCTTGTCCCAGGCGAGCACCCTGATGCCGGTGCCTGTCTCTTCGATAGGGGCATAGTTCGCAATTTTGTTAGGAACGATGACGATTCCCCCCGAGTGGGCGCCCAGGTGGCGGGGCAGATCCACAAGATCCCGGGAGAGGGTCATGATGTGGCGCCAGGCTTCGTCGGTATCCTGGAGGGCCTTGTCCTTGTCCACTCGAAGTGAGCGCTCGAAGCCCGAGATCTCCCCATCGGGCATACCAAAGGCCCGGGCGGTCTCCCTCAAGGCCGACTTGCTCCTGAAACAGTTGTGGTTGGCCACCCGGGCTACCCTCTCGGGGCCATAGGCTTTTACCACGGCGTCTAAAATTTCGTCTCGCTCGTCCCAGGCGAAATCGATGTCGATGTCCGGAGGGTCCTTCCGCCCCGGATTGAGAAAACGGTCGAAGTAGAGGTTATGGCGCAAGGGATCGACCTCGGTGATGCCAAGGCAATACGACACGATGCTGGCGGCGGCGCTGCCCCGCCCGCAGACCCTACTGGCCTTGCGCACTATGTCCCGGACGATGAGAAAGTAATCGCAAAAGCCTTTGGCCGTGATGAGGGCCATTTCGTAGGCAATCCGCTCCGCCACGGTCCCGTCGCAATGACCATAGCGCCGCAGGGCGCCCTGGCGCACCAGGGCATCTAAAAGCTCGGCCGAGCCGGGGCCCGGGCTGATTGTGGCTACAGATGCTTCAGCCTTGGGCGCCTCGGAGTTGCCGGTGGCTGCTGGCAGACAAACCTCGGGCGCCGCAGAGCTGCCGGTGGCTGCTGGCGGGGGAGCCCCGGATAAAAGATTGCCCTGGTAAGAGGGAAAATGGATGCCCACGAAGGGGTCGCCCAAGGCGCCGTTGGCAATGCGGCGGTTGTTGCCCGCTGCCGTGGCAAGCCATGAAGCCAGAGCCGGCGGCGGATCCCAAACGCTCGGTGCTTTTGGTTGAAGGTCGCCGATCAGTTCTTGCTTTGACAGCAAAGCGCCAAGGCCAAGCGTTCCTTTCGACCAAAGCGCGGACAGTGGATCGAGTTCGTTTTCCTTCACATCCCAGTATCCGGCCTTTTTCCCTATGGCCAGAAGCAGGCGCTGGACTTCGCGCTGGGAAGGCTGCAAAAAGCGGATTTCCGGGCTGGCGACCGGAGGAAGGCCCGTGGCGGCCAATGCCGCCCAGCGCGCCTTATTACAAGGAGTGACAAGGCAGAAAAGCCAAGATTCAGGGTCGTCAGGGCTAGAACCGGACTCGCTGGGCCTGTATTCCAGCGGTGTAATCAAATCCCTGGGCGAGGAGGCTTTGAGACGCTTGAGCGCAGCCAGATCGTCGCTGAGAACAAAGAGGTCTTGGGCGTATTCGATCTTGAACTCTCGCATAGTATCGATGATGTCAACAGAGTTGCTCTTGCCCTTAGCCTTGTCCCGGCGGCTAGCAATGGCTCCCGATACGGCAACGCTAAAGCCCGGATCGGCCAGGGCGGTGAGGGTTTGGGTGAGAAAGGAAAAGCCTCGGCCACTCCGGGGGATTAGCACAAGCCTGCCCGAAGCGTCACTGAATTCCACCCCTGTTATGGGGCTGATCCCCGCCTTGCGGCAGGCCTCCACGAAAGTAGGCAGTCCGTGCATTCCATTGCGATCCGTAAGGGCCAGATGGGAAAGCCCTGTCTTTTTCCCAGCCTCGACCAGGTCCCTAGGCCTGGGCACTCCTCTCAAAAAAGAGTAGCACGATTGTACAACCAGGGGGACGAGGGGGCCGGGAACTGCCTCGGTTTTATTAGAAGGGACGCCTGGAGCGGGGTCGCCGCCCAAAGAAGCGAAATCTACTTGTGGCGAAGCGAAATCGTCTCGCGGATCTTCGGGCATTCTAGGCCCCAACCCGCATGCTCTGGCCCAGGGAGAGAAAGGCGCAGGGCACTAGGGCGGAATAACCATGCCGGGCATGGACGCGGTCCAAAGCGCCCTGGAGCTGTTCAACCTTGGCGTCCCGGGGATCGAAAAGGTCCAGCTCCGGGCCCGCCGCGCCGAATTCCGACAGCCTGAGCGTAACTCGCCGGACCCGCACTCGCCGGATAAACGCGCGGCGGGCCGCATCCTCGGCCGCCAGAGCCAACTCATCGTCCCTATACATGGCCCGGGGCAGCCGCAGTGCGGCAAACCCTTCTTTGCCGTCGGTAAAGTCCAGCCGTACCCCCACCCTTCGTGCGCCCATGCCCTGCTTTCTTGCCGCAAAGCCAAGGGTCGCGCTAAGCCGCACAACGATAAGGCGAAGCAGTTCCGGCTCGGCGCTGTCAGGCTCCAGGACCGCCGATTCCTCCAGAAAACGCCGCTCGGGGGCCTGGGGATTCACCGGCGAATCGTCCACGCCCCGGGCACGAACCACCAGATCAGGCCCACGAGGACCTATGGCCCTAGCTTCGAAGGGCCGCAAGTCAGCCAAGGCGCCTATCATCTCGATGTCCAGAAGGCTGAGCCTATCCTTGAGCACCGGACCTACCCCGGGCAAAAGCTCCACAGGCTGGAGCCGCACCAACTGGCTTTCCTCATGCGGATCCAGGGCGACAAAGCCGCCGGGCCTAAAAACCCTGGTAGCGACCTTGGTGGAAGTCTTGGTGGACGCTAGGGCGATAGTGGGTGAAATCCCCTGCCTGGCGATGATTTCCCGGCGCAGACGCATGGACGCGTCCTGGGGCGGCCCGCTCATCCTTCCAGTACCCGCGAGATCCAAAAAAAGGTGGCCCCGCCCGCATTTCTCCACCAAAGGCGTAAGACCCAGGGCCATTTTCCACATCAGCTCGTCCGCCTCGGCGCAGCGTCGTGGATCGGGCTCCACGACTCGAAGGCCGGGCAGGCTTCGCTGGGCCAGGGACAAGAGCATTCCACGGCGAATTCCCTCCCGGTGAGCCGAAGAGGATAGATCCAGCACCACGGCCCTGGAGAGTCCCTGGTTCGCCACCACAAAGGGACGGCGGCGCAGCGAAGTATCCTTGAGTTCCGCAATGGCCGCCATGAGCCCGACGGCGTTTATGTGCAAAATAGTGCCGGCCATCTAGGCATCCTCACCCTGGAATATGACCCTGAGGGTCTGGGCTTGGAGGGCCAGGGCCTCGAGCCGGGGAATCCAGGAGGCAAGCCGCGCTTCCAGTTCGCCGGCGACTGCCCTGGCGGGACTGAAGCCATGAAATTTGAGGTAGACCAGGGATGACGTGGCCATATCGAACCGGGGTGGCGCGACGCCCTGAGCAGTCAGCCCCTGAGCTGAAGCCAGCCCCCCTGTTGCGTTTGCCATGCCCGCAACGTTCCGTGGGAGCGGAAAATCCATGAGACAAAGTCCTATATTCTTTTCCCGCAAGGCTTCTATGACCCGCAAAGAGTACCAGGTTGGGTTATAGAAAGCGATCGCCAGAGGCAGCCCCTCCAAGTCCCGAACAAGCCTGTCCAGGTGGCGGCGCTCCCTTGTGCCATACGCGAAGCCAAGGGGAAATTCGAGCAGAAAAGCCGAAATGGCAGGATCGGACACGGCCTGTGGCCCGCCCGCCGTGGGATTACCCGCGGCGGGCGCCACGGCGTAAGATGTCGTTGCCCCGGCCGCGCACTTAGCATATACAGCCCGGCATTCTGTCACCGCCGCCCGGTAAGGAGCGGCGGGACAATCCGGATCGACAAAGGGCCGCCCCAGACGGAGGCAAAAATCCCTCGCAGTTGCCTCGGCCCCAAATATCTCCCGCAAACCACCGCGTGACAGCCAATCTCGGCTTCCTGATCCGCCGGCGAGCGCTTCAATAGGTAACTCTGCGGAGGAAAAACCTCCATCGGGCAGAAAGTCCCCCAAAACCCGCCTAAGTGACGCTATGCGGGCGCCCCAATCCGGCGGCGCTGAGGCCGCATCCCAGCCACCCTCCCCCGGCAGCGACAAGCCGAAGGAAATATCGATCCCTTCAAAGGAAAGACCCCTACCCATATTCGAAGTATAACTATACATTTGTATAGTATCAAGAGTAAAAATGATGCTTTGAGCAGAACGTATTGTTGTAGTCCTCATAGCGAGAACCATGACTGCGGCCATGCCAGCCGGGCCCTGGCGCCCAATACACAAAGGGCTGTCCCGGATTCCTCCAGAACAGCCCCATAAACATAAAGCCTAACGAAAATCGTTTATTCCAGCACCGCTCCCTTGTTGCCCGAGGTGGTGATATTTCGATATCGCCGTAAAAAATCGCTATCCACGGGCTGGACATAGGGCTTCCATAGAGCCTTGCGGCGCGCTAACTCGGCACCGTCCACCAACAAATCCAAGGTCTTGCCGGGAATATCCACCTTGATTAAATCCCCTTCTTTTACCAGGGCTATAGGCCCTCCCGCGGCGGCTTCCGGCGAAACATGCCCCACCGACGCGCCTTTGGATGCCCCGGAAAAACGTCCATCGGTAATCAGCGCCACGGTCTTGTCCAAGCCCATGCCCGCCAGGGCAGCGGTGGGAGACAGCATTTCCCGCATGCCCGGTCCGCCCTTGGGTCCCTCATAGCGAATCACCACCACATCCCCATCCTTGATTTTTTGGGCGGATATGGCCGCGAAGGCTTCCTCTTCACTTTCAAATACCCTGGCAGGTCCCGTATGCACCAGCATTTCTGGCGAAACCGCCGACTGCTTGACCACGCTGCCGTCGGGAGCAAGATTGCCCCGCAGGATCGCCAGGCCGCCCTTTTCATGGTACGGCTTGTCCAGCGGACGAATAACCTCCTCGTCCCTTACCCATGCCGTGCGCAGGTTTTCACCTACAGACTTCGTCGTAGCGGTAATACAACCCTCGTGCAGCAGGCCGCCGCCGGCCAGCCTCGACATCACAGCCTGGACTCCACCAGCGCGGTATAGATCCTGAATATGATGCCCACCGCCGGGCGATAGACTGCACAGATGGGGCACCTTCTCACCAATCTCATTGAACAGCTCGATATCGAAATCCACCCCCGCAGCATGGGCAATAGCCGGCAAATGAAGGGTAGTATTCGTGGAACCGCCCAGGGCAAGATCCACTGCCACGGCATTTTCAAAGGCCTGCCGGGTGAGTATATTCCTGGGTTTGATATTCTTTTCCAACAGAACCATGATAGCCCGTCCCGCGTCCTTGGCCAGGCGCTCGCGCTCGGCGAATACCGCGGGAATCGTGCCATTTCCCGGCAAGGCCAGTCCAAGGGCTTCCATCATGCAATTCATCGTATTCGCGGTAAACATACCCGCGCAGGAACCACAGGTGGGGCACGCCGCGTTTTCGATCTCGAGAAGCTCCTCGTCGGAGAGTTTGCCGACGATGTGTTTTCCTACGCTTTCGAATACCGTCGAAAGATCGATATCCTTCCCTTTATGCAATCCAGCCAACATAGGGCCGCCGGACACGACGAGGGAAGGCACGTTGAGCCGCGCCGCCGCCATGGCCATGCCGGGGATTATCTTGTCGCAATTGGTCACAAGCACCAGGCCGTCGAAGGCGTGGGCTTGGGTCATCACCTCCACCGAATCCATGATCAGTTCCCGGGAGGGCAGGGAGAATTTCATACCGATATGATTCATCGCGATGCCATCGCAAACGCCGATGGTGGGGAACTCGATGGGAAGCCCTCCAGCGGCGTAGATGCCGGCCTTGACCGCGTCAACAATTCTGCGCAGATGCACATGGCCTGGAATTATCTGGTTATACGCGTTAGCAACTCCGATCCAGGGACGCTCGATCTCCCAATCAGAATAGCCCGACGCCTTCATCAAAGACCGGTGCGGGGCTCTTCCCGGGCCTTTTTTGGCTTGATCGCTTCGCATAAATTCTCCCCCCCCTAAATAACAAATTTCACTTCAAGTAACAATACCGCAGTCAAGATTTGCTGTATACTGCAACCAAACATTTGCGTGATGCAAAGATCCGATGAGGTATTCAAGGCGCGCATGAACAAAGATCTGCTCTTTGATTCCCTCAAGGCCGTGGTAGTCATGGATTTTTCCCGATCCGGCGGTCCTGGGGGACAAAACGTAAACAAACTCAATACAAAAGTGACAGCCAAGGTAGCTATCGGCGACGTTTACGGCCTTAGCGAAGCTGAACGAAGGCGCGTAGCCGAAAAGCTAGCCAATCGCATGGATAGCGATGGCATTCTATCAATTCAAGTTCAAGACGAACGCAGCCAGTGGGCTAACAGAACCAGGGCGCTGGAGCGCCTCTTCGATCTTATAACAAGCGCAGCGAAGCGTACTCCGCCGCGCATACCCACAAAGCCAGGAAAAGCCGCCAAGGAACGCCGCCTGGCAACTAAAAAGGTGCACAGCGCGGCCAAGCAAGAACGGCGAAAGCCCATCCCGGATTAGACCGTACCAACTATAGTGGCGGCGACGAAGCTAGCTGCCGCCCCGGCCGCCAGTTCAAACCAGCACGAGTTTCCACAGTATCCGCCTGCCAGGCGGCCGGGGCGGCAATCAGCACACCTGACTTGACCGGTACCGCTCGCGAGCCCCATCAGCCCCCTACGGCGATATCCACACTGGGGCGCATGGCGGAGGCGGTAGCCAAGGCTTTATGTACCGGGTGTTCCAGGAATTTTTTCCACAAAGCCTCATCCTCGCCCTTGCCTTCAGCCCAAAGGGGAACAGACTGCTGCATATAGAGGTAATCGTAGCGCGGCGCCCATTTGCGGCTTCCCAGGCGGGCAGTGATGGAGCAGTTGTCCACCATGAATGACACGCCCTTGTAATGCATGAAAGGATTGAGTGAATCCACCGCCTCGATCACCGACTCGTTCACGATCTCCGAGTAGGCGTGGCCCATCTCTTCCAGCAGATCCACCTGGGCTACCATGGCCGCCACATAGACGCCAGCGGTAAAGGGATCCAAGGCGACAGGAGTCGATCCCTGGGCCGCCCTCACCTTCTCTCCCACCTTCCACATATAGCTTTCGTCGATCTTGCCCATGGGGATTTTTTTCATTCTATCGGCAGCCAGGAGCACCGAGCGGATCTCATTGCCCGAGGCTACTTCCTGGTAGATCTCATAGTGAATTTCGTAGCTTGGCCAATAGGCGGCGCCATAAGCTTGGCGGAAGACCTTCTTGCCTTCCTCGGAGAGGGATTCGTAGACCCCTAAAAACCCCTTACGGCTTAAGGTTTTAGTGATAGGACCGGTGAGACTTTCGGTGGAGCGCACAAAGGCTTCTTCCGGCGTCGCTCCCAGGTTCTGGTAGTGGCGGAAAAGGAATTCCACGATGGCATGGACGCCACCCAAGAGTACTGCCCGTTCACCGAAAATATCGGACTTGTATTCCTGTTCCAGCGTGGTCTTGAAGGTAAAGGGAGCCCCCAGCGCCACCGACCAGGCTAGGGCGTAATCCGTCGCCTTGCCGTTCACATCCTGCTCCACCGCGAAGCTATTATTGATTCCCGCGCCGTTCACCGACTTGCCCTGCACGTAGAGCTTTCGAACCGAGGGGCCCATGCCCTTGGGGCAGACACCGATGACGTTGATATTCTTAGGAAAGGAATCGCCGTTGATCTTGAGCACGCCTAAAAGGAAACCGTGGGAAAATCCCAGAGTAGCGCCGGGCTTGAGCACCTTGAAAAGCTCAGGATAGAGTTCGGCCTGGGCCGCGTCCGAAATGAGGACCAGCACAAGATCGGATTCGCCGGCGACGGCCATCATCTCGCCCAGGGTGCCGTTTTCCTCGGTGAAACCCACGGCCTGGGCGGCCTTCCATGAGGCTGACGAGCGACGCAAGCCCACTTTTACCTTTATGGCCGTGCCTTCCAGCGATTCCCGCAGGTTCTGAGCCTGGGCAGGCCCCTGGCTTCCCCAGCCTAACACGCCGATCTGCTTAACCCCTTCAAAGGCCTTGGGTAAAAGCGGAAAAAGATCCCTTCCACCGCGTACCACCATTTCCTGGTGCGGTCCCAGCCACACGGTTTCGCTCTTAAATACCTTGGACTCAAAACTGTTGCGCATCTTCACCCTCCATTTTCCTTGCATGAGTTCCGGATAAACGAAGAGGCCGTCCTTCCCGAAGGAAGGACGGCCTCTGTTTCGCCGTACGACGCCCGCCTAGGCGGCTGTCTACACTTCCTCCGAACCCCCTTCGGGGCTAATAATCGAGGAAATGATAATAATGATGCCGGCCATAGCGCTTCGTTTCATTGTTTGCCGAGTATCGAACAGCCCCATTGCAGTTGTCAAGCCCAATTTTTAAACTTTTTCAATTTTTATGCAATTTTTTGACAATTTTTAAAATTTTGTGAAAATCACTCTTGACAACAGGCCGCCAATATACTTAACTCACGTCCATCATGGCAGTCAGCGCCCGCAACGGCATCATTATTATTTCCTCAATTATTATTACCCCCGGGATGATGAAGGAAGAATAATAGCCGGTCGCGAGGCGACTAAAAGGCCGTTCTTCCTTCGGGAAGGACGGCCTTTTTTTATCTGCCGACATGCTGCGGGCGCCAGGCCGAAGAGGTTGCCCCCTGGCAACGCAACAACGGAATAGGACTACAAGGAGCCGAATTGTGGAGAGAACCGGAGCGCAAATGATCGTGGAAGCCTTAAAGCAGGAGGGGGTGGATACCGTATTTGGCTATCCCGGTGGGGCTGTCATTCCCATTTTTGACGCCCTCTACGATGCCAAGGAGATCCGGTTAATTCTCACCCGCCACGAGCAAGCCGCTGTACACGCCGCCGACGGCTACGCCCGAGTCACCGGCAAGGTAGGAGTCTGCATCGCCACCAGCGGACCCGGCGCCACCAATACCGTCACCGGCCTTGCCACCGCCCGTTTCGATTCGGTACCCCTGGTCTGCATCACTGGCCAGGTGAGCCGGGCCATGATCGGCAACGATGCCTTCCAGGAAGCTGACACGGTGGGCATCACCCAGCCGGTTACAAAGCATAATTACCTGGTGACTAAAAGAGAAAACCTGGCGGAAATCATGCGTAAATCCTTTTTTCTCGCTGCCAACGGCAGGCCTGGCCCTATTGTCGTGGATGTTCCCAAGGATGTGCAGAACGAAACCTACGAAGATACGTATCCTGCACAGGTTATGATCAGGGGCTACAAGCCAGTCGGTAGCCCCGAGCCTAAAGCGCTGCGAGCCCTTTCGGCTGCATTAGCCCAATCCAAGAAACCGCTCTTCTTCTTAGGCGGTGGCATGGTCATCGCCAACGCCGAGGAAACGTTTGACAAGATTTTACAAGCCACGGGAGTTCCTGTTATTACCTCGCTCATGGGCATCGGGGTCGTGGATTCCCGGCATCCCCTAAATCTTGGCATGGTGGGCATGCACGGATCGGTGGCCGCCAATAAGGCGCTGACTGCCTGCGATCTTTTAATCGGCTTGGGCGTGCGCTTCGACGACCGCGCCACCGGCGAGCCGAGCCGCTTTGCGCCGCATGCGGTCAAAGTCCATGTGGACATAGACCCTTCGTCTATCGGCAGGAATATCGACATCGATATTCCTGTGATCGCCGACCTCAGGCTCGCGCTTGACGAGTTGCTTCCCCTGCTTCCCGTATCACCGGAAAGCGAAAAACTAGAGCCTTGGCTATCAGAAATAAAATGCTACAAGTCCTTGGAACAACGGCTGGCTTCATCGGCAACGCAGGACGCTACGAAAGGCACCAAGCAAAGCGCTCCACGGGAAAGCGACAATCCGCCTGATCCTAGAGAAGTCTTGGATGCGCTCAACGAGACATTCCCGGACGCGGTGGTATCCACGGAAGTAGGCCAGAATCAGATGTGGGCAGCCCAATACCTTGCGTTTTCAAAACCCAGACGTTGGCTGACTTCAGGAGGGCTGGGAACCATGGGGTACGGATTCCCCGCAGGCATGGGCGCCCAGGCATCCGATCCCCATAATCCGGTTATCGTCGTGGCCGGCGACGGCTCCTTCCAGATGAATATTCAAGAGCTTGCCACCTGTGTCCAACAAAGCTTGCCGGTGATTGTCGTCATACTCAACAACGGGTATTTAGGCATGGTGCGGCAGTGGCAGGAATTATTCTATAAGCGCCGCTATTCCTCCACCTGCCTTGAGTCCAGGGATGGCTGCAACAGAGGCTGTGTCGATATGGAAAAACAAAGCCTGCCTTATATGCCCGATTTCGCGGGGATCGCGAAAGCCTACGGGGCGCAAGGATACAGAACAGAAACCTTGGCGCAATTCAAAGCTGCGCTTCAAGCCGTGAAAAATTGCTGCTATCCCACGGTGATCGATTGCGCCATAGCCAAAGAAGCCAATGTCTGGCCCATGGTTGCCCCGGGAAAGGGAAACGACCAGATGCTTTACAAGAATACGAGCGTATAACGCGAAAAAGGAGGGCACAATGACCCATACAGTATCCCTATTAGTCGAAAACCACGAAGGAGTTCTTTCCCGCATAGCACGCCTCTTCGATGGCCGCAGCTATCGACTGGAAAGCCTGACAACAAAACCTACCGCAGATTACGAAACTAATCGCATAACGCTTGTAGTTTCAGGAGCGCACAACGCTCTTGTTAAAGTTGAGAAGCAGCTTGAAAAATTGATCGACGTTATTAACCTGGAAGTGCGTCAAGAAAGCGTTGTGATTTAAAAAAGACATGCGGCACAATCCTGGAATCGGCGCATGTCGTTTATCAGGTGGTTTGTAAGCTCTTATAGGCGAGGCGGCGCGAGCCCAGGCTGAGACAGAACCGGGCTAGACCGCGCTGTCTTGGCGCTCTGGCCGAACAACAAAACCGGGTCGCGCTTTAAAATAATGCCGCAGGCGAGAAGCCTCTACTGGCTAGATAACCTACCCCGCTCGCCAGTAAGTTTTTACTCCCCTTCTTCAAATTGGCTGTTATAGAGACCCGCATAAAACCCATTCTTTCGCAGAAGTTCCTCATGCGTCCCTTGTTCCACAATATCGCCCTTATCCATTACCAGAATAAGGTCTGAATCGCGTATCGTGGAAAGCCTGTGGGCAATGATAAAGCTGGTCCGTCCTTTCATTAAATTGCCCATGGCCTTTTGTATCAGCACCTCGGTATGCGTATCCACGGAGCTCGTGGCCTCGTCTAAAATAAGCAAGGGGGGATCGGCCAATATCGCTCGGGCTATGGTGAGCAACTGCTTTTGCCCCTGGGATATATTGCTCGTCTCCTCGTTCAGCACCGTATTGTACCCATCGGGAAAGGCCTTGATAAAATGGTCGGCATGGGCTGCCTGGGCGGCGGCGTAGACTTCTTCCTCGCTAGCCCCCTCTCTTCCATAGCGGATATTGTCCATAATAGTGCCGGAGAATAGCCAGGTATCCTGGAGCACCATGCCAAAAAGCCGACGCAGGGAGCTTCGGGAATACTCTCGGATATTCTTGCCATCCAACAGGATTTCTCCCGCATCTACATCGTAAAAGCGCATAAGAAGCTTGACCATAGTGGTTTTGCCGGCCCCCGTGGGACCGACTATAGCCACCCGCATTCCTGCCTTGGCGGTGGCAGAAAAATCCCGGATTACCGGAGTATCCTTGGTATAGCCAAAATGAATCCCCGTAAAGGCAACCTTGCCCTCCACTTCCGCAGGCACTGCCTGAACCGTTCCTGCGGGTACTTCCTCTTTTTCTTCCAAAAAGGCAAACACCCGCTCAGCCGATGCCGCGGTTTGCTGCAAGACGTTGGAAATATTGGCTATCTGCGTCATGGGCTGGGTAAAGGTACGGATATATTGGATAAAAGCCTGTATATCCCCCAGGGTGATCGCCTTAGTGGCGGCCAAGTATCCGCCCAGTATCGTGACACCCACATAGCCTAAATTGCCCACAAAATTCATCATTGGCATCATGATGGATGAAAGAAACTGGGATTTCCACGCCGAGTTATAGAGTGTGATATTGAGCGAATCGAAGGCCTTTTGGTTTTTCGCTTCACCGTTGAAGGCCTTAACCACTCCGTGGCTGGAAAAAATTTCTTCAATATGACCGTTCACATGTCCTAAATACTCCTGCTGCCGACGGTAGTATTTTTGCGACTTGCTCACTACAAAACGAATGATCCCAAGAGAAATGGGGATTATCAACAGCGCAACAAGAGTCATCTGCCAGCTGATGCTGAGCATCATCACAAAGACCCCAAGAAGCGTCACTACCGAGCTGATCATCTGCGAGAGGCTTTGGTTGAGGGTCTGGTTGACCGTATCCACATCGTTGGTCATTTTGGAGAGGACCTCGCCGTGGCTGGTGGAGTCGAAGTAGCCCAGGGGCATGCGGTTGATCTTTGCCTGCAGGTCCTTTCTCAGGCGGAAGGTGAGCTTGGCAGAAACCCCCGCCATAATCCATCCCTGAATGTAAGAAAAAATCGCGGCCACCCCGTAGAGCCCGAGGGCAAGACTCAAGATGCCTCCCACTGCGGAAAAATCGATACCCGGTCCGCCGCCAAGGGCCGACACAACTCCCTGCACCAAGGTTGTCGTTGCGCGCCCGAGGATCTTAGGCCCAAAAATCGCAAACACCGTTGATCCCACCGCGAGCAGCAGCACAAGGGCCGTCTGGATTTTAAACTCCTCCATATACTTGAGAAGTTTTTTCATGGCGCCCTTGAAATCCTTGGGCTTTTCGCCCTTCATCATCGCATGAGGGCCGCCGCCCCTTCCCAGCACAGCGCCGGGGCGCATCGCCTTGGCCATGGGTGTCATAGCCGCATTCTGATCTTGCCTGGGAGAGCCTGGATTCTTGAGCTTTTTGCCTTCGCCGTTCATAGCAATTCCTCCTGGCTCAGTTGGGACAGGGCAATATCTCGATAGACATCGCTGGTTTCCATAAGCTCGGCGTGTTTGCCCTTGCCTACCATCCTCCCTTCATCCAGCACGATAATCTGGTCAGCCCCCTTTATTGCAGCCACCCTTTGGGTGACTAAAATAACCGTGCTCTCGGCCAGGCTTTCAGCCAGAGCCCGTCGAAGTTTCTTGTCCGTGGTAAAATCCAAGGCCGAAAAACTGTCGTCGAAGATAAAAATAGGACTTCGTTTTATGAGCGCCCGGGCAATGGTCAGCCGCTGGCGCTGACCGCCTGAAAGATTGCCGCCCCCTTGAGCGACCGGAGCCGCAAAACCCTCTGGAAGGGCTTGTACAAAGTCCTTAGCCTGGGCTATTGCCAGGGCTTCTTCCATGTCCTGGGTGCTGGCGTTTTCTTTTGCGTAGAGCAGGTTGCTCTCAACGGAGCCTGAGAAAAGCGAAGCCTTTTGAGGCACAAAACCTATCTGCTCCCGCAATGCTTTTTGACTCAGAGATCGCACATCGACACCATCGATGCTCACCGACCCTCCGGTAACATCGTAAAACCGCGGCACAAGGCTTATCAGTGTCGACTTGCCTGCCCCGGTGGTGCCGATAATCGCCGTAACCTGCCCCGGTTTAGCGGTAAACTCAATTTGGTGCAGCACGTCTTCGTTCGAACCCGGATAGCGGAAGCTGACATTGTTAAAATGCACCAGCCCCTTGCAAGGCTCGGGCAAGGACACTGGGGTCTGAGGATCGACGACACTCGGATCGGTAGCCAAGACCTGATGGATCCTGTCCGCCGAAATCGATGCCCGGGGAATCACGATGAACATCATGGACATCATCATGAAGGAATGGAAAATTTGCATTGAATATTGCATAAAGGCCATCATGTCGCCCACCTGAATCTGCGCCCGGGCTATCTCCTTAGCCCCCACCCATATAATGAGAATGGAAATTCCGTTCATAATAAGGGTGATCACCGGAATCAACAGCGCCATCAACCGGGTAACCGAGAGGAGTGTGCCGGTGAGTTCGGAGTTGACCTTTTCAAAACGCGCCTCTTCTCGTTTTTCCGAGGCGAAAGCCCTGATAACCATCATGCCTGTAAGATTCTCGCGGAGCACCAGATTGAGCTTGTCCACCATGGATTGAATGCGCTTGAACCTAGGTGTAGCGAGCACAAAAACGGCAATGATAATGGAAAGCAAAACGCCCACCGCAAGGGCGATAATCCACCACATGGATGAAGCCTTGGCGGTAGCCCTGATAACCCCTCCAATGCCGATGATGGGTGCAAAAAAGAGCATTCGCATGGCCATGTTGCTCACCATCTGAATGTGGGTGATATCGTTGGTAGACCGGGTTATCAAGGAAGCGGTGGAAAACTTATCCATTTCGGTGGATGAAAAACTTTGAACTTGTCTGAATACTGCCCTGCGAAGATCCCGAGCTACACCAGAGGCTGTTCTTGCACCAAGGTACCCTACCGCGACGGTCATTGCTACCGCTAAAAACGTGAGCCCCAGCATTATAAGGCCCATTTTAAGAATATACGCGGTTTGTCCCTGTCCCTCTCCCCCTTTGAGAATACCGATATCCACAATCTTGGACATATAATCGGGCAGAGCCAGCTCGGCGTTAGCTTGAATAAAGAGGAGCACAACTACCAGCGCAATACTACCCAGATAGGGCTTGTAGTATTTGAGAATTTTTAACATTGCGGACCTTCCCCCAATATCTGGGATTTTTCGGTGAGAATCGCCAGCGTAGTGGCTACGTGGACACGTTCGTCATGGGTAAGCGTTTTTACTAATTCTCCCACCCAACTCTGCCTCGCCGAAACTGCCTCTTTTACCAACGAATTCCCCTCTTCGGTAAGGCTCAAAATCTTGCTTCGCCTATCCTTGGGATCCTCACCCCGCCTGAGAAACCCCTGCTGCACCAGACGGTCGATAAGCTGGCTGGCCGCGGCACTGGTTATGCCCAACTCCTCACCCAGATAGGTAACTCCACACATCCGTTGCCCATGAATCTGAAAGAGCGCGGCTATTTGGGACATTGTGAGTCCCTTGTCCTTGGTATAGCGGAGAAAATTCTGCATAGACGCGTGCATCACCTGGCGCATCCACCCATGGATGACCAACACGAGATCAGCCTCGGAGGGAGGTGAGCCTTCATCGGCGCCGGCAGGAAGCGAAGCTTTGCCCGTTTCTGCCCGACTCTGCCTCAGTATCATTGCATTCATCGATCTCTTCCAAATAGTTAAGCTTCCTTTAATATAAAGCAAGCTTAACTACCGGTCAATGGGAAGACTGATTGTGGCGCAGAGCGCGACGATAAGGTTAAAGGCTCTCCAGCACCTTGTCCGCGTGCCCGGCAGGAATAACCTTGGGAAAGACCTTGACCACGATACCTCCACCGTCGATCACAAAGGTGGAGCGGATCACGCCCATCACTTTTTTGCCGTACATGGTCTTTTCGCCATAAGCGCCATAGGCCTGCAACGTTTTCTTCTCCGGATCGGAGAGCAGCAAAAACGAAAGGGAGTGCTTGCGGCGGAACTTTTCGTGGGATGTGACGGAGTCGGGGCTTATACCTACCACCTTAACACCCTTTGCCGCAAACTCAAGCCCTCGGTCGCGAAACTCGCAAGCCTCGACAGTACAGCCCGGAGTATCATCCCGGGGGTAGAAATACAGCACCAGAGTGCTGCCTGCAAAATCCGCCAGGCTCCAGACCTTGCCATCCGCATCGGATAGGGAAAAATCAGGTGCTTTAGTGCCGACCTCGATCAACGCATGCCTCCATTGCCTATAAACATTCAATCGTTTGCACCAATCATATTTCTCAATTTAAGCTATTAAAAAAGTTAAAAGACTTTTAAATTTAACTCAACTAGCATTTCTTCTAGCTGTGCACGGACAGCGTCGCGATCGGCTTCGGGCAGGCTTCCGATTCGTGTTGCCTCTTTAGCCTCTATGGTGGCGATTTTAGCCGTTCGAACCACCGACGCGGCTGGCAAGCCAGCTTGCGCTAAATTAGAAATGGTTACATCGCCCGGCCACTGCTGATTACTCGCACTCGTTATCATCATGACCCAAAGAAGGCCATGCCGCTCTTGATTAGATCCAGCGGATACCACTAAAGCTGGCCTCCACTCTCTTACGGGACGATCCGTATATGGAAATGGCACCTTTACTATGTCCCAAGGTTTATAATCCAGCATAGGATTCCCTATCGGCTTCAGATGCCCATTCGTTAAAGGAGGCGAAGGGATTTTCTGTAGATTCATTCCTATACCTAGTCATGATTACTCGTTCGCCTTCAATCGCATAGACAATCTGATCCCCCTCCTTAAGCTTCAGCGCTGTCCGTATAGCCTGGGGGATCGTTGTTTGGGCCTTGCTCGTGAGTTTGCTCAGAATCATACGCATACCTCCGAAGAATCTTTTATATAAAAGTAAGGAAATTCCTTACTTTCGTCAAGCGGAAAATTATTCCAGCTTCCAGAAAAGTCAAGAGTAGTGGCTTGACATTCTCCACTTTTGTTACATACTATCCATACATAGTTATTATTTGTAACCAAAGGAGTGCCCAATGCCCAAGTTTAATCTCGGAAGCTTTATCGTCAATTTGACTATCGGATGGTTTCTCATGTCTTTTGCCCAGGCCGCGGTTCGCGCCCTGCGCACAGGGCTGCGGGCTGACATACTCCCGCGCTTCAAGACAATCGCGTTTTTTCATGATAAGCCCGCAGCCTGGCTCAATCTCGCAATCATGGCGGGGATTTGGATTGTCACAAACGCTCTTTATTTTACCTTGAAACGAAGGTAAGACTTACCTCATGACTAAGCGTCCCGCGTTCATGGCTGCCTTCCCGCTCACCGCGAAGGCGGCGATCCACACTCCCCTGGTGTTCCGCGCTGGGCTTTTTTCTGCCGACGGCCTGCCCTGGCCCTCGCTGGAGGGTATAAGGGATTTCGCGCGTTTTGCCGGCATTGAGGACGGAGCGATCCGCACCGCCCTGTCCAGGGCGAAGCGCGAGGGATCGGTGCTCGCTCAGGCGGATGGCGCCAGGGGCGCTCGCTATGTACTGGCGCCCGAAACCTTCGCCCGGGGGGTCGCCCAGGTTCGCGCCGACCAGAGGCCCGAGGGATTTTTACTGGCGGTTTTTTCGTTTTCTACGCCCGAGCAGGAGGAACGCGCATCTTTGCGCGCCCTTCTCAAGTCCTATGGCTTCCACAAACTCGCCCAGAATACCTATATCCACGGACGAATCGAAACTGAAAGTCTTATGGCCGCGATACGCGAGTTAGGCCTAGAGCGTAATTTTTTTCTCTTTACCTGTCCTGATATTGAGGATGAGGGTTTGGTCGCCCGGGTGCTTTCCCTCTTCGACTTGGAGTCGCGGCGAAAAGAGTTAGACAACTACCTTGCGCTTTTAAAGGACTTCCTGCCCGATGAGTTGTTACGCAAGGCCAATGCAGGCGATCGGGCTGTAGGCCGCCAGGAAGCCGATGGCCTAGCTGCGGGCGACGATACCTCGGGCGACCAAGCTGCAGGTGAACAAGCGGCGGGCGACGAATTTGCGCGGCGACTGCTTTACGTGGCAGCGGTGCATTGGGAGCGGGTTGAGGCCAGCGAGCCCCCCATTCCGGCCAGGCATCTCCCAGCCGGCTACGCATACGGTGAAATCCAAACTTTCTACGGTCACAGGCTCCAGGAAGGGCGCCCCGCCATGCTGAAATACTTTACAAGGGCGTTCAACTCCTGAGCATCGTGGAGAAAATCCTGGGATCCTGTAAAAATTTCCTTCTGAATCCTCCCACCTTGTCCAGCAAGGCTGGGCTAGATACAATACGCGGTCATGGAATATTCCAAGCGCACGGTCACCTGTGGCCAGTTAAGAGCAGCTGATATAGGCAATTCAGTCGTCCTCAACGGTTGGGTTCATCGCAAACGGGACCATGGAGGCATTTCCTTTATAAACTTAAGGGATCGCTACGGCATAACCCAGGTGGTGGTGGACTCAGACTCCCCCGCCGCTCTTCTGGCGACGGCGGCAGAGCTTAAAAACGAGTACTGCGTCGCGGTAAAGGGTAAGGTGCGCGGCAGGCCAGAATCTATGGTCAATCCCGACATGGACACCGGCGCCATCGAAGTGGTCTGCCAGGATCTTGTTATCCTGTCCAAGTGCGAGGTCCTGCCCTTCCAGGTCGACGAGCAGACCGATGCCAAGGAAGACACTCGCCTGGCCTACCGCTACCTGGACCTGCGCTCGGCCTCCATGCAACGCAAGATACGCCTCCGCCACGAGGCGGCCTTCGCGGTGCGGGAATACATGGTTGGCCAGGGCTTTTACGAGATAGAAACCCCCACATTTATCCGCTCAACCCCCGAGGGAGCCCGCGACTACCTCGTCCCCTCGCGGCTTTACCCCGGCAAATTCTACGCCCTGCCCCAGTCGCCCCAGCTCTACAAGCAGATTCTCATGGTATCCGGCTTTGATAAATACTTTCAGCTGGCCCGCTGCTACCGCGACGAGGATGCCCGGGGCGACAGACAGCCCGAGTTTACCCAGATCGATATAGAAATGTCCTTTGTAAAAAGGGACGACGTGCTCGAAATGTGCGAAGGCCTCATGGGACATGTCTTCAAGAAAGCTTTGGGAGTAACCCTCCCTGAGCACTTTACGCGCCTGAGCTACGACGAAGCCATGGATCTCTACGGAAGCGATAAGCCGGACCTTCGTTTCGGCATGGCAATGCAGGATTTTGCGCCCTACGTCGAAGCCGGCACGTTCCAGGCCTTTAAAGACGCAATCGCCGCAGGCGGAACGGTTAAGGCCTTGGTGGTGCCCGGCAAGGCCGATTATTCCCGCAAACAGATCGAGGAACTGGAAGCCCAGGCTAAAATTTACAAGGCCAAGGGCATGGCCTGGATGAAGGTGGCCAAGTCCGCCGATGGATCGGGTGCAGCCGGCGATGCTAAAGTCGCCCTAGAAGGCGGGGCGTCCAAGTTCTTCGCCGCCAATGCCGCCTCTGTAGTCGCAGGTCTTGGCGCTAAGCCGGGCGACCTAATCCTCATGGTGGCCGACGCTAAGGCCAAGATAGCCTGCACGGCCCTGGGCGCGGTTCGCTCTAAACTAGGCCGCGATCTCGGCCTCTTAAACCCCAACGAATTCAAGTTCGCCTGGATTGTGGACTTTCCCATGTTCGAGTACAACGAGGAAGAAGGCCGCTGGGAAGCAGCCCACCACATGTTCACCATGCCCCAGGAAAAATACCACGCCACACTTGAATCGGACCCCGGCTCGGTCAAGGGTGACCTTTACGATCTAGTGTTAAACGGCTACGAGCTGGCTTCAGGCTCGATACGAATCCACGACCCCGAGCTCCAGCGCCGAATCTTTAAAGTCGTCGGCTTCTCGGAAGAGGAAGCACAGCGCAAGTTCGGCTTTTTGGTGGAAGCCTTCAAATACGGTCCCCCGCCCCACGGCGGCATAGCCCCCGGTTTTGACCGCTTGGTCATGCTCATGGCCGGCGAAACTTCTATAAAGGAAGTCATTGCCTTCCCCAAGAACAGTTTTGCGGTAAGCCCCATGGATCAGAGCCCCAACGAGGTGGATGAAAAGCAGCTGCGGGAAGTTCACATACGGATCGTACCAAAGGAATAGACCAAAGCGTTTAGGCTGTATTTATAGACAGGATAACAGGATAACCAAGATTCACAGGAAAAAGCGATTGGGGATCTCGCCCATACTTTCCCCAGCCCATTCTGCCTATCCTGCCTTTCCTGTCTTTCCTGTTATCCTGTCGTCTATTCTAAAAACAGATCAACCGTAACTGTGCAGCCCCGGCAAGAGATAATTGACACCAAAGAAAGTAAATATCGTGCAGAGAAATCCTATAACGGCGATCCAGGAGGCCGTGGCGTTCTTTTTCTTCATGATAAGCCGCACATGCAAATACAGGGTGTAGACCAGCCAGGTTATTAAAGCCCAGGTTTCTTTGGGGTCCCAACTCCACCAGCGGCCCCAGGCCTGCTCGGCCCAGATGGCGCCGAATATCAAGGCGCCGACAGTAAAAATCGGATACCCCACTGCTACGGCGGTATAGGTGATCCGGTCGAAATTGAGCTTCTTTTTTTCATCCTTGGTGAGCAAAAAGGCCAGGGAAGCCACGAAGGAAATAACGAAGAATGCCTCACCCACAAAGGATAAGGCGACATGGATAACCAGCCAGAGAGAGCGCAGTGCCGGGATGGGCGGCAGCGCCTCCTTGGGCAGAAGGGGCGAAGAGGCGATGGCTGCCATCACCAGGGCGGCGATAGTGGCGCCGAAGCCTATAATTTTCGAATAAGGTATTTTTTTCTGAAAACGATAGGCGATATCAAAAATCATGATAAAGGCCGAATAGAAGATCAGGGATTCGTAGGTGTTAGTAAGAGCGATAAAGCCTATTGCAATGCTTCTGCTCACCGTGACGCTTAAAAAAGCCAGCGCCGCCGCGGCCATAAGCCAGGGGCTGATAGGATCTTTTTTATCGCCCTTACGGAACAGCGAAATTACCTGCAGTGCCGCGGCGGCGATGATGAGAATAAAACCTATTGTCGCGATCATTCTTGTTCTTCCTTTAAAAGATCTTTCATTTTTTGGGCAAAGGTGAGCGCTGTTCCCAGCCCTATGAGCACAAGCGAAGCAAGGACGAAGGGGTAGCCCGGATCGCTCACCGCCTGCAGTCCCGTGGTGAGGACTTGCGTAGTTGCTATAGTATACCCGCCTACCGACCTGCCCTGGGATCCGACCCGTACCGCCCCATCGATACCACCGCCTAAGACTCTCAAGACCGCCATGGTTTCTTCGTTTTCCGCACTCGGCAATTCCGTGGTCATAAAGAATACCCGCAGATCGTCAGCCTCGAAGCTCCCGCCCTTGGCTAAGGTAGTAACTGAACCATCAGGAGCGCTAACCGCAACCGCGAAGGCGACGGAGTAAGAACTCTGATAGATGGTAATTGCTCCGATCCGCAACGGTTGGTTTACCCTAATTTCTACATTTTTCTTAAGCACTTCCCCGTCTTTTTCGAGATTGACCAGGCTAGTCCAATCTTTCGGTCTGCCATCTTCGTACCGTTCATCGCTGAATTCCAGCAATCGCAGAATTTCTCCGCCCGGCAGCGATACCGATTCACCGGCGCTTAAGCGGACCATGCCTTCTTTTCGTCCCGAAAATGAAATAATGCCCCCAACGATCAGGACCAAGAGACCGATGTGGAGAATGTCGGGTCCATGGCGATGCTTTTTTTTCTTTTTCAGCTCTCTGAGAAGACGGTCTAGGGTACAAGCACCAAGGTTGATGAACAACAGCAGCGCTGGAATAAAAAATAAAATGGAGGAAAAAAATCTGTTAAAGCCTGTTTGTACAACTATTTCCGCAAGGAGTTTAGAATAAAGCTCGAAGTACTCTTCCGACGCCAAGCCTTGAGGGACCAGGGTAGCCAGAATGCTTGTCACGGTGAGTATGACAATAAGCGTTATACCGAGCTTGATCGATTTGAGCTTTTTCCAAAATTCGCGCACCCTTTTTCCCTCGTTGTCCTATTTTCCGGCAGTACATCATCTACATCCCCGCCGCACGGTGACAAGCGAGCCTATCCATTTACCTTTGCTCCTGTCAAGTTCGTAATTCTTCACGAATAAATAACGCTTTTTATATATATACTCTTTACACCTAAATAAAGTTGAATTATAGTACAAAAGTCTCCAGTACGCCGTCGGCGGAACCGCGGTACAAAGCCGCGCAGCTTTATGACAAGGAGCTAGAAACAAATGAAACTTAAGCTTCTGTCGGCTCTCGCTCTGTTAGCCTTGTTTGGCACGGTCCCTGCCATGGCCAGCGAGTCGAGCTGCCTCGATTGCCACAGCAACGCCGACATCATGAAAACCCTCGTCCCGCCTCCGGTTGTCAACGCCGAAGAAGGAGAGGGGTGAGCAGGTCCTCCTCCCCCGGTCCGGGCGGATTACCACATGGGATATGTCGTCGATACCGAAGTTATCGAGACCGATCCCCACTTTGAGTACGGATGTTCATTTTGTCACGAAGGTGACGCAAACGCCGAAACCAAGGACGATGCCCACGCAAGCATGATCAAGCGGCCATCAGACAATCCGGAAACCTGCGGAATGTGTCATGAAAGCATAGCAGCTACCTATACCCTATCCCTCCACTATACCAGCGCTGGAATGAAAAACGGCGTTTCTCCCCGTTTTTCCGAGGAAGAAAAGGTGATTTTCGACGAGGCGGTGTTTGAGCAGTCCTGTCGAAGCTGCCACGCTTCCTGCGGCGACTGTCACGTTCAAAGTCCCATTATTTCCGGCGTGAACTCAGGCTTTATCGCAGGCCATGATTTCATACGCAAGGACGAATCCAAAACCTGTGCCCTCTGCCACGGCGGACGGGTATACCCTGAGTTTACCGGTGATTACGGCGGGCGGCCCGATATCCACTACCGCAACGGCATGACATGTCTAGATTGCCACTCCGCCGATCAAATGCACGGTGATGGTGTCGAGTACGATGGCCGCCGGGATGTGGAAAACAAGCCTTCTTGTATCGATTGCCACGAAGAAACCATGAATGGGACTCCGGAAGCCGAAGAATCCCATGCGATTCACGGCGAATATGTCTCGTGCACCGCCTGCCACACGGCGACAGGCTATAGGCAGTGCTCGTCCTGCCATGTTGGAGGCGGGGCCACATCCAATCCCGCTATTGTGTTGGGCGACAATCCCCGAGTTCCCGGCCAGCTCACCACCCTGCGGTTGATTCCCACAATGAGGACAACCTTCGAAAAGGTAGGAATTAAGCAGGAAAACTTCGATACCCTGCCGAATTATTGGGATGCGGTGCCCCACAATATCCAGAAGCGTACCGACAGGACCAGGGATTGCGCTACCTGTCATGGCGAGTATCTGTACTTCCTCGAGGAAGAAAACCTTCCCAAGGACGGATCCCTCAAGAATCTTGAATTAGTCCGCTAAGGCGTAGTAACGCCTTGATTTTTAAAAGGAGAATGTATGAAGAAAGGTATTCTTATCCTACTCATGGTTGCCCTTGTGGCACCCCTCTTTGCCCGGGACATTGACGCGGTGGTAAGCGTCGACTGGCTCGAGGCTAATCTTTCCAATTCCAAGCTCGTCGTCATTGATGTTCGGAAAGTGGAAGACTACAAGGCTGGCCATATCCCCGGCTCTGTTTCGATGCTGGGATCAATTTTCTACGTGCCTTCAAAAGGGCTTTCGAATGAGTTGCCGTACATGGATGACCTCTCCGACGAGCTTGCCGATGTAGGCGTTGACGCGGACTCTCTTGTCGTAGTTGTAGAGACCGACGGCGCTAGATTTGCCTGGGGAGCTCGCGTAGCATGGACGCTCGCATACGCAGGATTGGACAATGTGGCCGTGCTTTCTGGCGGACATGCCGCATGGGTAAAAGCTAAAAAGCCTGTCAGCACCGACGTAGTCAGAAAAGCCCAAACAAAATTCTCAGCCGAACCCAAAACCGATTACCTAGCCCTCAAAACGGATGTGCTTTCCACTAAGGGACAGGTGGTGGATGCGCGCACCTATGACACCTATTTCGGCCTGGTTAAGCAAGGATTCGTAGCCCAGGCAGGCCATCTCCCCGGGGCGTATTCCCTTCCCTCTTCCTGGATAGTCAATGCCGAGGGCTTTGTGAAATCTAAGGATGAATTGGCAAGCTACGCTGCAAAGCTTGGGCTCGATCCTTCGGTGGAAACCATTACCTACTGCGATTCCGGCGTGCTCTGCAGCGCCTGGTGGTGGATCTTTAAAGAATATCTAGGCTGGACTAAGGTTCGCAGCTACGATGGTTCTTCCCAGGAAATGACCGCCGACCCCTCGGTGAAGTATGTTCCTATTGTGTGGCGATAATACGGTTTTACTCACGGAGTGATACTAGAATCAAAGGGCTGCCCTAAAAGCGGGCAGCCCTTTTTTATCCTTTTTATTGCTGTTGAATTATAAAAAACGGATGATTGAAGCACTCCCCCCTAATGGCAGACATCGTCCTATGATTGCGGCTTCCAGACCCCGTTCTCTCAATGTTGCAAGACAGGTTTCTGCATTTTCCGGCGGAATAGCTCCTAAAAGCCCGCCCGAGGTCTCGGGAGCGAAAACGAGGGTGCGGAAACCTTCTTGTTTAGTTTCGGCCGACCAGCCTTTGAATCTCACCCGCGGCTCAAAGGCTTTACGGTTTCTAACCGCTCCGCCGGGAACATGCTTCCTAGCTACACATTCAAAGGCTCCGGGAAGAAAATTCAGGGCTTCGACATTGATTTCTAAATCGACTTTGCTTTTTTCGGCTATTTCAAGGGCATGGCCTATGAGGGAAAAACCAGTAATATCCGTCGCAGCCCGGGCCTTGGCCGCGAGAAATGCCTGCATGGCATCTTTATTCAATTTTTTCATGGAGTCGATAGCTCCATCGATCCAGGCGGATTCAACATTTTGGGCTTTCGCAGCCGTAGTAATGATGCCGGTTCCAAGGGCCTTTGTCAGAATTAGAACATCCCCTGCCTGAGCACCTTTTTTTAACAGAAGCCTATCTGGGTGAGCTATGCCCAGTACCGCCATGCCGAATTTTGGCTCCTTGTCGAGGATCGTATGCCCGCCAGCAACAGCACAGCCAGCGGAAGCGGCTAGTTCAGCACCTCCCAAAAAAATCTGGCTGATTAGTTCCTTATCCATATCAGCGGGAAAGGCTGCAAGATTGAGGGCGAGTATGGGTTCTCCGCCGGTGGCGTAGATATCAGAAAGGGAATTGGCCGCCGCTATCTGGCCAAAAGTATAGGGGTCGTCCACCACGGGGGTAAAGAAATCCGCGGTAAAGATGAGAGCTGTAGTTTCGTTGAGTCTGTACACCGCGGCATCGTCGCCCTCGCTTAAACCGACTATAAGATCGGCTCGTCGCTCGGGTGGCACCATGCCGGCCAAGGGACGCAGAACCTGCGCCAGGGCCTCAGGGCCCATCTTGGCCGCTCACCCTGCCGCGGAACAGAGGGAAGTCAATCTGACTATCTCCTTGCCGTCCATGCGTTCTCCTTTCTGGCCTACTGTAGCGACCGAGCTGAAGATGGTCAAGATAAAACACTGCCTTGACCAATGTCTGTTCGGACCTTAGTATCGACTATGGAAGAGGATGGGGTCCGGCGGCTCCCGCGGTCTTCAAAACCGACGGCCGCGATTCATCGCGGCGGCAGGTTCGATTCCTGCCCCTTCCGATGTCCCGGGCGGAGGCTGGCGGTTTCCGCCCTTTTTCTTTTATCCGGGGAAGAACCCCACGGCGAACAGGGCGTAGCTATGAATAAAATCGATCCCCGGGGATGGATTCCCCAGGTTGAAAACCTTCTTACCCACCCAGAATTTTCCGGTTATATCGAGCGACTGTCTCGACCCTTAGTATCGGCCACTATTTCCCAGGCTTTGGATACTCTACGAAAACGTTGTTCTACCGGAGCGCTTTTAGAAAACTTGAACGAGGAAGCCATGCGACGCCTGGCTTTCGAAGAATGCCGCAAAGTCCTGGAGAGAAAAAACCGCCAAGGGCTGGGAAAGGTCTTGAATGGAACCGGTGTCGTTCTCCATACAAATTTAGGCCGCAGCCCGATTCAAAAAGCCATTTGGGACGATGTACGGGAAGTCAATACTGGGTATTCCAATCTCGAGTTCAATCTGGAGAGCGGAGAGCGAGGCGGCCGAGGCGGCTTGGTATTGGATCTTTTAGCCACGCTCTGCGGCGCCGAGGCCGCGCTGGCGGTAAACAACAATGCCGCAGCGGTGCTCCTGGTTCTGGAGACATTCGCCAAGGGTAAGGAAGTGATAGTTTCCCGGGGCGAAGCGGTGCAGCTAGGCGGCGGCTTTAGAATTCCAGAAATCCTGGCGCTCTCGGGGGCCTTACTCAAGGAAGTGGGAACCACCAATATAACAACCATAAAGGATTACCTGGATGCCATTGGTCCGGATACGGCGGCCGTTCTTCTTGTGCACAGCTCTAATTTTACGCTCCGGGGTTTTACCGAAAAACCATCCATTTCCGCGCTATCCAAGGCCTTGCCCAAGAATATCCTGCGCATAGTCGACCAGGGTTCGGGCAGTACCGTAGAAGGTTTAGAGTCAGAACCCTCGGCTTCCAGTCTGCTGCGCTCAGGCGCGGATCTTGTCTGTTTTTCGGGGGATAAAATCCTAGGCGGGCCCCAGGCTGGGCTTATTGTGGGCCGGTCCGATCTTGTCGCAGTACTTTCCAAGCATCCTATGATGCGCGCCTTCAGGCCTGGAAAAACAATTTTATCGCTCTTAGAGGCTTGCCTTTTAGCCAAACTTGGAGGCAATAAAAAACAGACCGATGCTGCTGGTATAAAGTCAGCCATGAGTATAGGTTCAGCGGCCCAGAGAGCGCTCGCTCTTTCCGCGGAGCCGGGGCTTTCAACCTTACGCACCCTGGGCAGAAAAATTGTCCAGGGCATCCCAAAAGACCGTATGAAATTAGTCCCCTCCCGGGCTACCCTGGGCGGAGGAAGCACGCCAGATCAGACGATTCCATCCTTGGCGCTGTGCATAAAACCGCTTGAGTCAGCCCAAGCACTAAGCGCTGCGCTGCGAAAAGCTACACCGCCCTTGGTGGCCAGGCTCGAAGACGAACAGGTAATAATCGACCTTATCACCCTGGCGGATGAAAACCCAAAAATCATTGCTGCGGCCATCAGCTCAGCATTGGGAAAAGAAGCCGAATCGCCAACCCCTAAGGCCATAAGCGCACGCAAGCCTGAAGGTGGTTCGGATCTGCCTGCATGACTATTCTTGGATTAGCCGGACATGTGGACCACGGGAAAACAGCCCTGGTTAAAGCCCTCACGGGTATTGATACTGACAGGTTGCCCGAGGAAAAAGCCCGGGGTATGACCACGGACCTCGGGTTTGCCGCCCTGCGGCTTTTTGCGCCTGCCTCAGGCCAGTCCATAACCGCCGCGGGTTCTGAAGGCTCGCCTTCAGAACCCGCGGCTCGGCAAAACCCCATTCAAGAAGGCTTCCCCCTCGACATAGGCGTTATCGACGTGCCCGGTCACGAACGCTATATCCGCAACATGGTGGCCGGCGCCTGGTCCCTCGATCTAGCCCTCCTAGTGGTAGCCGCCGACGATGGTTGGATGGAGCAGAGCGAAAACCATGCTCGGGTTTTAAGCGCTGCGGGTATTTCTAGGGTCATTCTCGTAATTGCGAAAATTGACAAGGTATCATCCGATCGTATCGCGGCGGTAAAAACCGATGCGCTTAGCCGAGCAAGGGCAATTTTTGGCAACCATGCCAGACTAGCCGCCGTTGAAGTCTCCGCCCTTTTAGGCCAAGGCATAGATGAGTTAAAAAACAGTATCGCCCTGGAAGCAAAACGAGTAGAGATTGGGCGATCTGGCGTCACGGCAAGCCGCACTGGGTTTCTCTTTATCGACAGAGTATTTTCAAAACCCGGCACTGGGCGCATCGCCTGCGGAACCTTGGTAGGTGGCAAGCTAGCCCTGGATGATCAAATCATACAAAGTCCTGGCAAAACCCCGTTGCGCATTAAAGGAATCGAAAGCCTCGGCAAGGCTGTTTCTTCTATTTCAGGTTCCGCCCGGGTAGCGCTCAACCTGAGCAAGGCCAAGAACGAACTCCGCCGGGGCGATCTTCTGTATACAACACTAAGTCTCGAAGAGCAGGGTAAAACTCCGGTACTTTTTTCAGAGCGTGAATTCTTACTTAAGGTGGAGTCCTTGCCTTACTCGGATGCTTCCGGCACATCTACGGCTGAAGTCTTAAAAAAGGGCGGCGAGATCGAAGTGGCTGTGGGTACGGCTTGGCGGATGGGCAGGATAACCCCCTTAGGGAAAAATCCCTGGTACAGGTTTAGTTGCACAGACGAGTTAGCCTTTCCAGCCTTTAGCCCCCTAGTGTTGATCCGCCACGGCGGCGCCGAAATCTTAGGCCGAGCCTGGGCTGTTTATCAAGGCAAAACAGACCGGATACAGCGAAGAAAGATAGTCGATATTTTAAAAAGCCGGGATAGCGTAGACCTAAGCGAAATTTCCTCAATAATTAGAATCACCCTGTTTCCTAAACCGAAAAATGAAACAGAAAGAAAGTCTTCAGAAGTTGTTTCCGTTAAAACTCCACTATCGCACAACCTTGAACCCCTCGAACCGGCGCTATTGAAGGCCGAAAAACTATTGCAAACCGCCGGCAAGCACTGCATTGAATACCCATCCAACGCTTCGCTTGCCTTCACCATGCCTCCACGAAAAGACATGGACTACCTTTGTGCCAAGGGAATAGCCATTCCATTGGACAGACACCTGTTCATCCATCGAGAAATCTACCTGGAGTTAATCGCCGCAACCTTGTATTTAAAAAGGCCAGGAGAGTCTTTGGAAATCAGTGAGGCCAAAGAGAGAACAGGTTTTTCAAGAAAATTCGTTCTCCCTTTTTTAAATAGGATGGAACGGGATGGCTATATCAAACGGGATGGCGAGCGCCGGGTGATTCTTACTTTACCTTGATTCCCTTCAGTTCCGCCTCAGCCCCAGCATTGAGGTAGAAGGAATCCAGTCCCAGCGCGACAAATTTAAATCCCTCGCTTGCCCTTCGCGCCGCGGATTCGGCTCCCATACAGAAAATTCCCGGGATGACCCGAGCCTTTTGGGCGGCCTTTAAAAGTTTCGCGATAGCCGCTTCAACCTCAGGATGTCCGGGATTGTCCATGTGGCCCATAGAGCAGGCTAGATCAAATGGCCCCACAAAAAGCACATCGATGCCTGGAACCGAAAGAATTTCGTCGATGCGCGATACCGCGTCGATATGTTCAGCCTGAACCATAACTAGCGTCTCAGCGTTGGCCGATTTTGCATATTCCAGCATTTCCAAGCCGTAAAGACTTGCCCGCCCGGGGCCTAGCCCCCGCACTCCCAACGGCGGGTAGAGGCAGTTTTTCACAGCCTTTTCCGCTTCGCCCTTGGAATTAACTAAGGGAATCATTATTCCCATGGCCCCCGCATCTAAGACTCGCTTGATGTTGGCTTGATCGTTGCCCGGAACCCTGGCCAGGGCGGAGCAACCGCCTCGCTTTATCGCCGCGAATAGATCCCCCGCCGTCTCTAAATCGATCTGGCCGTGCTCCATGTCCACCAGAATCCAGTCAAATCCCTTGGAAGCCAGTATTTCCGATACAGCGACGCTTCCAATGCCCTGAAAGGGGCCGAACACGGTCTTTCCAGCGAGTAGAGCCTTTTTAATAGAATCTTTATACGACAAAGCTTCTTCCTCCATAGTCTGTTGTTAAATTAACGTTCAATGCTGAGCCTATTCTAACCTACAATTTAGCCCTCGTTAATGCGCAGGCCGGACGCCGCCGCAGCCCTGGAGTATCCGACGGATTAACCGCATCCACGCAGTGGATAAAATCGAGGATGCAGTCGCAGGCCAGAGAGTACAAAATATACTGTCCCTCCCGGCGATCCGCTACCAGCCCTGCATCGCGCAAGACGGCCAGATGCTTCGAAACAGTGGACACATCGGCCCCTATCTCGTCGGTGAGATCGCCAACGCAAGCCTCTTTCTCGGAAAGTCTCATCACAATATAGAGGCGAGATGGGTGGGCGAGCGCCTTGAATACCGCCACGCGATGTTTATGAATGATAGCGTCTTTCTTATTCATACTATTTGGTAATTTTACCAAAAAAAAGCGCCTTGTCAATCAAAAATACTTGACAGAGAAGATATATTTGGCAAAAATACCAATAAACTTTCGCGGCTAAGACTAGCAAGGAGCGGATATGGCCGAAAAGCGTCTTGGATTCTTCGCAAAATACCTCTCGCTCTGGGTTTTTCTATGCATAGTGCTGGGAGTCGCCATAGGATATTTTATGCCTGGCGTCCCTGCATTCTTAGGCCAGTTCGAATACGCAAGAGTATCTATTCCGGTGGCAATTCTCATCTGGCTCATGATCTATCCCATGATGCTCAAGGTAGATTTCACGAGCATAAAAAATGCGGGCAAAAAACCTAAGGGCTTAGTCGTGACGCTTGTTGTAAACTGGCTGATCAAGCCTTTCACGATGTACCTTATCGCATGGTTTTTCTTGAAGCTTGTATTCAAGGCATTGATCCCATCGGAGCTCGCCACCGAATACCTGGCCGGAGCCGTTCTTCTGGGGGCAGCGCCCTGCACGGCAATGGTGTTTGTCTGGTCGTACCTTTCAGACGGAGATCCAGGGTATACGGTCGTTCAAGTAGCTATAAATGACCTGGTGATATTAATCGCCTTCACGCCAATCGTCGCATTTCTTCTGGGAGTGAGCGAAGTCAAGGTACCATGGAATACCCTGCTATTTTCCGTTGTTCTCTTCGTCGTGATTCCATTGAGCGCCGGAGCCCTTACCCGATCCCGGTTAATCAAGCTGCGCGGTAAAGAATGGTTTGAGGGCGTCTTTATGAAAAGGTTCGATGGGATAACCGAGGCTGGGCTTTTATTAACCCTCATCATCCTCTTCGCCTTTCAGGGAGAGACAATATTGAAGAATCCTCTCGCGATTGCCCTCATCGCAGTACCCTTGGTCATTCAAACTTATTTTATCTTCGCCATCGGTTATGGCTGGGCTCGGGCCTGGAAAATCCCATATGCAGTTGCGGCCCCTGCTGGAATGATCGGCGCCTCCAACTTTTTCGAGTTGGCGGTGGCGGTAGCCATCAGTCTCTTTGGCCTTTCTTCGGGGGCAGCTCTCGCCACGGTAGTGGGTGTGCTCACCGAGGTTCCTGTAATGCTCAGCCTTGTTTTCATAGCAAAAAAAACAAAGCAGTGGTTTCCTAAGGAAGTTTCATGATCGACAATAACCACAAGCATTTTGAAATTGAAAAACGCACAACGATACGAAACGCGATTCTAAAAAATTACGGGAACCTTGCCAAGGAAGAAACCTCTGGTTGCTGTGGTCCGGGATCTTCATGCTGCAGTCCCGGGTCTCGGGGTACGGATGGAAAAATTCTTGGTTATAGCGATAAAGACCTCGCTTCGGTGCCAAAGGGGGCAAATTTAGGCTTGGGCTGCGGTAATCCGCAGGCTATCGCGCAGCTAAAGCCGGGAGAAAGAGTGCTCGACCTTGGTTCAGGCGCAGGATTCGACGCATTTCTCGCGGCTCGCCAGGTTGGCGCGAAAGGGAAAGTCATCGGTGTGGACATGACGCCCGAGATGATTTTAAAAGCCCGTCGAAATGCCGAAAAAGGCACCTATCCCAATGTCGAATTCAGGCAGGGTGAAATCGAAAACCTTCCTGTCGAAAACGAATCCATCGACGTAATAATCTCGAATTGCGTAATCAATCTATCGATCGATAAGCCCCGGGTCTTTGCCGAGGCTTTCCGCGTTCTCGCGCCCGGTGGAAGGCTGGCTGTTTCCGATGTGGTGGCGACCGCCGACATTCCTCCCGAGGTAAAAGACGACCCGCTATTCCATTCGGCATGCATAACGGGCGCTTCAACAATTGATAATCTTGAAAAGTTGCTACACGATGCAGGCTTTACAGAAGTCCACATCGAACCCAAGGATTCGAGTAAAGCTTTTATAAAAACCTGGGCTCCGGGCTCTCGGGCAGGAGATTACCTTGTCTCTGCGTCGATTCGCGCGATAAAACCGAAGCCTTAAGAGATGCGCCTGGTATATTAATTCTGCTTACACAATAAAACCAAACAGAAGCCCGGCGGCCGTTGAGAGCATTACCACCAATCCCACATATACCAGAGTTTTCCGCCAGCCAAGTTCTCCGGATATTACCAGGATGGATGGCAAGGAAAGACTCGGACCCGCCAGCAGCAAGGCCAAGGCAGGCCCCTGCCCCATGCCGGCGCCCAGAAGTCCCTGAACAATAGGGATCTCCGTAAGGGTGGCGAAATACATAAGGGCTCCAGCGAGGGAAGCAAAGAAGTTGGCAAGGAGAGAATTGCCGCCTAAAAGCCCGGCGATCCACCCTGTGGGGATAAGGGCATCGTGTCCTGGTCTTCCCAGAAGGAAGCCAGCCACGAGAACGCCCCCAAACAAAAGGGGCAGGATTTGAAGCGCGAAGTCCCTTGTGGCGATAACCCAATCAATACGCTCTTCCCTATTGAACCACTTTATGACCGTATAGGCTAAAACAAGGGCGAAGGCTCCGGATATCCACCACTTAGCGGCATACATAGCGTCCCATGCCGCGCTACCTCCCTTGGAGTTCGCCCAATTCATGAAGACGAGGATACCGATCATGCTGCCCATGTAGAGGATCATCTGTCCGAGATTTCGGGCTGGCTTTTCCAAACTTCCAGCGAACATCCGCGCGTCTGCGGCTCGCTTGGCGTCGTCCTTGCGGAAAATCAGGGCCATAGCAAGCCCGATGAGAATGGAAAACAACACGGCGCCCAGCGCCCTCGCCAGGCCCAGCTTCCAGCCGAAAACCTTGGCGGAAAGCACGATGGCCAGGATGTTTATAGCTGGCCCTGAATACAGAAAAGCCACCGCAGGTCCGAGCCCGGCACCCTTTTTATAGATGCCTTTGAAAATGGGTAGCACGGTGCAAGAACAGACTGCCAGTATGGCGCCGGATACCGAAGCCACTCCGTACGCGGTAAGCCTTTTAGCGTCAGGGCCGAGGTAGCGCATTACCGCCTGCTGGTCCAGGAATACTGTGATTGCGCCTGCGATAAACATCGCGGGAACCAAGCATAACAGCACATGCTCCCGGGCGTAATCTCCGAGCATCATAAACGCTTCATTAAGCGCCCCAGCCACCCTGGGTGCATCGAAGGGAAGCATGTAGGCGGCAACAAAAACACCGGCAACTATGAGTAGTTTTTTATTCGGACTCCATTCCTTAGCGCTCATCTTGTTACGATTCCACAGGAGCAGGGCATCTTACTTGCCTCCCTTGAGGATTTCGCTGATCTGCTCAACCGAAAGCACCCGGCCTGCGCTTTTCACCGTGCCGTCGATGGCTAGGGCGGGAGTCATCATTACGCCCATTTCCATGATATCGTCTACTGACGTGACCTTTTCAACTTCTGCGGCGATGCCAGAGGCAGCAATGGCCTGACGAGCGTGTTCCTCAAGAAGTTTGCACTTAGGGCATCCGGTTCCTAGTATTTGTACCTTCATATATAGCTCCTTATGTGAATTTATACTCACATAAATACATCGCTTCGGGCTTTGTGTCAATATAAATGAAGAAATTATAACCAGACTGGAGACCGTTCGGGATCAGATTAAGGAAGCGGTAAAGGAATTCATCGCCCGCGATAAGTGAGATCGCCCATGACAATTGACCGCAAAGCATAATGCCGCTACTATGTGAATAATGAGTGACATAATCGAGCCTGCTCAGTTACAGAGAGAAACCGTTATTTTCAAGGCCCTATCCAGCGAGGCCAGGCTGGCCATTATTTATGCGCTTAAGGGCGGCGAAAAAAGCGCAGGCGAGCTTGTGGATATGCTAGGCGCCCTGGAATGTGCCTGCTCGGTGGAACGGACCAATATTTCCAAGCATCTGGCGGTGCTCAAGGAAGCGGGCATCGTAGCCTGTAGAGACAAGGGCTTGAAACGTATCTATAGCCTAGAGCTCCCCTGCCTGGCTTCGATTTTCGAATGTGTGGGAACCGCGCTGGCCGCGACAGCCACTCGCGCCACGGCACTGCCGTGCAGGCACTGCGGCAGAAAATCCTGCAAAGATGAGGAATAAATGGAGACTATCTTATTGTACCTGGCTGCCGGCATAGGGCTGGGAATATCATTCTTCAAAGACATAAATAAAACAAAAATGGCGCTTAAAAAGGCACTTAAAGCCTTCGAAGGAATTCTACCCCAGTTTTTGGTTGTTCTTATACTTGTAGCTATCTCCCTCTCGGTTTTAGATACCGCAACCATCTCGCGGTTCTTAGGCACAAAGAGCGGCGTCTTAGGTGTCCTGGCCGCCTCCTTGGTTGGCGCAATCACGCTAATCCCCGGCTTTATCGCGTTTCCAGCGGCGGCAGCCCTCTTGCAGAATGGGGCAGGCGCCACCCAGATCGCGGCATTTGTTTCCAGCCTTATGATGGTGGGGGTGGTTACTCTTCCCATGGAGATAAAGCATTTTGGAAAACGAGCAACCTTTATGCGCAACAGCTTCGCCTTTGTGTTTTCTTTGATTGCCGCACTGTTTGTCGGCTGGGTGGTGGGTTTATGAAAGAACAACAAAAAAAACCCGAGGCTAAGCGCTACCTTGGTGTAATAATCGCCGGCACAGCCTTCCTGATCTTTATTCTCGCCCTGCCCGCATATAGGGAAAAATCTCTCTCCATGATGGTATATCAGGCTAAAACCATGCTCCTGGTAATCCCGCCGATTTTTGTGCTTCTGGGGCTTTTGGATGTCTGGGTGCCTAGGGAAAAGATGATAAAATTCATGGGTAAGGGCTCAAGGATAAAGGGTTCGGTGCTCGCATTTCTCCTGGGTTCCTTCGCCGCGGGCCCTCTTTACGGGGCTTTTCCCGTTGCCGCGGTTTTGATGAAAAAAGGCGCTTCCTTTTTCAATATTCTAATTTTCATAGGCGCCTGGTCCACCACAAAGATCCCCATGCTTCTTTTCGAAATGTCTGCCCTGGGCAATCGCTTCGCGCTTTCCCGGCTGGCGATCGATATCGTGGGTATCGTCCTCATAGCCTGGGCCATGGCCTCGGCCTTGGGTAAGGAAGAGATAGACAGTATCTACAAGAACGCGGAGAGCATGGAATAAGACTACGCTTGATCCTCTATAACTTTCCACCGGCCTTCTTCGTATTTAAAGCGCTCAGCCTTCATATCTAGTACCCGACCGTCTTCACCGGCCATTTTAACCATAGAACTGAGGGCGTTAACTTCGACAACCTTGAACAGGGTTCCATCATAGGAAAACTTGGCCCCTTCCTGGGGCAGTTCTCGCCTGGCATCCTTATATAATTGATGCTCGTAGCTCAGGCAGCATAAAAGGCGGCCACAGGGGCCGGAAATCTTGAGCGAATTGAGAGAAAGGTTCTGGTCCTTGGCCATTTTAATGGAAACCGGATTAAGCCGGTCCGAAACCCCATGACAGCAGAGCACTCTGCCGCAGACACCGCAGCCCCCGGTTACCCGCGCCTCATCGCGCACGCCGATTTGCCTTAACTCAATCCGCATCTTGAATACCGAGACAAGATCCTTTACGAGTTCGCGGAAATCCACCCGCGATTCGGCGGTAAAATAGAAAAGGATTTTGGGTTCATCCAGCAAAAAGTGGGCCGACACGAGCTTCATAGGCAGATTTCGTGCCCAGATCTTGTCCCTGCAGAGTACATAGGCCTGCTGCTCTTTTTCCCTGTTTTCGTTGAGCCTGCGCAGATCGTCTATGCCTGCCGGCCGTTCTATCACCACAAGCTCATCGGGATTGATCGAAGCCTTATCAAGGACAATTCCTTGAACCTCGACGATATCTTTGCCGTATTTGGTGGGTGCGATAACCAAAGAGCGGAGCGGTATGTGCTGTTCGGTGGACAGAGGAGCCGAAAAAGGAGCATCCGGTGTAGGACTCGCTTCCTGTTCCTGGCTATGTGCGGTCTCAGGTGCTATCTCTGGGTTCTCCTCCACAGGCTGATCTACGAGAGCGGGTTGTGGCGAAGAAGCGGCAGGCTGAACGATGGGGCCTTCCAATAAAAGCTCTAACTTGGCTTGACTGCGAAAATGCGGCCAATCTGAGCCGAGATGGGTATAATATCCAAACGAGGTCTCAGATGAGTGAAGAGTTTTAAGCCTATAGATGGGCTCGGGGAAAGCATCTAAGTCCCTCGGTCGATTTTTGGCTAAGGACGGCGAAAATTCAGTCTTTCCAAGCTGTATATCATCGGAAAGATCGACCGGTTCGGGGTGGTCGGTCATCATATCGGACATGGTGAATCTCCTAGTGTAAAAGCCTAGAGGCCGAACGACGAAGTAAAACCTGACTTGGCGTTATACTATCATGAACAAAAAAGAATTAAAACATCGACCAATCCTAAGCGTATATAGTTCGAGCAACTAATCAAATCGAGGCTCCTGTGACGGTCCCCTCGAAAAGCGCCCCTTCCTCTAGCGAGAAAACAGGGCTGCTGAGCCTTGCTCGCACCTTAGCTGATTGGGTGAGTCTGATGCTTTTTTCAGCCTTTATGCTGCCAATGAGAATACCGGCTACTATTACATCCTGTGCTTCTATATCAGCTTCCACCCTGGCTTCTTCAGCGATCACAAGACTTCCGTTTACGGAAATTTTTCCCCTTGCCCGTCCTTCAATTCTGAGCAACCCCGAACAGGAATAATCGCCTTCGAGAAAAGAATCGGGGCTAAAAACTGATTCGGTGCCATTTTTCATCATTTTACCGCTTTTTTTACATTGAGAAAGCGTAAAGGATCGATCACCGAAGTACCCAAATGAACCTCATAGTGCAAATGAGGTCCGGTGGATTTTCCCGTATTGCCTAAGGTACCAATAACCTGGCCTTGGGCAACCTGCTGACCCTTCTTTACCTGGATCGATCTCAGATGTCCATAGCGAGTTATAAAGCCATGGCTGTGCTGAAGAGTAACACTGTTACCTAAGTCGGCAGAGTAGCTTGCGTCGATTACCTTTCCATCGGCGGTGGCCAGAATAGAATCGCCTGAACGATAGGTAGAAATATCAATACCAGTATGCAAATACCATTGGCCGGCGGAAAAAGGATGTTCGTTCTGTCCAAAGTACATGGAGATATGTCCCAAGCCCCCCTTAATAGGCCAAATATTGGGTATTTCGGACATTATGTCCTTTTGCGCGGCTACGGTGTTCGTGATCCGTTCCAAGCCGGGAACAGTCGAATCTAGGTAGGCAGACAAGCCTTTCAAGCGCTCGACTTCCCTAAAAGCCAGGCCCTGGGATGAAGGCATGGAGAGTAGACTGGCCAATCCAGCGGCCTGCAAGGCTTGTTCAGCAGACAGAGTCACCTGCTTGGACTCACCAGAGGATCCGGTGGCAATCAATTCAGCCAAACTCGATTCAAACCTGAGCGCAGAGCCTACCAGGGCTTCTGCGGCATCGCGCAACTCATCCACGGCGGCGCGGGCTTCGGCGGCACGTCCCTCGGCAATACGTAATTGAATCTTGACGGCAACATAGCGCGTGGTGGCGAAGAGGGAAAACCCCACTAAGGCGATAAAAAGTAAGCTGGTCAAGCCTAACAAGAAACGACTTAACCCGAAGCGCCTTGACTGGGCTTCGGAATGGGGAACAAAGACGATGGTAGTCTTCGCGCCCAACCAGGCGGCCATTCGCCGAGGAATCGATATAAAACCACCGAAAAAAGCCTTGGTCCCGGCTATAAGCCTAACATAGAAGAGTTTTTCTTGCTTTTTATAACTTCGCAGACCCTCGGGCAAAAGTCTCTCCTTAAGTAGTTCCTCGAACCTTGTTGTAGCATCGGCTTCGCAATCCTGTCAAAGGTATGAGAAGGAGGGTTCTTTACCGAAGCACATCCCACATCCTTAATCCACCTAACAGGATGTTTAATCTATAAAAAGTCTTTATCAAGGGAAGAAAATTTAGTACATTTTTATAATACGAACTAATCCAATACCAATATTGACGAGGTATCTTTATGTCGACTTATGCCTTCAAGACCGAAGTGAGCCAGCTTTTGGAGCTCATCACCCATTCTTTGTATTCCCACAAGGAAATCTTTTTACGCGAGCTCGTATCCAACGCCTCCGACGCTATCGACAAGCTCCGTTACCTGTCGATCTCAGACGACGCCTACAAGGCCATAAGCCTCGAGCCTAAGATCAGCGTATACGTGGACGACAAAGCCAAGACCATCGTTGTCTCGGACAACGGCGTGGGCATGAACGAAGAGGAGCTTGCGGAAAACCTGGGCACCATAGCCCGTTCGGGCACGAAGAGTTTTCTGGAAAAGCTATCGGACTCGGACCGCAAGAACTCCAACCTCATAGGCCAGTTCGGTGTGGGCTTTTATTCGGTGTTTATGATAGCCGACAAGGTGGAAGTGATAAGCCGCAAGGCAGGGACTGATAAGGCTTTCTGCTGGACCAGCACGGGCAAGGGAGAGTTCAGCATAGACGCATCGGTTCGAGAAGGTTTTGGCACGGACGTAAAGATTTTTGTGAACAGCGAGGGCGAGGAGTATCTCTCCCGCTGGTCGCTGGATAGCCTCTTGCGCAAATACTCCAACCACATCGCCTACCCTATCCACCTTCTTTCCCAGGAACCCAAGTACGACGACAAGGGTAAGGAAAAGGGCAAAGAGTTCAAAGACGAGCAGATAAACGCGGCCAGCGCCCTCTGGCGAAGACCCAAGAACGAATTACAGGACAAGGATTACATTGATTTCTACAAATCCTTCGCCGCCGAGGACGCAGAGCCTCTGTTCTGGATCCACACCAAGGCCGAAGGCACGATCGAATACAATTCCTTGTTCTATGTGCCTTCCAAGGTTCCCGGCGACATCTATTACCCTCTAGCCCAGCAGGGGGTAAAACTCTACATTAAACGCGTATTTATTACCGACAAAGAGGCGAATATCCTGCCCCAGTACTTCCGCTTTGTGCGAGGCGTAATCGATTCGGATGATCTGCCCCTCAACGTGAGCCGAGAGATTCTCCAGCAAAACAGGGTGATGACCACCATTCAACAGGCATCGCTCAAGAAAATCTTCTCCGAGCTCGAATCCCTGGCTAAGAATAATCCGGAAAAATTCGCTAAGTTCACCGAGCTTTTCAATGTACAAATAAAGGAAGGCTTAGCCTCGGACTGGCAGAACCAGAAGACCCTGCTGGGCTTGGTGCGCTACAAGAGCACCGGCGTCGAGGGCTGGACCAACCTCGAGGACTACAAAAACAGGGCAGGCGATAGAAAAACAATTTACTATATTACCGGCAATAATGAAGAGCGTTTGCGGGCTAGCCCCCTTTTAGAGGCTTTCGCGGCCCGAGGTTTGGAAGTGCTCATCGGCTCCGACGAAATCGACGAGCTTGTCTTTGCCAGTTTGGGGCAGTACGAGGGCATGAGTTTTAAGAGTGTCAATCATTCAGACTCGGACGAGGACCTAGGCAAGGATGCAGCGGCTGGCGCGGCTGATGAGGAAAACGGCAAAAGGGCGGTCGATGCGGCCAAGCGGATTTTGGGCGAGCGGGTAAAGGATGTCCGTCTCTCTAAACGCCTGTCCAAGAGCCCTTCCTGCGTGGTCATGGACAAGGACGACCCTACCCTCCAGTACCGGGAGCTTATGATGCGCATCTCCAACACCGAGATGCCAGAGCCGACCCCTATTCTCGAACTCAACCCTGGGCATGCGCTGGTGAAGAAGCTGGCCGATCTGGAGTCCAAGCGCGGCACCGAAGCGCAAAACGAAGATCTTGCCCAAGACGCAGAGGACATTGCCCACATTTTACTAGACCAAGCTTTGCTGGCCGAGGGGCAGAAGTTCGTAAAGCCCGCGGAGTTTATCCAGCGCTTGAATCGTCAGCTGGCCAAGTGATGAATCGCAGACTGAAGGCCGAAGGGTGGCGCCCGGCGGCGCGCGCGGTGGCGTGGGGCTGTTTGTCGGCGCGGTATATTAAGCGCGTTGTAGCGCGCACCGCCGGGCTGCCCACCAAGGAAGCTTGATGGCCGGTTACGAAAAGCCCGATTTCTGGACCCTCAAGGCCAAGAAGGAGGGCTACCCAGCCCGGAGCGTGTACAAGCTGGAAGAGATTGTCGCCAAGTTCGGTTTGATAAAATCGACGGGACCGAAGATTCTCGACATAGGCGCAGCCCCTGGCTCCTGGAGTCTTTGGCTCCTTCGTAAGCTCGCCGGGCGCGGCTCGGTTACCGCAGTGGACATCCAGGACCTGGGCATCTCGCCACCAGATCCCAATTTCAACTTCATCAAAGGCTCCATTTTAGACGAAGCGATCCGCGCCCGGCTGGGTCAATCCGGCCCTTATTCCCTGGTGGTCTCAGATGCCGCACCCTCCACCACCGGCAACAGGCTGGTGGACCAAGCCAGGTCCGAGGAACTCGTCGAATCGGTAATGGATCTTGCCGTCCATGTTCTAGCGCCCGGCGGCTCGCTGATCATGAAGATTTTTCAGTCCGGTGAGGAAAAGCGGCTTATAACCCAGCTCAAAGCACATTTTACCCAGGCGCGCGGCTATAAGCCCGATGCCTGCAGAGCACAGTCCTTTGAGACCTATTTGGTGGGTTTGGGATTTTGCAAGTCCTGACAAGATTCGCGATTTGAAGTCTCTAAGTATTCCAGAAGCGCAGACTTAGATGGATGCTTAGCGATAAATTCCTTGAATCCTGGATCCTGAGCAAGGCATGCAAGCTCAGAAAGCGCTACAAGGTGCTCCTTCGTATCGAAAGAAAGGAGGAGGAATACTATTGCAACCGGTTTCCCATCGGGAGCGTTCCAGTCGACAGGAGTATCGAGGTAGCCCAGGGCGATAACAGCTTCATTTTCACTTTTCGCTAATTGCTTGCGCGGATGGGGAATCGCAAACCCATTCCCGAGGGCCGTCGATCCTAATGACTCCCGCTCCAGAAGCGCATCGCGGAGTAAGCTTTTATCTAATGCCTTGGAGGTGCGAACTACCTTAACCAGCGAGGCGATAACCTCTTCTGGACTCTCGCCCTGAATATTATAGTACACGTCCCCGCGAGAAATCAGTTTTCCGGTAAAGATCTTTACACTCATTATAGTATTCCATTTTACTCGACAATATCTTACTATTCTAGCGATTTACATTTATGTAATTTAACTCTTTACTCAATCAACTATATTGGTAAATTCAAAAGGGATCTGAGCGCCTGTATATACTTGTACATACACCTTTGCTGGCCTAGGTAAGGGATTTTTTCCAATAAAGGGCAAATACATTGTTGATCTTCCAGCCTTTTGCATAAATACATATGAAGGGATACAAGTCGTCCTGATGGTATTCATCTTTTTTGTATACTCTAAATTATCTTCGATTAAGTCGTGATTAGCAAACATTTCCCAATATGTAATGAATTGCTCGCGGTCATAGGGATAAGCGGCAGCATTGTTACCGTTTATAGTATTAATTTCCGCGACAATCTCGATTTTTGTATCTTGCGCCAAATTAAAATCAATTTTTATTATATAGAACTCATTAAATTTACCCCGCAGCATGGTACTAGGTTCGATATAAGGATTAGTATAGGGATTTCGCATAATCTTCAATGTATTGTCTTCACCCATGACATGGGAGATAACCACTTCAGGCAGTTCTTTGGAATAGGGAATTGTAGTTGCGCAGGATTGAAACGCTACTACAATGAATACGAATCCAAGCAAAACTTTTATTTGCTTTTTATGAATCATGATTATTCCTTTCTTTATGTCGATATTTCATTTTCGCATTTTTTATAAATCATATCAATAATGAAGTAATGCATAACAATAATTTCACTACAAATAAAAATGCCGGTTATGCATCCCTGCATAACCGGCATTTCTAAGCTGACAAAATCTTCAGGTTTGCTTAGAAGCTGAAGAGCAAATTCGTGCCGACCGTGAAGGCGCCATCATAGGATGCATAAACCTTTGCAGCGCTCTTCGCGCCGAGAGTAAATTTAGCATAGGGATCAATGGAGTATGCCTTCGTGGAATCGTAGGTGAAGGAAGCGCCGAGCTCGGTTTTGCCCATCGTGTAGGACACTTCAGGAGCCACGGCCCAGTAGAAGGTAGCGCCAAGGGCTTCTTCCGCCCAGACGCCGACGGCCAAGTCGCCCATTGCATAGGAGAGATACTCATCGATGATCAGAGTATTCGCCACATCAGCGAGATCGGCGAAGTTTGCCTCAAGAAGGAGGGTGAGGTTTTCGACAGCAGAGATGTCCGCACCGACATAGAGAGCATTGGCAGTATTGCCGAGGTTGAGGTTAGCAAGGAAGGTTCCAACACCATCAGCCGTGTATTTACCGGCGATGCTCATGTTGGCCAACACATCGGCGAGATCCTGCGAAGTGGGTGGAACAGCAGCCTTATTGCCAAGAGGAAGGAAAATACCTGCGTTGAGGCCAGCGATGGGCTTCAGCTGGATCTGGGCGCCAGTCTGGCCGTCGAAGTGACCCCAAGAATTGTAGGCGGTTGCCCACGTATAATCATTGAGCTTTCCAACCTTGAAGTAGACCATTTTGTCGAGGAGATTGCCCCATACCAAAGCCTGGGTAAAGAGCTGCGTACCGGTGGCGACACCAACGTCGCTGTTCTGAAGGCGGAAATGCACGCCAAAGTCACCGTTCGTATAGTCGGCGTTCCAGCGGACGCGGGTCATGTTACCGGCATCTTTGTTGTAAAGATAGAGATCATCAGTCGTGGAGTCATACTGGAAACCAGTATTGAGATAGCCGCTGAATACGAGGGCAGGTGCGGGTGCGGCGGCTGCCTGTGCAAATACACCTCCGACCATAGCAAAAGCGAGAAGCAGGACGATAAGCTTCTTCATTAGAAGTCCTCCTTGCAAATTAGAAGGGGGCCGCGCCGACGGCTCGGTAATCCCCTTTCCTAGGTTCTTTCAGAGTATATATCGGCGAAATTTTACATGTCAAGCACATATTATTCATATATTATGCGTAAAAAAAAGTCTGAGGTTACAATTTTCCTTTAAATATTGAGTCCCCTCTAAAAAGTCTGGGG
>DIXQ01000016.1 GCA_002428725.1 Spirochaetaceae bacterium UBA6076 | reverse complement strand
TTCCCAACAAAATTGACGTGCACCCTTTTATTTGAACACTATCTTCCATTATGAGATATAAATGCTATAATGACCTCGATACTGGTATTGAAGTTTTTTAATAGCATCGAAAAGTTCTTCTCCATTATCGGTATCCTTCTTTCGCCTAAGCGGAAGAAGAGAGATAGACCGGGAAGGAGTGTCTATGAAAAAACTAGTTGGAGTCTTAGTACTGCTTCTTGTCGCTACTACCGCCTCGTTCGGTCAGGTAGTCGTGAACGAATGGCAGATTCCCTTTCTTAATGCCCTTACCGGTGCGATAGCCTCCATCGGTGAGTATCTTCATTGGGGTGCAAACTACGCTGCCGAGGAAATCAATGCGGCAGGCGGAATCGCGGGCAAGCCAGTGAAGGTTATTCCAGTCGATGTGGCGCTGGATCCGCAAAAGGGATCGGTTGAGATGGCTCGTATCGTCAGAGATACGCTAGTCGCCTTAGGTCCAGTACCCGAACCGGTAATCATGGCCGCTATGCCAATAGCGGTGGAAAACGGGATGATGTCGATAACAGCTACCACCTCCTACGAGTATGCAGCACCCTATTTACCTTGGACACTGTCCTGGTTCCCCCCTACTGAAGAGAGGCTTGCTACTCTTATTACAGCCTACTTGAATCAGTTCAACGATATAAAGACAGTTGTCCAGTTTGTTGAACCGATGGGTCCGTGGCCGGGGATGGCAAAGGGACATTCTAAGGCAATAAACGATAAAAAGCTCAAAGAAGTGAAAGTCGATGTGCCTATTGATGCGGTATCCTTTGGACCTATAGTAGTTCGTGCCATGGCTCAAAAGCCCGATGCGATTATTCTTGCTTGTAATGCTGAAAAGGCTGCCAAGATCATCAAAGAGCTGAGAGGACTAGGCTGGAAAAAGATGAATCATATACTGGTATTTTCCAGCGCCGACACACCAGAACTTTATACCACCAGTCCCAAGGATGTCGAAGGGGTGCAGATTTATAATTATACCAATGACGACCTCGATACTCCCCGCTGGAACGCCTTTAAAAAAGCCTATATGGCCGATCACAAGGGTACTCAGGTTCCGAGTCTGGCTCCAAACTACTACGACGCTGTGTATATGATAAAAGAAGCAATAGAGAATACAGATGTAACCGGAGATCCGAAAAAACTAAAAGAAGAGCGGAAAAAGATTGCGGACTATCTCCAGAATATTAAGGGTTTTAAAGGCCTGCTCTTTGAGTGGGACAATGTAAACGGAGTTGCTATGACCAAGCCGACCTATATCTTTGAAATCAAGGACGGTAGGAAGAAGCTTGTATTAGAGGTAAAACCCGAGCTTCGATGAGATTTACCATATGAATAAGTAATAGTTAGAGACTTATTTGTATATAAAAGCGAAGGGATTGTTTCGTTATGGAAACACCCCCTTCGCTTTTATTTGCTTTACATTGCTTAATTCGCCTACTTAGCCATTTGCTTAACCAAATCCTCGTGGCCCATATAGCCAAAAGCCGAGCGAGAGTATCTGATGGCCTTGGCGATAGCCCTGGCCATCGCGTCCGCGGCCATTGATCCTACGATGTTGATATCGCTTTCAACCTCTCCGGTACATACTGCGAAAATCGAATCGCCTTCGCCAGCGGTATGGGCGGGGCATATAGCCCTGGAAAAACCGTCGTGGGCCATCATGGCCATTCGGGTGGCCATAGGCTTGGAAAGAATCGCGTTGGTCGCCACTACGCCGATGGTAGTGTGGCTAGTAAGACCGGCCTTGGTTGGCGCAAAGGTGGCTTGTTTTTTCTTCATTTCCTCGTAAGCGTCCAGCAGGCTGTTCTTATCCTTATTGAGGGTTCCGCCTAAAAGCTCGCCGCTCACCGGATCCTTCACATTGCCCCAGCAATTGACCACCACTAGGGCTCCCACAATAAGATTGCCTGATACTGCGCTGGCTGTGCCCAATCCGCCCTTCATGCGTTGGTCCAGATCCCCTGCCCAGCCTATAAGAGCTCCGGTACCTGCGCCGACCACCCCCATGGGCACATCCAAGCCCGCATTCTCACAGGCCTTGTATCCCATGGCTTCATTGGGATAGGCCAGGGGATCGCCTACGGTGAGGTCGAATATCACCGCCCCCGAGACGATGGGGACGAGATTGTTCCACGCATTGAACCCCACACCCTTGTCCCTGAAGTACTTCATAACCCCGCCGGCTCCCGCAAGACCGAAGGCGCTCCCTCCGGAAAAATAAATAGCGTGGGGGGCTGGGACCATATTGACTGGAGAAAGACAGTCCGTCTCTCTGGTGCCGGGAGAGCCCCCCCGCACATCCACGCCGGCCGTCTTCGCATTTTCACACATTATTACCGTAACGCCCCTGGCCGCATCCAGATTCTGGGCATGGCCTACCCTGATGCCGGGGACATCGGTGATCGAGTCTCTCATTGCTGTATCTCCTTATTAGTTGGTTTGTATTTTGTTTGATTGAACAACCATTCCCACATGTTGTAGTCATAATAGGAATAGAGCCAGGAATAATGGGGTGTCGCTCCAAATGTGCCTTTGGGATAGATAGTCTGTTTGATGGTTTTATTCCCAACTGATAGTATTGCTTCTACCATTGCTCTGCATAATTCAATACTAACTATATTATCATCTGCCGAATGAAATGCCCATATAGGCATGGTCTTTAAATTAGATGCACGGTGATAGTAATTTCCATTTGTGATAGCATTCATTAGATCACTTCTGGACAAGCCTAAAAAAGGAGCTAGGGTGGGATATGACTCAAAGCTCTCCATCCCCCCACCGGAAATCGGAACAAGAGCAGCGAAGAGTTCCGGATTCTCAATCCCCAGCTTATATGTGCCGAATCCGCCCAGAGAAATTCCTGTTAGATAAATTCTGTTGTTGTCTACACTCGGGAATCGTTTAACAATCTGACGTATAAGTTCGGCTTCATTTTTAGCGACTCTGTCGGATGCGTGAGCTTCTTCAAGTGGGCACTGTATAGCCATTATATAACAAGGGTGTTTTTCCTGCCACCATGCATAAGCAATGTTAGTGGCTCCCTCTCCGCAGGTAATTGATAGTTGCGCTTCGTTGTAGTGTCCGCGCTGCCCCGCCCCGTGCAAATAGACTACGAGAGGGACTTTTTGATTTCCTGACATGTTTTCAGAGGTAGGCTCGAATAATCGATAAGCGAGATATGATCCGCAATTTCCTTGATACATTTCATACTTAAAAAAATCAAATGTACTATGGTCTCCATATATCTCAAACTCGAACACACTCATTGGATTTATAGAGAAGAGTCTAAAATATTGCGCAAGTATGCCACGTTTTACAAAACGATCGATTCTTGTGCTTTGGTTATTCTCTACCTTGTCGAGCCTTTTCCATGTATTTCCATCAATGCTGTATTCAAGAAAACAATTTTCGATGACCTTAAGGCCATGCACGGCCCAGCGGGTGACATATAGAGGTTCCTTAAAATCAAGGGAAATCCAGCTTGGGCCCGGATCTGTGGCTTCCCATGCGGTTTTGCCTAAATAGTCTTTATCGGTTGCCAAGAATGCATTGTTTTGGTTGCTGGAAGAAGTCACTTTAAAATGATTGCTGTGCTTTTTTGTCCAATTGATAGTCCTGTCCATCAACTTCGTGATACTCCAGAGTGGGACGTCAACTACCTTATAGTTTTTTCCCGATAGGACAGGTTTTGTTGTCAGCCACGGACCTCGGAATCTACGTACTTCTTTATTGACAGCCATAGATGCGAACGCAGATGGACAGGCTCTATTCAACGATAGACAAGCATTCGCTCCCGAGCCTTCGCCAACACTCCATATCTTTGTTTCAGCAATGTTGAATCTTCCTCGAATATTACCCAGAAGGTTTATAAGCGAAGTATTGTTATACCCTTTATAAGGTTTCTTTATTGCAACCACTAGGGTAGGCATTATTGTTTGAGCATTTTTTTTTATAAACTCATACGCAACCTGCGCTAGTTTTTCGTCATCCATTAATATGAAAGCTAGTCCTAAGTCTGTAGCTTCAGAACTTTTATATACGGGTGGAATGTAGATAAAGTATTCAAGTTCTTGATACCTTTCTTCACTGAACTCAGAAGGCAGTATAACGGTTAGTTCGCCCACATCAAGCGAGGGTTTTTTATAGGTATTTATAATGAGATTATCGGGAAGCACTGATTCATCTATCATATCAATTTTCCGGGGCTCCGATAAAGAACAATACCACTCTGCTTCAAAGACGCCTCAATTAGAATGAGGCTCTTGCTTTAACTAAAAAAAGCCTAATTCAGGCTAAAGTTAAAACAGCCAGTTGTCAACATGATTAAGGATATAACGCTTCGATGGATGATACGCTGTTTCATTTTACGCCTGAATAAGCTTGCGGGCTTGCGAGTTAGAGGTTATAATAAACTAATATCGATATATAGCACTTTGGGGCTGAGAAAAGGAGATGAGGTATGGCTGATGTTCAGAAATTGACAATTCAGGATCTAGCGGCAATGAAGAAGGAAGGCAAGAAGATCAGTATGATCACAGCCTATTCCTATCCTCAAGCCCTTGTTGTAGACGAAGCGGGAATCGACATTATCCTCGTCGGGGACAGCCTCGGCATGGTAGAGCTCGGCTATAACGGAACAACCCCCGTAACCATGGATGAGATGCTCAATCACACCAAGCCTGTCATGCGCGCAGTAAAGCATGCCCACGTTGTCGGCGACCTGCCCTTTATGTCCTATAACATCTCGGTGGAGCAGGCGATTACCAACGCCGGTATTCTTTATAAAGACGGAGCCTGCGATTCGGTAAAGCTCGAAGGCGGACAGGACTTCGCTAAAACTGTCGGATCCATTGTGCGGGCAGGAATCCCCGTATTCGGCCACATCGGACTTACGCCCCAGACGGCAGGAAGCCTAGGCGGGTTTAAGGTGCAGGGCAAGTCCCTGGACGCTGCCAAGAAGGTTTTCGATGACGCTGTGGCCCTGGATGAACAGGGTGTCTTTGCTGTCATTCTGGAAGCCATTCCCCGCCAGTTGGCTCAAATAATCACCCAGAAGGTTAAGTGCGTTACCGTCGGCATTGGCGGCGGCGTCAATTGTGATGGCCAGGTTCTGGTGTTCCACGACCTCTTGGGGCTGTTCAAGCGATTCACCCCCAAGTTCGTAAAAGTATACGCCAATGCCTACGACTTCCAGCTCAAGGCCGTTCAGGACTATATCGGCGAAGTCCAGCAGTCCAAGTTCCCAGACGACGAGCACAGCTTTACCATGAAGCCGGATGTAGTCGACGAGCTTAAGAAATACGCGGGTTTTTGATCTGCTCTTTTAATTTGTGAGAAAAGACGACGAGCACCCAGGAATACTCTATGGTGCTCGTCGTTTTTTAGTTGTTACTAAAAGGCCTATGCGGCCTGACCTACAGGGAGGTTATTAATGTCTATTGAAAGAAAAAGTCCGGTTCCATCCGATATCGACGTCGCCCAGGCAGCGGTAATAAAGCCGATCTCCGAAATCACCGGCCGCTATGGTCTGGAAGAGCGTTTTCTGGAGCATTATGGCAGCCAAAAAGCCAAGGTGCGCCTCGAGTTCCTCTCCGATCCGTCCACGCCCAAAACCAAGCGCGCCAAATATATCGACGTGACAGCCATAACCCCGACGCCTTTAGGCGAGGGCAAGACGACCACGACGGTGGGTCTCACCCAGGGTTTTGGTGTCATCGGTAAAAAGGCTATAGCCAACATCCGCCAGCCTTCCATGGGGCCGACCTTCGGAATAAAGGGAGGGGCGGCCGGGGGCGGCTACAGCCAGATAGTACCCATGGCGGATTTCAACCTCCATCTCACCGGCGACATTCATGCCGTATCGGCGGCTCATAACCTCTGCGCCGCAGGCCTGGATGCCCGCATGTACCATGAAAGCCGCTGGTCTGATTCCTATTTTGAAAAACTAGGCCTCAAAAAGCTCAACATTGATCCCTACAACGTGCTCTGGCGCCGGGTTATGGACATGAACGACCGGGCTATCCGCAAGATGGTAGTGGGTCTCGGCGGCTTGGAGAATGGTCCCTTGCGGGAGACAGGCTTCGATATCTCGGTAGCCAGCGAGGTAATGGCTATTTTAGCCCTCTCCACCAGCCTGGACGACCTACGCAAGCGGCTGGGTCGCATCGTCGTAGCCTTGGACAAGTCGGGTAAGGCAGTCACCACCGAGGATCTCAAGGTTGCGGGGGCAATGACTATTCTGATGAAAGACGCCCTAAAGCCCAACGTGCTCCAGACCCTGGAAGAGCAGCTCGCCTTTGTCCATGCCGGCCCCTTCGCCAACATAGCCCATGGCAACTCCTCCATTGTCGCTGACCTCATTGCCACCAAGCTCGCCGATTATGTGGTAACCGAGTCAGGCTTCGGCGCCGACATGGGCTTTGAGAAATTCATGGACATCAAATGCAGGGCATCAGGTATCATGCCCGACGCGGTGGTCCTCGTGGCCACCGTACGAGCCCTCAAGATGCACGGCGGCGGTCCCAAGGTTACCCCGGGAAAGCCCCTCTCCACAGCCTACACTCAGGAAAACCTGGAACTTCTCAAGAAAGGCATCGCCAACCTGGATGCCCACTTGAAGATTATCAGTAAGTATGGCTTGCCCGCCGTCGTGGCCATCAACGCCTTCCCTACCGACAGTCCCGCCGAACATGCCTTGGTGCGGGAAGCCGCCCTCAAGGCCGGAGCCTCCGACGCAGTCGTATCCTCCAACTGGGCCAATGGCGGCGACGGAGCGGCCAAGCTGGCCGAGGCTGTAGACAAGGTCTGTGCCGTGCCCGCAAAACCCCATTTTCTCTACCCCCTCGAGCTTTCGATCAAGGAAAAGATCGAAACCATCGCCAGGGAAGTGTACGGAGCGGGCAGTATAACGTATACCGATGTAGCCGCTGCCGCTATCGATAAGTTCAGCTCCTTAGGATACGACAAGCTGCCCATCTGCATGGCCAAGACCCATCTTTCCCTCTCCCACGATCCCACGGTCAAGGGAGCCCCCAAGGGCTTCGTCTTCCCGGTCAAAGATCTGCGCCTGGCCGCCGGCGCCGGATTTATCTATCCCCTCACCGGCGAGATTAGCACCATGCCTGGTCTGCCCTCGGTCCCCGCCTACATGGGCATGGATATCGATACTACGACCGGACTTATCACGGGGCTGTCCTGATTTTTGAATACTCAGAAAAGCATTACATGAGCAAGGCCGTCCGGGATGAATCCCGGACGGCCTTTTTTTGCGCATGCTCCAGTGTTTACTCAATCATGAACCTTAGGCGCCAACTGCGATTTAAATCCCGAGCTTTCTCCAAGTCGAGACTGCATTTGTAAGATTTTTCTAGGGCGCCGCCGGGTCCAGGGCTGTGATACCCGGAAGCGATAGCCGCTCCAGAAATTCCAAAAATGCGCTGGGTCCTGTAGAAATGTGAAGTCCCGGAATGGCCAAGCCAGAAAGCTGCTTTTCTTTTTCGCTGCAGACTACGGTAAAAACCCCGTTCCTAATGGCTCTATGCAGAGCTTTTTGGTGAACCTCCAGATGGCTGCGCTTTTGGCATACTTCTGTCCCGGCAAGACAATCAAGTCCCGCCAAGCCAGACCAGAGAATGCAGCCTGCTTTGCCAATGCTGGAAGCAGCCCTTGCAAGGCCTTTTCTTCTTTCTTCCGTCGATTTTCCTACAATAAATAGACTCTGGAAGGCTGATTCCCGCAAGGAATCGATCAAAGACTCGATATGCGGCAAGCTCCTTCGTTCTTCTTCTTCAAAATGTGCAGTTTCACTATCATCTGGAGGAATCACCACTAAACGGTCAACCCTGGGCAGCAGTGCTGACATTACACCGAATTGGGCTCGCAGTGCTTCGCCCGAAAAAACCGCCACAAAGGGACGGGGAGTTTTTTCGATTATCGTTTCCAGTATTTCCAGTTCTCGTACAACCAATGGACCGCCAACCCTCCGGGATACGAAACGGGCAACGCTGATTATGCTTGTGTGGCGGCGGTGGCATACATTAAAGGCGTCGTTGACATACCAGCCATCGGACAACTCGGCCAGAGATCGGGCAAAGGCATCGTCATTGTCCTTTTCCCCCGATGCAAAGCGCAGATTTTCGATCATGTTGACCTTCCCGGGCACCATATCTTTTCTGCTTACTAAAATGCCGGAAGACGCCACGCTCAGCTTATGGAAAACAAAACGGTCCCCCAGCAGAGAAGAAAGTAGATCAGCTACAGGACGAAGGCTATAGTTTTCATACAGGGCTTCCCTTGAAAGTCTCAAATCCTCCTCGGCTCCCGGATCGCCCAGATGGGAACAGACAATAGGAGTGCCGTTCTTGGATAGGATAGCTTCGAGGGTTGGAATGAGCTGGAGCAGGCGTTCTCTTTTTTCGATTTTCCCCTGATCGATTTTCACGTTGGCGTCCACCCGCAGAAGAACATTTCCACCACCAAACGATTCTATCGAGTCCAGACTTGATCGGCGGAGGTTGGTCTCTCGCTTGAGTCGGATAAGCTCTGATTTAATCAGATCCCGGACGACGATGACCGCTTCCGCCGATGTCCGGCAGCGGCTAATCGCCGCGCTCACCGATGCGAGGGGGAGAAAAAAGTCGGAGATGGGGGCAACCCCTCGATAGACGGCCCCGGTATTGCCGTCGGCGGTTATGCGCTCGCCTTCCCGCAGCCGCAACGAGCCTGCGCCGTGGAAGATCACTAGCTTTCGGTCATAGTCCAGTTCGATGTCGCCGCAGCCAACGATGCATGGCTTGTTCATGGACATGGCGGTTATTGCGGCGTGGGAAGTCCTTCCCGGATACACTGTCACTATTGCCTGAGATACGTTCATAACATCGAAGTCCGTAGGCTTCGTGTTATTGGCTAAATACACTACGCTTTCCCGCCGAGCCTTTGCCTCCTTGAGCCGCTCCATGCTCATCACCAGCGTGCCCGAGACAACACCACCATTTATGGGAACCCCAACGCAAATAGGCGGATTCCAACGGCGCAGTAGAAAATCAGCCCGGGGCAATGCTGCGCTGGAATACGCAGCCTCAAGCCTATCCACGCGCGCACTGTATCCTGACTTCCGCAGTTAAAATCAAGGGCTGAGGCTATTAATTGCTAATTAAATATATAATTAATAGTAGTCATGGT
>DIXQ01000014.1 GCA_002428725.1 Spirochaetaceae bacterium UBA6076 | reverse complement strand
ATGCAGGAAACTCTCGCCTTCATGTATAACTTCGAGATCCCGTTCGAAAACAATCTCGCGGAACGGAATCTTAGAATGGTGAAGGTCCAGCAGAAGATATCCGGGACCTTCCGTAGTGACTTAGGCGGCGACAACTTCTGCAGGATACGAAGCTATATCGCCACAGCCCTCTGCAACGACGTTCCCGTCCTCGAAGCGCTCACCCTTGCCATCGCGGGCTCACCTTTCATTCCGAAAGCTGACCGAAAAAATCGAATCCAGCGGCTAGCCTGCTGAATAGTTACGCCAACCTAATCTTTGAAGGTTCAGAAAAATATTCGGGTAGTACGCTTGCGCTAGGCGCGTTGTTTTTTGCATTTCAGATTTACTGTGATTTCTCCGGCTACTCGGATATCGCGATTGGCCTTTCAAGACTTTTCGGATTCAACCTGATGCGAAACTTTGCTAATCCATACTTTTCACGAAATATTGCAGAATTCTGGCGTAGATGGCATATCTCACTCTCTACTTGGTTCCGTGACTACCTCTATATCCCGCTTGGGGGAAGTAGGGGGAATTTAGCTCATATTATTCGCAATACATTGATAATATTCATCGTGAGCGGTTTTTGGCATGGCGCCAACTGGACCTTTCTCGTTTGGGGTAGTATGCATGCGTTGTTTTTCCTTCCACTTCTACTTACGAAAAGAAATCGCGCATACACTGATGTTGTAGCTCAAGACCACTTCTTACCTACATTCAAAGAATTTACCTCAATGATGATCACGTTCATATCTGTAACCTTTTCATGGATTTTTTTCCGGGCTCGTGATATAAAACATGCGTTTGCCTATATCTCAGGTGTATTTTCAAAATCGCTCTTCTCTCTCCCCCGTTTCAAGGGCAGTCACAGCGCCGCCGGTCTTCTCATTATAATCATGGTCTTTATGGCAATCGAATGGCTAGGAAGGAGAGATGAATTCGCCATTGAGAAATTAGGCTCTAAATTGCCCAATGTGGTCCGCTGGAGTTTCTATAACATTCTTGTGGCATCCATCCTAGTTTCCGTAGCGATCGGGATTCCACAAAGCTTCATCTACTTTCAATTTTAGGGTATGAATCATGAAAAAATATGTATTACGTCTGTTTCTCGTTTCAATTCCAAGCATTCTCTTATTCGTTTTTTCTTTTATCCTCGCGGGATATATAGGGGAAGGCTTAATGTATCCATCGTATAGAGAGTTGAAAAGATCTGGCAAAATTTATGGGTCGAAATTCGATGATAATACATATAGAGCATACAAACTGGAAGCAATTGAGGAAAACCCGACCAGCGATGTTCTCGCCATAGGTTCTTCGCGGGTGCTTCAATTTCGCGCAGAAATGTTCGACGACTCGTTTTTTAACGTCGGTTATATGATCGAACGTATCTCCGATATCGAGATATTTCTCAAGAAGCTGCCAAAGAACCGGTTGCCAAAAACCATTATCATGGGGCTGGACCAATGGATGTTCAATAAGAACTACGACTCACTGGAATACAATCCGGATTGGGGAAGGTTTGACTACTCAAAAATTTCCTTTGTGAGATACCTTTCATTCATCCGAAGTATATTAAAGAGGGAAATCACTCTTAGGCAACTGGCTGGATTTAATTATTCTCGATATAAAGGACTTAATGCATTAGAGAACAACGTTGGTATTCGTTATGACGGATCCTTCCACTACGGAAAGCAGCTGGATATGCTTCTTGCCGGCTCGGATAAAGTAAGTGACTATAATTACTCGGAAACCTTAGGGAGGATCCGGGACGGAGTCTTGCGATTCCAGCCGGGAGACGAAATTAATCCATTGGCCGGAAAGCATATTCAAAATATGATCAAGTTTGCGGACGACAACGGGATTCATCTTATTATCCTCGTTCCCCCTCTGCCGGACATCGTGGTTGAGACGATGCGATCCAGCAGTAGGTATGGATATTTTGACAAGATAGGTCCTTATATTCAAAGTTTTCTCAAAGGCTCAAGCCATGAACTGCATATTTTCCATACCGCTTCTTCGGTAGGTTCCGATGATTCGGAGGTTGTTGACGGATTTCATTGTGGTGAATCTACTTATATTAAAACGCTAATAAAAATGGTAGAAAACGGGTCGGCGATTTCAAAGCATCTCGATGTAGGAAGGCTTCGGAGCGATTTATTGAATCGGATAAATCGCTACTTGGTCTATAAGTAGTTTTCGTACCGTATCAAGCTTAAAGCAAGCATGTGGATACAGAAATGGCCATTCCTGGCTATATTGAGGTTTTAATTCCAGAGGATCTCGAGGTGCGATCTAAAGATACCTTCCCCTGCGACGGTAGACCTATGAACGAACAATTTTTTGGTTTACAATAACATTATTGATGGCTAAGAATTTTACTCCCTTTATCGCCATTACTTTATTTTCCCTTTTTTGCTGGTCTGCCGCGGCTGCGCCTTCATCATCGGTACCGGTAATGTTGTCAGGTCTATCCACTCAAGAAGCCACATCGCTGCTGGGTGGCGAAGCCCTCATTAGGGAAATCAAAACTCATACCGCCTTAACCCTTTCAGGCTTCGATGACGAAGCGATGAAAATTAAAAAGGAAATCGCAGCATTAAGCCCTAACTACATCACTGAGGTGATAGCTCTCATACCATATAGAGATAGTGCTAACCAAATCGGAAAACTTGCGACAGTCCTCTCTGACCTTGACAGTTATGTGGGCATTCCGTACTGGTCGGCACAAATGCAGAAAACATACGACCTTTTTGACAAGATGACCATCACGGTAAAGAAGCAGATACCGGGCGGAACCTATCTTGAGTCTGTGCAGCATATGAAACCCTTCGAAGACTACAAGGCTTCATATGAATACCGCATGAGTAACGATGCATTGATATTCCATAGTACCAATCTTAGCCACCTGGTCTATAAAGGCATCCGTTCTGTCGCACCTAAGGGAATGCATTGGTACCTTTATGTATTCCGAAACGAAAGCAATCTGGTTTATTATGCTGTGGGTGCAGTAAAGGCCTTCGATATGATGGGGCTGATTCGCGAACGCCTTAAAGTATCTTTTATAGGCAGGGTCGATGCATTCTTTAAACATATGTTCGCGCAGCTCGAGGAATAGAAGAAAATACAACAAAGGGCAAAGTTGATACCCACTACGGGGAGCATTATAAATGTTTGAAAAAGCGATATTGTAAAGGGGAAATGTGGATGCGATCTATAGCGCTCATCGGTTGTGGCCGTATAAGTTCCAAACATATTGAAGGATATGTAAATAATGCAGATAGAATAGTCCTGAAAGCGACCTGCGATCCAGTAATCGATAGGGCTGAAAAAAGAGCCGACGAGTATCGCCAAAGCATGTCGGCAGCGGTCGATAGACCTAAGGTCTACGCGGACTATACGGTTATGTTGGCGGATCTAAAACCTGACATTGTCACTATAGCGACCGAATCTGGATACCACGCCAAAATCGCCATAGAGTGTTTGAAAGCAGGAGCTCATGTTATTTGCGAGAAACCGCTGGCTCTGTCTATAAAAGACGCGGAAGAAATGATCGCTACGGCAAAGAAAGCGGATAGAAGGCTCGCCCTCTGTTTCCAGAACCGTTTCAACACACCGGTGCAGCGGGCTCGACGAGCCTTGGAAGCAGGGCGCTTCGGGAAACTGCTTCACGGCATGATCCAGGTGCGCTGGAACCGTAACGAATCCTACTATGCCCAAGCACCCTGGCGAGGCACCTGGGCGCTGGACGGCGGCACCTTGATGAATCAGTGCACCCATGGCATAGACCTTTTGCAGTGGATGATGGGCGAGAACGCGGTGCGGGTCCAGGCTGTGACGAGACGCTATCTGCGCCCCATCGAGGCGGAGGATTTCGGTGCAGCCATTGTGGAATTTGCTTCAGGGGCGGTGGGAATCATCGAGGGCACGGCGGACGTCTACCCAACCAACCTCAATGAGACCCTTTCCCTCTTCGGCACCAAAGGTACCGTGGTGATCGGCGGTATTGCTACCAATAAGATCGAGACTTGGCGATTCTCCGATGCGGCGGAAATCGGCGATGCCGAGGACAAGGTCTTGAATCCCAGCGAAAAAGACCCCCCTTCGGTCTATGGCTATGGCCATAGCCAGCTCTTCGCCGATGTACTTGATTCGATCGAGACCGGTAAAGAGCTGGAAGTATCGGGCGAGAAGGGTAAAAAAGCATTGGAAATAATACTAGCGATCTACAAGAGCCAGAAGACAGGACTTCCGGTGGACCTCCCTTGCGATTTTTCCACCGAAGCGATGGCGAGCGACGACCTGGCACTGAAAAAAAGAGGTTAAGCCATGCACGTGCCTTTCTATAGTTCGGTTCGCGAGTATAAAACGCGAAGTTTGGAATTCGACGCAGCGGTCAGGGGCGTCATGGAACGAGGCGATTTTATCCTTGGCAGCGAAGTCGCGGAGTTCGAAAAGGAAGCCGCCGCCTGGCTAGGGGCGAAGTACGCCGTCGGCCTAGCGTCGGGCTCTGACGCACTGGTCCTGGCCTCGGATATTCTCGGGTTCAAGGACGGTGCCGAGGTGCTCACACCAACCTTCACCTTCTTCGCTTCCACCTCCTGCGTGGTCCGCTTGGGGGGAAAACCCGTCCTAGTGGACATGGACGAGGAAACCCTGAACATGGACCTGGCCGACGCGGAGCAGAAACTGACGAAGAAGACAGCGGGAATTATCCCGGTCCATCTATTCCAACAGTGCACGCCCCTGCAGCAGGTCATGAAGCTCACCAAGGCTCATGGCTTGAAGGTATTGGAGGACGCGGCCGAAGCCTGGGGCATGAAAAGCAAAGTGGACGGCGTCTGGCGCATGGCGGGGACGGTGGGGGAAATAGGGATTTATTCCTTTTTCCCGACAAAGACCTTAGGCGCCTACGGCGATGCAGGACTGGCGGTCACCGACGACGAGGAGCTGTACAAGAAACTTAAAAGCTTCCGGGTTCACGGGAGTTCTGTTAAATATCACCACGACTACATAGGCTATAATTCCCGCCTGGACACCATGCAAGCGGCTATTTTAAGGGTAAAGCTAAAGACTACTAACGATTCTATCGCCACCCGGGCCAGACATGCGGATCATTATACCCAGCGGCTCTGCGGGATTCCCGGGCTGCGAATACCCCCTGTGTCGGCTGACAACAAGCCTGTATACTATGTGTACAATATTCTGTTGGATGGGCGCGACAAGCTTGTCGAGCAGTTCAAGGATAAGGGCATAGGGTACTCGATCTATTATCCGAAGCCCTTGCATCTGCAGAAATGCTTCAGCTATCTGGGCTGGAAGGAAGGGGACTTCCCGGTGGCGGAGTCGGTAGCTAAGCGTATTATCGCGCTGCCGATCTATCCAGAGATCACCGATGACGAAGTCGACTATGTCTGCGACGAAATCGCGGCGTTCTGTCAGTAGCACCTGATGGTGGCGGCGATGCGCTTTTAGGAGAGAAGCATGATAAATCCTGAACTCGTGGAGCAAGAGGCTGAGGGTGGCGGAACGTATTATCGTCACCAATCCAGCTATGTCGATCAGGGAGCGAAGGTAGGATCAGGCACCAAGATCTGGCATTTTTCACACATAATGACCGGTGCGCGAATCGGCGCTAAATGCTCGCTTGGGCAGAATGTTAACGTAGGAAGCTCGGCGGTGCTGGGAGACGGGGTCAAGGTGCAGAACAACGTATCGATCTACGACGACGTGATTATAGAGGACGAGGTGTTCTGCGGTCCTTCCTGCGTCTTCACCAACGTGATCAATCCCAGAGCCTTCGTGGAGCGCAAGCACGAGTATAAGAGAACCCTGGTGAGAAAAGGGGCGGCGATCGGCGCCAACGCGACGATCGTGTGCGGTGTTACTCTGGGGGAATACAGTTTCGTGGGAGCGGGGAGCGTGGTCACCCGGGACGTGCCCGCCTACGCGATGGTCTATGGCAGCCCCGCGCGGGTGAGGGGCTGGATTTGCGCCTGTGGGGTGAAGCTGGGCGAGGATCTCGCGTGCCCTGCCTGCGGGGCGCGTTATCGCAGGACCGAGGGCGAGCTTGCCCGGGAATAGAATGAAAAAAGGAAAATTATGAACATTAAAGATAAGCTTCTAGAGGCAATCGCGACAAAAAAAGTGGTGGTCGGCGTGATCGGTTTAGGCTATGTCGGCCTGCCCCTAGCGGTTTCCTTCGCCAAGAAAGGGGTAAAGGTCCTCGGCTTCGAAAAGAGCGTCAAAAAGGCCCAGGCGGTGAACGAGGGGCGGAACTATATAGCGGACATCGAAGATAGCGACTTGGCCCAGGTCCAGGAGAAAGGCCTTTTGAGCGCGACGACTGATTTTTCGAGGATCGCTGAAGTCGACGCCGTGATCATATGCGTTCCCACGCCCTTGGATAAGTATAAAAAACCCGACATGAGCTTTATTGAGGCTTCCTGTAAAGATATCGGAAAGCACATGAAAAAGGGGACCTTTATCAGCCTGGAGAGCACTACCTATCCCACAACCACTGAAGACTTCATGAAGCCGATCATCGAGAAGGAATCGGGGATGAGGGAGGGCAATGATTTCTGGCTCTGCTTCAGCCCCGAGCGGGTCGATCCGGGCAACAAGACCTACAAAACGGCCAATACGCCCAAGGTGGTTGGAGCCCTGGGAAAGGACGCCCAGGAGATAGCGCTTGCGTTGTACGGCATAGCGATCGAGAATCTATATCCAGTATCGTCGCCCCGAGTGGCGGAGATGGTGAAGATCTTGGAAAACACCTATAGGCTGGTCAATATCTCCATGATTAACGAAATTGCGCTCCTTTCCGGCAAGATGAATATCAATATATGGGAAGTGATCGAGGCGGCGAAGAGCAAGCCCTATGGATTCCAGGCCTTCTACCCGGGGCCGGGTATCGGGGGGCACTGCATCCCCTTAGATCCCTTCTATCTCGAACACATAGCCAAGGGCTTAAATTTTGACCTGACGATGATCAACACCGCGGGGAACATTAACAACCTCATGCCCTACAGGATGATGAACAAGATAGCTTTCGCGCTAAATCGGCAAAAAAAGGCTATGAATGGATCGAAGGTGCTATTCCTCGGTGTGGCGTACAAGCCAGACATCGACGACGCTAGGGAAAGTCCCGCGCTCTTGGTAATGGACCTGGTAGCCAGAAAAGGCGCGAAGGTGAGTTTTCACGATCCCTATATAGCAGAGGTAACCGATGAACATGGCAGGCTCTGGAAGGGCGTCCATCTCACCGACGACGCGATATCCCAAGCAGATTGCGTCGTGTTCACCACAAACCATTCCTGTTTTGATGTGCCGCGCATCGTGGAAAAAGCCAAGCTGGTGGTGGATACGCGCAACGCGGTAAAGAGCGTGAGCATTGAAGATGATAAGGTGTTCAAACTGTGAGAGAGGGCTTGCGATCTGCTGATGAGGAAGAGAATTGTTATAGTAGAGAGACACGCAAGAATATTATCCTGATATATTCTCAGTCAAGCCTGGATAGGGACCCCAGAGTTCATCGGCAAATAGAGCTTCTAGCCAAAGAGTACAGTATCATAGCTTTCGGCAAGAGGGCGCCGGCGGTGCCGGTAAGTCGTTTTGTGAATCTCTCCGAGCTGATAGGGATTCCAGAAAATAAAAAACTTTCGCTGGAATTATTAATAGATTACGCGCATAGATTCGGGCTATCGGCCTTTTTTATTACAGGACTTGTATATTTCTTTGAAAAAATACCTGCGTTTTTCCCGTTTCAAGATTTTTTGCAGAGTAGGCTGCTGCGGGGCAAGGTTTTGCGTCGCCTTGAGTCCGCGAAGTGCGATTTGATACTGGCAAACGATATAACCGCGCTGGCAGTGTGTGCGAGGGCAAAGGGCAAGCGGGCTTTATTGTACGATGCCCACGAATACACGCCGGGACAACTGCAGCGAAACTACAGAAATCTAGGCAAACGCTCTTATGCTCGATATCTATTGAAGAAGTACCTGCCTAGCTGCGACGCGACAAGTACTATAGGCTATGGCATTGCTGGCTTGTATCGCAAGCATTTCGGCGTCTCCTGCGAAGTAATAACCAATGCGCCTTCTTATAAAGAATTGAAACCGGTCGATCGAGGCGACGGAAAAATTCGTCTAGTGCATCAAGGACTTGCGGAAAAAAGAAGAGGTCTGGAAGCGATGATCGACGTTATGCGATTTTTAGATCAACGTTTTACCTTGGATTATTTTTTAGTAGCCCACGACAAGGAGTATTATAAGCAACTGCGGGAATATGCAGGGAAAGATTCTAGAATAAAATTTAACGATCCGGTGCCGATGCAAAGCTTGCCTGAGGTCTTGAACCAATACGATATCGGGTTTCGGTTCTATGAGCCTAGGACGATCAATATGAAACATGGTCTGCCGAACAAGTTTTTCGAATTTGTACAGGCACGGCTTGCGGTTGCTGTAGGACCCACTCCCGAAGCGGTCCGATTTATTAAGCAATATGGATTTGGATTAGTCTCTAAGGATTTCGCCCCAGAGTCCATGGCTGGCATTTTATCGGCACTTACTCCCCAGAAAGTTATGGAGTATAAAGAAAGAGCTCATCGGTGTGCCTTTGAGCTGTCCGCCACACCGAACAATGAAAAGATACTCGCCCTCGTACGTGGGCTGATCGGTGAAGCAGAGGCGTAAAAGGGGTATACGATGGATTTGAAAGATAAAAAACTACTCATTCTCGCACCCCACACCGATGACGGTGAACTGGGGTGTGGAGGGACAATAGCCAAGGCGATCGAAACAGGATCCGAGGTCTATTACGCCGCCTTTTCCACTGCTAAGGAGTCGGTGCCGAAGGGCATGCCTTCAAACATCCTCGAAATCGAGGTAAGGGAGGCTACCAAAAGACTGGGTATCGCGCCAGAGCATCTGAGAGTATTCGGATACACGGTTCGAAAGCTGAATTACTCTCGCCAGGATATTTTGGAAGACCTGGTCAAGCTCAGAAATGAAATACAGCCGGATCTCGTTTTTATTCCTTCGCTCAATGATCTGCACCAGGATCATTCGACACTTTCCATGGAGGCGTTGCGCGCTTTTAAAAACTTTTCTATCCTGTCGTACGAGTTGCCGTGGAATAATATCAACTTTACAACTCAGTGCTTTTCTGTCTTGGAGCGAAGGCACCTGGAGCGCAAACTCGAGGCGCTGGCGGCCTATGGATCACAGAAGATGCGGGGCTATATGAGTGAGGAATATATTTTTTCGCTTGCCCGCACCCGGGGCGTGCAGATAGGTAGACAGTTCGCCGAATGTTTCGAGGTGGTCAGATGGATTTTATAGGATCTTTGCCGCGCATTGGCGAAGCAGCGATACGATCGGCTTTGAGACTGGCTGTAGAAAAACTGGGTGGCGATATCGACTCAGCAGTCGCTTTGCCCGTTGGTTTTTCACTCAAAGGGCCTTCGGAAGCCGGCGACCCAGAAAGCGACACGATCATATTCGCAGGCAGGAAAGCGATAGCCGGCGGATTTCTCGATATTTGCAGGGAGCGCCGTCTTTCCGATTGCCTGATACTTCTCCCCGCCGAGGCAACGGCGGACGCGGCCGCCCTGGAACTAGTCGAACGCAACATAGTGGTACGGGCAAAAAATCCGAAGTACGCATACGCCCTCATCGCAGGCGCCCTCTACCCCCTTGCTTCGTGGCGCGGAACGCTCGACCGGAAGGTCGGCGCCAACGCTTGGGCGTCGGAGGATGTATTCATCGCTGAGGATGTGATGATCGAGCCTGAAGTGACTATCGGCCGCGGCGCGAGAATCGGCAGGGGCTGTATTCTCATGCATGGGTGCAGCATAGGTCCAAGGGTGAGTATCGGCGACGGCTCTATCATTAGGGAAAAGGCGGTGATTGGGGACCTGGGCTTCGGCTTTGCCTTCGATAGCGACCGCCCTGCCTTGCGTCTTCCGCAGCTGGGAGGGGTACAGATCGGCGTTGATGTCGAGGTGGGAGCTTTTACAACCATTGGAGCGGGAACCATGCGTCCCACGGTGATAGAAAGTTTTGTTAAGATTTCCGATCATGTACATATATCCCATAACTGCCAGATTGGAGAGCGAAGTATAATAACCTGCGGCGTAATGATTTCAGGCTCAACGACAATAGGCCCGGGATCCTGGCTGGCGCCCGGAGCGATTCTGCGTAACGGGTTAACGTTGGGTTCCGACGTGACCGTGGGACTGGGCGCCGTCGTAGTTAAAGACGTGGCTTCGGGGATTACGGTTATGGGGCTTCCGGCAAAACCGATCGATCGTCCCGCGGGAAGGCCTGTTTCAGCGCCATGAGAATCTGGATATTCTGCCCCTTCGCCGGATCGCCCCGGCACGGAATGAATTATCGGCAGTTCTATTTCGCCCGGGAATTCGTAAGGGCGGGACACGAGGTGTTGATTGTTTCATCATCGTATTCTCACCAATTTTTAGTACAGCCCGAAACAAAGGGCGCCTACACGAAACAGAATCTCGAAGGTGTGGACTATATTTGGATAAAATGCCCGTCCTTCAACGGCTCGGCCGATCCAAAACGTATATTCAATTGGCTAGTATTCACAGCCAGACTCTACGGCATCCCGCGTCAGGCTGTGGCCAAGCCGGACGCGATCATCGTTTCTTCGCCAATACCCTACCCTATCGTGCCGGCGGCTTTCCTTGCGCGCAAATTGGGCGCAACGCTGGTGTTCGAGGTACGGGATATCTGGCCGCTCAGCCTTGTTGCCCTCGGTTCGTATTCTGAGAAAAATCCCTTCATAAGGCTGACACAGTGGGTGGAGGATTTTGCGTACCGTAGGGCTGACCTTGTGGTCTCCGCTCTGCCCAAGGCCTACGAGCACATGAAACCCCGGGGCTTGCCCCCCGAAAAATTTGTATGGATTTCCAATGGCGTGGATCCGGACGACCTGCTTGTACTTCAGAGCGGGCCTTCGACGAAAAATACGAGTACTGGGATAGAGGATACTGTATCTGGGGTTAGAGGACAAAAAAAGGCGGCCCACGTGGAGTCCCCGGCTAAAGTCGACAAAACGTGTAAGCAATTCAAGGTATGTTACGCAGGATCCTTCCATGCCCGGGCAGTCGCCCTTTCGCTTGTCGAAGCCGCTGCTTTGCTGCGGAAATCCCGTCCCGATATACGATTCATCCTTATAGGAAAGGATTCCGGCGGCCTTTCGATTCTAAAAGACCAGGCAGCCGCCCTGGGCGCTGACAATGTTGAGTTCAGGGACCCCGTACCTAGGACCGAGATGCAAGGAGTCCTCGCAGAGATGGATCTCTGCGTTGGAATGACCAAATCAAGTCCGCTGTATAGATTCGGGATTTCCCTGACAAAATTATTCGATTACATGCTGGCTGGAAAGCCGATTATTCTATCCTCCAACGCCCAAGGCGATATTGTCAGCGAATCGGGTTGTGGAGTGAAAGTTCCTGCTGAGGAAGCGCAAGCCCTTGCCGATGCTATACTCCAAATGGCAGATATGGAAGCTTCCCGCTTGAGAGCGATGGGGGAAAAAGGCAGAAAAGCGCTTTTTTCTTCCTTTGTATATCCTATTTTAGCCGGCCGATATCTTGATGCTATACGGAGGTCTGACCAAGGGTGATTACCGTGATCCTGCTGTCGGTAAGCTTGTTGTTTTCCTGCGCCGACGCTGAGTACAGAAGCGGCGCGTATGTCCAGACGGCGAACGAAACGCAGAAACAAGCGGCGGCACTATCCAACCTTGGCTCACCACGCTTCCATTTCGGTTGGTTTGAGAGCCGCTTTGCGGGCGAAAGGGCTGAAGAAATCGCAGCGGAAGGCGGCTCGATTGTCGTCCCTTATGTGGGGAGCAAGGGTGACACGGAGGCTGTGGAGGCTTATCTGGATTCGGCTGCTGCCGTAGGATTGAAGGTAGCGCTGCAGATACCCGGCGATTTTGTGCGATTGGGCAACGCCAAGGCCATAGAGGACTGGGTGCTCAGATTCAGGGACCATCGGGCTGTGGGCCTCTGGTATTTGTTTGACGAGCCTGAAATACACAGCGTAGATCCAGACTATTTACAGGCTGCGTATAGATACCTCAAAACCGAAGGTCGCGGGTTAAAGGTAGCGGTGACTTTTTACAATCCACAGAAAGCTAAAAGCTTGTACGCAGGATCTTTTGATATCCTTTGGTTGAATTATTACCCGGTCATGCAGGGAACCCAGGAGTTTTTCGGCATTTCCATAGGAAATTTTGCAGGTCGGGTAAAAGCGGGAAAAAAGGCTGCGACAGCCTGCAAGGCGGAATTCGGCATGATCGTGCAAGCCTATGGAATTTCCGATAGCGGCGAAGACCAGTTCAACCGACGATTGCCCAGCGCCGCGGAACTGCGCTATATGGTCTGGGCGAGCCTGAAAGAAAATCCTTCATACTTGCTTTTCTGGTCCAGATATCGCACAAGCGAAGACTGGCTTAATACCGTATTTAAACCCACTGTAGGGCCGATAACGGAACTGCTGACATCGGAAATAGGCATAATACCATTGAGCGCCAACGGCTATTCGGTCTCGGGCGGAGAAACAGACTTATTTCATTTTCGCGCCGGCGAACGTAAATTTATCGCCGTAATCGGCGGCTCCAAGGCGCTGAAGAACGGCTTCTTCAAGCTTCCGCAAGGCGCTAAGGCTTCGGCGTTCCTGCTTCCCTGGGGGACCTGCGCTAAGAAAACCGAAAAAAATACCTGGATCCTGGAAATGCCAGCCTATGGAGTGGCCTTGTTCGAGATCCACCGTCAGAACTAACCGCTCGACTGCGTGGCTGCCTAAAATAAATCTCCTAAAGATGAATCGTTGCCTGTTCTTCCTATAAAGGCTATACTGCCTCATCATGCTGAGAGGTATGAATTGAAAAGATTTTTAAAAGCGAAAAAACCGCGATTCGTAACCCTGGCGCTCATTCTGCTCTATGTTGGGCAGAATCCGCGGGAATCATTCGCCTTCGAGATCAGCGCGCTGATGGATGCCACGGCTTCGACAGAAGCCGCCAATGCCCTGTATGTACAGAGCGAATTAGGTATGCAGCACCAGGCGGACAACTTTAGCATGGATTGGCTGCTTAGCCTCGACAGCGCTGGCCGCTATAAGGCCCCCTACTTTGGAAGCTATTTCGGCGATTTTTCTGTGGATATTAAGCGGGGGGGCCTAACGTACCAACAGGAGGGCTTAAGCCTGATTCTTGGCCAGACCCCCCTGAAAGACATAGTCGACAGCCCCTATTCGCTGTTTCAAAACTCCTCAGGAATCAATGCTCTTGGTGCGGAGATTCAGTACGATAAAGATGGCTTTTTCTACCGGGATCGCTGGATTTCCCTTAATAAGTCGCTTAGAAGGAGTCTCTACACCAGTTCAAGCCGCGATTCGGGCGGAGTGACTGAAGACCTAAGTATTTACGACGACAGGGGCGCGGTGCTGAAGACCTACGGCATCCAGAAGGGGAATCTCAGAATCGGATTTCAGGACGCGATTGTGTATACCGGACAGGATTTCGATTTTTTCTATTTTGCCAATCCACTCCCGAGCATATTCGCCCAATACATCGCTAAGGCGCCAGGCCGGCCCTGGTCCAGGTCCGAGGGCGACCATAATACTCTCATGGGCTTTTTTGCAGATTACGAGGATGGCGGGCGGTATTTTTACGCCCAAATTCTTGTGGACGACATAAACATGAATCGTTTTTTAAATCCTTCGGGAAAACAGAATCCAGACAAGATAGCCTGGTCTTTAGGAGGAACAATCCGGAATTCTCTGGGGGTTTTTGGTCTCTACCATGCCGGGGCGACCAAATATACCTTCGAATCGGCGGTTAGCAAGTACTATTCCTATACGCTATATCCCGGAAGCCTTGTTTTATGGAATGGCAGCGAATCGCCTATAGCGGTGGCTGATACTATGCTGGGCTACCTGCATGGCGAGAACAACCTCAGCCTTTTAGCCACCTGGAGCGGCGAAGCGCGAACGATCGATCTTGGAGCTAGCTTCGAGCTGAGCGTCTCTGGAGCCAAATCACCGGCTAATCCCTGGCATGAGCATGACAGCCTGGCCGAGGCGGGGTACGGAACGAAACTCCTGGATGATCCGCTTAAGGAGATAAAGATAGTATTCAGCGCCGAAGCCGGCATTCCCTTGAAAGCTTTCTACGTAGGCGTGTCGGGAAAGCTGGGATATGCGTTCAACAGGCTCATGGATACCGCCGTGCCGATTTCTGATGCAGACGGGAATGCCCAGCCGATATTTTCTCCCTCGGGCTCCTCTGGCCTGATTGGGGAATTGTCGATATTCGGACGCTATATAATTAATCCTGTAAACAATGAATAAACGAAAAAGAAAACAGCTACTAATCTCCGCGATTGACCTCGTCCTTCTATATTTTTCGCTCTACTTAGCGCTGTACTTGAGAAAAGGAATCATGCCCAGTACCGTCGACTGGCAAATCCACATCAGCATCTTCAGGTTCATATTCATCTGGTGGATCATCTGTTTTTATACGGCGGGCATGTACAACTTGGCGGTGATATTCGACAAGTATCTGCTTCTAAAACGGCTTTTCATGGCCGCGGCGGTCGCTACCTTCGGCACCATCGCTCTCTTTTATGTCTACAAGGCTCCGGGCATCTCGCCTAAAACTGTCCTAGCCCTATTTTCAATATCCGTGGCGGCGCTTGTCTACATAAACCGCAGGGTATACGCGAAAATCCAGACTTCTTTCGTCAAGAAGATGGGGGTAGCCTACGTAGGGCCTTTGAACAATTCGGTGCGCGAGCTCTTCACCACGCCCAAGGGCTTGGAACGACTCAATTACACCTTCAGGGCTTTGCTGATTGAAGGGTCTTGTGATGAACCTTTACCCGAGGGCGTCAAACTGTGCCTAAGCGGCGGAGAGCTAGCCAAGGCGGTGTTTTCCGGGGAAATTCAGCTTATCGTCATCGGCGACGAGAGCTCCTTGTCCAAGGAAATTCGCAGCCTCATGTTCGGGCTCCTGCAGGCAGGAGCGAGCTATGTCAACCTGTTCGACTTCTATGAACAGATTTTCCGTAAAACCCCCCTGGAAGACATCGATGAGGCATGGTTCTTGAACAACATCGACTTGAGCACGAAAAAACCCTATATCGCCGTAAAGCGGATGCTAGATATTATTCTATCCGCCCTGCTCCTCATGATTTCCCTGCCCTTCTGGCCGCTGATTGCCCTCTTTATCGTCCTGGACAATCCAGGTTCGGTTTTTTTCAAGCAGACGCGCATCGGGAGACTGTCGAAGCAATTCGAGATCATCAAGTTCAGGTCCATGCGCATGGAGAACAACCACCAGGGGCCGACCCTCTCCAACGATTCCAGGATAACCCTGCTGGGCAGATTCTTAAGGAAAACGAGGATCGACGAAATTCCCCAACTGATAAACGTGCTCATAGGGGACATGAGCTTCGTCGGGCCGAGGCCCGAGCGCCCGGAACTGGCCGAAGACCTGGAGCGGGATATTCCCTATTACAAGCAGCGCCTTCTGGTAAAACCAGGCCTTACCGGCTGGGATCAGGTTTCGGGTGAGTATCATTCCCCGTCGAGAGAAGACACCTTTAAAAAACTCCAAGCCGATCTCTATTACATAAAGAATTTTTCGCTCAGCCTCGATGTTTCGATCTTTTTTAAGACTATTTTTACCGTACTGCGGGCAAGCGGGCGATGACGATAAACATTTTTATCTTCTCCCGGGAGTGCAGCCGATGCGCATAGCCTTCTTTTCCGATGCTTATCATCCGCGGGTGAGCGGGCAGGTCGTGTCCATGGACGAATTCTGCACAACCCTTACCGAGCGCGGGCACGAGGTCTGCATTGTATGTCCTGCGTATCCGCCCGAGCGGATGCAAGGGCGCAAGGACCTCTTCTACACGATTCGCGTACCCTCGGGAAGCGCGCTGGTATCGGAAGACGATCGTCTGGCCATACCTTGGAAAACGAGTGAAGCCTTGCGGGAACTGGATGAATTCAAGCCTCAGGCCGTACATGTGCAGACAGAATTCTCGATCGGAACCCTGGGCAGGCGCTATTGCAGGCAGCGGGGCATTCCGATTCTCTCCACCTGCCATACTTTTTATGAAATGTACATACACTGGTATCTTCCGCTGTTGCCTTCCTTTACATCCCGGCCCTTGGTAAAGTCCTGGCTACGATCTGTCTATTCCAACGACGCGCTCATCATCACGCCGACCAATAGAATAAGGGATGTGATGATGGGATACGGTATCGACAAGGAATACGCGGTAATTCCCACAGGAGTCGACGAACGTTTATTCAAGCCTTGCAAAGCCGAAGGGCAGCGCTACAGACAGGAACTGGAGGGGCGGCACCCTTCTCTGCGTTCGTCCACGCTGCTCTTGTATGTTGGCAGGATAAGCCAGGAAAAAAACCTGGAGCTTCTAGCCGATGCCATGGTAATAATGCTCGCCCGGGAGCCTAACATTCATTTATTGATTGTCGGCGACGGACCGAAACGGACTGAAATACATCATGCCTTTCATCGGCGCGGCCTTAAGGACGTAGTGACCTGGGCGGGCCTCATGCCCAGGGAAGAGCTACCGGTGATATATTCCGCTGCCGATGTGTTCGTATTTCCTTCGGTGACCGAAACCCAGGGCTTGGTGACGATCGAAGCCATGCTCTGCGGCGCTCCGGTGGTGGGCATCAACCAGATGGGCACCGGAGAGATAATGGCAGGCGACAAGGGCGGCTTTTTAGCCGACAACAACCCCGAGGACTTCGCCGACAAGGTTTGCATGCTCCTAGCCGATCCTGAGCTTAGGGCAAAAAAGTCCCGGGAAGCCATGGACCATGCCAGGCGCTGGACAATCGGCCATGCCTGCGATGAAATGGAGAAGATCTACAACCGAATTTTCGGATAAACGGGAGGCGCTTATGCGAGCATTGAAGCATAGCCTGTTTTTGACAGCCCTATTCGCCGCCGCCCTCCCCATATTCGGCCAGAACCATGCCGCAGCGCTTTATTTCCCCGGCGACCCGGAATACGACAGGGCGTTCGCGGATGCACTGCAGGCCAGACAGCTACCTCCAAGCAGCGTGTTTCCCCTCTTCGGCACCGAGCTCGGGGCTAGCGTAAACCCGGGATCGGCGGATTCGAAGCCCCAGGGCGCGCCGTGGGGTAGCCTTGGCGCCAGAGGTGGCCTTAACGCCAGCTTCAGCAGCCCCAGCCTTTATTATAACTCTCCAGCGAGCCGGGATGACCTGGCGCCAAGCCTTGCTGAGGATCCAAGCCTCAGCAAAAAAGGTTTTCCGGAAATCCAACACTATCTTCAAAACCTTCCCGATCCCGTATCCCTCGATCTCTGGATATATCCTTCGCCGAGAATGGCTTTCAAGCTAGATCTTTTTTTCAATTACCGTCGGGACAGCATCATAGGACAGAGCTCTACCTTCCAGTGGGATTTGGACCAATGGATGGGCAACCTTCTCGGCGCGGCGGAGTTTCCCTCCAAGGCTTACCTTGCCTGGGCAGGTGATAATTTCGGGATAGCGGCCGGGCGCTTCCCCGCCGGCATGGGCTGGGGAAGGCTAACAGGGGCTACCCTCAACCCCCGGGCTTCCTGGTACGACCAAATACGGCTGTATTTCGACGCGGGGAAGCTTCGTTTCAACGCGATGTGGGCTAGCAGCTCGGCGCAGCTCTCGGAAGCAGAAAGCGAAATTCAGTTCAGGCGCAAGACCGACGGTTCCAGCTTTTGGGATTCCTTGAACGACCACGACTTTGCAGCGAATGACCAGGCTATAAAACTTGCCACCTGGCACCAGGTGGAATGGAAGCCCCTGCCCTGGCTGGGTTTCGGCTTCGCCGAGATGAGCGTCATCGGCGGAAGGGCGCCGGCCCTCCATTTCGTCTTGCCTTCGGCAATATGGCACAGCGCCTACGCGGCGGGCTACTCCAACGTGGGCGCCTCAATCCAAGCCGCGGCGGTCCCCCTGCCCGGGCTTTTGGTGGCCGGCGAACTCTTCATTGACGACATGCGCAGCTCCGACGAGCCGGCGACGGCCAAACCCCAAGCCCTGGTATGGACGGGCGTTGCCCGCTGGTCAAAAGCCCTTTCGCCAAAGCTCGGCCTGGATCTGGGACTAGAATACGGCCATGCGGACCGCTGGACTTATGTGCGCTGGAACCCTTACCTCTCCATGTACCAACGCCAGACGCTGGCAGGAGGCAGGCGCAGCCTCGACCAATCCTTAGGTGCCCCTGGGGACCCGACCATGACAGCATCGGCGCCTATGCCAGACTGAGTGGCGCCAGCGGCTCGTACCTGGAGCTTTCCTACGAATTTATTAGAAAAGGACCGATCTTCCAGGGTATGGGTGCTAATATGGAAGTTACCGCCGATTTTGACGGCGATTCCACAACGCCCGATACAACCCAGTCGATCTGGGTGCCCGTATTCTACGATTATGACAAATACGCAGGTACCGGGGCCCTTGCCGCGATCCTGGCCAGGCCGGATGAGTATAGGCACTTAATTTCCCTTTCGGGGAACTATCCGCTGGGAAAGGGGCTGGAACTAAAACTGAGCACGACGCTTGGCTTCTACCAAAACTTCGGTAATACGGCTGGCGTGGCAAAAGTTATGATCCTCGCGTATATAGGGATTTTGTATAGAATACCTACCGGCGCGAAATAATATTTCTGGCGTCGAAGCTGCTCATCATAGGTAACGATCAAGACAAACATCGAAACGCCTTTGTCGATACTGCTGGATTAGAACGTGAATTTTTAAAACAATTTGCTGTGTGCCACGTAGCGGCACTTCTCATACCGCTGGAAGGAAAGGGAGGTAGCTGAACTATATGACAGATGAGGAAACGCCGAAAACCAAGGCGTGGGCCTCGGGATCGGCTTGCAGGAGCAGGTCTCAAACCGCCAGAAGCTGCTTGGATCAAGAGTCCCGGTGGTGAACGTTCTGGTTAAAAGGCTCCGCTTGACGGAGTCAGGTATGGTATCAGGAGACGAACGAAAGTGAACCGCCTGCGAGGTGTCGTAAGTGAGAATAGTGAGGTCAAAAGCAGTGTTCAGCACTCCACTGTGAAGAATCTTGTCGGGAACCTGTTTACCGGGCAAGAGGCAGAGTACCGATGCGGAGCACAGGGGCGGATTGACCCGTAGTAGTGATGAAGCTTTTGTAATGAAAGCCGAGCGAAGGGGTCGACATACTCGCGCCTTTTCTGCCTGCCAACTGGCGACAGGATGAACGGATGGAAAAGGCAAAACCGTTTGACATTCC
>DIXQ01000015.1 GCA_002428725.1 Spirochaetaceae bacterium UBA6076 | reverse complement strand
GCCTTTGTCAGGGGGCTTCCTTAGGGGTACCTTATTCTATCTCGCACTACACGGCATAGCCTTTTTAAGTCTCACCGGCTTAGCCGGTGGATTACGGTTTTTATTTACTGCTTTCCTTGCCACTTTTTTCCTCCCGCCCTTTAGCTCCGCTTCCATCTTCGTCTTCTCTTCCAATATCCGCTCCAGCAGCTTCTCCGCCGGTTCATCATTGGGATCCTGCGGCACCAGCTCCCCGCGAAAAGCTTTGGCAAGCACCGATTGAGAGAGCTTGTCCACCCTAGCTTTGGCTTTTTGGTAATGGGCTTCAACTTTGTCAGCAAGGGCAAAGAGTTTATCTACTTGCCGGACGATTTCTTGTTGTTCTTCTAGCGGTGGAAGGAGGATTATCATTTCTTCAACATCAGAAATTGAAATTCTTTTATGCCCTGCGCTCGATTTAGCACGGTTTTCAATTTCAAGCCTTAGAAAGGGGTCTGCAAAAGCAATTTCGCAATACTCAGGCAAAATATCCCTTTTTAGCTTGGCACAATATAATCGATCTGGATACTGTATAAAATTATTTTTAATACCTTTTACTACTGCGCAGTTCCCTACAAACTCAGCACTACCATTTAGACGAGTAAATAATACATCTCCGTTCTGAATGAAATTTGCTTGCCGTGTTGATTGCTCTTCTGTTAAATAGAAAACATCATTGTAGTCGATAAAGCCCTGCCTGACACTACTTGAACGTAAAACAGGATAATTTGAGAACTCTTTTCTTGGTGGAGTAGTTGTGCCACCCCTTATTGAAACTATTAATTCTCCGAATGAAGAGGTTTTATATCCCTCTGATCCAGTGAGTTTTCCGGTAACCGCCGCGGTCAGCACCGACTGGCGGAATCGTTTAAGAATGCCCGGAACCTTGTCCAGCCGCTCTTTCACCGCATCAATACGGGGCATGATGGCATCCAGCTTGGCGACAATGCGTTTTTGTTCGTTGAGAGGGGCTATTGGAAACGATAAATTCCAGAAAACATCGGGATTAACGTGTGGAGTTCCGGTTCCTTTTGGTTTTGAATTGATATAGCTGTAATATCGGTTTATAAAACTATAGATGTATTTTGGATAACAAAGAACTGGTTTTAATACCATTAAGGTAGAACCCGCAGCTCCAATGATTCCCATTCCAGTAAGCCCAAATCGAGCCCCATCCCAAACGACAAGAATGTCATTTCCATCAATCAGTTTTGATGATTGTATATCTGCATACTCGTCGATGATACCTTTTTCAAAAGCCTTAATATCAATATAAGGAACAAGATCTTCGCTTTTAGTTATTGACAAAGTTTTGGGCTTTTTACCTTTACTGTAGATGACAGCTTTTGATAATTCAGTAGAAATCCAATTTGAAGGTAGTCCCTCACTCATTCCCCGCCCCCCAATTCCGCCTCAATCTCTTCAATCGTCGGCAAAGAGGACTTCAGTTCATCGGGCAGGGCGCGGGTAATCTGATACTCGCTCACCCCTATGGGCTTGTTTATATCTTTTAAAGAATATTCCACAACCGTTTTCTTTTTCGATTTGCAGATGAGCATTCCCACCGTGGGGTTGTCTTTTTCGGATTTTAGAATGCCATCAACCGCCGACACATAAAAGTTCATCTTGCCGGCAAATTCCGGTTTGAAAGCCACCGCCTTAAGCTCCACCACCACATAACAATGGAGCTTCACATGATAAAAAAGCAGATCGATATAAAAATCCTCGTCATCCACCGAGATTTTATGCTGCCGGCCGATAAAGGAAAAACCCGCACCCAATTCCAAAAGGAATTGGGTTACCTGGCTGATTAGTGCGTTTTCCAACTCTCTTTCATCATGCTTTTTTCGTATCGTGAGAAAATCAAAAATATAGGGATCTTTTAAAGTCTGGAGGGCAAGATCGGATTGGGGGGCTGGCAAGGAAGCGGAAAAATTGGTGAGCGCCTTGCCCTCACGGCCAAAGAGATTTCCTTCTATCTGATGAGTCAGCACCGCTCTTGACCAGTTGTTTTCGATGGTTTTCTGCACATAAAACAAGGCTTCTTCGTGATTCTTGCTCTTGCTGACAATCAGTAGATTATGCCCCCATGGAATTTGCGTAGCATGTTGCTTCGCATTTGCCAATTGGGCAACAGCTTGTTGCCCAATTACATCTTCAGATGTCCAGAACAGATACCATTGACGAATGTACTTGAGGTTTCTAAGCGAAAACCCCTTCATATCCGGGAACTCTTCCTTCAGATCCTTGCTCATTTGCGCTAATAGCCCGTCGCCCCATTGGCTGGTTTTCTGTTTTTCTACGATTTTTTCAGCCAGCTCCCAGTACAATGCTATGAGTTCGCGGTTTACCGATACGGCCGCCTTAATCTGGGCTGACTTGATGCGATTTTTCAGTTCGACAAGGAAAGCAGAGTAGTCTTTGTCCTGTTGCAGCAGACTCATTGCCCATCCTCCGCCTCAATCTCGTCCAGGATCAGCTGTAATTCATCCACACAGGCGCCCAGCTCGGTGATGGCATCGGCTATCAAAAGCTGCGGCTCCGGCAGGGAGTTGGGATCTTCGAGGTTTTCATCCTTCAGCCAACTGATATCAAGGTTAAAATCCCTTTCTTTAATCTGGGCATAGCTGAACTTGCGGAACCGGCCCTCTTTTCCTAGATCCTTGCGTTTGGCCTGCCCGTTGGGATCATCGCCATAGCATTTTTCAAAATCTTCAAACATGGAGAGCGTCAGCGGCCGGTCTTTCTTGGTCACCCCGGGAATGTTGGTTCGGCAGTCGTAGATCCAGACATTTTCAGTCTTCGTGCCCTTCTGGAAAAAAATGACATTCGCCTTTACTCCCTGGCTGTAGGGGGTAAAGGTTCCATTGGGCAGCCGCAGAACCGTATGCACGTTGCAGTCTTCCATCAGGTACTTAATCACATCGCTGGCTGCATCGGCAAAAAGCACATTATCCGGCAGAACCATGGCCGCCCGCCCACCCTGTTTAAGAATGGTCACCACATGCTGAATGAAATTGAGCTGCTTATTGCTGGTGCTTACGGTAAAATCATCTCGCACCGGAGCCTGGTTGGCGCCCTTGGTTCCAAAAGGCGGATTGGTTAAAACGCAGTCGTAGCGTTCCCCTCTATCAGGTTCATAGATACTGTCGCCAAGATAGATGTGAGGCTCCAGCCCGTGGAGGAAGAGGTTCATCAGTGCAAGGCGCCTGGGGCGAGGCACCAGTTCCTGACCATAGTAGGTTTGCTTCTTTATCCTAAGGACATCCTTTCTTTCCAGCGCGCCCTTGGTGACCTGCATCAGCCATTCATAGGCCACCATCAAAAAGCCCGAGGTGCCGCAGGCCGGGTCGCAGATTTTATATTCTTTAGCTGCCCGAGGATCGGGTTGCATCACATTGACGATGGATTGAATAAGCACACGGGGCGTAAAGTATTGGCCCGCCCCCTTTTTGCCTTCGGCGGCGGACTTTTCCAAGAGCCCTTCAAAGGCCGCCCCTTTAACATCCACCTCCATGGAAGACCAGTCCTCTTCGTCTATCATGTTGATGATCTTTTTAAGGTTTACCGGATTGGTGAAGCGGGGCGTGGTTTGGTTGAAGATATCCCCCAGAAGACCGGGCTGCCTGCTTAAAGCCCTGAGAATCTGGGCAAAGGCATCCAGAAGCTCCGTGCCGGATTTCTGCGTAAAGGCTGTCCATGAACAATCGAGCTTGACTATCTTTTTATTGTCTTCATATTCAATCGCGGAAAGGTCGATCCCTTTTTCGTGAGACATTTTCAGGAAAAGCAAATAGGTCAACTGCTCGATATAGTCGCCGTAATCAATACCGTCATGGCGCAAAACGTGGCAAAAGCCCCATAATTTATTTACAACATCAGACATAGCATCAATTTCCTTATCTATTATTCATCAGGCCGCAAGCGCTTCGTTTATCGCTTGTATCATAGGTTCAAAATCATCCCCAAAAATCTGCCGGGCTTTGGTCAATCCTCCGTGGCGCTCGAATACCGGCATGATATCAAAATCTTCACGCGAAATTGCCAGGTTTTCTATTAAATGTTCCTTGATATAAGAGAGCCAGTTCAGCTGTTCTTCGCTGAAAAGGTGCATTCCCATAAGTTTTGCGACCGCTCTTTCCACCCTCTCCTGAGCGGTTAAAATGGGCAGCTCATAATTGGAAGCATGCTTGACCATGGATATGATATCAGCCAGCGGTTTTTTATAAACGAGTTCATGCCCCCGCTGCAGTTGTTTTTCAGAGAAATCGCTTTTTCGCAGTTTTTCACGCAGCTCTTCCAGGATATCGGTATTCCACTTAGCCGGTCGTGTCAGCAAGACTTGAATGGCTTCTATGTGTTCAGGGTTGTTCTTTACAAATTCCTCGAAAAGCTTCAGGTAATCCTCCGGTTTCTGATACCCATCTCCAATGCGGAACATAACTTCATCTTCCACCGTATCCACAATATCGTAGCCCCTGAAAAAAACGCCCTTAGGCCTGGGGTACTCTTCAAGCAGCTTCTGAAATTCCTTGTCGCGAAGAAGAGCCATCGTTTCGATAAAGTGATTCTGGATAGTCTCCTTAAGCTTATCCGCATAGGCCTTCATATCGCCTTCGGGGATATACTTGGAAAAAGCTTTTCGGGCTTCTGTTCCCATGTTCTTTTCAATTCGTCTAAGTCGCTTTATAAGCCGGTTGATATTGTATTCCCGGTCGCGATTATCCCAGATTCTTTCGATTATCTCCGAAATCGGAAGCGTTTCTTTTTGCAGAGAAACATCAAAGTCCGTAGAGTTTTTAAAATACTCGATCAAGTCGCCGTTAAAACAGTCAACGATGGTGAACTTTTCCTTGTTTATTTCAGGGCAAAGCCTAGTTCCGCGGCCTAGCATCTGCACCCAGAGAATACGGGATTTGACCATGCGCATAAAAACCACCATCTCAATGGCCGGGATGTCCACGCCGGTAGTCAGCATGTCCACCGTTACCACAATTTTAGGCTCGGGGCGATTTCTGAACTGGCGGATTTTCTGCAAGGGGCGATCTACTGTGGGGCTTCCCGTTATTTTCATGACAAAATCATCGCCCTGCCCGAAGACTTCCTTGCAGGTTCGCACAACTTCATCGGCGTGGGAGACAAAAGGCAGGTCATTGACAGCAAAAATTAAAATCTTTGGAAAGCGTTTATACTCGGCTACGTGTTTGTCGGTGTATTTTTTTATTGCCACAATAATTTTTTTTACGCTGTCGGGAGAGGTTATTTTCTGTTCAATCTCCGCGGCGCTGAATTCTCTTTCATCTTCCAGCTCATCTAGCCGCTCCGCGCCAGTCACCCTATCGATCTCTCCGACTATCTCTCCCTCTTTTAGAAAGGCTCCATTGATATGGATATCCGACTTTATTTTAATCGCGTCATAATCGACCAGGAAACCGTCGAGGATGGCCTGCTCGGTGCTGTAGGAAAAGACCTTGTTTCTAAACATAGCGAGAGTATGGGTTGCCGGAGTGGCCGTGAGGCCGATTTTAATCGCGTCAAAATAATCCAGAACATACTTCCAGCGGCCTGTCTCGCTGGCTGAATAGCCTCTATGACATTCGTCCGCGATAATCACATCAAAGGCGTGTATCGGGATATCCAGCTTTTCCGCGTCGACATCATATTCAACATCGTCGACCACATCCCTGCCTAGCAGGTTGATCGACATACGTTGAATTGTGGAGACATAGATAAATGTGTGCTTCTCCTGGGGATTCGTCAGATACTTTTCGGGCAGCACCTTTGAATCAAAGGTGCTTTCATCATCCAGATCCTCGCGCTTGAACTTCTGGCTGTAGACTTCATACGCTTTATCAAGCTTTATGCCTTCCGGGGTTTCAAAGGCGGATATTGCGGTGACGGTTTGCGCGGCCAGGGCTCTTCTATCTACAAGAAAGAGGATGCGCTTGGCATAGCCCGATTTAAGCAGCCTGTACATGGATGACACCATGGTAAAGGTCTTGCCTGTTCCGGTTGCCATGGCGATGAGCATTGTTGTTTTGCAGGCGCAGAGTTCGTTTTCGATCGCCTCGATGGCGTCTACCTGATACGGACGCAGGCGACTGATCTCTTGTACTGGATGCTCCCCAAACCAACGTTCGGCTTTATCGTTGTCTCTGTTGAACTTGTCCAATAATGCCTGCGGAGAATGAAAATCGATGAGTTGGCATGTAGTGTTTTCTTTTTTACGGACATCGAGGTGGAAGATTTGTTCTCCGTTTGTGGAGTAGAGAAAAGGCACCTTATATCCTCTCCATTCGCCAATCGTGGTCGGCGCGCCTCGCGAGTATCTTTTAGCTTGTTCAAGAACATTGCCGGCGCCAACTGACACTTTTTTCGCCTCGATAATTCCAAGCAGCTTGCCCTGGACAAAAAGAGCATAATCCGCTCGGCCGGCTTCGATCGGAAATTCTTCGACCGCATGGGCGGTTAGGGCAGCGTGATCGGACACTTTGTCATTGTGAATGATAGTCCAATTGAGGAGGGGCGATTTCAGTTTTTCATCGATTCTGTTTTTTCTTGTTTTTGCTTCTGATTCAGGCATTCTTTATAATATCCTTTTAGTCGGCCCTAAGGGTAGCGCTTCTGGGCGAGCAAAACCATTGTACAACTATCGATAATTTATTACCCAGTATACATGTTTTCAGGTCGGCGAGATAGCTTTAGTATTCATGGATAGTAAAAGGGATATCACCTGTACTAATTGGAGGAGGGGGCGTTGCGGGGGCAAAGCCCCGCAGAGGGGGTAGCGGAAGCCACCGCAGGGCATGCAACGCCCGAGGAGGCTGGAGCGAGGGGGAGACTTCCCCCCTTGGTTATACTTCGTTTCTTATTATTCATGTCGTCTTCATCCTGTTTAGCATCTCCAGGGCACCACGTTCAATCTTAGAAAAAGCGAACCACTTTTTGCCTAGATCCTTGAGCGAGGCGCCGATGTGATAGATGTCTTTGTCGTCGATATAATTATCGATAAGGATAATGGAGCTTTTAGCCGATCGAACAAGGTCAGAGGCGAATTTCCAGGCGTCGAAAACTTGACCTTCGAAAAAGATGCCCTGTTTAGGCAAGACGGAAGAATCCTCGATGGCATTAAGCACTCTTTCAACTTTTTTATCGGTTTCCAACTGCCTGAGTTCAAGAGAGTCTAGGCGATGGAAAACCTGAGCGTTATCCCTGAGGAAGCGCCGCATGGCAACGAAGGCATTCATTATCTGAATACTGACTTTGATTGCGGTGTCGCTGCGTAGAACTGTTGAGAGCATGGCGACACCTTGCTCGGTAAAAGCGAAAGGACCACTTGAAGAATGTTTTAAATTTTCGAACCGGTCACAATTTGTGACCAGTTCCATTTTCTCTGATTTAGTGAGTGGAAATTTAAAATTGGATGGAAATCGCTCATTATTCCTTTTTGTAGCTTGATTTAAAACTTTTGTATCAACCTGGTACAGTTCCGCAAGATCCCTGTCGATCATGACTTGAGTGCCACGTATTGTGTAGATTCGGTTTTGAATGTCGGATGCAATGATTTCGCGAGTATCACTCATACCAGCTCCAACAGATCTAAGCCTCTCCCTATAAGGTCGCAAATTGCGAACTTAAATAATTAGCACTTGAAGTCACAATTTGTGACTTCAAGATTTTCATGACGATCGCTGCAGCTTCACCTTGGCTAAGTTTTCAAGGGTCGCCTGGTTGAGATTCGCTTCTTCTACGAGCTGGGCTTCAAATTCTGCTTTTAAATTTTTGTTTCATCGTCAATAATTGCCTAAGTTTCAACGGAGCTATCATCGTCGACAATAATCTGCACCTTTGCCGGCGCTTCCTCAGTTTTATTAATAAGTAGCCTCATATAGAACATTTACTTATAATATTGGTAATTATGTTGTCTATTTATCATAGGTTTTTATTGAAAGGCAGGCTTTTGGCAGAATAATCCTGTCAGTCCTGGCGATCCAGTTATCATGTCAAAAAAGGTTAAAAAAGGCCGCCCTGGTGATGTGCCGGACTGCCTTATGGTTATTGGTCAAAGCCTCGCAATTGAACTAGCACGCTACTGGATCAGCTCGCTACTGGATCAACTCGGGAGCGGGAGGGCCTTCCTCGGGGCCGACGGGAGAATCGCCGCCGAAAGAGAGGGGGGCTTCATTTGCGGCTTCAGAGGCAATGCTTTCCAGGACAGTAAAGGGCTCGAAATAGGGCTCGATGCCCGCGGCCAACTTAGGTACCGAGAGGAGAATCATGTCCTGGCCAAAGGGAATGCGGAACGTGGTTTCGAATTCCCGGCCTTCCATGAACATATCCACCTTGATCTTGTGCCGCTGGCCTTGAACTACAGCCTTGTCGCGATCGTCTGGGTAATACTCCAGGGCTTCTAGGTTGTCGATCTGCACTTCCATGCCGTCGATGGCCATATAGGAACCGTCGGGCGCGTCCTTGTTGTCAATGAGAATCGTGTGACGGCGGCCCGAGAGCACCATGACTACCATAATGGCGATGTAGAGGGCGAGCAAAAGGGATCGGGCTAGGAGACTGCGGGCACTGGCAGGCTTCTTGGTCTTTTTCATGCCCTGCCTCCTTTAGCCTCGCCGTCGGAGCCTTGGCCGTTCGCGCCGGGCTTATCCTTGGCGCCCAACGCGGCCAGGCCGCTGGCGCCTGTCTTGCTGGCGGCGCCCAATGTGCCGTTGGCCGACACACCGCCCCGCAGGCCTGAGCGAGCGTTGTCTGCCGCCTTGCGGGTTTTCCAGGCATAGAGCACCAGAGAAATAGCGATGACGCCGTAGCCTATAAACTGGCGGAAGTATTCGCCGATCATGGCCGAGCCAAAGAGATTTTGGCCCGCCAAGGGGGATACGATGAACATGGCGTGTAAAAGCACAACACCGATGAAGACGTTGGGAATGGACGCGTGGGTGACCGAGGCGCCGCCCACCAGGATTGCCGCGGCAGCGAAGAAGCTAGTCTGGTCGTGGGCGTTGTAGGTGGCTAGGTTGCCCATGTTCTGCAAAAAGATTATCTGGCCCGCGCAGGCGAGGACCGTGGAGATGATGATGGCGACGATGCGCGTTTTTTCAACGGGAATTCCGGCGGCGTCGGCTACGGTCATATCTTGGCCTACGGCTCTCATGTCCTGGCCGAGCTTGGTTTTCTTAAACCAGACAATAAAGACGCAGAGCACCGCAATGACCAGGAAGGTGACGACGGGAACCGAGAAAACTCCGATATTCACCTTGAGAATAGTGTCCAAGGACTGGCGCACCGATTCCAGATTGAGAGTGTTGCGGATTCCATAGCCCCGGGACAGCAATATTGCCGCGTTGCGGATGGGAATAACCGAGCCCATGAGGTAGAGAACGACAAACTGATAGATTCCATTGATGAAAAAGGCAAGGATATAACCGGTGACCATTTCCCGGCCTTTCGCCTTATTCATAACCATGCCGCTTACCCAGCCCAGCACTACCGCCACCGGCAAGCCGACGAGAAAGGCAAAGACCAATCCCTGCCAGCCCGCCACGGACCAGTCTACGGCAAAGATAAGGCCTATTTGGCCGGCCATGGCGCCTAAGGCCATGGCGAAGTTTATGCCCATGCCCGCGTAGATGGGCAGAAGCAGGGCGATTACCAAAAAGGAGTTGCGCCCTAAGCGTGTGATCATCTCCTGAATAATGTAATTGAGGGAGAGCTTAGAAGGACCGATAGCAGCCACAGTGATGGCCAGAAAGATGATCACAACGGCGTACTCGGAAAACCAGGTGCTTATTGTTTTTTTCTTGCCACTCATTTTGTCACCTTAACCTTTCGAGTAAGGGCGTACATGATCATGCCGTTGGAGACGATTATTCGTATTACCTCGGACATATCGGTCTGCAAAATCGAATTGATCACCGAGGGTGTCATGGTCAGCAGGCCTTGGAAGAGGAAGGTGCCCACCAGAACGTTCACCATGGAAGCCTTGTTGACGCTGGCACCGCCGATGAGGATGGCAGCCACCGCAGGGAATACCATGGGGGTGGGCGCGGTGTAGAGCTGGATAAAACCGAAGCTCTGTTGATAAACGATTATTCCCACGGCACCCAGGAAGGTAGAGATCATAACCGAAATGGTACGCATTTTGTCTGCGCTCACTCCTGAAGCTCGGGCGTAGTCGGGGTTGGAGCCCACCGCCGTCATGGCCGTGCCTGTTTTTGTTCTCAGGAAAAGCCACATGCAAAAGGCGCAAAAACCCACAAAGAGCAAAAGTCCCGTGGGGAATACGAAGAATCTTCCTATTCTAATAGCGAGAAAGTTATTGAGGATTTTGAGCCAATAACCCTCCACGGTGATGGTAGTACGCAGACCCTTGCCGGCAAAGCCCCAGACCATAGTGGGGTTGTTATAGGGAAGCACCAGCCACATGATGCACATGAGCATGACAAAGGAAAAACCCACATACATGGCAATGGTCATTTCCTCGCCCTTTACCTTGTTGAGAAGCTTGCCGTAGCCATAGCCGAAAAGTAAGGAAAAAGGAGCGGCCAGGGCTATGGCTCCGAAGAAACCCCAAAGACCGAGCAATTCGAACTGCAGCGATAATGTGGCGCCCAAGAGACCGGCTATGATGCCTAAGGCCAGACCAAAGTTAAGGCCGCAGCCCGATTGGATCATGGGCACCAGTGCGAGCACGAGGATCGCATATTGGCCGAAGCGGTTGAGAACATCGGAGAGAGAGGCGTCGAGCCGTACGCCCACAAAGGGAGCGAGCACGAATAGGGAAACGAGAAAGAGGAATATAATAACCCGAGGCCAGCCAAAGTCCTGGATAAAGGTTTTAATGTTACGCATTGACCGCCTCCTTAGCTTTGGCGGCGCCTGCCATGAGGATGCCGAACTCGGCAACGTCGGTGGTAGGGGGGAGTATTCCGGCTATTTTCCCTTCGTCGATTATGGCCACTCTGTCGCAGATAGCCCGAAGCTCCTCAAGCTCGCTGGAAACCATGACTATCGTGGTTCCGTACTCCTGGTTGTACTTTCGTAGAGTATCCAACACCAGGCGTTTGGCGCCTACATCGATGCCCCTGGTTGGCTCCGACACAAAGAGAAGCTCGGGCTTAAGGGCGAATGCCTTGGCCAGGCAGATTTTCTGTTGATTGCCGCCCGAGAGCTCCTTGGCTTTTTGTTTATGCCCAGTGCACTTAATATCCAGTAGTTTTATGTACTCCTGGCTCAAGGCCGCCATGGCGGCTTCGTCGCGCAAAGTTAAAAGACCGCCTAAAAAGGGTTTTAAATACTTGCCGTGCACCTGCATGGCTGAAAACGCAATGTTCCAATCCAGGCTTTCGTCCAGAAGGAGCCCTACACCGCGTCTATCTTCGGATACAAAAGCCATGCCGGCTTTTAATGCTGCACCGGGGTTATTGAGCTGAATGGACGTGCCGTTGAGTGTGACCTTTCCGCCCGCCGTGTAGAGGCCCATGATGCCGTTGGGGATGCTGAGCTTGCCCTGGCCGGCCAGCCCGCCTATTCCGAAGATTTCGCCCTTGGCGACCTGGAAGGTTACGTCTCGGACGGTTTCGCCGGGCATGTCCACCCAAAGGTTTTCAACGGTGAGCACGGGCTGGCCGGTCTTGGCACCGACCTCGCGGCGGGCGGCATCAGCACCCACCGAGCGACCCACCATCCAGGAAGCTATGTCCTTTATGGTGACCCCCGCTGCGGGTACATCTTTTACCGCAAGACCATCCCGTAACACCACTACCCTGTCGGAAATGCTGACGACCTCTTGCAACCTATGAGAAATAAATATAATTGCCACTCCCTCATTCGAAAGCTTTTTTAACGAGGCGAGCAGCACTTCGGCCTCGCTCTCGGTGAGGACGGCAGTAGGCTCGTCTAGTACCAAAAGCTTGGTGTTAGCCCTGCTTATCTCCCTGGCAATCTCGGTGAACTGCTTGTGGCCTACAGGCATTTCGGAGATGAGCATGTCGGCGTCGAGTTTTACCCCCAGTTTGGAAATGGCTTTTTCGGCCCGTTTTTTCATGTCCGGCCTGTCCAGGGTGCTCATTCTGTAGCCAAAAACGTCATTTAAAAGACCTGGCTTCATGGACTCGCGGTTCAATACGATGTTCTCGGCGGTGGTAAAGCCAGGGATAAGACTAAACTCCTGGTGGACCATGCCGATGCCTGCGTCCAATGCGTCGAAGGGGCTGGTAAATTGCACCTGTTTACCGTCGATGCGTATTTCACCCTTAAAGCCCCCGGTGTCGGCAATGACTGGCATACCGAAGAGTATATGCATGAGGGTGGTCTTGCCCGCGCCGTTCTCCCCCACCAGGCCGAGGATCTCGCCTTCGGCCAGGTCGAAGTTGACATCGCTGAGCACGACGTTCCCGTAGAATTCCTTGGAAATGTTTTTAAGCGATAGCAGAGGACTACTTTGTCCCATAATGGTTCCTGATGATGAATGGTGTTCCGCCGACTATATGGCGTAGGCGGACAACGCCCGCGCGGGGCAGAGAAGCCCAGCGCGGGCGTAAGGCGCCGCTCTGTTCAGCGCCGGTTTTGCGGTCTGTACCGCAGCGCGGTACAGACCGCGTCAAAAAGAGATTAGTTAGTCGCCTTAATGGTGTAGTACTTCTCAGGAATCTTCTGCTTGGTGGTGGGCAAAAAGCCCTTGCCGAACACGTAGGTATCCATGTAGATCAAGACCTGGTTCCGGGCGCGGACGCCGGTTCCAACATCGAGATAGTAGGCGCCGTTCCACTTAGCCCCGGGGGTGTACTTGGACAGGGCTTCAAACACGTCGTTAAGACTGGTTTTCTTGGCCTTGCCTTCTACCACGTTCTTGGCAAACTCGCCCAAGCCAGCGGTGAGGCTGTACCCGTAGGAGAAAGCCCAGGTACCGAACTTGCCGGAGCCGCCCTTTGCGACGACTGCCGCTTCTACCTTCTTAAGAATAGCGGGGAAATTGCCTGCTTCGCTGGAAAGGTCGATTCCGAGAGCCCCAGGATAGCCCATCAATGGGCTGGGGAGGTCGGCTTCGACAAAGAGCCCGCCATAGGCGAAAAGCTGCTTCAAGAGGGGCTCGGTATGGGCGTCATTGGTGCAGAAGAAGGCGGTGTCCTTGCCGTACTTCTCGATCCACTGGGGTACTTTCTCCAGAATGAACTGCTGGGCACCGGCAACGCCGACGTCAGAGATTGGGTCCGGAGCGGTTTCGAAGACAAAAGTAAGCCCTAAATCCTTGCAGGCTTCTTCCATGATGGCCCTGCGGCGTCCAAGGGACTCGTAGCTCATATGCCTGGGGAAGGAAATATGGACGAAGGTCTTGGCGCCGAGCTGCTTGGCGGCCCAGATGATGGTGTAGCCGCGGGACACGAAGTCCGCGGAAAGAGCCAAGTCTGCAGCGCTCTGGATAACCAGCGGGTCCTCATGGGGCTCGCCGGCGAGGAGGAGAATGTCCTTGTTCTTTTCGCGCACGCGCTTGAAGGCCTCTGTAGTGCCGGGGACTGCCTGGTTGATGACAATGGCTTTCATGAGGGGATCGTCCGCCAGGGCGACCACTGAGGAGATAAAGGTCTCCTGCTGGGACATGAAGTCGTCGGGATAGGTGATGTGCTGGATCATGCCGCCGGCTTTTACGCTGCCATAGGCATTGATGAGAGCTTCGGCGCCCCGTAGATCGTCTTCAGACTGGGAAACTGTACCGGTTACCACACCGATATGGAACTTGGCCTTGGCCTGGGCAAATACATCGGCCCCGACTAGGATGAAGGCCAGCGCCAGCAGTATGGCGATGAGCTTCGAGATCTTTTTCATAAAACCTCCTGTTGAAATGGTACCATAGAAATGGCTTTATCATTGTACACCTCATCGAAAACTAGTCAAGTAAATCAAAGACGTATACAATGATGGACGATGAAAATCCCCTTGAAGCGTTTTACCGACGAATTTTACTTCTACTCGAGCCAGCTTGTAGTCTTTTTCATCGTCATTATCTTTCTCACCTCCGGTTCCCTGGTTATGGGGATAACCCAATCACTGATCATCGTGCTTTTAATGCTGGTTCAAACCCTGCTTCTGGCTAGCCAAGGCCATGTGCCGGTTTTGCGTTTTCTATTCTCGTTTATTACTCCGATTGGCTATTCCATCCTCATGGCGGCTACCAGCGGCCAAAATTTTTTAGAATCCACCAATCTGCTGCTCTGGGGCTCGGCGGTCTATATTGGCTTTTTTCAAGCTTTGTCGATCACTTTTTCACAAGGACTTTTAAAACGATTAGCCGAAGCCGCCCTGTCACTGGGTTCGGCGGTAATCTTCTTTACCTTCTATTATTATCTGGATACACGAATTAACCTCAGTCGGGCACTAAGCTCTGGTCAGATTGAGCGAGAGGCCTACCTCGAAGCTTTGAAGATTTCGAGCTTCAGGCTTGGGCTCAAGGAATTCGTTTCTTTGCCGCAGCATCTTTTTGCCCTTTTGGGCATAGCGAGCTTCGATCTCATGCTTCTAGCTTCCAGAATGCGGGCTATCGGCTTGAAAGACAGGCTTGATATATACATGGCCAAGAACCCGCTAAGCCTGGAGCCGGGGCAGGAGGATGGCGGAAAGTATAGGGAAACAGCGCCGGTGAAACTTCTGGTGACGGCTATTTCCAGCGACATCATTGGTTTTTCTGGAATTTCGGAAATCCTTGGGTCTTTGCACTCGACCACTCTTTTAAATAAGTATTATGCCCTTTGGACCCATGTTGCCAGCTCGGAGGGGGGCAGAATCATGTCGATAAACGGCGATTCGGTGATTCTTCTCTTTGGCCTGGCAAACGAGCAAAACAACCCCGAGAGGGCGCTTTGGACTGCCTACTCTTTTATGGACGAGATGGAAAGTTTAAAGGAAGATCTGGCAGCGCTGGCGCTTCCGGTGGACCTTAAGATTTCCATAGGGCTGCACTCGGGAATGGTCACCTCAGCGCTTCTAGGACCGCCGGGTGAACTCAGGCGCAATGTGTACGGTGACACAATTGCGGTGGCCGCCAGGCTGGATTCTCTTTGCAGAGAGCTGCATCAAACCTTGTTAGTGAGTCATTCAACATTTCGAAGGCTTAGTCTTGAAAGTCAAGCTACGCTGGATAAAATGGGCGAAGTGCTTTTACGGCAGAGCACGAGGCCGGTGCCGGTGTACTCGCGCAAATAGATTTTGCGCTTTTTTTAAGGAAGGTTTTAAGAATGAAAACGCATCGATCCATCTTGGCGTCGTTACTAGCTTTATTTTTGCTAGCCTTGGCTTCTTGTTCTGGCAGGCTGGACGCGACCATACGAAACGATCTGAGCGCCCGGGTGGCCTTGCGTCTGGACATTCCCGAAACCTTGAGCGCCAGGGTGCGGCAGATAGGCGGCATGTCGGACAACGCCGCATTGTTCGATGTGCAGAAGCTTAAAGCAGAATTTTCAGGCCGGGAATCAATTTTTTTAGTGGATGTCTCATCCCCCAGCGTTGACGCTCTCACCTCGGTTATCTGGGTGCCCGATATGCAGGCCTTTACCACAGACACGAGCCTCATTCCCGGGGGTATGATCGAATTACGGCGGTTGCCCGCCACAGGCTCGGTTCCCCCTCAGCGGGAGCTGGTGGTGAGTATAACCAGGGGCAACGCGGTGGCGGCTTTTAATCTTTTTCCAGGAATTGATCGTGACTTGATGGACAGCTTGAGTCCCCCCGCTCTGGAAGCCGATCCCATCAGCGCAGCGGAATACCGAATGAATCTCGAGACGGTGATTATAGGCAAAAAGGCTATGCCAGCCTTTGACGCCTGCGCTCTTGAGCTGAGCATAACCGCACCCAAGACGATTCTTTCCTCCGAAGGCGGTAATGCCCAGGGGCAGGTGTTTAAGACGAAGATTCCCCTTTTCGATATGCTCACCCTGGAAAAACCTGTTAGTTTCTATATTCGCTGGGCAGATTAAGGCCGGCCGGCCGAAATGGCCCTGTTGAACCGCTTAGATTACTAGCTACTCACTACGCTCTGCGAGCGAAAGTTGGCAAAACCCTCCCCGCTCTCAGGGCAATTCTTAGTTCCTTAAAAAAGCGTTTTGCCGCCTCACTTGGGTAGGTTGTGACAAGAGGCTGGGCAAGGAGTTCCTCGTAGCCACCGAACTTTTTTGTTCCCAATGCTGCAATTTCCGTTAAATCATTGTTCTGCGAACGCTTTGAGGCTGTCCCGCCTGGACTGGATGAGCCCCCGGCGCCCATAAAAACGTTCAGTTTCGCATATATTTTCAAGGCTTCTTTCAGATTTTCTACAGGCTCCCTGGGAAGATCGATACCGAAAGGCCGCCTGCCAATATGTTCGGGATAATGGGCGTCGGAGCCGGAGACCACGCTGTGTCCGTTTGTAAGATGGGCGCCGGGGGCGAATATCGATTCCACAGCGTCGTAAGGGCCCGGGGGAAGGAATCCTAGCTGGCTCTGCACAGAAAACATCGCCCTGTCCACATGGGCGGGGATCACCAAGGCTCCTGCATTAGCGGCCTTGATGGCCAGTTCTTCAAAGTTGGCTTCCAGGGCAGCCCCGAGATAGGTGGAATGCAGTTCTAAAAGCCCCTCGGCTTGGTCCACCACCGCCTGGTCGCCAAAGGTTTCAGGGTCCCACGCAAGATTGGGCAGCAGCCTGTGTATGCCGGCGCCAAAACCGAGGGAGCGTACCCATTCATTGGCGGTGGAGTAGCCTTCCCGCATAGCCAACTCAAGGTCGGGAATGCCAGGGCCTTCATCTTGGGCAAAAACCTCAATTATGTCATCAAAAACCCGCATTCGCATGATGCCGCCCGTGGAATGAATCACCTGGTTGAGCTCCAGCTCGTAGGAAGCAACAGCCACATTGCGGGCTACCGCAGGGGGACAGCCCTTTTCGGTGAGAGCTCTTTTAAAGCGAGCGCTTATATTGCCCGCACGGGAAAAGTCCATGGGTACGGTGCCGAAACTCAGCTCCATGGTGGGCAAAGGGCCATCGTTTGGAGGCTGGCGGCCGGCGATGCGCCTCTCCATGCGGCCGATTTCCTCGTTCAGCGCTATTAAAAGACGGCGCAGCACATCCGAGGCGGTGATAATGCCCTTAAGCCGTCCGTCGGCTGACAACACGGGGAAACGGCCGTATTTATAGCGGTCGAAGTATGTGACGGCGAAAGAAAGGGGCATGTTCTCGTCCAGGACGACAACGGAACTAGTCATGATTTCCGAAACCGGACGCTCCATGGCGCCGGCATCCAGGGCTTGGATAACATCGCCTATGGACACGATTCCCAAAAGGCGTTCGCCCTCCAGTATGGGCACAGCGGTGATGGCGTGCTGTTTCATGAGGCACTGGACTTTCCGCACGGTACTTGCGGTAGTCGCTGTCACCACGGAGCTAGTCATGGCATCCTTGACCCTGAGGCTGAAGAGGAGTTCCATAACCACGCCGGGGCTGGATTCGGTATCGATAGGTACGGTTGTCATCCAATTTATTATGCACGGGCTTGAGGCATGATGAAAGGGCAAAGGCGAATTCCTCGGATTGAGTAGTTCGAGTATTTTTTATGCCCTTAATTATCGATATGCTGGAAATCTTCCTACTTGCGCAGTACTCTAGCGTTCAGGCTATCTACCTGCGCGACCCACCTTTGTTGTATCCGGGAGGCACCGATGATCGAGCTGTTCAATATTTCAAAAACCTATGCTAAAAGCGATCGAAAGGCTGTAGATTCATTGTCCTTAAAAATTCCCGATGGAAAAATTTTCGGTTTTCTGGGGCCTAACGGCGCCGGAAAGACCACGACTATACGGGTTTTCTGTGGGGCTCTGGAGCCGGATTCGGGAACGGTACTGATCGACGGCATTCCCATGGCCGAGCGGCCTCTGGAAGCCAAGCGGCACCTAGGGCTGGTACACGACAACCCCGAGCTGTTCAACAGGCTCAAAGCCAACGAATACCTTAATTTTGTGGCCGATGTGTTCGGTATCTCCGCCGAGGAACGCAGGTTAAGAATACAGGAGTACTCAGGACGCTTTGGACTGGCGGATGTGCTATCGGCATCGATCGGCGGTTTTTCTCGGGGCATGAAGCAGAAGCTGGGAGTGATTGCCAGCCTCATCCACGACCCATCCAACTGGGTGCTGGATGAGCCTATGGTGGGACTGGATCCCCAATCGGCCTTCGAGCTTAAAGAGATCATGCGCCAGCGGACTAAGGCAGGCCGCTGTGTGTTTTTCTCCACCCATGTCATGGAAGTAGCCGAAAAGGTCTGTGATGAGCTGGCGATCATCGACAAGGGTAAGATCATTTTCACGGGGACTATCGATGCCTTGCGCAGACGGCGCGAAGGCGTTGAAGGCAGGAAAGGGGCTGAGGAAGAGAGTCTGGAGCGGCTCTTCTTGGAGCTTGTGGATTCATCCCGGGGGGAGACAACATGAAAAGCCGCTTTGCGAGCTTGGTTATCCTGAATATACAGAGCGCTTTCAGCTTAAGTCTGCCTTCGTGGCAGGAATTCAAGAAGCCAAAAACTTTGCTCAAAACGATCGGCATAGGAGTCGGAGCCATTCTCCTGTTAGCCGATGTGGGCATGGTGTTCGTCCTGAATAGCCAAGCCATGTACAAGGCTCTCAAACCTGTGGGGCTGGAGCAGATGCTTTTCTTGTTCACAGCCACCATGGCGACGGTATTCATATTCGTTCTTTCCTTCACCATGGCCTTGTCGCTCTTTTCTTCCTCAGGTATTGACTCTGGTTTTCTCGTGCTTCCTTTCAAGCCCCACGAGATGTTGGCGGCCAAGATGGGTCTGGTGTATTTCGCCAATGCCCTGTTAGGAATCTTCCTCATGCTCATAACTACAATTGTCTACGGCATTCATGAGCATCCACCTTTCCAATTCTATCTTTACGGCCTGCTATCAGCCCTCGCCATACCTATCATCCCCATCGGGATCTCCTATCTTATACTCATTCCGCTCATGCGCGTTTCTTCGATTTTTCGCAATAAAAACTTCATCTTCTATCTGGCTGGCTTTATTGGTGTGGGTTTAGCCTTGGCATTCAATTTTTATATCCAATCCACCATGTCCCAGATGCAGGATCCTGGATTTTTTGCGAATTTTTCAGATCCCGAATCCCTTATCTCCAGGATCGGGCAGGCATGGATTCCCTCATGGCTTACGTGGAAGGCGCTTTCCGACGCAGATCGCCTGTGGGGAGCCCTGGCTGTGCTGGGGAACCTTGCCCTGGGCGTAGCAGTCGCTGCGCTGATAGCACTGGCAATGGGCAAGCCCTATGTGCGCTGCATACAGATTTTCGGAGAAACAAGCCTTACCCGGGCTAAGAAAGGCGCCGCGCGCCGGGCCGAAAAAGAATCCCGCACCGCACGGAGGCCTTTGGCCAGTCTTTTATTAAGGGAGCTCAGGCTCATGAACAGGGAGCCAAGTTACTTCATAAATGGCCCTTTTATCGTGGTTCTCATGCCAGTGTTGCTAGTGGTTATCTTCGCAGCCCAGCGCAGCAGTCTGGAGGAAGTCATGGCCATGCTGGGACCGCTCATGGAGGGTCCCGCCGGGTACCTGGTTCCGGCCGCCTTCGGCGCTTTTCTGGGCTCTTCGACAAGCATCGCCTGTACGGCCATTTCCAGGGATGCAAAGGCTCTCCCGTGGATCAGGGCCTTGCCTATCCGGCCTTTGGAGTATTTTGGCGCCAAGCTTCTCCATGCCGAAATTTTCACACTCTGGGGCATGTTGATAGGCTGCGGCGCAGGGTGGCTGCTCTTCAAGACCAGCGCGTTCGATTTAGTCTTGGCCGCTATACTTTCTCTTTTAGTCTCCACGGCCTTCAACATGGGTGGTTTGTGGCTGGACACTGCGTTTCCCAGGCTAAAATGGGATAATCCCATCGCGGCCATGAAGCAGAATCTGAACGCGGTGATCGTGATTCTGGGCGTGATGGGTATTATCGTCGCCCTGGGCGCTATTTCGTTTTTTACGAGTCTGCCGCGCAATGTGTACGCCCTCGTGTACGGCGCCATATTTTTCGGTTTCATTTTGGTATGGATTAAAGTGTATCCACCCTACGCCCAAAAGCGCCTGGCTAAGATGGAATAGCCAAAACGGCGAATGTATCGCTCGGGTCGATTTTTAAAATCGCCTAACGCGCTTATTCATTAATCAAGGGGAATCCGATACTCCACCCAGCGCACTCTTCCATCGATGATAGCCTGGCGGGCGCTCTTTTCCACCTTGGAAAGCGAGGATTCGCCTGATTTTACCTCGACGAACACTATTTCTTCTATTTTCCCCGAGCCTGCCCCGCTGAAACATACGTAGTCCAGGGGTTTGCCTAAAAAGCGAGCATCCTCCACGGGGCAAGGAAAGCCGGGCAGGTAGGGAGCCAGTTGTTCGGCCGCCTGACCGCCCAGCACCGCCCTGGATCGCTTGACCGCGTCTTCCCGCTCTGATTCGAGACGCGCTGCGAGATCTCGCTCTACTTCCAGCCGCCCGTTGCGCCTGCCCAGGGCGAGGCCGAGAAAAAGACCTACGCAGAATAAGGCGAGAATGCCTACCACAGCGGTCAACAGGGTACTATCTGCTAGATTCATTGGTCTAAGCATACACCGGAGCAAAGAAAAAAAAAGGGCCAAAGCGGAAAGGAAAGTCCATCCGCCTCGGCGCCTTTATTAGGGTTTGTAATTTTCGCTTCAGCTCGAAGCGGCGGCCTTGAACTTTTCCTTGTATTCTTCCACCTTCGCCGCAAAATCAGTTTGAGCTTGCCCGGTTAGGCCCGCCGCTATCGCATCGGCAGCCGCATTGAGAGCATCGGCCTGTTTGGAGATGTTCTCTGCTTCGGTCAGGGCCGCGGGATTGCCTGCGTTTGCCCTGGCTGAGGCTTCGGAATAGGCGGCGATGAGGGCATCGTACAAGGTGGCCCAAGCCTCTGGATCCTTGATATCGGCCGGCGCCAGGGTAGGTTCAGCGGTTATAACGGCTTTAGTATCTGCCGTCAAACTCGACTCCGAGGCTTTATCGGTCTTGGGAGCACAGGAAACCGCAAGAAGAAGGATCGCGAAGAACACGAACACTTTAACTAACTTCATGAAGAACTCCTTTAGTCCAATTGTCGTGCGAAATATTACGCCGAAGCATAAAATATGTCAACGTATAGCACGTTTTGCGAAATAAAAATTATTAAATCGGGACTTTTAAAATTAGCTCAATTGAGATTTACAATCCGATCATGGGGAGACTAGAGTAGGAATATGATGTATTTTGGTCTGCGAGCCCACGATTTCGGTCCTTGCGGCGATCTTCCCGGATCGGCCGAAGTCCTGGCCGAACGTATCGCTTCCTATGGGGTATCTTCAATTCAGCTAGCTCTTTCCAAGGCCTTCCCGGATTTCCCCGCCCGCCCAGGGCTTTTAAGCCCCGGGTTCGCCCGAGGTATACGCGAAGCCTTTTCTGCCCGAGGCCTGGCTATCGCCGTGCTCGGCTGTTACATCAACCCCATACACCCCGATCAAGCTACGCGGGAACTGCAGCTTTCTCGTTTCAAAGAGCACCTGCGTTTCGCCAGGGATTTTGGCTGTTCGATCGTGGGCACGGAGACGGGTTCGCTTAATCCCGATTCCTCCTTTCATCCGGATACGGAAACCGAGGAGGCCTTTGATACTCTCTGCTTTTCTTTAGAACGGCTGGTAAAAACAGCGGAGCGCTGTGGCTCTATAGTGGGCATAGAACCTGTGGCGGATCAGCATTCGGTGAGCAGCATAGAAAAGGCCGCAGCCTTGCTGAGTCGCATCGATTCGCCGGCTCTAGGGATCATTTTCGATCCGGTAAATTTATTACCCCGCATAGGATTAAAGGAAAGTCAGGCGAAATTTTTCCAGCGCTCTTTCACGGCATTCGGTTCCAGAGTTGTCGCAGTCCATGTCAAGGATTTCCGCTTCGAGAATGGGAAAAAAAATGTGGCGTTTGCCCCGGGTTCAGGGGAATTCGATTTTCCTGCCTTTTTCAGCCTTCTCCAGAGCAGTAAGCCTGGAATCGACGTGCTGCTGGAGAATACATCGCCCACCACAGCCCCGGCTGCTCTGGACTTCCTGCGGCGAGTGGCGGCAAATACCGCCTGAGCATGGCAGGCGGCGGGTATCGCGCTGGGTATTGTGATAGGTGCCTCGGCGGGATTCGTGGCTGAAATTTAGGAATAGCCGCCAGTACTTAGCGCGACATCGTCGAATGCTGTATTATTGGCGGCAATGGCATTTCTTCCAGCGAACCGCGCCGATCTCACCAATGCCGGGCTCAAACCCGGCGATCTCGATGTTGTCATAGTTACCGGCGACGCCTATGTAGACCATTCCTCCTTTGGAGTCGCGATTCTCGGAAGGCTTCTGGAAGCTGAAGGCTACAGGACAGGGATTCTCGCTAGGCCTGACCCCGACGATGTGGAAGCCTTCAGGCTCCTGGGCAGGCCGCGCCTCGCCTTTCTGGTCACGGCGGGAGCCGTTGATTCCATGGTTTCTTCTTATACAGCCAACAAAAAGCCACGATCCGAGGACGACTATGCCCCAGGCGATGACAAGAGCCTATGTCTGCGCAGGGATGGGAGCATCGGGAAAGGTACTGAAAGCCGCGCAAACGCACGACCGGACAGGGCGGTGATCCACTACACGACGATGTGCAGGCAGGCGTACAAGGGCTTGCGAATTGTTATCGGCGGCATAGAGGCGAGCTTGCGGAGGCATGCCCATTACGATTATTGGTCGGACAAGGTGCGCAAGTCTATTCTTCTGGATTCCAAGGCCGATGTTTTAGTCTATGGAATGGGCGAAACTCAAATCATAGAAATAATGAGGCGCCTGAAAGCGGAGGGCGAAAACGCCGATCTCACGGGCATACGCGGGACTGCCTGGGCCAAATTCGTCGGCTCCTCCACGGCAGCGAGCTTGGCTGAAGAGTTCACGGATGCCTTGCTGCTTCCTGACTTTGCTACCATGGCAGGTGCGGATTCGGCGGCCAAGCTGAATTTCCAGACCTCATTCTTGCTCCAGTACAACAATACGGATCCCTATTCAGCCAAGCGACTTATCGAGCCCTACGGAGATAGGGTTGTGGTCCAGGAAGCACCCGCCTTGCCTTTGGCAAGGCGGGTGCTGGACGCGATCTATGCGCTTCCATACGAGCGGCAAGCCCACCCAATGTACGAGGTATTCGGAGGAGTGCCTGCATTGGCTGAAGTTAAATTCTCCCTCCTCTCGTCCCGTGGCTGCTTTGGCGCCTGTTCGTTCTGCGCCTTGAGCTTCCATCAGGGAAGGCAGGTGAATTCGCGGAGCGTTGAAGCCATTGTAGATGAAGCGCGCATCCTAACGAGGATGGGCGATTTCAAAGGCTATATTCACGATGTCGGGGGTCCTACCGCCAATTTCAGGGTATCGGCATGCAAAAAAATGGACAAAAAGGGAGCTTGCCTGGATAGGCGATGTTTGGCTCCCGAACCCTGCTCGGCTCTGGAAGTGGACCATGGGGAATATCTGCGTCTGCTCAGGGAATTGAGGGCTCTTCCGGGGGTTAAAAAGGTTTTTGTAAGGTCCGGTGTCCGATTCGATTATGCCATGTTGGATAAAAGCGATGAATTTTTACGGGAGCTGGTGGAGCACCATATTTCAGGCCAGCTCAAGGTTGCGCCGGAACATGTATCCGACAAAGTCTTAGCCTTGATGGGCAAACCGCCCAGGCACAGTTATGACGAGTTCGCGACGCGTTATGCGTCGCTTAACCGCGAAAAAGGATTAAAACAGTACCTAGTGCCATATTTTATTTCCGCCCATCCTGGTTCGGGATTGAAGGAAGCGATCGAGCTGGCGGAATACCTTCGGGACACGGGCTTTATTCCCGAGCAGGCCCAGGATTTCTACCCTACCCCGGGCACGCTAGCCACCGCCATGTACTGGTGCGAAGCGAATCCTTTGGATGGCAAGCCTGTCTACGTGGCCAAGGGTGCTCACGAACGAGCCATGCAGCGTGCCCTTTTGCAGTATTCGGCGCCGTCCAACGCCGACCTGGTTCTCGAAGCGTTGATTGCTGTTGGTCGGTCGGATCTTATCGGGAAAGCGGAGCATTGCCTGGTAAGGCCAGGCGGGCGGTCCGCGAACCGAGGAACTGGGCTTTCACGCCGCCGGAACTGAGATCAGCCAACTTAGCCATAAAGTGATCAACCTCTTCGCTGGGGACATCCACATCAAGACTAATCTTTTCGGCAAATTCCGCATTGACGATGCTCGCCTTTAAAAGGGGAAGGCTTATTTTAAAAACATCAAAAAGGGCATAGGGCAGCTCGATGCGCATGGTGTTTAATTCGGCGAGCATGGCTCGCTTCGTGCGCTCGAGAACTTGTCTACCCGCCTCGGAATAGGCTTTAACAAGGCCTCCTGTGCCTAGAAGCGTTCCGCCGAAATACCTTGTAACCACCACCGCGACATTGCCCAGGCCGGAGCCGTGCAATACCGCCAGCAGAGGGCGCCCTGAAGTGCCGGAGGGTTCGCCGTCATCGGAGCAGAATTCGGTGCTGCTGTTCCCGCCGCCCACGATAAAGGCTGGGACATTGTGCGTCGCATCCGTAAATTCATTTCTGATTGAAGCAATAAAGTTACGCGCTTCCTCTATTGTTTCGACATAATCAAGGCTTGCGATAAAGCGGGAATTGAGGACGGTTGTTTCTGCCCGGGCAGGTCCGAGGGGCACTTCATAGGCTTCTTTTTTCATAGTGCAATTTTACTCCGGCGGCTTGGTCTGGCGGTCGCTATGTCAGCGGCAAGGCTTTGGCCGCGGGCACCATGACACAGAGTTCCTCCTTGCAAGCCGCGCAGTTATCAGCCTGAGGGCAGTCTCGTAAGGTCTGTATGTCCTGACGTATTATATCTTCTATGGATGGGATAGTCATATATTCTCCGGGTTGCTCATAATTGTAGAAGATACTGCCGCAACGCTTGCCTCGTCGACTCGAAGGCTATGGACTCCCAAGGTATGGAGGTAAATTCGATCCACTCAAGTCCAGTAGATTCATCGTGATTGGGAGAAAGCCTACCTTTTTCTTTTTTCGTGATATCGGCAATAAAAAACAAGTCGCAAGTCCAATATTCAACCCCTTTAAAGGAATAACGATTGGGGTAGGACGCTAAAAAACAAATGTCCTTCGGCGCCCAGCCTAGCTCTTCCTGGCATTCACGCAGCAGGGCTGCCTCAGCTGATTCGTCGGGGTCAACAAAACCGCCTGGAAGCGCCAGACAGCCTAGCCTCGGTTCCTTAGCCCGACGCAGAAAGAGACAGCTGCCACCTGATTTCAAGATTAAGCCGGCAGCGGCAGCCACATTGTGGAAATATTCAAAGCCGCAGGCGTCGCAGTGCCAAAAACGACCGTCCCACAGGATGCTTGGGCTGCCGCAGGAGGGACAGAAGCGGAAAAGCCCGCCTGGAGCGCCCGGTTTAACGGTTTCTACAGCAAGCTCAGAACCGGCTGGGCTTCCGTTTTGCAGATCCTGCGCTTCACTGAAGGACTCTTTTTCCATACTATTGAGTATAGAACATGAGCCAGATAAAAGACGAGGCGGTGGAAAGTCCTTCCACGCGGAACGCCCGCTTCAGAACCCTGGTGCGCCAGGCGCCAGAGTCGCCCGGGGTCTATGTGATGCGCGACCAGGCTGGGGCGATCATCTATGTGGGCAAGGCTAAGGTGCTCAAAAACCGTCTCTTGTCATATTTTTCAGGCCGAAAGGACATCAAGACTAGGCATTTAGTATCCCGGGTGGAATCGATCGAATGGATTCTCGCCGGGAGCGAGTATGACGCCCTGTTGATCGAGAACAACCTCATCAAAGAGCACAGCCCCAAGTACAACATCAATTTAAAGGACGGCAAAACCTATCCGTCCATTCGTATTACCGCGGAGGAGTACCCCAGGGTTTTCCGCACCAGGCGGATCATCGACGACGGCTCCGAGTACTTCGGACCTTTTCCCAGCGCCGAGACAATCGACATCTATCTCGAACTTATCAAAAGGCTATTTCCCCTGCGGCGCTGCGTGACCCTGCGGCACAGGGAAAGCCCCTGCATGTACTACCACATCGGCCGCTGTCCAGGTCCCTGCGCGGGCAAGATAAGCCGGGAAGACTACATGGACAGGGTGGGGCAAATACGCAAGTTGCTCTCGGGCGAGACGGCCGAGCTGGCTGCGGATCTAAAGGCTAAAATGGACCAAGCCGCCCAAGCTTTTCGCTTCGAGGAAGCGGCGCGGCATCGGGACGCCCTACGGGCTGTGGAGCAGTTTGTCGGCCGCAGCAACGCCCAAGATTTTGACAAAAGCGCCAGGGATTACCTGGCCTGGCACTGCGATGGCGATCTGATCTCCTTCGTCGTTTTTTCGATGCGCGAAGGCAAGCTCAAGGGCAGAGACAGCTTTGTCTCGCCCCTCTATTCCGACGAGCCCGAGGCGCTCCAAAGCTTTTTAACCACCTATTACAGCGCCGAACGCCTGCCTCCCCCTTTAATTTTCACCATGAAAAAGCTGGAGACCAAAACCCAAGTTCAGTTTTTTAAAACGCAATTGGGCGTGAAGACGAGACTTCTGAGCCCCAAGGAACAACGCCACGCGGCTTCCATGAACCTGGCTGCCCAGAACGCCAGGGAAGAGCTTATAAAACGGCGCAGGGAGCTGGGAGACAGGAACGCTCTTGTGGAACTCAAATCAGCACTAGGACTTTCAGCCCTGCCTGTCCGCATTGAGGGCTTCGACATAGCCCAGCTCGCGGGCAAGAATACCGTGGCCTCCTTGGTGAGTTTTAAAAACGGCATACCGGACAAGAAAAATTACCGCTATTTCCGCATCCGAAGCCTCGGGGGCTCGGTGGATGACTTCGGCGCCATAAGGGAGGCTGTAGCCCGGCGCTACACCAGGCTGATCAATGAGGAGGCTGAGCTTCCAGACCTGATATTAGTCGACGGCGGGGCCGGCCAGGTCTCGGCCGCGTTAGAGGTCCTACGGGAAATCGGCCTGGACTGCGACCTGGCCGGCCTGGCAAAAAAAAACGAGGAACTGTATTTGCCCGGCAGATTGGCCCCCGTAATTCTGCCCAAAGACTCACCTGCCCTGCGTGTCCTGGTGGCGGTGCGGGACGAGACCCACCGCTTCGCCACGGGCTTATCCAGGAAGCTTCGGGAAAAGGATTTGCGCCTCTCAGCCTTAAGTTCGGTAAAAGGCATCGGCGAGGCGAGGTCGAAAAAGCTTATCAAGGCCTTCGGATCGTTGGATGGAATCGCCGCCGCGGATATCGCCTTGCTGGCAAAAACAGCAAAAATCTCCCAGGAAACGGCGCTGTTGGTCAAGGAAAAGGCCATTGCTAGCTATGGGCATAAGAAAAACGGTTAAAGGACACTTAGGTAAAAAATGTAGCTTAAATTGAGCCAATTTCAAAAGTCTGTTAACATGGAGGCACACATGAAAAAACGCCTAGTAGTAGCCCTTCTCGTTCTCGTAGTGGTGGCCGGCATCGTCGGCGCCCAGGGCAAGACCTATCAGCTGCGAACTTCGACCAATCTCGCCGGCACCGGCACCATCGGCAAGGGACTCGCCTACTTTGTCGATCTGGTGAACAAAAAATCGGCGGGCAGGATTAAGGCCGTGGCTAACTTCGGCGCAGAGCTGGGAAGCCAGGCCGAACAGGTGGAAATGGCGAGAACCGGCTCCCTGGAGATGGTTGTCTCAGCCCCCGGAACGGGCCCCGGCACCTGGGTTCCCCAGCTTATGATGTTCGAATTCCCCTTCTTGTTTACGGACAATGATCACTACCTGCGGGTGCTCAAGGGACTCGAGGGCGAAGTCAGCACACTGGTAAAGCCCTATGGATTCATCGCCACTGCGGGGCAGTCCATGGGATCGCGGCACATGCTCACCAAGAAACCTGTGACCAAGTTGGAAGACCTGGCCAACCTGAAGATGCGCGGTCCGAATGCGGTTTACATAAGCATGTTCAAGTCCCTGGGCGCCGCTGGCACCACCATGGATTGGAACGAGATCTATACGGCCCTCCAGACCGGAGTTATCGACGGCATGGAAGCCTCACCCTCAATGATCAATTCTATGAAGTTCCAGGACGTGGCCAAAAACCTCACGATAACCGACCATATAATCGCCTGCGTATATTATTTCTTTAACGAAAAGTGGTACAACAGTCTGCCCCAGGACCTGCAGAAAATCGTGATGGACTGCGCCCAGGAAGCTGCTCAGTACCAAGCGAAGTTAGATGAAGCCGACCAAGTTGCAGCCCTCGAAAAGATCAAAGCCGCCGGTGTAGCTATCCATGTACCGACCGACAAGGCCAAGTGGGTAGAAGCCTGCAAGCCTATGCTGGCCGAGTACAAAACCAAGGGCCCTGCTTGGAACAGTTTTATCGACAAGATGCTCGCGATCAAGTAATCATAGCTCGGTTTTTACTTTCCCTCAGGTCGTTCCCGCTATAACGGGAACGACCTTGTGTATTAGTGCGTCAAGGAGAGTCGGCTGAATGGCAAAAAAAATCTACCGCTGCTTCGATCGGTTGCGGACTATACTGCTCGTTTCGATATCATCATTTACTATAATTCTTTGCTTTATACAGATCTTGCTCAGGTACTTTACTTTTATAGAGCTGCGGCCCTTTGCCTGGGGCGACGAGGTCTTAAGGCTTTCGGCGATATGGGTCATTTTTTTAGGCATTAGCATTGGGGTAAGGGAAGGCTCGCACTTTACCGTTGATCTCTTTTTGAACAAGATCCGCTCAGGCAAGCTCAGACATATAGCCGACACCATCATCGATCTGGTCGTAATTGTGCTTTTGGGAATCCTGACTTGGAAGGGCTACGTATACACGTCAATGAACGTTATGAGCAGCTTGCAGAATATCCAAATATCCATGGCTCTGTTCTACGCCGCTATTCCTGTAGGCTGTCTGTTCGAGCTTTTCGAATACGGCTACAAGCTGGTCTATGGAAGCAATTACAAGCTAAAAATGCTTTCCGAATAGAGGCTTCAAAGGGGATACGGCCGAAAATCCCTAAAGACTAAAACGAGAAACCACCGAGGAGTTGTTGCATGTGGCAGATATGGCTCGTATTCGCCGTGCTCTTAGCCTTTATTTTCGCTGGTTTTCCCATCTACATGGCCCTCATCCTCACCACAACCTGCTTTATGATTGGCATGGGGCTTCCGCTCAACCTGGTGGTGATAAAGATGTTCGGAAGCGTCAACGCCTTTTCCCTTATGGCCATTCCTTTCTTTATAATAGCGGGAAACATTATGGCCAAATCGGATATCACCGACCGCATCGTGGACCTCTCCGACTCAATGGTTGGGCAGTTCAAGGGCGGCTTAGGCCATGTGAATATTCTGGCATCGATGTTCTTCGGGGGCATCCAAGGCTCGGGGATAGCCGACGCCTCAGCCATTGGGGGAATGCTCATCCCCGCCATGGAAAAACAGGGCTACGACAAGGACTATGCTGTTGCGGTGACCGCCGGCTCGTCGATGCTCAGCCCTATAATTCCGCCCAGCATTGCAATGATTCTTTATTCGTATTATACGGAGATTCCGGTCAGTAGGCTTTTTCTAGGAGGGATAGTGCCCGGATTGGTAATCGCCGCGCTCCAGATGCTCTGGAACAGAATAGAGTATTCCCGGCGGGGCTATAATATCCCCACCCATCCCTTTTCGCTCAGGCGGCTTGCGGGAACCTTAAAGCGCTCCCTCGGCGCCCTGCTCATGCCCCTTATCATTATTGGGGCATTATATCCGGCATCGTTACGGCTACCGAGTCCGGGGTGATCGCCATTGTGTACGGTCTCTTCTACGGTTTCTTTATTTCTAAAAAACTGAAACCCAAGGATCTTATTTCAATTTTAAAAAGCTCGGCTGTGACCACCGCTGTGGTGATGATCACCATCGCCGCCACGGGAGCCCTGTCCAATGTCCTTGTACGTATGCGCTTTCAGGCCAATGTCACCGACTACGTGGTGAATGTGATCGGAAATCCAGTCTTGGGGACACTGTTTCTCATGTTCGTGATATTCGTCTTGGGAATGTTCTTAGACCCGACGGTACTCATAGCGATGCTGGCAGCGACTATCCTCAGCATAGGGAACTCTTTAGGCTTCGATCCTATCCACTATGGAGTAGTCATGGTGATTATGATGCAGGTGGGGGCAATAACACCTCCGGTGGGATCGTTTCTTTTCGTCTCCTGCGGCATAGCCAAGCTCCCCATAGACAAGGCGGCTAAACCGCTCATTCCCTTTATCGCCACGATAATGGTTACAATTCTGCTGAGCTTTTTTATTCCACAGCTCGTGGTTACTCTTCCCAACCTTATTCTGGGAGGAAGCTGAGGCGTTAAATACCCATAGAGCCGTTTAGGTTGCCCAACCGCATACCTCGGTTTATCAGAAAAAATAGGAGGAACCGATGATCAAGATTGGCATAGCAGGCGCCGGGGCCATTGCCGGGGTCCATATCGATTCATACAAGCGCTTTCCTGAACACTGCAAAATTACAGCAGTCTGCGACACTTTCAAGGACAAAGCCGAGGCTATGGCTGCCGAAAAAGGACTCAAGGCGAGGGTTTATGGCGACCTTGCGCAGTTGCTAGCTGATCCCGGAGTTGATGCGGTGAGCATTTGCCTGCCGCCCAACGCCCATTGCTCCGCGGCGATGGACGGCTTAGGCGCCGGTAAGCATGTGCTGGTGGAAAAACCCATGGCTGGCTCCCTGGAAGAATGCGACCGTATGATCCGCGCCGCCGAAGAGAGCGGGAAAATATTGGGCATCGTAAGCCAAAACCGTTACAAGACTCCTGTGGACAAGCTTAAGCGCATAGTGGATCGAAGCTTGTTGGGAAAGATCTCCTACGCCAGCTTCGATTCGCTCTGGTGGAGAGCTCCGACCTACTATGATCTCTGGTGGAGGGGGACCTGGGCTCAAGAATCAGGTGGCTGCTTTATGAGCCACGCCGTCCACTACCTCGATCTTATGCACTACCTCTTCGGCATGCCCTCCGGGGTAAGGGCTACGATCCACAATGTGGGACACGACAACTCAGAATGCGAAGACCTGGGCTTTGCTGTCTTTGACTATCCGGACAAGAAAATTCATTTTACCTGCTCTTTAGTGTGTAACGGTGAACGGCAGAGCATAACGGTGGAGGGCGAGAATGCCTCAGCCAGCGTGCCCTGGACGGTATATGCCAATCAAAGCCTGCCTAATGGTTTCCCCCAAGAGGACAGCGATGGAAGGAAAGCCCTTGAGGAGGCATACAGCTCCATGGCTAATTTACCTTTCGAGGGGCATGATGCCCAGCTTCTGAACTTTTTGCGGGCGATCGAGGGATACGAAGCGATAGCGCTGGATGGCAGGGCGGGTAAAAAAACCATCGAGCTGATTATGGGAATCTATAAGTCCTCGGTCACCGGCGGCCTAGTCAGCTTCCCGTTAAAGCCTGAGGATCCCTTCTACCGTAAAGAGAGTATGGTGAAGCTGATGCCAAAATTCCACGAAAAGAAAAAGAGCGTGGATAATTTCAGCGCTTCCACGATTACCTTGGGAAGGGATCTGGGCAGGTAAGGGCTGTCGCCAAGCCGATGCCGAGCGCCCAATAGTCGGCAAAGACTACAAAAAATCGGCGTTTTTCAGTATAGTAATAGTCTCATACCATACAAGGAGTGATTGTGATGGATATCAAGTCATTGGAAAAAATCGCCCTATCGGTGAGAAGTCTGAGCATCGACGCGATCAATAAGGCCAATTCGGGGCACCCTGGGCTTCCCCTTGGGGCTGCGGAGCTGGCAGCCTACCTCTATGGCCAGGAGATGGTCTACGACGCCGGCGACCCATCTTGGATAAACCGGGACCGATTCGTGCTCTCCGCTGGCCACGGGTCCATGCTGCTCTATTCAATTCTGCATATGGCGGGCTTCCCCTTAAGCCTGGATGATATCAAGAGCTTCCGCCAGGTGGGTTCCAAGTGCGCCGGGCATCCGGAATACGGCGTTACCCCTGGTATAGAAACCACCACCGGTCCCCTAGGCCAGGGAATTGCCACGGCGGTGGGCATGGCCATAGGCGAGCGGATGATGGCCGCCAGGCTCAATACGAAAGAGTATAAAGTCATCGATCATTACACCTACGTGCTAGCCGGCGACGGCTGCCTCATGGAAGGCGTTTCTGCCGAAGCCTGCTCCCTGGCTGGGCATCTCGGCCTTGGCAAACTTATTGCCTATTACGATTCCAACTCTATTTCCATTGACGGCTCCACGTCTCTGGCATTCTCAGAGAATGTTGGCGCCCGCTTCACCGCTTACGGTTGGCAGGTGCTTACCGGCGACATGTACGATTTTGATGGGCTGGCAGCTCTTACCGCCCAGGCCAAGGCGGAGACCGGGAAGCCCAGCCTGATTATCCTGAAAAGCGTTATCGGTAAGGGTTCGCCCAACAAGCAGGGAACCGCGGGTATCCACGGATCGCCCCTGGGCGAGGAAGAAGCAGTCAAGGCTAAAACCGCACTGGGCATTCCCCTGGACAAACCCTTCTGGGTGGCCTCCGAGGCCTATGCCTATTTTGAAAAGCGCCGCGCCGAGCTCAAAGCGCAGAAGGATGCCTGGCAGAAGACCTACGAAGCCTGGGGCAAGGCTAATCCGGAAAAGTCCGAGGAGTTGAGCGCCTGGTTCTTTAACAGGCCGGTCAAAGAACTGGACCTGCCCGCCTTCGCCAAGGGCGACAAGATCGCCACCCGAAACGCCTCCGGCAAGACCCTTTCGGCGGTGGCGGCATCCTGGCCCAACCTAGTGGGCGGGTCGGCGGACCTGACCAGCCCCAACGTAACCCAACTGCCAGCCAACCCGTCGGGTATACCCCTAGACTTTACGGCGAATAATCCCGGAGGTCGCTACATTCGCTTCGGCGTGCGTGAACACGGCATGGCGGCCATCGCCAACGGCCTGGCGCTCTACGGCGGATTCAGGCCTTTCGTTGCCACCTTCTTAGTCTTCGCCGATTACCTGCGTCCAGCCCTACGTTTGGCAGCTCTTATGAAAATTCCTGTCATCTACGTACTGACCCACGATTCGGTATTCATCGGCGAAGACGGCCCCACCCACCAGCCGGTGGAAACCCTGGCATCCCTTCGGGCTATTCCCAATTGCAAGGTACTGCGCCCCGCCGACGCCGAAGAAACCGCGGTAGCATGGCGACTGGCAATGGAGAACACCCAAGGCCCAACGGTGCTGGCTTTGAGCAGGCAGAATTTGCCGGTTATGGAAAAGGACGATCCGGAATGGCCCTACACCATGGGTTTGGGCGCCTATGTAGTAAGCAACAGTCCCGGCACCCCTGATATCTGTCTTGTCGCCTCGGGCTCTGAGGTTTCCATGGCGCTGGCAGCAGCGGACAGGCTAAAGGCCGAAAAGCCACAGCTCTCAATCCGGGTAGTCTCCATGCCCGACAGAAACGCCTTCTTCGCGGCGCCCGCTCCGGTCCGGGAGGCAATTCTAGCCCCTCCGGCCAAGGTCTTTGTCGCCGAGGCAGGGGTCGCCATGGGCTGGGAACGAATTGCCGAACCTGAGCGCATTTTCTCCATCGAGCGCTTCGGCGAATCGGGCCCTGGCGACAAGGTTGCCGCCCACTTAGGCTTCACTGCCGATGCTTTCGCAAAGATGATCCGCGCCTCGCTATAGAAAAAAGGCGCTTGCAAATGGATACGATTAACGCCTCGCTATAGCCGCAGGCGCTTTATAAAACTACAAGGGAGGCGGCAGCCAAAAGCGTCGCTTCCCTTTCTTTTTACCGCTTTCCATAGTAAAATCAGATATACCAGATACCAGATTGCATGATTAAAAACTTATGGCGTAAATAGGTACAGACAGAAAGGAATAAACCATGGACGATAAGGAATTTGTTGGGATAGAGCGACGAAGCCTGGCGGAACAGGTGTATCTCCATCTCTGCAACTCGATAAGCAGTGGAAAATTCAAATATGGACAGATTATCAACACCAAGAAATTGGCCGAAGAGCTGAAAGTCAGCATGATGCCCATCCGGGAAGCTCTGAAACGGTTGGAGATGGACGGCGTGGTGGAGATCCGGCCCAGAAGCATGTGCCTGCTTCGCAAACCCACTAAAAAAACTATTTTATCGGCCATCGACGTGCGCGAACTTCTGGAAGTCTACTGTGTCAAGGCCATCTATCCGACCATTGAAGAATCCAGGCTTGGAGAGCTGAGAAAAATAATCGATTCCATGCGGATGGTTATGTCTAAGGAACCTATCGACCTTAAAAAGTATATACGGTACGACGGCTTATTCCACAGAGCGTTGTGCGATTTAATCGACAACGAGTTTGTCAGTAAATCGTACAAGGAACTGAATATCCATCTGAATATGAATTATATGTACGACATAGGAATCAAGCCCAATGTTTCGCAAACCTTCATCGATCACGTTGACCTGGTAGATGCCTTGGCCAAGCACTCCCCCGACGCGCTTAGCATCATCGAAAAACATTTGAAAATCAGCCGAAAAAATATCCTTAGCGGAGAGTTTTTTAAAGCGAAAGGAGCTGAATATGAGCGGAGAAATCAGGATAAATCGGAAAGCCCTTGAGCGTTTCTGTACCGATGTATTTTTAAAATTGGGACTCTCTGAGGCCGAAGCCGCAGACTCGGCTGAGATCCTGGTCGCCGCCGATGCCAGGGGCATAGCAAGCCATGGGGTCGGGCGCCTTTGGCGATACGAAAACGGTCTTAAAAAGGGAATTATGTCTGGGCAAGTGCAACCTGAAACCCTTAGAGAGACGCCCATGTCCCTCGTGCTAGATGCCCGGGGAGCTATGGGGCTTTCCCTGAGCAAAATAACCATGGCCAAGGTGATCGACAAGGCCGAGGCGATGGGCGCCGCTTTCGCGTCGATCCGCAATTCCAACCACTTCGGTATCGCCGGGTTCTATACCGAGATGGCAGCCCGGCGGGACATGATCGGCATATCCATGACCAATACCGCAGCCCTTGGCGTGCCCACCTTCGGCCGTCATGCCATGTTCGGCACTAATCCCATAGCGGTTTCCGTACCAGCCCTGGAGGGAAGGATATTCAGCCTGGATATGGCCACCACCTGCGTCACCCGGGGCAAGATCGAAGTCTACGAACGGGAGGACAAAACACTCCCCTTAGGCTGGGCTGTGGACACCAAGGGCAAGGGAACAACCAACGCCCACAGCCTTTTAGAGGACATGCTCTTCCAGCGCGGCGGAGGCTTGCTGCCCCTTGGCGGCGAAGGGGATCAGTTCTCGGGCTATAAGGGCTATGGCCTTGCCGTGCTTGTCGACATCATGACAGCGATCACCTCCGGGGGAGTATTTGGCAAGTCGGTGATGGACAGCGAGGCGACATCGGCCCGGGTTTGCCATTTCTTTGGCGCCATCCGCCTGGACCTTTTCAGGGACCCGGAGGCACTCAAGGGCGACATGAGCCGACTCTTGTCCGAGCTTATGAACGCACAGCCAGCCGAGGGCTGCGAGCGAGTTTACTATGCCGGCCTTAAAGAGCATGAAGCCGAAGCCTTGAGCGATAAAATAGGCGTTCCCTTAAGTGCCAAGGTAGCGGCACAGCTAGGGCAGATAGGCCAAGGTTTGGGAATAGCATTTCCTGGATAAGCGGAACCAGGGTTTCTGCCGAATCCACGTCGCAGTCGGGTACTCCTCGAGGCCGGATCCTCCTCGCCTCGGTGTCAGGCTAGAAAGGAGCTTTGCAGAAGGAACACCTAAGCACGGTTTTAAGTAATTAAGGCAACTTTATAGCTGAATGGTTTTAATGTAGGTCGCGATTCCCCCCAGCAGCATATCGACGGCTATTGTCGTAAGCACCAACCCCATCAGTTTTTCTATGGCGCTTAAAAAGCGCTTCCCCAACCAGATTTCCAGTTGCTGGGAGGCGAAAAAAACGATAGTGGTAACAACAATGGCGATAAAAATCGAGCCCATCCACTCCAACTTGAGGGCTGCCGACGAGCTTGAGAGGAGCATCACCGTGGTCATCGCCGAGGGTCCGGCTATAAGGGGTATAGCTACCGGTACGATAAAAGGTTCGGATCCATGTCCTTCATCCACCAACTTGGCGCCCGAGGATGGGAATACCATGTTGATGGCGATGAGAAAGAGTATGATACCGCCGGCTATCCGCAGGGTTGCGTTGGAGAGGTGCAGCGCCTCTAAGAAAGCAGAACCAAAAAAGAGAAATATCAAAAGGGTTATAAATGCGATGCCGCATTCACGCAGAATCACCCGTGTCCGCCGGGCAGGCTGAACATTCTTCAGGGCAGCGATGAATAGGGGGATGTTGCCCAAGGGATCAGTGATCAGGATCAGCAGGATCGTGACGGATAAAAAGCTCTGTTCCATAGGCTCATTTTACCGCTTTAGAGGTTCTTCGGACAGTGACCAAGGAACTGATTATGACTGCGGAGACAATGACTACGCCGCCAGCCACAGAGCGCGGCCCTGGTACTTCTCCAGTGGCTAAAAAAACCCAGAACGGGTTGAAAAGGGGTTCGATAATGGCGGTGAGTATACTTTGCAATGCCGTTATGCGCTTTATGCCATAGGAAAAAAGCACCGCTGCCATGCCTATTTGAAAAACTCCCAGCATAAAAATCGAGAATATTGAGCCTGGGTTGATTGCAGGCGGCGCTTGGCCTATAGAGAGAAAAAACGCAATCAGGGCGGTAAAAATATGTCCCAGAAGTATAGAATCCAATGGCCGGGCGTCTTTTTGCTTGCGCAAAAGCACAATATTGAAGGCAAAGGCTATGCCCGCTCCCACAGCGACAAGATCGCCCACAAAGTTACCCTTGCCCAGGGAGTCTGAAAAAAAGAGCAGCATGCCGCCACAGACGCTAACCAGGGCGAACCAATGTTCGGGCCGGGGATATTCTTTAAGGAAAAAAGCCCCTAAAAATGCCACGTATACCGGGGCTCCGTACTGCAAGAGAATCGCATTGGCCGATGTCGTGAGTTTGTTTGCCAGGACGAAGAGAAGCATGGTAGCGGCGTAAGCCAAGGCAGACCAAACTTGGATAGGTGAAAAATTTAAAACCGGTTTCCCCCGGAGGACAAAAAACAAAAATACCGTGGCGATGGCGCTGCGAATGCCGGCGATGGCGAATGGTTGCCAATCCAGCAGTTTTATAAAAATGCCGGCGGTACTCCATAAAAGGGCACAGCCGACCATGGCGAGAATGCCCGCAGTCTGATCCGCCCTGCCTGGAGGCCCCACGGGAATTTGGTTCTTGAGCATGGGCGGAGTGTAGCAGATCACGAAGGCCGCGAAAAGACGTGAGAATACCGGGTCAAGCGACGTCGCTTTAGGCTAGAGTTTCGGGCTAGCGCTCCAGCTTTCTGTAGACGATCCTATGGGGTCTATCGGCATCGGCACCCAGCTGCTGACGCCGCCACTCGGCGTACTCTGACCAGTTGCCGTCGTACCAAGTGACGCCGGAGTCGCCCTCGAATGCGAGGAGATGGGTGCAAACCCGGTCGAGGAACCAGCGGTCGTGGCTAACCACCAGGGCGACTCCGGCGAAGCTGTCCAGGGCCTCTTCGAGGGCCCTCATGGTGTTGACGTCCAGGTCGTTGGTGGGCTCGTCCAAGAGCAGCACGTTGGCCCCCTCTTTGACCATCATGGCCAGATTGAGCCTGTTGCGTTCGCCGCCCGAGAGGACGCCTACCTTGCGCTGTTGGTCCTGGCCCGAGAAGTTGAACCACGAGCAATAGGCGCGGGAGTTCACCTCCCTCTTACCACCCAAAAGGATCAAGTCCTGACCGTCGGAAAGCTGCTCCCAGACCGACTTTTCCGGATCCAGAGAAGCACGCATCTGATCGGCATACGCCAGGACTACCGTGTCGCCCAGGCTTATCTGCCCCGCATCGGGTGTTTCTTTTCCGGTAATCAGCTTGAGAAGCGTAGTCTTACCTGCCCCGTTAGGGCCGACGATGCCCACCACGGCGCCGGGTGGCACCTCAAAGGAGAGATCCTCGAATAAAAGCTTGTCGCTATAAGCCTTGGACAGCTTATCCGCCTTGATTACCACCTTGCCCAGTCGAGGGCCGGCGGGAATAGTAATTTTTGACTCTTTTACCCGCTCCCTGCCATCGTCGGCTAGGAGTTTTTCGTAGCGCTCGATGCGTGCTTTGCTTTTAGCATGTCTGCCCTTGGGGCTCATGCCAATCCATTCCAGCTCCCGGGCAAGGGTGCGGGCCCGCTCGGACTCGCCCTTTTCTTCCTGCTCCAGTCGCTTTTTCTTCTGGTCTAGCCAGCTGGAGTAATTGCCCTTCCAGGGAATGCCTTCGCCCCGGTCCAACTCGAGGATCCAGCCAGCGACGTTGTCCAAGAAGTAGCGATCGTGGGTTACGGCGATGACCGTACCCTGATAGTCCCGCAGGTGGCGCTCAAGCCAGGCAACGGTTTCGGCATCCAGATGGTTGGTGGGCTCGTCTAGAAGCAGAATATCCGGTTTCTTCAACAAGAGCCTGCAGAGCGCCACACGGCGACGCTCGCCCCCGGACAGATGATCCACCACCTGGTCGGCAGGGGGGCAGCGGAGGGCTTCCATGGCGAAATCCAGGCGAGTATCCAGGTCCCAGGCACCCAGGGCATCCAGTTTTTCCTGGAGGGCTGCCTGCTTGACCGCGAGCTTGTCGAAATCGGCATCGGGGTCGCCAAAGGCTTCGTTCACCGCATCGAAATCGGCCAGGGCGTCCACGACTTCCTGAACGCCTTCGCTCACTATTTCGCGGACGGTTTTTCCAGCTTCGAGATGGGGCTCCTGCTCCAGAAATCCAACACTGTAGCCAGGAGAAATGGACACTTCCCCCGCGAAATCCTGGTCTGTCCCCGCCATTATCCTTAAAAGGCTAGATTTGCCCGAGCCATTGAGTCCTATAACGCCGATCTTAGCTCCATAGTAATAGGAAATGGAGATATCCTTGAGAACCTGCTTGGTGCCATGTTTGCGAGAAACCCGGTACATGGAATAGATAATTTTTTTGTCGTCAGTCGTACTTGCCATGGCATGATCATACTGTAAAAGCAGTTCTTTAGTCGCCTGGTCGAGGGGCGAGACTGAGCCGCATCGATACTGGCCCCAGGTACCGGTCCCTACTGAAGTTAAAACATGAAAAAGACCTTTCCTTCCCACCTGCTCCCTAGTAATTTTTATATATGAAAAAGTTAATGATTATTATGGGCTTAGGGTTACTCATCCTTGCCCCAGCAGTATTTGTGTTTGCGCAAAGCGCAACCCAAGGCGAATCCAAGAGCCCGTCGGAATTGCTGCCCTCGCCTTCCAGAAACGCCCCGACCCCAACCACGGAGACAACAATGAAAACTACCCTAGCGGAAGCCCCCTGGGCTTCTTCGCCTCCCTTTTCTAGTCACGATTTTTACAAGCCCCTGCCCCTTAAAGCCAAAGAAGGCGAGGAGATCGCCATTTTGGCCGGAGGCTGTTTCTGGTGCTTAGAGGCGGTGTACGAGAATATCCCCGGCGTAATCGATGTCGTATCGGGATATATTGGCGGAGACAACGACAGACCCAGCTACGAATTCGTTTCCACAGGCCGCAGCGGCCACGCCGAAGCGGTATGGATCCGTTATGATGCCGCCACAGTGAAGTACGGAGATCTTTTAAATTACTTTTGGAAAATTCATGATCCCACCACCAAGGACAGACAGGGCTACGATGTAGGCCCCCAATACAGGTCGGGAATTTTCTATATTGACGAAGCCCAGAAAGAAGAGGCTATGGCGGCCATTGAGAAACAGAGTCTATGGTGGTTAAAGCCGATTGTCACGGAAGTACTGCCAGCTGGAAATTTTTGGATAGCCGAGGAATCCCATCAGGATTTTTACCGACGGAACCCCGATTACGGCTACTGTGCCGTAGTCATAGCGCCTAAGCTGCAAAAAACCGGCTTCGGAAAGTAAATTCCGAAGCCGGACAGAACGTATAAAAAGCCGGATTGGCAGGAGGCGGGCCTTTCCGGCAATTTTATTCTACTACTTTTCCACTTGAGGCTTTTTCAAAACTCAGACGAGTTTTGAAAAAGCTACCTTAAAGATGCGTACGTTTCGTCTATTTTCATGCTTTTAGCATGAAAATAGACGAAACTACAAAGCCACTTTCAAAAGTTAACAGACTTTTGAAAGTGGCTCACTTACTAAAGCCTTTTCTTCAATACTTTGTAAGCTGATTCTGGAATGCCCTTAGGTGGTTTTCCGAGGCGTTTCTCAGGTTTGTGAACAACACCTTCAGATCCTTATTTTCGGCGCTCTGAACAAGTGCGGTGGCCAAGAAGCGATCGTACATGGCGATATTATCAATCTCGGCCTGAACTCCCGTCTTGTAGGCTTCCAGCAGGCTTGCGGGAATGTGCAGATGAGCGCTCGATGCGTCGGTGGGGAAGGCGATCTTGTAATCCGCGTAGGCATCCTTGAGCCAGGCCAGATGGGTTTCCTCGGCCTGCATGATGTTGCTGAAGGGGCGCATGGTGCCGAATTTTCCCATAATCGCCACATACTCGCCGCGTGCCAGGTACTCGTCCTGAGCGGCATAGAGAAGCATATCCTCGATAGTCAGGGAATCGTCGGCCTTAGCAGCCGCGTTTCCATAGAGCCCGACATCCCCGGAGGCCGCTCCGGCCACCGCAAGGGTTACCGCTGCCATGAGCGATAAAGCAATAACACGTACTGTTCTTTTCATTGTAATTCTCCTTGATACTTACCTTCACTCCAGCGGTATTCGTTGGAATCCCGGCCTCTGTCGAATCAGCTGTGCTGATTGTGGAGCTATAAGTAATAAAGCAATAACCGTGCCAAAGAGTAGTAATTACTTTATTTATATATATTATATACAATTGATAAAAAAATCGCGCTGGTTCTTGCACAGAGACCGGCGCTGAGAATTGCTTTTTATTCCCCTATAGGAAAATATTACCCTTGCTGGGAACGGAACTCCGCTTCGATATCCTTGAAGTAGCGAACCGTGCCTACCTTCAGTTCGAGGGTAGCGTCATCGTCACAGACAATGAGAGCCTTGGGATGGAGTTGGAGGCAGCTCATGGTCCACATGTGGCTGACCCCGTCTTCAACGCCGTGCTTTAAAGCACGTGCCTTGCCTTGCCCGGTGACTAGGATCATCACTTCGCGGGCGTCCATCACTGTTCCCACACCAACGGTGAGAGCTGTGGATGGAACATTGTTGATGTCGCCACCAAAAAAGCGGCTGTTGGCTACACGCGTGTCGCTGGTGAGGGTCTTTACCCTTGTTCGGGAAGAGAGGGAGGAACCGGGCTCATTGAAGGCGATGTGGCCGTCGGCGCCTACGCCGCCTATAAAAAGATCCACGCCTCCCGCTGCTTGGATCCGCGCTTCATAAGCCCTGCACTCGGCATCCAGATCTTTGGCCATGCCATCCAAAATGTTGACATTTTCTCTTTTTATATCGATATATGAGAAGAAATTATCCCACATGAAACGATGATAGCTCTCCGGATGGTTCTCATCGAGTCCGACATATTCATCCATATTGAAGGTGACAACATTCTTAAAGGAAATTCGGCCTGCCTTATACAGATCGATGAGTTTTTTGTACAGGCCCAGGGGCGAAGAACCAGTAGGGAGGCCTAAGATAAAGGGCCTTGAAGCAGGGGCGTTGAGGATTCTCTCCGCGATATGATTGGATGCCCAGGTGGCGACAGAATCGCTGGTGGCTTGGATGATGACACGCATCGCTAAACTCCTTTTCTATCATTCGATGTGAGAATGCAGACCTTGGACGCGACTGCAAGGTCAACGGCGCCAGGGGGTCGGTAAATCACCGTTTTAAACGGTGACAATTCGCACGAACCGCTCAAACGCCGAAGACAAATCTGCCTCGGACCATACTCATTATTACGGTGAAATCCGGGGACAGTAAAGTGAGATCAGCGAAAAACCCTGGGGAGATTTCGCCTAACCGTTCCAGCTTGAGTATCCGCGCAGGGTTGGGTGAGGCCATTTTTACGGCGGTTTCTAGGGCGATACCGAATTTGACCAGGTTTTTGAGCCCCTCTACCATTGTGAGGGCGCTGCCGGCGATCACCCCATCGGCGGCGCGGAGAAAAAGGCCATCCGATAGGATCACTTCTTCCCGATTGGCTAAAAAAGGACCTTCTTTTTGTTCTGTGGGCTTAAGGGCGTCGGTGACGAGAACGATATTCGTGCTGGGCTTGTCTCGCACCAGAAGTCGTATCAAGTCTGGGTGAACATGCTTGCCGTCGGCGATTATTTCGCAGCTTAAATCAGATTGGATGAGTATTGCCCCGACCGCGTTGGGATTCCTATGGTCGAGCTTGCTCATGGCATTGAAAAAGTGGGTCGAGTGACGGATGCCAACCTGCATGCCTTCGATCATGTTTTCGTAACTGGCGTCGGTATGACCTGCCTGGAGTACTATGCCGGTCTTGGCGCAGTAAAGGGCTAGCTCCCGCATCCCTTTAAGCTCTGGGGCTACGGTCATATTGACAATATGGCCTTCGCTGGCTTCGTAAAGCCTATGCATGAGATCGATATCCACTGGCCTGGCAAATTCAGCCCGCTGAGCGCCCAGCTTGGCCGGTGATATAAAGGGGCCTTCCAGGTGGATGCCGGCGATTTTAGAGCCAGGCTCCAGTCCCATGGCGGCTATGATTGCCCGTATTCCGGCTATCATGTCTTCTTCGGACATGGGGTAGAGGGTCGGGCAAAAGGTTGTGACACCGTAGCTGGCAAGGGCCTTGGACATGGAAAGTATTGAATCGGTGGACAGGTCTTCGGTGCCGAAGCCAGCGAAGCCGTGAATGTGGGAATCGATAAGGCCAGGGATCAGATAGGCTCCCTGGGCATCGATAAAGTTGACGTCCGAGGAAAAGTGTTTTTGCCTAAAGCGCCGCTCAGAGAAGAGGTCGACTATGCTATCCCCTTCCACCAGGACGGCGCTCTCGGGCATGAGGGCGTATCCAGCCACGACGGTGGCGTTGTGTATGCAGGTCTGCGGCATCTGCCCCTCCCTACATTGTCGAAGCCTCCTGGGTCGCGTCTGTCGCCGATCCCGCGGGGCTTGCCTCTGGTTCGGGCGGATTCAGGACTTGGTCCCATTCGGCTTTGATCTCCTCGAGAATAGTGAATATTTCGTGTCCTTCAGGGTAGGATTTGGAGAAAAGTGTTTTAGCGGCCGATAAATCTAAAAGCGCCATTCGTAGATCCTCTTCTCCCATGGCGACCTCGCTGTGCAGAATTGCTCGGTAGAAATAAAACGAAGCCATAGCGTCATCGCTGCCGCCTCGTCCAATCGCCCTATCCAGATACTTGAACCCCGAATCGGGATCATTGGCGGAAAGCCAGGTAGAAAGCAGGGAGCGCACAACCTCGGGATCGCCCGAGAATGCCTTGGTCACCTGATCCGCCGCGGCGTCTGCGGCTTCCGAATCGCCGAGCTGGACGGCGACCAGGTGGCGGATCAGCCCTGGGGTGTAATCGCCGGGGAAGCTCTGCTCCAGCCCGTCGATATACTTTGTGAGTTTTTCTTGGTCCAGTGCTTGGAGTCCGGCGCGAATCGCAACGATGTACCCATCGTTTAACTCATAATCATCCGCCGCGGTAGCGATTACCTTGTCAGCCAGCGGATATACATCATCAACGCGTCCGGTGGAATAATACACCTCGGCGAGGCGTAGGTTCAGCGCATTGCTGTCCGGAGACAGCTCGAGAGCCTTAAGAATAATTTTTTCAGCCCCCTCAAAACGCTGAAGCGCTAAAAGCATGCCTGATTGGTTGTCCAGACTCGCGGGAGAATATAGATCGTACGCGAAAGCCCTGTCGTAGTTTTCTACCCCTTTTACCAGAACATCCTCGTCGGGCATTAACCATTGACCCTGGTAATTTTGCCAGATGGTATGGTAATAATCGCCCATTTTCAACGAGAGTACCGGGGGTATAGCCTCTTCGCGCTCTTCTAGCGAATCGGCGATCTGGGCGGGGTTAAAATCGATCGGATCTCCTGTTTCAGGAGCACCAAAACGGAGCAGTTCAAGATTTTCTCCTTCCTCTAGATCGACAAAACCGTAAAGAAGATGCATGGTCGTTTGAGCATATCCATCCAAGGCTAGACGAATTTTTTCAGCCAACAAAAAGGGGCTAAGGTTTTCCGGATCAGCCTCGGACAAGGCTGTCCAGGCGCTCTTCCATTTACCTTCGGCGGCCAGCTTCTCTACCCTGTTCAAAACCTCTCTGTCCTGTTCCGAGGCATCACCGAAAAGAGCTTCGAAGGATGGCTCTGCGACTGTGGGAAGAGCGTCGGCATCTATGCTAGATGGTTCAATGGAGGGCTCTGTTTGCTCCGAAGCTTCGGCGGGACTTTCGACTTGTTCAGACGCGCCTGCGGTATTCGAGACCTGCTCAGTGGGCTGGGCTGTCTGGGCGAAGGCCGAAACTCCCGGCAGAAGAAAAGCCAGAGAAACCAAAAGGCCGAGTACCGGCTTCGCGTTCTTGAAAATGATGCGCATTCCAACTCCTTTATTGTCTCATCGTACACCAAATCGGTGGTAGAGGAGAACTGATAATATACTACGAACAGAGGAACAAGGCATATAATCTATTGAACAAAGCAAGCGGGTTTCTGTATCATGCCGCGGCGCTGAAAAGTCATTTTATAAACTTCAAACCAGGCGGGAAACCCTATCGCTTGCCAGCCCTACTGTCTACCGCCGAGCCAGGCTACGGCGACAACGCTCCGCAGAGCTGCCGGGATGCCGACTCGGACCCCGACGATTTCCCGATTGCCAGCTGAGCGGAAGTAGACATTTTTAGCCTGCTAAACCCGTATAGGGAGAGTTATTGCCTACGCGGATTGTACGGCCGCAGGCTCCGACCTTGCAAAAGCATCGTGCCGAGGCTAGGGTAAAAGTGGTTCGAAACAAAAGCAAATGAAAAAATATCTTGTGCTCGCTGGCAATATTGGAGCAGGAAAATCCACCCTCGTGAGCCTGCTCTCGAAAAAGCTGGGCTACGTGCCCTATTTCGAGCCCGTGGCGGAAAATCCTTTTCTCAAGGATTTTTACGCCGACATGGGGCGCTGGGCCTTCCATTCCCAGGTGTTCTTTCTCACCAGTAGGGCTAAGGCACACCGCAGGCTGGCGGGCGACGCCCGCTCGGTGGTTCAAGATCGCTCCCTCTACGAGGATGCCGAGGTTTTCGCGAAAAACCTCTACCTGCAGGGCGCCATGGGTGAACAAGAATGGGCTACGTATTTGGAGCTGTACCAGACTTTTGCCTCAATTCTGCCGCCCCCCGACCTGGTTATCTATATCCGTGCCTCGGTTGAAACGTTAAAAAGCCACATAGCGAAGCGTGCCAGGGATTTCGAAGCATCCATTCCCGAGTCCTACCTTCAGGGACTAAGCAGGCTTTACGAGGAATGGATTCAAAGCTTTACCCTCGCCCCGGTACTCACAATACCCGGCGACAGGTTGGACTTTGTGGAGGATTCCCGGGACCTTTCCACCATTTGCGCCACGGTGAAGAAACGCCTCCAAGACCCGCAGAATCTGCTGTTTCCCTACGAAATGTAACCCAACCCGCTTATTTAGATCGACTTAGGGCACAATCATCTCAGGATAAACCTCGGCGCATCACAGCCAGCCTTGGTCCCTATACCAGCGGCAGGTTTCCTCTATGGCTTCGGCGGTGCCTGTCTCCGGCGTAAAACCCAATACTCGCCTTGCTTTTTCTATGGAAAGAACCCAGCTCTGCTGACACATTTCCAAGAGCTTGTTTTTATCCAAAAGTAGCGGTTCTTTTACAAAAGGTTTTATCATTTCGAACAGCGGCGCCGTCGCTCCAACCAATGCCTCGGGAAGCTGAATCCTGATTGTCTTTTTGCCCAATGCCCTTTCGATCATTATAGAGAACTCATCCCAATCGCAGGGAGATGGATCGGTGATAAAGAACGCCTGGCCATACGCGTTTGGGTTTAGGATACACCGTTCGACAGCTTCCGCCAGTGTTTTTATATAGACGAGGGACATGATTTTCCTCGTTCCCACGATTAAACGAAGTCCATGTTTCACCAGCTGGAAATAGTGAAGGAAGTCCTGATCCCTCGGTCCGTAGACACCCGGGGCTCTAATGCATGTGCAACGCATCGATCCCTCGGTCTCATATTCCAGAAGAGCTGCTTCCATCGCTACCTTGCTGCGCCCGTATGGCGTCAAAGGCCTCATGGGGTCATCCTCGGATGATGGGAAGCCTCCGATATTAGGTCCCATGACCGCCTGTGAGCTCATGGCGATTATGTGGCGGGGGCCGCTGGGCAGCGAGAGGGCTGCTTTTACCAGATTTTCCGTACCTTCCCTGTTTACCCTCAAGAATTCCGATTCTTCCTTGGCCCGGGTGAGTCCAGCGGTATGGATGATCGCTTTACAGTTGTCGAGAAAGGGCATAAGACTTTCTCGCTCATCAAGCCCGCCGGTGAACATAGCTACGGGCTTTTGCACAAGCCAGCGCAGGTCGCTGGTTTTTCGAACTAAACAATGAACTTCATGGCTATGGTTGAGCAATGACTCTACGATGTGACTTCCTATAAATCCCGTTGCCCCAGTCACGGCGATACGCATGCAGCGCTCCTGTTTTTCACTATTCCCGTAAAGCGAGATACTATACTAGGAACTTTATATCTTCAATTATCGGCTTATTTGCCGCAGGCCAGCTTTTTGGCTACCTTAGAACCCAGACATTTACCCTTAGTATGGAGGATTTTATATGGCAAGCATAACTTTTAAAGGCAATCCGGTTTCTACCATTGGCACCTTGCCCAAGGTTGGAACCACAGCTCCTGATTTTTCTCTTACTCGCGACGATTTGTCCGATAGTGGGCTCGCCCAGTTCGCAGGCAAGGTCAAGATACTCAATATAGTACCCAGCCTGGATACTGGTGTCTGCGCAGCCAGCGCCCGGGCTTTCAACAAGGCGGCGGAAAATCTGGGGGATGTGGTCGTGCTGACCATAAGCCGCGATCTTCCTTTCGCCCAAAAACGCTTTTGCGAAGCCGAAGGCATCAAGGTAGTAGTTCCCCTTTCGGAACTGCGGAACCGAGAATTTGGTAAAAGCTACGGCGTAGAGATGATCAGCGGCCCCCTGGCCGGCCTACTTTCCAGGGCTGTGGTCGTCTTAGACAAGAACAACAAGGTTGTCTACACCCAGCAAGTTCCCGAGATCGCCCAGGAGCCGGATTACGCTGCCGCCCTGGCCGCTGCGAAGTCTACACTGTAGGGTTCTTTTCCGACATAAGCCGGAATTTTTATAATTTTCCGGAGGCTTGGTATAATAAAAGGGGCTCCCTAAATATTTGGGCAGCCCCTTTCTTTATGTTCTTGATGGACGCAGCAACGAACTAATGTTCCCAGCGCTCCAATATTTTTAGGTATCTATCTTTTACTTCTAAAACCACATCTTCCCAGGTTCTGCAGAGGGAATTTTGTGCCATTTCGGCGATTTTCTCTCGTTCGCCTTGATTGCTAAGAGCTTGAACAACTCGATGCGCAAAACCCTCTATATCGTTTTCGCTCAGGTATCCATTGACCCCGTCTTTAATTGCCTCAGCGGCATTGGCGCCCTGTATGAGTACCGATGGAGTCTTTAAGGCGGCGGCTTCCCTCACTACCAGGGAAGCGGTATCATAGAGCGAGGGGAAAAGAAAGATATCACTCCGAGCGTAGATGGACTTAAGCACTTCTCTGTCAAACACCACATTATGAAAAATTATTTTATCCCCAATACCAAGATCATCCACAAGATTTCTCAGTTGGTTTTTTGCATACCCATCGCCTACAAAAACCATGCGGAAATCAGGCAGGGCTTGCATCACATGGGGCAAGGATCGAACCAGGAACTCGAGGTTTTTTTCCAGGATATGCTGTCCCACATAGAGTCCTACATGAAGACCCTCCGGTAACTTAAGATAGTCTGCGCCCCGTTTCCAGTATTCGGCAATATCTTTTACGGGAGTCATGTCTATGCCGTTTTCCATTACCTCGTAAGGGCCTTTGTACCCATACTCACGCAGAGTTTTCACCACCGATTCCTGGGGAACCCAGACATGGTTCACACTATAATAAAAATCGACTATCCGTTTGATCTGATCGTTAACAATCGACTTGATGGCGAAAATTCGCTGAAAATCATCCCGGTACTTGGAGTGGAAGGTCGCAACGATAGGAATACCTCTGGCCTTCGCCACTCTCCGTGCGAAAATGCCCGCGGCAAAAGGGCTATGCGCGTGCACGATGCTGAAGTCTCTATTTTTCAAGATGTATTGAAGGCGCAGATCGAGATCTGGGAGCCCTATTCTATACGGTGGACGAACGATCGTCGGCATGGACAAAAAGCGAATTACTTTGAAAGGTTCTGTGTCTTCATAGTTAGGTACATAGGGAGTAACGACATAGGTGGGACCTAGGGTTTTTTCGAGCCAATACGCATAGTTTTTAACAGTTATCGTAACTCCGTCCATGATGGGGACGTACCCGTCATTGAATAGACCTGTCGTTATACTCATCATATGGACCATACCGATTGAGGGACGTAAAGTCAACTAAATCCAGGTTTGAAGGCTGACAAACCATGTCAGTCCAATACTAAAACAGCGGGATTTATCTATCTCAGCGCTTAGGGATTGCTTATATCAAACTAAAAAACTCTACCACACTCTTCGGTGCAGTAGTCTTATTCCGCCGTCACATCGCAGCTGCGGCCGCCGCAGATACGAAGCAGTTTTTCGTAGCTCAGGGGAACCCCTGTGGCGTCGTTGCCCGCGGCGGGGTAGACCATGTTCCAGACCGAGAGGGTATCATCCACATAGATTGGGATATTCTCTACGCCAAAGGGGCAGACCCCGCCTGGCCAAAAGCCGGTGAGGGCATAGGTTTCCTCAGGCTTGGTCATGGACATCTTTTCGCCACAGAGACGCTTTATTTTGCCGGATGAAACTTTTTTATCCCCGGCGCAGACTACCATGACCACGAGACCCGAGGCCCCCTTGAATAAAAGGCTCTTAGCTATCTGGCCGACTTCGACACCAATTTTGGTCGCGGCGGTCGCCGCGGTGGGTGTCGATCCTTCCTCGAACTCGAGTGCCGATAGGCCTTCAGTGTCCAGTATTTTTTTCACTTTATCGGGTATCATGGCTCAGCATAGTGACATACGCCGCAGCTGCTGGTCAACGAGCGGCTTATTCCCAACGGGTCGAAGCCCGGGCAATGACCTGGGTATCCCGGAGAATAATCGAATGGAAGATCCCCGATTCGCTCTTTCTCCAGCAGGCTGCTAGATGCTCCCCCCGCACTGCTTGTGAAACAAAGTCCACCTTGATCCTCTTGGCTTGCCCTGAGCCCCGCTCCTCTGGGGGTATAGCGTCGCTGAGCCAGTTGACGTAGTGGGCATTATTTACATGTCCATTGTTGTCGATATGATGGGATGCCACATCGAGGCTAAAGGCTTGTTTCCAGCCTGCATCGCGGGGATCCCCCGTAAGCTCGGCGGGGAAGAGGCCGGGTTCGTGGAGACCTGGAGAAAGGTCGGCATAGGGAAGCGGCTTGTCTACTCTCAAGCCGGGATCGAGTATTCGCTCCGGCCTGAGAGGGCGACCTAATTTTATGTCGTATATGAAATAATCGTACAGAGCCCCAGCCATACGTCGGCCTTGGGAGTCTAAAAGCTCCATGCAACGCATAGCAAAAATCCTTTCGGTGCCAAAGGGCCAGGTCCGCACAACAACCTGTTCACCGGTGCGTGGCAGCCTTTCAATTTCTATATCGATGCGAGAAAGCATCCAGGTTCGGCCAAGGGAGTAGAGGGCTTCCATGCCGACCCCGAGCTTTTCGGCATGTTCTCCCGCGGCCTCCTGAAAAAAATTTGCCAGAGCAAAGGGCTGTAAAGGCCCTGCGTACCCACAATCGTAACCTCGTATAATATGTTCAGTTTCGAGCGCTTGTATCGACATGAGATGTATTATAATAAAAAAACCCTCTCGGCGTAAGACGTGCTATACTTCCAAGAAAGGGTAGTACAGTGTGCGGAATAGTATCCTTAGTCTATGGCGCCAACGCGAGTGGTCTTGGCAAAACGGCTGAGTCGTTGCTCAGACGCCTGGAATACCGGGGCTATGACTCCACAGGCGCGGCTTTTATCGATACCCAGGGCAAGGTGCTGCTTCGAAAAGCGGTGGGTGCCCCATCCAAGGTATGCCCAGTTCTGGGTATTGCCGAGGCTTCTGGACAGCGTTTTTTAGGCCAGGTGCGCTGGGCTACCAGGGGTTCCGTTTCCGAAGCCAGCAGCCAGCCCCATCATGTCCACTGCATGAAAGAGCTAATCGGAGCCCACAATGGCTTGATCGACGACCTCGAGCCGCTAAAAACCTGGCTAAGTTCCCGTGGGCATGCCCTTGTTTCTGACAACGATGGTGAAATCTTGATTCACCTCATAGAAGAACACTACGCGGCAAACCAGTGCTTGCGCAGCGCGGATCTATCGGCGCTGCGGCAGTCATACGCGGCATCGGGCCTGCGGATAGGCCTGCCTGATTCCGTGCTGCGAATGATAGACGCGCTGCGAAAAGCCCAGGTTCTGGCGCAGGGTGCCTATTCGGCTTTTGTTGCCGACCCGGGTTTACCGGGGGTTTTTGCCGTCAACGCAGGCTCTTCGCTCTATGTGGGAATAGGCAAGGACGAAGACGGCGGTTTTGTCATAGCCTCTTCTGATCTCACCTCGGTTTTATCCAAAACTCGCGCCTTAACTTCTATTCCCGAGGGTGAGGGTGTATGGTTTTTCGAATCGGGGCTAGTAAGCTTTAGCCTCACTGGGAAGCTTAGGTTTTCCACGCCGACGCCACGCCGATCTAAGGTATCGATCAAAGACACAGCGCTGGATCCGAAGTACAGGCATTTCATGCAGCAGGAGATCATGGCGGGGCCTGCGGTGATTGATCTGCTCCTTCGGTATTATTTTGTTCCCGAAGAAGAAAAAGCGCTTACAGCGGTTTTAGACGGGATACAGGAACAATGCATTAAATCAGCCAACGTCTTCTGTTCAATCGCGGGGAAAATATCGTTAGACGATATCAATAGCGAAATTAATACTCTTTTTGCATCCGATTTTTGGAAAGCGATACTAGTGGCAATTCCTTCATTGGAATTTGCTGCATTACCAAAATCAGATTTTTATTCCGACGAAACCGAACTGCTTGCCGAGCTGGCCGAGGCAAGCCCGGAAAAGGCAGAGAATCTTCATCTTCTCGATACAATACTCGTTTGGATCAAGCGCAGAACCATAGCTGGATATGTTGATCAGTTTCGCACAACCTTGTTCAATGCCCAAGCGGCTGGTGGGCGGATTTATCTTGTGGCGTCGGGCAGCTCATATCATGCCGCACTCACGGCCGCCTATTTTTTCAACATCCTTGCCCATGTCCCTGTATACTCCTGCAATCCGGGAATTTTCCGCTCCATGTACCTTGCGAGTCTCAAGGATGCGGATGTCCTGATCGGAATCAGCCAATCCGGTGAAACGAAAGATCTGGTCGATGTATTTGTGGAGGTTAAGGAAAAATTCCCCAAGGTTACGCGTGCCAGTCTCGTCAACAACGAAAACTCAAGGCTTCCCAGAGAGTTGTCTGATTTTTACCTGCCCATGCTCTGCGGTCCCGAAATAGCCGTGGTGGCGACGAAATCTTTTATTAGCCAGCTCGGACTGCTTTATATAATTGCCGCGAGTCTGGTGCTTTCGGAAAACGCTATTGCAGCCACCTTGAGTTCGGCTAAATCCATGATGGTGGAAAGTCTTAGGCTTTCGATGAAGGATATTGAAGAAACAGCGCTTAAGCTATATACAAAACCATCCATCCATGTGCTGGGGACTAATCTTCTGGGACTGGCCAAAGAAGGCGCGCTAAAAATCCGTGAAGTGGCGCTCAACCATACCGAGGGCGGCGAGGCCGCTGAATTTAAGCATGGACCGAACACGATCCTCGGAAGAAACAGTATTCTTTCCATGGCTGATCTGGAGACATTTCTTGATTCCTATCGAACGTTAGCCGCCGCACATTCGCCTGAAGAACACACAAACGCCAGGGAAATTCTGAAAGCCAATCCATCGCTGATCGAAGAATTGCCCTATGGGTATCCTCTCATTTTTCTCTGTGCTCCGGATGACAGAGACGCAAGGGTAACGATAAGCCAGATTCACACCCATAAAATTCGGGGGGCGGACATTGTACTCTTCGCGGAGCGCCGCCAGGATCTCGCTCTCGCCGTCTCAGGTAAGCCGGAGGGGCATAAGAACTACTGGTCCAGCTATATAGAAATTCCATTAAGCGGAAAACCCTGCCTTTTCATGTTCAGTGCGGCGATTCTCCTTCAATACCTGGCTTATAGAATGTCGGTTCTGAAAATGGAATGGTTAGACGATTTGGGCATCCAAGGCCATGGGGTTCATCCTGATGTGCCGAAAAATGTCTCTAAATCCATAACTATCGAATAAAACAAAGCCTATTTTCGGTACCGTTCGGCAATAAAAGCGTCTAAGGTCGGCTTGAGAGAAGGATCTTCAGCGGCATTGCGTAAAATCGCCTCTAAATAACCCGCTGGATCCCCCGTATCAAGGCGCTGACCTTCGGTCCTGGTAAAAACAACCTTGTTCCGTTCTATCATTCTATCCAGCGCGTAGCTATGGAAATACTCTCCCTTTTCGTGGCGCCTATATCCCTCTTCGAGCCACTGGAAGAATTCGGGGGTATAGAGATATCGTCCGATAGATACTTCGTGGCTCGGTTCCTTGCCCTGCTCAGGTTTTTCGACAAAGCCCCGAACGCCTAAGCCGTCGGGCGCTGGGTCGACAACCCCATAACGCGACACGTCGCCTGGCTCGAGGATCGTTGCTAATACGCATTTGCCTGTCTGTCGGTATAGCTCAATGAGCTGGGAGGCCAGCGGCCGGCCACCGACCACTAGATCGTCGGGATAGGCTACGACGCAGGCCTCGTCCCCTAAAAGCGGTCGTACCTGCAACAGAGCATGGCCGGTTCCTCGCATTTCGGTCTGGCGCACAAAAGAAATGTGTGCTGCTGGGGTTTGAATGAGGGCGAGTTTGTCCTTCTTGCCTTCCCGGGTAAATAGCTCCTCCAACTCAACTTCCCTGTCGAAATAGTCTTCCAGGGCTTTTTTTCTTCTGGAGGAAATTATGATGATTTCTTCGATACCTGATTGTACAAATTCATCCACGATATAGGCGATGCTCGGTTTGATGCCAACAGGCAGCAGTTCCTTGGGAACAGTCTTGGTGACTGGCAAAAAGCGGGTGCCATATCCAGCGGCGACTACTATTCCTTTCATGGCTGGATTCTACCGTCAGGCATCGTTTTGGACAAGCTTGGATTTGTCTTGGATTCCAGCGGCGCACCAGCGGTTTTTGCCTTGATTTTTCGCCTTGTACATCTCCGCGTCGGCGCTGCGGAGTGTGTACGAAAATTGATCCTGGGTCGAAGCTTGTTCTCCTGTGCAGCTGGCGATACCCATGGAAATAGTAAACCCCATGGTGGAACTACCCTTGGGTTCGGCGATAATGTTCCGCTGGGCGTCTTGGTCGTCCACCGGCTGGTTATTCTCATCAACCTTGTAGAGTTTTTCGTCGGTCTATAGGCGAGAATAGAAATTTCCAGGGCTGCAAAGACAAGTACAAGTAGAACAATATAAAGTGTAATTTTTCGTTTTTTTGCCGAATCGGCTTTAAAGAAGCGATGAAGATCGATATTCATGCCGACTCCACTCTTTCGGGGAAGTGCTGAGTCGCAAGAACGCCCGAGTAGAAGCGCGCATTTGTTGCAGTCTTGGAGATTCCGGGGGTCCTGTTCCAGCCCATGGCTTTCCAATATAAAAACACTATTTCAACCAAACAAATGCTTTTTTCTTTTATAAATGAAAGAAGAAGAGTCTTGCCGGTCAGTACTCCAGAAATATTGGCTAAAATACTCTCAAGTCCCATAGGATCTGCGCCGGCGGGGATTTTGTCCAAAAGAATCCTGCCTATGCAGCCGAACATAGAAGCTCCTTAACGCCATAGTACCAAATGCCCGATTACGCCCAAAGGCTATCTAGCCCCTTGGCGTAAAAAATCCTCCCTGGGGGGTGAAAAAACATCCAGAAGTCTTCCCTTGGCGCGGCAATAAACCCCGTGATTTTTGCCCCCAGGAATCAATACACTGTCCCCTGCCTTAATATTTCGGCTTTCTTTCTCGATGAAAAAATCAAATTCGCCTTCCAGGCAGTACGATAATTGTTCATGGGGATGAGCATGAGCGGCTCCCTTGGCCCCTGTCTCGAAAAACACTTCCACCATCATGGTTTTCTCGCCGTAGGCTTTGATCATCCGGGTTACCGCACCTGCTTCTATTATATCGACCTTCCCTTCCTTTTCTGGGAAAAATAATTTTTCCATCTGTATCCTCCAGTCATGCTTGTCGGCTTGACTATATCATGAAATTTCGTCACCATACACTAAACTTCCAAGAAAGGAGCCAAAGCAGTGAGTGTAACCATGAATAATCAGTCTTATTTTGCACGCGAAGCTGCTTGAGGCTTAAGCGAAAGAAAGCTCACCCCTCTTTCTAAACCCTTTACCTCGAGCGCTTAGCATTCTTATGAATATTGCGCTCGTAACGCAATTATCGTACCGTATTACATGCGGAACAAATGCCGCACACTGTGCGGGAGCGTACTACTATGGGCATAATAACCAAACGTGGAACAAGATTTCTCCACGCGATCCGCCGCAGGGCGGAAGGATTGTTCGGCGTGTACCGAGGGCTTCCAAAACCCCTTTACACCCTTTTTTTAGTCACAGTGGTCAACTCGGTAGGGATTTTTGTATTTCCCTTCATGACTCTCTATCTCACCGGCAGGCTGAACATGAGCCAGAGCGAAGCCGGCAGGTTTATGTTTATCATTTCGATGGTGTACATTCCTGCTGGTTTTATAGGCGGCAAGTTGGCCGACAGAGTAGGCCGTAAAAAGATAATGGTGGTCGCACAACTTATCTCAGGGGCAATGTATATACCCTGCGGTTTTGCGGCCTTCGTAAAATTCGTGCCGGCATTGATTCTTCTCAGCGTATTCTTCGATGGTATAACTGATCCGGCAAGAAACGCTATGATGACCGATCTAACCACGCCAGAAAACCGTAGAACCGCGTTCTCCCTTACCTATTTAGGGCACAACCTGGGCTTCGCCGTGGGATCGCTCATCGCAGGATTCCTCTTCGAGCACGCAACGTCTTGGCTTTTCTGGGGCAATGCGATCGCCATCTTCGCGGCCATCTACGTAGTGGCGCTCAAGGTGCCGGAGACCAAGCCAACCCAGCAGCAGATCGATGCCACTATAGGTTCCGGCAGCACCGAGGAAGCATATAAGGGAAACCTGCTGCAAGCCCTGTATTCTAGGCCTTTCCTCATTATCTTCACCATGATCACGACTTGGTACGGTTTTGTGTACGCCCAGCACCGCTTCGCCCTTCCCCTGCAGTCCAAAGAATTCTTCGGACTCTCGGGAGCGGCAATATTCGGCACCTGCATGACCTTAAACGCTGCGCTGGTCATATTCCTCTCCACACCGATTATGGCCCTTACGCGCAAGTGGAAGCCCATCAACGCTGTGGCTCTGGCTGGGGTCTTTTATGCTATCGGATTTGGGATGATCGGGGTATCCAGGAATCTATGGCTTCTCTATTTTTCCACTATCCTCTGGACCTTGGGGGAGATCGTAAACGCGACCAACGAGGGCGCCTATGTGGCAAATCACACCCCAATATCGCATCGAGGCCGCTTTAACGCGGTGTTGCCGGTTATCGGCGGCATAGGCTGGACCATAAGCCCGCCGGTCACAGGCGGATTGATGGACAGGATGGGTCTTGGCTCTATCTGGCCTATCGTAGGGGCGATCGCCTTGGTAGCCGCTTTTCTTATATGGTTGCTGGGCAAGATAGAGGACAGGGTCGCAGCCAAGGCTTCAATGGCTGTGGAAAAAATGAAATAGTTGTTGTATACTGTTTCAGGTGGCTGGGGCTGTCAGGCTCCGGCCGCTGCATGAGAGCCGACAGACCGCGGGTAAGAATGGCTTTTATGGGCGATACTGGGATTGAAAGCGTGACTTCTACCGTGTGAAGGGTCGCAAGGCTGCGGAGGTAAAAAGAAAGTGCTTTTTATGGGCGATACTGGGATTGAACCAGTGACTTCTACCGTGTGAAGGTAGCACTCTCCCGCTGAGTTAATCGCCCATAAAAAGCACTAGAACAATGCAGGAGGCCTTGCGGGTCTACCTGTGTTGTCGTTCGAGCGCCTTGAGCGCCCTTCGACAGTGAGGCATCCTACCAGAGCCCTGTGAGGCTGTCAAGAAGCGGTCTATGGAGAAACGATGCGCCAAGAAGAACCAGCAATTCCTCGAAGCTATACCTCTGGTCCCGAAACGAGGGAAAAGACTTCCCATCGGGAAATTTCCATCGAGTTCACCCGCAAGTCTATTCATCTGCTCATCGCCTTTGTTCCGGTACTGCTTTCCCTATCCAAATTCTTGACGGTGTTGCTCCTCGTCGGGGGGATCATTGTTTATTGTGTATTCGAAACCCTCAGAATGAGGGGATACTCGATTCCCATCATTTCTGCCCTGACCGCTCGAGCCGCTCGCCTGCGCGATAATGGCCGTTTTGTTACAGGTCCAGTTACCCTGGGACTAGGCGCCCTACTGGCGGTGATTCTTTTTCCACAAAGACCGGCGAGTATCGCCATCTATATTCTCGCTTTCGCCGACGGATTATCGAGCCTGGTAGGCAAGACGATAGGCAGGATCAGGCTGCCATATACCCAGGGTAAATCCCTGGAAGGGAGCATTACCTGCTTTACCTGTTCTTTTATCCCCAGCTTTCTGATCAGCGACAGGCTCGGCGCTTCCCTCGTGATTGCCCTTATCTCTACGCTGGTAGAAGCTGCTCCGACCAAGGATTGGGACAATATACTCCTGCCATTGACCGCGGGCGCAACAGCCATGATTCTTGGCATCTAGCACCGGCTTAGAGTCGGGCTGAGGTTTTATACTAAATAGAGTCTACCTGGGATATGGCAGCTACATTACGGTATACCTTGCCCGTCTATTGCCACAAATAAAAGGAATGCAGTTTGTAGATATAGACAAAGCCTCCCCCCGCCATGGCGACCAGGGATATAAGGCTGGCAAGGGGCGAGGTGCCCCTGCTTGCGAGTAAAGCGCCGGCTATGATCAGTGCTACTCCGGCTGCGATGTAATAATAGGCCTTGTCGCCTCGCACTCGAACGGCGATCAGGTAGTTCGCTATAGTGATGAAAAGGATTGCCGCAGAAAACCCATCGATAAGTCTTCCGTAGCCGAGCTTAAACATCAGATTGCCAGCCCAGATCCCTGTATTAACAGGCATTATCGAACTCAATGCCGCGCTGATGCCTATGCAGATTGCTATTATGGAGAATTGTTTATCGTTGCGCATTCCCGCGGCATAGAGTCCGGAGATAAAAATAGTGATCAGTCCTAAGAACTTGCTTCCCATGTAAATTCTGTCGAGTACCGAAAGGCTGGAATCCGAGGCTCCCTGTACTGCCATGAAAAGGTGCAATGGCCTGATTGCCTCGAAGGAAAGGCTGCAAAGCCAGAAAATAAAAAAGAATATCTCCGGCGACACTGTTTTTCTGAAGGTTTTCAAAATAAAAAAGCTCACCCCCACAGAATAGGCAGCCAAGAGCAGGGCGTTTATCAGTGAATATCCCAAGGAAGGGATGCGCATTCCGAAGAGCTCATAGGTTGTGTATATCCCCCGCTCGATGAGGAATATGGGAACCCGTTTCATGAAAGCGAGGATAATTGAAAAAATCAGACCAGCCAGAAGCATAAAAGCATTGATGCCAAAGAGGATCCAGTAGGTTCTGCGCCGGGTTTGTAAGGTCACAGTGTTAAGAATATATCGAAAGCACTGATGGCGAAAAGTCCCCAAAACGCCGGTGTACGTTAGTCTAGACATTCCAATTGAAATTGCCCTGCCTTTGTCGGTATAGTTGCCTATCCTTATCTGCGTCTGAGGTGGTGTATGGCCGACAAGATTACTCCCAAGGAAGTCGATTACTCCCAGTGGTATATCGATATTGTTCTCAATGCCAAACTGGCGGATTATTCGCCGGTAAAAGGGAGTATGGTCATCAGACCCCGGGGATACGCAATTTGGGAGCGGATCAGGGACGAGTTCGACCGCCGCTTCAAGGAGACTGGGCATCAGAACGCGTATTTTCCCCTTCTCATTCCCATGAGTTTTTTGGAGAAGGAAGCCGAGCATGTGGAAGGCTTCGCCCCTGAACTGGCCGTAGTAACGCACGGAGGGGGAGAGAAGCTGGAAGAGCCCTACTGCATCCGCCCCACCTCCGAGACAATCATCTGGTCCAAATACAAGGACTGGATCCAGTCCTGGAGGGACCTACCCCTTCTGATAAATCAGTGGGCCAATGTGCTGCGTTGGGAAAAACGCACCCGCCTCTTTTTGCGCACCAGCGAATTTCTCTGGCAGGAGGGTCATACAGCCCATGAGACCAGGGAAGAAGCGGAAGAAGAAACGCTGCGCATGCTCGAGGTGTATCGAGATGTGGTGGAGCGCCATCTCTGCATTCCCGTGGTAACGGGTATAAAGAGCGAAAGCGAAAAATTCGCCGGAGCTGTGCAGACCTATTGTATTGAGGCGATGATGCAGGACCGAAAAGCTCTACAGGCCGGAACAAGCCACTTCCTTGGCCAGAATTTCGCCAAAGCCTTCGACGTAAAATTCCAGACCAGGGCAGGCAACCTGGACTATGTCTGGGCTACAAGCTGGGGGGTTTCCACTCGCCTGGTCGGCGCTGTGATCATGACACATTCTGACGACAAGGGCTTGGTTCTGCCGCCCTCGATCGCCCCCGAGGAAGTCGTTTTCGTCCCGATCTATAAAAACGATACCAAGGCCGCTGTTTTAGCCTACGCTAATAAAATCAGCGTAGAACTGAAGGCAGCAGGCGTCAGGGTGATTGTGGATTCCGACGATTCCTCCAGCCCGGGCTGGAAATTCGCCGAATGGGAGATGAGGGGCACTCCCTTGCGCATCGAGATAGGTCCCAGGGACATGCAGGCCGAAAAGCTCGTGCTCGTGCGCAGGGATTCGGGAGAAAAGAAGTTCGTCCCCGTGGCAGAGGCGGTTAGCGCGGTCAAAGCCGCCCTAGCTGATATTCAAACGTCGCTCTATGAAAAAGCCAAAGCATTCAGGCTTGAGCACACTCAGGATGTAACAGACCTGCCGGGGCTTTTAGAGTTCTTCGGCGCCGAGGGAATGGGCACCGCAGACGCCCACGGCGGCTTTGCCCGGGCTCTCTGGTGCGGTTCTGCCGCCTGCGAGGCCGATCTCAAGGCCAAGACAAAAGCAACACTGCGCTGCATGCCTCTGGGGGACCAGGAGGGCATTGAGGGGGTTTGCGCTATCTGCGGAGCCCCGGCCAAGCACAGGGCACTTTTTGCCAGGAACTATTGAAGCCAGGAACTACTAAACAGATACTACGAATCAGCGATTGATTCGCAAGCGGGTTTCATACCCCGTGGCTTGCCACGTTCTTTTTTGGCGATGTGATGGTATGAAACCCGCATATAATTAAATACCTTGTAGAACCAACATACCTCGGCAGCTTGCTGCGAGGTGTGTTGATACAAAGAACGAAGGCTCGGAGCGATCAGCCCTGAGCCGCTGGAGCGATAGTCGAGATAGGGGTTGCCGTAATAATTAATATCTTCTGAACCCGCGATACTGACGTGTATCTCCTCGTAATTAAAAGTACCGGTTATATCTGCCGAGCCGGAGCTGGAAAGCTCGAGTTCTCGGCCGTAAAAATCATCTTCGCAGGATATCGATCCCGAGCCGTAGGCTTTTAGTTCATTCAAAGTGGGTAATGTCACCTCTACCACGAACCTTGTTGACGAAAGAATGTTTTTACCGAGTTTTGTGGCGATTACCAGGGTGCCGAAATCCACTCGGACATCTAAGGCCTCCAAGAGGTTTTCATCGACGGTGATGGCGATGCTGGATTGATTTCCCCGGCTGATAATTACCGTGGCGGATGTGTGATTCTTGATCGAGTCGAAAGAAGACAGATTGAGATTGCGGGACACCACATCCCCGTTGCCCATGAGGCCGTCGAAGGGGAATACTAGAACACAGGAGGCGCAGAAAAATAATACGGGGAGCGATGCAAGGGTCCCGTCCTTGTCCTGCATGGCCTCGAGGGCTAGTATACAGCAATGCAGTCCGAGGACCTTCTGCTCTTTGCCGCCGACGCCTCCCGCCTTATGCTCGAAAGTGGGGGCGAAACCTACAGGGCCGAGTACACCGCTATGGGTATCATAGTAAGCCAGGGCGGAACCGAGGCCGAGTGCTTTGCCACAAGCACGGGGCTCATGCTCTCCTTTTCCGGTGAGGACGGCAAGGTGAGGTCGGTGGTCAGGCGCATAAAGCGCCACGGCATGAACCTGGAGAAGGTGTACAGGATCGACAACATGGTGCGCCACCTTTTGCTGGGCGATATCGATATAGAAGAAGCGGCGCGGCAGCTGGACGAGGTAGAGCGGATGCAGGATCGTCCGACCTGGGTGCGCATGATCGCTAGCGCTTTCGGCGCCGGTTGGTTTTCTCTCCTTTTCAAGGGCAAGACCGTGGATGCCCTGACCGCCGCGGCCATGGGCGCCTTGCTCTCGATCCTTATCTATGAATTCCAGCGGCTCAAGCTCCCTGGCTTTCTCTCAAGCTTTGCGGGAGGTGCTTTTGCCGCACTGGCGTCCCTTGTCGCTGCCTATGCCGGCCTTTCCATCAATACCGATGCGGTGATCATTGGGGTGATCATGCTCCTGGTGCCCGGGGTGGCCATAACCAATGCGATACGCGACACCATAGCCGGAGACCTCATAGCAGGCCTCGCACGTGGAGTGGATGCGGTGATCACCGCTGCGGCCATTTCGGCAGGCGCGGGCGGCGCCTATGCCCTCTGGCACCTGCTTCTCTCGGGAGGGCAGGCGTGAACTCCCAACTAAGCGCCATTCTCTCCCAGTTAAGGGAACCACTATTCGCGGGCCTCGCCACCTCGGCCTTTTCCGTCCTTTTCGGCCTTCATTCGGCGGATGTCATTCTCGCCTCCGGTGGCTCGGCCCTGGGCTGGGCCGTCCTCCAGGCCATGCCCGCCTCGGGCTCCCCGGCCTTTGCCACCTTTTTTGCAGCCCTGGCCGCTGGCTTCTACGCAGAAATAGCGGCTAGGGTCCGCCGCCGCCCCGCGACCCTCTACATGATCGCCTCCATTATCCCCCTGGTTCCCGGTAGTGGCATGTACTACACCATGCTCTCCAGCCTGGAAGGCAACACCTTCCGCTCGGTGGAGCTGGGATTGAGCACGATCATGACGGCATTCGCCATCGCGGCGGGCCTGGCCATCTCCAACGCCTTCGCTCGCATGGCCTTTTCTTCGACAGTTCAGGGTATATTGAAAAAGAAAAAGATTTTTAAAAACCCGGACAAGCATTGAAACAATGCCGCCGCGATGAGTATGTTCACTACAATGAAAATGCCCCGGGCATTAGGTAAGGAGAAGAAATGTCGTTTACCCTCATAGAAGAAAGATTTATCCACGAGCTGGATTCGACGGCTAGATTGTACCGGCACGACGCCACACAAGCGCGCCTGCTCTCATTGAGCAACAAGGACGAGAACAAGGCCTTTGGCATCGGCTTTAGAACGCCCCCCAGCCGCTCGGACGGTGTGGCCCACATTCTGGAACACTCGGTGCTCTGCGGTTCAAAGAAATACCCGGTAAAGGAACCCTTTGTGGAACTGATGAAGGGTTCGCTTAACACCTTTCTGAACGCCTTCACCTACCCCGACAAGACAGTCTACCCAGTGGCCTCCACGAATAAGAAGGATTTCTACAACCTGGTCGAAGTGTACATGGACGCGGTGTTCAATCCCCTAATCAGTGAGGACACCTTTAGGCAGGAGGGCTGGCACTACGAGGTAGACCCCGAGACCGGGGATTTGAGCTACAAGGGCGTTGTGTTCAATGAGATGAAGGGAGCCTATTCGGACCCCGATGACCTTCACGACGATCTCTGTCGTCGCTCCCTCTTTCCCGACAGCCCCTACGGCCTGGATTCGGGGGGAGACCCCCGGGTGATCCCCCAACTGAGTTACGCCGAATTCAAGGCCTTCCACGAGACCTACTACCACCCCTCCAATGCTTTTATTTATTTCTATGGCGATGACGAGCTCGAGGAGAGATTGGCATTTCTGGAGCGTTGGCTTGCCGGCTATTTCAGGCTCGAGGTGAAATCCCTGCCGGCTGTCCAGCCGGCATTCAAGGCTCCGGTATCTAAAACCGCTTTTTACGAGGGCAAGGATCCCAAAGCCTGGACGGCACTGAACTGGGCCCTAGGCGAACATAGGGACCATATGACGAGCCTCGGTCTGGCCATTCTTTCCCACATTCTCACCGCCACCCCGGCTTCTCCCCTGCGTAAGGCCCTTATCGATTCTGGACTGGGCGAGGATCTGGCTGGCTTTGGCTTGGAGGAGTCTCTGAGAACCGCTGCCTGGTCTGTGGGACTTAAAGGAGTCCATCCCGACACGGTTGCAGAGGTGGAAACCCTGGTTTTAAAGGAGCTTTCGAGGCTCGCGAAAGAAGGCATCGACAAGAATACCGTGGAAGCCTCTCTCAACACGGTGGAATTTGCCATGAGGGAAAAGAACACCGGTCGCTTCCCCAGGGGTTTGGCTATATACCTGGAAGCCCTCAATGACTGGCTTTACGAACTTAACCCCCTGGACGCCCTGGCCTTTGAAAAAAATTTAGCAGACATCAAGCGCAAAGCTCTGGACGGTTCCGGATATTTCGAGGGACTTATCCAGAAATGGTTTTTAAACAATCCACATCGCAGCACGGTGACCATTCTCCCAGATCCCGAAGAAGGCGCACGGCGAGAGGCAGAAGAAAGGGAAACCCTGGCCAAGGTTAAGGCAAACCTTTCGGAGGCCGAACTGAAGGAGATAGAAGCCTCAGCCCGGCGACTCAAGGAGCTTCAGGAAAAACCCGACAGTCCTGAAGCCCTGGCAAGCATCCCCGGCTTGTCCCTCCAGGATCTGCCCAGGGAATCCACAAGGCTCCCCGCACAGGAAGACAGCCTGGGGGCGATTCCCCTGCTCTACCACGATCTGCCCACCAGTTCCATACTTTATCTGGATCTAGCCTTCAACCTCGAAAACCTGCCGGATCGCTTGGTTCCCTATGTGGGACTTCTAGGTAGGGTTCTGTTGGAGACTGGTACCGAGAGTTTCGATTATGTCGCCCTGAGCCAGGAATTGGGCAAACACACCGGCGGAGTGAAGGATAACTGCCTTCTCACAACAAGCTGGAAGAAAAAAGAAGCCCTTGCCTTCTTCCTGCTCCGGGCAAAGGCCATGGCTGACAAGACTCCCAAGCTCCTAGAGCTTCTCTCCTCAATACTTTTAAGCGCCAGGTTGGATAATAAAGAACGATTCAAACAGATTGTGCTAGAAGAAAAAGCCCAGTCCGAAGCGTCTTTTATTCCCGCGGGCCACGCGATGATTGGGCAGCGCTTATTGTCCAGACTTTCCGAGTCTGAACGCAAGTCGGAGCTGATAAACGGCCTTGAGCAACTGTATTTTTTACGCCAGCTCGCCTTGAGAATAGAGACCGAGTGGGATTCGGTGCTCAGGGAGCTTAAAGAGACCAGGGATGGGATCATCCGCGCGGCGGGCTGTATTGTCAATGTCACAATCGATAAGGAAGACTTTGGAAAGCTCAAGTCTGAGCTGGAAGCTTTCGCCGCCAAGATCCCCGGGGGGGAAACCGACGATGCTAGTGGAAAGGCGCCTACGCGCACCGGGCGGATAAAAGGCCTAAGCGATTCAGGCGACCGGCGCGGCGAGCAGCCCGGGCCTCGATTCGAATACCTCACCGCACCAAGCCAAGTGAATTTTGTAGGCAGAGCCTTCCCCACCCTGGCCGAAGCCTCGGGAGCCTTCTTGGTGGCTAAGAAATACCTGGATACCGCCTATCTCTGGGAAAAGGTGCGGGTGCAAGGCGGAGCATACGGGGGACTTTCAACCTACGATATCAATTCGGGCAATTTCATGCTCCTTTCCTACAGGGATCCCAACTTGGAACAGACCTTCCAGATCTTCGACACGGTACCCGAGTATCTGGAGAATATTAAAATAAGCGAGGAAGAGCTGGAGCGGGCTATTATCGGCACCATCGGCGGGGTTGATGCCTACCTCCTACCCGACATGAAGGGCTATATAAGCCTTGTTTATTATCTCACCGGATACAAGCACGAGGATAGGCAACGCATGCGCGACCAGATTCTGGCCGCCTCGAGCCCCGACTTCCGTGCATTTGGGAAAGCCATAGCCGAGGCGCAGCCCCAGGCATTGTCGGGAGCTCTCGGCTCGGCCCAGAGGATAGATGCCCTGCCCGGAGCTTACCGCGAGGGAGCCGAAATTCGGGTTGTGATGTGAGGGCGGCCTCGGCATAGAAGCGTGCCGCGGCCCTGTGCTATAGTTGCCGCCGAATGAATATTCTATCCATGTCCAGGGCCGCGGTAGCCCTCAAGGACGGCTATCTTTTCGAAGACCTCGATCTGGGCCTGGAGTCCGGCGAGCATATCGGCCTGGTGGGTAAAAATGGCTGCGGCAAGACCACCCTGCTCCGATTAATCTCCGGCAGCCTGGAAGCGGATAAGGGCACCCTGGCCCGTCGCCGCAATCTGGCAGTCTCCAGCCTGGAACAGATTCCCCATTTCAAGCCCGGCACAAGCCTTGCCGAATTTCTCTATTCAGGCGAGGCGCACGAAATAAGGCTTACACTCATGCTTAAAACCGCCAAGGGCAGGGAACTGGCCAAAATCGAGAAGGAACTCGAGGCCTCAGGCCCGGTTCCACTGGAAAATCGCTACGCCTCCCTCTGCGCCGAACTGGGTCTTGGCGATATGGAAAAACCCATGGACACCATGTCCGGGGGAGAGATCAAGAAGGCAGCCCTGGCCAGAACCCTCGCCCCTAAATCCGATCTGGTACTCCTAGACGAACCCACCAACCACCTGGACCTGGATTCCATAGAATGGCTCGAAAACCGTCTCTCAAGCTCGAGGTTCGCCTTCGTGCTGGTCACCCACGACCGCTGGTTTTTAGACGCCGTAGCCGATTCCATCCTGGAGATCGACAGGCGGAAGGTGTTTCGCCACCCGGGCAACTATACGGCCTACCTGGAGCGAAAAGCGGAACGCTGGGCTTCCCTGGAGGCGGCGGAACAGCGCAGGGCGGCCAATCTCAAGATCGAGATGGCCTGGCTTATGCGGGGCGCTAGGGCGAGGGCGACCAAGAGCGAACGCCGCAAGGACGAAATCAAGGCTATGCAGGCCTCTGCCCTGGAGCGTCCAGCCTCTAATTTTGTCTTCTCCTCCGCCGAAAGCCGACTGGGAAAAAAGGCAGTAAATATCGATTCACTGGGGCTTAGCTATGGCAAGAGGCGGATATTGAAGCCTTTTAGCTATGAAATAATCTCTGGAGCCCGCCTTGGTGTTGTCGGTCCCAACGGCTGTGGCAAGACGAGTCTATTAGATATGATCGCGGGAAAGCTTGAGGTAGGTGAAGGCACCATAGTTCGGGGCGATACGATAAGGATTGCCTATTTCGAGCAGGACGGCGATTCCATTCCCCCGGGCATTTCCGTTGTGGATTATATTCGCGAGCATGCCGCGCGGGTTCGGCTTTCCGATGGCGCTGCCCAGGATGCTTCCCTTTTGCTGGAGCGCTTCGGCTTTGACAGGGACTTCCAAGCCCTTCCGGTGGAAAAACTCTCCGGCGGCGAACGACGAAGGCTCCAGCTCGTGCGCGTACTCGTCGAAGCGCCCAACTTCCTCTTATTGGACGAGCCCACTAACGATCTGGACATCGAGACTATCGAAGCGCTTGAGGAATTCCTGGAGGAATTCCAGGGCTGCATAGTCGCCGTCTCCCACGACCGGGCATTTCTCGACCGAATCGCGCGTTTTCTCTTAGTGATCGAGTCCGGCGGGAAGGTTAGGCCCTTCAACGGCTCCTATCTTGAATGGAGGGAAGCCAAGGCCACCCAAGCTGAAACCGATGCTTTAAGAAAAACCAGTGCGGCGCCGTTGCGGACCAGTGCCACAAGTGCGCTGCCGTCTAAGGGGAGTGCCGCGAGCGCGGCGCCCGCCCGCCGGCCTGTGAAGCTGAGCTTCGCGGAGCGCCGAGAATTGGACAGTATCCTGCCCCGCATCGACGAGCTGGAATCCGAGAAGGCGAAGCTTGAGGCTCTCTTTGCCCAGGCGGGCGCCGCTCCCCAGGACATACGCGAAGCCCATCTGAGCTACGACAAAGTTCTTGCCCTCATAGAAACTTTAAGCCTTCGCTGGGAAGAACTAGCCCACAAGGATGCCCAGGCATGAGCGCGCATGACGAAGCTGACGATATAAAGGGCCTAGAACCCCAGGGCAAAGCATCCGCACTAAGCCTTAGCGGTCACAGTCCCTTCGACCTCCTTTCGCCGGGCATCATCCTCGACGCCGTAGAGTCTGCGTACAACATCAAGCCCGATGGAAGGCTCAGTCCCTACTCTAGTTATGTTAACCGTGTGTACGGGCTGCGCGGCGAGGATGGAAGCGACTATGTAGTCAAATTCTACCGGCCCGGCCGCTGGAGTGAAAAAGCGATACGGGAGGAACAGGATTTCCTCGAAGACTGTTTGCAAGCCGAAATTCCCGTCATCGGGCCTATTAAAAATACCCAAGGTGAAAACCTCTCGGTTTTCGAACTAGAGCCCGGCGACGAGCAGGGCCAGGAAATCTGGCGCTTTTTCTTCACCCTCTACCCAAAAAGGGGAGGTAGAAACTTCGACGCTGAACGGGATTCGGACTGGCTCAGGCTGGGTAGGCTCGCCGGAAGGCTCCATTCGGTCGCCAGACTCCGAAGCGCCCCCTCCAGGGTGAGGATAGGACCAGAACTCGCTCTCTCCAATCTCGAAAAAATCCAAGCCCTTGTGCACCCAGAGTTCAGAGAAGAATTCGTAGAACTCTGCAAGGACGCAATCGGCGCCGTTGCCAAGGCCATGTCCTCTGCCAATGTCCAGCGAATCCACGGGGACCTCCATCGCGGAAATATCCTCGAACGCCCGGACCAAGGCCTTCTGCTCCTCGACTTTGACGACATGGCCATTGGCCCTCCGATCCAGGACCTCTGGCTTCTTCTGCCCGGTCGCGCCGCCGAATGCGGCCGCGAGCTGGGTTTCCTTTTGGATGGATATTCCGAATTCAGCGAATTGCCCCAGGAAAGCCTAGGCCTTATCGAAAACCTTCGTCTATACAGGATGCTGCATTTTTTAGCATGGAGAGCCCTCCAGCGCCAGGATCTCTGGTTTAAGAAAGACTTCCCCGACTGGGGGAGCAGGGCGTTCTGGATCCAAGAATTGGAAGACTTCCGCGACCAGGCGAAGATAATCGCATCGGAAACCGGCGCCTGGTCGCTAGTTTGAGGCTAACCTTTGCCGCGCAGCCAGCCCGTGGTGCCTTTCTCACCATGGCTCAAGCTTATCCGGCTTTTTTAGAAACCCTCGCCGCGGGCTGGCTGCGCAGGCGCTGGGCCAGAAAACTTCCTCCCAAAACCAGCACTATCCCCGCGAGCTGATTCATCCTAAGGCTTTCCCCAAGAACAAGAATGCCGGCAAGAACTCCAAAGGGCACTTCGGTATAGGAAAGTGCGCCATACTGAAAGAGGGTAAGACGTTTCATGCCAAAAAAAATCAGGCCGAATCCGATATATCCCACCATGAGGCCATAGAGGGCTCCCAGCCCGACGTGCGCAAAGGACACGTCAGGGATTTCCGCGATGAGGAAGGGCAAGAATACAATGCCCCCAACGGCGTTCTGGAAAAACACCGTATCCACTGAGGCTTTTTCAAAACTCAGATGAGTTTTGAAAAAGCTACCTTAAAATGCGTACGTTTCGTCTATTTTCATGCTTTTAGCATGAAAATAGACAAAACTACAAAGCAAATTTCAAAAGTTAGCAGACTTTTGAAATTTGCTCCACTTCCTTGACTTCCTTCAGGGCTTCCTTAAACATAACCGCGGTTATGGCGTAGACAAAGGCCGAAATAATCATGATGAGGCTGCCAGAAAGATCACCCCGGGACAGGGCTAGGCTGTTATGAAGATTCATGATCACCACGCCGGAGAGTGAAATTAAAAGTACCCCCACCTTTGAGAGCCCTATGGGTTTCTTCTCCTTGAAGCTTTCCACTAAAAGGGCGAAGACTGGCCAGAGGTATAAAAGCACAATGGCATTGCCCATGCTGGTTAATTTAAAAGCGATAACGAAGAGCAACATTCTGAAGTCATTGAGGGCGCTGGCCAAAAAAAGCCTTTTCCTCATCCCTGGTTTTCCGAGAATTACCCCGTGTCGCCATGCCGAGGGCAGCGCCAGCAGAAAAGGAGTTGTCATGCGCAGGGACGTCATAGCAATGCTGGAAAAGGGGAGGCGCTTGATAAAAAGCCCGCTGGATGCGCAAATCAACGTTGCCGCGAGAACAGCCATCACCGGCAGCCACCTGCCTTCCCTCGAAACACTCATTTGCTATCTCTCCTTCTCGGTATAAATGCGGCTACTCTGGATGCGTATTCCTCGTACTCAAAACCGAATTACGGGCAGATTTCGTCTAGCATTCACATCCTAGCAGTCGTAAACTACTCGCATGAACGATTTGGATACACGAAGCTTACTACGCCGAATGAAAGAATCGGAAGCCTTGGTGAATGACCGACAAACGACCAAGACGTCCAAATCCTTTTGGAACGATAGGATCTCCATCCATGAGGAACTTCTCAACCCGGGCGATTCCGGCGTTGGCACTTATGCGGACGAAGTGCGATACGGGTTTTCCAACAGCCCCTTCGGATTTTTCCGCGTCGAAGTCGGCCCCCTCGGCATTCTTGCCCTGGATTTTCTTGATTCGCTCGAACATTCAAATCCTGCCACAACCCAGGCGCTTATGCTACGCCGATGGCCAAAAGCGGTATGCGTGGAGGATGCTTCCCTGACCGAGCGATTGGCCGTAGATATATTCTCCAGGGATTCCAAGGCAGCCCTACCACTTTACATCAGAGGCAATGCGTTTCAATTACGGATATGGCGCAGCATTTTAGGCATCCCCGAATCCTGCCTGGTATCCTATGCTCTTCTCGCCCAAATGGCAGAGCACGCCGGCGCAGCCAGGGCGGTGGGCAGCGCCCTAGCCGCCAATCCCATCGCCTACCTTATTCCCTGCCACAGGGTGCTGCGAGCCGACGGGCATCTGGGAGGCTTTAAATGGGGGCTCGAAAGGAAAAAAACTATTATTGCCTACGAATCAGCGTTGCGCGATACCGACTCTAAGACAATAAAAGCTTTTTGAGATCGCTCATCGTTTCAGCATAATACGTGAAGGAGCAAGCCTCGCGCTTTCCAGAACAGCCTTCAGTTTTTCCTCTCCAACCGGCTTTGAGCTGTACTTGCGAACGCTTTTTCTCTCTTCAATTTCTTTTATCCCATTCTCTCCGAAACCCTGGCTGGTTAGTCAGCGACATGCGCGGCACTCAATTTCAGACCAAGTTGGCTAAGCTGCAAACCTACACTTTCACCCTTTATCAGAAAGTCTCGTCGAAACGTTTCAATAGAAGTGTCTACATGAAGAGAATCAAGCTTGTCGCCATGATTATCATGCCGCCTATAAGACCACCTATGGCCAAGTGGTGCTCGCCGTATTCTTCAGCTGTGGGCAAGAGCTCATCCAGGGATATGTACACCATTATTCCCGCCACCGCGGCAAAGACGAAGCCGAAGGTCGTATTGGTAAACACAGCCCTGAGGAGGAAGTAACCGAGGACGGCGCCTACGGGCTCGGCGAATCCCGAAAGAAAAGAATAGAAAAATGCCTTTCTGCGGCTTTTTGTCGCGTAAAATATCGGCGCCGAGACAGCCAGCCCCTCGGGTATGTTATGGATGGCTATGGCCACAGCGATGCTTATACCTAGGGTAGGATTGGACAGCGCGCTCATAAAAGTAGCCAACCCTTCGGGAAAGTTATGGATGCCTATGGCCAGGGCTGAGAACAAACCCATGCGTAAAAGCTTGGCCTTGTCATCATCCGAGCAGGCTTCGATTTTTTTCGCGTTGTTCATTTCATGGGGGTTTTCATATGATGGAATCAGTTTGTCGATTATGGCGATAAGAAATATCCCCACAAAAAACGCGACCACGGTCCAGATATAGCCGTTTTTCTCTCCCATGGTGGACGAGAGTGCCTGCCTAGCTTTGACGAATATCTCTATGGTGGAAACATAGATCATAACCCCCGCTGAGAATCCCAGGGTTATGGTTAGTACCTTCGGGTTAAATTTCTTGGAGAGCAGGCCGATTAGGCTGCCCACACCTGTGGAGAGGCCAGCGAAAAGGGTTAATAAAAGGGCGAATAAGAGATTTTTTTCCACGGATGTTTCCTTAGCCAGGGAGTATATAACATCGTTTGAATGGGTACAACAGCGCCTTTCAGAATGATTTGCCTTCGCGTTAGGGCTACCATGAGGCTATCCCGGGGCCCGGCGCCAAAACCCGATCCTATGTAAAAATATGAACCCAGGGAAATCACGTAGAGTCCGAAAATAATCACGACTATTCCGAGCGCCGTATTATCGATCCTGGGAATTAGCCTAATAGCCAGAAGCAGGTCAAGAAAAAATCCGATAAGGAGCATGTTAAGCAGGGTGCCGATGCCGATCTTTTCGCCCATCAGAATTGTAATAAAAACAATCACCAGGCCCACAATAAGCTTAAAAAAACGGAGTGCAATCTTTTCCATTGTTCTGTCTAAAGGTCCTTCACTGATTGTGTTCACGGCAACTCCTGAATGCCCGGGAGTATAGCTGTTTTTCTACATATCGACTATCGCTTTTCCTTGCCGCTCAGCTCGGTCACCTCCAGCTTTAAAACTGCTGTCCGTTTTAATACCGCCGGATCGTAGGCAGGGCTGCCCTTGGAGCCATAATGTTCCATTATGCGATCCATGCAGCGTATTTTCTGTTCGTGATCGTCGACAAGGCTAAGCCTTCCGGCGCCGATCACGCTTTTATACAGGGTCGACCAGTTGCAAGCGATTTCATCTTTTATTAAGTCGTGTCCCGTATCCATTTCAAACCCTACCTGGTCGCAGGCTCGCATAAGGTCGATTTTTCTCCCTTCAATAGCGCAATGAAAATAGAGCTCGAGCGTATCGTCCCATGTAAAACCAAAACTCAAAGGGACTATATAGGGGGCCTTTTCTGTGTAAAAAGCAATTCGACAAGTGTCACAAGCTTCAATGATATCGCGCAACGCTGATTTTTTGCTCACTTGTCGTTCGTTTCTTCGCATTTTGACCTTTCCTTAGAAACCAATGTAATTCTAAAAACGCATGGTCTTAATCAGGTAACATCAAAGCAATTATCGCTTCAAGACCATGGGCATCGAGAATCATGGGCAACGGATACGGCATGCCGTGCGCCTCTTTGAGAGCCGCGGCGGCGATACCTGGAATATCCTCAGGCTTTAAAAAATCGGCTTTTTCCGGAATGCCCAGGTCCTTATTAAGCTTTCTCAAGGCTTCGACGAAAGCCGCTGCTTGTTTGTCGATATCGTTATCGATTCCCAGATTGGCCAAGCTCGCCGCCGCGGCAAGATCGGACAATCGCTCAGTGACGACAGTACGATACAAGTCGATGAAATACGGCATGATTATGGCGTTTGCCAGGCCGTGGGGTATGTGGTAGCGCTCGCCCAAGCGGTGGGCGACGGCGTGGATATAGCCTACAAATCCTCGGGTAGAGGCCCTTCCAGCCAGGTGAGATGCCCTGAGCATCGCTTCCCGAGCTTCCAGGTCATCACCCTGCACATAGGCTCGGCGAAGGTTGGCAAAAACTAGTCTGGTGGCTTCCAGGGCCTGCATATCCACGTCGGAGTAATGGAGAGTGTTAGTATAAGACTCCACCGCGTGGGTAAGGGCGTCCATGCCAGCGGCGGCTGTCATACCAGGGGATAAGCCCACACAGAGTTCGGGATCGAGGATGGTGCTGTCTGAGGGCAGTCGGGGATCAAATATGGTTATTGTGCGATGATGATTTTGATCGGTTATCGCCGCGGTGACGATGGCTTCGCTCCCTGTACCTGCGGTAGTTGGCACACAGATAAAAGGAAGGCCTGAATTTCTGCAAGGAAGCAAGCCTTTGAACGCGGTTACCGGCTTTTTGTGGGTAGCGGCCATGCGGATAATTTTCGCCACATCGATCACCGAGCCGCCACCGAGGGCTATGATAGAGTCGCAGCCGTTATCTTTGAGTACGGCAAGCCCATACTCGCAGATTTCATAGCTGGGATCAGGCAGTACTCCGTCAAATATGGCGAAGGGGATCGAGCTTTCCGATAGCACCACAGTAAGCTTAGAAACTAGACCGACTTTTATAAGGTTGGCATCGGTGACTATAAGGGGCTTGGAAGCCTTCTGCACTTCCAGCTCCGAGGGGAGTAACTTGATGCTCCCCTTGCCCGTGAGAAGCGTAGGAAGCTTCTGACGCAGGACCGTTAGGCATCGGGCGGCAAAGTTGAACCAGAGTCGCTTGGCTAGGTATTTCTTCGCCATGGTATGATGATATACGCCCCGCAGCGACGGTGCAAGATTCAATACCTATCCTGGCTTCATCTGCAACAAGGTTCGATGAACTCTATACCTTAATCGAGACCCATTTTCCTCGCCGATACCTAATTTGGATGATAAAAAATCGAAAAATCTGGTCGATCATCAGGGCACTCCATGCCCCGTAGAGCCCCATGTTGAATTGCTGAATAAAAATATAGGAAAAAAGCGGTCTGATTCCGAGGATGCCTATTCCCAAGGTTATGGCAGGAAATAACGAATCTCCTGCACCCCGGAGAGCACCGGCATAGATTTGAAATGAAGATTGAAAGGGCTGGATGAGCGCGGCAAAAATCATGATTCCAGCACCTAGAGCGAGGATTTCTGTTTCGTTGGTAAAAAGCATGACCAGAGGTTTTCTAAAAATAAACATAAAAATACCCATGAGGGTCGAAATGAGTGCCCCTGCCTTTTGGCTGGCAGCGGAAGCTCTCCGAGCCCTGTCAGGTCTATCGCGACCGAGTGATTGTCCTGTAAGGCTGGTAGCCGCAATACCGAAAGCTTGGCCGTTTACAAAGGACATGTTCAATATGGAAAGCACGACCTGGTGAGCCGCAAATACAGTTGTGCCCAGTGAAGTTATGGTGATGGTATAAAGAACGAGCCCCAATCTTAATACAAACTGCTCGACTGCCGAGGGCATGCCTATTCTGAATATGCGGCCGAGCATAGGGAAGTCTGGAAGAAAATTTCTTCTAGTACAGTGAAGTTCGATAAATTCCGAAGCCGCCATGCCCGGTTTTCTAAAGGGTCGTCCGAGTATAGCCCAAACCGCCATGGCGCAAGCTGCTGAATAACCAATTACCGATGCTATAGCGGCGCCCTGCACTCCCAAACGGGGAAATCCGAATTTTCCATAAATAAGAAGATAATTGAAAATGATATTAACCACATTCGCGGTGATATTGTATTTCATCGCGATTTTCGTGTCTCCTACGCCTCGTAAAAGCGCCGAAATGGAAATGGGCAAGGCTGTTGGTATGAAGCCGATCATGAGTATTCGGAAATAGGCGCTCGCCTCGTCCAGGATATCGGGCCCGGCGCCGATTATCCGGACCATCGGTTTTGCGAAGACGACGCCCAGCAGCGAAAGTAAAAACGCGAGGCTCACCGAGAGCATTACCGTCTGCCCGGTGACTAGCTCGGCATCCTTCTTGTTGCCCTGGCCTTTAAAACGAGCCACTAGCGCCGTAGTCCCCACGTTGAGCGCCACGAAGGTCGCGAGCATGATGAACCGAGGTTGATTCGTCACTCCAACCGCAGAAATAGCGTGGGCACCAAGCTTGCCGACCATGATTATATCCACCGTTTGCGTGAGGGAAGTGAGAATCAGCTCCACCACTACAGGGGCGGCGATGGTCAACACCTGGGCGTACAGCGGCCAGGCAATCGCTTCTTTCGCTCGTTTGAGGAGCTTGGGGGATGCATGGTCAAACAAAGGGTGCACGGGGCAATTATCCTGCTTTTTCAAAAATTTGGGGTTTTTCAAAAGCCGGGGGCATTTGAAAAATTGGTGGTTCGACAACTAGTGAGAATAAGAATAACCTTATTAATTATAAAACGCTTAGGGGGAATCAGTCAATTGTATCGGATACTCTGAACCGCCTCGGGTTTGTCGGAGCCTGTTTTATGTGTGCCCCACGAGGATACATTGACTGCCGCATTTTCTTAACGGTGTCATGCGAAGTCTATTCCAGGTTATCGTCGCCAATTCTCTAAATAAAGGTTGAATTAGTGTACCAAGCCCAGTCGTCTTACCACAGTCTTCGATGCACAAGCTACAGGATGTGTTCCAGAAATCTCCTGGTACGATCTTCCTTGGGGGAAGTAAAGAATGTTTCCGGTGGCGCTTCTTCGACAATCTGCCCCGAATCCATAAAAATTATCCTATCGGCGGCCGCTCTGGCAAATCCCATCTCGTGGGAAACAATAAGCATGGTCATGCCTTCCCTAGCCAGGTCGGTCATGACATCCAGCACTTCCTTGATCATCTCTGGATCCAGGGCGCTGGTGGGTTCATCGAAGAGCATCACCTTCGGATTCATAGCCAGGGCTCGGGCTATAGCTACGCGTTGCTGCTGTCCGCCCGAGAGTTCGTCCGGCCAGGCATGTTCCTTTTCCGAAAGCCCCACCTTGGCCAAGAGTCTACGGGCGTTTTCAAGCGCCTCTTCCTTGCTCTTTTTAAGAACAGTGGTGGGTGAGAGGGTAATATTGTCGACGACTTTAAGGTGGGGAAAGAGATTGAAGCTCTGGAAAACCATGCCTACTTCCTGGCGGATATGGCGGATATCGGAACCTTCGTCGGTGACACTTTCTCCATCGATGGTGATGGAGCCCGAATCCAAACGTTCAAGCCGGTTTATCGAGCGTAAGAGAGTGCTCTTGCCCGAACCTGAAGGGCCTATGATAAGCACAACCTCGCCCTTTTGCACGCTCAGGTCAACACCGTTCAGGGCTTGGAGCTTCCCGAAGGTTTTTACCGCTTTCTTTATTTCAATGAACGTTGCCACGATGCCTCAGCCTTTCTTCCATAGCCGCCACCAGGCGGGAGAAAAAGAGTGTCATAACCAGATAGATCAGGGCGATAACAGTGTAACTTTCAAAATAGCGAAATGAGGTTGAGGCGTATTCTCTGCCCCTGCGCAGAAGATCGGACACAGCAAGAATTGATACCAACGATGAGTCCTTGAGCAAAGCAATAAACTCGTTGCCGATAGGAGGGAGAATAACCCTAATGGTTTGGGGAATGATAATCTTTCTTAGGGCGTTGCCCCGGGATAGCCCCAGGGCAAGGGCTGCCTCCATCTGTCCCTTGGGAATAGCTTGTATGCCGGCGCGGAATATCTCGGCCATGTAGGCCCCATAGCAGATAGACATGGCCAAAATTGCAGCCGGAGGACCTTGGAGTTTCAGCAAAGGCCCAAGGGCGTAATAAATATAAAAGAGCTGAACCAGGAGCGGGATACCCCGAATTATCTCCACATAAACTGTCGCGATTCTGTTTATCCATGCGCGCTGTGAGATTCGTCCTAATCCAGCGAAGAGTCCAATGACCAAAGAAAAACAAATAGAAATAAGGGTGACGGAAAAAGTAGCGAAAAGACCGTCGGGAACAAAAGCGAGTATGCGCAAGTAAGGATCGGGACTGAATAATGGCAGCGCGATGAGAAGCGCGATGGCGCCGAAAAAGGAAATATTCCAGGATGAAAGCAGGCCACCCTCATCCTTTAAGGGAATGAGGGTGCCGTCGGTTATGTTAATTGTGGGACGGGGGGGGTCTTTGTGATCCCGCTCTGAGTTAGGAGAGCTTTTGGCCATCCTATTTAAGCCACTTCTCCACCAGTTCGTCCAACTTGCCCGAAGCCTTTACCTTGGCAAGACCTTCGTTGAAGAGCTTGAGGGTTTTCTCGTCGCCTTTCTTGACAGCGAAGCCCAGCCACTCATCGGTGAAGGGCTGGCCTACGATCATGAGCTTTTCTTTGTAGTTGGGGTTCTGGAGAGCGAAATCCGCGGCGATGGGGGAATCGGCCACCACGCCGTCGATATTGCCGTTGGCCAGATCTTGGTAGGCCAGGCCGATTTCGTCATAGGTCTTGAGCTCTACGCCCGCCACCTTGCCGATTTCCATAACGCCGGTAGTGCCTATCTGGCCTCCCACCTTCTTGCCCACGAGGTCGGCCAGGGTTGTGACGCCTTCTGTTTCCTTGCGCACTACGAGAACCTGTCCGGCGTTGACATAGCCTTCGGAGAAGTCCATGGTGGCCTTGCGTTCGTCGGTGATGGTGACCGAGGAGGCGATTACCTGATAGTTTCCAGCGGCCAGGCCGGCGAAAATGCCGTCCCAGGCGGTGTTTTTGATCTCCACTTCGAAGCCCTGGGCCTTGGCTATTTCATTGACCAGGTCGATATCGAATCCCACCAGATTCTTGTTCTCATCCACAAATTCCATGGGAGGCCAGGTGGCGTCCGATGCGACAACTACCTTGGTAGTTTTTTTGGCGCAGGATGAAAGACCGGCCGAGGCAAACACTACTAAAGCCCCTATCAGCAAAAACGCTGTTACAGAGGACCAAGATCTCTTCATACGTCGCTCCTTTGTGTCGATCTCCTGGGAAATTTCGAGATCGCAAAATATACTTTGATGAGAATAGGGCAAACAAAGGGGCTATGTCAATAATTTATATTACGAAGGTCCGATATAGATTAATCTCGGCAAACTTTAAAGCCAGGCAGAATCGATTATCCGCGGTCTCGCCCCGTGTGCTTGTCGTGTTCCTCGATATCCTTGGCGTCCCAGGGATAGACAATCCAAACATCCCCGAGTTCTTCTCCGGCCACATAGAGCGAAACTTCTTGAGGAATCTTGCCCCTTTTAGGCTTATTCTTATTATGGATTACCGCAACCGCGATAGAAGCAGGATGATGGCGGAGCAATTCCCGAATGCAGTACTCCAAGGTAACCCGGGAATCGTCTACCTCGTCCACAAGCAAAATTCGCCGGCCCGCTAGCTGGCGTTCTGCTTCCTCTATCCACTGCAGTTTACGGGGAAAATCTGAAGGCTTGTCGTGGGCATCGTAATAGGCAATGCCTACCGCCAGTATAGGCGCGCCTAAAAAGGTACGCAGTATCCGGGCTGGTATAAAGCCTCCGCTGCCAATGGCCACGATCACATCGGGTGTAAAATTCGCGGCGGTGATGCGCTCGGCCATACTCTTGGCTGTCATATGAATCTGTTGGTAGCTGTAGTGGCGCTTTTCCATGGGGCTATTGTAAGACCGCCGGGATTCTTCGGCAAGAATGGGGACGGTCTATTGAGCTTGCCTGGTTTAACCTAGGCGTGGTTGGCCTAACCTGGAAAACCTAATAAAAGATGAGCCCGGTACCTATGTGGGCTCCGGCAGATGTGAACCCAACATTTATAGAACCTAAAAACCGATGGGTTCTTGTGCTTTCATATTGTCAATAAGGATTTTCGGCGTTACAGTGGCGCCCATGAGCATCTTCGAGATTATTATGCTGCTTTGTTTTGGCGCTGCTTGGCCTGCTTCAATTTACCAATCCATTAAATCCGGCTCAACACGCGGGAAAAGCGTGTTTTTCCTCTTTATCGTCCTGGCTGGCTACGCAGCGGGAATACTTCACAAGCTGTTATATCACTTCGATTTTGTTATTTACCTTTACTGCCTCAACGCCCTTATGGTAGGAACCGACACCATCCTCTGGTTCCGCAATCGTAAAAGAGAAAAAAATAGGTAAGCACGATTTCCTTGATCCACGAAAAGGTATTGACAAATTAATTGATAATGATTATCAATATCATTGCATAAGAAAAGAATGAAAGAAGAACAAAGCCTGTTCGCTAATTACTTAAAGTCCAAGGGGCTCAAGATGACCTCTGCCCGAAGGACTGTACTGCGGGCTTTTATAAAATCGGAGGGGCACCTCAGCGCCGAGGACCTTCTCGCGGCGGCTAAAAAGATAGATCCAGGCCTCGGCCAAGCCACAGTCTTCCGCACACTTAAGCTCTTGTCAGACGCCGGGCTAGCCCAGGACGCATGCCAGGAAGAAGGTCCTCGGCGCTACGAACATGTCTACAAGCAGTCCCATCACGATCATCTCATCTGTATAGGATGCGGTAAAATGATCGAATTTTGCCACCCCGAAATAGAAAAAGCCCAGAATGAAATATTCAAAAAATTCGGGTTCCGGGGCACCGGCCACAAGCTCGAATTGCGGGGACTCTGTGCAGATTGCGCAAGGAAGTTGGATGAAGAAAATAAATGAGTAATGCGACGGGGCGGTTACTGGCAAATCGAATGTTCAAAAATGCCTCGACTATAGGGAGTACTAAACAGCGCATAGCTCTGATCGGCAAATATAAGGAGTTCTACAATGCGACTATCCGATACCAGGCCGGGAACGGCCTTTATTGTGGATAAAGTTCTAATAGGCGGCGAGATCGGAAAACGTTTAGCAGACATGGGTTTTACCCAGGGCACAACGGGGCATTATATACGAGGAGCATTTCTTCGGGGTCCACTGCAGATTCGGATCAGGGGTTATGATCTATTGATACGGCGTTGCGAAGCCAGGCTTATCGAAGTGAAAATATAATGAAAAAGATAATTTCAGTAGCCCTAGCAGGTAACCCAAACGCCGGCAAGACTAGCCTTTTCAACGCGCTGACTGGCTCTCATCACAAAGTGGGGAATTATCCCGGCGTCACGGTGGAAAAATTAGAGGGCTTTGTAGATCACGGGAACCTGCGCTTTAAGATAGTCGATCTGCCGGGCATCTACAGCCTTACCGCCTATTCCTTGGACGAGGTTGTAGCCAGGGATTTTCTTATAGAGGAAAAACCCGATATTGTTGTTGATGTTCTTGACTCTACCAACCTGGAGCGAAACCTCTATCTGTGCCTCCAGTTCCAAGAATTAGGCATTCCCGTTGTGGGCGCGCTCAACATGACCGACGAAGCCGAAGAAAAGGGAATCAAGATTAATGAAACCCTTCTTTCCGAAAGCCTGGGCATTCCTTTTGTAAAGACTGTCGGCACCAGCGGAAAAGGAATCAAAGATCTGTTAGACAAGACCGCAGCCCTAGTGGCTTCAAAAAACTCAAAAGCGGCTGAGCATGCAGCGTCGACGAAGTCGCTGAAGCGGCAGGAACCGCTACAAAAAGTACCCCAATATGGCGAGGAAATCGAATCCCGATTAGCGCCGCTGACGAAACTCATTGAGAGCGACCGAGCCTTCTGTGATCGCTACCCTCCCCGGTGGATAGCCATAAAACTGCTGGAAAACGACGAAAACGCCATAAAAAAAATGCAGGACCATGCCAAGGGACAGGAAATCATCACCAAAGCCGAATCGGACAGGGCTTGGATCACCGGTCATTTTGGAAAGGAGTCGGAGATTGTCATTACGGAACAGCGTTACGGCTACATCCGTGGTGCCATGCATGAAACATTGATCCAAAGCACGAGTGGGCGTGCATCGTTCACCGAATATATCGACCGTTTGACGATGAACCATTTTCTCGGACTCCCACTCTTTTTTCTGATAATCTATGGAATATTCAAGCTTACCTTTGCTCTGGGAGAGTATCCGGCAGCCTTGCTGGAAGCATTTTTCGGTTCCTTGGCGACGCTTGCACAGATAGTAATCCCAGAAGGGTTTTTTCGCTCCCTTGTAGTTGATGGAATCATAGGCGGCGTTGGTGGCGTGTTCTCCTTTGTACCTCTAATTGTGATCCTCTTCCTCTGTATTTCGATTCTGGAAGACACTGGCTACATGTCCAGGGCAGCCTTTCTTACCGACAAAGCCCTGCACGCCTTCGGGCTCCACGGCCAATCGTTTATGCCCCTTATGCTTGGCTTTGGCTGTTCGGTCCCCGCCATCATGGCGACCAGAACTCTGAAAAGCCCCCGAGACCGCATCGCCACCATACTCGCAGTTCCCTTTATGAGCTGTGGGGCTAAGCTTCCTGTCTATGTTCTGCTGGCAGGCACATTCTTTCCTAAAAACGCCTACAACATTGTGATGCTCATGTACTTAGGTGGTGTGGTATTGTCTATGTTCTCCACGATGTTATTAAAAAGGACGGTGTTGCGCGGACCAAGCACAGCCTTTGTCATGGAGCTGCCGCCCTACCGGCTTCCTACGTGGAAAGGTGTTTTCTGGCATGTCTGGGGAAAAACCTGGAGCTATATCAAGAAAGCCGGTTCGATAATACTCGTGGCCTCCATCGTGATCTGGGCGATCACCACCTTTCCCCAACCCCGGGACGAGGTTGAAAAAACGCAGGTGTTTGCGGCCGATTTCGCTGTGACAATGGCTGAAGCCTCACAGGAAGAACGCGACCTTGCCGTGGAGCGAGCTCTGGATGAATATCGCCTTGAATACAGCATCGCGGGAAAAATCGGCAAAATAATCGAGCCTGCCATACGCCCCCTGGGTTTTAACTGGAAACTGGGTGTCGCCCTGGTACCCAGTTTCTCGGCCAAAGAAATAGTAGTATCGACACTGGGGATTCTCTACGGCAGCGGAAGCGAGGAAAACGAGGAAAGCGAATCCCTGCGCCAAGCTCTCCAGCGCGATCCCGGCCTGAATCCGCTGACGGCGTTGACCTTTATGGTGTTCATTCTCATTATGCCGCCCTGCCTGGCCAGCCTCGCTGCGATACGTTCCGAGGCGGGAGGTAAGTGGATGCTTTTTCAGGTAGTCTATTCAATGACCCTGGCCTGGATTGTGTCGTTTATTGTAAGGCTGATAGCCTTGCCCTTTTTGGGGGCATGAAACCCGCTTGCGAATCAAGTCCGAATAAAATATCAGCTGTTCTTGTCGGCCTGGACAGTTTGGTGAGTTTGAGTGGCTTGGTCGGTTTGGGCAGTTTGATCGGTTTGGGTAGGGTGGCCTGGTTGGCCTACCTGGTCTGCCTGTTCCTTGCAGCAGGCTTTGCAGAGTCCTGTCGCATACAAGGCATGGTGTCTGATTAAAACCCCCGAATCGGATTCCATAGATTTTAGGAGTGGACCGATACGGCAAGCCCCCAGATCGACAAAGCGATGGCAGCGTTCACAATGCAGCCAGTGCCGATGGGGCGCCTTGCTCGACACATAATAGCGCTCGGTTCCATGGGCGCTGCAATGGAGAACAAAAGACTCGGCTAAACCCTTGTCTTCGAGATAATGAAGTGAGCGATAGACCGTAGCGAGGTCGCAAAGACCTTCCAGTCGCTCTCCTAAATCGAGGGCGGAAAGAGGCGTTTCGGTCTTGTCGAGTAATAGTTTTGTTGCTTCTCTCGCCTTTGTCATTCTGCTACCCTTAGCGCTCTACTAAGCGCCAGAAAGGAAATGCCGTTATGCGGCATGTCGCGGGTTTGTTTATGCCTTGTGTCGCATCCTGAAGGCCGATACGGTCAAGAACACGGCTCCGGCCACTAAAACGACCACGGCCCCGGAAGGAAGATCCAGCGCCCAACTGACCGCCAGCCCGAGAATTGAAAAAACAAGGGAAAGGCCGCTTCCGATCACCATCATCCCGCCCAGATTTTTGGCAAAGTAGCCTGCGGTACCCGCGGGAAGGGTAAGCATGGCGATAACCATGACGATACCCACGAATGTCTGGAGAACAACCACGGCGACGGCGGTGATTCCCAGGATAATCAGGAATACTACATCGGTGGGCACTCCCCTGATTCGGGCGAACTCCTCATCGAAGGCGCTGGCCTCCAGCTGGAAATAACCGCGCCAGGCTAAGAAAATAACAATCGTATCCAGAACCGCCAGGAGTATGAGATCGCCCAGAGAAACGAGTAGGATATTCCCGAAAAGATAACTCATGGGATCGGCATAGCCCGGGGTTTTGGCGATAAAGAGAATACCCATACTCATGCCGATAGCCCAAAGGGCATTGATAACCGTATCTTCCCGCTGTTTCGCTTTTAGCGAAACCAACCCGATGATCGCCGCTGCGATGATCGCAAAAACCAGGGCGCCGACTATCGGCGGAAGACCTGGTAGAATTCCCTTGGCCGCCAGAAACAGCGCCAAGCCGATGCCGCCCAGGACCGCGTGGGAGATTGCTCCCGCCAGGCCTGCTATTCGCTTTACGGTTACCACCGAACCCAGGACCCCGAAGAGAATGCTCGACAAGACACCCGCCAATAACGCGTTGCGCACAAAGGGCATCGAAGGATCAAAGAGTGCTACAAAAAAACTCATGCCTTCCTCCCTGGGGCCGATTGATCCGTATGCACAGCCCGATCGTCCTGCATCGTAAGCCCAGAGCCACAACACTCATCGGGGAGATCTGTGTCGTGGAGTACCTGAAGAGCCGACCCACCGTAAAGCCCCGCTGGGATGTGATCGGCGGGTTTGGCCGCATGACGGAGCACTCCGCCGAGTTTGCCCTCACGCTGGCCTACGCAGAGCACAACGTCAGTCAGGGATGAGACAAAAGCGGTATCGTGGGTCGCTATGAGGATTGTAGTGCTCTGCTTTAAGTTGCCCAGCACGCGAAAAAGCCGCTCCTCGCTCTCACTGTCCATGTTGGCTGTCGGTTCATCCAGGATTAAAAGCTCAGGCGCGCTGGCAAGGGCGCGGGCAACCATTACCCTGCGGCGCTGGCCGCCCGAGAGGGCCTTGTAGGGTCTGTACCGCAAATCCGCTACGTCGGCGAGTTCCAGCGCCGTCTCCAACTCGGGGCAGGAAGCATTCAGGCTACGCTTGGAGTCGCAGTTTCTGGACAGCCCCTCTAATCTGCCCATTTTTACCACCTCTTCCACCGAAATTGGGAAGGCGGGATCGTAATTCATATACTGAGGAACATAGCCTACCAAACCCCTGGCCTTTTCTGGACTTTCCCCAAAAATCAGGACTTTTCCCGAATCAGGCCGCGCTAGCCCCATGATCAGGCGCAGAATCGTTGTTTTCCCCGAACCGTTGGATCCTATCAGGGCGACAAATTCACCCTTATGAACGTGAAAGGAACTTTCGGTCAAGACTTCGAGGTTGGAATAGAAATAATTAACCTTGTAAAACTCCACGGCGATCGTTGGGTGATTATCCATTACCACTTCCTTTGTTCAAGGCTTGGAGGCTTTTTTAAGGGCATCGCCCATGTCCCGGGTATTGTCGAGCCAAGCCGGAGCAAGGGGATCGATCTCAGCCACGACGCCGCCGATGGCTGAAGCCACGGTTCGCGCCGCTGCGCTTGAAAACTGCTTTTGCACAAAAATTGTCTTCACCCCTTCTTCTTTCGCCCTTTTAATCAACGCCGCAAGGGTTTTCTGCGTCGGCTCCTTGCCTCCCAGCTCCACCGCCTCTTGATGAATACCAAAGGCATCAAGAAAGTACCCGAACGAAGGATGGTATACCAGGACACTGCTGCCCTCCAAAGGAGCCAGCTCCTCTTTCAACGCCGTGTAAGCCCGATCGATTTGCGCTAGGTAAGCCCGGTAATTTGCCTCGAACAAAACCTTTTGCTCAGGCATGAGAACCTTAAGGCCCTGAAGGATCGTGGCAAGCTGCAGCTTTACGGCATCGAAGCCCAGCCAGATATGGGGATCCAAGCCCCCTTCCTCGTGCGCGTGGTCCTCCTCATCATCTTCATGTCCTGATTCCAGCTGCCGGTATTTGACCCCTTCGGCGCTGTTCACGATCTTCAAGCCCGGATACAGGGCTTTAATCTTGGGCAACAGGGCAGTCTCGAATTCGACGCCGATGGTAAACCAAAGCGACGCGCGACTCAAATCAGCCATCTGGCGAGGGCTCGGCTCGTAATTATGCGGCGAATCTCCAGGACCCACGAGGCTTATCACCTTGACCGTCGAACCGGCGATCTTGGACACAAATTCAGTTTGGGGCAGAATGCTCACCGCCACCGTGGGAATCTGCGGCGCTGCAAAGAGGCCCGAAAGCCCTAACGATAAGAATAGGGCTAAGAAAACAAAGGATGGTAAAGTCCGGTGTGGATACTTTCCGAATCGATTATTCATCAAAAATCTCCCAAATATTGCGAATGATTCGCAAAAAAATATACTGCATTGTGAGAGATAAAGGAAGGGGCTTGAAGCCTTCAGGCGACGCTTTCGTGTCGCCTGAAGAAAATTATGGTAAGAAATCAGCAGAAACGGATTGAGATTTTTCCTAATACTAGAATAAAACCAAAGGCTCCTGCAAAGGAAATGAGCGTGCCCAGCCAAGGCCCCAAGGGAGGAAAGAAAATAGAAACCATGGCTGCGTATACGATTATATTTGTGGAGGAGAGTAATAGAATCTTGCCGGTAGCCTGGGCAAAGAGCGTTCCTTGACTCAGGCTGATGATGACCATGGTGGAAGTAAGCGCCGCAGGAAAGGTGGCTAGTACGCCGGTCATGTAGGGCGGGGCTACCTGGGCTATCGCAACGGCGCCGGCGACGACGCTTCCGGCAAAGAAAGCTCGAATTGCGATGATCTTCCATGAAAGCGTGACAGGCTTTTTTCAACCTTGGGTCTTCCCAGCCAACGATGAACGAGAATGAAAAGTCCGGTTGAGACCACAAAATAGGCAGCCAAAGAAGCCAGAATTCCCATGGGCGGTAATAGTACAATAACAACAAAGGCCAAAAGCGCCCAAAAGACAAGTCCCAGAGAAAGAGCTACCCAAACACCCTTTCGGAGTAAAAAAATAAACACCGCTAAAAAGACACTGTCCACCATCATACCCATCGGAACACCGGCCGTAGCGGCAGCCGCATATTCGGGACCTCGAGTTATGCCCATGAAAAGCATGGAGATGAGAATGTTGGAAGGCAGGTTGGCTATGAGCCCTGCCTTATGGCTGCCTAAACGCTCACCCAGAACAGTAGCAAAAGCTATCCAGAAGCCTGCGATAAAAAAGGAAAGGGCTATCCGCACAAGAACAGGATTCATGCACTACTCCTAAAGTATAGGCTGCGGTTCTTTCCTTGAGACTTAGCCTCATTAACAGCCCTATCGCTCCGATCCAACAAGGAATCCCGGCTGTCTTCCCTGGTCGATTCGGCAACGCCGATGCTAACCGTGATGGCTAAGGAATCGCTAGTATGCCCTTCCGAGACCTTACTGTGGAAGCCCTCCAGCGCAAATCGTTCCCTGATCCGTTCCGCCGCTTTGAGGGCTGCCTCGGCTCCCGTGCTGGGTAGAATCACTGCCAGCCTGTCTCCTCCTAGGCTGCATACCCTGTCATTTCCCCTGGTGCTTGACTTGGCTATAAAAGCTAGGCTGACCATGACATCTTCAGCCCTCGTGCTTCCCAGGGAATCGCTAAGGCTACGGTAATTATCCACATCGACCAAAAGAAGCGAAAGTAATGTCTTGTTTTGCTTGGCCTTTTCCAGAAGATCGTCCAGCTCGGCCATGAGAAATCGTTTATTTGGAAGGCCAGTTGCCTCGTCGGTAAGATTGCGAGCTTCGTAATTAGCCTGCATTTTTTCCAGCCTTTCAGTCTCGCTCTCCATACGTCGGAATCGATCCGAGAGGGCCATTAAAAGTAAAACCGATTGCAGGGCGACGCCGATAGCGCTGGAATTTACCGTCCAATAGTTGACCGGAAGCAATTTCAGCCCCATGAACGCAAAAACTAGCCCGCCAATTCCCAAAAATACCCACGCGATGAAAAAGTACAGGGAAGAAGGGAAACCCTGTATGAGCCGTATAAGCGCAGTAGCAGTTCCAAGAATCGGAAGAATAATGCCCAGGTAGTGAGAAAGCGAAAAAGCAATATCGTACCATTTGAGCAAGCCGGCGACGGATACCACAGCCCCCAGGGTTCCTAGGACAAGGACAAGACGGTTCAAGGCGGCAAGGCCGTCCTTGAGCCTGAGAAAGTAGGCAACGAAAACAGAGCCCCAGACGAGCATTGATCCCACCCAAAACCAGAGCATAATCTGATCGGTTCCGGGATTCTGACCAAAAATGGCCTTGGCGAATCCTTGGAGAAAGAAGAGCCAGAGACCGGCGGAGATTATGTACATGGAGTAAAAGAGATAGCTCTTATCTTTGAGTGAAAAGAATAATGCCAGGCTGTACAATAGCATCGCCACAAGAACTCCGAAAAGAACGCCATATAGCAGAAAATCCTTCTTGTCCTGGGCTCCCCTAGAAAGACTTGTTTCGAGAAAGATCTCCACCTTTACATCGATGGCCGATGAAAGCCTGAGATAGCAATATTCATCCGTATAAGCCGCTGGAGGAAGCTGGAAGACAAAGTACCGGGAGAGCGATTCACCGGGAAAGGCTTTTTGCAAGGCTCCGGTGGAAAAATTGGCAAAGCCGCCTTCACTCTTAGGGACATAAAAGTCTATATGGTCGAGAATGATTGAAAAACTCGGTTTGACGATCAACAGCCACTCCGGGTAAGGGCTACTCGATACGGCCCCGCTTTTTTCCCCCGCCCCATCCTGGGCCGAGCCCGGCCGCAGCCCTTCGGGAATTTTAAACCTGAGCCAAGTCACGGGCCGCGATGCCCCCACCCAGATTACCTGCCCCTCGGCGGGGGAAAAAAGCGGGGCGCTGCCGTTGTCTTCAAGCTCTTCAACATCGATAGAAGGATCGGCGTCGGCATACATTTCAGCAAATGCCTGAAGCGGAATACTGCGTAAGGTCTCTGGAACCGTCGCGTCTTGCAAGCCTTTGCTCTGGGCAGAAGAAGGAAACGCCAGCACGGTTATGAGGATGATAAACAGCGGCATACATTTCATAATTGACGCTTAGTATATCAAACCATAATTATAAAATAAATCCAAAACCCCGTGGTCGCTTGAAGTGTTTGGGAAAATTACTGGTCGCCCGAATCGAGCTTTTATAGTATAGTGGTGTCATGCTGCGGAATCCCGAACTGATGCGCCGAAACATGAGAGAGATAGCCCTCGCCATGGAAGGCGCCGACGCGGACCTTATCGAAAACTTCCTCTACTCCCTCTTCACCCCCTCGGAGGCCGACGAAATGGCCAAGCGCTGGGCTTTGGTAAAACGCCTGGCCGAGGGCAAACCTCAGCGGAAGGTAGCCGAGGAATTAGGCCTATCACTCTGCAAGATCACCCGGGGCTCCAGGGAGCTTAAAAAAGAAGGAGCTGCTTTTAGGATTCTCCTTGACAGGCTTAGGGACAAGACGGATAAAAATCTCCAAGACCAGGGGGATTGGGGCGAAGATTAAGCTTCGCCCTCCTGATCCGGGCTCGGCAGCCCTTCTGAATATGCCTGCCCGCCGGGCAGATACTCGTAGTTTATCCTTCCCGTCGATTCGAAGATCCTCCGTTTTATTTTGCCTGAGTTTCCCGTGAGCACGGCAACTCTGGAGCGGACCTCGCGCCGTTTTGACTCGCCGCCATAGTCACAGCTGCAGACCGTCGACATGTACCCCTTTTCTTTTCCGTACTCCACAAGCTGGCGTTCCTCGCAAAGGATAAGGGGGCGGATAATCGAAAGTGGGTATTTTCTATAACGCAGCAATGGAAGCATGCCCCCAATCTCGCCCTTGTAGAGCATATTCATAAGCAGGGTTTCCACCGCGTCGTCCAGATGGTGCCCTAGGGCTATCTTATTGAAGCCATGTTCCATGGCGTAGCGGATAAGCTCGGTGCGACGCTGAGTGGAGCACCAGTAGCAATTCATCGAGCGGCCCGCTTTTAATCGTCCTTGCACCGAAATAGTTATCGATTCGAAGGGAATATCCCAGGATCCCAAGAGAGATGCTAGAGTTATCGGTGTGGTGGGATCGCCGAATTCGGTGGCAATGTGTAGAGCCTTAAGTTCGTAGCCGACAGGCCACCAGCGCCGTTTAGCCCCCAAATCACAGGCCAGGGCCATCGAGTCCTTGCCTCCCGATACCGCCAGGAGAATCCTGTCGCCTTCTTCAATCATGGCATAGCGCCGCAGCGCCACCTCGACAAGTTTATCAACCGCGCCCAGAGCCCCACGGGCGGAAAGCCGCCTGGCTTCCCTGCCAGAGGATACAGGGTTAAGCGTCTCATTGGCATCCTCTGTCTTTGCGTCTTTTTCCTTACTCAGCGTTTCGCTCCTGACAAAACATTAAAAACAGTGGAGGAAAATTTTAAAAAACAAGCACAACCTTATTAGAATACGAAAAACACCCTCTTAGGAAGGCCCTGTGCCTATATCCAACGATTCCTTGCGATTCTTGTAAGGTCCTGTTATCCTGTCAAAGTGGAAATACCATTACTGCTTAAAAAAGATCCCTCGGGGAGGCTCATCTATAGTATCCCCCTCTGGTACCGCATCGTCACTGCCATCATGATCATAGCCATCGTGGTGGCGCTCATTTCTTCGGGCGGGTCTCCCAGCATCGTAGCCTGGATTATCCTGGTGCTTCTTGTTTTCGGACTTCTTTACGAAGAGCGCTGGGGCGCCGATACGAAGGAAAAACAACTGCTGCACTCCGGCGGAATTTGGCCCTTTGTTAAAACGACGAGCGTAGATTTTTCCGAGCTCAAAGGGTTCCGGCTCTCAGCCTTCGCTCGGGGCACCGTCCAAGGCTCGGCGCAGGAACGGAGTGAAGAGGCCAGGGCCTATGCCATAATGGAGGGAAGGGACAAGCCGGACCCTGGTATAAAATCATTTTTGGGGATGGGGCATATAAAACCCTATATTCACCTCATCGCCTATGCTACAGAAGGCAGAGCATACCTCATCGACAGCCTGCCGGCCCGCAAGGCTTCCAGGCTAAAAAAGGCCGGATCAGCCTTGGCGGAAGCCTGTGGCGTACCGATGTTCGAACACGAGAACCTGGAAGAGACGAAGGTTTCACCTGAGTCGTGAAAAGGCGATGAACATAGGTTCGCCTGTTGCCAGCGCTTCCCCCTCGGGACTGAGACTCCCCGACCGGGGGTCGATGCGGAACCGGGTAATGGAATTAGATTTTTGATTTGCCGCGAAAAGGAATTTCCCGGAAAGGTCGATGGCAAAATTGCGAGGCCAGAAGCCTCCGCAGGGGAAGTGCCACTTCGGGGTGAGCAGTCCCGAAACCTTGTTGATGTGGAAGAGTGCAATGCTGTCATGACCGCGATTTGAGCAGTACAGAAATTCCCCATCTGGATGAATATGAATATCGGCCGCGAGGGTATCTCCCTCAAAGGATTCGGGCAGGGTATCGATCGTCTGAAGTTCACGCAATGATCCCGTCGTCCCATCCCAGGAGAACACAGTGATCTGGCTCGATAATTCTTCTACCACGTAAAGGAAACATCCATCGCGACTAAAAGAGAAATGCCGGGGACCGGAACCTGGTGCGACGGGAACCTCATCAAAAGGCGTTCCCCCCAGCGTATCATCATCGGAATCGATTCTAAATACTATAATTCTGTCTCTACCTAGATCAGCGGCTAGCGCGAATCGTCCATCCGGCGACAGGACCAGCGAATGAATGTGGGCGCATTCCTGCCTTGCCGTGTTTGGACCTTTTCCCGCGTAGCGGAACACCTGCGCAGCTTCCGAGGGACAGCCTTCCGCATCGAGCGTATGGACCGTGAGGATCCCATCCCCATAATTGGACACATAAAGCGCTTTTTTGCGGGGACTCAAAACGAGATGACAAGGATAGGTGCCCACCGAGCCTCTCAAGACAAGTCGGGAAAAAACAAAAGTATCGGAAGAACTAGATCTCGTTCGTTTTAACGAATACGCCGCGATTCCCCCTCCGGGCTTCCCCATGAAGGTGGTCAGTTCCTGAACGGCGTATAAAAGGGAATTTTCCGCGTCCAGCGCTAAAAAGGACGGATTCTCCGTATCCTCAAGAATCGAAGGAGATCCGAATGTTCCAGATTCAGCATAATAAGGATAGACAGATATGCCCGCGCCTGCCCCTGAGGTCTGGGAACCGACAATCGCTATATCGCTCATTTCGATCATCCTCAATCGCTAATAGCCCTCTCACCAATCAATAATCGAACCGTCATCCTCGGCATACAATCGCGGAGAATCCCAGGCACCATCATACCCTCTTTCAGCGAGTATCTCCTCATTCATCTCTATACCCAAGCCCGGAGAAGCGCGTAATGGGATGTATCCATCCTCGATGGTAAATGGATTTTTCAGATACCCCTGACCAATGTCCCACTCTTCCTTCATTCCAAAATGCTCGGCGATGAGAAAGTTGGGAGTGCATGCCGCGAGTTGGATATTGGCGGCCAGAGAGACAGGACCTAAAGGATTGTGGGGAGCCACCTTGCAGTAATAGGTTTCGGCCATTGCTGCCATTTTCCTGACCTCGAAAATGCCGCCCGCGTGGCAGAGATCCGGCTGTATCACGGCCATTACGCCCGACTCTAGAAGAGAACGGATTCCAAATCTCGTCACCAGTCGCTCGCCCGTGGCAATCGGAACTCTCACCGAACGGGCAATCCTCACCATCGCTTCGGTGTTTTCGGGAAGGCAGGGTTCCTCCACAAACAGTGGCCGGTCGGTTTCTATACCGTTGATTATCTGAATAGCCAGGTCAGGGTTGACCCTTCCGTGAAAATCGATGGCGATGTCCATTTCATCGCCCACAGCGCTACGTATTTCGGAAAATCGCCTAACCTGTGCTTCTATATACTTCTTAACTCCCCGATTTTCGGAAAATGGCTCTAAAAGTACCTTGATGGCGGTAAATCCCTTGGACTTCCGTTCCAGCGCGCGGTCTATTATCTTCTCAGTCGTCGCGCCCCAACAGTGTCCATATATCCGGACCTTATCCCTGTACATGCCACCGAGCATCTCGTAGACCGGCATGTTATAGAACTTGCCCTTTATATCCCATAACGCCTGCTCGATACCGCTTATCGCGCTGACCAGAATAATGCCGCCGCGATAGAAGGTGTTCCGGTACATCGACTGCCACAGATATTCGATGCGCAGAGGATCCTGGCCAAGAAGGAAGTCTTTATGCTCCAGTATCGCCGTTTCCACCGTACGCGCGCGACCTTCGACCATAGGCTCGCCCCAGCCGCAAATACCTTCGTCGGTGGATATCTTTAAAAAAGTCCATCTCGGCTTGACATGAAAAATTTCGATATTGGTGATCTTCAAGGATATTCCTCCAAAGCCCGGACGATTCGTTTAGCTTTTAGTCACCGAGGACCAGGAATGGGAAAGATCGTTTTCGGTGATCACGGGAAGCAGAGCGCCCCCGTCTATATCAAGGCAGGAGCCTGTCATGTACGCGAATTCTTCTGAAACGAGCGCGCAGACCACATTAGCGATTTCCTCGGGCGTGGCAAAGCGCTTGAGGGGAATCTTGTCCTTCGCATCGTGGATTGGATCCCCTATCGGCCAGCCTACATCCGTATAACCGGGAGCGATTGCGACGACACGAATACCGTACGGGGCCAGCTCCAGCGCCGCATTCTTAGTGAATTTCGCGATCGCCGCCTTGGTAGGCCCGTAGACGCTCGCCGTCGGCCAGCATCCATCCTTGTGATTCGAGGCGACATTGAGTATTACGCCTTTACACGCGTGCTCGACCATGTTCCTCGCCGCCCGCTGGGCGCAGAAATACGTCCCCTTCCAGTCTATAGAAGTGATCGTATCCCACGCTTCCTCGGTGACTTTAAGGAAGGGGCCGAACACGCTGACGCCCGCGTTGTTTATAAGTACGTCGATAGATCCGAAAGTGCGAGAAAAGGTCTGGAACATAGCGTCGATATCGCTTACCTTACCCACGTCGGCTTATCAAGTAGGAGGGGGGCATAAGCCCCCCGACCTCTCACACCACCGTACGTACGGTTCCGTATACGGCGGTTCGAAATCAATTACCCTTACATGACACAATAGTAAGGAGGGAAACAAGCCCCCACTGCTGAAAACGCGTTACGGGTAAGGCTTTATTCATGTGCGAAGCTCCCGCGTTCCACCACGGACCCCGCCCATTTGACGCGCTGCATTGCGCTGTTTCATGGTCAAGGCCATACCGAACGAGGTAACGAAAGCGGGTTTTCCCCCGCTTCCATTGTCGCCATAGGATACATCGCAGTTTTCGCCTGATCCACCCATCGAGGTCCTTAAACACACTGGTCACTTCACAGATTCTGTAATAATTAGCCCACCCTCGCAGTATTGGGTTGAGCGCTTCAATGGTTTTCGCCACTGAGCGGCCTCTTCCTTATCCCCGCCTGAAGGTAGGCTCGTAGTAGTTTCAGTATCCGCTTATCCGCAACTTTCTTTGCTATCCTTGCCATGAGTATGTCATGATTCACCGTGTCAAAGAACTTCTCCAGGTCTATATCCACTACCCAGTCGTACCCCTGCCGCACATACTCCTGTGCTTGCACTATCGCCTGGTGCGTGCTTCGTCCTCGCCGAAATCCATAGCTCGAATCCGAAAATTCTGGCTCGACCTCCTCCATCGTTACCACGATGGGCCGGCTCGGGGTCCCCTCGTTCGTCGCGACGTTTGACGCACCAACTGCGGTACTCTGGGGATTTGGTCCTTGTCCTCCCGCGTCGGGTTCGGGCATTTCAGCCATACTGCGCTGCGTCTCCTCCGTCATCGAGACTTCGGCCTTCGCCGTTTCGACTTCGTTCGGTCCTTCACGGGTGGACTTCAGGTATTTATGCCCCCTTGTCCGCTGTGGCTGCCTCGTATGTGGTTTCTGTTCGTCGGGCCCGCGTTTTGCTACGGCTTTCTTCAGATTCGAGGTCGCCCTCGACACCCTTGCCGGTCGCTAACAATTCCCCCTGTCGGGTTTGTAGAGGACTTGGCGTTATCCGCCACACCTCCTAGTGTAAGCGCCCTACCGGGCGCACTTAAAAAAAGGGGCCGTCCACGTGCAGGACGGCCCCTTCGCTGTATGAACAACAACAAAACCTAAGCTTTCGGCATCACTCCGGCTTGTGGTAGAGAAAGCAGGCCACCTGATGGCCGTCCTCGGTTTCCTTGAGCTTTGGCCGCTGAACCTTGCAGACATCCATGCGCTTGGAGCAGCGGTCGTAGAAATAGCAGCCCGGCCGCTGCTTGTCCGGCGAAGGCACGTCGCCGGTGAGGATGATGCGCCTGCGCTGGGCTTCGACCTTGGGATCGGGTATGGGCGCCGCGGACAAGAGGGCTTGGGTATAGGGATGCTTAGGATTCTTGTACAGGTCCTTCGCACCGGAAATTTCCACAATTAACCCCAGGTACATAACCGCCACCCGATCGGAAATATACTTGATGACCGCTAGATCGTGGGCAATAAAAAGATAGGTAAGACCGAATTCCTGTTGCAGGTCCTTGAAGAGGTTGAGTATCTGGGACTGGATGGACACATCCAGTGCCGAGACCGGCTCATCGCAGAGGATTAGCTCGGGCTGGAGGGCCAGGGCGCGGGCAATGCCTATGCGCTGGCGCTGGCCGCCTGAGAACTCGTGGGGATAGCGGTTCTTGAAAAAACGGGAGAGACCCACCCTTTCCATAAGCTGCTCCACCCGCTCGTTCGTGGCATCCTTGCCCATGTTTACAAGCCCGCGTTTCTGGAATATCCGGATCGGTTCGGCGATTATATCGCCTGAGGTCATGCGGGGGTTTAAAGAGGCATAGGGATCCTGGAATACCATCTGCATGTTCTTCCGGGCTTCCATAAGCTCACTCGCCGATGCCTTCATCAGGTCCTTGCCCTTCAAGAAAACCTCACCTCCGGTGGGCTTGTACAGCTGTGAAATAGCCCTGGCCGTGGTGGATTTGCCGCAGCCGGACTCGCCGACCAAGCCCAAAGTTTCGCCCCGCTTAATAGAAAAATCCACACCATCCACGGCGTAGATATAGTTTTTCTCTTTCGATAAAAAACCGCTTTTCACGGGAAAATGCATTTTTAAGTTACGTACGTCTAGAAGCAAATCTGTTTTATTCATCCTTAGCCCCCGAATAAAGCCAGCAGGAAACAGCCCTGCCCTGCTCGAAGTTTGCTGTCGTAGGATATTTTTTCTTGCATATGTCCATCGCCTTTTCGCAGCGAGGATAGAAGGGGCAGCAGTCGGGCAGATCGATGACATTGGGCGGCTGGCCTTGGATGGAGTAGAGTCGCTGGGAGTTTTCCATATCCAGGCGGGGGACTGAGCGTATAAGACCTTGGGTATAAGGGTGCTTCGGATTCTCGAAAATCACATCCGTAGGACCGCGCTCCACGATGCGCCCTGCGTACATGACGCAGAGCGTGTCACACATGCCTGCCACGACGCCCAAAGAATGGGTGATTAGAATAACCGCGGTGCCAAGCCTCTTGGTGAGCTCCTGCATGATCTCGAGGATCTGTGCCTGGATAGTGACATCCAGGGCGCTCGTGGGCTCGTCGGCGATGAGGATCTCGGGATTGCAGGAAAGGCTCATGGCGATCATCACACGCTGGCGCATTCCACCGGAAAACTGATGCGGATACTGATCGATACGCTTTTCCGGGGCAGGAATGCCCGCGAGCTTGAGCATCTCTATAGCCTTTTGCTTGGCCGCATCCTTATCCAGTTTCTGGTGGAGGACAATCGTCTCTATCATCTGAGTCGATACCTTCAGAAAAGGATTGAGGGATGTCATCGGATCCTGGAAGATCATGGAAATCTTATTGCCCCTAATCTGACGTATCTCGGCTTGGGGCAGGGTGAGAAGATCTTTGCCATGGAAAAGGACTTGGCCTCCGGCTATCTTGCCGGGAGGCATGGGTATGAGATTGATGATCGAAAGATTGGTGACGCTCTTGCCCGAGCCCGACTCTCCAACTATTCCCAGAGTCTCGCCTTTATGGAGGTCGAAACTGACGCCATCGACTGCCTTTACCAAACCCTCGTCAACGGTAAAATAGGTTCGTAGGTCTTTAACCTGTAAAATGACTTCATTGGTCATGGTTTCGCTGCTCCTTGCTCAGGTTCGGTTCTTGCTCTGCGGATCCAGGGCGTCCCTAAGGCCATCACCCAGGAAGTTCATGCAGAACAGGAAGATGGTCATTTCAATCGCCGGCGCAAGAAGCTGCCAGGGATAGAGTTCCATCGTATTCGCGCCCTCGCTGACCAGGGAGCCCCAGGAAGAGAGGGGAGCCGATACGCCCAAGCCAAGGAAGGAAAGAAAGGATTCGCTCATTATAAAGCTGGGCAGGGAAAGGCTTGTAAAGATTATGATGATGCCCAGGGCGTTGGGCAGCAGATGGCGGAAGATGATCCTTCCCGTTCCCGCGCCCATGGATCGCGCCGCTTCCACGAACTCTGAGTTCTTAAGGCTGATTATCTGTCCGCGGACTACCCGGGCGATGGTAAGCCAGGACACGAGGGCTATCCCCACGAAAAGGATGACGATGGAGCTCTGTCCTTCTTTTCTGAAAAGCGCCATCAGGATAATGACGATGAGCATATAGGGCAGGCCATACATAATGTCCACGAAGCGCATCAACAGATTGTCCAGCCAGCCGCCTATGTAGCCTGATATGGCTCCAATAATTACACCGACAAGGACCGCCGTGAAGGTGCCGATAAGGCCTACCATCATGGAAATTCTCGCCCCATAGATAGTCTTGGCTAGCATGTCCCGTCCAAGATAATCGGTGCCGAAAATGTAGACATTCTTGCTGGCTGGATCGGTATCAAGGGCGGCTTTAAGCGATTCGACTTCCCTGAGGGTTCGCTCGAGGTTGGGCTTGAGCGACTCGACGCCCGCGTCCACCCTTTCCTGGAGCAGGATAGCCTGGGCTTCCACTGCCTCTAGGGCGATCTGCCCCGCCGGTTTGAACGATGGCCTCAAGTTGGTGTGGCTCAGGGTTTGAGTTCTATAATCGTGCAGGGGAATAAGAGGGGCGGCGATGGCAACCAGGGCATAGAATCCCACAATCCAAAGGCTGACAAGAGCCATTTTGTTGCGCCGCAGGCGCTTCCACGCATCAGCCCAGAGCGATACGGGCTTCATCTCCTGATTGAATTCGTTTACAGCACTATTTAAATTCTGTGACATATACGGCTCCTCCTCACTTGTACGAAATACGCGGGTCGAGGAACCCGTACACAATGTCGACGACGAAGTTCATGGTCACCAGGATAAGTGAATACATGATCACTTCACCCATGATCAGGGTGTAATCCCTGTTGAGCGCCGACTGGACGAAGACGCGGCCGATACCGGGAATGGCAAAAACCGATTCGACCACCAGGGATCCGGTGATTATGCCTGAAAACGCCGGCCCCAGGTAGGACACGACAGGAAGAAGCCCTCCCTTGAGTACATGTTTCCCAATCACGACCCTCTCGGAAAGACCTTTAGCCCTGGCGGTCCGCACGTAGTCGGACCTAAGCACTTCGAGAATGCTCGCCCGGGAGAGCCGGGCGATATAGGCAAAATAAGGGAAGGATAAGGTAAGGGCGGGCAGGATGAGGGTCTTCAGTCCATCCCGGCTGGTTATCCATCCCGAGATCGGCAACCATCGCAGCTTGAGTCCCAGTATGAGCTGGAGTATAGGTCCTATTACGAACAAGGGTATCGAAATGCCTACTACTGCAAATGACATTGCCAAGTAGTCTTGCCATCGATTCTGTTTTAAGGCGGAAATAATGCCTACACTGATGCCTGCGAATAAAGCCATGCTCAGCGCTATGGAGCCGAGCAACATGGAATTGGGTAGGGTCTGCGAGATAAGCTGGTTTACCGTGCTGTCCCTGTAGCGGAACGAAGGGCCAAAATCGCCCCTGAGCACATCACCCAGATACCGCAGGTACTGTTTGCCCAGCGGTTCGTCCATGTGGTATTTCTTAAGCAGGTTTTGGAGCACCTGTTCAGTTACCTTTTTCTCGCTGGAAAAAGGACCACCGGGCGCGAACCGCACCAGAAAAAAACTGAGCGTGACAATAATAAACATCGTCGGTATAAGGCTCAGCGCTCGTCGGATGATGTACTTCGACATCATACCCTCCAAATTGAAGATAGTCTGAGGATTTTTCAAAAACCGGATTAGTTTTGAAAAATCTGTGCCGCCGAACGGCTTTAATGGTAGTCCCGCTGATCGGAGCAAAAAAACGGGGAGGCGCCGGAGCGCCTCCCCGTCCAAGAAAGAAGTATACCTCCACTTGGAAATTACGACTAGACCGAAATCTTACTTTTTATATATGAACTTCGGTGGGTGATAGCCAAGAGGATTCGGGAACCAGCCGCCCCATTTGTCGGTGTCGATCATATCCTGGTTCGAATAGTGGTAGATGGGGATGAAAGCCTGATCCTGGGTTAGCAGCAGATTCTCGGCTTCCATAAGAAGCTTCATGCGCGCATCGCCGGTGGCGAGTACGGCTGCCCGGATGGCGGCGTCGAATTTCGGGTTGGAATACAGCCCGTCGTTGTTTCCGCTGCCGGTGATGAAGAGGTCGAGCATGGTGTTCGGATCCAGATAGTCACCGATCCATCCATGGCGGACGAAGAAGAAGTCGTGTTTGGCGCGCATATCCAGGAAGGCGTTCCACTCCATGTTCTGGAGGATGATGTCTATTCCGAGGTTGACCTTGAGTTGCTGCTGGATGTACTCGGCGATTTTCTTGTGGCCTTCGTTGGTGTTGTAAATATAGGTTAGGGGGGGGAAGCCCTTGCCGTCGGGATAGCCGGCATCAGCCAGATATTTCTTGGCGGCGGCTGGGTCATAGCCTACGCCCGGCTGGGGGGTATAGCCCACCATGGCGGGGGTGAATGCGTCGGTAGGAATCTGTCCACCCTTGAGCACCTTGTCGATGAGGGTTGTCTTGTCGATAGCCGCGGCGAAAGCCTTGCGGACATTGACGTTGTCGAAGGGGGCTCTGGTATTGTTGACCGAGAGATAATAGGTGCCGAACCTGGCCGAAACCTGATAGTCCTTACGGAGCATGATCTCATCGATCAGGTCGACGGTGATACCCACCTGCCAGTCGACGGCGCCGGCCTTGTACATCTTGTAGTTGGTGGTGGAGTTATCGGAAGCCAGATACTTAATGCTCTTGAGCTTGACATTCTTGGCATCCCAGTATTTGGGATTCCGCTCGACGAGGACGTAGTCCTGGGGCTTCCACTCTTTAAGAATGTAGGCGCCGGTGCCCACATAGTTGCCCGGTTTGGTCCAGTTGGAACCATGCTTATCGATCGCCCATTTTGGAGCAGGCTCAAAAGCGTGGTGGGCGGTCATGTCGGGGAAGTAGGCCGCGGGGCCGACCAGGCTTACCTCGAGGGTCTTATCGTCCAGCGCCTTGACGCCGACATCGGATGCGGGTCCCGAGCCATCGTTATACGCAGCGGCTCCCTTGATGACCATGGTGAGCATATAGGCGTATTCGGAAGCGGTTTCGGGATTGAGCGTGCGGAGCCATCCGTACACGAAATCCTGGGCCTTGACCGGGGTCCCATCGGACCAGAGCGCGTTTTTGCGGATCTTGAAGGTTACAACCGTGCCATCAGGGCTGGTGGTATAACTCTCCGCCATCGCAGGGATACCCTTGCTGGTCTGGGGGTCATAGACCATGAGTCCCTCGTTGAGGGCGAAGCCTATGTTCGAGGACGTGGTGTCCGTCATCAGGGCTGGGTCGAGTGAAGCGGGTTCCGCTCCGTTAGCGATGATGAGATCCTGCGCTCCGACCGCAAAAACGGCCAGAAGTGCGAGAACAACAAAAAGACTCTTTTTCATCAGTGCCTCCTAAAAAAAGATACTCGGTGATACTCAATGAAATATATACCGATGAAACTAGGAATGCAACAATTTTCTTTGAGCCAGATAATAAGAGATAGGTTTTTGTCGTCTTGGCAACGCGTTTAATCCGTATTCCCCCGCGGCGCAGCCCTTCGGCTTCAAATCTGAGTACTTGTCTGTTATAGTAAACCAAGCTTGATCAAGGGAATCTCTGGTCCGGCAAGTTTTAAAAGACATTCAGGAGCTATCGTTGTTCACCTTCAATTCCCCCACGAAAATAGTCTTTGGTACAGGTTCGGCCGATCTGGCGCCGAAAGAATTAGCCGCATTAGGTGCTAAAAAGGTTTTTATCGTGACTGGTCCAGGCAAGACCGCTGTTTCGGAGCCACTGAAAGCAATTAAGGCTGGTTTAGACAGCGAAGGCATAGGCTATTACCATTTCGCCGAAGCCGAGGCTGATCCCAGCATCGCCACGGTGGCCAAAGGCGTAGCTTTATTCAAGAAGGAAGCTTGCGACTCAATCCTAGCTTTCGGAGGCGGCAGCCCCATGGACTGCGCCAAGGGCATAGGGGTATCGGTCGCCGAAGGGCGGCTTGTCGAGGACTTTATAGGCACCGGTCTGGCCTTCACCCAGCCCTTGCCTCCCCTGGTTGCTATTCCGACTACGGCCGGCACAGGCTCCGAGGTGACCAACGCGGCGGTATTCAGCCTGGAAGCTGGGGGGCAGAAGGCTAAAAAGGGAACTGCGGGAACCACACTCTTCCCCAGACTCGCCCTAGTGGATCCCCTCCTGCAGGTCTCCATGCCGGGCGCCCTGACCGCAGCCACGGGCATGGATGCCCTTACCCACGCCGCCGAAGCATATTTGAGCAGCGGCGCCAATCCCCTGGCCGATATTTTCTGCCTGGAATCGATCCGGCTTATTGGGGCTACCCTGCATAAGGCCTATACTGATGGGGGAGACCTCGCAGCCAGGGAAGCCATGGCCAGGGCTTCGACCCTGGCGGGCATAGCCTTGTCCCAGGCAGGCTTGGGCATGGTCCACGGTTTCGCCCATGCCGCAGGAGCCCTGGGAGGCCTAGCCCACGGCCTGGCCAACGCCATTATTCTGCCCTTTATGATGCAATCCTACGTGCCCGTAGCTGAATCCAGAATCGAAGCCATAGGCCGGGCACTTACAGGGAAGGCATCCATCAGCGCCTTGGATTCCGCAAAGGCGGTAGCCAACTTGGCGGCGAGCCTGGGCATTCCCCATAACCTTAAGGCCACAGGCCTGGACGAAGCGCTTAGGGACAAGGTGTTCGACGACGCCAAGGGCTACAAACGCAGAGGCCAGAGCCCCAGGCTCTACACGGACGAAGAACTCTACGACCTCTATTTGCGGATCTGGTCGGGGTCAGTAAAGGAATGATTGGCAGATAGCCGGTAACCTATCTGCCGGCTGAAAGCCCGGAATACTGCCTGAGACTAGAGCCGGTACTGCCCTTTTCAACTTCGATCCGGGCTGGTATCCGCGCTTTTAGCTCGGGCACATGCGATACAATGCCGATGACCCTCGATCCCCTGATTCGGTCTAGCACCCGTATCGCCCTGTCCAGGGATTCCTCGTCCAATGAACCGAAGCCCTCATCGATGAACACCGATTCCAGGCTCACAGCTCCGCGCCGCTCTCGTAAGGAATCAGCCAAGCCCAGGGCTAAGCTGATCGAGGTGAGGAACTTCTCCCCCCCCGAAAGCGTGCCACTGGGCCTATCCTGCCCCGTCCAGGAGTCCAGGACCCTTAAGCCCAACCCAATCCTCCCCCTGCCAGAAGCCTGGCCCTCCTCGGGTTTCAGGTAGTACCTGCCTTCGGACATTTTAGACAAATGGGTGGAGGCTCGGCGGATTACCTGCCTAAAGTACATGGCCAGCACAAAATTTTTAAACGGAAGTCTTCTACCGGAAATTTCTCCCCGCAAAAGCTCGGAGAGCCCGTAGAGGCTCCTTGAGCCTTCGTCCATCTTAGCACGCTGCTCGGTAAGGCCGGCGCGCCGGGACAGGGCCTTTTCCAGTCGATCGATCCGTAGGCTCAGCTCTTCACCCCGGGAGCGCGCATCGTCCCGTGCCGAGCGGAACTTTTCTATCGAGCCCTTCAGCGCCTCCGGATCGATGCTCTCATCGCCCAAGGCCCTGCGTTCCTCGGAAAGCTGGGCGGCCTCGGCAGCAGCCGCCGCCCTCGCCGCCGCCAGGCTCTCCCGATAGTCCAAGGCCGCCCTTTCTTCAGCAACCAGGGCAGAAGCGGTAAGCATGGCATTCTCCACCGCGGCGAGGGCGGCGGCCACGGTCCCCTCCACGCCTTCAGATTCCCCCTCCCCTTCCCCAAGAAACCCCTTGTCCGCTAAGGCAGTCGTCAGTTCCCGCTTTGCCTTTTCCAGTTCCTGCCGAGCGGTTTTTTCTTCCACCAGAATAGTCTCAAGCCTTGTCCCTATCCTGGCCAGCTCCTCTTCCCAAGCCCTTTTCTCCGCTTTCAGCCGCTCAAGTTTCCCTTCCTTGGCCTTTATTTCTAGACCAAGGGCTTCCCAGGCGGGACGCGGGTCCTCCGAACCCGACTCTTTCTCGATCTCCGCCAGGGAATTTCGGCATACCGCGACGCCCCGTCGGTCTTCATCCGCCCGAGAACGTAGGAGTTCCAGATTTTGCAGCGTCTGGAAAAGCCCCTGCTCTTCGGCCTCCCGTTGTTCCCGGCGTTGTTCCAGGTCGAGCAAGCTCTTCTGGGCTTTGGCGAGAAGCTTCGCCCGACGTTCCATGGACAGCTTTATGTCTTCCATGAAACGACGAGTTTCTTCCAGCCCAGCGCCTTCCATGATCTGCCCAAGATTAAAATTCGAAGCACCCGGTGTAAGAGTTGGAAAAAAGGACACCACAATCTTCGATACACTAGCGGCGCGGCGTCCCGCTTCTCGCCCTGAATCAGCGATCTCCCTACAAAGCTTTCCCACTCGAGAGCCAAGCGAAGCCAGCGTGGCATCAAGGGAAGCCAGGCCTGCCGCCGCCTCGATCCTCGCCTTTCGGACCTCCTCCAGCTCCTTTACCGAGGACAGCTCACTTTTCTCCCAGCCCAATGCCGGGGCTGGATGCACCAAGGACCCGCAGACCGGACAGGGCTGGCCGGGCTTAAGCGTGGCCGCGAGAATCCCCGCTTCCTCAAGCGCGGTTTCCGTCTCCAAGCGAGAAAGCCTTGCCTCGGTTTCGTGAATGAGAGCTTCCGCAGTCTCTCGGTTTTCCCCGAGCACCTTACCTTCAGCGTCGAGCCCAACCTTTTCCTCCAAAAGCCTCAGTCGCCGGCCAACCTCTTCCTCGAGGGCCGAGAGCAGTCCTTTCTCTTCCCGGAGCTCCTCTACCCTCGCCCTGGACGCAACTTCCTCTCCAGCGGCCGGGCGCAGGGATTCTATCCTCTGCCTCAGCCCATCAACGCGCTTTTGTTCCTCCGCGAGAATCCGAGCCGATTCGGCTTCATCGCCCAGAGCCTTCTTCATGCTCTCCTCCGCGTCGGACCTCCGCCGCCAGAGTTGAAGCGCCTTTTCGAGGCTAAAAAGCCTCCGTCGATCTTCCACCAGCTCCGCTTCCAGAGCAGCAGCTTTTTTACCCCCTTCCTCATGGACAGAGGTCTTGAGCTTGAGTTCAGCCAGTTTTTCCGAAAGGAGCCTTGCGCGATTCGCCAGGTCGTCGGTTTTGGACTGGACGCTGGAAAAAGCCCGGGAAAGGGGCTGTACGGCTGCCGCCGCCTTGGCCAACTCAATCCTCGCGCGGCGGCATTTTTCCTCCTCCTCCCTGTGCAGAAGCTCTTCCACAACCCTAGCGGTACGCTCTGCCTTCTCCTGTTTAGCCTGAATTTTGGTTACTAGCTCAAGGCGGCGCTCCGTCGCGCCCAAGCCCGTCGCAGCCTCTGCCTCGGCCAGCCGTACGGCGCCATAATTTTCCTTCAACTTCGAAAGCTCTGTCTCTGGCTCCTCGCCCAGTTCATCTTTCAGCCTCCCAAGCTCGGCATCCAGGGAAGACAAACCGTTCTTGGCTGCTTGCGTTTTAAGTTTGGCTAACTCGGTGATCCGCTCGTATAAATCAACAGGAAATAGCTTTTCCAGCACTTCGCTGCGCTTTGTGGAATCCATCTCCAAAAACTTTTGAAATTCCCCCTGGGGTAAAAGGATTATCTTATTGAATTCCTCGGCGCTAAGGCCGATAAGCTCAGCCACCTTCTTGTTGACCTGCCTCACCCCGTCTGAGAGGGTCTTCCATCCCGACTCCGAGCTCCGGGAGGTAATAAAAAGACTGGCCGCGGCGGGCACTTCGACCCAGCCCTCCCCTCGCTTAGGTTTTGAATAAGGAGCCTGGCGTATAACCTTGTACAGGCTGCCGGAGAGAAAAAACTCCAGCTCCACTATGGGTTTTTCACCGGGCTGGGCGAAATCAGAAACCAGCTCAGCCTCAAATCCCTGCCTTCCCCCAGGAGCCTGGCCAAAGAGACCGTAGGTTACTGCATCGAAGATTGTGGACTTTCCCGAGCCGGTAGGTCCGCAGATGAGAAAGAATTCACCCAGCGAAGCAAAGTCCACAAAGGTTTTTCGCCGATACGGGCCGAAGTTTTCGATGCTCAGCTTACTTGGACGCATCGGCTACCTCCTTGGCCAGTTCCTCGAAGAGGGCTAGTTCATTTTCCGAAGGCTCCGAATCCTTGAGCTCTTTATAGAAAGCGCAAAAATCTGCCTTTAGCGCTTCCAGGCTATCGCCGCCCCGCATTTCCGGGGATAGGACCTCCTCATCGCCCTCCGATTCGGCACCCAGACTCGCTTCAAAAGCTCGCTGCCGCACCGCAAGAAGCCGTGGATAGAAGGTCTTGAGCCGTTCCGCCGCATTCAGGACCGCTTCATCATCCAGAAGCTGGAATTCGATAAAATCCTCCCGTCCAGGATCAGCGACTGCTCGCTCCACCAGCTCGTCGAAATTTCCGGTGATTCTTCTGATTCTTCGTTTGGGCGAAAGGGGCTTGAACTCGACTCGGCATTTTTCTTTTTCAAGATCTACCTCGATATAACCCCGTTCCTCCTCACCTTCAGCAACCCCGAAGGCAAGAGGAGCGCCGGAGTACCAGACTCCCGGACCAGGGCTTTGGCAACTGTGTAGATGCCCCAGGGCAGTATAGTCGAAATCGGCGAAAAGCCCGGCATCCACCTGTTCAGCGGCGCCGACAAATCCTGTCTCGCTCTCCGAGACTTTGGACCCGGCGGCAAAACAATGGGCCAGGATTATGTTGCGATCGTTCCGCTCCAAGTGCGGCTGGATTCGTCCCAGGGCAAGCCCGAGCATTTCCTCCTGGCTCCGTATCCTGGGTCCAGTGATTCGGGACTCATCGACGGCATCCGCACTCTGGGAGTTCTGGGCTTGACGCACATGCTGTTCTTCCCGGGCATCCCTGGCCCAGTCATCCCAGGGAGCGTTGGCCTGATTTAAAAAAGGCAACGCCCAGATCGCGCATCGCTCCCCGCCCGAACTCTGAAGCACCACAGGCTCTGCGTCCGCCCTCGCCGCTATATGAAGCCCCACCTTGGCTAAGAGCGAAGCCCCAAAGCCCAGTCTCCCACCCGAATCGTGGTTGCCCGGAATGGCGACTATCGCCATGCCCGCCTTTCCCGCTCGGCGGGCAGAGGCCAAAAAATGATCAAAAAGCTGCACCGCCTCCACCGGGGGCACGGCTCTGTCGTAGATATCCCCGGCTATCAAGAGCCCGTCGGGTTTGTGCTGGGAAATCACTTCGACAATCGAATCCAATATGAAAGCTTGATCGTCCAATAGATCGTAACCCCGCAGGGTCTTGCCCAGGTGAAGATCAGAGATATGGAAAAAGCGCATGGGACTAGCATGGGGTCCTTCCTGGCGAAGGTCAAGGACGGAGGGAGGTATGTAGGATTATCGGGCAACAAGCACTGGCGTTCCCTAGTAGATTGTTAGTATATTTAAATTTCATCATATTCAAATAACAAGAGGAGGAAATTAATGATCTATAGAAGACTGGGTTCCGCGGGCATCAAACTCTCGGTGTTCTCCCTCGGTTCCTGGATAACCTACGGCCCTCAGGTGGATATCGACGCATCCGCCGAAATGCTCAAACTTGCCTACGACAACGGTGTCAACTTTTTTGACAACGCCCAGGCCTACTCGGGCGGCAAAGCCGAGACCATAATGGGTGCTGCGATAAAGAAACTAGGCCTACGCAGAGGCTCTTACCTCATCTCCACAAAGCTCTATTGGGGCTTGCACGAAGGTCCCAACGAAAAAAATACACTCAACCGCAAGTACCTGATGGAAGCCATTGATGGCAGCCTAGAGCGCCTGGGCTTGGACCATGTAGATCTGCTTTTTTGCCATAGGCCAGACCCCGATACCCCAGTAGAAGAAACTGTGCGCGCGATGAACGATATCGTGGCGGCGGGCAAAGCCCTGTATTGGGGTACCAGCGAGTGGCCCGCCGACAAGCTATTGGAAGCTTGGAAAATCGCCGACAAGCGGAATTTATATCTTCCCCAGATGGAACAGCCCCACTACAACATGTTTGTCCGGGACAAGGTTGAAAAAGAATTTGCAAGCCTCTATGACAGCATAGGCCTTGGTCTTACCACCTTCAGTCCTCTAGCCTCGGGGTTCCTCTCCGGAAAATACCTAAACGGAGTTCCGGAAGGCTCACGGCTCTCCCTGCCCGGCTTTTCCTGGCTTAAAGATCGATACTCCAATGCCGATATCGACCGCATCATTAAAAATCTTATGCCCATCGCCGCCGACTTAGGCTGCAGCCTGAGCCAGCTAGCCCTGGCTTGGACTGCCCACAACCCACGGGTAAGCTCGGTGATTACCGGTGCATCCAAGCTCGATCAGTTGAAAGAAAATTTAGGCGCTCTGAATGTTCTAGACAAGCTTAACCCCGAGGTAATGGCCAAAATCGAAAAAACACTGAAGCCCAGCGATAAAAATTGAGCTTCTTTTCCATCGGCGCCGCGCTATTAAGCGCGGCGCTTTTCAAACTTTCTCTTCTTGGACTGCCCCTTTTTTCGCCCTAATCCCACCCCGCCGGCACGGTGAGTCACCAAGCAAGCTCTGCGTTGTCCGGAACCTTGTCTTGAGCAAATCGCACAACGACTTCTTCAGGCTCGACCCCAAGTATGCTGGCACAAAATTTACATCCTAGTCCGGCGAGTCCCTCTTTTAGCTTTCCCTGTATTTCAGAATCAGACAACGTTTCTCTCGCCCGCCGTAGAAGGTCTTTCGAAAGATCGTCCTTCATGGTTTCAGCCTCATTTTTCAACCTAAAAACCGCATTGCTGACCAAGTTTTCGCCCTTGGTGGTTATTTCGATTGTATCGGTGCGCACCGCCGGCGGCAGACAATTGGGCTCGGGAGCGGACAGAAAAAGAATGCGCGATTTTTTATCCCAGTCTATGTCCCATTTCCCCGGATCTTCAGCGTCGACGTAATAGAAAACATCGGCCCATGCGGATAACTCTATTGAGGCGTTGATTTTGACAATAGCCAGCAATCTGGTGGTAAATTCCTTGGAGGCAGTGTATCGCTGTTGAGACGAAAGGATAACCAGCTTACTTTCAGGCTGTATTTCTTCGAGATAGAGCGCCCAACGCTCCGAAACGCTGGGGCGCGAGGCTACTACCACTCTCCATGCGAAAAAACTAACAAGAATAAAAGAAACCATGCCGAGCGCAATAATAAGCACATTTCTGCGCTTGGGCTCCATCTGAACCCTCCCGGAGTCTTACAACCCCAGATCCTTCTCCCATCCCGAAATTATCGCTTTCGCCTCCTGTCTCAATACGGGCAGAGAAGAGCCTTCTTTCGAAGCTTCTAAATCGTATAACGCTTTTTCGGCTATAAAGACCAGCGCCTCCTGCGCCTGACCCAAAGATGTGGCATACGCATCGTCTTGGCCGCGCTTTAATCTTTTAGAATTATATTCCCAGTTTCTCCAGCGCCGCCAGTAGACTTCCGATGCCTCGGCCCCTTCGCCATAATCGTAGTCCGTCCACAGCGGCTTAAACTCGCCCTTAAAAAGAAGCAATGGCTTGTACAACGAAAGGCAGGGCGTGGAGGTTCCGGTAAACCATAGGATTGCCGAATCTTCGCTTCGATAATCCACCGCGAACGAAGCCGTAGTGGCTGTGGCGGGCAAGCCACCAGGATGGATGCAAAGACTTTCCATATGTAGCCGACCAGGCTTGCTCGGATCGTATTCCCCATGGGATCGGAGAATGTCCAGGAAACCGAGAATCGGCGCAGGTTTTGAGGCCGTACTTTCCGCAGCCCCCCCAGAACTATCAAGATCCTTATAAAACCCGCCCAGGAGCTCGAGCGACAGCTTTCTTCTTACCTCGCCCTTGGTGAAACGGAGAAAAAAACGGCTTTCCACATGCGCCTTGAAAGATTCCTTGCTGCCCTTCCGCCCCGGATCGGATTCGTCGGAACAGGCGGATCTCTCATTTACCGGCGCTATCTCCTTCCTTGTTTGGGTATCCAGGCGCTTGTAATCCTCCTCGATCGCATAGGCGTTGGAAATCGCATCCCGCCTTTCGGCGGTTCGCCATGCCCAGCGACGCCCAGCGGTTTCCAATACGTAGGCTTCTTTCGGGTCGGCGATGATAAAGCTGTTGTCGTAGTATAAAGAACCCTTATACGCCCCATTGCCGCCCTGATCGTAGGTCTCCACGAAGCTGCAGAGAAAATCCAGCCCTTCCTTGGCCGTAGCGGCGGAGCCTAAGGCAGCCCGTAGCATGTCCATGCCCAAAACTCCGTCCTTTGCCCGCTTAAAACGGGAAAAAACAGCCTCGTTGCCAATGGCGACGCCCTTTTCATTGATCCCCATCTCCCCGCCGCGCATCCATGAAGGTTTTGAAAGAAAAAACGCAAACCCCGCATCTGGAATCGGAAGCCGGCGCTCCCCAAAAAGGCTTGAGTCAGAAGGCTGGCGCCGATTTACGATACAAACACTCTGTGCTTCAGTTGGATGACGGTCGGAATTCTTGCCAAAAAATGCTTTTGATGGGGAACCTTTGTCGCGCAGGGAACAGAAGAGCGTATCGCACATGGGCTTCCTCCAAGCCCATACTGTAATTCCTCCACCGGGGATTCGCAACACCTCGATTCGATCGATTCGAGCGCGGTACTTCGAAACGTTGATTAACCTACGCTCCAAAGAATCATAAGCCTGATCAGCTCGCTGAAAGACCCCGCAACGAGATTGACCTATGCTCCCTGGGTATCATAGTCTACAGGTATGAAATTCTCGAGGAAGTCCCTTGTGATACTTTTGTATCTAGCTCTTCAGAGCGGGACTTCCTGCCTTTTCGCTCTTCCCGATATGGGAACCCTGCTGCAGTCCGAAAACGCCCCTGCAGGCAGAGCCCCGCCGGCGACCACGGACCCCGCTATAAGCTCTGCGATCTATTCCCTTCGCGACTCCGTATACATGAACGAAGAACCGGAAAGCATCAAAGCCCAAGCCGCCCTTATCGTCCGAACCTTGGACAGTCTTTCAGCCCAAACTTTGGAAGAGTCAGGCCGCTTTCTGCTCCTCGCAAGGACAGAGTTTTTGGCAGGAAGAGCCTTCAACGAAGCCGGCTTAAAAAAGGAAGCTATCTTGAATTTTGAAAGCGCCGTCGAGCACGCCAGGGCTTCCATGGCCTCGGGCGAACACGTACCCGGAATTATGGCGCTTATCAGGCCGCTTTCCGAGCTCTGCCTTCTCAAGGGCATGGGTTTTTTGCTCAGCAACGGCCCCCTCATCCCCCGGTACACTCAACAGATCCTCGAAATGGAGCCCGGGCATCGAGCCGCAACGATCATTTATGCCTCGTCCAAGGCGTACCCGCCGGGTATTTTCGGAGGCAATCCCAAGGAAGCCATAGCCGTGCTTGAAAAACTCATCGCCGACCACCCCGAAGGGTTCGAAAAAGACGAGCTTTTCGACCTGAGAGCCTGTTTCGGTACAGCCTATGCCAAGTTGGGCGACAAGACAAACGCAGCCCTGTGGTTTAAAGCTGCCTTGGAGCTTTACCCGAATAACAGCTACGCCCTTACCGAGCTGGAGAGGACTGGCGGATGAGTTTTCCTGAAATTGCCTCTTTTATCGCCTGGCTCTGCCTGGCCGTTTCTCTTCTTGCCCTCTGCCTCACCGCCATCAACGGCCTGTGGATGCGTAAAAGCGCAAGGACAGAAGCCTTGGAAACTGGTACTCTTGTCTCAGTCCTCGTTCCCGCCCGGGACGAGGAAGAGGACATCGCCGCCTGCCTGGATTCCCTCCTCGCCCAGCGTTACCAGCCTATGGAAATCATTGTCTACGACGATGATTCCTCGGACAAAACCGCCGCCATCCTCGACAGCTACGCTTCCGCCTGGCCCGAAAAGCTCAGCGTAATCCACGGCAAGGGCCTCGAACCCGGCTGGTACGGTAAACCCAAGGCCATGCAAGTCCTTTTCGAGGCAGCCCGGGGCAAGTGGCTGTATTACACCGACGCGGATACCCTGCACGAGCCAGACAGCGTTGGTTTTTCCCTCGCCCTCGCAGGTAAATTCAACAGCGATCTGGTCTCGGGCTATGTGCAGCAGCGCATCGGAAGCCTGGGCGAAGCATTGGTCGTACCAGCCATGTACCTGCTCTCAATGTTTGCCCTCCCGATCGGCCTTGTGCACCACAGCAGCAGCCCGGCCATTTCCCATGCCATCGGCCAGTCAATGCTGTTCAAACGCAGTGTACTGGTCAAACTCGGCGGTTTTTTTCTCCTTAAAAACAAGGTCTCCGAGGATGTCCACATGGCCAGACTGATAAAACGCCAAAAAGGCAGGGTTCTCTTCGCCGACCTTAAAGACCACATCTCCTGCAGAATGTACGAGGATTACTCCAGCGCCATCATAGGCTTTTCAAAAAATGTCTACGATTACTTTGGTAAAAAGAAAAGCATTCTTATCGTCGCGACAGCGGGAATAGCCATTGTGCTTCTGTTGCCCATCGTGGCATCCCTGTGGCTGCCCTCGGACTTCGAAGTAGCCCAGAAAATTTTCAGGTTTTCCTGCCTTTTCATGTTCGATGCCTGGACACTCCTCATTTTAGATAGGCGGCTTCCCTGGTATCTTCCGTTTTTCTACCCCGTACTCTTGATAAATGTCCTCTCCACCGCCTGGAGAGCGGCGCGGCTCTTCTCCACCGGTAGAGCGGTGGAATGGAAGGGAAGGATGGTACGCTAGCCATGGCATACAAGCGGGGCGGTGCGCTCATTAACACTAAAGCTCCCTTTCGCGCCATCTCATGGGTAATAACTTGGTTTATCGGGCTTATTGGCTGGCCGCTAGTCAAGATTCTCTATGGCTACAGGAGCATTGGACGAAAAAACCTTTATAAAGCCCCCAAGGGGTCTATCATCTATGTGAGCAATCACGCGATTCCCCTGGACCCCCTTCTGCATGGGCTTAGTCTCATGCCTAAGCTTCTCTATTATACACTGCTGGAAGAGACAGTCCTGACCCCTGTTCTGGGGACCCTGGTCCGCCTTTTAGGCGGCATTCCCATCCCCGCGGACCATGACAGAATGCTGGATATGGAAAAAGCCATGACCCAGGCTCTGAAAGCTAGAGGGAAACTCCATTTCTACCCCGAGGGGGAGTGCTTCCTTTTCAATCAGGAGATCAGGAATTTCAAAGCAGGTGCCTTTTATGCCGCGATCCGCCACGGCGTTCCTGTTCAGCCCCTGGTCACCGTCATAAAGCGCCGTAAATTCCTGGGCCGTTTGAGAACCAAGGCCGAAGTGCATGTACTCAAGGCTGTGCAGCCGCCCGTCTCCACGGGCAGACTGATCGCCGACCTCCATGAGGCCTTGCGTTTTGCCGAAGAGATCCGCGTTCACATGCAGCACTCCATTGATGAGGCTGGAGGCGACAAGAGCCTGTATCGCGGCCCCATGCCCAGAATAAAGGGAGTCAACGACCGCAACCGTTGAGACAGCTAAATCTATTTAATAGAACAACCTGTTTCCTTGATTAAATAACAATTTTTTTCACTTGCCTGATATATATACACGTGTTATCATCCTTCTGTCCTACAGTCCAACATTTAAGGAGACAGAATCATGAAGAAAAAACTCTTCACTGTTCTTGTTCTGCTGGCCCTGGTTATATCGTTCACCCAGGCCCAGGCCGTCAAGCGCTACTCGTTCTCGGGATCCAATCCCGGCGGCACATGGTACACCATGGCAGGCGGCATCGTTCAGCTTTTAAACGACAAGCTACCCCCGGAAATCCGCTTCGATATGATCGGTTCCGGCGGTTCGGTGGAGAACACCAGGCGCCTAGCCCTTAATCAAGCCGACATTACCCTCACCTATTCCTCCCACATGTGGGAAGCCAAGAATGGTAAAGGCATCATGGATGGGCGCCCCTCGGATAATATCCGGGTTCTCATGGAACTCTATGGCAGCTCCCACTACTTCGTCACTCTGAAGAGCAAGAATATCAAGACCCTCCAGGATCTCGAAGGCAAAAAGGTAGTCCTCGGTTCCCCCGGATCGGGCTCAAGCGACAATTCCCGCCGCACCTTCGCCGCCCTCGGCATCAAGGTTAAGGAAAGCGAACTCGCCTTCGCCGACGCCGCCCGGGCTCTCCAGGATGGCAATGTCGACGCCGTGGGCATGAGCGGACACCCCTCCGCCGGTCTTACCGAACTGGCCATGTCCAAGGAGATCTATGTCATTCCCTTCAGCAAGAGTGATCTAGACAAGGTGACCGCAGCCAACCGCTACTATGATCCAGGTGTTATGCCCGCCAATGTCTACAAGGGCCAGACCGAAGCCGTTCCCTGCTTCTACTTCTCGGTTTATCTCGCCGCGAACAAGAACATGCCCTACGACGTAGCTGCCAAGGTCATGGAAATCATCTTGAGTCCCGAAGGCAGGAAGTATCTTGAGAGCGTACATCCCCAATTCAAGGGCATCCGCAACAACGCCTCCGGCGTAAAGTCAATGGAAATCCCCTATCATCCAGCGGCCGAAGACTATTGGAAGGCCCATCCCTAATCGTTGATCCAGGCAAAGGGGCTTTTTTCACGAAAAGCCCCTGCTTTCTTTTAAGCTGAATAATCAACACCAGCATTGAGACTACATCCAAAGACAGCCCCCTGGTTCGAGTGAACCGGGGCTGTACTAAAACAAGGGGAACCTAATGAAAACCCGACCCCAGGTCGAGTTCCTAAAAAAGCCCATTACTATAATAGCGGCGCTTTTTGGGCTCTATTATTTTATCACCTCAGGATTCGGCATAACGAGCAGCGAAGCCCATCGAGGCCTCTATATGCTCTTCACCTTCATGCTTTGCTTCCTGATGTATCCCGCAGCTCAGAAAAAGCCTAATTCCAAGCTCCTCTACGGTCTGGATTTCCTGCTTCTTCTGCTTTCGGCCGCAGCTATCCTCTATTGGATCTTCCAATACCCCACCTACGCTGCCCGGCGCGTCGGCCTCCCCAATAACCTGGACATCATCTTTGGGGCGGTAATGATTATCCTCTCTTTGGAAGTAACCCGCCGAACCATGGGCTATACACTCACCATTCTAGGCGCCCTCATGCTAGCCCAGGTTTACTTCGGCCCCATTCTGCCCGGTATTTTCCAGCACGGGGGAGTAAGCCTATCCCGCCTTGTAGAGTACAATTACTTTATAGACGGTATTTTCGGCACCATCGTAGCGGTGTACGCAAGCTACGTTATGCCTTTTTTGGTATTCGGCGCCTTTTTACAGACCTCGGGAGCCGGCGATTTCTTCATCGACCTGGCGTCTTCCGTGGCGGGCAAGGTGCCTGGAGGCCCGGCTCTCATTTCGGTTATCGGCTCGGCTATTTTCGGCTCTATTTCAGGAAGCCCAGTAGCTAATGTCGTCGCCACCGGCACCTTTACCATTCCCATGATGAAGAAGGTAGGCTATTCCAAAGAGTTCTCCGGTGCGGTAGAGGCGGCGGCATCTACCGGCGGCAGCTTCCTGCCCCCGGTTATGGGCGCGGCGGCCTTTGTACTGGCCACCATCACCGAAACGCCTTACGGAACCATCATGATCATGGCGGTTCTACCTGCCCTGCTCTATTACCTCTCCATTGGCCTTCAAGTCTATTTCCAGGCAAGGAACTCCGGGCTTAAAGGCTTGGAAGCAGCAGAAGTGCCTAGTACCAGGGCAGTGCTCAAGCGGGGCTGGTACTTCGCCCTTACCATTGTGGTAGTCGGTGTTCTGATCGCCATGGGATATTCCCCGGCAGTCATTGCCTTCGGCGGTTCGATTTTCGTTGTAGTGTGCAATATCCTCTTCGGAGCCCCCCAGGATAAGCTGACACCTAAAAAGTTCATCCAGTCCCTGGAAACCGCAGGCACCAGCTCACTGGTAGTCGGTTCCACCGCAGGAACTCTCGGCCTGGTGATGGCCGGTATGACCATGACTGGCCTGGGCCTCAAGTTCTCATCGGTCCTTGTCTCGGTGGCAGGCAACAACCTTTTCCTGATGATCCTTATGGTCATGCTCATCGCTACGATCATTGGCATGGGTACCACCATCACCGCTTCCTACATCATTTTATCGATCTTGGCAGCGCCTTCCCTTATAATGGCAGGAGTAGCTCCGGTGAACGCGCATCTCCTCTGCTTCTGGCTCTCCATGTCCTCAAATTTGACACCCCCTGTTTGTGTGGCAGCATTTGCAGCCTCCAGCATTTCCGGTGGCAATCCCATGAAGACAGGCTTGCATTCGTTCATGCTGGGTATTTTCATGTATCTCATGCCTTTCGCCTTTGTATATGTGCCCCAGATCTTAATCGTAGGCTATGGATTCTTTGAGATCGCCGAGGTAGTGCTCAGCTACGGATTCGCTACAATAGCCCTCGCAGCGACTGTTCAAGGCTGGCTCCTGCGCAGGCTGCATTGGAGCGCCAGGGTGCTGTGCTTGGCAGCCACCATCCTTCTGGCCACCCCAGAGATAATCACGGATCTCGTTGGACTTGCCATTTTTCTAGTGGTGCTTGCCTATAGCTATTGGAAACGCGGTAACGAGCGTGGCCTGGCGGCGACATAGATCGGGATTCCAGAATCGATTATTAGTTGAGGCTTTTTAAAATTGGCTCAGTTTTATACGAAAAAATCCATAAGGAGTCTTTATGAAGACAGTGAACATCCCTGATATTCCCTCGGTCAAGGTCAAGGATAGGGAAGGCCTTTACCACAAGGACATCTTCACCGAGAAGGACGGAACAAAGCACCTCACTTTTCACCATGCTTTGATGGAAAAGGGCGGCCACGGCCAGCTCCACTCCCACCCCCACTCGGAACACGTGCTCATGGTGACCGAAGGCTCCCTGGAAGTGCGTAACGACAAGGAATCCCACGCCCTCACCCCCGGCATGGCCATTCTCATCATGCCCACCGAGGAGCACGAGATCATCAACAGCTTCGATGGCAGAACCGTCTACTACGTGATCTACGGGCCGCCCCGGTAGAAAGAGTAGCAGCCACGTTCGCGAGCACGAAGAGGCCGCCGGGGAGTTTCTCCCCGGCGGCCTCTTTTCACATTACTACAAGCCTGAGCACTCGGTGGATGTAGGTAGGCTATTACATGGGCGCAAAAAAAGGACAGCTCGCGATGGAGCTGCCCTTTTTCCGCTATAGCGGTACGGTTATCGGTGTCAGATGCGCCGTTGCGGCAGTTTTCGTGCCCGGCGGAGTTATTTCGCCGTGCTGGCGGCGTTCATAAACCTGCGCTGATAGGTGACTACCTGGGGCGTGGTGGTCCACTTCACCAGGTAAGCCGGCTCGGTGGTGACAACCACCCTTCGGGTCATATCCAGGAACTCGGGCTCGGCCAGGAGATTGTCGATGTCCGGATAGTTTTTGTCGCCTTCCATGGAGCAGATGATCAGCCTGGTGTCGGAGAGGTTGGCCTGGCGCAGCACCCTGAGGTTGTGGCGCACGGCGTCCAGTCCGTCAGAACCTTCGGGCTTGGTGAACTGCCTGTATTCTTCAATCAGGCTGGCGCGCTCCAGCACCTTGCCCAGATCCATGGTGGCATCAGTGGGGGCCAGGTAGTCCCGTTCGATCAGGAGGCTGCGCAGGGCTACCAGGTGTTCGTCCTTCTTGTCGGCCCTATATTTGGCCAAGAGGTCGGTTATCAGCTGGCTCACCACCAGTCTGTGGCGGATAAAGCTATTGATGAAGTAGGGCTTGGCCTGGAGAGCCAGGGCGGTCTGGTAGGGCTCGAACATGAGGGTGAAGTTGATCCTGTAGCCGTGCTCCTTTAAAAGGAGGGCAAGATTGTGGCCGTGGACAAAATCGGCGGTATTACCCTCGTCCCAGCGGCGCTGGAATTTCTTGTCGCCTTTTAAAAGCTCGCCCACGTTCTGGCCATTGACCGGGCCGGTGTGGGGCACCTTGATAACCACTCTGTGCTTGGAGAGCATCTCGCGGAAGAGGGCTGCTTCCTCCAGGATCTCCGACTCTGAAGCCCAGGGATTGTTCAGCTCGACGGAGATATCCACGCCGGGGCCGAGGACGTTGCCCAGCTCCTGCATGACCTCCTCCCGGGTCTTGAACTTGTTGCCCACGTTAGCCTTGGGATTGTTTATGAAAAGGTCGTAGATAATGCCGGGGTTGCAGGTGAGGTTTGCGATGAGACCCTTCAAGGGGGCTACTTCGTAGGGGTTGGCGCTGTCGGCGGAGAAGAGGACATTGGTGGGCCGCAGCTCTCCGTTCTCGCCATAGGAGATATCCCGTACAAGGTCGGCGCAGAGAAGCCCGTCGCCCTGGTAGGCGTATTCGATCCGGAAACCCGCGGGAGTTTTGCCCTCGGGAACCTTGAAATAGTCGATGACTTCCTTGAACTCCGGGGTCACGCCCAGATGCTTTACCATGCCTTCAAATCCGAAGAGGGTGTCCATATCTATGCTCTTGTCCAGAACCCGGCGCACATAGGCTTCGTCAGCCTTAACGATAGAGACTGCCCCGCCCGCGAGCATGGCTTTGACCGTTGTCTTGACGATAGTATCCGTCATCTTTTTCTCCTTTACGCTTAGAAAACCGCTTCCAGCGGCCATTCCGACGCGCTATTTGCTTCGACATTGGGGGTTCGGTTTTTTCAGCCTCACCCATTTCAACATGTATATACAGATATAACACGGAAAAGACAAGTCGTCAATATGATTCTTTTATTTTTCATTCGTGATAGGTAAAAGCGCGATGAAAAAGCCTCTATGCTGCTCCACAACGAGCCGGGGAAAGCCCAGGCGCTGTTACTTATCGGCCTTCTAAGCCCCGCCGGCGGTTAAATCCTGTCTATGGTCAGGCTCTGGCGGCGGCTTACCGCGATCAGCGGCTGAAAGCAAAGCGTAGTTTGAAGCGGTCTCCCCGGAATACGACCTGAGTAAACTCAAAGGGAGCGCCGGTCTGGGAAAAGAGCGTATAGTGAAGCAATAAAAGCGCCGAACCTTTCGGCACCTTCAAGAGTTTAGCTTCCTCCATCGAAGCCTGACAGCTCTCGAGAGTCTCGACTCCGTGGGTGGCCACAATGGAATAGCGCTTTTCCAGAATATTGCAGAGGGGTTCCTTATCTAGGTTTTGCTGGAAAAAATCTTCGCAGAGTTCCTCGGGAATATAGGAACGCTCTAAGGCCAGAGGCTCTCCGTTGGCGTAGCGTAGACGTTCTAGCCTGTACACCGGGCTGCCGAGCGGAAGGCTTAAGCCTTCTGAAATACTCTGATCCGCCCGCTCCACCCGCTTATCCAGCATGGTCGTGCCTGTTTCGTAGCCCTGAGCCTCCAATTGCTCACGTATGCCCTTCTGGGAAAGAGGGCCAGTCATTATCTTAGGCTCTGCTACGAAGGTTCCTTTGCCGGGAACCCTATAGAGTAGCCCTTCGTTGACAAGACGGGTTATGACGCCCCGAACAGTCATGCGGCTTAGCTCGTAGAGCCTGCTCAGCTCATTTTCCGAAGGAATCGCCTCGTGGTGCGCCAATCTGCCGTCTCTTATGTCAGCCCTGATGATCTCCTCCAGCTGGGCGTAGAGCGGCTTAGGCCCTGCTCTGTTGAGTGCGTGTATTTCGTTGGAGGCTTCTCTCTCCTGTGGGGCCGTAGTCATGGCTCATCCTCCTCTGGCAGGGACAATTCTAGGTTAAAACCGACCGAATACCACGGTAAAACGCTGTAAGCGGTCGGGGGTTCCTTGCATAGTACGATTATTCTTACTATTATGTATATACATGTTTGTATGGGGTTGAAAAGGGGGCCAGGCGAAAATCTTCGCTCCGCGACCCGAAATCCCCAGGAAGCCCAGCACGCCGATCGTTAGACGGCGGCTTCCCATATATTTTTTCGTAAGGAGTAACGACCATGGCGACAAAGAAATGGAAGGTAGCCGTCGGATGCGATCCAAACGCCGCCGAGCTCAAAGAGACAATCAAGGAACTGCTCAAGGCCGAAGGTCACAGCTTCGAGGATTTCGGAAGCGATGATCCCATCTATCCCAACGTAGCGTTCAAGGTTGGAGAGGCTGTGGCGTCCGGAAAATTCGACAGGGGTATTCTTGTCTGCGGCACGGGTATAGGAATGTCCGTAGCGGCCAATAAGGTGCCGGGCGTTTACGCCGCCCTCCTGGCCGACCCCTATTCCGCCGAAAGGGCGATCAAAAGCAACAATACCAACGTTGCTACCCTGGGGCAGCAGACTATGGGCCCCTATGTGGCCAAGGCACTGGTAAAAATCTGGCTGGACGCCGAATGGGAGCCCGGCACCAGAAGCGAGCCCAAGGTGCAGGCTATCGTCGATTACGCCGCCAAGCAGGGCAAATAAGGAAGCAAACATGCCATTGAGCAAACAAGAAGAACTGGAGCTGAAGTTCAAGGCCCTCGCGCTGAGGGAAAACGTACTTCGCATGGTAAAAGCCGCGGGTACTGGCCACATGGGCGGAGCTCTCTCTGCGGCGGACATTGTCGCTGTGCTCTACTACAAATTCATGAAACTGGATCCCCAGAATCCTGACCTGGCCGACAGGGATCGCTTTGTGTTATCCGCCGGGCACAAGTGCCTGATTCTCTACGCGGCGCTGGCGGAAAAGGGATACTTCCCCAAAGAAATTATGGACAGCTACGGCGAACTCGATTCGCACATTCCCGGGCATCCGAGCATGGACAAGCTGCCGGGGGTTGAGGCCAATACCGGGTCGCTGGGACACGGGCTTTCCATCGCCGCCGGCATGGCCATGGGCTTAAAGCTTTCAGCTTCCTCAGCCCGGGTCTATACCATTATGGGCGACGGCGAGCTGGCCGAAGGCTCCAATTGGGAAGCCGCCGCTGCCGCCAGCCATCACAAGCTGGACAATCTTACCGCCATTGTGGACAAAAACGGACTCCAGATCGGCGGTATAGCAGATTCAATAATGAATTACGAACCTCTCCAGGATCGCTGGGCTTCCTTCGGCTGGTCGGTCCGCCGCATAGACGGCCACGACTATCCCACCATCGTCAAAACCCTGGAGAGCCTCCCCTTCGAAAAGGGCAAACCCTCTCTCATCATCGCCGACACGGTCAAATCAAAAGGCTTCCCCTTTGCCGAAGGCAAAGCGGCATATCACTACTGGAAGGCCACCAAGGAAGAACTGCAGCTCGCCGACGAGGCGCTGGCCGCCGCAAGGGCAGGGCTTGAAAAAGCCCTGGCCGAGGTAAAAGCCGAGGGAGGACTATAATGAAACAACAAGCAATGTTATCCGCCAAGGCTTTCGAAGCCAGCGACGCTCCCATCAAAGCCTTCGGCGAAGCCCTCCTCGAAGCAGGCAAAGCCAATCCCGACATCGTCGCCGTGTCCACCGACTCATCCTCGGGTTCGGGGCTTTCGCCCTTCAAGGCTGCCTTCCCCGAGCGCCATGTCGAGTTCGGCATTATGGAGCAGGGAGCCGTGGGCTACTGCGCCGGCATGGCATCGGTAGGCAAAATTCCCTTCTATGCCGCCATCGCGCCCTTTGTCTCAGCCCGCCCCTTCGAGATGGTAAAGGACGACCTAGGCTACATGCGGCAGAACGTCAAGGTGGTTGGGCGCTGCGGAGGTTTTACCTATTCCCAGCTAGGCCCCACCCATCACTCCATCGACGATTTCGCCCTCATGCGCACCATTCCCGGCATTCTGGTGCTCAATCCCGGAGATCCCGTATCCATCCGCAAGGCCACTCTCGCCCTAGCCAAGCACATAGGCCCCTCCTATATGCGCATCGGCAGCCCCAACATGCCTGTTTTGTACGATGAGGACCTGCCCTTTGAAATCGGCAAGGGCATCCTGGTTCGGGAAGGCCACGACGTTACCATCATCGGAACCGGAACCGTGCTCTGCCAGGCGGTCAAGGCTGCCGAGCTACTGGACCGCAAAGGCATCAGCGCCCGGGTGATCGATATTCACACCATCAAACCCCTGGACGAAGAGATGATCCTCAAGGCCGCGAGCGAGACCAACCGGATCGTCACCGTTGAAGAACACTTTATCAACGGCGGCCTGGGCAGCGCTGTGGCACAATTCCTCTCCCAGACCAGGCCCACCCCTGTAAAGATGATAGGGATTGACGACCGTTTCGTCTCCAACGGCCCCTATGAGGGCCTCTTGGGCCAGCACGGTCTGTTGGCCGATCAGATCGTCGTCAGCACCACGGAGTTTCTTAAGAAAAAATTCTGACGTTTTCGGTCACAAGAGGAGCGTGTTAGCGAATACTGTGGCTCAATAAAAAAGGCGGCCCCCTTGCAGAGCCGCCATTTTTTTAAGAACGCAGGTTGTTGCTGACAACCAGCTATTACACGATTATCTCTGTCTTAGCCCTTAGCCAATAACAGCTTTTCCTCGCCCGCGGGCACATAGAGGATGATGTAGACCAGATCTTCTTTAGGGTCGAGATTGGTCAGGTAGTGCATTTTCCTGGGGGGCACATAGACCGCCGTGCCGGGCATAAGAGGGTAGGTATCGTCGCCCACAGTGATGGCGCCAACGCCCGAGAGGCAGTACACGCCGTGCTCGATGTCGTGGGAGTGGCCCTTTGTGCCCTCCTGCTGGCAGGTATCGTCCGGCTTGATCTTGTTTACAAGAAGCGAAAAGCTCTTGGATCCGCAGGTATCCTCGTTGATAAGAATATTGACCTCTACCTTGCCATGATGAGCAACGCCCTTGATGGCGTCGTCCATGGTGAACGCTAATTTCTGGCTCATAGTAATCTCCTTACATTATATAGTGCAGCGTAGGGCAGCCGCGAAGGTCGATAGACCTTCGCGGCTCCGGCGCTAGGCTTTTTTTGTCTTCTTCTTACGACGCACCTGGCTCAAAAGCACGAAAACCGTGAAAGCGTAGAATACAATACTGATCGGGCTGGAAATAAAGGTCATAAAATTACCCTGAGAAAGGATAAGGGCTCTACGGAAAGAATCCTCCATCGTCGGTCCCAATACGAGGGCTAGGATTGTGGGCGCCACGGGGAATCCGTATTTCTGCATGAAGAAACCGATCAGCCCCGCTGCGAACATGGTGAATACATCGAACATGTTATTGTGGGATGAATAAGCGCCGATCACGCAAAGAACCATGATGGTGGTGTAGAGATAGGATTTCTTAAAGTCCAGTACCTTTACGAAAAACCGAATGCCGAAGCTCTGGATAGAAAATACCAGTATGTTGATAATAAAGAGCGTGGCATAAATTCCGTAGACAAAGCCCGAATTCTCCTGGAAGAGAAGCGGTCCCGGTTTAAGGCCGTGGATGAGCAAGGCTCCCAGCAGAATAGCTGTGGCAGGGTCGCCGGGAATACCCAGGGTGAGCATGGGAATCAGAGCGCCGCCAGTAACACCGTTATGAGCAGCCTCGGGGCCAGCCACACATTCCAGGCTAGGTTCGTCGGAGCAAGCCTTGCGCTTAGCCTGGTCATAGCCTAGGAAGGCTGCGATCGGACCGCCGGTGCCGGGAATAGCACCAATACCCACACCGATCAACGCCGACTTCAAGATAGTACCAGAGAGTGCCTTAATTTCCTTGATAGTAGGAAAGGCCATGGAGACGTTGGTATCCAGCTTGCGCTTTATCCCTGATTCATCGGTAGCGAAGGCCTCCACAATCTGTGGAATGGCGAACATGCCGATCATGAATGACAGCACGTCCACGCCGCCTAAAAGGTTGATGGATCCGAAGGTGTAGCGTTTCACGCCCATGACCGGGTCCATGCCCATGGTCATGACCAATAAGCCAATCATGCCGGAAATCAGTCCCTTGATCACCTTGCCTGAAGATATGCCCGCGATGGCAGAGAAGCCGAAGAACACCAAGGCAAAAATCTCTGCGGGACCGAATTTTAAGGCAAATTTGGCTATAATTGGCGCCACGACCACAAGGATTACCACCGATATCAGTCCCCCGATAGTCGCCGAGAGAACTGCTGTCCCCAACGCCTTGCCCGCCTTGCCTTCCTTGGCCAATCTGTGCCCGTCAAGGCAGGTAGCCGCCGCCGAAGGGGTCCCCGGAATGCCAAGAATGATAGCCGAGACCGATCCGCCTGTCATACCGCCCACATAGACACCCAGCAGCAGAGTAATGGCTGCCAGCGGATCCAGGTTGAAGGTAAGGGGGAGCACGAGAATGATCCCCATGGAATAGGTGAGACCGGGGATAGCCCCGAAAACAATGCCCACCACAGCACCAAGGATCATCATGAGAATAACGTTTAACTGCAGCGCTGAGCCAAATGCTTGAAGTATAGCTTCCATAATTTTACCTCAGTACCACAGCGAGCCGCTGGGAAGCGACAGCTTAAAGAAGATTGTAAAGATCAGGTACACAGCACCTGTAATCGCTACGGTCGCAATGATCGACTTAGGCCAGCTTTTAGTGTTCATGATCAGCTTGATAATCACGAAAACAAAGGGAACCGTGGCCACATAGAAGCCGATAAGCCCTGTCAACACCACATAGAGAAAAATTGCGATGAAGCCATACAGCATCTTCATGGGAACCGGTTTGGGTTCCTCTAACTCCTCGCAAACACCTTCGCGAGGCGCTGCAGCTGCCGACTGGGACGCCACAATATCCACCATCTTCCTGTCCTGCTTTTTCGCGGCCACTGGCTTTGAAACGGCATCTTTTTTAAAGGAACTGATCAAAAGATACAGTGCCAGCAGTGCAAAGACAGCGATGATGACAAGGGGGAAAAATCGAGGTCCCGGAGCTCCCGGAAGGGAATTAGCCTTGATTTGAAAAGTAAGATATGTCCAGAGCCCTGCTATTCCCAGTAGGACAATCGACACATATCTGTCGGAATTCTTCATTGATGACTCCATGAAAACGGGGCCAGGGCGCCGCCCTGGCCCCGCGAGTAAACTACATTACGATTTTACCCGTGATAGCCTAGCGGTTGCTGGTGCCCGTCTGCTTCATGAGCACGGCGTTGGTCTTGTCATCCTGATCCAGGAAGGCCTGGAATTCGGCGCCGGTCTTGAAGGAAGGAACGATCGCCACGGTCTTGGCGAAATCCTTGAACGCCTGGCTTTCCACCACCTTCTTAGTGGTCTCCACGAGAGTCTGGACTATGTCGGCTGGCGTGCCCTTGGGAACCGCGAGGCCTCTCCAGAGAATCAGCTCGAGAGGATAGCCAGACTCTTTGAGGGTGGGAACGTCGGGCATGCTCTCAACGCGGTCGGCGCCGGTTACTGCTAGAATCCTCACCTGCTTGGCCTTGTACTGGCCTTCGACTTCCGAGGGGAGCTGGATGGTGGCTTCGATCTGGCCGCCTAAAAGGCTGGCGAAAGCTAAGCCCTTACCGAAGGGAACATGGACTACCCTGGAGCCAGTCTCGTTCTCGATAGCCGCGGCGGTCAGGTGGGTAAAGGTGCCGGCGCCGGAGTTGCCGATTCTCACCTTGCCGGGATTGGCCTTGATGTAATCCATAAATTCATTGATGGTCTTCCAGGGCGCGTCGGCTTTAACGGCGATGGACACCGGTTCATAGGAAACCTGGGCGATGTGGGTGAAAGCTTCATGTTTAAAATCGATATTGCCCTGGTAGTAGGCGGTAAAGATGCCGTTGGAGGTCCAGATAATATTGTATCCGTCGGGCCTCTGGTTTTTAACATAGTTATAACCAATAGCCTGACCGCCGCCGGTGCGATTGACCACTGGAAGGGGCTGGCCGAGGTAACCTTGGGCCAGGTCGGAAAATTTACGAGCGATAAGGTCGGCCGCGCTGCCGGGGCCAAAGAGGCAGGTTACCTCTACAGCCTTGGTCGGATACTTCTTGGCCTGGGCGGCCAGAGGGGCGGCGACTGCCGCGATAACCAGAAGCAGAGCAATGATCTTCTTGGTAGTGGACTTCATTTTTTCCTCCGATCCAATATTTCGGGACCCGCAAAATGCGCGCCCCGGATAAAAGCACTACACCCTGCAGGTAACCACAAACTATAGTGCCGCAAGAACAAATTAGACTTCTGCCCAGGCGGTTTTGATTACCCGCTTGGCCTGGGCGATTATGGCAGCCGAAGATTCCTCGTACAACAGGGGGCGCACCTCGACACTCACAACAGGTTTATTTCCGGGCTTAAGTAGCTTTCGGTCAAGCAAAAGCCTGAAATAATCCCGCACATCCTTGGTCCACACCTCGCCGTCGGCGATGTTGAACCGGGGCTGGAGATCCCCATACAGCGGATGCCTCCAATCCCTCATAATGCAGTTGCCGATATGGAAGTGCATGGGGTACTTGTCCACCAGAGGTATTGCCTCCTCGGGTTTCTCCCCCAGCAAGGGGAAGTGGGACAGATCAGCCAGAGAGCCGAAATTGTCATAATGGGGAGCCACCATATTCAAAACGTCAGCGGCATCCTTGAAATGACCTATCAAGGCTTTTTTGTCCTGATCCCTGTCGAATATCTTCATATAAAGCATGGCGTCCCCAAATTCCTTGGAAAACTCGCAGAGCTCCATCAGGCTTTCGGCGAAAGCTTTTTTGGCATCCTCCCGCTTCTCGTCCCCGGGATCCTTGCCCGAGAGCACGCGGATGGAGGTGGCGCCCACATGGTAAGCTTCCTCTATGCCTTTCTTGACTCCGTTGATGCCCGCCCTGCGTTCCTTGGGGTCCAGGGCGCTCAAATTGAGCTTCTGGCCGAACACCCGTGGCTGGGTGGCATAACAAACCCGTAAACCGGAAACCGCCAGCAATGTTCTGACTTCCTGGCGCTTCTTGTCGTCCTTTATCCATCCCACCTCGATGGCGGTCCAAAAATCATCTTCGATTATCTTATTCAGCGTTTCGACAATTGGACCCTCGCCGTTCACGATCTCCGGAAAGGCTTTAAAATGGACAATTCCGACATCCATGTACCTATAGATGGACATGTTTTCCACTCTATACTCCTTGGTTCTTATTATATGTCTTTTATTGCTCAGGGATGGAGCACGATGCGGATCGCCCCGCCTTCCCTGGCCATGAATACCCTGAAGGCTTCGCGGATCTCATCCAGAGGATAGGAATGGGTGAGCAGATCCTTGGCCTGGATCTTGCCCATCCTCATCAGCTCGAGAGCCCTGTGGACGCAGCGCTTGCCCTCGCCCCGGACCGTGTAGAGATTATTGGAATTCTGCACACAAAGGCCCAGGTCGGCGGACACGGTGTCCTCGAAGTGCGCCACGAGAACTATATCACCACCCTTGCGGACAATCCGTATAGCTTGCTGAAGGCTAGCGCTGTTGCCCGCGGTGAGCAGCACCAGATCGGCGCCATAACCCCCGGTTTCGCGCTTTACCGCGGCGATAGGATCTTCCTTGTTCAGGTTGACCACCACATCGGCGCCCAGCTTCTTGCCCAGGGCGAGCCGCTCGTCCCTGGTACCGGTGAGTATCACCTTGCCTGCGCCCAAAGCCTTGGCGCACTGCACCGCCATGAGACCAATAGCTCCCGGACCGACCACGGCAACCGAGTCGCCGGCCACGAATCCGCCGGTATGCTCAATACCGAAGAGAGCGGTTCCTGCCGTGGTAATAATAGTCGCTTCATCAAAGGAAATATTATCAGGGATCTTGCTGATGGTGTTCACATGGTTAACCGCGTATTCGGCAAAACCGCCATTGGTGGTAAAGCCGTTAGCCCTGTGGCCCTTTTCCAGGTTCCCATAGTTCAAGCAGGCAGTGTACTTGCCGTCGATACAGTTGCGACAGCGACCGCAGCCTTTGTGCACTTCTACAGTCACTCTATCCCCGATGGCATACTCATCCACCGCCTCACCCAGTTCCACGATGGTTCCGGCGTATTCGTGGCCGATTATAAAAGAATCCATGGGAGGCTGCTTTAGCATTCCCCTGGTGACAATCTTCACGTCTCCACCGCAGATAGAACAGGATTCAACCTTTATTAAAACCTCACCGGGACCGGGACTGGGCACCGGTCTCTGTACCATTCTAATGTCATTCCAGTCGTGCAATACGGCGGCGCGCATCATTTTAGGCTGGTTCATACGACCTCCAAGCAAATTGATATGTCTGTGGTTAGACAATAGGAACCTTTAATGATGTGCTGCCGTCTGCGGACTGAAGGTGATCGGTTCCAAAGTGTGATCATTATACAGTACTACAATGGTCTTCTGTCAATCATTGATTGTGATTCTAGCATATATAAAAACATTTACTCTAGAAAAAGTATCAAAACCTGGATTTTTTTAGGGCAATTTAATTCGTGTCCACATTGTGAAACTCAAAATCCATTTGATCCTTGTTGCATTGTATGATATAGTATTTTAATTGATTATTATTATCCAATAATAATTCAACGCCGAGACCAAATCCAAATGCGCCTCGACTGATTTCAAAAGAATAGGGGTGTTCCTTATGAAGTTCGCAAAGATCGACAGGAGCTCCGTTACCGAGCAAATTATCGAGTACCTGAAGGATCAGATTTTCAAGCAAAAGCTCAAGCCCGGCCAGCAGCTTCCCTCGGAGGAAAACCTGGCCCTGCAGCTGGGCGTCGGACGCGGTACAGTTCGCGAAGCATTGAGGGTTCTGGTATACCTCGGCCTCATCGAACGTCGCAACAAAAGTACCTATGTCACTACTATAGCCAGCTCCAACAACCTCATGGAGGGGTTTCTCGACCGCATTCACAAGTATCGAGATGTGGAAAAGATCATCGAGGTGCGTAGAATCATCGAACCCGAGGCAGCAGCCCTCGCAGCGGAAAACGCCACCCCCGAGGAGCTGGAGATAATCGGCCAGCATCTGGCTAAAATGGAAGAGAGCGCAGGAAACTACAAAGATTTCATCGTTCACGACGAAAACTATCACAGGGCAATCTTTAGCGCCTGCGGAAACCACATACTCCTTGAGATAAATTCCTCAATTCAGCATTACATGCACCAAAACCAAGAATTGGTAGTCAAGCTTAGGCCCGGCATAATTCCCCACTCCCTGGAATTTCACCGCAAGGTATTCAAAGGCATTAAAGAAGGTAAAGCCGACGAGGTCAGAAAAATTATGCGGGACCATATCGACAATATCGAAAGCGAGATGAACCAGATAACGAAAACCGGAGTCGGTCTCAAGGGTGACGAGCAAGAATGAGCAGCAAGACTCCACCGAATCTCCCCTCCGCCATGAAGGCCGTGGTGCTCATGGGTCCCAATCGCTTAGAGATGCAGCACATCCCCATACCCATCCCCGGACCTACCGATGTCTTGATACGCGTGGAATCCTGCGCCATCTGCCGCTCTGACCTGGGTATGATGGAAAAACCCTTCCCCGGCCAGAGTCCCTACGGCCAAACTATCCTTGGCCACGAATACGCAGGCACCGTGGTTGCCCTGGGCGACACGGTGGACGAGTTTGAAATAGGCGACAGGGTTGCCGTCGAAGCACACCTAGGCTGCGGCCGCTGCCGGAACTGCCGCCTCGGGGACTATACATCCTGCCTCAACTACGGCAATAGGACCAAAGGCCATCGCTGCAACGGCCATGTCACGCCCGGCGCCTACGCTCAGTATGTCGTCAATCACATCAATACGGTCTATAAAATCCCCGACTCAGTATCCTTTGACGAAGCTAGCCTGGTCACCAACGTAGGCTGCGTCCTTTACGGCATTGAAAATTTAGGCGGCTATATCGTTGGCGAACGGGTGCTGGTCGTCGGCGCGGGCCCCTTAGGCCTTGCCGCCGCTTCGGCAGCCAATGCCCTTGGCGCGGACAAAGTGTACTTGAGCGATGTTCTTGCCGACAGGCTCGAGGTGGGCAAAAAAATCGGGGTTCAGCGTACAATCAACGCAGTAGCCGAAGATCCGCTTAAGGTTATTCTTGACGACACCCAAGGCCTGGGCGTGAACTACGCAATCGAATCCTCAGGCACCCAGGCGGGGCTCGACCTAGCGGTAAACGCCACTTGCCGCAACGGCAAGATCCTCATGTTGGCCATACCCCACCAGCCGCTCAAAGTGGATTTGGAAAACCTTTCGCTGAACGATAAGGATATAATCACCAACCGCGGCGAGAGCAGGGCTAATGTCGCCCGGGCGGTAAGTCTCTTAGCTAACGGCCTTGTGAACCTGAAGCCCCTGGCTACTCATCGTTTTCCCCTGGACGACTACGAGACCGCATTGTCCGTCTTTAGAGAGCGAAAGGAAGGGGCTATAAAGGTCATACTCCACCCCCAGGAATAACTACAGTTCCCCCGCATCGGCCAGAATATCCACCACCCAGCCCGCGGCCTTGCCCACCACATTGGTGCACTTGTCCACATAGGCGCCCTCGGCCATGTATTTAGCCTTGTCGTCCTCGTCCCGCAAATAATAGGTGCGCCCAAAAATCTTGCGGTGAATATGCTCACAGGTTACCGAACCGTATTCCTCTATGAATTTTTTATGAAACGCCGCCGCGTAGTCCCTTGCCTTGTACCTGGACTTATCGGGGTCGAAGAACTTGTCCCGCTCCCTGCCAAAGAGATACCCCAGCATGAGTAGGCCCCCGGAGTAGGCGCCGCAGTGACCGTCTGCCTCACCCGCCACCCCACCCGCCATGGTGGAGGCAGCTCTAAAAATAGCGTCGGTTTCGGGGTTTCGCAGCTCCAGGGCTTCCTGGAGAGCGGCGAAACAGCATTGGGCGCAGCCCCTGTTGTCCCGCTCGTACTCGAAGCCTAAGCGGCTCGCCTTGGCCTTGATCTCGTTCCTGTCCTTGGCCATGATTAACCCCTTAATACGCCGCGCTCTTCACACCCATAAGCCCCGTTGGCTTCACCAGGATAACGATGAACATGGCAATGAAGGGAGCCACATAGGCAAGGGGACCCCAAATAGTGCCGCCCACGCTGATCACCTGACCGATAAGAATCGCCGAAAGCGCCGTACCCTTGATCGAGCCCAAACCTCCGACAATCACCGTGATAAAGGCGAGCAAAAGCATATCGAAACCCATGTAGGGGCCTACCATGATCAAGGGCGCGTTGAGCGCCCCGCCCAGGCCCGCGAAAGCCGAGGCCACTACAAAAGTGCCGGTGAATATCTTGTTGATATTGATCCCCAGCGCCTGCACGTTGTCCCTGTTCTCCACGCCAGCCTGAATAGCCCTGCCGATAATCGTCTTATTCAGCATAGTCTGGATAAGTATGTAGGCTACGATCGCCGTGGCGATAACCAACAGCCGGTATAAAGGAATATTGGCTCCGAGTATAGTGATGATTGCCGTGGTGGGCGAGGATACGGGCTTGGGCTGCAGGCCCCACACCATCTGGATAATACCGATTCCCACCAAGAATGTGCTATAGGTCGCCACCATGGTGAACATCATCTTGCGGTGGTACAACCTGCGTAAAAGCTGGGTTTCCACCAAAAGCCCCAAAAGAGCGCCTATCGCCATTGCCACAATGGCGCCGAGAATAAAACTACCCGTCTGGGACACTACCACATAGGTGGCATACGCGCCGAAGGAATAATAAAGCATCGCCTCCATGTTCACCACGCGCATGAGCCCGTAGCCTATGGAGAGCGCCAAGGAGACTAAGAACAAAATGGCTCCGGAACTAAAGCCATACAATACCGCGGTTATCCACTTATCCATACATTCACCTCGCCTTTTTCGCGGAAGCGCCGCGGTCTATGCGAACCTTAAGCCAAGCCCCCGCATTGAGGAAAAAGCCCCAGATACCCTCGTTGAACCTGAAAAGTATCAACATTGTGACAATGCCGACCACGAATTCCCATCGGGAAACAAAATTGCTGACTATATCCTTGATACCCAGGAACCCCAGGGTGCCGAACAGCGGCCCGTACAGCGAGCCAACACCGCCGAGCAGTGTAGCCACGACAACCTCGATAGCCCTGGAGTTTTCGCCCATGTTGGGATTCACGAAACCAAAATTGATGGCGAACAGCGAACCTGCAAAGGATGCCATCACCGTGGCGAGGGTAAATCCCGCCACTTTTATTTTAAAGGGATTATAGCCAAGGAATTGAATTTTCTCCTCGTTAGATTGGATAGTCCTGAAGACGTTGCCCAGGGCAGAGCGGTGCAGCTGTCTATATAAAAGCAGCACAACTAGGAGCACCGCCATAACAAAGAAGAAAAAATTCTTTGGAAAGCGTATGTCCAAAAGCGGTGTCGCCAGCATTCTGGAGCGGTACCAAAGTCCGTCATCGCCCCTGGTAACGTCGATCAGAAGTCTCTGGAACATAAAAAGACCCATGGCGCAGAGCGCGGCATTTATAAGGGTGAAGTAGGAGCTTTTCAGCCTCATGAAAATAGTGCCGAAAACCCCGCCGATAATTAAACCGGTGACAATCGCCAAAGCGATGGCTATCAAAGGATTTCGCCCAACGTAGGCCAAATACAATGCTGCCGTATAAGCTCCGCTGCTTAAATAAAATGGCTGCCCAAAAGAAATGTAGCCCATGTAGCCCATGAGAATATTGTTGCCCATGGCATAGATGGAGAAAGTGGCCACCTCCACCAGAAAAGTCATTTTATTCGGCACAAGGAATCGGGCTATAATGAGAAGACCGACAAACAAGAAAGGGAATACCAGACTCAAGCCCCTTCTGTGCGGCGCTATGGTATTCGCCCTGACCTGCAGATTTTTCACTTTGCTCATAGGTACCTCTCGAACGTCAGGTTACAGATCTCGGCTCTGTCGGTGGTCTCGGCCACAATCTTGCCCTCTTTCATGGAATACACCCTATCGGCCACCCTGGCCACTAAAGGTAAATTCTGCTCAACAATAAAGAGGGTTGTCTTGGTTTTAAGCTGCTGAAAAATGCTGACCAAATCTTCAATCACATGGGGAGCCAGACCTTCGGTAGGTTCGTCCATCAATACGAGGGGTGGTTTTCCTAAAAGCGCCATGGCCATGAGCAGCATCTGCCGCTCGCCGCCTGAAAGCGCCTCGGCCTTTCTGTCCATGAGAACTCTCAATTTCGGGAAGTATGGAAGCACCTCTTCGAGATCCTTGTCCTTGGTCGCATACGAGGAAAGCTCGAAATTCTGCCGCACCGTAAGGGATCTGAATACCGTCTTATCCTGATGAATATATTTTATTCCTTTCTGCGCAACCTTGAAAGCCTCTAGGGCACTGATATCCTCTCCGTTAAAACTTACCTTGCCATTCATCTTAGGCAAGAATCCGCATATTGTCCTGAACAGCGTTGTCTTTCCGGCGCCATTTCTTCCTGCCAGCATTACAATCTCGCCTTGATTAACGTTGAGCGACACATCAAAGACTACCTTCAATTGCCCATAGCCAACATCCAGATTTTCCACTTTGAGCAGTTCTCTTTTAACAGCGCCGCTCTTTTCTTCTGCCGCGCCGTCAAACGTCACATTGCCCTTTAAAATATTCTGTATGTTCGCCGATCCCGCCGTATCGTTTTCATCGCAGCTTATTTTCCAATAGCTTTCCCGCACTGTGGGATCGTTCATTGTTTCTTCAAAAGGACCTACGGCTATCAATTTTCCATCGTGCATTACCGCTAGTTTGTCAACGATGCCGCCCAATTTCGAAACCTTGTGCTCCACCAGAATAATTGTTTTTTTGTGCTGGATCCTCTGCATTATCGTGAGTATCTCGTCGATCTCCTGGTCTCCGATACCGGCAAAGGGTTCATCCAAAATAAGAACATCCGGATCGGCGATCCAGGACATGGCGATTTCCAGCTTTTTCTTCAATCCCAAGGAAAGGTTGCCTACCTGGGTTTCGCGAGCCGATGTAATATCAAAAAGCGCAAGTGTCTCATCCACTGCCTTGGCTATATCTATCGATTTATAGAAGTTGACGAAAAACATGTTCACCGGCATGGAACTCTTTTCCTTTTTCCGATAGTAGGAGAGCGCCATGTTCTCGAATACCGTCAGGTTATCGAAGACCTGCACGATCTGAAAGGTTCGCAAAACCCCTGAGGCGACTCTGGCCTCGGGTTTTTGATTAGTGACATCCTTGCCCCGGAAGTACACGCGACCGGCCTCGGGGATATAAAGCCCCGTGAGAATATTGAGGAAGGTTGTCTTGCCCGCTCCGTTGGGCCCTATTATGGCCAGGGTTTCGTTCTCTTCCACATCGAGATCGACCCCAGCCACAGCCTTGAAGGCGGCGAATTGCTTCACAACACCCTTGGTGCTAATGATTGTTCCCATGTTCTTGTATCCCTTTTACACGGCGAGCCCGGGGCAGGGCCCCGGACTCGCCGTTCCTAGAAACGATTGAATCTAGAAGATTAAAAAAACCTTAGTAACCGAGCGACTTGAGGGTGGGAAGCGGATCCTGTCCGCCAAAGGCCTTTTCAACTTCGTACAAGTCCCACATGTTGGTACCGCTGGCCTTACCGGACACCAGATAGGCGAGATACTGGTTTACAAGCTGGTGATCTTCCCGGAAATAGGATTCGCCCTTGATGGTCTGGAACTTGGCGGTCGCGAGAACCTGGGAAACTTTGTCCACATCGAAAGAACCAGCCTTCTCCACCGCCTCGAACATGATCGTGGCGGCCATATACGCCAGAGTGGTGTAGGCATCGGGTGGTTCGCCGCCGAACATCTTCATATGGGCATCGGCGTACTTCTTGGTCTTGTCCACCAGCGCCTGATCCTTCACGCCGCCAGCCACATCGTAATAGTGGAAAGTGAGCGAGGGGATCTGGGCCAGGGTGGCTCTGGGAATGGTCACCGCGACATAGTTCATGGTCCAGGAATTGAAGACCGTGGTCACGTTCATGAGACCCATGTCATAGGCCTGCTTGTACAGGGCGATGGCGTCGCCGCCCGTCTGGACGGTAACGACTACTTCGGGCTTCAGCTGAATAGCCTTATTGATGGCCGATGAGAAGTCTACGTTGCCCAGGGGGAATTCGGCAAAACCGACTACCTCGCCGCCTACCTTGGCGAGCGCGGCTTTCAGGCCGTCATAAATCGTGTTGCCCCATGAATCTGAACGGGAAATAAAGAAAATCTTCTTCTTGCCCAGGCCTTCCACGACGGACTGACCGGCGATGTATCCAATACTCCAGGGAGTAAAGGCCACCGAGAAGGATCCAGGAGCGGGGTTGCCCTTCTTGAAAGTATCGAGGGCGGGTACGCAGGCGGAAATCATGGGCATCGGCTTGAGCTTGGACTCTTCGTTCAAGGCCGCGGCCATGGGGTTCCAGCAGCTTCCGGTAAAACCATTGATGCCGGCTTCCACCAACTCGCGATAGCGGCGAATGCCTACATCGAGCTTGGCCTCGTCATCCTTTATGATGAGCTTGACGGGAACCTTGCCCCAGGGCATGTTCAGTCCGCCGCGTTCATTGATTTCGGCTACTGCTAGAAGGGTTCCCTTGCGCTGGGTTTCCGCCAACGGAGCGAAAGTACCGCTCAAGGAAGTCATAAAGCCGAGCTTGAACTCTTTTGGATTGGCCGCACCAGCCTGGAATACCATGGCTAGAGCAAGAACCAACGTTGCAAGAAAGAATACTCTTCTTTTCATCAACATGCCTCCTGGGACAGATTTGTCCTACATTTATACTGTCCTATACATATTTCGATTTGTCAACTTTTTTTTTCCGCTTTTATGTTTTTTCTTCCGAAACAGGCTTCGTGCTCCGTAGAAAAAAGTCAGACAAGCCTTGGGTATGCAAGTTCTACTATATAGTTTAGGAATCGTAATTTCCTGGCTTGACAAATTCAAAGAATGGGGCTTATCCTGATTACGGTAGGACAATATGACCGTTCTACAATCATGACGAAACAAGGAAGTCCGCGTTTGTTCAGGATTCTGCTTTCGGAACCCATAGAAGCCGCTGGTATGGCTGCCCTTCAAGGCAAGGCCGAAGTGCTCATCAGCCCAGACCCTTCAGGCGAAACCGTAGGCCATCTTCTTCGGGACGCCGATGCCCTGATCCTGCGCACTGCCACCAAAGTAACTCGCGCAATGATCGCCGGCGCTCCCCGGCTAAAGGTAATTTCCCGCACCGGCGGCGGACTCAACAATGTGGATATCGATGCGGCTACCGAATTCGGCGTAGTTGTCGCTGGTGTTAAAGGTCCCCAGGATCGTTACGTGGCGGAACACACCATAGCCCTCATCATGGCAATTTCCAAGCAACTGCCCTACCTGGATGAACAGACCCGAAAAGGCAACTTCCGTTCCCGCTTCGAATACAAACCCATGGGCCTCGAAGGAAAAATTCTCGGCCTGGTTGGTTTTGGGCGCATTGGGAAAATTGTCGCCGCCGTCGCCCAGGTTCTGGGCATGGAAGTCTTGGCATACGATCCATACCTAAAACCCGGACAGCTCCAAGACAGCAACGTCAGGTTGGTGGAAAGCCCTGAGATTCTTCTCGCCGCCGCGGATTTCGTTTCTCTTCATGTACCCGCTACGCCGGAAACCGAAAAATTTATCAACGCCGAGCGCCTGGCCCTCATGAAGCCCGGCGCCTTCCTTATTAATACAGCCCGGGGCGAGATAGTTGACGAAAGCGCCCTCGTCGAAGCCCTCACATCGGGGCATTTGGCGGGCGCAGGCCTGGACGTTTTAGCCCAAGAACCGCCGGACCCCAATTCTCCTCTCATGGGAATGAAATCAGTAATCTTGAGCCCTCACACCGCGGGACTCACCAAAGAGGGCGTCGCCCTCCTCGCCAGGGGTGCAGCGGAAAACGCTTTGGCGGTGCTGGAAGGCAGGGCTCCCAGTTTCAGTGGAAATTGGGAAAAGGTACAAGGAAGGATCGGCCGCTAGGCCGTTTCGATATTTTCTTATTTGAAGACTTTTTAAGAAGGAGAAACACATGGCAAACGAAATGTGGACCTACGCAATGGAAGAGATGTCCTATCCGGACGTCAAGGAAATCCTCAAGAGCGTAGACACCGTTATCATCCCCATTGGATCACACGAAAAACACGGACCGCACATCCCTCTGGCCACCGATTCCTGGGTAACCATCGAAGTGAGCCGCAGGGCCGCCAACAAGGCTAAGGTTCCTTTCACCCCCCTGATGCCCTTTGGCTATTCCCCCCACCACATGGGCAAGTGCAACGACGGCGTGGGCACCATCACCCTTACCGGCAACACCTTAAAGCGTGTCGTCTATGAGATCGGCCGCTCCCTCATCTTCCACGGCTTCAGCAAGCTCATCTTCGTCAGCCACCACGCCTCCAACCAGAAGGTTATCGACGAGCCCCTGCGCAGGCTGGCCTACGAGACTGGTTGCTTCTGCTGCTGGTTCCTCACCCCCACTGAGCGCAAGATCGAAGTAGTAAAAGACATCATGGAAGAGAAGATCGCCTGGCACTCCGGCGAGCTTGAAACCTCCACCAGCCTCGCCTATAACGAGAAGTGCGTACACATGGAGCGCGCCCACGCCCACAAAGCCCACGCGCCCAAGTGGATGGGCCCCGCTTTCGACAAGTACGACGGCGTTCCCACCGTTATCTTCCAGGGCGCGGAGAGCGCCTGGGTTCCCATGGAGCACCACGAGTACGTCGAAGAAGCCACCATCGGCGATCCCTTCCTCGGTTCCAAGGAAAAGGGCGAGAAGTACTACGAACTCGCCTCCCAGCACCTGGCTGATTTCGCCCTCGAGATCCAGAAGATCGACATCAAGATTCCCTACGAGAAGCGCGAGTATCCCACCAGGACCATGGACTAACAATCGATCGAGGCGGTCCCTCTGGGCTTTAAGCTTGGGAGCGCCTCGCCGATGATCCCTAGCGTGGGACAGCAAAGAACGATAAGGTCAGAGGACAAAGTCTTCTGACCTTTCTTATATTAATAAGTCGGGCTTTAAAAATGTCAGGACTTTTGCGCCGAACGCAGGAAAACTATGGTGAAACACCGGGAGGCCTTATGATACGCAACAAATACATGGTGCTCGGTATGACCTTCATGTCCCTGGGACTTCTCGGGGCCCTTATTTCCACCATCGGAGCCAGCCTCCCGCCCATCCAGAAATTTTTCGGCACCGATATAAGCAAGGTTGGCTCGGTAACCACCTATTTTCAGTTGAGCTACGCCTTTTTCTGCTTTTTCGGTGGTCTGCTTACCGATTTTTTCGGCAAAAACCGGGTTCTTGCCCTGGGCGGACTCCTCTACGGTCTCTGCACCCTCTTTCTAGGCGCCTTTGGCAACTTTTCATCAGCGCTGGCGCTTTTTTCTGTCATAGGCATAGGCGGCGGCCTTTTTTTCATCGGTGCCAATACCATGATCGTCCAACTCTTTCCCGAACAGCGGGGCAAATACCTCAACCTTCTCCACCTTTGCTTCGCTATTGGATCAGTCCTCGCCTCGGTAATGGTGAGCGGCTTTGTAGCCGCAGGCTTTAAATGGAACAGGGCATTCCAGGTACTAGGCTCCCTGGCACTCCTGATAGGGATTCTCTTTACCTTCACCAAGGCGGGAGCCCCCACCTCAACCTTCGAACCCGGGGTGATGAAAAACCTCTTTGCCAACTACAAAAAGATTTTCGGCAACAGGCTTTTTCTTTCGGTTTTACTCTCCAACACCCTGGCTATTGGCGCCCAGTTCGGCACGATCTACCTGTTGGTACTCTTTTTGAGTAGCGTCCGGGGTCTTCCCTTTCCATCGGCAAGCCTGGTACTCGCAATTTTCTTTGTCCTCCAGGGCGCAGGCCGCATAGTCGTCAGTTCCCTGATTTCGAAAATTCGCATAACCACTATCGTTTCGTTCCTGCTGGCCTTGCTTTTCCTCACCTTGGCCGGCGGCTGGCTTACTCGGGGTATTCTTTCGGTAATGCTCCTTGCCCTCACCGGCCTAGCCTGCTCGGGTCTTATGCCCACGCTCATCGCCCTGGCAAGCCACCTCTTGCCAAAGGAAGTAACAGGCCTCGCTTTGGGCATTCTCTCAATGCTGGGGGGCTTGGGTGGTATGGGGATTACAAAACTTGTCACCTGGCTGGCTGGCAGTATTGGCTTGGAAAAATCCTTCCTCGCCCTGATTGGACTGGCGTTGGTCGCCCTGCTCTACTTCCTTGCCACCCGCAAAAAATTCGCCGAGGTTGAGCGCAACAAGGGCTGAAGCTGCTGCAGCTTTGAATAGCTAGGGCTATTAAGCAAGGGGGCCAGCGGCGCGTTATCGCGCCGCTGGCCCCACCCCCCTTCAACTATTAAAAAGGCCGCTTAAATCACCTTGATTACGATCCTCCCCAAGGTCTTGCCCTGGGCTACCGCCGCCAGCCCCTCATTCGTCTTCTCAAAGGGCAGAATAGTGGATACCACGGGCTTAAGCTTGCCCGCCTCGGTGAGGGCGATGAGTTCCACCAAGTCCTGCTTGGTCGCTGCTCTGGTGCCGCAGATCTTCCACTCGTTGTAGTGCATATCCTTGGTGTTCACCGTTATGGGGTTGGGCGGATCGTAACCCATGATCACTAACGTTCCCCCTGGTTTAAGGCAATAGAGAGACCAGGACACTGTAACCTGCCGGCCCACGCCCTCAAGCACCACATCCACGCCCCGGCCATCGGTCCAGTTCAAGATTGCCTGCTTTGCGTCTATTTGGGCGCTGTTCAGCACAAGATCGGCGCCATATTCTTCAGCCGCGGCAAGGGCATCGTCCTTGGCATCCGTCACCACAACCCTGGCACCCGCCAGCTTGGCCAGTTGCACCGCATGCAAACCCAAGCCCCCGGAGCCTACGATGAGCACCGACTGTCCTTCTTTAATCGGCGCCACACTCTTCAGTGCATGATAGGGAGTGGCCACCGCGTCGGTGAGCACCGCCATCGCTTCGAGCTTGGAATCCTTGGCTACCTTGCAGAAATTATACGCCGGCATCTTCACGTATTCGGCGAAGCCCCCGGGCAACTCAAAGCCCAGACGGCGCAGGTTGTAGCAAATATTCTCCCTGCCAGTGCGGCAGAGCTCGCAGTCGTGACAGGTGGTGTACAGATAGGCTATTCCCCTGTCGCCTACCCTCAAGCCCGATACCCCTTCGCCCAGGGCGGCAATCTCGCCGGCGATCTCGTGGCCAGGAACATGGGGCAGGTTTATAATGCCCGGAAGCTTACCCCCGGTGATCTTCAAATCGGTCCCGCAAATGCCGCAATAGTGTACCTTAACAAGCACCTCCATCGGCCCCGGCGAGGGGATTGGAAGCTCTTCCATAACCAGATCTTCGTTATACGCTCTTAGGACTAATGCTTTCATGGTATGAAATGGTAGCACGGACTTTTATTGTTGAACAGTCCTACAATTATATTTATTACCCTTTCTATTACGACAATTGCATGAAACCAAGTTAAATTGAAGTAGCGGAAAGATTAAAAGACTCAAAACCACGCTGAATGGGAAAATTTATGCCGTTTGTAGTGGTTTTTATTTGCATAATGTATTATATTGTGTATAATACATTATGGAAGTACCCTAAATGCCATATCCCGACTGGGTCCTGAAACATAAAGAACCGGGCACGTATGTCCAGAAAAAGGATGAAGATACCTATCGTATCTACCGTGGCCATTCAGAACGACACCCAGGAAAGGCCTATCCGATATTGGTCACCGACGAATATATCGGAACCATCACCCGGGAAGCGGGATTGATCCGTACCCCAGTGAACATCAAGGGTGCTATCCTGGTAAAACGGTATGGCGGCTTCTGTGTGCTCCTTTCACTCTGTCATCCGCTTGCAGAAGGGCTTTCACTCAATTATGGGAACCAGTCCCTGTTCCTGGATGCCTGCATGAGGGTTCTCTATGGGCATTCCAGCATGGTGTTGTACGAATCGGACTGGATGAGTGAACACTATCCTGGCCTGACCTTTCCCGTAGGCACAGAATTGCAGTCCGAGGCGGTCAGAATAGCCACCGGCATGGTCAGCACACTTGAGAAACGGTTTGGCAGGGAAAGACAGGAGGTACTCCATCGTGCGGGATGCCTGTACCGTGTCTGGATAAACAACCGATGGGTAAGCAGTTCCACCGCACCGGTAGCCGCAATCACCGAGCGGTATGGGTTGACCTGGGATGTGGGTTGAGATGGAGAACTACCAGGATCTTTTTGTCAGGATCGCACAGGCGTTGCCTACCATGGAGGAGTTGACGACCGGGACGAAGGTACGCCGGAAGGTCATTGACCGTTTCGTGTACATCATCCGCACCACGGTTGACGATCCGCGGCAAGCGGGTAAGGTGGAATATCCGTTGTATGAGATCATCGTGCTGGCGTTCTTTGCCATTCTGGGAGGAGCCGACACCTTCAGCGCGGTCGCGGCCTGTTGCAAGTACAAGGAGAAATTCTTCAGGAAGTTCCTGCCTTTGGACCATGGCATGCCCTCCCACGACACATTCAACCGGGTGTTCTCACTCATTGACATGGATCAGCTGGAAGCGGTGCTGGTGTTTTTCGTTTCCCAATCCTTCCAGAAACTACGCAAAGCACTGAAGATCCCGGAACCCTCGTTGAAACAGATCTGTGTGGACGGCAAAGTCTCACGGGGTTCGGGGCGGTATGCGGATACCAGTGCGGAAATAAAGGATATCCAGACGCTACACGTATACTCGACGGAGGACGGCATCTGTCTGTACTCACGGCAGATAGACGAGAAGACGAACGAGATTCCCACGGCGCAGGCCATCCTCTCCACCATGGATCTCAAAGATACCATCGTTTCCTTCGACGCCATGAACACCCAGATAGAAACGCTGAGAACCATCGTTTCACGGAAGGGTTATTATATCGGCGGATTGAAGGGCAACCACAAAACCATGCTCCAGGAGTGTGCGTTCTGTTTTGACGAGGACTATCTGCAGAAGGTCAAGAACGATCCTCGGTTGAGCTACCGTTATACGGAGAAGGCTCATAATCAAATCGAGAGTATGGACTTTACCCTGGCAAAGGTAAATTCCGCGGAGGGTTCCCTTTTTGCTACATGGCCGGACCTGAAGAGCATTATCCGCTATGACAAGCGGACCGAGGATCTGGTCAGCCACAAAGAAACAAAAGAGGTCCGTTATTATCTGAGCAACCTTACCGGAAAAGTGAGCGAAGCGGCTATGGCGATCAGGCAGCATTGGCAGGTCGAATCGTTCCACTGGTTTCTGGATGTGATGTTCAATGATGATGCGAACCTGACCGTCAACAGAAGGGCCAGCGGCAATATGTCGTTGATGAAGAAAATGGTGCTTAGCCTATACAGGATGATGAAACCCATGGAACGGGTAAAGTCCATCAGTGAAATCCGACGCTTGTTCTACTGGGGATATGACGAGGGAATCAAGCGACTGCTTGCCAATTGTGATGCCAAGACCATTACGAGCGCCATGGAAGGCTACAGAAATACATAATTGAGGCTGTCCTGTAACTTCGAATCCGGACTGTTTTATGGCATAATGAATGCGGGGGTGGGAAGATGCCAAACTTTCGGGACTACGATCAGAATCAAACTGTCTACCGGCAGCTCGTACCCTCACGACTGCTTGA
>DIXQ01000031.1 GCA_002428725.1 Spirochaetaceae bacterium UBA6076 | reverse complement strand
CCCTGGTGAAGGTAGCCTATTCCTCGGGCAAGCCTGCCTACGGAGTGGGTGCCGGCAACTCCACGGTGGTGGTGGACGAGACGGCTGACTTAAAGGACGCTGCGACCAAGATCAGGGACGGAAAGATCTTCGACAACGCCACCTCCTGCTCTTCGGAGAACTCGGTGGTGATCCAGGAGAAGATCTACGAGCAGATGGTATCGCTATTGAAGAGCTTAGGCGGGCATATGTGCAACGCAGAGGAGAAGGCGAAGCTGGGCAAGCTTATGTGGCCCGATGGGGTGCACCTAGGCAGGGACCATGTGGGGCAGCATGCCCAGAAGATCGCGTCCCTGGCGGGGATCACGGTGGCGCCGGAAGTGAGCTTTCTTATGGTAGAGAGCAACGAGGTGGGTGCAGCCGATCCCTTCTCTGGCGAGAAGCTGTCGCCGGTGCTGACGGTGTGGAAGTACAAGGAATTTGAAGAGGCGATCTGCCTTGTGCGGGACATCACGCGGTTCTCGGGCTACGGGCACTCCTGCGGCATTCACACGACGAACGACGCGCACATGGTGGAATTGGCTACCAGGGCTCGGGTAAGCCGGGTTATGGTGCGACAGACCCAGCCCTATGGGAACTCAGGGAATTACGACAACGGGATGCCCTTCGGGCTTACCCTGGGTTGCGGGACCTGGGGTGGGAACATCACGAACGAGAACATCCACTGGAGGCACTTCCTTAACATCACCTGGGTGTCCAAGCCCATCGCGCCGGTGGTTCCCGACGAGAATAAGATCTTCGGCGCTCACTGGGAGAAGTACGGGAAATAATGGCAGCGGTATCCGCTTCAAGGAGCGTAATATGGCGTTGTACGATTTAGTCGTTATAGGTAGCGGCCCAGGGGGATATGTCGCGGCAATCAGGGCTGCACAGCTGGGACTTAAAACAGCGATAGTCGAAAAAGAATCGGTTGGCGGCGTTTGTCTCAATTGGGGCTGCATTCCAACCAAGGCGCTACTTGAGGCCGCATCGAATTATAAAAGTGCTCAAAAATGTAGCAAATACGGCATAGCTATAGATAAAAGCGGATTTTCCTATACCGCTGTACACAAAGAATCCAGAAACGCTTCTGAACGACTTGCCGGCGGAGTAAAGCATCTTCTAGCCAAAAACAAGGTTGATTTTTTCTCGGACACGGCGAAAATACTTTCTTCAGGAGCTGTACAACTCCTTTCCGACAACAGAACGATAGAGACGAAAAACGTAATCATTGCGACAGGATCGCGGGAAAGAATATTGAAAAGCCTGCCCTTTGACAACGAAAAAATATTAAATTCCAATGATGCATTGAAACTAAAAGAACTCCCCGGGAAAATTGCGATAATAGGGGCCGGCGCAATTGGTGTAGAGTTCTCCACTATCTTCAGCACCTTCGGCGTTCAGGTAACCCTCATCGAGATGATGAGCCATGTTCTCCCGCTCGAGGACGAAGAGATTTCAATAGAGCTGGAAAAAGAGCTTCAGCGCGGCGACATTAAAGTACTGACTAAAACCAAGGTTGCTGCCGCTGTTAAAAAAGACGGACAAATTTTTTTAGAGCTCGAACAGGAAAGCGCTAAAAAAAGTCTTGTCGTTGATAAGGTACTTGTCGCAATTGGGCGCCAGGCGAACATTGAAGACTTGGGGCTCGAGGAAGTTGGTATCGAAATGGAGGGGGGTTTTATCAAGACCGGCGATTATTATCAAACATCGCGAAAGGGCATCTATGCCGTGGGCGACGTTATCGGTCAGGCTCTGCTTGCTCATGCAGCATCCGCCCAGGGGCATATCGCCGTGGAGCACATCGCGGGAAGCCTCTCGACGCTCCCCCTCAGACTGGACGATGATTGCATTCCGAGAGCCGTATACTGCGAACCCCAGGTCGCCAGCTTTGGTCTTAATGAAGCCTTGGCAAAGGGAAAAAACCTGGACTGTTCCGTCGGCAAGTTTCCTTTTATGGGATGCGGCAAGGCTGTGGCGACCGGGAAGACGAGGGGTTTTGTAAAGATAATCGTTGACAATGCAACAAAGGAAATTCTTGGGGCTTCGATCATAGGATCCAATGCCACCGAGATAATCCATGAACTTTTGCTCGCGAAAAATTCTGAACTCGTTCCCGAGGATATCAGCAACCTCGTACACGCCCACCCGACCTTGGCCGAGGCAGTCATGGAAGCTGCAAAAGGAGTTTTTGGAGCGCCTATCCATATTTAGGAGATGACCATGATTTTAGGATTTAATCATTTTTCTTTTACGGTTCGCAATGTTACCAAATCTGTCGAACACTATGAAAAAAATTTGGGTTTTTCGCTTATCTCTCTGGCAGATAGACCGGCCGAGTATGTATACGCCGTCACTGGGATGAATACGGGCATGAAAATTGCCTACCTCGAAGGCTATGGAGTTGTCATTGAGTTGATTGAGTATTTCAATTCTGATAGCCCAAAAGTCTTATCAAAATCCAGCAATATAGGAAGTGGCCATCTTTGTCTTAACGTCGATGATATCTACGGTATTGTAAAAAACTTAAAAGAAAAAGGTGTCAAGTTTTTAGGCGAACCTGTGTGCATCCCTGCGGGGACAAATAAGGGAGGGTATGTAGTGTATTCTCTCGATCCTGATGAAATAGTCAACGAATTCATCCAAGCACCGAAAATATGAAATCAGCCAACGTTGATAAGGAGCTGAGTTTATGAATTTGGAAGAGCTCAATCCTTCGTTGCTGGATATGCTTCTCAGAATAAAAGAGACGGATATTCGTTTGTCCATAATAGAGCAGGGTGCGACCGCAGTAGATCACGGAGTCCATATCGGAGGGGCTTATAGTTCAGTTATTCCATTGACGGCTCTATTTTACGGCGGAATGCTTCGGTATGATCCCTCAGACCTGACAAAAATCGGTCAGGATTTTTTTATATTGAGCAAGGGACATGCCGTAGCTTCTTTGGCAGCTATTTTCGCCGATCTTGGAATTATTTCCAAAGAGACCCTCGTTAATTCAAGATCGTTAAAAAGCATATTGAACGGACATCCGGGCCCCGTGCTTCCTGGTATTCATATTTCAACCGGACCTCTGGGGCATGGTATCTGCGTCGCAACGGGGTTGGCTAATGCAGGAAAGGAAAGCCCGCGCTTTGACGTATACTGCATGGTTGGCGACGGGGAGTTGCAGGAGGGTATGCCCTGGGAAGCGATTATCTATGCGGGATCTCGGAAATTGGGAAACCTCTGCCTTTTCGTTGACAGAAACTACGGACAGCTCGATAGTGTCGATTCTTTACTGGTACAATTTTCCGATTTAAGAAAATCTTTTGAATCTTTCGGCTGGCGTGTTTTGGAAGTAAATGCGATTGATGTCACTGCGGTTTTAAAAACACTCCAAGCGTTTAAAAACGATCGGTATCAGGGTTGTCCTACGGCGATCCTGCTCAATACCACCAAAGGCTTTGGCGGAATTGGATCGTTTACGAAAAGTCATAAAATTTCTTTCTCCGAGGAACAACTAAGGATTGAAATCAAGGGCTTGTGCGCACGGCGCGAAGCGAGGCTAAGTGAACTGGAAACTTATTGTAGTAGTCATGACTGTTCTTTAACGGAGTTAATGGCGCATTCTGGAAGACTCGGTTATATTCCTGAGAAAGACGAAAAATCGATACGATTGAAAGAAGTATCGAAAACCATACGATGGTCACGGCCTGATACACGGAATAAAAGAATTGAGTACGAGCTCGAAAAATTACCGACCCTGAGCGTCGGGCTATCCTACTCGGCTTCCGCGGTGATCACCCAATGCATGAAAGTATTCGCAAGTGACCACAAAGTCATATCCATAGATGCGGATCTATCGAGTACAAGCGGTCTCTTCGACGGAGTTGCGGCAATTGATACATCGAGGGCGCTCAACATTGGTATAGCCGAATCGAACATGATGAACTTCGGTGAGGCCTATGCGCTGTTGGGGAAAAATGTTTGGGTTAGTACCTTTTGTCCATTTTTCGACTGGAGGGTTTTACGGCGTATAGCTATTGGATATCAGGAGCGCGTCGAAGCTATCGCCGATCCTGCTTCGTGGCTTTCAGAAGGACATAACCTCGATATAACGTTTTTAGCTACAGCGGCGAATATCGATACGGTTACCAACGGTGCCACTCATATGGGAAACGACGATATTTTATTGTTCTCCAAGATAGCGCATTTGAAAATAATAGATGTCAGCTGTCCCAATCAGCTGGTCTCCGTGATGAAGTGGATAATGGAAGGTAATAAGGGTCTCGTCTATCTGAGGATCCCGCGCGCCCCGATTAAAGCAATTTATGATTCTAAGTATACCTTTGAGTTTGGAAAGGCGTATCGCCTGGCAGGAGAGGAAAATGCTCCTATATCGATTGTGAGTTCGGGAAGAGGAGCTCATGAGGCATTAGCCGCAGCTCGTTTGATGAATGAAAAGGGAACCGCTGTCGCTGTCTACGATATGGCATCGATAGATAAAAAGCTTTTAGCAAATATGTTCGAAAAAAATAAGATTGTTGTAATCGCCGAGCAGAATAACGGGTATATTTTCGAAAATGCGCAGAAAGTCTGTTTCGAAATCGGTAATAGGAGAAAAGCTGAAATTATTCCAATAAACCTTTTAGATTGCAGCGGAGAGTATAGGTTCATTCACTCAGCACCATATAAGGAGTTGGTGGAAAACTATCATATCGATTCAATTTTTATAGTGAGCGAGATCGAAAGGGCCTGCGCTAGAGTCTTTCCATAGGGATATACAATGCAATTTTCGTTGAAATATGGACTCAAAACACTTGCTTTTGAATTAGATGAGCAAAGGGTGGCCGCGATCATCGTCCCCTCTGAGGTCTACCCTTTAGCGGATGCGAGCGCTGCAGTGAGAAAGGTTCTCACTGCCCCTTATGGGACGCCACCACTGCTGGAGATGCTCGAAAAGGTTAGACCTCAAAATCTTGTTGTTGTCGTAAACGATATTACACGCCCAACTCCGTATTCGGTGATAATGCCGCCTCTTCTGGAGGTTTTTGATAAGGCGGGCATCCCCGATTCTTGTGTTACCTTAGTTACAGCTACAGGGATCCACGATCCCCATACTAAGGAACAGAATATCAGTGTATATGGTGAAGAGCTTTGTCGGCGTTTTAAAATCCAATCACACGACGCGGAGGATAGAGCAGCTTTGGTATACAAGGGAATGCTTCCTTCGGGTTACGCTTTTTGGTTGAATAAGATCGTGGACGAGGCAGATTTTTTAATTACTCTCGGTGTTGTCATGCCGCATTATTTTGCGGGTTTTTCGGGAGGAAGAAAATCGATACTTCCTGGCGTAGCAGGCAAGGAGACTGTACAAAAAAATCATGCCCGGATGGTCGAGTTGATGGACGCCATGCCCCCGATACGGGAGAATCCTATAAGTCTTGAGATGATTCATGCAGCACGACAGGTTGAAGTTGATTTTATTATCAATGTTGTAATCGATGATTCAGAAAGGGTTGTGGAGGTGGTTGCTGGTGATCTTGAAAAGGCTTGGTACAAGGCCGTTCAGGTGAGCGAATCGATGTATTTTGCGCCGATTTCGCGGAGGTCAAAAATCACTATCGCTAGCGCCTCGGGATATCCGCGGGATATAAATCTATACCAAGCGCAAAAAGCCCTGGACCATGCAGATAAAGCGACTGAAGACGGTGGAACGATTATTATTGTGGCCGAGTGCAGGGATGGCTACGGTGAAAAAGTCTTTGAATCATATATGAATGCCGGGTATACAGCCCGAGACATCATTACGGAAATAAAACACAATTTTGTAATTGGGGGGCATAAAGCCTATGGTTTTGCTAAAGTCGCACTGAAAAAAAAGATAATCTTTGTTACTGATCTATCAGAAGCGATAGTCGCAAGTCTTTTTGCGCGGAAAGCAAAAACGATTGAAGAAGCGATCACCATGGCCCAGGAAGACCAGGGCCAGGAGGCATATTTTATTGTTATGCCCGAAGGAAGCATAACGGTTCCGTTTGTACGATAGTGGAAATAAAGCCCAAGTCAGCGAGCTGAAAGTCCGCCATCAACTGGGAATTGCACACCGTTAATAAAAGTCGCCCTGTCTGAAGCAAGAAAAGCAACAGCGTTCGCCACATCTTCAGGAGAGCAGAGACGGTTAAGAGGAATATCGGCGATACGTTCGTCTCTCAGTTTTTTATCGGTTAAAATATTTTTTACCAAATCGGTCTCGACCGTCGCCGGGTGGATTGAATTACATCGTATTCCGTATTTCGCGTATCGCGTTGCGACGCTCTTAGTAAGAAGGGTAACAGCGCCCTTTGTAGCAGTATATGATTCGTTGGTTGGAATATAGCCTACCAGGCCGGCGACGGAGGACATATTTATAAATTGTCCATAGCCCTGTTTTCGCATAATGGGGATTCCGTGTTTTATTGAAAGGAAAGGACCACGGACATTAACCTGGAACATTCGGTCCCATTGTTCAACACTGCATTCTTCAATGACAACTCTAATATTTATTCCCGCATTATTCACCACAAGATCAATCCTTCCAAAAGAATCCATGATTTTTGAGTAAGTATTTTTCCATTGGGGTTCTTCTGAGACATCGAGATGCTCATAGAAGATTTCACCAAATTGTGAAAGCTCCGAAATGACGGATTTTTTTAACTCATCCTGAATATCGCATAAATAAACGATAAAACTGTCTTCCAGCAATCGTTTACAAATAGCCTTTCCAATACCTCCGGTTCCTCCGGTAACAAGGGCTACTTTTCGCGCTAGATTCATTAAAACTCCTTAGAGAAAGAATGATTAGAGTCGTAAAAGAATTACAATTAAATAATTGTAACACTGGTTTTAGATTTACGCAAAGGCATAATTTACTGCGCTTAGGGGCTGTATGAACCAGCAATTATCAGGCTAAAAAAGCCACAACGACATTCGAATAAGTCGTTGCGGCTTTCTCTGCGCTAGCCCGGCTGGAGGGTTTCGGGTGCCTTCGATGCCCGTAAACCGGTGCTTGGGCGCTATTAGTTGATGGCTATCTTGCGCGGCTTAGCGGCTTCCTGGATATGGAGCTTGACGGTGAGCAAACCGTCGGCGAGTTTAGCTTCGATCTTATTCCTATCGATGGTTTCATCCAGCGTGAATATTTTCCGATAGCTGCCCACCGGTCGCTCGCGAAGGAGCCACTCGCCGGTGGGAGAGTTTCCTACCCGCTGGCCTTCGATCGTAAGCGTATTGGTTTCAACTCTAACGTCAAGATTTTCCTTCGTAACCCCGGGCATCTCGAGGGTAAGAGTGACGATGCCGATATCCTCGTCAATCGAGCAGGGGGGTATAAGTAGCCTTTCATTACTGGGAATGGCATTCTTGTTCATGGCTTCCTCCTTAGTTCACCCTAACGGAGATGGCTTTTGTCTTAGCTTCTTCTTTCTTGCTGATATGCACGGTCAGCACTCCGTCCTTGAGTTCCGCATCGACTTTTTCGTTGTCGATATTCGCCGGCAAGTCGATGGTTCTCGCAAAACTACCTACCCAGGTTTCCTTGCGGAATATCTTGCGCTTATCGGAATTCTGTTCGCTCTTCTTGCTGCCCTTGATCGTGAGCAGGGTGCCGGCGAGGTTCAACTCGAGATCTTCCTTTTTGACGCCGGGAAGATCGGCCATGACGAGTATCTCGTCGCTTGTTTCGATGATGTCTATGGCAGGCGAGCCTGTTCTGTCGAGAAGCCCGGTGACATCGGGCAATCCGAAGCCTCCAAAGGAGCGCTCCATCACGCTGCGGAGATCATCGAACGCGTCCCAGAGATCATTAGGGACATTTTTCTTCCAGGGTACCAGTTCCATGGCATACCTCCTAATAGAATTGCTTCTGAACCACAGGGTTCATTAATTATTAAGCAAAAAACGTGCCAAAAATTAAAGCGATATGGTGTTGGTATTTCTCATTGATATATATAATTACTTTATTACTTGATTTGGATGGTTGCACAGGGATACTCCCTTGTGTGAAAAGTAAACAGAGGAATTTTTCTACTATTCTTTTGTTTCAAATTGATACAGCAGCCCTGGGTTTTCTTGTGTCAAAATGAGCGGGCATGATACGGCGCTTTACCACGAAGTCGGAGGGCGGCAGATTCGCTAGACACGATAACAAGAAACCAAGATCCAACAGGACACTGGCCGGGATTAAACAAAGGTTACTTTCTGAAGAAATCTCATCCCTTGAACAACGCCTAGAAACCCCCAAACTCCTCAAGCAGGTCATGATGCGGGAGCTAAAGGGCATCGCTCTGGATCGCTTCCTCATGCGCAAACAGGGTAGGCATTGGGATAGCGCCCTACTTTAACTTCGGCGCCAAAGGCTTGATGCTGAACAGCGGCGCCACGACGTCCCAAGAGTGGGAGACTGAGGATTAGCATCGTTAGTTTGGGCGAACAGTAATTTTACAACCGCGGACCACTCTGCCTTGAGTGTGAGAATTTATTGGGAAGTTGATAGCGAAAGATACCAGATACCTATACCAACATATTATCAAGATCTGCAATATACCCCGGCCTGTTCGCTATAAAATCGCTCTGGTTGACCCGGACAAAGCGCCATGTAGTGCCAGTCGCCTCGGAGATTCGCTCGCACCAATCGCGTATGGCTTCATCCTTGGCTGCGGTCCCTTCCCAAACCCTTCCCTTGGTCTCGATTATCCAGTTGACCTCACCAGCGGCTGTTTTTTGTACCACGACCCAGTCGGGATGATAGAAACCGATGGCGCCGCTGGGTTTGAGATAGTCCACTCGGAATTGTGTACCCGACTCACCCTGCTCGGTAGTGCCGAGGGCGGCGAAGCGTAGCACATCGTTTGCCCCATCGAGAAATTGGGCGAATTGGCGTTCAAAACCGTTATAGGTCGCGACGAAGTTGAAAATAGTCTTTTTCGCTTCCAGCGGCTTTGGCAGGAGATCTCGCCTCCAACTGAAGGGCTTGGTCTCGGAGAGGTTATAGTCGGCGCGATCGAACTCTATGGCCAGACGATCAATAGTTAGCTCAGCGATTTTTCGTGCGAGATATTTGGCGATACCTTCCTGAATCTCGATGCGCGAAAGCTGCGAACGGATAGCCTCGCTATCAAGATCGACCTTCTTGCCGAAGCAGCGTGTGGTGACATATTCCCTCACTGCCGGATAGAGTTCGGCGAAGCGGTTGGGGAGCTTGGCCCTGTCTATCACCTTGTTGGTGATGGAACCGAGGAGAACCTGGGGCGGGGGAAGCTCGCCGGCGCCGATGTCCACCTGGCTCACTTCCGTCTCGGTGGTGGCGAACTCCAGCTTCAGCGTGACCCGGTACACTTCTGCGAGTTCTTCCTGTTCGAAAACAGGCCGGAGTTCAGCTACCTTGAGTTCCGATAATTTCCGGATATCGTGCACCAGCCTCGGCTTGGTGATCGGGATGGCGATATCGTAGTCGCGGCGCTCCTGTATAGCCTCGATGATGATCGGTTTGGGAGGGTCGGTCTTGGTCGAGGTGACGCCAACACCCTCAGCTTCCAGTTGGGAGCGCAAGACATTCAAGAGGTTGCGGGTTCCCAGTACTTCCAGGGTCTGAGTCCGGTCCGGGCCCACCTGGGGTATCAGCCGTAAACCGCGGCCGATGACTTGCTCGGGAAGGATTTCCGCCTTGGCCGTGAATGGCCGCAATCCAAGAACGACGGTCACGTTCTTTACGTCCCAGCCCTCTCGCAGCATCATGACGCTGACGATGGCTTTGACCTTATTGTTTGGCCTATCGATATCGCGAGCCGCGGTGCGCGCTTTATCAAGGTCGCCCTTAGTGATTTCGCCCTCGGAGTCCGTGTGGATCACGAGGACTTCCTTCTCCTTGAATCCGAACTCATTCGTTTTCCAGAGGTAGTCGCCGATCGCGTCGGCATAGGCATTCTTTTCCGCCATGATGAAAAGAACTGGCTTGGTAGCGAACCTCGAGTAAACGCTCCAGTGATCCTTCCAGCGCTGGACGGCGGCGCGCAGCCAATAGCCGTATTTTTCGGCTATGTTGTCCTTGGTGACATTCTCCGGATCCTGCGCGGGCTGTTTTTTATCATCCTCTTTGGTAACGATCAACGGGGCTTTTACGATGCGATCTTCCACGGCCTGGGCGAGGGGGTAATCGCAGACAGTCCAGGGGAAGTACATTCCGCCCTGATCCTTGGGTGTCGCAGAGAAATCGAGCCAGAGTGCGAGGCCCTGGGGTAAGGCTCTGTGAATCGCGAGCAGCGACTGGCTCCAGGCGAGATCTTCATCGTGGACGTGGTGGGCTTCATCGTTGAGGACGACGAGGTTTTTAAGCGACTTGACTCGTTCCAGCATGGAACGCTGACCTGCCGCCAGGTCCATGACCGGCTTCCTGCCGAGGAGAGCATCCACAGCGTTCTGGGGCGTCCATTCCTTGTCGCGCGACTCATAGAGCTGATGGATATTGGTTAAAAAGAGGTTGCCCGAAGCGTCCGGCTCGGTGGCCTCGCCGCGTAAAATAACCTTGGGTTCAAAGGGGCGCCACTCCGGGGGAACGAGGGGCAGCTGCCTGAAGATGTTGTTGCTGGCGAAATCCTTTTCCAGGCGCTGATAGACGATGACGTTGGGCGCGACGATCAGGAAGTTCGTTGCGAGCTTGGAACCCGGAACCTGTTTCTTGTGGAAGTACGACCAAACCACGGCCATGGCGATCACCCAGGTCTTTCCGGAGCCAGTGGCCATCTTAAAGGCATAGCGCAGCAGGTTTTCGGGCGGCAGATCCTGCACTCCCTCGTTATCCAATTCGGGGACATAGCGACGAAGTTGCCGCCTTCCATCCATTGTGGTTTGGAAGACGATATTGTCGGAGAAGAGGTCTTTCTTGAATTTCGTCGCGTAGGACTGGATCAGGCTCTGCGCATCGCCTGCTCCGGCGATCTCCACCAGCCAGATCAGCGTCTCAATCGCTTCCCGTTGGCAAAAGTAGTAGCGAAAAGGGACCGGAAAGTCAGCGACTTCATGGTCTTCATCGAACCAGTATTCAAAGAGCCGGCGGGTAACTTCCGATGCGCCCGGATAGGCCTTCTCGCGCCAAGCATCCACCGCTGCCCGGATCTTCGGTACCAGGAGGAGCTGGCTAGGCCTCCGTCCTGAGGTGTTTTCCCGCCAGCCCGTCGGAGCCGCGTCGTCCTTCACAAGGAAGGAGCTGGGTTTTTCCCAGGGGCAGCGGCCGGCTATTTCGGGCAGGTCCTTATCGTAGGCAATAATTGGGCGAGGCATGGCTACTCCTTCCCTTTTAGTAATTTATTTGTTTTATCAGTAGCTCGAAGCCTCTCCCGCGCGTAAGCGACGGCTTCATGCAGCTTGCGTTCTATCTGTTCGCGCGGCAGGGCTTCCGTCCAGTAGGATGCTACTCGGATGCCAGCCGATTCCAAATCGAGGAGGCGCACGGTTTCAGCCTTCTTGCCGGCGCAGAGGATCAATCCAATCGGTGATTCCTCGTCCTGCTGTCGCTCATATTTGTCCAGCCAGCGCAGGTAGAGTTCCATCTGCTCCTTGTCGCCGGGCTTGAAGTCGCCGATTTTCAATTCGATGGCCACAAGGCGTTTTAGGCGCCGGTGATAGAACAGCAGGTCGAGATAGTAATCGTCGCCATCCACCGTGATGCGCTTCTGGCGCGCGACGAAGGTGAATCCAACGCCGATTTCGAGGATGAAGGCTTCCATCTCGCTCAGGATGGCGGATTCCAGATCTTTCTCAGCATAGGTATCCTTGAGGCCTAGAAAATCCAGCAAGTAGGGATCGCGAAAGACGAGGTCAGGCGTGAGCTTGTCATCCTCCCTCAGGGCTGCCAGTTCTTCTGCGATCAACTGGTCAGGCTTGCCGGAAAGGGCTGTGCGCTCGAAGAGCATGGACTGGATCTTTTTATCCAACGTACGCGTGCTCCAGCGCTCAATCCGGCACATCTCGGCGTAGAAGTCGCGCTTCAGTGGGTCTTCCAAAGGGATAATATAGAGAAAGTGAGTCCAGCCCAATTGTGTCAGCAGTGCTGACACAATGTTGAAATCGGGAAATACCTCGGCGAATCTGATCATGCGGAATAAATTGCGCTTCCCAAAGCCTCGCCCGAACTCCGCCTCCAATTGTCTCCCCACTGCGGAGACAATCGCTTCCCCATACCCTGCGCGTTTTTCCAGGAGTATATCCTGACGGATCCGCCGCCCCAGGCTCCAATAGAGCGTCGCCAGGCCGGAATCCACCTGTCGGGAAACGCGCTCTCGCGAGGCCAGAATCATCTCCCGGATTTCCGGTAGCAACCCTTCCGGTAGAATGGCAGGCACCGGGGCTTCGCCGGTGCGATCGATCGTGATCCCGTTCGGTTTCACTTTAGCCATGGCTACCTGACCTCTACATCGAATGCCTGGGAGGTATCGTTGCCGAAGATGTCGATCACTTTGACGAGAATGCGATACTTGCCAGCCTTTTCGTAGGTGTGCGCATCGCAGGCGAGGGGGAGGCTGCGCTCCTTGCGGGTACGATAGGCCACCCAGCCTTGCATGAAGGTGTCGTTCCGGAAATCCCAGTCCACAGACCAGTAGTCGATATAATCTGACCATTTCTTTACTTTGCTGCGCACTTCCTCGGGAATCAGGTCCGTGTTGGATATGACAAAGTCCTTGAGCGTGACCTTGGCGGTGAGTTCCTTCGGCTGACTGATCTCCGCTTCCAGGTACGCCAACTCAAAGAAACGCACATCGCCCTTGGCCGCGGCCTGCTGCTCCATCACCTCGCGCGGGATTATGAGAAGAAGGAGCTTTACGCCCTTTTTCTTGGCCGCCTCGACCATGAGGTCGTAGAGGCCCATCTCCCACTCCCAGCCCAGGATGTGGAGCTCGCTCTGCCTGAGCCTGGCGCACTCGTCCAGAGCCGCGTCGATCTCGGAAATCGTCACAGGAGCGTCCACTGCGCCGATATGGACCATAGCCCGCCCCTTCTTGCCGTGCAGGAAACTTAAGCCCGCGACCGGTTGGGCGCCATAAAGTTTGAGGATAAAGGCGAGATACTCGTAGAGGGCCTGCTCGGCGAGGGGTTTGTTCCTGGATTCGCCGAAGGTCACGCCCTGCCAGTACTGGCGCTCGTAGCGGCCGAGGTTCAGCACTTCGAAGGGTTTGCAGTTTTCTATTCCGAGGAGTCGCTTGCGGGTAACATGGACGCCCCAGCGGCCAAGGTCACAGCCGATCCAGCGTCGGCCGAGCTTTTCTGCAACGGCGAGAGTGGTGCCTGAACCACAAAAAAAGTCGGCTATAATACTACCTTTCTCCGATGATCCTTGTATAATACGTTCAAGGAGGTCTTCTGGCTTTTGCGTTGCATAACCAGTACGTTCGTGCGCGACTGGTGCTACTATCGAGATGTCCCAAACGTCATCGAGAGGGGCGCCGGGAGAATCGGTTGTACCGAAGTCGGAAGGTCTACGACTTCCTGATTCATCGTGTGATGCTACAATACGACGGTTCTTCCAGCGTCGCTCAGTTTCGTCAGTACGGGGCCCAAATTGCTGATTGAAGATATGTGAACCCTTCTTCTTGACATAGCAAAGAATATTATCGTGCATCTTTTGATACTCGCGAGCAGGTGTTGGCCATCGTTTGTAATGCCAGATAATCTCGTTCTGGAATGACGAAGAACCGAAAAGATCATCCATTATAAAACGTAAAGCCGATGCCGCCCGATAATCGACATGCACGAATAGGGAGCCACGATCGGATAATAGATCACGAAGTAATGATAAACGCGGAGATATCATATCTAGGTAGCTGTTTAGTTCTCTTCCTGGTCCATACCTACCCCAAGTGTCGCGGTATGCCTTCTCTTCAATCGCGGACTGTTCTTTTTCGATCTCTAGTCCTTTCTCTCCAATCTCGGCAGTGAAAGAAAAATCCGCCCCTGTCGCAAACGGTGGATCAATGTAGATAAGGTCGATCTTCCCCGCGAACTTCTCCAGTAGTGACCCCATCACCAGCAGGTTGTCGCCCCAGATGAGCTTGTTCCGCCAGCCCGCCTCGAAAGTATCCCCTTCTTTTCCTTCGTAGACGTCAAAAAGTGATGCGCCCTTGTTCTTGACCACCTCGCGCGTTGCGCGACTCTCGTTGACCGTCTCTATAACCTGGAAGGGCAGGCTTACCCGCGGTACTTCATTGAGCGTACCGTCATCATTGTACTTGCCGGGCCAGACCAGTTCTGTCTTGGTAACGCGCATCATGCCGGCGGGGGGATCGGGCAGGCGGATTGGGGCACTGGTATCGTCACCAATATTCGAATCGGATTTTACATCGGACATGCTGGTTTTCTCCTTTACGCTTATTGTTCGCTTTTCAATATTGTAATCCCATCCGACCTGCACAAGCCCCGCAGGTCGCATTCCTTGCAGATCGCCGCCTCGGGTTGCTGAAGTACTCCGAATTCCTCGGCTTGGATGCGAGTTACTACCTGGTCAAAGTAGCGACCCGCTTCTTCTATTCTTTCGGGGCGGTAGGGGAAAGCCATGAGCGCCTTCTCCTTGTGCTCTTCCGCCGTCCAGTATAGAAATAGCCTTTCTACTCGTTTGTTGTGGCGCTTTTCCAGTATATGAGCGTATGTGCAGAGTTGGCGTTCATAGGCATCGAGAAGGGCGGGACTGTCCGAAGGACGGGGCGAGGTTTTAAAATCGAGAAGTTCTAACTTCCCATCGCCTCCGAGCAATAGATCGATTTTACCAGTGAGGATGTAGCCATCCTTTTCCAGAGAGACATCAACCTCGGTTTGAATAACACGCAGCATCTCCGTTCGGTTCTGGCGGAAATAATTCATGACCTGACGGAAAGCTGATTCGCGCGCGACCTCATCGATGGGGCGTACATCGCTGAGGCAGAGAAATCGGTAAGTTCGCTCAAAAAGGTCTCGGATGCGCGGCTCGTTCACCGTTGCGAGTTGGCCATCGAGCGCGATGCGGTGGATCTCTTCAATTGTCTGGTGCACGAGCAGACCGAAGAAGATCACCGCTGACTTGGACGGTGTAAAGTCGTATTTCCGGAAGAATTGGTACTGCCGCGGGCAGGTCTCGTAAATCTTCAGATCACCGGTGAAGCTGTACGAACGCTTGACCGGCATTCTTTCGCGTACCCTAAAGCGCTGAGCCGTAAGGAGAGCTTTTTCCACATAGGGCCATTGCGGAAGCCCCTGCCAGATGGGCGAAAAGTAGTCCTTGGGCGTTTCATGCGCGGTGAGGACCAGGATTTTTTGTGGTCGCGAGAAGGCTACATAATGGAGGCGCATTCTGTCGAAAAGCGTGATTCGGCTTTCTGGTTCGAAGCGGGGTCGGTGGTAAAACAGACTAAGGTCGCGATCGAGCTGCTTCGGGCTGGGAAGCTGCGTGCTGAGGCTCCCCACCACGACCACAGGGAACTCCAAGCCTTTCGCCTGGTGTATGGTCATCACCTGTACATGGCCTTTAGGAAAAGGATGGTTAGGATCTTCGTATTCGTTAATACCGCCATCGTGCAGCAGGCGGAGAAAGCTGGTAAAAAGGTGAAAGCGCAAAAATTCGCGATTGTTATAAGTGACGACGGTGTAGTGGTAATAGCTCTGAAAAACGTTTAAAAGTTGAGAGAAGATAGCAAGGTTTCGCGCGGCATTTTCGTTCTTCATCGCTGTGGAGAATGGCTCCAAGGCGAGCAGTCGGTAAAAATAGTCGGCCGGTCGTAGATCGAGCGAATCCCCCTCCTGGAGAGCCGCGATCTGCGCGACCCATTCTTGGAGTGCCAGAGCCAATGGATGTGGGGCGGCTTGGTTCTTAGCTAAATCGATGATTCCCTGGTCCACGTACCCAGCGAGTTCGGCCACTGCACCCGCCACCTGGCCGCGACCGGTACCGTGCCACCCGAAAAGCACGGCAAAGCAGGCCACCATGAGCAGGATCTCCTCGTTTTCGAAATAAGAGCGAGCTCGCGGGCAAAAACCGGGAATGCCGCGTTCGGCAAGGGCTGCGAGGTAAGGCCCGCTGTGGTCTTCCCGTACGCTATGGAGGAGCAGGGCTACCTGGCTGTAGTCTTCGATAACCTCGTTGCTTTTAAGAAATTCGACGAGCTCGGCAAAGCGTTCCGCCTCGTCTCGTTGTCCTTTGCCCCATATACTGATAACAGCGGGATACTCGGGATATTTCCCATCTGGATCAGCCCGAATGGTCTTGTCGAAGCGGAAAGACTTGCCGCTCGGATTGGACCAATCGGCCGAGGCCATCCAACTGTCATAGTGCTCAACGATGGATCGATGGGAGCGATAATTGGTGGTGAGTTTAACAATTGGGCAGGTAGGGAAAAGGTTCGGAAACTCTAGGATATTGCGAACCGTGGCTCCGCGGAATCGATACAGGCTCTGATCCTCGTCTCCGACGACACAAAGATTGCCAGTGTTTGCGCTCAGTCTGAGCAATACCTGTTCCTGGATGTAATTCGTGTCCTGGTATTCGTCCACCATTATAAAACGGATATCTTTGGTGATGAGAGCGCCATGTTCAGGCTTCTGCAGAAGCCCATGCACGATGCTCTGCAGGTGGGCGAAGTCCGTACGATTGTTGGCCAAGAGGGCTGTCTCGTATGCGCGGTAGGCGCGGGCGATACCGCGCATACATGGATCGTTCGAGCCTGACAGTTGGGCAGGATCGATCAATTCCTCCGTTATTTTATCAAAATAACTTCGCGCGCCCTCGATCGCCGTCCATCGGGTTTTCCATTTCCCGAGATAGAGATCGTTTTCCGCCGGACCAAGTATCTCATCGAAGTGCTCAAAGATGAATAAGAGCTGGGTAAGTTCGTCGAGCGTTTCATAGCCGTTGCCGAGATCGGTCCAGTGCCGATACTGGGTCAGGATGCGGTTGCAGAGCCCATGGATCGTCGTGATTCGCAGCTCCGACAGATCCCCGCAGTAATCGACCTTCTGCGCTGCGGCGGAGAGACGATCGCGCATCTCGAAAGCTGCTTTCTCGGTAAAGGTGCAGAGCAAAATTTCCTTCGCCGTGGCTCGCCCAAGCAGCAGCAGATTGAGGGCGCGCAGTACGATGCTGTAGGTCTTGCCCGATCCGGGTCCGGCTACGACGAGAAGCGGACCGTCGGCATGGCCAACTATCTTTTGCTGATCGTCATTCAGATCCGGGAAATGTTCGAGGATGGCATCGGCTATCGTCAAAGTAGCCCAGCTTTCCGGAAGCTGAAAACCTCGTCCGGCGATACGATCAGATGGTCGAGTATTTTTATCTGGACGATTTCCGCGGCAAGGACGAGGGCGCGAGTGAGGGTCTTGTCCTGGTCGCTGGGCTGAACCTGGCCATTGGGATGGTTGTGGGCTACAACGAGGACGGCCGCTCCGCGCTTTAACGCGGTTTCCACAAGGCGCCGCGGGTATACAGCGGCTCTATCGATCGTCCCTTCCTCTAGTCGGTCTACGCCATCGATGAGCAAATGGTAGCTTGAGTCAAGATACGCCACCTCGAACACCTCATCGCGCAGGGAGCCGATACGCAGCCGCCAAAAAGCCGAAAGCCGCTCGGGATCGGCCAAGGATTCCGTGGTTTCCGCCGACTGTTGAAGGTAGAGTTCGGCCGCGGAGCGAATGATCTTGAGAGCTACCGGCGCAACTGATCCGATCCCCTTAACCTCCCTCAACTCCTCGGGCGGGGCATCCAAAATGCCCCTGAGGTTTCCGAAGCGTGCTATCAGTGCCTTCGCGGGTTGTTTAACATCCATGCGGGGGATAGCGAGAGTGAGGAGTAGCTCAACTACCTCATAGTCATTAAAGCCTTTAAATCCGGAGCGCAAAAAGCGCTCGCGAAGTCGTTGGCGATGACCAAGGTAGTTGGGTTCGTTCATTTTAGTCCGCACTTCAGGATGAGAATTTTGGTTAGCCTAGGTAAAATACTTCTGGCATAGAGTATTTTGGAGTCGTACTGACAACCGCATTTTCTCAATATTGATGTTTTAAGCAAATCCTTGCACCGATACTCAATATCAAAGTTAATCTATTATTATAAATAGACATCCCTGTAAATCCTATTTTTACGGTATCTTGAGGTTTGGGCCCTGTCAAGGGAGATACTATGATAATAACTGCTACTTGGGTATTTAAACTTACTTTCAGTGATCTAGGTAAGATTGATTTATCTCATGCAAATCCTGAAAAATCCTGCTATCATGTCGAACTAACGGAGGGACTATGAAATTTTGCTGGGTAACTATCAACGTCAGAAATATGGAAGAATCGCTTCAATTTTATGAAAATGTGGTGGGGCTGAAGGTTGTTCGGAGCATGAACCCCATGCCTGGTACCGAGATTGTGTTTCTGGGAGAGGGCGAAACTCAGGTTGAGCTCATCAAGAATGAAAAGAATAACTCGCCAGAATACGGCAAAGACATTTCACTCGGCTTTGTCACCAGCTCCATAGAAAAGGAAATGGAACGGTTGAAAAGCGCTGGAATCACGGCTATACAAGGCCCCTTCCAGCCCAATCCTACGATCAAGTTTTTCTATGTCAGCGATCCAAGCGGGGTGAAAATCCAATTTGTGGAAAATTTGCCGCGGGCTTGAAATCAGCCCGGGAAGGATTGAAGCTACCCTCTCGGGGAGAACCTTAAGCGGTTGGTGGTACCAGAATAATGGGAAAGGGCGCTTTGTATTCAACTTCAGTGAAAAATTCGATTCTTTCACCGGAAAATGGGGGTATAACGATGCCGAGCCTACGGGGCAGTGGAACGGTAAGAAAAAGTCGCCCTTGCCCTCGGGCAGTTCGACAGGACAAAGCAGCACTACACAGGGTGGCGGTGACGAACAATCCCTCATCGGCTACCTATTTTTATTTGTCCAAGCAAACGACTATAACCAGGATCACTAATTATCATTGGAATGATATGCGAGGCAAGGCACCTGGCCAGATCGGATTGCGCGGTCCCGATGGGGAAACCTACGGTCCATGGCAGTCGACGGGCACTTCGGGTACTGGTGGAGCGGCCAACGTCAATTGGATAATGGCGCCCAACGTCACATTACAGCCCGGGCTTTATTAGATTCTCGATTCAGATCCGCCAAGCTGGTCGCACAACTCGGGCAGCTTCGGCGCTGGATTCAGCTCCGTGAATGGCTTGCCCATATTATAAGAAGGGGTGGAATGACATTTAATGTAGCAAAAGAAGCATCTGAAAAATTTATATAAAGTTGCACATTCCTCTTTTCCTAAGGCCTGCGCTTCGGTTAGTATTAGCAAATTTTGTGCCCAACAGGGCCCTTGAGGGGAGGTGCTATGACCAAGGCAAAGGAGACGGTGACAGGCTATCTGCCTGACGAAACCCCGTCTACGGGGAAGCTGATTGTATTCGCGTTTCAACAGCTTCTGGTAATGTTCCCGGCTACGGTAACCGTAGCCTTGCTGACCGGATTCCATATCTCGACCACGATTTTCGCCAGCGGATTGGCCACCCTGGCCTTCCTCTTCGTGACCAAGGGAAAAATTCCCCTCTATTATGGCTCAAGTTTTTCCTATATCGCGGCAATTGTCAGCATAACCGGCGCAACCTTTGGCCAGGTAGCTTCTGACGCTCTCATTTCCCAGGCTCAGTGGGGCATCATCATGTCCGGTCTAGTGTCCATAGCGGCGGGGCTTATCGTAAGCCGCTTCGGCATGGAAGTGATCGAAAAAGTGCTTCCCGCCACGGTGACAGGCTCTATCGCCATGGTGATCGGCATTTCGCTGGCCGGCGTGGCTATAACCAGCGCGGCGGGATTCTCGAATGGACAGGCGAACGACAAGGCCTGGATAGCGGCCCTGATAACGCTTTTCGCCACAATCGGCTTCTCTGTCTATCTCAAGGGGGTGGCGGGGCAGCTGCCCATTTTATTCGGAATCCTGGTGGGTTATATCGTGGCAATCCCTCTCGGGTTGGTGGATTTCGCCGCTATCTGGACCGGTACTGTGGTCGAATTTCCGCACTTTACCCTGCCCATACCAAACTGGATGGCAGTGGCGGCTATCATGCCCATAGCCATCGCGACTATTCCTGAGTCCACGGCCCATCTTTTCCAGCTGGATATCTATGTAAACGATCTGGCCAAGCGCAAGGGCAAGAAAGAATACAAGATAGCCGACAAGCTAGGCCTCAACTTGGTGGGCGACGGTATCGGCGACATCGTGGCTTCGATCTTCGGCGGGCCGGCGGGGACGAACTACGGCGAGAACATCTCCACCATGGCCATCACCAAGAACTTCTCGGTGAAGGTTTTAGGCGGGGCGGCCATCATGGCGATTATCCTGTCGTTTATCCAGCCTCTATCCAACGCCATCAGGTCGGTGCCGGGCTCGGTGATCAACGGCGCCTGCATCTACCTCTTCGGCGTCATCGGCGCCCAGGGCGTGGCCATCATGATCAACAAGAAGGTGGACCTTTTCGACGCCCGCAACCTGGCGGTTATCGCGGTCATCCTTGTGATAGGCTTAGGCGGCTCCTACGGATTCCCCAACGGCATGATCCCCGCTTTCGGCATGCAACTTCCCGCAATTGCCACTGCCGCCGTTCTGGGCATCGTGGTTAATCTCGCGCTCTCGGTGGGGCGAAGGAAGGCTTAAGAAGGGATGACGAAGATACGATAAGACAGTATTTATAAGGTAGAAGAAAGCCGCGCGGGCTCGATGGAGCCCGCGCGGCTAGGGGCCGTTAAAGTGCTGCAGGCCCTAACGCAGCCGGTTTTGACGTCGACTCAATAGCTGTCCCCTTCTTGAGGGACGAGGCAGATGAAAACCAGGGGCGCGGCGCCAGTATTGACGAAGTGGTGCTTTTTTCCGCCTTCGATATAGGCTACCGAACCTTTTTTTACTGGATTATCTTTACCTTCAATAACGATTTTGCCTTCCCCTTCCAGCACGTAATTGGCGTGGAACCAGGGGTGGGCATGGTAAGGGCTTGAGCCTCCGGGCTGTACGGTGAAGACTCTGAAATAGCCGTCGTAGCCATCATTGGGCCCAATGGCGATGCGTTTGGTGACGCCCTTTACTCCCTCTCCCTTCATTTCAACGGACGCAATATCATCGATGTGCCTGACCATGGAATCCTCCTCTTTGTGCTATATATCAATATGAATATAATACGATATCCTTAATGGAGGTAGCTGTGCAAAACATTGTAATACTAGGGTTGGTTAGTTTTTTTGCCGACCTGAGCACGGAAATGGTCTACCCTCTTATTCCGCTGTATCTGACTTCGGTCTTTGGCGCTACCCCGGCGCTTGTGGGGCTTATCGAAGGGATCGCGGAGAGCCTGGCCAGCCTTTTGCGGGTATTCGGCGGCTATATTTCGGATAAATTCCAAAAGAAAAAACCCATAGCGTTTGCAGGCTATTCGACTGGTCTCATCTATAAACTAGCCCTGCTTTTCGCCAGCTCTTGGACGGGAGTACTCGCGGCAAGGGTGATCGATCGTTTTGGTAAGGGAATCCGCACTGCTCCCAGAGATGTTCTGGTGAGCGAAAGCGGCGGTGATATGAAGCTGGGGCATTCCTTCGGCTTGCATAAGACGCTCGATATGGCCGGTTCTGCCGCCGGGATTCTCGCGGCATATTTTATAATGAGAGCGGGCGATGGAGAGTATAGATATAAAAGTATCTTCGTGTATTCCGCGATTCCCATGGTTATAGCCCTTTTCTTATTCATTTTCATCAAGGAAGCGGGCAGAAATAGAGGGATCGGGGCTGGGGCTGCAAAGCCTGGACCTGGGATAGCCGGGGCTTTCGGGGTTGAAAAGAGTAAAACCAGGGTTAAAGGTGCTGAGGCAGAGGGGGAAGGCCAAAAAAAACAGCTTAGGGTATTCGAAGGACTGCGAAATCTCGATCACCGGCTTAAGCTATATCTGACCGTGGTTTTTATCTTCACCCTCGGCAATTCCTCGAACACCTTTCTTTTATTGAGGGCGGGTAATGTAGGATTCGATGCTGCCACCGTGGTATTGCTCTATTTCCTGTACAATATTGTCTCTTCCTTACTCTCTCTCCCTTTTGGAAAGCTATCGGACAAGCTGGGACGCAAGCGAGTGCTGGTGACAGGATACCTGGTCTTTTCGATTGTGTACGCAGCCTTCGCCTGGGCAGGGAACAAGACGATGATCATAGCGGCGTTTGCGCTCTACGGCGTTTTTACCGCGTCGACGGCGGGAGTGGAACGGGCTTTTATCGCCGAGCTAGCGCCCAGGGAGCTCAAGGGCACGGTGCTCGGGCTCCATTCCACTATTGTTGGGATCGCGCTTTTTCCGGCGAGCCTTATAGCAGGGCTGCTATGGAGTGCTTTCGGACCTGTGGCGCCCTTCGCCCTGGGGGCTGGTCTTTCTTTGGCGGCGGCGCTCACCCTGGGAGTGGGGCTTAGGTCGGGAAAAGTTGAAAGAATGGCGAAGGCTGATGACAGGGGTGCATGAGCCCTGTATTGTATGCAAAGTCAATCCATTGCAAGGAGGCGAATGATGTTCATCATCACATCCGTGTATTTAAAGCCGAATGACGATATCGTGGAATTCGCCCCCGTGAAGGTGGCTCCGGGACTGGAGCAGCTGCTGTAGGGTCTGCGGCTGGCTCCTTCGGGCTGCTTGGGTTCGGGTTCGGGCGAGGGGGTTATGGCGCCCGGGCGCCCTTGGCTTTGCCCACTGGGAGCTGGGAGAGAATGGCGGCCCCGAGCATTAGGGCGCCGCCGGCGAAGAGGCGGATCGTCGCGGGCTCGTCCAGCAAGAGGACGCCTCCAATAGCGCCGAAGAGGCCTTCGGTGGCCAAAAGGATGGAGGCGTGCGCCGGCGGCGCCCGACGCTGGGCCACTATCTGAAGGGTAAAGGCCACTCCGCAGGATAAAAGTCCGCCATAGAGCAAGGGCACCAGAGCCTTGAAGGTACCTGCGAAGGGTGCCGGCTCAAAGAGCAGCGCGGCGATAAAACTCAAAAAGCCGCAAACCGCGAATTGTCCCGCAGATAACTTTATTGGATCCACAGAGGAAGCGAATTTTCCGATCACCAAAATGTGGATTGCCCAGAACAGGGAGCCCGCCAGGACAAGCAGGTCGCCCGGGGCGATGGAAAAACCCGAACTGAAGCCGACGGTGATAATATAGAGCCCGAATACCGAGATAAGCGCCGCGGCGTAATCCTTGAAAACGGTCTCTCTTCCAAAGAAGGAAGCCAATAGTGGAATAATGACGACATAGAGGCTTGTTACAAAGGCTGCGTTGCCCGCTGTGGTTGTCACAATGCCGAGTTGCTGAAGACTGGCGCCGATAAACATTACGCTTCCGGTTACAAGAAATGGAAGCATGCGTTTCAACAGCCCACCATGTTTGCTGGGATTGTTTTCAGCCGCGGCTTTCGCTTCAGGGGCTTTTCTTTTTCTATGCCAAATAAGGGGCAAAAGTATTAGCACCCCTATGGCATAGCGAACCGCATTAAAAGCATAGGGGCCAATATTTTCCATGCCGACACGCTGGGCTACAAAGGCAAAGCCCCAGATTGCCGCGGTGAGCAAAAGCAATAGATCGGCGTATAAAATTCCTGCCCGAGATTTCATTGTTCTCCCCGAATATTCTGGACTGCCCTATATGTTCTGGTGCTATTTTTAAAAAGCCGCCCCTTTCGGAGCGGCTTTAGGTGCTATAGGTTGGGAGCTAGATGCTTAAAAGCTTTTCACTCCTCGTGCCGACTTAGTACCTGCGGTCGTTGCGGGGCCTGTCCATGGCCTCATTCACCTTGATCTGGCGGCCATCTAACTCGGTTCCATTGGTTCCGTTGATGGCTGCCTGGGCTTCCTCATCGCTATCCATCTCAACAAAGCCGAAACCCTTGGACATGCCGCTGTCCCGGTCGCTGATAACCTTTGCGGAGGCAACGCCGCCGTAGTTCTGGAAGAGGTTTCTGAGGCTGCTTTCTGAGGTGTTATAGCTCAGGTTCCCGACGTACAATTTCTTTCCCACGATCAAATCCTTCATCCGCCGCTTTCAGGCGGACATCAAATAGTATATCCGCGAAACCCGCGGATCGGTAGAATTGAGAATCCAAAAGGATCCTCATTCTCGTCATCAAGCACACTATCATATATTCCAAACAATAAATAGCACCCCACCCCAGGTCCGGGTCAGCGCTTCGAAAGGCAGAACCAAAGAATGGTGAAGTGGCTTTCTTTGCGCTTTATTTTTAGTATGATACTATGAATCGACAGCAAGGGATTCCTTAAGAATCCCGCTACAGAGTTTTTAATCCCCGAGGAGTTGCAATGAAACAAATAGCGGTAATAGGTATCGGTGGAGTCGGTGGTTTTGTCGGCGCTAAATTAGCTTCCCTCGGTGAGCGGGATTCGAATTACAAGGTGAGTTTTATCGCCCGGGGCGCCCAACTGGAGGCAATCCGCAAGGACGGCATCAGGCTGGACGCCGAAGAGGGGAAAATTTCAGGCAGACCAAGCCTGGCGACGGAGCGCATGGCGGATCTTCCGCTTCTGGATTACTGCTTTATCAGTGTAAAAGGATGTAGTTTGAATGATGTTTTGCATCAACTGAAGAGAAAGGTCAATAATTCCACGGTGATAATCCCCCTGCTTAACGGGGCAGACATCTACGAGCGGATCCGCTTGGTGATCACCGAAGGCTATGTGCATCCGGCGGGAATCTACATCAGTTCATTCGTGCAGGCGCCAGGGCATGTGGTGCAGATCGGACCGTTGAGCAGCATCTACCTCGGCAAGGAACCCGATCAGGACAGGGATGACCGCTCTGTGCTCCCAATTCTAGATGCCGCGGGTATCAAGTACATGTGGAAGGATGATCCCTTCGTGGAAATCTGGAACAAATATATCTTCATCGCTCCCTTTGGGCTCGTCACCGCCCAGGAAGGCAAGACCCTGGGCGAAGTTTTCCAGTCTCCGGAAGATTTAGCCGAGACAAAGGCGGTAATGGCCGAGGTGGTGGCTTTGGCGAGGGCCAAGGGCATTAATCTGCCTGAAACAATTATCGACGATACTCTGACCAGGGCTGCGAAGTTTCCGCCTACAACCCGGACTTCCTTCCAGCGGGACATGGAGCTGAAGGAAAAACCGGATGAGCGGGATCTCTTCGGTGGCACGATCCTGCGTATGGGAAAGGAATTTGGCATTCCCACGCCCCATGCAGAAAAACTCTACGCCGCGATTTTACGAAAGAAACCGCTGTAGAGATAGCTATTTCATGGTCGCCAGCAGTTTAGCCGCGTCTTTGTTGCCCATGTCGGCGGATTTTTTCAGATCAACCTTGGCCTCCGCGGTCCTTCCTGTATCCTTGTAAAGCTGGCCACGGTAGTACCAAACCGAATCGCTGGGATCGGCTGTAGAGCCGAAGAGGTCGATATATTCATTAAAAAGCTGTTCGGCCTTTTTTCGGTCTTGACCCGCTATGCCTGGCAATACCTGCCAAAAGCGTCCTAATGCTAAAATAGGACCGCCGTCGTCAAACATCTTGTCGAATTTATAGGCGTTTTCGAAGCCCATCTGGGTTTTACCCTTAAGCCCCTCGGCCAAAGCTTTGACAATGCTGACACAGTCGGAATAGGTACCAACGCAGAGGCCGTACCAGTACCATCCCTCGATGCCCGTCGGGTTGAGCTTAAAGGCGATCTCACCGTATTTCATGCCTTCTTTGGTGGCTACCCGGGCGGTTTCCTTCCAGCCGGCCACTTCCTCAACCACAAGATGATCCCCGTATTTTCGGGCAGCTTCGGCGGCCTTCCAATTAAGTTCGTAATCGTTGGGAGCCGTAGCCGCCGCCTTGACGGCTGCTTCGTACTTCGCCTTGAGCTCTGCTTCGGTCTCTGCGAATGAAGGAGCGAGGACAGCGACCAATAACAATAAGGATACAATGACGATCTTCTTCATTGTGTATTCCTCCACTATCTTTCTAAGAACTTAGGCGAAGCCTACACGGGCCAATGCACCGGGTCAAGACGCTTCGCTCAGCGAAGCCTGAGGGTTGCTCCGGCTGTAAGGCTTACCGCGGCGATAATATTCTCAGTCGTGTTGCTGACAGCCTCGGTCCAATAAATATCGGCGTACTGGGAAGTGCCGCTGGACAAGCTTACTGAAGGCGCTGTGCTTGTCATCTATTAGAAAATTCCGATATAGTTTAGTTGTAGTAAGGAGAAGAAAATGACTGAAAAGAAAACTGTAAAGGCTGAAAAGACCGCCCCTGTAGCGAAAACTAAAGCCACTGTCAAAACCGCCGGCGCGCTTAAAAAGACTACTGCAGTAAAGAAAACTGCACCAGTGCTCAGCGTGGACCAGCTGGAAAAGGAAATCCGAGCCCAGGCGCAGAAGGTATACGAAAATCGTCAGGCCAAGGGACTTTCAGGCGATGAATTGTCAGATTGGCTGGAAGCGGAAATCGTTATAAAGAAAAAGTATAAGCTTTAATCTCTACAGGTTTAATCTGCTACTGTAGATTTACCGCATCCAGGGCAAAAAACGCCGCTGTTTTTTGCTCGAGCAGCGCAGCCTGCTGAATCCTGTAAATTTCTTCCACCGCGAACTGGAGCTTGGTGACCACGTTTTTTCGTGTAATAGGATAGATGTAGAACGTATCGTCCAGGGTTGATAAATCGATGCAATCGCCCTTCCCCTTGTAATCGTACTCGATGTGGAGGCTGTAGAGGGAAAGGGGCTTCTTTTCCAGGCGGTAGCTCTCTCCTTCTGTTTCCCGTTTCAGCACAAAGCCGTCGGTAGAATGGGTGAGCGTAGCTTCGCCCAGGCGAATGTAGCCCTTGGCGTTAGGCAGGGAGTCGACGATTACCTGATCCTGGAAGAAGTACTTCCCTGATTCGATTTCTTTTCGCACCTGGGTTCTCTGCCACTCGAACCAGTCGGGGATGTGAGAAAACTCCGTTTTGCCGACCACGGCCGAAAGCTCGCCCAGCTCGCTCATTTTCCAGTGCTTGTGACAGCTTTCGCACCAGAGTTCGTCCTTGTCTGAGTTCATCATGGATTCGACATGGCAACGGGGGCATTGATAGAGGATCCTGTGCAGGCCTTTTGCCCGGTCGGGAAAGTCGATGATTATATTGTTCTCTTTTTGCCAGCGATATTCATCATAGGTAAAGGTCTCCTTTACCAGTCTGTTTATCTCGGCGACGCTGGTTTTTTCGATTTGCTCCGGAGTAAGCAGCTTGGTCATGGTGACTTCCAGGGGGCAATCGCGCTTGTCCAGATTCCACTGGGGCTGGGAAAGATAGTTACCGTGCTGGATAAAGCTGACCACGGGCACTTTAAGCATTTTAATCAGCTTGCCCAGCGATTCTGGGAGTATTGAAGTGGTTCCGCAATAGGAATACCGAGCTTCTGGGTACAAGGCGAGGGCAGCTTTGTTTGTCTCCAGCGAGTAGCGTATGTGACGTAAGAGTAGAATATCGTCTGTGAATTTGCGTTTGCAGATGCAGCCCACCTGACGCAAGAGCCACTCGTTGATTAAAAAGCCGTCGATGGCCACCACGTAGTTGGCGCCGAAGGGGAAAAGTGCCCGGGTAGCCACCTTAAAATCCGCGAAGGCCATGTGGTTGGACAGAAAAAGAAAGGGAGGCTTTAAGCCTTCCATGCCAATTTTGTTGATTTTTAGGTTTCGCTTTTTTGTCTCTGGATAGCTCAATAACCAAGCGAGGAGGGTCCAAAAAAATCGCTGGCGAATGGGCTTTCGCAACATATCGAACTTTTGGATATCTTTCACTTTTTCCCCTTTCGATGTGGAATGGACTACCCTAAGAATTGTCGTGTCTTAAACCATTCATGTCAAGGAAAAGTCTGTTCCTTGAAGCTTGTTGACAAGGCGGAGGTCGAGCTTATGATTGGGGCTGGAGGGCAGAGCTCATGTTAAACGCGAAAATCAAGAAATTGTATGCTATAGATCCTAAATCCTGGGAGCATCCGGCGGATAAGGCGGCCTTAAGCGCTGTTCAGCAGCTCAAAGGGCTGGACGAGCTTGCAAAGAAACTCATCTCGGCGGCGACCGAACGGGGTTTGCGGCTGGAGGTGCTGGCATCCAACGTCAAGGTGAGTGCAAACCAATTTCCTCGGCTCAACACGCTCATGGACGACATTGTGGAGACCTTCGACTGGAATTACCGGCCAGAACTCTACGTCTGCCAGAATCCGATGTTCAACGCCGGCGCCTTGGGTGTAGAAAAGCCCTTTATTACTATAAACTCCTCCATGCTGCGCCATTTCGACGAAAACGAGATAAAGGCGATCCTCGCTCATGAAATGGGTCACATAATGAGCGGCCATAGCCTCTATAAAACCCTCATCTGGTATCTCTCCAACATTTCCTTAAGTTTTATTCCCATGGGGGAGCTCATAAAGAGCGCGGTCTGGGCTGCCCTGATGGAATGGAACCGGAAAAGCGAACTGTCCTGCGACAGGGCTGAGCTTTTAGCGGTACAGGATGAAGCGCCTTCCTATACTATTTTGATGAAAATGGCGGGTGCCGAGGATCTTTCCCAGGTCAATCTGAATGATTTTTTTGCCCAGGCCCAGGAGTACGAATCCCAGAAGACGGTGCTGGACTCGGTGCGATTTTCGGTCAGATGAAGCTCTCCCATCCCTACCCGGTGGTGCGCCTTGGTGAACTTAAGACCTGGGCTTCATCGGGAGCCTACCAATCGATACTTGAAGGCGACTACATCAGAAAAGGCACGCACAATGAAGATCAGGCGAAAAACGATGCCAAGCAAGGCTACGACTACTACCGTCAGGAATTCAAGAAAAGCGACGATCCCATCGTTAAGGTTATAAACAGCGTGGGTGAGGGTATTGAAAAGGCCGCAGGCTCCCTGGAAGAAAAGGTACGAGAGATTTTTAAGCTTTAACATTGGGCTATGGCTGCTACTGTGTACATGTGGACGTTCTTTTATTTCTTAAGCATGGCTGAGCTACGGCTACGGTATCGCCAAGGTAGGGCTACAGAAATCAGGGTGCTAAAGGTGGTCCTTTTACGATTTCATACGACCAGTCAAATATCGATCCTAGATCGAATATTTTTGTATATCCCAGGGAAGCCAAGGTTGCGGCGGCGATCTCGCTCCGCCTGCCCGTGCGGCAATAGACCACCACAGTTCTGTTTTTATTGCCTCCAATGGTTTTAGCGGCCGTGACTTCTTTTATCTGGTCGAAGGGAAGCAGAAAAGCTCCGCTTATATGACCTTCCTCATACTCTTCTAGAGTTCTCACATCGATGATGACTAAATCCGATGTGGAGTCCAGCATTTCTTTGAGCGCTTTGGGCTGGATTCGGGCAACCTGCGCCTGGGCAGAAAAGGCCAGGACCATGGTTCCTATTAAAAGCAGCAAAACAATCTTAGTGGTTCTATTCATACAAAATTCCGCTTCCTTAACTCCCAGGCGAGTCTATTTAGTCTATACTTAAAAAAGCACCAGTCCCAAGGAGTTATACGTATAGTGTTTCGTTAATATAATTAGTCTGCATTCCGGAGACAAGGCAAAGCGATTCCACCATGGGGGAAGTATGGAAAAAATCAAGCTCGGAGTGAGTTCTTGTCTGCTGGGCCAAGAAGTGCGCTACGACGGCGGCCACTAGCATGATCGTTATATTACCGACACATTAGGTCCTTTTTTCGATTTTGTTCCTGTTTGCCCAGAGGTTGAGTGTGGACTACCAATGCCGCGAGAAGCCATGCGGCTTATAGGCGATCCGGCAAGCCCGCGGCTGGTGACCAATAAAACCGGCATAGACCATACCCAGCGAATGCTGGACTATACAAGGTCCAGGCTGGAATCTCTTGCGAAAGAAGAACTCTGCGGCTTTATTTTTAAAAAAGACTCTCCCAGCTCCGGTCTCCACAGGGTCAAGGTATATGGCGAGAATGGAATCCCGGGCAAGAGTGGCAAGGGTCTTTTCGCCGCGGCTTTTGTAACGCGATTTCCCCTTGTTCCGGCGGAAGAAGAGGGAAGGCTGAACGATCCTGAGCTCAGGGAGAATTTTATTGAGCGGGTATTTGCCTACGATCGGCTTAAAGCCTTGCTCGCCGGCTACGCAGAAGAAAGGACCAAGGGTTTAGGCGCCCTTGTGGAATTCCATACCGCCCATAAACTGCAACTCATGGCCCATTCGGTGCCCCTGTACCGGGAACTGGGCGTCCTGGTAGCCCAGGCCAAGGGCAAAGACCTCGCGGTGCTGATGAAGAGCTACGAGGAGCTCTTCATGAAGGCCCTCTCATTTTTGGCGACGGTAAAGAAAAACTGCAATGTCCTGGAGCACAGCATGGGCTACTTCAAGAAAAACCTCAGCGCCGACGAAAAGGCCGAGCTTTTAGAAATAATCGACCAATACAGAAACGGTTTTGTGCCGCTGATCGTCCCAATTACAATTCTCAGACATTATGTGCGCAAGTACAGCGAATCCTATCTGGAAGGACAGATTTACTTCAGGCCCCATCCTGGGGAGCTCATGCTTAGAAATCACGTCTAGCGGATATAGTGGTCTGTACTGGCTGTGTAATGGTCTTGCGATAAGAACAATACATAAAAAGAAGGCCGTCCAGAACAGACAACCTTCTTTTTTATACTGCGTAATAAAAGTTAATTTTTACCTTTGATAAAATCGGGAAGGGTTCCCACCGCGGCCATCTGGCCTGCGATATATCCGTTGGAGAGGCAATCGGCAATGGCGTTGGAACCTAGCCTGTTTGTGCCGTGAACGCCGCCGGTGACTTCGCCAGCCGCAAAGAGGCTATTGTAACTTTTGTCACAGTTGTAACCTTTTTAGTATCGTTTAACCCTCTTCGTTAGGCCTAGGAGAGACTGTTTCCTCCTATACTGTTTAGATGTAGAATCGTTTTTACATGCGAATCGGTATTCGATACGCCATCAATGACTGGAGGAAATACTATGGATTTATTTCACGATAGGTTATGGATCCTCGGAGAAAAACTTAAATCGATCAATGAGCTGGTATCCGATGCTCAAGCGCCGATAATAAAGGATTTTTTGAAAGTGGTAGCTGCATTTGGGAGTCCCGAGGAGATAAACGCCAAGGCCGCGGCCGCGAGAAAGCCCGAAGCCTTGCTCAAGAAAGTCGAGGCGAAAAACAAGGACTATCTTGCAGATCTCGAGTGGCTTATGAGTATGCGGGAAAAAGGGGCCTTTATAGATATGGAGGAGTACAGGCGGAATTTACTGGGCTCGGCCGCAGCCGCGGTTGATCATTCGATGTCGGTAACTCTGGAAGTGTCGGCGCTTCAGTATTTCCCCTGGATAAAGCCCATGTGCGAGCGGGCTATCCGCGAACGTAACCTTGTTCCAGGCCGTTTTATCGCTGTGCGAAAGATGAAGGAGGCAGAAGCCGACGGCGACCTGCCGGCGATCCTGGCTGCCGTGGATATCATGGGCTCATCATTCGTGGAAACCCTAGACACCAAGGGCACCGATGGCTCCAACCCCCATCTGGGAGGTCCCGCCACTATAACCGGGTATTTTGGCGGCATTGGCCAGCCCAACGAGCATGCCTTGGCCTGGGTAAAGGAATTTCTCTACTACTACACAAACTATGGCGTCCAGGACGTGCTCAATTTCAACGCCGGCACAATCTTTTTAGGATTCCTTCTCTACAAACTGGGGGTGGATATCCATTTCAAGATTTCGGTGTTTTTCGGATCGGACAATCCCTACCACGCGCTCTGGATCATGACCGCTGCAAAACTTTTCAGCCGTGACGACGGAAGCACCCCCCTGGTGGGTTTTAACTGGTCAAACTCGGTGAATAACGACACCATCGAGGCCAGTTCCCTGGTGCGCAAAGCCTTGGGTTTTGAAAACTATATCCGCTTCGAGCATCACATCACCGAAACGTATCGAAACATCGTTATCCAACCTTACAATAAAAGGGATGAGCTGCTGGATGTGGCCGCCAAGGTACCGAACATCTCAGCCAAGCACGAGGGAGCCGATCCCGAACTTGAGGTAAAGCGCAGCCACAGCTCGGACATTCTGGATTATTTCAGGGATAAAACCGAAGTCGTCGCCTCGGGCGACTGGGATAATCTGAAGCAGAACTTTTTAGACAAGGTGGAAGCTTGTAATATCACTGCGGAACAACTCACCCGGAAGGGTATTGGAGTAATTCCCGCAGGGCATTTACATAAAGGTGTTTAAAAAAGGCTATTTCGTAGCCCGTCTGATCCAGGCTTGGTCAGACTAGGCCTGGCCGTGACGGACCATGTACGTTGGCTCAATCATCCAGGCGCAGGCTGAAACACTCGCCCCAGCCTTCTATTACTATAACTCTGCCCGGGGATGTCACCTTGTCCGGGCTGCCCTGGGTGTCGATGAAGAACTTTATCCCCGGCGGGGCAGCGCCAAGGCTTTGGGGGTTGGGCTGGCCGGCCGCAGTACTGCGGCCGGCCAGCCCTGCCACCGTAGTCTCGTTAAAGCCAGCGACCTCGGCTAAGCCCGGCGCCCTGATCCAGCCCACATGCGAAGCAGTTTTTCTGGTAAAGCCGATTCGACTGTCGATGCCCATAAACCTGAGGTAACGCTGGGCTTTGAAAAGCCAACGCTCCGGGTAGTATCCCTTTTTGTCGACAAGCCTAAAGCTTAGTTCTCCCCATTCTGAGGCTGGGCTTGAACAGAGGCCAACCAGACCAGAGCCGTATCTACGGGCGCTTTGGCCGGTCATGCTAAGGCAGGCAAAAGCCGAGGATTCGTGAAAGCTGCGGAGCAGTGCCGATTCCAGGCATGCGTTTAAGATGATCGGCCTAAGCTCCTGGGGCGCCGCCGCAGCCAATTCTTGCATCGATTCGCTGATCATGGGCGCTCCTCGTTCCAGGGCAAATCGGGTGTTACCGCTCCGGCTTTATTTTTTTCTGGGTTAGATACATTTGCTGTCAGCTTCAACAACGCTTTCGCCGCCTTTTTGAGCCGCGGTCGTCCCGAGCGCTCCGCCATGGCTCTGAATTTTTCCAGATCAAAGCCAGGGCTCGTCGTTACAACGTTAGGTTCAAAAGCCAGGGTTGAAGGCTCAGTATTCTTAAAAGTAAGGGCAAGCCCGAGCCCCGACAGCCTATCCGTATCCCAATCCCCGCCCTCCATAAAGCAGAGATCGAGCAGGGCTTTTTCCGGCAGGGCAATTCTTGAAAGCGAAGCGCAATGGAGTAGCTGTTCTAAGCTGTTGCATCTGGAGAGCTCCGCCTGCTGAGCAGGTAGGGCTGGGGTATTTGCTGCAACCAGGGAAAGAGTCCTGGCTTGGGCAATAAAAGTTTCTTCAGGGAAGGCTATGGTGCCAAAGAGCATATCCCGGGGTAAGGTAGCGTAGGAGTAGGTGCCAAAGGAGTTTTTAAAGACCCGGGCGGGTCTGGCGGTCACCGAGCTATAGTCGGACTCTAGCCACTGGGGTAGCAAGCCCCAGTAACCGAGGGCCCAGCGACCGCTCAAGTACGAGGGAGGGTAGATCGCGCCAGCCAGATCGGCGCTAGAAAAGGGCCTTTTGCGCCAGGGTTCCGCCAGGACGAAAAGGCCGCGGCGCAGCTCGATTACCTTGCCGGTTCTGCGCCAACGGTAGACCTCGGTATGGACGGATTCGGCAGCTTCGCCCGATGCCGCGTGGATCATCTCTAAATCAAACCAGTCCCGGTGACCAAATACTGTTAAAAGATCCTCGAATTTCATTAACGATACTATACGCTACTGTTCAGTATCGTGCAACTATTTTTCGAAGTTGTGTGAAAAACGATACAACCTTAGGTCCTTTCAGGTTTTCAAGAGGTGCAGCGCGGGGCTATCCTTTTAGATTAAAGGGTTAAAGGGCGCAGCCGGCCTTCCAGCGCTTAAGGATATCATCCATCTCGGCGTTCATTGTTGGGTCGGGGAACTTCAGGGCAGGTCGCTGGTCGAACCAGGCCAGGGATGCCCGAATGCCCTCTTCAAAACCGACTTTGGGCGAAAACTCCGGTACGAGGCGGCGGATTTTTGAGTTGTCGAAAAGAACGGACACAGCCTTGTCGCCTAAGAGGCCGGCACCGCGCTCTGGGTACAGCTGGGCGATATACTCGGATGTGACATGGACAATCTTGGGTTCGACACCCAGTGCTTTACCTACGATCCAATGTATGGCGTCCCAGGTGAGACGCTCGTCGGATGTAATATGAAAAGCTTGACCGAGGGCTTCTTTTTTACCTAAAAGACCCACCAGGCCAACAGCAAAATCGGAGGCGTGGGTGAGGGTCCAGAGCGACTGCCCATCCCCTGGCACGACTATTTCCTTGCCCTGGAGCATGCGCCAGGCCAGGCCGTAGCCGGCCGAACCGAAGCAACCGGGAATCCATCCGTTGTCGTAGGTGTGGGAGGGCCTGACGATAGTGTAGCCAAGCCTGGCTGCCGGAGCCTTTTCCTGTAAAACTTTCTCGCAGTCCGCCTTGAGCCTGGAATACTCCCAGAAAGGGTTCTCCAGCGGCGTATCCTCGGTAATCCAGGGAGTAAGTGAAGGTTTTTTATACGCCGAGCAGGTACTGATAAAGACATATTGATCGGTCTTATCCTTAAAAAGTTCCAGATCGGTCTCGATATGCTCTGGTCTGAAGGCAAGAAACTGAATTATGGCGTCGAATCGAAGATCTCCCAGTGCGCGCCGGACAGCCTCCGGATCCCTGATATCGGCCTTGAGTGTGCGCACTCCGGCTTGTTCCCGTTCGGGCCTATTCCCCCGATTGAGATGAAATACTTCGAAGCCTTTTTTAAGCGCTAGTGCGGTGCAAGCTGTGGAAATGTTGCCTGTTCCACCGGTGAAAAGAATGCGCATAAACCCCCCGCGATGATTTTTATTGACAACAGACGTCTTACCACATAAGATTAGGTAAGAGCCTGGCAAGCTGTCAAGCATATCATGCAATTGAGGGGTGTAAATGTTCGAATTCAACCTAGACGAGATCGACGAAAAGAAGCGGCGCGTACGAAGCCTTCTCGACCAGCGCAATCTTTCAGCCTTGTATTTGAAAAAGAGCTCCAACTTTGCCTGGATCACCGCTGGTGGATACTCGATTGTGGGTTTGGGTACCGAGGTGGGTGTGGCCGGGGCGCTGATAACTAAAGATAAGCAGTACATCGTCTGCAGCAATATAGAAGCGCTCCGCATGGAGAACGAGGAAGGCCTTGTAAAGCAGGGCTATGAGATTGTCTCGTTTCCCTGGTTCGAAGACAAGGAAGCGGCGATCGTGGCCGAGCTTGCAAAGGGACCCTTCGGCGCCGATATGGCGTTTCCGGGCGGAACCGACGTCTCCGGAGCTCTGAACCCCCTGCGCTATTCCCTGACCCCCTGGGAGGTGGAACGTCTCAAGGTCCAAGCTTTGGACACATCCCGGATAGCCGAAGAGACAGCCATGAGCATTAAGCCCGACGATGAAGAACGTGCAGTGGTAGGCCGACTTTCGGAGAAACTTTGGAAGGCTGGAATGGACTTTATCGTCGCCTTCTGCGCTGCTGACGATCGGATTTCCCTGTATCGCCACCCCATAGCCACGGACAAGAAGATCCAAAAGCGGGCTATGATCAGCGTGAATTCCCGCAGGCGCGGACTTATTGTTTCCATAACCAGATTTATACAGTTCGGAAAGGTACCAGCAAACTTAGCAAAACTCTACGAGGACAATGTCTACGTGGATTCAGCAATGATGGCGGCTACCATGCCCGGGCGTCCCGCCTCGGAAGTCTATGCGGCTGCTTTAAAGGCCTACGCCGAAAAAGGCTACCCGGAGGAGTACAAACTTCATCATCAGGGTGGAGCCATAGGGTATTTCGGCAGAGATTACAAAGCCACAGCCGGAACCAAAGACATTATCCAGGAAAACCAGGCCTTTACATGGAATCCTTCGATCACGGGCATGAAGAGTGAGGACACAATGCTCGCAACCAGCGCAGGACCGGTGGTCCTTTCCACGCCAGTGCTTTTTCCAGAGCTTACAATGAATTATGGGGGCTACAGTTTTAGTCGGCCCGCCATCCTGGAGCTGTAAAGATCGGGACTGCAGGAGGCGAACTAGGTCGCTTCCTTTTAAGTATTTGTTAGGAGGCTTTTTATGAAGAAACAAAGAACCATTGCGGCCTTGACTCTGTTGCTTTTCCTGGTCGTGGCCGGCCTTGGTGCTCAAGTCAAGGGCAAGTTCCCCGAGCGGGAACTGGAGATCATGGTGCCCTGGGCAGCCGGCGGCGCAACCGATGTAATGGTCCGCATTTTCCAGCCGGTAATCCAGAAGTACCTGGGTGTACCCATACTCGTCACAAACAAACCAGGTGGGGCGGCGGTTCCCGGCTATGTGGAGGCGATGACCAAGAAAAACGACGGCCACTACCTGGTCGCCTGGGCAACACCCTCGCTTACGGTAACCCACATGCAGAATACCCCCTACAACGCTAACAGCTTCGAGCCGGTTATCGACATCGTCATGGCGCCGGTCTGGTTCCTGGCTCCTTCCAACTCGCCCTACAACAACCTCAAGGATCTGGTCGAGGATGCCAAGAAGCGGCCAGGAAAAGTTAATCTGGGTAACGCAGGCGCCGGCGGTGGCACCCACATGATCGCCCTGGCTTTCGAGTCAGCGGTGGGCGTAAAATTCAACCATGTTCCCCATGCTGGAGGAGGCCCAACTGTCACCGCGGCTGTGGCGGATCAGGTGGATGTGATCACTGTTGGACCGCCCGAAGGCGTGCCCCAGCTCGCCGCTGGCCAGCTCAAGTGCCTGGGCGTGTTCTCCGAAAAACGCTTGGCTGAGTTCCCCAATTACCCGACTGCCATGGAGCTGGGCTACGACTTTGCCATGGGACAGTGGAGAGGAATCGCTGCACCAAAAGGCACCGATCCGGCCAAGATCAAAATCCTCCACGACGGCTTTAAGGCTGCCATGGAAGATCCTGAGTTTATCAAGCTCGCCGCTCAGTCGGGCTTGCTTTTGGACTATCGCAACACCGATGACTTTAAGAAACTGATCCAGAAGGAAGACGCCTATTACGAGAAGGTTGTGAAAGACAACAAACTGGGCAGCAAGTACAAATAAGCTTCAGTTGAGGGAGGCATAGTGGGTGGGCTTAGGCATACTATTTTTGCCTGGGCTCGCCCATATGCCTTTCGTTTTCTGAAATATTTCAGCAAGGAAATCCATTCTATGGGCAAGATAGACCTAATCTGCGGCCTCGTAACGGGGGCTTTTTCCATTTTATTCTATATTGGGACAATTTCTTTTCCAGATATGAGCATCGGCATCAACCCAAGGGCTTACCCAATGGTAATCATAGTCGCTTTCTTTGCCCTTTCGGTGCTCCTGGTGATACAGGGAGCGGTGAAGATGCAGCGGGAAAAAGCGGAAGCGCTAACCGCAGGCAAAGCGCCCGTTGTAAGAGCGAAAACCCTGCCTCGGGGAAAGACAGCCTGGTACTTGGTAATTCTTGCGGCGGCGATGCTTGCCTATGCCCTAAGCATGGAAGATCTTGGATACATAATTGTCACCCCACCCCTGGCGGCATTGGCCATGTGGTTTTTCGGCGAACGCAAGCCCCTAAAAATCATCCTCGTGTCGGTACTGATCTCGATAATCTTATACTGGATATTCAGGAGCGCCTTTCGCGTTCCCCTGCCCCGTTCATTCATCTGGTAAAAGGAGAATTGCCATGTCGGGAATAGTCGAAGCGATTCTCTTTGTTCTTACTCATATCCACTTCCTCATCATCGGAGTGGCCGGCGGTATTATCGTCGGGGCAATACCGGGGCTATCGGGATCAACAGGCATTATCTTAATGCTCCCCTTCCTTATATATATCGATCCATCCGCCGCCCTGATAATGATGAGCGGACTTTTCTGTGGTTCGATGTTTGGGGGTTCCATCGCTGCTGTTCTCATTTCAACTCCGGGAACCCCTTCCGCGGCGGCTACCTTGTTAGACGGGTATCCGCTTACACAAAAAGGCAAGGCAGGCAAAGCTTTGGGAGTAGCCCTGGTTGCATCCACGGCGGGTGGGATCATCTCCACCCTTTGCTTAATTTTCCTTGCACCCCATCTGGCTAGAATAGCCCTGAAATTCGGACCCTCGGAATACTTCGCCCTCATGATCTTCGGCCTCACCATCATGGCCAGCGTCTCATCCACTTCCCTAACCAAGGGGCTGCTTTCGGGATTTTTCGGTCTCCTACTATCCATGGTAGGCTTGAATCCCTCTCTGGGAACCGAGCGTTTCACCTTCGGAATAACCAGGCTTCTCACCGGTTTTTCCACAATGCCGGTGCTTATCGGTCTCTTCGCAATTTCCGAAGTGTTGGCGCAGGTAGAGCTTTTAAACGAGGGAAAGCTGCAGCGCGTTTCCAGTAAGCACAAGATAGGCGAGATTTTTCCCAGGCCAAAGGAACTAAAAGGCTTATGGAAGGTCATTCTTGGCTCCTCGCTTTTAGGCACCATTATCGGGATAATACCTGCTACGGGCGGCTCCATAGCCTCCTACATGGCATATAACGAGACAAAACGCTTTTCCAAAGATCCCGAATCCTTTGGCAAGGGCAATCTAGCGGGCATCGCGGCTCCAGAAGCGGCCAACAACGCCACCACCGGCGGAGCCATGATCCCCCTTATTACCCTGGGAATTCCCGGCGATGTGGTTACTTCCGTCATGCTGGGCGCGCTGATGATAATCGGCGTCCAGCCGGGGCCGCTGCTGTTCTCCCAATCGCCGCAGATCGTCAACAACCTTTTCATCGTGAATTTTTAACAGAATTTTGCTATACCCTTTTCTTATGACCTTTCCTTAGTTTTCTTGATGGTGTCGACGGCCTGCAATCCTTGGCAATCTCGAAACCGAAGGCATCGAAGATAGCAACTTGTTTG
>DIXQ01000004.1 GCA_002428725.1 Spirochaetaceae bacterium UBA6076 | reverse complement strand
TGTAGAGTAGACATGCTATCGCCTTCCTCCTTTACTAAGAGGTATACGACGGCATGCCCCTCCCAGAACCGTACGTGCGCAATTAACGCATACGGCTCCTAGCACTAAACATTCGACCATTGCCAGATATCCTTGCAAATGCGCGGTCTTGGTATCAATTCCCATATCCTATCAAATGTCTCCCAGTTGATCTTTCGCTTCTGACCTCTTCGCCTTAACGCCTTATACAGTGTGTATCTGATGAATTTATAGAACTTGTACAGCCCTTTTAGATTTCCATTGACTCCATAGTAATTGTAGTGCCCAACTAATTTTCGTCGCAGTACTCCCACAATCGCCATGGCGGGCCGATGCATATTCCGTCTGATCCACTGCTTGGCATTCTCGCGTTTTGCCTTCAGCTTCTTCTTGCTTGTCAGGTGCAGGACTGTGTATTTACCAGTCCTTGTAACAGCATTCACGTGGGTGAATCCAAGAAAATCAAAGGTCTCCTTGGTTCCTTTGTACCTTCCGAACGGTATGATCCTTGTCTTCTCTTCGGCCACCTTCAGCTTGAATTTTGCCAGCCTTTTAAGCATCGCCGCGTAGAATCTTTTAGCATCATCCTCGTATTGGAACAGCACCACATAATCGTCCGCATAACGGTACAGGTATGATTCACCCTTGAGATGTTTCTTTGCCACCTTCTCAAACCACAAGTCGAGTACGTAATGAAGATAGACATTGGCCAGCACCGGCGATATAAGCCCTCCTTGCGGAGTACCCTTGTCGCTGTCGCTGATATTCCCGTCCTCCATGACCCCCACCTTGAGGAACCTTACTACATAGCGGATGAAGTTCTTATCCTGTATATCGTTCTCAAGAAACTTCACCAGCCATTCGTGGTCGACATTGTCAAAGAATCCTTTGATGTCGGCATCAAGAATATAGTTCACCTTCTTGGTCATGATGGTCTGGTTTATCTCCCGTATCACATCATGACAACTCCGTTTCGGTCTGAACCCGTAGGAACAATCCAAAAACCTTGGCTCATATATCTCGGTCAGTACCTTCGCCATTACTCCCTGTACGAGTTTGTCTTCGTACGCGGGGATTCCAAGCGGCCGCACTGTGCCATCCGTCTTGGGGATATATGTTCTTCTCACCGCCTGCGGTCTGTAACTGAAGGATTTCATGCGCCCGAGCAGTGCATCAACATGCTCTTCCAGTCCGGCGCCATAGCTTTCCTTCGTTGCTCCGTCTACGCCTGCGGCCTTTCCGCTGACCTGCGCCCGGTGCTCTGCCATCAGGGTTTCCCTGTTGACGTAATGCATGAGCGTCTGCATCTTCGCGTGATTCTCCGACAACCTCCTCAATTCCCCATAACTGTTTCCCACTCTTTCCGAACCTCCGGTGTTCCTGGTGTTAGCCACAGGAAATGCGTTTAATGCCCAGACCCCTTGGCTCCACCGGCTTTCACCGGTTTCATCGCTACTATGAGTCTGTCCGACTGCTGATGCCCCATACAGGTTTCTTGGCTCCTCGCCTTTATGTCCCCTCTTAGTCCGACGGACAGGATATCAGCTCTCCCAGGTACGCTTGATCTACCTTGTGTGCTCGCCATGTTCTCAGACCCCGTTGGGTTCTCCGCACTCTCGCCTGTTCCGAGCACTTCTTGCTGGTTACTGTCGTATGAAAAACATCACCACCCAATCTTTATGATAACGAGGCTCAATCACGTTCAACCTTTCGGCTTATGGCTCTCACACTCCTTTGCCTACGCTTAAACCTCACCTCACGGCTTTGGCTCCAAGGCTAAGTACCGGCTGTTGGCTAGACTTTACCGGACAGGGTGTCTCACCCTGCTATATATCAAACGCCGAACTGGCGCACTCATAATCTCACTATATCATTGTTGTGAGCCCATAAAAAAGAAGAAGTACGAATAGTAACCTGCACACGCCATGGATCTGAAAGCCTGCTTCGCGCTCTTATTTTCGTGGCATGCGCCTTCGTTGACCGTTGAAGTGCCATACATCCATAAAGGACTGTAAGGTCAAATACCTCAGGCATTTTGCTCTTGCGATATACCACGCTTCTATATACATTCAGATTAAGGCATATAGATAAAAATGATGTTCGGCTTCGGCGAGCGAGGCTTCAATCCCCATAATTGGCTAATGACAGAGCTTGAGCAGCCAATAGAAATGTACAAACACAGCTCGATGTATCGTCTTTTCTATGGCGAAGAACCGGTGACTTTTTTTTCGGACATAAAAGCCTTTATTGAGCAGCTACACAGACTTTTCCCCCAGGCAGTCCAGGAGATTGAAGCGTTTTATGCCCATATAAACGAGCTTTACGAAAAAACCATAGCGCCCGTCACAGTCTTCGAAGCACCTGGCGATATGCCGTTAGAAGAAATGCGCAAGAATGCTGGCTCTGATATTCTCGCCCAGTTGAAAATGATCAAGCTGCTATTCACCTCCGCCGAATCCATGATGAAACCCTATATCGCCGACCCCAGGGTGCGGGCTTTCTTCGACAAATTAACCTCAACCTACTGTTACACCACCGTGCGTGAGACTCCGGCAGTGCTGGCAGCCACTATGTTCGTCGACAATCATGTTGGAGGAGCATAACTACCCCGCTGGTTCGGCAATGGCCCTCGCGGCCAGGCTGGAAAAAGCAGTAGAGGAAAATGGCGGTCACTTTATCTACAGAACCAAGGCGGTCAAGATACTGGGAAACAGGGAAAAAATTAGCGGAATTCTTACCGATACGGGAGAAGCACTGAAAGCTGATAGTGTTCTCTTCTGCGGTTCACTTCGAAGCTTCGCCAAAACCATGGATCCGGACCAGCTTTTGCCCCGCCGCTGGAAAAAGCGGGTGCTCAACTATGAGATGACCATGCCAAGCTTTGTGGTCTATGGTTGCGTTGATCGCTCTGTCCTTCCGCAAGACTGCTTGCCGGTCCAAATGTTCGTGGACAATCGCGAAACTCTGGACGAAGCCGATGTCACCCTCTACCTGCCATCCCTAGAAGACCCCAGCCTGGCACCTGAAGGGCAGTCCACCTTTCTTCTCATCGGCCCTTCGCTCCGCAACTGGCCCGAACCAAATTCTCCCGACTACGGCAATGAAGCGTACACCCAAGCCAAGAAAGAAGAAGCACAGCGTATGCTCGCCCTGGTGGAGCGCCGTATTCCGGGCTTTATCGCGGCTATCCAAAACAGATTCGAGGCGAGCCCCAGCACTATCTGGCGCTATCTGGGCAAGGATGGCGGCTCAGTTGCAGGGCCAAAGCAGAAAATGGGTCAGCATCTCTTGTTCCGACAGCACTCCAGGGGCCCTCGGGAAGGTTTATTCTTTGCCGGAGAATCCACCGTGATGGGTCCCGGCACGCCAGCGGTGACCGTATCGGGGATTTCGGCGGCAAATAGGATACTGCGCTACTTCGAGCGGCAAGCCTACACTTCTTCCAAGTCCCCACTCGGTACAGCAGTCAAGATTATCGCCGCCGGCACACGGGGTAATCTGCCATTAGGCGTCCAGGCTGTAGAAGCTTCACGCTGCCGCTGGTGCGAAAACCCGCCCTGCGCCGCCGCCTGCCCCGCCGACTTCGATATTCCAGGCTTGCTTCGAAGAATCGAGCACGGCAACAAAGTCGGTGCCCAAGCGATTTTAAGTCACGTTCCACAGGCTTGCTCTTTCTGTATCGAAGCAGCCAGGGCTATGAATGCGCCCTGTCTCTGCGAAGCTGCCTGCATTCGGGGCAAAGAAGCCTTAGGGCCGGTAAAGATTTCCTGGATACTGAATAGCCTTAAGTAAAAGACCAGTGCTAGCGCCCAAGCCTAGCTGAGCGCCAGCAGCGTGGGCGTATTGGATGCCAGCAGCGTGGGCGTGTTGGACGTTGCCAAAACCTTAATGAAGTTAGGCGATTTTAAAATTATCAGCGAGTCTTCGGTTTTAACCGCAGATATACCTGCTTGCCCGAGTCGGTCGGACTCGCCCGCTCGTCTATCTCAAAAAGCCCCGAAGCCTTTATCAGATCGCCCAGTTTTCTGAATCCATAGTTTCTTGGATCGAATTCAGGCTGCCTGTTGGCGATATAGGTGCCCACAGCGCCCAGGTACGCCCAACCAAATTCGTCGGCTGCGTCCTCTACGGCGCTTTGCAAGAGCGCCCGCATCCTACGGTCAGTCTTGATATCGTTCTGACTGCGGGAAGTATTTTCCTTGTCGCTCTTCGAGGCACTCTCCTTTTCATCGTCCTCATCCTCACGCAAAATCTCGGTATAGATAAACTTGTCACAAGCCGCCACAAAGGGTTTAGGCGTTTTGCGCTGACCAAAGCCGAGAACCATCTTCCCATCTTCCCTTAGCCTGGCGGCCAACCTTGTGAAGTCCGAGTCGCTGGATACAATACAGAATCCGTCCAGATTTTCGGTGTAGAGCAGATCCATGGCGTCGATGATCATGGCGCTGTCTGTTGAGTTCTTGCCCGAAGTATAGGAAAACTGCTGGACCGGCTGTATGGCAAACTCCAACAGCTTGTCCTTCCAGGACCTCAGATTGGTATTGGTCCAGTCACCATAAATGCGCTTTACGCTGGCTACCCCGTACTTGGCGATTTCCGCCAATAAGCCTTCAATTATTTTCGCCTGGGTATTGTCGGCGTCTATGAGTACCGCCAACTTGAGCTGGCTCTGTTCACGCTTCATATCGTCACTCCTCGTCGTGTTGCGCATTTTCCCTCTTTCCCGCCGATCGCATTAAGGCAGAAGCAAAATCTGCACATCGCAGACATTGGTTCCCGTGGGCCCAGTCTTTAAAAGGCCATGGAGGGAATCAAAAAAAGTATAAGAATCATTGTCGGCTAAAAAACTACGCATCTCCAGACCCATAGCCCTGGCTTGGCCGACCATGGAGGGCAGGGCAAAAGCGCCTGCGGCGTCGGTGGGACCATCGGCCCCATCGGTTCCCGCCGAAAGGAATACCAGGTTCAAATCCAGAGCCTTGGAGTCCTCTAGAGCGCAAAGGAATGCCAGAGCCATTTCCTGATTTCTGCCCCCCTTTCCCTTGCCCCGCAGCGTCACCGTAGTCTCGCCCCCAGCAAGAATACAGGCCGGCCTGGTCAAAGGCAGACCGTAGCGCTCCATATCCACCGTCATGGCGGAGAATACCCTGGCAATCTCCCGGGCTTCGCCCTCCAACCTCGAACTGAGGACGAGGCAGGAGTAGCCCCGCTTGAGCGCCTCGGCGCTAGCCCCCTTCAAGGCAAGGAGGTTGTTGCCCAGTATAAAGCTATTGGCTTTCTCGAAAACCGGAGAACCGGGCTTGGGCGTGTCAGGTTTTACACCGGCAAGCCCTTCTTCCATGTGGCTGCGCACCTTGGCGGGGATACTCTCCCAAAGCCCCCGACGTCGCAGAATCTCCGCCGCATCCTCCCAGGTAGAAGAATCCGGCACCGTGGGGCCCGATGCTATTGCGTCTAGGTCGTCGCCCATCACATCGGAGAGCACCAGGGACACCAGGGTGGCAGGATAACAAGCTTCCGCCAATCTGCCGCCCTTTATGCCCGAAAGGTGCTTCCGCACCGCATTCATTTCCCCAATCCTCGCCCCGCTGGCTAATAGAAGCTTCGTAGTCCCTGCCTTGTCCTCCAGGGTCAAATCCTCGGCGGGTAAACAGAGAAGAGCAGATCCTCCGCCAGAGATTAGCACCAACACCAGGGTAGGCTCCCCCGCTGCTTCCCATGCTCTCGCCTGCGCAGCCAAAGCCAAAGCTTTCCTTCCCGCTTCCATCGACCTAAAATCCGGCACCGGATGGGACGCTTCAGCCAACTGCAACCTTTTGCAGCTATTGTCGCCGATCGCCTTGGTCACCACGAAACCATCGTCGATGCGATCGCCTAGTATCGACTCCAGGGAAACAGCCAGCTCGCCCGAAGCTTTGCCCATGCCCAGGACCAGCACATGCCGGAAGGCATCCAGGTCTAGACCGAACTGACCCCTATCGTGGACAATCTTCAGCTCGTTCCCCTTTCTGGACATACAGTGCGCTAAAAGCCGACCAGGGACCACCTCTTCCAAAGCCTTGGAAAAGATAGCCCTTGCATCCTCCCTGGCGTCGCGCATCAGCGTCCTCCTTTCTTGCCTAGCCTTCTCTTGACCACTTCAATATTCCTGGCTGCATGGATATTCCTGGACACATCGAAAGCCCGTTCAAAAAGCTTCAATGCTTCATCAGGCTTGCCCAGGCTTTCAAGATACAGAATTCCAGCGTTATTGAGAGCCGGCCAGTTGCTCTCATCCAGAGCCGCCGAACGCAAAAAAGCCTCCACAGCCTTTTCGGCTTCACCCCTAGTCTTAAGCTCCTGGGCTTCCTGAAAAATCATCATGGATTCCCTGCTCGTGGCAAAAGACTTTTCATCGGAGCAAATGCCCAAGCGCTTTTCCATAAGCGGCCGCAACGCGGTGGCGCTTCCCCCCGCGCCGACTTCCGGCTCAGCTAGAGCCAGCCTATAGCGCTTTTCGGCCTCTTTCCTCCTGCCTCTGGCGTAGGCTATATCGGCCAAGGCCGCATGTCGGTGAAAGGAACGGCCATAGAGCTTTTCCTCCCTTAAAAGATAGGCTTCCGCTCCTTCCGCGTCCCCTTTGGCCATCAAAATAAGCCCAAGATTTCGCAGCACCGACAATGAGTTAGGATCCTTCTCTTCTAGTTTTCGGAAATACTTTTCGGCCTTGACGTAATCGCCCGCCGCAAAGGCGCTCAAACCTAGACGTTCTCTAAACGGAGCGAGTAGACTCTGCATTGTTTTATAGTTTCACGAAAATGCGCCCTCTGTACAGGGCCGGCATTTATCAGTCTTTCATCAACCTAAGCGTACATGCTATGGGAAGATGATCCGAATATCCCGAAACCCCAGACCAGCCCATAGGCGAGCCAGAACTGTCTAAAAGCTTTGGGTCATTCCCGACTAGAAAGGTATCGAAATCGAGTCCCTTTTTATCTCCAAAGCTGGGACCCAGCAAAAAGCCATCCAACCTTTCCTCCTTTCCCCTGAAAACATAACTATATCCAGCCTGCCCAACCCAGGGTGAATAAAGTACCACCCTTTCCATGTCAGCCTTTGCAGCCGAAGCCTGACCCGTTACAAGAAGCGCATCCTCCAGCCATGTTTCATCCAACTGCTCATAGCGACCATCCACAGCCTGACTCGGGTCAGGCATCATGGCGGTGGGGTATCGACGGCTCGAGCGTTCAAACTCATCAGGCGATTCATTAAAATCCCCGCACGCCATCATCAAACCTTCGGGACTCCCTGCCGCCAATTCCATCATCCTCGCCCGTAAGAGGCCTGCGGCGGCCCGGCGTGTCGGCTCGGTAGCTTCCTCGCCCTCTCTTCTTGATTTCCAATGGCAGACAAAAATACTCAACTTCCTCGAAACAGCTTCGCCGCCCAATTCCAGCTCCGCCTCTAGAATATCCCTGCCAGACCTGAAGCCTTCCGAGTCCACGGCGCTATGGGCTTTGACTCCTACAATGGGGTATCGGGAAAGTATGGCACAGCGTATGGGCGAGGTATCCGGGCCGCCGCAGGCAGCCCAACGATAATTGGCTTTTTTCAGAGGTCCCGAGGCTAGATCTTCCAAGACCGCAAGCCCTTCAACCTCCACAAGGCAGAGAATATCGGGGAATCTTTCCTCCCCTCCTGTCAAGCAGAGCAAAGCCTCAGCCACATTATCCAATCGTTTTTTATAGAGATCTGAATTCCATTTCCCCGAGTCAAGGCTAAACTCAGGATATTCCAGCCCATCATCCACATCGTCAAAAAGGTTATGGGCGTTATACGAGGCTATAACAAAAGAACTGTCTTCTTCTTGCCAAGGAAGGCTGCAGCGAAAGCCACAGAGGCAAATTATAGTAAAAACCAAGAAAATACGTCCGCGCAAATCCCAGCTCCTTGAAGGCAGCCTTCAAATAAGGCCGGCCTTCAAAGACACTTACGCGGAAAAACCCTCGACTCGATTCAGAAAAAGCCTTCGTTTTCCTTTTATGCTGGCAGTTCGTCCCGATTGCCGATTATTTTATCTATAAGCCCATAGGCCAATGCTTCCTGGGCATTCATCCAATAATCCCTATCCGTATCCTTCGAAACCCGCTCCAGACTTTGTCCAGTCGCTTCGGCAATAATCTCGTTCAGCCTGAATTTAGTCTTTTCGAGTTCCCGGGCATGGATTTCAATATCCGAGGCTACACCCTGAATTCCCGAAAGTGGCTGATGTATTAAATATGAAGAATTTGGCAGACCAAAGCGGCGCTCCTTAGGTACGGCCAAAAGTATCAGCGCCGCGGCGCTGGCTATAAGCCCCATTCCAACAATACGCACCGGAGCTTTTACAAAGCGAATCATATCGAAAATTGAAAAACCCGCGTAGACATCCCCACCCGGCGAGTCGATAAGAATCGTTATAGGCTCCGAAGACAGGCTCTCTAGAAGCAACAAATGTCGGATTACCTTTTCAGATAAATCCTTATCCACTTCCCCCGTCAGCAGGATGGTACGGGTCTTCAGGAAACGCTCCGAGAGCGCGTCCTCGGGGCGGGGCGGAGATTTTTTCTCTTCTTCCGGCTCTTCGGTGACATAACTAGACAGCACTGGGTTCATACTCTCTCCGATCTTGATTAGCTTTTGATGTAAGATACTCTTTTTTTCTCAGCAATGACAACGGCAGGCTTGCCCAAAGTCCTTTTAATATATTAGATTTTCCATATCTTTATTGACGAGGTTGTATATGCTGAAGCGAAAGCCATTTTTCCTTTTAATTATTGTATTTGTATTTTTAAGCCTCAGCGCTCCGATATTCGCCGATTCCAAAGCCTGGTACGCCCAGAGTCTGACCAAGCTCGGATTCTATGTATTCGATTCTGCTTTTACCCAGCCCGATTTCCGGGTTACCGACCTTTCCGGCGCCCAGAAAAGCCGCAGCTCCCTCAAGGGCAAGACAGTGCTCCTCAACTTCTGGGCAACCTGGTGTCCACCCTGCAAAGAGGAAATTCCCAGCATCGACGCCCTGTCAAAAGCAATGAAGGGCAAAAATTTCGAAGTCTTCGCCGTAAGTCTGGGAGAAGATACCGAAACCGTTCGTCGGTTTATTACCGAGCAGAAAGTCAGCTTCCCGGTCTACCTAGACTCCCGTAATACCCTGGCAAGAAACTATGCTTCCCAAGGTATCCCCACCACCTACATACTCGACAAAGAAGGCAGATTTATAGCAGGCATGGTGGGAAGCTACGATTACAACAATCCCGAATTCATAGCTATAATGGACGAGCTGGCCCTCCGATGAATACCCCAGGTTTGTTTTCCGCCGCCCTCGCAGGGCTTTTATCCTTCCTCTCCCCCTGTGTTCTCCCTCTAATCCCTGCATATCTATCCTTTATCTCAGGCTCCAGCGTGGCTGCCCTGTCTAAAGGAGAGGACAAAGCAAGACTTTTCGGCCGCAGCCTTGCCTTCTCAGCCGGCTTCACCCTCGCCTTCACGATACTCGGCGTGATTTTCTCCGGCTCAGCCATGTTCGTAGGCGGCAACAAAGCATCCCAATACATCGGCATTATCGGTGGCATCGTAGTAATTATACTGGGTATAAACATGCTCTTCGATTTCCTGAAATTCTTGAGTACCGATTCCCGTCTTATCGCTAAGTTTTCGGGTACCAAAACCAAAGGACTCTCCGGATCTTTCCTTTTAGGCCTAGCCTTCGCCGCAGGCTGGTCGCCCTGCATAGGCCCCATCCTCGCCTCCATCCTTCTTATGGCCAGCCGGGAAGGCAACATTGGCACGGCAGTTACCCTGTTGCTCTCCTATTCTTTCGGCTTTGCACTTCCCTTTTTAGCTTCCGGCCTCTTCTTTGAAAAATTAAAGCCCCTACTTTCTTTTTTAACCAAAAAAGGAAAAACCGTACGGACAATTTCCGGCATTGTGCTCATCCTGATAGGCTTCGCGATGGCACTAGGAAGCCTGGGGTCCTTCAACGCATTGGTAGCACAGCTAGGCTACAGTTTGGAGGATTTAATCCTCAACTCACCACTGACCGCTACCATCCTCGGCGCCGGCTTCTGGTTGATCATCGCAGCCCTCATTAACTGGCCGCTATTCCGAAGACACTCATCCCAAACATCCTCCACTACCCAGTCATCTTTCACTACCCAGGCATCCTCAAAGAAAAATCGGGTCCGCATTATCGCATCCATAGCAGCCCTCGCCCTCGCCGGTGCCGAGCTAACCGGGCTATTCTCAATCCTAGGCCTTATCGCCCGATGGCTCAGTTTTTCAGGGATCTGAACCTTCCGCCTCAATCAACACACCTCGCAGCAAGCTGACGAAGTATGTTGGTTCTACAAGGTATTTAATTATATGCGGGTTTCATACCATCATAATGCTAAAAAAGAACGTGGCAAGCCACGGGGTATGAAACCCGCTTGCGAATCAAAGGCATACCCGAGGTCAGAGTGGCAGGACTATGGGCACTTTATTGTATAATTGAGGCTGTCCTGTAACTTC
>DIXQ01000021.1 GCA_002428725.1 Spirochaetaceae bacterium UBA6076 | reverse complement strand
GCGCTGCGACTGCGGAAAAAGGGTTCTAGTGTAACGCCCCTCTGCACCGGGGTCAACGTAAAATCGTTTGCAGTAAACCTCGCCGTAAATCCGCTGTAAATCAGGAGCGAACAACGAGGTAAATCTCATCCTTGCTACCCATTCAGCAGTGTATCCTATTTAGCCTTGAACACTCGATCCAATCCAGGCTTGGGCCGCGATGCCAAAGGCCACGGCCACATTGAGCGAAGCCTTTATTCCCTTCATGGGTATGCTGATACGGTTTGAGCCAGCCAGCTCCAGGGCTGGCTGGCTCAAACCCAGTTCCTCCGAGCCTAACAACAAGACTCCCCGGGGCGGAAAGGCGAAATCGATGATACTTTCGCCTCCCAGCTCCAGAGCCAAGATGGGTTCATAGGAAGGCAAGTCAGCCAGCTCGCAGCGTTTCCACGGCATGAATTCCACGGCGCCCATGGAAGACCTGGCGGCCCGAGGATGCCCTGGATCTGCGCAGAGGGGCGAGAGAAGGACTTCCTCGAAACCCAGGGCTTCCGCTGTCCTTAGTATGGAGCCCACGTTGAAGGGCGAGCGAATATCCTCAAGAAAAACCCTTAGGCCTGGGTAGAAAGATCTTGTCGTCCCCTGTCTTGGCCGCGGATCGGTTCCCACATGAGCTTCGAGCTCGGGTTGAGAAGCATCAAGAGCCGGCCGCGCCTCTGAACCCAGCCGGGTCCGGTAATCGTGGAGATCCCAATCCGCAGGAGCCTGGCCCGAAAGACGAACCAGATAGTGTCGCAGATCGTTAATGCTCCGCAGAACTTGGTTTAGATCGTTTTTCGCGGCGAGCATGGCGGCGCAAGTTCCGGCCGCAGTTTTAAGCCCCAGTTCCGATTCTTCGTCCGCTGCTAGAAATTCAGACAGTACCAGGGCGAGATTCCTGGCTTTTTCCCAGTCTTTATCTTCCGCGATATCCAGCTCGGCTCGCTCGAGTAGCAGGGCGCACTTGCGCATGCGCGAACGGCCATGGAGCTTGGCGATCCGCTGGATGATCATTTCGCGCTTTTCCTTGCCGCACTTTTCCTGAGCGACATGGGTGCCCTATCTGGCCTTTCCGCTCTGTCCAGCTTCTCCGCTCCGGTTAGCCTCTCTGCCCTGCCAGATACCAGGATTGCAAATTCTCCCTTATGCGGGATAGGGTCGCTGGAACCCTCGAGCAGCCGATTGGCTAGCTCGGCGGCGCTGCATTCCACAATCTGCTCGTGGAGCTTGGTAAGCTCCCTCCCCAGGCAGACTCTGCGATCGGGCGCAAGCTGGGCGAGCTCGGCAACCAGGCGTTCTATTCTGAAAGGGGATTCATAGAGAAGAAAAGCCTCTTCCCTGGCCAGCAACTCGGCAAGCCTCGCCTTGCGCCGGGCTCCCTTGGGGCTTAAAAAGCCATCGAAAAGAAATCCACGCTCGGCAAAGCCCGCCACTGACACCAGCGCGGCCAGAGCCGAGGGACCGGGGATGGGGATAACCCGGTGTCCAGCCTCCCTCGCCTTCCTGGCAGCCTGAGCTCCGGGATCCGATATGCCTGGAGTACCGGCATCGCTGCAGTAAGCAACCTTTTTTCCTTCATCCAAAAGCTTTACTATGCGCAACGACCCCCGCTCCTCGTCGTTGGCATGGCAGGAGATAAGGGGTTTTTTAATGGAAAAATGGTTTAATAGCCGTAGGGTGTGCCTGGTGTCCTCGCAGGCGATAACATCCACTTCCTTGAGCGTCTCAAGGGCTCTCAAGCTCATGTCACCAAGGTTGCCAATCGGAGTGCCTACAATAAAAAGTTCGCCCACCTCACACCTCTCCACGCTATGTTTAGCCCTATCTATCGTATAAGAGATTCTACTGGATGAACGCCCGCTGTAACAGGGCGCTCTCCATGACTAGCTCGCCCCTCTCCACCCATAATTCATAGTAGGAACCTCGACACGGGTCTTGATTCGTAGTATTTTTTACCAATGCGTCAAGGCATTACCAAGAAGTATATTTTCCTCATTTTTTTTATCGCCCTCTTCATTCTCGTAGCAAGGCTTTTCTATCCTTTCATGACCGTAATCCTCTGGTCGGGACTTCTTTACGCCTTTATAAACCCCTTGTACGAGCGCTGCACTAAAAAACTTCAGCACGGCAAGGCGGCCAAGGCAAAGCGTCCCTTCTCGGAAAAAATGCTTGCAGGCGTTTTTTCCGTCCTGGGAGTTCTCGTTATTATTATTCCGCTGAGTTTCCTTGCCTTCGAATTGATTAAACAGGTGGTGGACCTCTCTAGCGATTTTTTGAACTTCATTGATGAGAATCCAGAACTATTCTCCCTTGGGCCGGAAAGCCCTGTGGGAGGAGTCATTTACAGACTCTCCGAAGGAACCATCGACCTGGGGCACCTCAATGTGGTGCACGAGCTTAAAACTGCCCTTCTGGCCAGCTCGGGCAAGCTGATTGGTTTTTCCGGCACCCTGATCAAAAACCTTGCCACCCTTACCATGACCCTAGCCTTCATGGTTTTCACGCTCTATTTCTTGCTCGTGGATGGAAAGCACCTGGCAAGCCTGGTGGTCTCAGCCATACCCATAGAGCGAACTTACACAACCATGTTCATGGAAAAATTTAGTGAGTCCGGACGCCAGCTCACCCTTGGCTATTTTCTCGTATCCCTCTACCAGGCAGTGGTAATGTTTATACTCTGTCTCATATTCAAGCTCGAGGGAGCCCTTGTCCTTTCCGTTCTCACCGCCATAGCATCCTTTATACCCATGGTAGGCACCTCATTGGTCTGGGTGCCCACCTCGTTGATTCTGGGTTTCTCGGGCAAAATAGGCAAGGCTGTGGCTTTTTTTATCCTGGCGGCATTTTTAGTAGCTTTTTCCGATAATTTTATCCGCCCTATGGTGCTGGGCGAAAAACTCAAAATACACCCCCTGCTCATCTTCTTTGCCATAGTCGGCGGCCTGCAGATATTCGGCCTAAACGGCTTGCTTCTCGGCCCGCTTGTGGTGGTGATTTTCTTTGCCGCAGTAGGATTATACGAGCAGATTGACGATATTCAGGCTCTGGAGCCTGATAAAAAAGAGAGCAGTTCCTCGTAATAGGAATCGTCGATGGCGAGACCCCACGCCGTCCGCCCTATGCCACACTCGGGCTTTTTAAAATTATGAAAATCCGATCCAGCGGTAACCAGAAAGCCCCGCTGTCGTGCCATCGTTTCTAAGATTTTACACTGCCCCAGCTTGGCTGCGGGATGGTACGCCTCGATGCCCGCAATCCCCATAGATTTCCATTCATCCATAAGCGACGCGAGTTTAGGTTTTCCAACAAAGAGCGAATAGGGATGAGCTACCACGGCGAGGCCTCCCGCAGCTCGAATAAGCCGCAACGCTTGATCGAGGGCGAGACAGTCCTTGGAAAGGTAAAATGGTCGGCCTTTTCCAAGATATTTATCAAAAGCCTCCTGCTTGCTCCGCACAATGCCCTTGCGAACAAGGGCTTCGGCTATGTGAGGCCTGCCGATTCGCTGAGTTCCCGCCATCGCGCCGATTTCCTTCAAATCGATCGATATTCCCTCGTTGTGGAATAGGTCAGCTATATGCTGGTTGCGGGAGATCCGGGCATCGGCTAATTCAGACAGCGCCTTGAGAAGTTTAGGGTGTTTCTCATCGATGCCTAAGCCCAGCAGATGAAATTCCCCCGGATCAAAGTCGATCTCAATCTCCACCCCGGCGATAAATTCAAGGCCCAGCTCACCCGCCGCAGCCCTGGCTTCGGCGATACCGCCCACCGTATCGTGATCCGTGAGCGCCAGCGCTCGCAAGCCAGTCTTTTTGCCGTGCACGATCAGCGCAGACGGAGAAAGGTCTCCGTCGGAGGCGCTGGAATGGGTATGCAGATCGATCATTCCCGATCTGCCTTGAACGCTCCATCCCGGCCGAAGAGAAGTATGGGCGGGCTATTGTAATTCTTAAGCATGGTTTTAAGCAGGGTCGCGTATTCGAGAATCTCGCTATCGGAAAGGGCTTGGATTGAAGTATCGACGGTAGATCTGGCGACGGTGTAAAGCTGGATAGCTTCGATTTTTGCCTTATAGGCCAGCAGGCCGTTAAGAATTGCTGCGTATGCCTCCGCTTCTTTTACTCCCGGCGCCTTCCCGCTCAGGCGACAGAGCATGGTTTGAAGAATGATCGGTTGCCTTACCGCAAAACTGCGGATGCCGTCGACAATGTCCTCAAGCCCGTATTCCGACCGCGAAAAGGCGCTGAAACCATCCTGGGTGCCCGAATCCAGTTTTGCCCAGATTTTCAAGGCTTCTCTCTCGACATAGCGGGCGAGCAAGTCCGACACGCCCTGGTTGAGAAACCCCGTGGAATTGGTGATGATAACGAGTTCCGAGGAGCCCACCATAGAGGCATAGCGCCGTCGGCATTCGGCGCAGAGTTCGAGCGCCTGGGCGAGATGGGGTGAAATTGTGGGCTCACCGTTGCCGGAAATGCAGATGTCCTTGATCTGAACGCCAGCCCAGTATTCAGGATAACTATGTTCAAAAAAATCCTTTAAGGCGCGGTCAAGATGATTTAAATCGAAGACTGTACCGGTTACTGATTCGGAAACCTCGCAGTAGGGACAATCAAAATTGCACTGTTTCCGATTTGGAAAGAGGTTGATGCCCAGGGAAAGCCCGCCCGAGCGCCTGGAAAATACAGGGTATACCAGCGAAGCCCCATCCTCTCCTCGCTTATAATTGCCAATCTCTTCGCTGACCATGAACTCATAGTATCGCCAAGACCGCTTTTTATGCAAGCTTGCTCGATTTTAGCGCATAGAGCACGTAGAGCGCTCGGGCGTTTTTTGCATAAGATTTCGGATTACGGAATAAATATGCACAATCGTTATTTGGCGGACTTGACAGCAATCGTCAAACTGTGCTTCTATGCATTTCATAATGAATCGGAATTTTTCCGTCCCAATGGGATCCAAAGCCCTTCATCATCACCACGGCCATCATCGTAGGGAAGCCGGGGCATTGTAGGGCTTGATCCGTTTATAAAGGCATCAAGCGTACATAGAAAGCGCCGGCTCCTTTCAGCCGGCGCTTTTTTGTTAGGCCGAATTCCAGGTCTTTCCAAAAAGCGCAGCCTGAACGAAGGGGCGCGGCAGATTAAGGAGAGATCATGGATACAGTGGATTCGGTATTGAGAGTCGGTCTTCCCAAAGGAAGAATGCAAACCAAGGTTGTGCAGCTCCTGGCTGATGCTGGGCTGCCGGTGAGCATGGACGAAAGAGAATACAGGCCCCGCCTGGGAAATGGTTCCAACGTTAAGACCGGGGCCGGGCAGTTAACCTACGAAACAAAGTTATTGAAGCCCCAAAACATTGTCGAAATGCTCTCTTCTGGAAGCCGGGATGTAGGCTTTGCGGGAGCGGATTGGGTCAGGGAATTGAAAACCGATCTCATTGAGCTTTTGGACACAGGCATGGACCCAGTCTCGGTGGTAGTAGCGGCTCCCGCAATCTTAGCTGAAAAGATCGGCGATATTGGTGCTCCAAAGATCGCCTTGAGCAATGCCTGCGGTAGGAGCCCTATCGTAGTCTCCGAATATGAATCCATCGCCCGGGAATGGATGGCCGAAAAGCTGCCCGAAGCTGTCTTTATAAGATCCTACGGAGCAACCGAAGTTTTCCCCCCCGAGGATGCCGACATCATTATCGACAATTGCGCCACCGGTAGCACCCTGAAAGCTAACGGCCTTGTCGTTATGGAGACGGTCATGAAAAGCTCTACCAGGCTCTACGCTTCCCGGCAGGCTATGGAGAATCCAGCTAAAAAAGAGGCTGCTGAAGCCCTCGTGTTGATTCTCCGCTCGGTTATGGAAGCGCGGCGGAGGGTAATGCTTGAAATGAACGTGGAAGAATCCAAGCTGGAAGACCTTATCTCAATTCTCCCCTGCCTCAGATCGCCCACGCTTTCACCCCTGGAAGGCGGCAAGGCCTATGCCGTCCGCGTCGCCGCTCCCAAAGATCAGCTGGCCGCCTTGATCCCCGAGATTAAGCGACGGGGCGGAACCGATATCTTGGTCATACAGCTGAGCCAGCTGGTACCCTAAGCAAGGAGACTACCGTGATAGTACAGAGCGAATGGCTCAAGCTGGACGCCAATGAGGGACGCTGCCTTTTAAGCCCATCCCAGCTGGCAAGGGTCCTTTCCCCCGAAGTCGCCAGGCGTTATCCCCAGGCTGAATTGCTGGAACGGGATCTGGCTGCTTCTTTTAACCTGCCCATGGAACAGCTTATTGCCACCGCTGGTGCCGACGATGCCATAGAGAGAGCCTTTAGGATCCTGGCAGGGACAGGTTCTAAAGTGCTAACCACAGTACCGGGCTTTGTCGAGTTCCTCGATGCCGCCGTAAGAGCCAAAGCTGATTTTATCGGCATAAAAAAAAGACCGGGCTCGGGGCTTCCCACCCAGGAGATCTGCGAAACGATAAGGCGCGACAAGCCCTCACTCGTGATCATCGCCTCGCCGGACAATCCCGATGGAACCCTCTTGAGTACCGAGGATTTCGAGCTCATCAGTAATACCTGCCAAGCCGAGAAAGCAATCTTCCTTCTCGACCTTACCTATCTGGATTTTGCCGACGATACATCGATTCTCGCCCGGGGATTAGCAACCCCTGGTGTCCTCATCACCGGCAGTTTTTCCAAATCCCGGGGTTTGGCAGGTTTCAGGGCTGGCTGGGCTATGGCAGGAAGCGAAGGGGCGAGCATCATAGGTCTTTTGCGCGAGGCTGGACCTCCTTTTTCCCTTTCCTCCCCCGCGATCGAAGCGGCAAGGATAGCACTCGCCGAAACCGATGCGGCCCAGGCTGTTTTTGTCCAGCGAATCAAGAAGGAACGGGTGGAGCTACGGCAAGCCTTGCGAGCCGCGGGGGCTGAAACCTGGGCTTCCCAGGCTAATTTCGTAAGCGCTTTTGTGGCCGATAACGAAGCTTTTAGCCTGGATTTGCGTAAAAAAGGAATTCTCATACGGCGCTGGCCAGGAAACCCAGACACAGAAGGGCTTGTGCGGATAACCTGCCCCGGCGAGGAGCAGGCTTTCGATCGGCTCATGGCTGCGCTTAGGAGCGCGGAGGGAATACGATGAAAAACGATACAATCGTCGTCACGAGAAAAAGCAAGGAAACTGACATCGAGCTGAGGCTGCGCCTCGTGCCAGGCGCATCGGAAATCCGCAGTGGCATAGGGTTTTTAGACCACCTCCTTGCCAGTCTCGCCCACCACGCTGGATGGACATTGTCGTTGCAGTGCCGGGGCGACCTGGAGGTGGACGATCACCACAGCGCTGAGGACGTGGCTATCGTGCTGGGCATCGCCTTCAAGGAAGCTTTGGCGGGCAGGGAGAGTTTCAGGCGTTTCGGTTCCGCATACGCTCCCCTGGACGAAGCCCTGGCCAGGGCAGTGGTCGACATTTCAGGAAGGCCCTGGTGCCAGGTCGACCTGGGGCTGAAGCGGGAGAGTATCGGTAGTCTAGCCACAGAGAACATAGGCCATGTATTGCAGAGTTTCGCCATCAACGCTGGTATCTGCCTCCATGTGGATGTGCTGAAAGGAGATAACGACCATCACCGGGCGGAGGCTGCGTTTAAAGCCTTGGCCTTAGCGCTCAAGACAGCCCTGATGCCCTTGGAAACCAGCCTTGGGAGTCAGCCCGAAGAATCGGCGATGCCGCGAGAAGGTGTTGACGGCCTGCTGAATAGCACAAAAGGAAGACCAAGCATCGCGGTATCCAGGGTAGAAGAACCCGATGCGAGGAACCTATGATTACGAGGCCAGTGCTTGTCATTGCATCGACCGGGGCGGCCAACCTTGCCTCTGTGGTGGCACTGTGTGATAGAAATGGTGTCGAGCCTGTAATAACCCAGGATCCCAGCCTTATTGCCAGCGCGGATAAACTCCTTTTGCCAGGAGTAGGTGCCTTCGGGGCTGCCATGGAAAGCCTTGGCGCTAAAGGTTTGGACAGGGTTCTCGCTTCGAGGATCGAAAAAAAACAGCCCACCATGGGTATCTGTCTTGGCATGCAGTTATTCTGTAAAACCAGCCAGGAAGCCCCGGGCGTGGCCGGCATTGGGGCTGTACCAGCCCAGGTAAGGCGGTTTTCCTCTGGGCTTCCCCTGCCCCAGCTGGGCTGGAACAGGGTGCAGCCTGAGGCGAATGAGCGTTTCATCGAAGCCGGCTGGGCATACTTTGCCAATAGCTACAGGATCACTGAGGTGCCTGAAGGTTATTCCGGCGCCTTTAGCGAATACGGCGAGCGCTTTGTGACGGCGCTCACCGCAGGTTACGACGCCGCAAGCGGCATCCCCGCCATACTCCTCTGTCAGTTCCATCCCGAGCTTTCTGGAGCCTGGGGCCAGAGACTCTTTAGGCGCTGGATGGGGCTAAAGGCAAGCGTCGAAGGATCCAGCGTGGGGGGCGTTGCGAGAACCGATGAAACCACCTGGGAAGACACCGTCCAGACCGCCGGCCGAACCACCACGGGAGTTGAATTGGATCAGCCCGGCAGTAATTCGAACCCTGTCGCTTCCTCGAAAAGGACGGCGCTGCGCATCCTTCCCTGTCTGGATATAAAAGGCGGAAGGGTCGTGAAGGGCACGAAATTTCAGAATCTGGTGGACTCGGGGGATCCTGTGGAGCTGGCTGCCCGCTATGAAACCGAAGGCGCCGATGAGATTGCGCTCCTGGATATCAGCGCGACTATCGAAGAACGCCGCACCGCCCTCGAATCGGTGGCGGCGGTGCGCAAAAAGCTGTCCATTCCAATCTCGGTGGGCGGAGGAATCCGGAGCGTCGAGGATGCGGAACGCCTTTTAAATGCCGGCGCGGATAGGGTATCGGTGAACAGCGCGGCGGTGCGGAATCCTGCCCTTATACAGGATTTGGCCGAGCGATTCGGTGTACAATGCGTCATTGTGGCCATCGATGCCGCCCGCAAGGCTGACGGAGGCTGGGAAGTATTTATCGAAGCCGGCAAAAAAGGCACAGGCATCGACGCGATTCAATGGGCAAGGCGCTGCTCAGACCTGGGAGCGGGCGAAATTCTCCTCACTTCTATCGATAGGGATGGCACCGGCTTGGGCTACGACGAAGAACTCATAACAGCTATAACCGCGGCTTCGGGTATACCCGTGATTGCCTCGGGGGGAGCTACCAAGATCGGTCATTTTTTACAGGGCGCCCAGGCTGGGGCTAGCGCGCTTCTAGGCGCCGGAGCCTTTCACAGAGGAGAGCTGAGCATCGAAGCCTTGAAACAAAGCCTCGCGGCTTCGGGCATGGAGGTAAGACTATGATAGTACCGAGTATAGATATCCTGGGCGGAAAAGCTGTCCAGCTGCGGGGAGGACGCCATCCCATTCTCGAGGTGGGTGATCCCGAAGTCCTGGCCGAAAAACTTTCCCGGGCGGGGGAAATCGCCGTCGTAGACTTGGACGCTGCCCTTGGCAAGGGTTCGAATAAGGATATTGTCAAGCGGATTATCGCCAAATACCCCTGCAGGGTGGGCGGAGGTATACGAAGCAGGGAGCTGGCCCTTGAATACCTGGACCTGGGAGCCCGGGCGGTGATGATAGGCACAAAGGCAACTCCTGCTTTTCTTGCCGAGTTCCCGCCAGAGCGTCTTATCGCGGCCTTGGACACGAATAAAGAGAAAATCATGGTCGAAGGCTGGACTAAGGCAACCGAGGCAGACCTTTTCGCCAGAATCGAAGAGCTAGGGCCCTATGTGGGCGGTTTCCTTGTCACGACGATCGACAGAGAGGGAGAGATGAACGGCTTCGATTTCCAGCGGGCCGAGGCGATAATCAAGGCAGCCTCGGGCAGGCGCGTCACCTTTGCCGGGGGAGCATCGGGGGGAGAAGAAGGCGCAACACAGATAAGTCGCCTAGACTCAATAGGCGCCGATGTGCAGGCGGGCACAGCCATCGCCACCGGGGCTTTGAGTCTGGCCCGGGCTTTTGCCGCACCACTGAAGTCCGACAGGCCGGACGGCCTCTGGCCGACTACTGTTTGCGACGAGGGAGGCAGGCTTCTCGGCCTGGTCTATTCGGACCAAGAGAGCCTGGAAGCCGCCTTCGAATCGGGGCGGGGGGTGTACAAGTCCCGCTCCAGAGGTCTTTGGAAAAAGGGAGAAACCTCAGGAAATTCCCAGGACTTAATCCGCGCCGACCTGGACTGTGACAGAGACTGCATACGCTTTACCGTGCGCCAGAACGGAAAGGGATTTTGCCATCTGGGGCGCAGAAATTGTTTCGATACGGGCTACGGCATAGAAAAGCTGTCCAGAACCGTCGAAGCCCGATTCAAGGAAGCGCCCGAGGGCTCCTATACAAGAAGGCTCTTCAGCGATTCTAGCCTTTTAGCCTCTAAACTGAGGGAAGAGGCTGATGAGCTGGCCAAGGCCTCTGGCGCCGCCGAAGCTGCCTTTGAGGCTGCCGACCTGATTTACTTTGCCATGGTAAAAGCTCAAGTCGAGGGAGCAAGTTTTAGAGATATCGAAGCAGAGCTGGAGCGCAGGTCCTACAAGGTCCAGCGAAGGCCTGGCAACGCTAAACCGGGCTACGAAGATACCGAGGGAGGCAGCCGTTGGACGGGAATCCATTAAAAAACTCCGACGCAAGACCCTTTACCATGCGGCGCATCAAGCCTGAAGAAGTTCCCGCACCTTCGGGACGGCTTTTCCCCCCCGAGGTGGAGGAAAAAGCGGCAAAAATAATAAGGGAAGTCAGAATAGAAGGAATCCCAGCGCTGCGGCGCTGGGCAGAGAACCTCGGTGAGATTCGGCCTGGCGAGGAATTGTACTTCGATAGAAACCAGCTTAAAGCCTATTGGGAAGCCTTGGATCCTGCCCTGAAAAAACTCCTCGAAACGGTCAAGAAGAGGATCTCTGATTTTGCCACCGCCCAGCGCTCCTGTCTTTCGGACCTATCGCTACCTGTGGCGGGAGGCAGCGCAGGACATCGATTTATCCCTGTAAAACGAGCTGGCTGTTACGTACCGGGGGGGCGCTACCCCCTGCCCTCCACTGCCCTTATGACCACAGTGCCGGCAGCCGTTGCCGGGGTGGAAGAAGTTTACTGCGCCGGTCCTAAGCCTGACCCGGTGAGCCTGGCGGCGGCTTATTTGGGCGGCGCCAAGGGCTTTTTGCGCTGCGGAGGCGCCCAGGCTATCGCCGCCATGGCCTTCGGAGTGCGGCTGCCGGGCTGCGACGTGGTAGTGGGGCCCGGCGGGCGCTTCGTGGCCAGCGCCAAGCGCCAACTGTTCGGCATCGTCGGTACCGAAGCGCCCGCCGGGCCCTCGGAGCTGCTCATCATCGCCGACGACAAAGCCAATCCAGCCCTGGCCGCGGCTGATTTAATCGGCCAAGCGGAGCACGACACCGAAGCCTTCCCCGCCCTTATCTGCCGCTCTGAAACATTTGCCCAGGCAGTTGAGCACAGCCTTGCTCCGGCGCTCCAAAACTTGCCCGAGCCCAATCGGGGCACCGCCGAAGCCTCTCTTGCCAAGGGTTGGATACTGGTCGCCGACAGCGACGCTATAGCCCAAGACTGCGCCGAGCGCTGTGCTCCCGAGCATCTGGAACTTTTAGTCACCTGGCCGGAAGAATGGGAAAAGCGCATCAATTGCGCCGGCGCCGTTTTCCTTGGCCAAGGTTCGGCTGAAGTCTTCGGCGATTACGGAGCAGGTCCCAACCACAGCCTCCCCACAGCCGGAGCCTCGCGCTTTGCGGCAGGCCTATCGGTACTTCACTTTTTGAGGGCTCGGACCTGGCTAAAAATCGACCAGCCCAACCTGCTCGCCGCCGACACTGCGGCCTTTGCACGCCTAGAAGGCTTGGAAGGCCACGCAAGGGCGGCAGAAATTAGGGTGCAGAGCAGCTGAGACCAGATAGCCGCCCCAGCACAATGTCGGGGTTTTAAAAACGCTTTTAGACCAGAGAGCCGGCTTTAAAAGCCGTAGATCGCCGAATACTTCTTGCGCAGATAGGCGGTAAAGTGTGAAGGATCAAGACTAGACCCCGTGGCCTTCTGCACCAGCTCCGAAGGCAAGAGGGCTGCCGCTTCCCGGTGCACCTTGTCCTTGAGCCAATCCAGTGCTGGAGAGCAGTCTCCAGCCGCGATGCTTCCCTCCAGCGTAGGGATCTGTTCTTTCATGGCTGCCCAGAACTGCGCAGCGTAGAGATTGCCCAGGGCATAGCTCGGGAAATACCCAAATGAGCCCATGGACCAGTGGATGTCCTGCAGGCAGCCCCTGCGATCGTCCGGCACCTCTACTCCGAGGGTCTGACGCATCGCATCATTCCAGGCCGCCGGCAAATCCTTTACAGCGAGGCTGCCCTTTATGAGCGCGGACTCTAGTTCGAAACGCAGAATAACGTGAAGTCCGTAGCTCACTTCGTCTGACTCGGTGCGTATGAGGCTGGCTTCCACCCTGTTAACGCCTTTGTAGAAGTCTTCGAGCTCAACGCCGTCCAGAGATCCTTCGGCCATAGGGACGGTTTTCCCGTAATGAGCTTTCCAGAACTGTAGCGAGCGCCCGATTATATTTTCCCACATCCTCGACTGGGATTCATGGATCGCCATGGAAGCCGCGTCGGCGAGCCTTGTGCCGGAAAAATCAGGACCCACGTCCAGTCCCATCTCGTACATAGCATGACCGGCCTCGTGAATAGTGCTAAACACACTGGAGGGAAAGTAATCTTCAACGTAACGGGTGGTGATTCTAATATCGTCCCCGCCGAGGGTTGTTGTAAAAGGATGGGCAGCGGTATCCAGCCTTCCCCTTCGCTTATCGAATCCAACAGCGGCCATAAAATATTCGCTCATCTTCGACTGGGCCGCCGCGCTCACCCTGCGGCGCAAGAAACTGTCATTGCTCTGGGGCCTCGAGCGGATGGCTTCCAAAATTTCAACCAAATCCCGCTTCATGACGGCAAAAACCTCGGCGATCGCCTTTTCCTTGCTCCCGATCTCGTAAAGATCCAGCAGCACATCATAGCAAGGGGCATCGGGATTCAAGGCAGAGGCTTTTTCTAGGTTGAGCTTGATCATGGTGCTCAGATGAGGAGCGAAGCACTTGAAATCATTGTTTTTTTTTGCCTGTACCCAGGCTGCCTGGGACAGACTCGTCTGCCTGGCCATCTCGCTCACCAGACTGGCTGGAAGCTTGGTTTCCTTGTTGTACTCCCTGCGGGAAACCCTCAAATAGGCTTTTTCCTGTGTCGAGAGATCCTTTTCTCCTTCGAGCGTGGCAAGTAGCTCCCCAATTTCAGGTTTTACCGCCTTTTCATGGGCTAGTCCCTCCATAAGGGCCAGGTGTTCTGCCCGCTCGTCCAGCCCCGCCTCGGGAAGGTAGGTTTCCTGATCCCAGCCCAAGAGGGCACCGATATGACTCAGTAAAGTTCTCTCCCTGTCCAGGGCTATCAGTTTATTCATCGCCTCGATCATAGTAGCTCCTTCGTGCAGGTTTTATCGGCGTTTTATCGATATACGACAGTTTGAATGCTACCATGGCACATAAAAGTGTACAACGGAGCCGTGCCTACGGTATAATCCCCTCTGTGTTTATCCAGGAACTCAAGCAGCCGGTTGAAAGTCTCAGAAACGTTGGCCCCGCCTTGGCCTCCAAGCTGGGCAGGCTGGGCATAAGCACCGTTGCCCAGCTACTCACCCACTACCCCAGAGACTACGAAGACAGAAGCATCTTCGTGCCCTTTTCCCGTTTTTCCGATAAGAATCCCGTGCATACTTTAGCCAAAGTTACAGCCCACGAATGGTTCGGCTACGGGGCTATGCGCACCCTGAAAATTAGGGTCCGGGACGAAAGCTCAGAAGCCGTCCTCATCTGCTTTAATCGGCCTTTCTTAGAAAAGAGTCTTCCTGTGGGATCCAAAATTCTCCTCTATGGCAAGTTTCAATTCCGTTATGGTGAGATCCAGTCCTCGGCCTTCGATGCCGAAGTATATAGAGAAGGCTCGAACCCCCTGCCTGGTCTATTGCCCCTCTATTCCCTTACCGGAGGATTGAGCCAGGCAGCACTGCGCAAGCTTGTCAAAAGAGCCCTGGAAGCCTACGGACGCCGGGTGGAGAACGAATTGAGCCCGGAGCTAATAGCCGGGAAAGGGCTCATGTCCAAGGCTGAAGCCCTTCAAGCGATTCACTTTCCCCAATCGGAGACTGAAAAGTCCCTGGCCAGAACCAGCCTGGCCTATGAAGAGCTCTTTCAATTTCAGCTGGGAATAGCCCTGAGAATCCAAGCTCGAAAACTGCAAAACGTTGAGCGTAAGCCGATTCAGGGTATTCTGGAACGGCGCTTGTTGGAACGACTCCCCTTTTCACTCACCCAGGACCAGGTTGAAGCCTTGCAAGAGATCCAGGCCGATATGGATCGACCCCAGCCCATGGCCAGGCTCCTCCAGGGAGACGTGGGCTCCGGAAAGACCATAGTCGCCCTGCTGGCGGCTCTTCGCGCGGTAGAACGGGGAGCTCAGGTGGCGATCATGGCACCCACCGAGCTTTTAGCCCGACAGCACGCCGCCACCGCCGCCAAGCTCGTGGAGCCCCTTGGCGTCAGGCTTGCCTTTCTCACCGGCAACGTGGACGATGCTTCCCGCCCTCCGCTATTAAAAGCGCTTTCCTCGAAAGAGGTGGATATAGTCCTAGGAACTCATGCGCTTTTCTCCTCCGATGTTCTGTACAAGGATCTGCGCCTGGTGATCATCGACGAACAACACCGCTTTGGGGTCGTTCAGCGCATGGCTTTGTATAAAAAAGGTTACATCCCAGACTTACTCATGATGACCGCTACCCCCATACCGAGGAGTCTCGCCCTCACCCTCTTTGGCGACTTGGCGGTTTCCTCCATCAGAAACCTGCCGCCCGGCCGAAAAACAGTCATAACCCATTTGGCTAAGGAAGGAAATGAGTCGAAAGTGTATAAATTTGTAAACAGTCTCGTCGCCCAGGGGCGTCAGGCTTTCTTTGTATACCCGCTTATTGAAGAATCGGAGAATTCGGATTTGAAAAATGTCCAGGATATGGCTTCGTACCTGGCTAAAAAAGTATATCCCCAGTATACCCTGGGCTTTCTCCATTCCCGGCTCAAGGAAGAAGAAAAGCGCCAGGTCATGGACGCCTTTGTGGCGGGGAAAATTCAGATACTGGTCGCCACGAGCCTTATCGAGGTAGGGATGGATATTCCCAATGCGGCGGTGATGGTTATCGAGCACGCCGAGCGCTTTGGCCTCTCCGCCTTACATCAGCTGCGGGGTAGGATCGGCAGGTCAGGGCACCAAAGCTATTGTTTTCTGGTTTATTCCAAAGAGATAGGCGATGAAGCAGTTCAGCGGCTCAAGGCGTTGTATTCCAGCACCGATGGATTCGCCTTGGCTGAAGAAGATCTAAAGATACGGGGTCCCGGTGAGTTATTGGGAATTGCCCAATCCGGCGCCTTTCGTCTCTTGATCGCTGATCCTTTGAAAGATTTCGAACTCTTAAAATCCGCCAGGCAGGAAGCTTTTTCGGTGGTAAAGGAAGACCCTTCCCTTCTCTTGCCTGCTCACGACATGTACAGAAGAACAGTAGACATTAAATCAGCAACAAAAGAAGCGTAGGGTTAGGTCCACTCACTCATCTGCATGAGGCTGGCAATACCTGAGACTCTGAGCGAATCCCTATTTCCGAGGACCACCGTTCTGAAGCACGATCTCCGAGCTGGCCATATATTCCAGGATTTTATCTTTCCGAGCTCTAGGCCCTAAAAGTTCCTTCACCCTGAGATACTTCCTGCGCAGGTACTGTATGGAGGGTATGGTACTTCCAAAATGCTCCGCCAGTTCCCAGTCCCTGTGAAGGTAGTGCCCCGACTTATCCTTGCCGTTCATGTCGAGGAAATCCCCAAGCAATTCCTTGGTCCACTGGATGGGGGCACTCCGGGAGTAATCGTGCTTGTCCAACCGGCGCCTGGTTCTTGCTTCCGAACCTTCCTGCTTCTTTTTTTTCCAATACGGATGACGGTTCCTAGCATGGAGGATATCCTCCTTGCTGTAGCCTGTAGCCTCCATCCATAGACGGGCGAGTCTGGCTTTTTCAGCCGGCGCTAAACCAGAGCGGAAAGAACGGTCGACATAGTCCTCAGGAGTCTTGGATTCAAGAATCAACTTATCCCATCTTTTCATACGCTTAATATACGACATAAGGCCAGCTAATTTCAAATGGAAAAACATAATTTCTTATGTCGCTCATCGCGATTTCCAGAAATTCCCAGAATATGACTACTCCATGCCAAAAGTCTGCTACGCATTGCGTGTTTTAGATAAGCGTTCTATCATAGTTAAACGCATCAATTCGAAGTATCTGCGCTTATGAATTCTGCAAGTATGTATAAACACGAGGAGTATTCCATGTCCCCGAAGTATGAAGACCTGTTGAGGAACATCATGAGTCCCGACAGCTTTGGCAAGCTAGCCGCTTTGAAAAATTCATGGATTATGGAGTTTGTCGGTTTTTTTGCGGAACACTGCAGCCCAAAATCGATCTATGTCTGCAATGACAGCGAAATGGATGTCCAGTACGTACGGGACCAGGCATTGGCTAAGGGCGAGGAAGAACGAATGGCCCACCCGGCCCAAACAATCCATTGGGACGGCTATTTCGACCAGGGCAGGGATAAGACTGGCACTAAGTTCATGGTTTACAAGGAAAATATCGAGGAAATGGGCGCCCTCAACACCATCGAGTACGAAAAGGGCTACGCCGAAATTATGGAAATATCGAAGGGAATCATGAAGGGCAAGGACGCTGTGGTGCAGTTTTTCTCGGAAGGCCCCACCGAAAGCCCTTTTACAATTCCCTGCATCCAGTTTACCGATTCCTGGTATGTCGCCCATTCTGAGTTTATCCTATACCGCTCGGCGTACCACCATTTCCTTGGGTTAAAAGAAGAAGAAAAAAGTCAGTTCTTCCGTTTTATCCATTCAGCGGGCGCCCTGGACGAGCACAATTGCACGGCTAACCTTGACCAGCGACGAATCTACATGGATACCCAAAACAACATCGTCTATTCCATGAATAACCAATACGCCGGCAACTCCATCGGGCTCAAGAAGCATTCCATGCGTCTGGCTATCAACAAGGCCGGCAAGGAAGGCTGGCTCTGCGAGCACATGTTTGTCATGGCCGCCCTCAATGCTGAAAAAAAGCGTAAAACCTATTTCTGCGGCGCCTACCCCTCAGCCTGCGGCAAGACCTCCACCGCCATGATCCCCGGCGAGCAGATAGTGGGCGATGACATAGCCTATTTCCGCAATATCAACGGCGAGTTTAGGGCGGTAAACGTTGAATTCGGTATGTTCGGCATAATAAAGGACGTTAACGCCAAGGACGATCCCCTAATTTTCGAAAACCTCATGAAAAACCAGGAGATCATATTCTCCAACGTCCTCATGGGTCCCGATCACCAGCCCTACTGGCTGGGCATGGGCGTAAAAACGCCTGAAGAGGGCCACAACCACTTTGGTCAGTGGCGCAAGGGCATTAAGGACGACAAGGGCAAGGAAGTGCCTCTTGCCCACGGCAACGCCCGCTACACCATGCGACTGGACTACCTGGCTAATATCGACAAGGAAGGTTTCGAGGCTAAGAACGGGGTCAAGGTCGAGGGTATTCTCTACGGAGGCAGGGACAGCGATACCACCGTGCCGGTGGAGGAATCCCCCAACTGGAAGGATGGCATTCTCCTCAAGGCAGCCACCCTGGAATCGGAAACCACCTCTGCCACACTGGGAGCCGAGGGCGTGCGGGATGCCAGCCCCATGGCCAACATGGACTTCGTCTCCTATCCTCTGGGACGCTATACCCTCAACAATATCGCCTTCGGCGAGTCGGTAAAGGATTGCCCCAAAATTTTTAGCAACAACTATTTCATGCGGAATCCCGAAGGCAATTTTATGACCAGCAAGCTGGCTAAAAAAGTCTGGCTCCACTGGGCCGAAGGCCGAATCCACGGGGAGTATGAAGTTTACGAAACCCCCACGGGTAAGATCCCCAAATATGCCGACCTTAAAGCTCTCTTTAAAAAGCACCTGAACGAAGACTTCTCAGAGGTTGACTATAACTATCTCTTTACCTTCCGCTGCACAAAGTGGATTGAAAAGTTGGAGCGCACCAAGGTCTTCTACGCCAAGGTGGATCCCAAGACGCCAAAAGAGATTTTCGACTACTGGGACAAGGCAATTGAGCGGATCAAGGCTGCCGGGGAGCGCTTCGGCTATGAGATAAAGCCTGGCACCTATAAACTATAAATAGCCGCTAAGCCATTCTCCTGACAAGGAGCGCCGTGAAGTTCTTTTTTTTCATCTCACAGAGTTTCCACATTCCAGCTGGCCTTGCTTTTTCATAACGAGCTATCACCGTTGGGCTAGCCACGATCACCGCGGCAGCGGTTTTCTTTAAGACTCGGGCAATAAAAGCCCAATCCGCTTCGGCGTAGTCAAACCCGGGGATCTCGTCGGGATAGCAGAGCAGCGCGTCTAGGGAGGCACCCCCGATATTGTCCGTCTCAAAAGAAGAATGGCAGAGGCTCGTCACCGCCTCCCCAAAGGCGGCGGCAAGGTTTGTAGTTGCTGCACGAAGCGAAAGGCTGTCCCTGGAGACAAGTCGTATCCGATCGCAGCCCAGGGCTGACCTTGCCCAGAGGGCAGGAAGACCTATGCCCGGGTTTATAAGGCAGAAATCGCGCACCAGACTTCCGGCGCAGGCCTTTACCAAAGCTTCTATACCCAGATCGGTGGCATAACTCGTCGTATCAAATTCAGGCAATCCCCAGATCCCGAAGATAGGCAGCTTGTAGCTTCCGAGTTTACGCTGCCCCTTTGAGCGAAGATATGAGCCGGGAAGTCCAGTCTTGCCAAAAGCTGGAGGCTGTGCCTGTCTAGTTGTTTCCAGCGTTGGCCGTGCCTGTTGTGTCGTTTCCGTCGTTGGCTTTGCCGGCATAGGCGCGGCGAGCTCCGGTGCTGGCTGGGATTCCGCTGATTTTTCATAGATAAATACCGAATGATTCTTTGTGGATACCTTTTTGATAAGCGCAAGCCCTGCGGCCGAACAATATTCCGAAGCCGCTTCAGCCAGGGGAGCCACGATCACAAAGGCGAGTCTGCCGCCTTTTTTGAGCAACGCGGGTGCCTTACGACTCAAAAAGCTTACGAGCACAGGCGCTCCCGCCTTGGCAGGGAGGTTGGAGAGGATGGCGTCATAGGGACCCAGTGGATCATCTTCGGCGAGGAGTCCTGGGGCGATGATCAGATCGGCAGTTCTTTCCTGAAGCTTCTTATGCTTGGGCGGATTTTTTGTGATCGCTGGGGTAGGTTTACCGTCAAGCCCTAAGCATGCAACAGGGAGCCCGTTCCGCCAGGCATTTCGTTCTGAGATGGCGCAGGCCAGTAGGTCCCTGTCCCTTAAGACCAGTCGCGTTCCGGGACAGGATGCGGCCATGGAAAGCCCGATAACGCCTACGCCACAGCCCGAGTCCAGGATGGAACCGGCACTGCAGATACCCTCATCATGGGCTATTTCCTTTAAAAAAAGCCTTGTGCCCGTATCTATGTCATAGGATGAGAAGAGAGCATGAGAGAGGTCGAACTTGAGTCTAGCGCCCCTGTACGCGAACTCGACTGTTTTATGTACCAGCGGGGCAAGGTCTTTCATGGGACATCTCCCGCGGTAATACCCTCAAGCTGTTTTTGGCGGATTTTAGTTATTGACCCGTTCTACGTAGTCATTGGATTCGGTGTTTACCAGAATCTTTTCGCCCTGTTTTATAAAGAGGGGCACCCTGACCACAAGGCCGGTTTCTGTGGTCACAGGTTTGGTGGCGCCCGATACAGTGTCACCTTTAATGTAGTTTTCGCTCTCAACGACGGTAAAGACCATTTTATAGGGAATCTTGATATCGATAGGCTCCCCTTCCCACATTATGAGGGTGTAGGTTTCGCCCTCTTTGAGGTATGGACGCTTGTCCTCATGGGCTTCCAGAGGTATGCCGAACTGCTCGTAGCTTTCGTTGTTCATGAACATAAAGTTCTCGCCGTCGAAGTACTGGTACTGGCAATCCACCATATCCACCTGGGCGTCCTCAACGCTGTCGGCGGTCTTGATGGTCTGGGTGATTACGTTCCCTGTCTTGAGGCTTTTTGCCTTAACCCTGGCAAAGGCAGAGCCCTTACCGGGGCTTACAAATTCCCGATCCACCACGATGTGGGGAGCGCCGTTTATTAGAAGACAGGTTCCTAGGTTGATTTCGCCGCCGCGTACCATAGTACATTCCTTTTACCGCCCGGATCTGTGCCGGACAATAGATCGATATAAGAATAAGGGCTGGAAAATGCCGCTGTATTTCCCCGTATTTTAACGGAATGCACGCTTCTCTGTAAAGCCTGTATAGGTGCATCGAAGAATGTGGTGCGACGAGGTGGGAGAGTCGATTCGACGGTTGGTCAATGCTGCCTTCATACTGGTCTAGCTTATTTTACATTCTTGTCATTTTCAAAAAACAGCTCGAAGGGAAAACTTATCGCTTCCCTGATATCCTTCATTCCCATCATGACCATGAAAAGGCGGTCAAATCCTATCGCAACGCCGGAGCAGGAAGGGAAATCCCTAAATACTTCAGGATACTTAAGGTCGATGGCGTGGGGGACAAGGGCCGAGGCTTTTTTCCCAATTTGGGACTGAAAATACCTGGCCACTGCTTCGGGGTCGGCCATTTCTGTAAAACAGTTCGCCACCTCGATTCCCTGGACATAGAGTTCCCAACGTTCCTTATAGGCTTTGCCCGGAATATCCTTGGCAAGACATTCGATGCCCGCAGGGTATTCATCCAGTAAAAGGGGTCTGTCCATGGGCAGAGCGGGCTCCACGTTGGAGAGGAAAATTATGTTGAAGGCCTCCTCCCAGCTTGCCTGTGGATTGACCCTGAGGCCTTGACCTCGGGCGGCTTCGATCATCGCGCCCCGTTCCATAAGTGAATCCAAATCAAGGCCTGCGTAGCTTTTAAAGGCTTCGGCCATGGTCATGCGCCTGAACGGCGGCCGCGCATCCTTAGGGCTTTCGGGGAGCAAAAGCTTTTCAAAGAGCTCTTCGGTCAACCTCGCCGAAGAAGCTGAGTCGCCGCCGACCGTATAGTATTCCAGCATGGTAAATTCGGGATTATGGAGCCTACCCACGGATTCCGCGTTTCTGAATGATTTGCAGAGCTGGAAAACGTTCCGGCGATGGGTTGCGATAATCCGTTTCATCCAGAGTTCGGGAGAAGGCAGAAGGTAAAGTGGTAGCCCCTTGCGGAAGGGATGCTTGAACTCGGTGGCGAAAGCCTCCAGGCTCGATTCGGGGATAAGCCAGTGAGCCAGCAGCGGCGTATCGGTTTCCACATAGTCTCGCGAAAGGAAAAATTCCCTTGTCTTTGTCACAAGCTCCGAGCGCGCGCGCATGGATTCAATGGTCATTCTTCGGATTCTCCTTGGCTTGTCCGTCGCCACATGATTTTTCCCTGCCTATTGATTCCAGGCTCAGTGCCGCATTACGTCGTAAGGCTTTTAGGGAGATCCATGATCTATCCAAGGTCGTGTCTCGCAGCGTATTCTTTAATTCGGATTCGGATACGTCGAGTAAAGCCCGGGCGGGTATGGCCGGTCCAAGCGCTCCACGGTTGCAGGAAGCCGCCTCGTCGAGGTTAAAATAGGGGCAGGCTTCCAAACAAATATCACAGCCATAGAGTCTGCCTGAAAGAAAGGGAAGCATAGAGGCGGGCGGCTCTTCATCGATGTGTGTCCAGTGCTGAATGCACTTTTTCCGCTCGAAAAAGCTGCCCCGGCTCCCCAAGGCGCCGGTAGGGCAGGCATCAACGCAACGATTGCAGCTTCCACAGCCCAGCTCAGACTTTAAAGCCTTGTTCCACCATTCGGTGTTGTCGTTTTTAAGCGCTTCGACGCTCTGAGCTGTCGTGGTTCTGGAAAGGGATTCTTCTAAATCCAAATCGATGGGACAGAGCAAAAGGCCTAAAAGAACCGCTGAACTTTCACCTCTGCTCCCCGAAGCGATTAAAATAGTGTTTTTCCCTATCCACCCCAGCCCTGCGCGAAACGCCAGCGCCTTCTCAGGCATCATGGAGTTAACTAAGCGCTTCCAGGCTTTGACTCCGGGCAGTTCGATCCCAAGACTAGCCGCTTCGATCCTGGTCGCCTTTACCGCCGCCAAGAGACGCTGGTTTATCTCGGCGTACCAGTTAGCCCGGGCAAAACGGGCAATGGCGAGGCGAGGTTCCGAATGCGCGCTAGGGGCATCCTCTGCCTTCTTCGCCCATGCGGGCATATCTTCTGGTCCGCTCGAATAGTTAAACGCCACCGCGGCAAGGCTGCGTGTCTCGCTGGCGCCGTAGCGATCCCGAATCTCGGCCGAAATTCTCATCTCGTCTAAAACCGATAAAAAACTCTGGGCGGTAATAAACCCCTGGGCAAAAAACCCCTGGTCTTTTAGCTGGCCGGCGAGGATAGATCGTACCACTGCCCCAGGGCTTTGAGCCTTCATGGGCAATACCGGTTTTTCAAGGAATCGGGAAACGGGAGGTGAGCGATACTACCTTTTCCCCTACCCGCTTGAGCACTCCCTCGTCGCCCTTGGACCTCAGCACCTCGCCAACCAGCTCCCCCACAAGGAGCATTTCTTCCTTTGCAAAACCCCTAGTTGTCAAAGCGGCGCTCCCTACCCGGATGCCCGAGGCGACAAAGGGGCTTTTGTTGTCGAAGGGAATGTTGTTTTTATTAACCGTAATATTGGCTTTGTCGAGCCAGGTTTCGGCATCCCTGCCCGATATACCCAGGGGAGTGAGATCCACCAAGGCTAAGTGGGTGTCGGTTCCGCCTGATACAATACGGGCGCCACTTTGGGCGATGCTGGTTGCCAAGATTGAAGCGTTTTCGCAAACCCTTTCGATATAGGTTTTAAACTCTGGTTCTAGGGCTTCCTTGAAGGCTACGGCCTTAGCCGCAATCACATGGAGAAGCGGCCCTCCCTGGATCCCCGGCATGATGCTGCTGTCGATCAGTTCGGACCACTTTTTGAGTCCATCGCCCTTGGAAGTCTTGATGCCCCGATTGTTTTCCTTGTCTTTGCCAATAAGGATCATGCCACCCCTGGGGCCGCGCAGGGTCTTATGGGTAGTCGTGGAAGTAAAGTCGGCAAGGGTAAGGGGGCTGGGGTGCCTGCCAGCGGCTACAAGGCCGGCGATATGGGCCATATCGACCAGCAGATAGGCGCCTACCTCGTCGGCAATTCTCCTAAATGCCGCAAAATCAATGGTCCGGGAATAGGCTGAGGCTCCGGCTATGATCATCTTCGGTTTGTGCTGCCTGGCCAAGGCAGCGACCTGCTCATAATCTATACGTTCGTCTTCGCGGCGCACTCCGTAGCGAAACACCTTGTAGAGTTTTCCCGAAAAAGACACGGGCGCACCGTGGGTAAGATGCCCACCGTGGGCAAGATCCATGCCTAAAATTGTATCGCCAGGGTCGAGGGCTGCAAATAAAACACCCATGTTAGCCTGGCTGCCCGCGTGGGGCTGCACATTTACATAATCACAGCCGAAAAGCTGCTTTGCCCTGTCCCTTGCCAGGTTCTCCGCAATATCGACATATTCGCAGCCGCCATAGTAGCGTTTGCCCGGATAGCCTTCGGCGTACTTATTGGTAAGAACAGAGCCTACTACCTCACGCACCGCGACGGAGGTATAGTTTTCGCTGGCAATCAGCTCTAGCTTTTCCAATTGCCGTTTTTCCTCATTTCTAATAGCCGACCACAATTCAGGGTCGTAATCTTTGGTTTTTTTCATTAATTACCCTCTGGGAATTCTATAGTTTTAAACAGATATAGCATATCGTATTATTTAAATTTACGCCAAGGCTCCGGCACAAGACTTAGAAGTACTAAAACATCTTTTGCCGTTCCAATAGGGCCGTGCATCCTTGCTTTTAAAGACGTGGACACTCCACACTCAATAGGTAGCGAGAATTTTGATTGGCTTCCAATCGCTGGAGTATTCCAGTCCCAAGCCTTCCCCGATGGGGCTTGGGAAATACCACTCTGCTTCGTTTTCTCCTTGAGCATTTTCAATGCTTTCCTGATCCGGCTGCGGCTCCGTTTTCTGGGTTCCCTGGGTTTGCTGAGTTTGATGGGGGGGATTGAAAAGGGGGGCGATCCCTCTATAGAGAGCTATATGGCGGTTATCCAGGGAGCCGAAGTAAAGGGCAGGACCTAGGAAGGGCGGCGTAAAACCTGCAGGCACCGCGCCATAGACAAGAACTGGATCATAGGGAATCCAGCCGACAGCCGGAAGATAGTATTCGATCCAAAAATGAGGGATGCCCTGCCCTTCATCCCCCACAAGAAATCCAGAAATGGGCAGAGCGGGAATTCCCGCAGCCCTAAAAAGCGCCACAGCGATACGGGAATAATTGTGGGAGCCGGCTTTCCGCTTGCCCAGATCCTGGAGCACCGAGCTATCCGGCACAGGATCAGCAAGCCATTCAAGCTTGGAAGCAAGCCAGGTTCGTATCAGACCGGCCTTGCGCTGCAGATTCCTCTCCCTGCCCACAATGGCTGCGGCCAGAGTCTTCACTACTTTTTCATCGGAAGGGATCTGCTCTTCTGCATCTAAAAACTGCTTGAGAAACAATGGAGCGCTCCCGGAAGAACCGGGATCGGAATAGGCGCCGCTGAACCCAGCGCTATATGAGCTTAATTCTGATTCGACATTATAGACCCTGACCAGCAATGTACGGCTAAACCTTGTGAGCCCTGCTTGAGGATTTTCCAGCCTGACCAGGGAAACCGAATCCCCTACCCCGCCTTGGAAGGGATGGCTCTCTGCTTGCACCTCTTCGATGCTCTGAGAGAAGGTCTCGGGGGGATTTGGAAAGCGAACGAGAAGCGATCCACCGGAATTCTGATCTTTCCGATCCACCTCGATGGCAAACTCCAGGGAATAGCTTACAGGATCGAAACGGTATTTGCTGCCAGAACCCTGATTCACCTGGAAATGGTAGGGTTCAGACGCTCCATGCGGCGTGCTCACCACCAACGGGCCAGAGCCTGCTACCTCGGGAACTCTCACCTCGATCAACTTGTCGTCCCAGTGCTCGTACATTTCTGGATTTTCAGGAAGCACAAAGTGCTGAGGTACAGAATCCGAAGCAGGAAAAGCCTGATCCTCCCGGGTATCCAGCGCCATTCGCTCAGGATTTTTAGAAAACCGAACCTGGCTGGCATGAAGCTCGGAACCGAAATTTATTCCCCGTATTTGGATCAAGGCTCCAGGTCCCGATTCCTGGGGAAGAATCTCGGTAATGGAAGGGCCAGGTATAGCATGGGGCAGGTCAGCCGGTGCCGTAGGGAGGCGAAGCGCGTTGATGACAACCGTGGGCTTACTTTTTCCCAGCGGCTTTGAAACCTGTATAAGGCCAGAATCAACACTCAGGGGTAGGGAAAAAAGAATTTCTTCATCATTCCAGGAAAGGTAGGATGACTCTGTCAGCGCAAACCCGTCGAGCAAAAGCCGTCCTTTTCCCTGCTCTGTACCGAAGTTTTGACCTTGCAACCGTATAGGCTGTCCGGGTGTAAAAACCGCAGGCTCAATGGTGGTTAAAACAGGTCTCGATTGTAGAAAAAAGAAAACCAAAAAAGCTAAGGCTGCGGCGATCGGCAGGATCACCCAGATCACTCGTTTACCAGGCATCATGCCCCACAAACCTCGATTGGTATTGTTTATGATAGACCGTATCGTCCCTACGGTCTATTCACCCAAATCTCGACAGCCACCGGCGCCCCAGATTTAAGATCGGCCCCGAGAGGATAGAAGTATATTCTCGATCCCAGGGGTATGCTCATGGATTGCATCGTGGTTTTGTAGCTAATGGAATTGTCCTGGGTGGTTAGCCAGATTTGACCGTGTACAAAGAGGTCTACAATAGGATCTCTAAACGCGATGGGCAGAAGCTGAACGATAACGATCAAATTCTTACCCATAAGGCGCAGATCCAGGGGCGCGGCTACTGGAATGTTTCTAGCCAAGGTTTCGGTCCAAGCGATCCCAGCCGTGGGCTCAGCCAGGGCCTGGGGCGCAGCTTCGCCCGATTCCTCAATGGATTTTTCGTCTTTTTCCCCTGCCCTGGATTGAAGAAGTTTAACCATGGAAGGGGTCAGTGAAAAGGCTGAGCGGATGTTGAAAAGAAGCATTGTAGCTGGGATTTTATCCAGCGAGCCCTGATCGGCTTTCGGAGGACCAGGAGGGGCGAAAGTGCCCGGCTGCGCTTCCAGGCTCAGGGCTGTTAGAAAATAGAAAAGAACAATAAGGGGTATCGCAGATCCCCCCCTCCGCTCCGAGCTGATGTCGATCCTCACCGTGAAGCGCTCCCGTAGGTTGTCGTTGTAGAATCCTGAAGAAGAAGGTCAGCATCTGTTACAATTAAGGGATTGCCCGACTGATAAAATACCGATTCGTTGGGAATTTCGATCATGACAGGTTGAACCGATTGCTGCTTCATATACTGGGCCATCAACTCCAAGGTAGCCGATTGGGCTGTTATCGTCCTACTGTCAGAAGCCATGATTCCTGTAGCTTTTTGGGTGATCCCTTTAAAAGAACCAAAGCCCCCGATTGCAGCACCAATAACCAGAACAAAGGCGGCAGCCGATGCGATCAGCACGGGCATGGGCAGAGAAATCCGACGCGACCACAGATCCTGCCATACTTTTACCCGCCCTACCGCTCGCTTGTGCGGATCTGTATCAAAATTGATGGATGAGGCGATCCTCGATCTGGCAAGACGTAAAAATTCCTGTTCTCTTGTGTCAAAGTCAGTCCTTAATGTACTGGAAAGCGCTTGGAACTCCGCGACTTTCGCCTGGCATCGCGGGCAGGCGTTAATATGCGCGTCTATCTTTTCTTTCCATGGCGAAGGCACTTCGCCGTCCAGATAGGCGGATAACAGCGCATCATCAGGACACATGGGAATCCTCCCCCTTCATCCGCTTGAGCAAAGCTTCCCGGGCGCGGAAGGCCCGTACTTTTACGTTGCCCTCACTTATTCCTAATACTTTGCCGATTTCTTTGTAGTTCATACCGCTATACTCTTTAAGAACCAGCACCTCCCTCAATGTATCAGGAAGCAAGCCCAGGTGCCAGCGCAATTCCTGGGCGGACTCGCTACGTAAAATCTCCTCTTCCACCGATGGCTGGATTCCCGCTTCGGTCCCCGTTTCTTTGATGGTCAAGGCACCGGCCTCGGCGTTCTCCACCGGGCTTGCCTCGCTCCGCCACCACTTTTCGTAGGCTTTTGTTTCCCGGCTCTTTCGCTTGGCATAGTTAATTGCAGCGTTTTTTACCACCCGGATAAGCCAGTATTTAGCATCGTTTTTAGTCGGGAAATCCAGTTGCTTTTCCACCAGCTTGCTAAAAGCATCGTGGACGATATCCTCTGCGGCTTCGATGGAATTGCTTATCCTCAAGGCTATCCTCAGGAGCATGTCCACGTTCTCTTCGTAGATCACTCTAAAGCTGAGATGGCCATGCTGCTCATCAGAAGATAACAATGAAGATTCCCCTTTGTTACGGTTAAGCCCTAGGCTTTGGCCAGCTTCCATGTGGTGCCGGCAGGGCTGTCCTCCAAGACAACGCCCATATCCTTTAGTTCTTGGCGAAGAGCGTCTGCCTCCGCCCAGTTTTTAGCCTTCTTAGCCTCTGTCCTACGTTCTACCAGTGCCTGAATTTTTGCCCTCTCATCATTGCTTATGCTTTTCTCATCCCGCTTGGCCTGAGCCAGGCCTATGCCGAGGACGGTATCCATATCCAGCGCTGCCACGACCACATCGATGGGGGGCAGGGAAGGGTCCTTCAACAAGCCCCAAAGTTCAGCCAAAGCCCTGGGCACCGCGAGATCATCAGCCAATAGGTTATCGAAGCGCTCCAGCCGCTCCAGGGCTCCTGCATGGAGACTGTTTCTATTAGGCAATGGATTAGTCCCTGCCTGGGCTTTCAGATCCAAAAACCTATCCAACATCGTGTGCCGCGACGCTTTAGCCTGGGCTAAGGCATCGGAGGAAAAGCTCAGTTGGCTTCTATAGTGTCCGCCTAGGCAGAAATAACGGTAATCCAGGGCTTCAAAACCCTCATCGATAAGGTTTTGCAGCGTTATAAAGCTGCCCTTGGACTTGGACATCTTGCCCTTGTCCAACACCAAGAACTCAGCGTGGAGCCAATATCGAACCCAGGGCTTCCCCGTCGCCGCCTCGGATTGGGCTATCTCGTTCGTGTGGTGCACGGGAATATGATCCACGCCGCCGGCGTGGATATCGAAGCTCTCGCCCAGGTACTTCATGCTCATGGCAGAGCATTCCACATGCCAGCCCGGATAGCCAACTCCCCAGGGACTGTCCCAGAGCAGGGCCTGGTTTTCAAACTTGGATTTGGTAAACCAAAGAACGAAATCCTGGGGGTTCTTTTTGTTTTCGTCCACCTCAATTCTCGCCCCCGCCTTGAGATCCTCCAGCCTGAGATTGGCCAATTTTCCGTAGTTGGGAAACTTGCTCACGTCAAAATACAGGTTACCCCCTGCCACGTAGGTGTAGCCGCCTTTTTCTATGCGCTGTATTAGCTTGATCATGTCCTGCACATGCTCGGTGGCCTTGCAGACCACGCTTGGCCTGGCTATGCCAAGCCTGTCGGTATCCGCGAAAAACGCATCGGTATAGTAGCTGGCAATTTGAAGAACGCTCTGTCCCCGCTCCCTGGCGCTCCGAACCATCTTATCCTCGCCGGTGTCATCATCGCCGCTTAAGTGCCCTACATCGGTGATGTTCATGACATGGGTTACGTCCAGCCCGAACCGGCGCAGGCTCCGCACAAGTATGTCCTCAAACACATAGGTGCGCAAATTTCCTATGTGGGCATAGTTATACACCGTAGGGCCGCAACCATAAAACCCGACCTTGCCTGGCACAAGGGGCGTAAATTCTTCTATAGAACGGCCCATGGTATTGAAAAGTTTTATGACGGGCATACGAGCATCCTCCAGCAGTGGACTTGCAATTGAACAGCGCAACGATCAGAATAGGGCGCGAATATGCAAAAGCTATGGCAAATCGCCCGAAAAATCAATATAGACCGGTCAAGGATTCGGGTATCGGAGCCGATGGCCCTTCATACGAGTTTTAAAATCGGCGGCCCAGCGGATTATTATATATTGCCATACTCTGAGTCAGAGCTTGGCGCTATTGTACAAGCTTTGCGCGAATTAGGAGAACCCTTCTTTTGCCTTGGTGGAGGGGCTAATATCCTGGTTGGCGATAGGGGTATCAGGGCTTGGGTCTTGGATCTTTCTATGCTCTCCGGTTGCAGGATAAACCATCGCATTCCAGCCCAGGAAGCGTCGTTTCAGCCAAGCGTTTCACTTTACGCCCAGGCTGGCATACCTATCGACAGGCTTTGCGAGGAAGCTCTAGCCCGGGGTTTGGGTGGGCTTGAAAATTTTTATGGAATGCCCGGCAGCCTTGGAGGCGCCGTCTATATGAACGCCCGCTGCTACGAGCAGGATATTGCGGCAACCCTTAGCAGCTTGAGGGTCCTTTCTCCCCAAGGAGAAAGAAAAACCCTGGATTCTTCTATTCTTCCCTGGAGCTATAAGCACTCAGCCTTTCAGCCCGGCGCTTCATTGGACGGATGGATCGTGACAGGCGCCGAGCTAAAACTACGGGCAGCTGCCGTGTCTGAAATCGCCGGGGTGATGCGCGCTAGAAAACTGGACAGAATTGATAAAGGCCATTACCGCTATCCATCGGCGGGCTCTATGTTTAAAAACAACAGAAACTTCGGAAAACCTACCGGCGCAATCCTCGATAGTCTCGGCTTCAAGGGCAAAAGGATTGGCGATGCCGCAGTATCGCCCTGGCACGCCAATATTTTTGTCAATCTGGGCAATGCCGCGGCTAAAGATATGCGCTTGCTTATAGAAAGCGCCCAGGAAGCCGCCCGCCGGGCGTATGGTTTTGAACTCGAGACTGAAGTTCTTTTTATCGGTGAATTCTAAAACAACCAGGCCTTCGTCTTGCACTTATTTCTACCGCACCATAGACTAGATTGAAGATGGATTCGATTTTGGAACCCACAGGCATTGTCGCTCTAGTAATGGCTGTCGGCCTTGTCGCTCCCTACCTCTCGGATAAACTTGGTATCCCTGTGGTAGCCTCCATGACCTTAGCCGGTATAGTCCTAGGCCCAGAACTGATCGGTCTTTTAGAACCCAGCGCATTACTTCAGCTTCTAGGCTCATTGGGGCTGGTGTACGCCTTTTTTAATGCCGGCGCTGAAACAAGCTTTGGAATCATTAAAAAGCGCCCCTTTTCGGTTCTGCTATTCGGCACCCTAACGTTCTTTATACCTTTTATTGCCGGCTCGGTCTTCGGTTACTTTCTCTTTGGACGAAGTCTCAGCTCGGCGTTTATCGTGGGAGCTTTTTTTGCCTCTTCGGGTTCTCGAAATCTTCAGCCCCTTCTGCGACCCGATCTTATAACCAGGGAATCGGCGGAAATTGGGATTGCAGGCTCGGGCCTTTCCCGCATCGCCGTAACCTTAATCCTTTTTTTCTCGGTTTTTGTTCAAGCCCAGTCAATCTTGCTCCCCTCCCTCGTAACAATCGGGATCTGGCTCATTTATTGTGTCGCCCTCGGTCTACTCCTGCCCCGATTCGCACCCTTTGTTCTGCGAAAAATGAGAGCCCAGGGCGGAATCGATGCCATGTTTCTCCTTTTTCTGCTCTTCGCCAGTGCCACTATAGGCAGCCTGATCGGTCTTCCCAGCTATCTGGGAGCTTTATACGCTGGGCTTTTGCTAGCATCAACGCTAGGCTCGTCCAGGGCTATATCGGCCAGGGTAAACCTTCTGGGCGAATCTTTCTTTCTTCCTTTTCTTTTTGTTTTTATAGGAGCCCAAGCTAATTTTTCGCAAACCCCCTCGCTCCCTAGAGTTTTAATTTTTATAGCAGGATCGGTTGTTCTAGGCCTCGGATCCAAGACCCTTGCAGCCCATTTGACGGGAAAGGCGCTTCACTTCTCTACGGAAGACAAAGGTCTACTCTTTGGATTCTCATCCTGTTTTTCAACCTTTTCGCTTGCCACTGCTTCGGTAGCCGGTAGCAGCGGTCATTTTGACCAACCCCTTTTAGGCGGAGCGGTGATCCTCGCCATTCTTTCTACCAGTCTAACTGCCCTTGTTGCTCGCCGCGGCTCAGGTTACGGGCTAAAAGAGAAATCCTCGGAACGTAATGTTAAACCTCTGTTCACCGGTAGCCGAATACTCATCCCAATCTCAAAACCCACAAGCTCTCATTTTCTTATGGAATTGGGTGAACTACTCCAGGAGCTAAATCTTGGCTCGGCGCTGCTGCCCTTGGTGGTCATGCCCGAACAAAACAGCGAAGAACGACGAAGAGCTGAGACGATTCTTGCGGCAGCATTGATGCGGGGTCTGGATCCACAAACTCCAGTTAGCCCATTATTCAGGGTAGAAACAAACGCGGCTAATGCCATTCTGCAAAGTGCCGAGGAGCAGGGCGCCGATACAATTCTCGTGGGCTGGAACAAACCTCCCCGGCTCGCCAACGCTTTTTTTGGCTCTGTCATCGATCAAATCTTAAACAGCTGCGATCAACAGGTCTTAGTTGCACGGCTCGTAGCCCCCCTCAAAGCTTCCCACATAGCCGTAGTGCTCCCTCCATTTTGCGAAAGCCACGAAGGTTTCAACGCAGCCCTGGCCGTACTCAAGGCGCTGACAAAAAAATACCAGTCCAAATTGCATATTCTAACCCTAAAGGGACAAAATAAGGGCTTGAACAATACACTACAGGAAGCCGGTTTCGGTTTAGCCTATCAGGGTGTGGAAATAGAAGCTTGGAAAGACATCGGAAAAACCCTTGGAGCAATACCCGGCCAGTCGAAGTTTTTTGTCCTCTTCAGTGCCAGGCCCTCCGAACCATCCTGGCATCCGGCTGTGGAGCGACTTCCACATCGGATCGGAGAAGAGTTCCCACAGTCCAACCTTCTCATAGTTTACCTAGCCCGGGGAGAGCAGGCTACTTACCTGAATCAGCCCAGACTTGAATCACAGCACTATCACGCGCCGGCGGTATTAATAGGCGGGGCAGTGCCTCACCCAGCGGAGGGCGATGTAAAAGATACCCCGACAAAGGCTCGACAGATTCTTGAACATGCGGTTTCCCAGGGAACAATACGGGTGAACATGAAGCACAGCGCCCTGACAGACGGCATCTTCGAACTCGTATCCTCTGCCTTTCCCTTTGACAGAAAGCTTTCAAGCAGGCTGAGCTTGACTCTTACCGAACAGGTTCAGCGACAGCCCATAGAGATCGCCCAGGGCGTTATTCTCATGCATGAAAGGCTGGAAACCATAAAATCACCCATTGTCTGCATGGGCTCCCACAGGGAAGGGTTCAGGGTATCCCTGCTCGAAAAACCTGTGAAGATTCTCATTCTCATCCTCGTTCCCGAAGATGAAAAACCGGAAGATCACCTTGCACTCCTGGGAGACATAGCGAAGCTCTTTAAAAAAGAGAATCTGGCGGCTTTGCTGCTTAGCGCTGATAAGGCTGAAGAACTTTTTTCATGAATGCTATCTAAACAAAGGCCGCTCCGGGATTACCCGGAGCGGCCCTCTTCCCCTTCCGAAAATATCCGGAAGCCGGGATTTTTATTGATTTTTTATCAGGACAAACTCCACGCGCCGATTCTTCCAGCGGTTCTCCACATCGAAGAAGCTCACCACAGGCTCGCTGGAGCCCAGGCCTTCGACGCTTAGCCTTCTAGAGTCCACCCCGTTGCCCACCAACATGGTGCGCACCAGCTCCGCCCTTCCGGTCGATAGGGGAATGAGCTCCTTGGTCTCCTCGGTCTGTATCCTGGCCTGGGAGTATCCCAGCATCTTGGCCACGTTGTTGGCGTGCCCTTCGATTCTGACCCGGTAATCCGGGAACTTGTTGAGTATCTGGGCGATTCGGGCTATCACCTGTTCGTTGCGGGCTACAATCTCGGGAGCAAGACCCACAAAGTCAGCGTAGTTCGCCCTGAACACTATGGAGGGCACCTTGATCTTGAGTCTGTCGCCATCCCGTATGACCAGGACATCTACGGTTATGATCCCTGAGACTGTCGTGCTGTTGCCCAATGGGTCCCGTGCCACGAAACTGAAGCGGTAATCGGTGGCCGATTCCACCAGCTCGCCCCGGGAAGATTTGCCATCCCAGCTGATCGTAGCGGGGGGCTTGCCCTTCCCGCTCCACTCCTTAAAGAGGCGCTCGGAGCTCACCGCATTGGGGTTGCTGGATTCTACAATGGCTGCCTCGAATACTTCGAGTTTCCAATCCACCACGCCTGCGGCCGCATCCACCTGGATATCGAAACTAAGCTTGTCGTCCACTCCGTCGTCATCGGGGCTAAAATACTCGGGCAGCACATTGATAGTCACCGCAGGCGGATCTACATCCACCAGCACTGGAGTACTCGTGGCCTGGGCTACATCGCCCTTTTCGTAATTCACCACCAGTTTGCCCACATAATCGCCCTGGGCCACCTGCCCCTGCAGATCCCTGCCGTCCCACACAAGCCTGGCGGGGACATCGGAGCCAGCGCTGCCGAAGAAGCTCCGCTCCACCCCTTGGGGATCCAAAAGCGAGAAGCGCCAAGACTCGATTCCCTCACGCCGTTCGACCACAATAGTAAAGGAGACTTCATCCCTTATACCATCACCATTGGGCGACATGCCCGTGTCGGAAGCCGTAACGTAGACCCGGGAGGTCGAGGCATCAACCCTGATTCCGTTAATCCTGGCCGAAGCCGCGTTGCCCGCCGCATCGCTGGCACCTACCTCGTAGGAATAGAGGCCATCGGCCACTACCCTGCCCGAGGAATCCTTGCCGTCCCATACGAAGCTGCGCGCCTGGCTCTTCCAGCTCCAGCTCCGCACCACAAGGCCAGCAGCGTTTCTCATTCTGCCGGTCCAATCGTCGCCCAGGCTTGAATTCTGGCTTATTGTAATAGTGTCCTTGTTGCCGTCGCCGTTGGGCGAGAAGAGCAGCGGCGTTGCTGAAACGCTGATCGTCGGCGCCACCCGATCCACCAGGATTTTTGGGCTGGCGAGCTCGAAGAGGTCATCATTTCTATAGTGAATTCTCGCTACAACCTGATACTCACCGTCGGGGGCCATTATGCCGGATTCGGTCCGGCCGTCCCATACGTACTGATCCTTAAGGTCAGCGCCGCCCCGCCAGGTCCGCGCAGGACTGGACTGTCTGTTGCCGCCCGCATCCAGGGAGTATACCGACACTTCGTACTCCGCGATCGTCTGAGCCTTGGGCGCCTGAATATTGATGTACAGCGAATCCTTCACGCCGTCGCCATTGGGGCTAAAAGCCCGCTGATCCACATCGAGGCGTACCGTCTTTCCGGTCGCGTCCACTTCGATCGGCAGTTTTGAAGACACAAAACTGTTCTCGGCCTGGTCGATGGAGCGTAGTTCGTAGTAATACAGGCCGTCGGGGACCAGGCTGCCGGCCTGATTCTTTCCATCCCAGACTATTGAGCTTAAGCCCTTCTCCCAGGTCCAGGACCTGACGATCCTGGAGCTCGAGTCGGTGATCTGGCCCTGCCACACATCGCCGGGCAAGGCATATTGTATTAATTCCACCGTATCGGTACGTCCGTCCCCATTGGGCGAGAAGATTGAGGCCGAAGCCCGCAGCTCTGCCTGGGGCGCCACCCTATCCACTATGAGGGGACCTATCTCCTGCTGGTGCAGATCGTCATTGGTATAGAGCACTGTCAACCTGGCGTAGTAGGAACCGTCGGGGGCGGGGATCCCGGAATCGGTAAAGCCGTCCCAGTAGTACTGGCTGCGGATATCCGAAGAACCCTTCCAGCTCTTGACCGGCAGTGAAGAATCACCGCCTCCGGCTTGGACTATTATGAGTTCGAAGCTCTTGACCCTCTCGGGATACTGGGCGCGCAAACCAAAGAGCAGCCTGTCGCGCTTGCCGTCGCCGTTGGGGCTGAAGGCCAGGGCGTCCGCATCCAGCCGCACTGTCTTTTTTTCTGTCTCGACGGCAATCAGGATTTCCTTGCTGAGCGTTCTGTTTCCGGCAAGATCCACCGCCTCGGCCTGATACCGGTACCGTCCGTCACGCACAAGGGCGCCGGTTTCGTCCCGTCCGTCCCATGTAAAGCCTGAGATCTCATCCTTCCAGGCATAACTCTTTACTATCCTGCCGTCAGCCGACTTTATGCTGGCCTTCCAATCATCTCCCTTGAGAGAATTCTGCCTGATCTCGACAAAATCGGACCTTCCGTCGCCGTTGGGGGAGATTATATCCAGGGAAGCCGATACATCGATCCTCGGGGCTATCCTGTCCACCAGGAAGCTGGGCGTGGGCGCTTCTATCTGATCGCCGTTGAGGTAGTTAACCCGAATGCTGGCAGCGTATCGTCCATCGGGAGCCTGGACACCCGAATCGCTCTCGCCCCTCCAGACTATGCGCTGGGGCGCAGCGCCAGAACCCTTCCAACTCCTCACCACCGACATGGCTGAAGGACCGTCCTGGGCCACGATGATGAGTTCATAATCCTTTACCCGCTCCGGGGCTTGGATGATTATTCCTATGCCCAGTTCATCCCGCTGTCCGTCTCCGTTGGGGCTGAAGGCCCTCTGGTCGATATCAAGCCGAACCGCCTTTTTCTCCGTCTCCACCGCCACGGCGAGTCTTCCTGAGCTGTAGCTGTTGCCGCCTGAGTCGCTGGACTTCAATTCATAATAGTAGGTTCCGTCGGCAACGATTACCTGGGTGGAATCCCTTCCATCCCAAACCAGGGTTTCCAGCCTGCCTTCCCAGACCCAGCTTCTCAACAGCTCACCGCCTGGGCTATGGATCGTTCCTTCCCATCTGTCATTGGCTGTCGCCGCTTCCTGGGCTATGCTGACCGTGTCGAGGGTACCGTCGCCATTGGGAGAGAATAACTTTGTCGAAAGAGAGACCGTAGCTCTTGGCGCGATCCTGTCGACCACGAAGGGGCCGACGGCCGCCTCCGCCGAATCCCCGTTCGGATACGAAAGGCTCAAGAGGGCGGAATACTCACCATCTGGAACTGCGACACCCACGTCTGACTGCCCGTTCCACTCGAAGTTCTTAGGCAGAATCGCGCTGCCCTGCCAGGATTTTACCGGCCTCGGCGGCTGCGCGTCCCCAGACGCTTTTCCAGCCACGATCCACATGCGCCAGGTTTCTAGCCTGGAAGAGTCGGTGGCGTCGGCGTTGAACACCAAGCTGTCCTTGACACCGTCTCCGTTAGGGCTGAAGGCGAGGCTGTCCGCCGCCAGGCGGAGTTCTTTCTTGCGGGTGTCCACCTCGAAGGGGACTTCTTTCGATGTAAAAGCGTTGCCCGATTCATCGGTAGCACTTATTTGATACCTATACTTCCCGTCGGGCACAATGAAGCCCGAGTCGCCCACACCGTCCCAGTCGATATTCTCTAGTCTGCCCGAGAACTCCCAGGACTTAACGCTCTGACCCTTGGAATCCAGCACCGCGGCTTTCCACAGGCGCTCAGCCGAGCCGCTCTGTTCAATTTTCAATATAGACTGATTATTGTCGCCCGCAGGGTTGAAGGCCTTTCTGTCAGCCTTGGCCGCGGCTGAAGGATAGGTTCTGTCCAGGACGATACCCTGGCTTTCCACCAGGCTTGAGAAGCCGTTAATGTAGGCAAGCTCCAGGCTAGCCTTGTACCTTCCCTCGGGCATTGCTGCGCCCTCGGCGTTTTTGCCCTCGAAAACATAGCGTTCGGCCGGCGGCTCGCCGGCTTGGCCTGAGTAGGCCAGGGCTTCTCTGGGAGAGCCCTCGGGCCCTCGGATCGAGAATTTCCAACTGACAAGTCCGTCCAGGGTTTCAATCTGCGGTGAAACAACAACGGATTCTGCTATGCCATCGGCGTTGGGGCTAAAGGCTTCCCTATCCAGCTTGAGACTCGAGACGGGGCGCCTGGTATCCACCCTGACAGGGGCTGAGCTTACCGCAAAGCTATTGCCCGCTCTGTCCATAGAGAATACGTAGACCTCATAATCCCCATCGGTCACAAGCCTGCCCTGATCGTCCTTTCCGTTCCATTCCAGGGATTTAGGCAGGTTTTGGGAATAACGGCGTACAACCTTTTCGTTTTTATGGGAATCCCTGATTATGAGATTCCAGGTGTCCTCTTCGGAGGAATCGAAGGTAAAGATAAAACCGTCCCTCGAGCCATCTCCATCGGGGCTGAATATGGTATTTTTATCGGCCAGTCGGATGGTCGCCGAGGGTGGGGTCCTGTCCATATAGAAGGGTGCGCTGAACTTAGTGTCGCCATAGCCATTTCTGTACTCAAAGCTGACTAAAGCCTCATACTGGCCGTCAGCAAAAGCCTGTCCGGCTTCGGAAAAGCCAGTGAAGGTATAGGAGGTCTCTGGAGGATTTTCGGCCCCTCCCCAAACACGCCAGACCCTTGTCTTTTCCGGATTGTGCACCGCCACTTCCCAACTGGAGAGGTTTTCAAAGGACTCAAAGCTGGGCATAATTAAAAGACTATCGCTGATTCCGTCGCCGTTTGGACTCATCACTACCCGGTCGGTGGATACGGAAACACCAGGTCTTTTTGTATCCACGACTATGTTCTTCACTTCGCTCTGGGCGAGGTTTCCAGCCTCGTCCCGGGTGGAAAGATTAAGGCTGTAGCTTCCGTCTGGAACGCGACTGCCATCGTTGGCCGTACCGTCCCATTCAAAGTCAGCGGGAGCGCTTCTGTCAGTGTATTCCCTGGAGCGAACCAGATTACCCATACTGTCGAACAGTTCGATCTTCCAACCGCTTTCCACCGAACCAGTGTTCCTGAAAGCTATAGTGTCTTTTTTTCTGTCGCCATCGGGGCTCAGGATCATAGTTGGCTCAAGGGAGCGGGCGCTGGCCAGGGGTTTAGTGCTGTCAACAACCACCGTTAGACAGCTCAGGTAGTCCAGGTTTTGGTTACCGTTGTCATCCCAGGCACGCAGGCTGAGGGTATAGGAACCGTCGGGAACCTTGACCCCCGAATCATCCTTGCCGTCCCAACTTACCATGGATGGAACGGGGACGCTCTTGCGAGTATAGACAAAGGCCGAACCAAGAGAATCGAAGCCGCGGATCGCTTCCACCCTATCGTTGGAATCGCCGATTGTCCTCACGATTTTGCCCGCCGACTGATCTTCGACCGTTAATCTCCAACCGCTTATGTAGCGTTCTTCGCTGATAGATATAGGTATGTCCAGGCTATCCTGCAGCCCATCGCCGTCAGGGGAAATATGGACGGTGCCGCGATAGGGGACCGGCAACTCTGCCTTTATGACTGGGGCTGTCCTGTCTCTGAGGCCGAAACTCAGGGAGGCTCCGGCGCTCATCGCGTACAGCGAGTCATAGAGCGGGGCGATCGCGGTCCCGATGCCTATGTTCGCGTCTCTATTGCTTCGGCCTGCGAAATTGAATCCCTTATCCAGGCTGATAGTACCGAAAATGCCTAGACTAGGCAGATAGCTCCTGCCCGTACCATTGAGAATGTCCCTTAAGCCCGCCGACCAGCCCAGCCTCAGGGCGATCATTTCCCTAAACGCTATTCCAACAGAAATATCGAGGCCGAGATCCTGGAACGAGGGGCTCCATACATCGATGCCCGCATCCAGGTTCCAATAATAATTCTGTACCAAATTGCTTCGGGCTCCAAGTCCTAAGGTAAAAGCCGCAGGGTAGGAAGTTGCCGATCCACCGAACATCCCTGTAGCGGTTGGAGTTGAGTAGCCCTTGCCCATGTCGAGAATCGAGAGACCAAAGCGGGTGTCCTTAAATATTCCCAGATCGCCGGCCAACCAGGTCGCACCCAGGTCTAAGGAGAGCCCCCAGCCAAAGCCGCCCTGGCCGCCCATAGTGAGATCTACCGCCGTTCCCAGATAGAGCGAGGGTAGAAGATCCTTGGCGAAAATGCCCGTCAGTCCTCCGAAGGTGCCCAGGGGCATGCTTGTCATTCCGGCGGCGGAAGAGAAAAAGCGGGCAGCCCCACCCCAGACGCCGTAGGGGGCTGGGAGTGCGAAACCGAGCGAAGCTGCGGAGCCCCAGCCCTGACCTGCCGTACCAAAATCCGTAATGCCCGTGTAAGCCGCCTCAATTTGGACGAGCTGGTTATCGGCAATAACCGAGGGATTCAAGAGTGCGGCCCAAGGATTCGAGGGACCCGTCACTGTCGGTGTATAGGCTAAACCCCAGGGGGAGTAGATAGAAGGAAGGGAAAAACCGCCCTTGGGAGGGTTATAGGCTGAAAGTGGGATAAGGTTGAGCAACGCCGTTATTACAACCGCGATTCGAATCTTCTTAAAAAAAGACATGGGTCTTCTCCCTGTGGCGACTTTAGGCTACTTACATAGGTATCACGCAATCCGGCAAACGACAGGTCCTAAGCCCTTTCGTCAAAGCCGGAAAAAGACGGAAACCCTTCTATGTGTATCGACAGGAAGCAGAAAGAAATTTACAGTTCTTAGCCTATTTACAGCCCTATTGATAGATTATCAGACCAGGCCGCGGCTCCAGCGCCATGACCTCGGTAGGGCTCAATAGAGGATTATCCCAACCAGCCAGAGGAAAATCCGATTTGAAGAAGAGCTTAAAACCCTTGAGTGGTATATTTTCAGCCTTGGAATTCTGAGCATAAGAGCTCCGCTTCATCTCAGGGCTGCCAAACCCATCGGCCGTATGCACCAGGAGTACCCTGTCCAAATTAGCCCGCACCAGGTCTCGGTCCTGGATCATTCTTTCCTGAAACTGATGCACCACCAGCATCCGTATTCCCGGAATATTATGGGCGGTAATGTAGTCCTGCATAATCCGCTGTGCCTGGTTAAGCTCATCAGCGGTGATGGAGCCAATTTCCTTCATCGGCTTAAGGGTTCTCCACTCCGGATCTATGGCAAGGTGAACATTGGGGTAGCGCAAAAAGGGAAGTATGCGCTCCATAGATTCCTGTACGCTGTACTTTCCTATCTGGTGGTCGACGAAAACAAGCATTCCACGCTGCTGGGCATAAAGAATGTATTCTTCGAGTATAGAATCCTTAAGGTAGCCGATCTCCCCGCCCGGCCAACAGGTTCCGTAGATAATATAGAAGGCACCAATCGCTCCATTTTTACCGTTCGCCTGATCATAATACCCAGCGAAAGCCTCTACCTTCCCAGCGATTTCTTCCTTGCTGTGAAGCCCCAGAATGCCCATTCGCTGGGATAATGGATGACCATAGAAGGCTACGATCGTATTGTTCGCTAAAAGCGGTATTCTCTCGTGAATCGACACGGCGTGGTCGGATCCAGGCGCTTTTAAGACGGTTTGCGGTAGAGAATTTTGGGATGCCTTTCTATATAAAGAGGGAAAAAGCCGATATGGCGTTGTGTCGGAGCATACCTGAAAAGCGAATACAAACAAAAGCGGGAGAAGAAGAACTGATCGCCGTGTGAGCATGAAAACTCCCTTATTGCCGCAATGGAGATACAGGTTCAATATCGACATGCACCAAGGGAATCTTAAACGCCACAAATCCAGTTTACTCCTAGCCGTGCTGCATTTTTGCTAGTGGTTTTCATATAATCGAGGAAAAAATTTCCCGGTGGGAGAAATTTTTTCCTCTCAGCATATCAAAAACCGATCGTAAACCAAAGTTTGAGCCTGATTAAGTACGGCGGTATTTATTTAATTAAATTTGCTATAGTGAAATAATAATAATTTCAATTTTTTTTATAATTTGGCATGACTATTGCTCTTAATTAAGCATCCGGAAGACGGAATATGATACGGTCCGATAGCCCCCTTGGATAGGGAATTTCGGATCGATCAAAGAAAGAACCATAGAGGAGAACAGCTATGAAAAAAGCTCTCGTTGTAGTCGCTATCGCATTTTTAGTGGTCGGCGTTGCCGCCGCCCAACCCTTTGGCATGTGGAACCAGCCCCAGGGGACCTTGCCTGGCAGAGGACAGATTCAAGCAGCCCCCTACGGGCGCATGGGCAGTCTACCTGCCGCAACCGTGGACGTCGAAGATATAAGCCTGGAAGGAACGCTCGAGTTGGTGGATGCCCGAGTAGCCATCAAGAAAGACGATAAAACCTATTTTGTCATGATCCCTTCCAGACTTTTCGGCTTTGTCGACGGGCTTAAGGAAGGCGCTTCGGTTAAGATCGAAGGCTACTCCAGGGCTCTGCCCAATGTCGAGAATAGTTACGTGGTTCATGTGAACACCCTCGATGTAAACGGCAAGACTATAGACCTCGGCCTGGACGAGAAGGCTGTGAATTTCAGGTATAGCATGATGGGCCAGCGGGACTTCCGCGGCGCCATGGGCGGCCGCACCGGTAAGTGGGGTCGCTAAGCTAAAGCCACGGCTCGGGCAGTTCGCCTAGGCCGTGGATTAGATTGCTTAAACTAAAAGAAGGGCTGCCGTGGTTTTAAACCATGGCAGCCCTTTTTTTATGAACATACTGTACTCGGTAGCTTGCCTGCTGCAATAAACCAGAATCGAAAAAATTAGCCGCCTGCGTGGTAAAACCGCAGGCGGCTTGAGCATTTAAATACAGCCAAAAAGACTAGCTTAGACGTGCTTTACAATCTTGCCCGATTTGAGGCATTTAGCGCACACTTTAACCTTGAGCACCGTGCCGTCTATTTTAGTCCTCATCGAGATGAGGTTGGGGAACCAGGTTCTCCTGCTATGGTTTTTCGCGTGAGAAACGTTGTTTCCGTACATAGTGCCTTTGCCGCAGACATCGCATACTCTCGACATAGTTGGACTCCAAACAAAATAAGTGGGCCTACTTTAGCCGAAGCATTAAAAAATGTAAAGCCCTGCATGACAAGAGATCCATTGACCTTATTTCTCTTTTCGGCATAATCAAAATACCTCGCAGCACGACGCGGGATGTCACGATTGCACGTATATCGGAATTTAGGGGAGTTCGCATGAAGAAGAACACTGCCCTCATCCTTTTTTCTTACCTGACCCTCTACATTGTATGGGGTTCCACATATCTTGCCATACGCGTGGCGGTCTCGACTATGCCCGCGTTCTACCTGGTCGGATTCAGGTACTCAATCGCCGGTCTCGGGTTCTTAATCTTGAGCGCCGCGACAGGACGACTAAAACGCCTGCCTACTCGCAAGGAAATCCTCGCCGCCTCCTTTCTAGGGTTTTTCCTACTTATACTAGGAAACGGACTTGTTTCCCTGGGTGAAAAAACCGTCGATTCCTATATCGCAGCCATCATTATCGCCTCCACACCCTTCTGCGTCGCTTTTTTTAACCGGATTTTCTTTAATGAAAAGCTTCACATCACCAGGTTCATTGGAATACTCATCGGCATGGCGGGAGTAGGTCTCGTGCTTTGGAAGGGAGAAAGCGCCGGTTTCCAGTTTAGCGGAGGAATCGTTCTGATCATGGCAGGCTTTCTAGCCTGGAGTTTTGCCACATCCTACGCCAGAAAGGTGCCCGTGCACCCCGACAGCTTTGTCAACACCGGCATCGAAATGAGCCTTGCAGGTATTGTCGCGCTATTAGGTTCGATTGTGTACTATGGAGCACCGGCAACCGCACTTTCAGGAGTAAGCACAGAAAGTTGGCTAGCCATGGCGTACCTCGCCATAATCGGCGGAGGAGCTTTCCTGGCCTATAACTACCTGCTGGCCAATGAGCCGTCCATACGCATCGTCAGCTATTCGATCGTCAATCCACTAATAGCCGTATTTCTCGGCATGCTAATTCTTGGAGAAGAACCCGTCCCTCTCCTCTGGGTAGGGGTTCCGGTCATCCTCCTTGGCTTAGTGCTCATGCTCTACGGCGACAAGATCTTTAAGCGGGGTAAATCTTCTATAAAAAACTAGGGCTTGGCTCCCTGGCCGGCCATATACTTGGCCATGGCACCCTTGTTCTTCACCATTTTCTTCATCATCACCCTAGATTTTTCGAACTTCTTTAAAAGCCGGTTCACCTGGGCGACAGAGGTGCCTGAACCCCGGGCTATCCTCGTGCGACGGGAAGGACCGATGATGAGGTGATTTAGCCTCTCTTTTTTAGTCATCGACCTGAGGATGGCTTCCTCATACTTCATCTCGTCCAGATCGATCTTATCCTCATCCACCTGGCCAGCCAGGCCAGGAATCATGTCCAGCATGGATTTTACAGACCCCATCTTTTTCATCTTCTGGAGCTGATCGAGATAATCCTCCAAGGTAAAGTTTTCCTGGGCAAGCTTTTTTTCCAGCGCTTCGGCTTCTTTCTGGTCGTAGACAGTCTGGGCTTTTTCCACCAGGGAGACGATGTCCCCCATGCCCAGGATTCTGCTGGCGATTCTGTCCGGATAGAAAGGTTCCAGCCCGTCAGGTTTTTCAGAGGTGCCAACAAACTTGATTGCCTTGCCGGTCACCGACTTGAGTGAAAGCGCCGCTCCTCCCCTGGTATCCGAATCGAACTTAGAGAGAATTACGCCGGTGATGCCGATTTTCTCATCAAAGCTCTTGGCGATATCCACAGCCGCCTGGCCGGTCATGGAATCGGCTACTAGGAGGGACTCAAGCGGCTTGGCCGCCTCCTTGACCCGGGCGAGCTCGGCCATGAGGGCTTCGTCGATCTGCAGGCGCCCCGCCGTATCCACGATAAGGGTGTCGAAGGATTCCCGCCTAGCCCGGGCCAGAGCGGCGTTTACCACCTGCACGGGGTCTTTGGTAGCCTCGGTATGAACAGGCACACCCACCTGGGAGCCCAGGACCGAAAGCTGCTCCACCGCCGCCGGCCTGACCAGGTCGCAGGCTGCCAGCAGCACCTTTCTGCCCTTCCCTTTTAACCGGTATGCCAGCTTTGCCGCCGTCGTCGTCTTGCCAGAGCCTTGGAGCCCTAAAAGCAGGATGACCGAGAGGGTGTCCGGCCCCTTGAGGGCTAGATCCTGATTTTCGTCGCCTAAAAGGGCGACCATCTTGTCATGGACTATTTTGACGAATTGCTGCCCCGGGCTTACCGAGCGCAGGACCTTCTCGCCCTTGGCCTCTTCCAGCGTCGAGTTGACAAAACGCCGCACTACCCTGAGGTTGACGTCGGCTTCGAGCAAGGCCATCTTGATCTGCTCGATCGCTTCGTCGACATTCTTTTCGGAAATAGACGACTTGCCGCTTATGCCGCGGAACGCGTCCACGAATTTTTCAGTTATCTTCTCTAGCATTCTTTTCCCACCGTGATCGGGCTACTGTATAGTCAAAGCCGCATGAGGTCAATCGAGGAAAATACCAATAAAAAATGAGCTTAGTTTAATCGGACCGGGGAGTGCCGATCGGGGAGCGATCTACTGCTGGTTCCCTTTCAAACCTATGTCCTCGGCGACTGCTCTAAGGGCTAAAATTGTCTCGCCGATCAGCTCTTCCAGGGGCATTTCAAGCATAGCCGCGCCTTTCTCGATCACCCCGCGGTTAACACCCGCGGCAAAATTGGCAGAGCCCCACTTTTTTTTCACCGACCGGGTTTCCATATCCAGCACACTGCGAGAAGGCCGCACATAGGCGCAGGCAGCGATAAACCCAGTGAGCTCGTCCACGGCAAAGAGTACCTTTTCCATTTTCGATGCAGGCTCCACATCGCTGCACAAGCCCCAGCCGTGACTGAGCACCGCGTGGATCATCGATTCCTCTACCCCTTCCTGTTCGAGTATCGACCGGGCATGGCGCAGATGCTCTTCGGGAAAGCGCTGATAGTCCAGGTCGTGGAGAATCCCGACAATTCCCCAGAAATCCTCGTCCTCGCCGTATTTTCGCGCAAAATGACGCATAGCCGCCTCCACCGACAAGGCGTGACGGTACAGCGAGTCCTCATCGTTGTATTTTCTCCACAGTACAATCGCATCATCTCTGTTCATCGAATACCTCACTTAAGACGTAAGATTATTTTACTTCCCTCACTGATCGTAGCGCCTGGGGCTGGCTGCTGAGAAACAACATACCCGTCGCCGCTTATGGAAACATGCAGGTCTTTTCGTTCCAGGAGGGGCAACAGCGAGCGCTTGGAGTAGCCGGTTAGGTCAGGCATTATGGCTCCGACCGCAGCCTCTTTTTCCTCGGGCATGCGTAGGGTTCCCCCGTGCACTACCACCGGAGTTTTTCCCCTCTCTATATCCAGAATAGACAAAACAGCCTCGGCGGCCTGCCTAAGCACCGGCGCAGCGATTTGACCGCCCAAATACGAGGCTCCCCGGGGTTTGATAATCGCTATATAAAGAGCGATCCTGGGCTTATCGGCAGGAAATATGCCCAAGGTGCTGGCGATGTAGTCCGTATCCGAATAAGCCCTCGTTGTGGGGTCGATCATCTGGGCTGTCCCCGTCTTTACAGCCATTCGAATATCGGGAACTTTAGCCCTCCAGCCTGTTCCTTGCAGGGATGCCGTATGCTCCATGGCATCGAGAATCGCTTTGGCGCTGGCCTCGGAAACCACCCTGCGCAAAACCTGGGGCTCATGCTGGAACACAAGCTGTCCATCCGCGCTTTCGATGCGGTTTATCGTAGTGGGCTTGAGTAAAAGACCACCGTTGGCTATTGCCCCGGCTGCACTGATCATCTGCAGGGCGGTAACCATAACTTCTTGACCGATCGCTATAGTGGGCTTGCTTCGACCCGACCATTTTTCTGGCTCCCGCAGCGATCCTGGGCTTTCCCCCGAAAGACCTACCCCCGTTTTCGCCCCAAAGCCAAAGGCAATAAGCCTCTGGTAAAGATCCTGTTCCGTTACTTTATCCGAGGCGTATCCCACTCCAGCATTGCTCGAAAGGGCAAGCACGCCAGCAAGATTCTGCTTCCCGTAAACGCCCAAGTCCTTGATTAAGATTTTTTCTCCGCTGGGCAGGGTTTTTCGGTACGCACCGTCACAGTCGAATATCGTATTGGGCGTTATGGCGCCTAAATCCAAAATGGAAGCCATGCTGAACAGCTTGAATACCGAACCCGGCTCGTAAGAATAAAGCGAGAGCAGATCCCTTCTCGCCTCGGCATCATAGGCTGAATAATCGTTGGGATCAAAGCCAGGTTCGGCGGCGTAGCATAGAAGTTCTCCCGAATGGACATCCATGGCAATCGCCAAGGCGGCTTCGGCTCCATTAGCCTTGACTGTATCCTTAAGAATATCCTCAATCATGTGCTGTAGAGTGGCGTCAATGCTTAAAGAAATTCTGTCGCCCTGGGGCAGTTTTATTGAAGGGTCTATCAAACGGCCTGTTCCGTCATCGGCCTTTCTGGGTTTTGGATTGAGTTCAGCATTGTATTTGATTTCTATTCCATCCAGGCCGCTATTCCCTTCTCCGGTAAAGCCGATGAGATGAGCTGCCAGTCTTCCTTCGGGATAAAGCCTTCCGGAAATTTCCTCAACCTGCACTCCCTGGTATTTTCCCTGTTTTTTTGCGTTGAGCAGGACTGTCGCCTTGTCCGCCGGAAGCCTTCTAGCAAGATAGAAAAAATTCTGGTTTTCATCGATGAAGCGTGCGTGTATGGAATCAGCGGGCATGCCTGTTAGTTTTGCCAATTCGGGGATTTCCAACTCGAAGACTTCTTTATCTGCCGAGGGCTTCCATACCGAAATATCGTATTTCGGTACGTCCATCGCCAGGGTCAGGCCATTCCTGTCCACTATCCTGCCGCGCTCGCCTTCGAGCGCGTCTTCGCCTAAGGCTATGGAAGAGGAAGCGAAGGCGAGCTGGGCATAGCGGGCAAAAATCAGTGTCGCGATTATCCCCAGCAGCACCAGCGCCGAGCCAAGGCGAAATTTCAACATCCTCATTTACTGTCCATGCTGTAGACAAAGGTCTAGAATCCGGGTAAGGAAAAGACCCTGCCCAGTATATTGTTCATCGGCACCGGCCCAAATTCTCTTGAGTCTATGGACTCGTATTTATTGTCCCCCAGGAGAATGTACGCTTTCTCTGCGCCATCAAAGGAACCCCAGCCTTCGATGCGTACCACCGAATCCACGCGCTTAATAAAAACCGCAGCCGAATCCGGCCTCACCGCCGCCACTATTTGTTTTTCCTGAGGCTCTGACCAGCGTAAAAAATACCCTCCCCAAGGATTTTTAAGTCCATACGCAGCCTTGAAAACAAACACCAGGTCAGACTCTTTAAGCCCAGGGAGCATCGACCTTCCATGCACGATAGCCAAATCGGCGATAAAAGTTCTTGCCATAAAGAAAAGAACTATAACAATGAGTATAATTCGCCCTACCCGAAGGGAATGAGCACTGTTCCTACGTTCTTGCATCACTCTCATGCTTCTGCGCCGTATCGCCCAACAATTGACTCTCCTTAATTCCTGAATATCTTAACGATAATATATCGGATTAAAGCCGCCGATACTCGAAAGACCTATGGAAATCGAGAACAAAACTGCTGGGTATTGGAAAGGTGAAGTTGCTTCGCTTCATAGACCCAAACCCTTTGTCACTATATTGGATGGCACAACACTTTCGGAAGGCTCTAAACGCCGAAAGATTTTCCCAAAACCCCGATACCCGCGTTTTAAATCGGCCCGGAAGCAAAGCACTAAAATTCATTCCTATGCCAGCGAGACAGCCCAAGACACGCTGAAAAAAATAAGCAAGAGCTTTGGAAAAGCGGCTGTTTCCATAGCTGCGTTCATTGTCGCATTGCCGAAGGCGCTGGTAAAAATTGTCATATCGCTAAAAACCCGTACTATCCAGAAAAAACGCGGAACCCTGGACATTCCCAGCGAGGTTACATCCCCCAGCGTTGTTGCCGTGACAGAAGAAACCGGACTGCCCCTTGCCTCAAGGGAGGCGGCGGCGCCGACGGCGGCAGCCCGCCCCCACATGTCCCTTTCAGCGCGGCTTGCCTTTCTTGGCTCTTTTTTGCGCCTCTCCCGGGTGCGCCTGATTCTCGCATTCGTACTCGTCGGCTCGATCGTTCTCACCGTCGGCGCCGCCGCCTTTATCAGCGCAGCCCATTTTCCCGTCAGCGCATCAAGCCTAGTGCTTCCCGACGAAGAGTCGGCCCAAAGGCTGCTCATGGCCTACATAGCCCCGGAAATCCTCGAAAAAGAGAACCTTCCATCTACCAGCCTTCCCCCTATTCCCGTGGCGGTAAAGCTTGGATCCTACACCGTTCGCAGTGGAGATACTCTGGAGAAAATCGCCAAGCGTTTTGGCCTCAGGCAGGACACAATCATATCGTTGAATAATCTACAAAGTGCATCGTCTCTCCGCTCTGGCCTTAAACTTCGAATTCCAAACATGGATGGCGTAAGCCATACGGTGAGAAGAGGCGAAAACCTTTCGAGTCTCTCCAAGACCTACGCCATAGACATGACTCGCATCGTCGACGCCAACGATCTTTCTTCCAGCACCATCACCATAGGGCAGAGCATTTTCATACCCAACGCACGCCTTTCCTCGGCCAGCCTTAAGCAATTTTATGGTATGCAATTCCAGTGGCCGACTAAAGGTCCAATATCCTCACCCTTCGGATATCGCGCCAATCCCTTTACCGGTTTACGCACCTTCCATTCCGCCATTGATATCGTTGTCAACGTGGGCACCAACATCAGAGCTACTATCGAGGGTAGAGTCGCCGATACCGGCTACAACTCAGTATTCGGCAATTACATAATTCTCAAACACGATTCTGGATATCAGTCCCTCTACGCTCATTTAAGCAAGATCAGTGTCAAGGAAGGAAGCTACATCGCCAAGGGTTCGGTGATCGGACTTTCGGGCAACACGGGACAGAGCACGGGGCCGCACCTACATTTCAGCCTCTTCAAGAACGGACAAGCCCTCGATCCACTCAAGTATTTGAAGTAAGAATATCTAAAGCACGAATTCCTTAGTCATAAAAAGGATACAGCACCACATAGGGTTCTGTATCCTTTTTTATACCATTTTGGTTTCTAAACTATGGAATCGATTGACAGCGCTGTCGGTAATATTTATTTATTTGCATATATTACATCGATTTATTAAAATTTTTTACATACGGATCGATTTGGCACTAGCCTTGCGAATATATTCGCGAGGAGTAAGCCATGCAAAACTTGACCGCCACTGATGAATCACTGGCTAGTTATTTCAAGTCGATCAAGTCTATCAGCCTCTTGAGCAGGGAAGAGGAAGAAATCCTCTCCAGAAAGATTTCCCAGGGCGACGAGGCTGCGCGCAAGCGTCTGATCGAGGCAAATCTGCGTCTCGTCGTGCGTATAGCCAGGTCAATGTGGAATCCCTCCCTCTCGTTGATCGATCTGATCCAGGAAGGCAACATCGGCCTCATGAAAGCAGCCGAAAAATTCGACGGAACCAGAAAGGTAAAGTTTTCTACCTATGCAGCCTGGTGGATACGCCAGGCTATCGGCCGCTCCCTGGTTAATACAGGCAGGGCCATACGCCTGCCCCACCGTAAGGAAGAACTAATTCGAAAGGTCCAGGCTGAAAAAAGCATCATGAGTCAAACGCTTCAGCGCCAGCCCAGCGCGAGCGAAATTTCAGAAAAGCTGGGTATTTCCGAAAAAAAACTCAACGACACGTTGGTTTTTGCCGAGCGAATCTCCAGCTTCGAAGCCCAGACTGAGCAGGACAGTTTTTCAATTCTCGATGTGTACGAAGACTATACCTATGCGCCCGAGACTATCTTTGACCAGATGATGACCGGAGAACAGACAACTCGCTTATTATCGGTGCTCAAAGACAGGGAACGTTTTGTAATCAATCATCGCTTTGAATTGGGTGGGCGCAAGCGTCAGTCACTTAAACGCATGGGCAGCAACATGGGGCTTTCTCCCGAGACTGTGCGGCATATCGAAAAACGGGCACTCCAGAAGCTTCACACCGAAGCTTCCAAGGGTTTGCTCTACATGAGCGCCTGAATCAGCAAATACCAGGGCTTTGGTCTGGCATAGAAGCCGGAAAAACCAAAGCCCTAGACCTTATTGCCCAAGGGTAATCCTGCCGATAGTATTGCATAGTGACCTCAAAAAAACCTTCAAAAAAAAGACACACCGTTCAGCTGAACAGTGACAAGTTACGTTTGCTTGTAGCTCTATTCGCAATAATCGTCTCGGTATTCGTGATTGTTGTCAGTATTAAAAGTGGGCAAAAAGAATTACCAGTTATTCCCAGCAGCACGACGCTTTGGCCTTACGGACTGCCTGAGTACCACGTTGAAGTGCCACAGGGCTATGAGGATTTACTCCCCAGTGCTGCCGAGCCTTCGATTGGGACGCAAGGAATTAACGGAGCATCCACAGAAGCCACGAAAAGGCTGCCCGCTGGTACTGAGTCGGGAGAATCCGACATAAAAGATTCAGTCGAGCCAAGTCAGAGTCTTCCTAGGCTCCCGCCTGAGTACCAGGGAGAACGAGCCCTTCCCTTCCCAATAGCGCTGAGGCAGCATGAAGCCCTAAGGTCGGAGGTTCCCACCCTGATAATCGTGATCGATGATGCGGGGCACAATATCGAACAATTGGAGCCATTTTTAAAACTTCCCTTTCCCATCACCCTCGCCGTATTACCTGGCCTAGGCTACACCAGGGAATCAGCCGAACGCATAGTCGCGGCGGGAAAAGAGCTTATTCTCCATCAACCCATGCAGGCCTTAGGAGGCTCTGACCCGGGGCCGGGGGCGATAACCTTGGACATGACCGCGGAGGAAGCGTCCAACGTGCTTTTAGATAACATCGATGCACTGCCGGGAATTGTGGGGCTTAACAATCACATGGGCTCGGCGGTCACTAGGGATCCGGTATTTATGCGTGCGGTCCTTGATATTGCCAAAATGCGTGGCATCTATTATCTTGATTCACTCACCTCCTCGGGCACAGCAACCGCAGTGCTCTGCAAGGAGATGGAACTACCATATTGGGAGCGCGATGTGTTCTTGGACAACTCAGGCGACAAACAATCCATTCTCCACGCTCTCGAAGAGGGCAAGAAAACCGCGAAGGACCAGGGCGCTGCGGTTATGATTGGTCATGTCTGGTCGGCCGAACTTGCCCAAACTCTTATGGATATCTACCCCCAGTTGATTGAAGAAGGCTACTCTCTTTCGACCATTTCCCATTATATGATCAAGAGCGCCACGGGAGAAATCGGTGCTAGTATTGGGGATTGAATCCTCCTGTGACGAATGCTCCGCCGCTGTTGTCGAAGACGGGAAACGAATACACTCCAACATTATCGCAACCCAGATTCCCTTACATGAACAATACCAGGGTGTTGTGCCCGAGATTGCCAGCCGCGCCCATGTGCGCTGGATAGAACAGATAGCACGGCAAGCGCTGACAGTGGCAGGCACCGAGCCCGGAGCGCTGGACGGCATTGCCGCGACAGCCCAGCCGGGGCTTATCGGTTCGCTGGCCGTGGGACTCTCCTTCGCGAAGGCCATGGCCTTCGCCCTGAAAATTCCCTTCAAGGGCGTTAATCACATGCTTGCCCACCTCTACGCCCCACAACTTACCTTGCCCGTGGAATACCCGTTCCTAGGCCTTTTGGTTTCAGGAGGACACTCGATCATCTGCAAAGCCATGGATTTCGATACCATCGAGATTCTGGGAACAACCATAGACGATGCGGTGGGTGAGGCTTTCGACAAGGTGGCAACACATTACGGTTTCGGCTATCCCGGAGGCAAGGCTATTGACGATCTGGCCGAGAAAGGGGATCCCGATGCATTCCGTTTTTCCCCGCCTTCCCTCCATAAAGGGGAGCATCGCTACGATCTTTCCTATTCGGGCTTGAAAACCGCGGTGATACATCACCTGGACAACTTCAAGCGCCCGGGGGCAAAGAGCAGTCCGGAAAACATTGCTGCATCCTTTAGAAAGGCCGCGATCGATTTACTTCTGGCCAAGCTGCTCAAGGCTTCCGCAGACATGGGTATCAACAGAATTGTCGCAGGCGGCGGTGTCGCAGCCAATGCCTATCTCCGCAGGAGTCTTGCGGCAAAAAGCCAGCTGGATGTTCGCTTTCCTCCCCTGGAGCTCTGCGGTGACAACGGCGCCATGGTGGCGGGTATCGCTTACCACTACTTCATGCGGGGCGAGTCTGACAGCCTCGACCTGGCGCCGAAGTCGCGGATTCCATCCTATAAGCGGAGCCTGGAAGCTCAAAAAAAACATGACTAATAACAACACGCCCGATTTTTCAAAGAATGCCGATCTTTCCAGGGCAGCGGAGATCGCTGTGGATGAATGCCTGGGAATGAAGGCTGGTGAAACACTGCTTATAGTTACCAACCCCCACACCGAGCAGGAGTTGATCGCCCGGGCTGTCGAAAAAGCCGCTGGATCGCGGGGCTGCAGTGTTACGCTCCTGCTGCAGCCGATAAAAACCCAGGCGGATTTTGCCGAAGGCTATGTGCTCGAGGCTATTGAAAAAGCTCCCAACGCTTTTGTTTCCCTCTCGGCGGATAAGCTGGGCAAAGACGGAAAAAGGCTTTCCAAGCCCTTAAAGACTGCCGACGGTAGGAGCTACGACCACATATTCACCTACCTACTCTCTGGGCTGCAAAGGATCCGTTCTTTCTGGTCTCCCGGCCTGAGCATTGAGTGCTTCGCACGAACCCTGTCAGCGGACTATAGTCTAATGAGGCAGCGTGCAGGGCAGCTTAAACGGCTTCTCGACCAGTCTTCTTCCATCAAAGTGCTTTCGCCTGCGGGCACGGACCTGCGCTTCGGCACTAAAGGCAGAAGCGCCCATCTGGATGACGGGGACTTCAGGCTACCCGGCCAGGGAGGAAATCTGCCGGCGGGAGAGGTTTTCGTCTCCCCCGCTCTGGGCAGCGCCGATGGACGGATTGTCTTCGAGGATTCCATGGCCGATATCGAAGGCTGTATGTTGCTGGATAACCCAATCACCTGCCATCTCTCCGGCGGCTACGTCATGGACTGCGAGGGCGGCAGGCAGGCTCGGCAGCTGGAAGTAGCTTTGCGCAAAGGCATGGACATGGCTTCCAGCCTCGTTTCCCAGTCGGGTGTTAAGCCCGAGGAAGCCCTGCGTTACGCCACTAACGCCAGAAATCTGGGGGAGTTCGGCATCGGTCTCAACGAGAAGGCGAGAATTACCGGCAACATGCTGGAGGACGAAAAAATCCTAGGTACCTGTCACTTCGCCATAGGGTTCAACTACGAAGAAGACGCTCCGGCCATGATTCATCTGGATGGCCTCGTGCAGCGGCCGACAGTCATAGCCATCGATCAGTCCGGCAATGAGCGTCTCCTCATCGAGGATGGGAAAACGCTGCTCTAGGCACTTTTTTAACAAATAAGCAGCGACGCACTGTCTTACCGTTGTATGGGACCTATTATCATAGAAGGAATGAATAAGCTATACTCCCCGGCATGGAAAAGAACAAAGCATCCCATTGGGCGGACCAGACCGCCGAAAAGATAATCCAGACCTGGGGAGACAAGGAAATCTACACCTGCGCCTCGGGCATTACTCCATCCGGAACAGTCCATGTGGGCAATTTCCGCGAGATGATCTCCGTCGAGTTAGTTGTCAGGGCTTTGCGCGACATGGGCAAGAAGGTGCGCTTTATCTACAGCTGGGACGACTACGACGTGTTCAGAAAAGTTCCCCTCAACATGCCCCAGGCCGAGCTTCTGGAAACTTACCTGCGTCAGCCTATAACCCTGGTGCCCGACCCCTGGGGCAGGGATTCATCCTATGCCCGACACCATGAAGTGGATGTGGAATCGATACTCCCAGAGGTTGGAATCGCCCCGGAGTTTCTCTACCAGGCCGATCGCTACCGGAGCGGCATGTATGCCCAGGGCATGCGCCGGGCTCTGGAAATGCGGGAGCACCTGAAGACAATCCTGGACAAGTATCGAGACGAAGACCACAAAATCCAGGGCGAATGGTGGCCGGTGTCGGTATTCTGCTCGGCCTGCAACAGGGATACAACGGAAATAGAAAGCTGGGATGGAGAATGGGGTCTTTCCTACCTCTGCGACTGCGGCCATAGGGAAACGGGGGACCTGCGAAACCTCAAGGGCGCCAAGCTTGTATGGAGGGTCGACTGGCCCATGCGCTGGAACTTTGAACAGGTGGATTTCGAACCCGCCGGCAAGGATCACCATTCCCAGGGGGGCAGTTTTGACACATCCAAGCACGTGGTAGAGGAAGTCTACGGCCGCAAGCCCCCGGTAACCTTTCGCTACGACTTTATAGGCATCAAGGGTTCGCCGGGCAAGATGTCTTCATCCAAGGGCAAGGTGGTCGATCTGCCGGATCTCCTGCGAGTCTATCAGCCAGAATTGGTACGCTATCTCTTTGCCGGCACCAGGCCCAACACCGAGTTTGTCATCAGTTTCGATCTGGACGTGATTAAAATTTACGAGGACTACGACAGGACCGAGCGGATTTACTGGGGAAAGGAAAAGGCCAAGGACCAAGTGACAGAGGCTAAGGAGCGGCGCATCTACGAGCTCTCCCAGGTGGGCGCCGTGCCCTCGGAAGAGCCGTATCAGGTGCCCTTCCGCCATCTTTGCTCACTTTTACTTATTCATCAGGGCGACGTGGAAGCGGTGATGGGTTCCCTGCCCGGGCTAAAGGAATCACAAAAACCCGCTATCCGTTCCAGGGCTGCGCGAGCCTGGTACTGGATCAACGAATGTTCTCCCGATGATTTCCGCTTCAGCGTGAGAAAGCCAGGGGAAAAAGCCGAGCTGAACGAGGCCGAGGTTGAGGCTGTACGCCGTCTAAGGGATGATGTGGTTTCACGGCTAGAGAGCTTCGAGAACGAAAAATCCGTAGCCGAGGCAATATACGCTGCGGCAGGCGCCGCAAGCGTCGACAGCAAGACACTTTTCCGCGCCGCATACCAGGCGCTTATTGGCAAGGATCAGGGGCCGCGACTGGCGGGATTCCTCGGCACCTTGGGCAAGGAAAGGGTCCTGGCTATCTTAGCTGCGTACTGAAACGACAAAGCGTTCTAGATTAGCGTAGAAGCGAGACGGGCTCGATCCTCCTGTAACAACCGCACACCACTCGACCTTTCTTTCCCTCGGCATACCAATATAACCACATCAACTCCTGCGCAGAGCCTATGTAAAGCTGCGCGGTGACATTGGAGGGGTTGGCTTGCAACGCGCAGTCCATACCCCACAGATTTTCATCATTATGACAAGGAAAGAAACGGTGCATTTACATAGCTTGAAAAAAATTTTATCGACGAGAGATCTCTCCTCGGACGGTATTCAACAATGGGGCTGGAACGCATCATGGGAGGATGTAGCCCGGGACATTGGCGGCGCTGCCTATGAAAAAGCCGAGGTTTTTCCAGCCAGGGTAGTCGAGCTACAGAGATCTGGCGCTCTAGCAGTCGGTGATGCCGAAGGAAACGCTTCAATCCGAGAAGGCAGAATTCTACTGACCGGAGCCTTTGCCGAGGGCATAGCCCTGCCTAAAGACCTCCCCGCTGTGGGGGACTGGCTCCTGGTTCGGGAACTTGACCGGGGCGCAGCTGACGGTACCAAAGCGAACTGGTTGCCTATTGCTATTCTACCCAGAAAATCCTTTCTGGCCAGAAAAGCCTCAGGCTCGCGCCACGGTGATGCGCGATTTATCCAGGCGCTGGCGGCCAACGTCGACACGGCCTTGGCGATGACAGCCTGCGGCGATGATTTCTCGCCTGGGCGGGTGGAAAGGCTGCTGGCATTATGCCACGCTTCGGGGGTAAACCCACTGGTGCTGCTCACCAAGATCGACCTAGCCCAAGATCCTGAGCCACTGCTTGAGGAACTGCTTTCTGTATCGGGCACAACACCGGTGCTTGGATTGAGTGCCGCAAGCCGCGAAGGAATGCAAGAGCTCCAATTCCGACTCAAATCCGGCAGCACTATCGCCCTGCTGGGCTCCTCGGGGGTAGGAAAATCTACCCTCCTCAACACATTAGCCGGTTTTAGTCTTGCCGAGACAGCGCCCGTGCGGTGCGGGCGCCGGCCTCGGCCCCTTCTTCGAAATGCCTGCTATTAGAGCCCCTCGCCCACCAATTTCTTGAACACCTCGGTCTGCCGGGCAAAAACCTGGAGCGAAGAGAGCCAGAATTCTGGCGTCTCTATATTGAACCCTGCCTTTTTTGTGAGGTCCACCGACGACATGGCTCCAGTCTCGGAGAGCAGTTTTCTGTAAACCTTTACAAAGCCCTGGCCTTCCTGCCTATAACGCTCGTACAGCCCAAGACCGAAAAGCTGACCGAAGGCGTAGGGGAAGTTGTAGTACGAGAGTGAGGGGATATAGTAATGGCCCTTCACCGCCCACATGTATGGATGCCGTTTTTCGGGATCCAAGCCATCACCGTAGGTTTTTTCCTGGGCATCTAACATGGCCGCGCAATACTGCTCAGGACCCAATTCTTTATCCGCCCGCTGGGCGAAAATCTCTTTTTCAAAATAGAAACGGGACAATATGTCAACGATCACCTGACAGCCGTCCTGTAAATGCATTTCAACCAAAGGCAGCCGCGCAGCGGCCTCCGCCTGTGCCATCGCCGCTTCTGATACGATGGTTTCGGCAAAAATCGATGCAGTCTCAGCCAGGGTCATGGGATAGTGGCTTAGGCCGTAGGGCTGGTCCATGATGCATTCATGGTGCCAGGCATGGCCGAGCTCATGGGAGACGGTGCTCACCGATGAAAAGCTTCCGTCATAATTGCACAGGACCCTCGCCTCCTTGGACAGAGGAAAATCGGTGCAGTACGCCCCGCCCACCTTGCCTTCTCTGGGCTTGGCGTCGATCCAGCGGGAAGCGAAGGCCTTGTCGGCATAGGCACCCATGTCGGGATCGAAAGAAGAAAATTTATCAACGATAAAGGATCGCGCCTCATCCCAGCTAAAAGTCGGCAGGGGAGAATCCTTCTTTTCCACCGGAGCGAACAGGTCGAAAAAGGCTAGTTTCTTTAGTTTGAGGGCTTTGGCCTTGGTCTTGAGATAGTCTCTCCAGACGGGAAGGGATGCTTCCATTGCCGAAATGAGCGCATCCAGGGTCGCGGCTGAAATCCTAGCCTGGGCAGTGGATTTTTCCAGCGCGTCCTTCCAACCTCTGCGGGCATTGAGGCTGTTCGTAGTCCCCTTGACTCCGTTCAGCGCAGCCGCCATGGGCAGTTCTACAGACTTCCATACCGAGAGTTCTAGATTGTACGCCTTTTCGCGAATGCTTCTATCCGGATCGAAGGCAAGGTTCCGCAGCTCGATCACCGTCTTGCGGGCTCCTGTCGCATCGTCCCATAGTGCCGAAGCATTGGAGCTGACCGCTTCCTGCAGCCTTGACCAGGCATCCGCCCCGCTTCTACCCAGATCCTCGGCCAGGTCTTCCAGCTCTGGAGCCATCTGCCTGGACTGGAAAAGGAGCTCTTCCCTCAGCACGAATGCATAGGGTTTAAAATAAACGTCCTTGTTTATTAGCTGCTCAACAGCCTTTTTACGGGCAGCCAGGGCGTTTCGGTAGAGAACATCCACCCGCTTGGCTGGCAGCATCAGCGCTTCAACGGCGTTGAGTTCGGCCATGGCTTGAGCATCCCTCGTGGCTGTGCTAAACCGGGCGTAGGTGTACGCCGAAAGGGTTTCCATCAAAGAGCCCAATTCTTCATTGAGCGCCAACGCCTTCTTTAGCCAGGCGGCAGCGTCTTCGCTGGCTAGGGGTTTTTGGCTTTTCTGGTAGAACTCCAGGGCTTCGGCGCTCAACGCGCTGGCCCTGCTTTTCGCGGTGATATATTTTTCTGAATCGAAATCGGGAAAAACAGTATTCAAGTCCCAGAGGGGCAGGTTCTCAGATCCATCCATGGTTGCAATCCTCCCAGTCGAAAATCTCCTCGGGTCTGAAAAATAGCCCGATCTCCCGCTCCGCCGATTCTGGTGAATCGGATGCGTGTATGATGTTGAAATTAGTGTGCATAGCAAAATCGCCTCTGATTGTTCCAGGTTCGGCTAGATCCGCTTTGGTGGTACCGCAGAGATGCCTTAGCATGGCTACAGCTCCATCGGCCTCGAGCACCAACGCGATCAGTGGAGCCGAACAAATATAATCCACCAGCTCGCCGAAAAAGGGCTTGTCCCTGTGTTCCCGGTAGTGGGTTTCGGCCAGGGTTCTGGAAATTCGGATCATCTTGAGCCCGATTATCCTAAACCCCTTCTTCTCGATTCTTGATAGGACTTCTCCCACGATGCGTCGCTGGAGAACACCTGGCTTGAGCATGGAAAAACTGCGTTCCTTGGCCATATACCCTCCTTGATGTCCATAGTATCAGAGTCCCAGTGAGCTTGCCATGAGGAGGGGACGCCTGGGTGCAAGCATTTCTTTCAATCGAAATCTGCACCAAGGTTTCAAAGACTTGTCGTTATGCCTTCTCTGCGTCATATTTCATGGGCCGATGAATATAGAATTTCACTATTACGCTTTGTACTACCTCTGCCGTAGCGCAGGCTTTTCAGAAAAAGAAGCCTCTACTATGGCTATCTCCAGCCAAATGGTGGACGAAAATCTCGCGCCCTGGGAGATCGTGGGCGACAATAGAACGACGCTGAGTATAGTCACCCAGAATTACCAATTTTGGGATGAACCCACTGCAAGGACTATCTATCGACCCTTCCATTTTTTACCGGGAGAGAGGTCAAAGGCTGATTTATGTCGAAGGGACGCAAGGGCAGGAAAACACCCGGTAACCGCCGATTCACCCTTGGCCAGGGAAATCCTCATCGCTGCGCTTAAAAGCGGAAATCTCTACAGAATTGGCATAGCCTTGCACGCATACGCCGACACCTGGGCGCACCAGAACTTCTCCGCCGACCTGGAGCCCCAGAACGCCCTGGATCCCCGCTCCCCGCTCCCGCCGGTAGGGCACCTTCAGGCACTCAAAAATCCAGATTATCCACGGCTCAGGTGGCAAGACCCCAGGCTACGACAGGAATTCTCTGAGGTCTACAATGCCGATCGTTTTGCCCAGGCCGCCAGGATGATCTATCGATTTTTAACGACATCCAAAAAAAAAGGGTTCGATGACGAGGTGTTTGTCGTAGGAAAACTACGGGAACTTTGGGAGGTAGACAGCGCCGGCAAGGGAATTGCCGCCAGGGAAGACAGTCTTGCCCGGGTCTCCGATTATATTATCGAATTCGATATACCGCCCTATGAACCCGAAGCCTGGGTTCTTCGCGCAGGTGCCCAGCCTAGCGGCTTTCTGCAAAGAAACTCAGCCCCGGAAAACCTCGGCTACGATCGCTTTTCCTGGATCAGAAAGGCCGCGACCAAGACTTCATCTGCCCTGGGCACCCCAAGGGGAAGTATAGCCCGATCTTTATATGAGACATCCGATTTCGCAGCCTGGAACAAGGCGGCTACAACACATTTGGAATACTGCATCCGCGTATTCGAACAACGAGGTATCGCATGAATGTGCACCAAGGCGGGCTGCGCGAATGGCGCAGCTTGCTCATTTTGATCGTTTCCCTTTCCATATCGCTGCTAACCTGGGGCTGCGCCCTCATTCCCGAGGAAGTTTCCCATAGTGAGCCTGGAGCGTATCTGGAATACTCACCTCAAGTTTATGCCCGGCTTTCCGGCCAGGCATTGCGGGATATAACCAAGGGAATGAACGAAAAAGAGCTGTCGGATTTTCTTTCTTCTCTCATGGCAGGCCCCAGAGCCGCTGACGAGCAAGACGGACAAGTTTCATCATCTTCCGATTCAACGGTCGATGGAGCTTTCATCAAAGAATTTTTAAACAAGGCTAATTCATTCGGCGCTGGAATTAGAGGGATTGGCACGGATCGGCCTCAGGCCGAAGCCATTTTTATTGGTCGTTTTTCACCGGTTTCGCTCAGACTAGCCCTCACAATGGAAGGCAGCTGGCGGCGTCTGGGCGATGGGGGCTATAGATCAACCCATTTGCCACTCTACCTGCGCTCACCCCAGGCCGGATGGATTCATCTGACCACCGAGGCTAGCCCGCCCTCAAAACCCCAATCAGTCCAAGCCTATCCGGCACAAATGGAGGGCATAGCCTCCTCGGATATTTTCATAAGCATTAACGAGCCGAGGATTCTCTACGCTAACGCCATACCCCTGGAAGCCTCTGCTATCCCCCTGGAAACCGTGCTTTTCTCTGGTAGGATCGAAAATCCTGACGCCCTTGCAGTTACAGCATCCGCATCGGGTACAAGCACTTCCGCTGACACCTTGAGGAATTACCGCTTTGATCTCAGTGTTCGAGTAAAAGACGAGGCCACTGCACGGGCATACAGGCCGGTAGTACGCTTTCTCTGGGCAGCAACTGCGGCGCGTATCTTTGAAAACCGGAGCGATATCGCATCACTACCCCTTACTCTCGAGGGTTCGGTGTACGTGGTGCGGGGGATCAGCATGAGTAGCTCGGAAATTAGGGATATTCTAAAGGCAAATGGAACGATGCACGCTCTCAGTCCTTAACATAAATCAAAGAACCTTCGGGGGCAGGCCGGGCACGCGCAAAAGCCGCTAAAAGATCCACTAAAGCCTCGGGCACCGGATATGCTGGATTCGTAAAGGAATCGTAATTCTCGGTTTCGGATTTCACAAGTTTTAAGGCATAGTTCATCGAAGGAATACTTCGCGCAGCAGCCTGAGGCCTGGCATCCAGAAGTCGCTCAAAGGCCGGACGCGATACCTGCAAATCCTTTGCCCCGTAGATTAAAAGCAGGGCTACTTCCACCTGGGCGAACTCTCTGGCTGGGTCAAAGGCCAGCCAGGATTTAAGCCAATGGATGCGTTGGGGAGCAAAAAAATCAGCCAACTGCTCAGAAGGCTGGCTAAAGGGACGGTCGGAGAGGATAGCTTCGGTAATTGCACTAGCTTCTTGCTGCAAAGCAGGGCTCAATCCCTCCAGGGAGGATTGCAGAAGGTCCAGCGGCCGTTCACCGGATACGGCGATAGCGGCAAGCCCGTCGGCGAAGAGCCCCTGGCTCTTGAGGCGGTTGAGGGCTGCCGCGCCTATCCAGGCTCCTTCGTTCATTCCCACGACGATTGTTCGAGAATAAAGGCCAGATCGGATAAATTCGCCTATGATGCGCGCCGCGTCTTCGATATGCCTGTCCAGGCTAACGCTCAACCCGGATTCAGCCATAGCATAGGCTTCGCCTGAGCCTCGTTTGTCAAAGCGAAAGCTGGCGACGGATCTGGATGCTAAGGCCCTGGCTAAAAGGGCGAGACTGTCCGAGCGCCCGGGCACGCTGAAATTGTTTCCGTTTCTATCACTCGTGCCCGAGCCCGAGAGAAGAATCACGATTGCAGGATAGGTGGAGCTAGATTCTGGGATGAGCAAGGTACCCGGTAGCTCGTCCTCACCCGCTACTACCTGGAGCCTTGTCTCGCCCGGATAGAGCTCTTCTTGGACTGGTGAAATCCTGAAGCTGCCCTTCCAAGACTTGGAACGGGCTGTTCCAATCACAGCTTTAAGGGAAACAGAGTATATGCCTTCGAAGACAAGATCTTCTTCCGGTCCCAGGGCGCCAAACGAAAAACTAAGCCTTGAATCAGTCCAGAAGACCTGATCCAGGGGATAGCCGAACATGGATTGCTCGGGGATATCCAATAGAGCCCCTTGATTCTGATCGAGGAGCCTGAGACTGATCGAAGTCTGGAGTGAAGCGTCTTTTTCGGCTGAGCTCTCTGTAGGAGCTTTAATCCTATCACCGCCAGGGTCTGCCCTACTCTCTATTTCTTTACGTATCGCCAGAGACCCTGTCCACAGTCCTGGTTTTATCCCAGATTCAGTCTGAGCTACCATGGGGCAGAGTGTGACGAGGGAAAGCAACAATACCAAGGCAAGGGCTGGCAGTGACTTCACGGCAATCAAGCCTTGATGGCCTCCACAAAACGCTCGTACACGGATTCGGGAGAACCGGTGCCGTCAATGGTCACCAAGGTTCCTTTTTTACTATACCACTCGATAAGGGGAGCCGTCTGACTTCGGTAGGCTGACAATCTGGTTCGAATCGAGGTTTCACTATCGTCAGGTCTTGTATAAAGATCGGCGCCACAGACATCACATTTGCCTTCGACGGCAGGGGGCATGGACACAATGTGATATATCTTGCCACAGCCCGAGCAGACACGTCGGCCTGTAAGCCGAGTGAGGATCACAGAATCCTGTACGTCGAAATTCACTACCCAATCAGGGCTTGCAATGGTCTCTAAAGCTTCGGCTTGCCCTGTGGTGCGAGGAAAACCATCCAGAATCCAGCCCAGTTCGGCATCGCTGCGGGAAAGGCGTTCCCTTACCAGGGCTATGGTGAGTTCATCGGGGACAAGCCTGCCTTCATCGAGTATGTTTTTGACCTTTTTCCCCAATTCAGAGCCGTCCTTTACCGCTGCCCTGAAAAGATCGCCCGTGGATATGTGGGCAAAGCCCATCCGCACCGAGGCTAAAGCCGCCAAGGTTCCTTTGCCAGCCCCCGGGGGACCAAGAAAAACCATTTTCATCTGTTGCGTTCTCCAATATTTCAATTTCAGGTACTGTGTCTCGAGGGTATACTATTTCCGCGTTTCTTCCAATCCTGGATTATTCACAGCTCGTCACAAACTTATGCTGGAACTCAGTTAATGGCCGGACCAGGGCTGATTCATGTTATATCGGAATAAGACTTCGAGCTTATCTATAATGCTTTCCGTGGGCAGAACCAGGGTTATCACCCTATTTTCCCTGAAGTCCGTGCTCGAAGGGGTTCCGACAACACGTTTTTCCATGGTTACCGGTACGCCCATTTTTCGTATCCGCTTGAGATAGGAGCTGTAATTCCCCCTCACAGCTCGTCGGGCTACGTGGATCCCGTGGCTAAACTCCACCCCCGACAACGAAGCCTGCCGTCGCCATACCCTGAGGTCCTCTTCAAGATAATCTGTTGCCATAGGAAGGACATCAGAGCCGATCAAATGGGTAAGCTCGAGTTTCATACCTGTGTGCATAGCCACGAAACGCCGGACAATCTCGATGGTATCGGCGTTAGCCCCGATGTCCAAGGGCAGTATGAAGGGCTCAAAAAGGCCCGCCAACTGCATTTTTGTGATTTGATAGCGGAATGAATAATCGGTTTTTTGTGGTTTGTCCCGGCTTTGGGCACCCTCTGGCACGGCAATAAGGATGTCCGACCTGTTGTTTTTAGAAGCGAGGAGTCTCAGCGCTATCGTAAGATGAGTAAGCTGGAAAGGATCGAAGGAGCCTATATAGAGCGCAACCCTGGCGACCCCACCGGGATACCTGACTATTTTGGGGTAATCCCGTGTAGCCAGTGGATGAAGATCCCCCCTTACGGCTTTTGCATCAAGATCGAATAGGGCTTGCACAATGAGCTTTTCGTAGTAGGCATAATCTCTTAGCTCTCCCCTCCCAAGGTACCCGAGAAGGGGAAGAGATTCAAAAATCTTTTTAAGCCTTTTAGCGAGTAAATCCACCTTGGCGTTTGAAAATTTGGATGGCCACAAACATGGGAACCTTAAGCCACTGTGCATGGAAAGCCCCTGCCCCTCAGATCGATCCATATCTACAGTATTCCTTGAAAAGAAGAAAAAGGCAATCAAATTTATTGCATACCAATAACAATATATTTATCGAATAAAATGCTCTTTTCGCTTAATCATAAAATTTTTTTATATTTATTACATTTTATCGATAATATTTTCTTGACATCTAGAAAAAAGGATGCATACTGAGCCTTAAAGAATACAGAGAACCTTTGCTGTACCTGTGCTTTGAGCCTCGGCTCGAAGATGACAAGGAGGCTGTATGCCAGCGACCATTTCGAAGGAATCGAGTCCCAGCATCGAATCGATCATCCAACAACACCGGGGATCCTCGGGAGCTCTGCTCAATGTGCTTGAACATGTGCAAGAAGCGGATCCTAAACACTATCTTTCGGAAGCATCCATGCGCGCTATCGCTCAGCGCATGGATGTTCCCCTTTCCCAAATTTATTCAATGGCAACCTTCTATTCATTCTTCAATTTAAAACCACAAGGAAAACACTCGATTGTTGTCTGCAGAGGTACAGCCTGCCATACCAGAGGCTCTTTAGCCCTCCTGAACGAGGCGCTTTCCAGAATGGGCATCCGCGAATTTAAAGAGGAAGAGGAAAACTCAGCCACAAGCCCTGACGGTTTTGCCTCTATCCGCACGGTAGCCTGTTTTGGCCAGTGCGCCTTGGCTCCCGTGGTGATGATTGACGGTGTCGTTATGTCGCGCATGACCATAGGAAAGCTCGTCCATGTTTTGGAAAAGATAAAAAAGGGAGGCGCTGTATGAAAACGTCTACCGATCTCGGCACATTGAGGAAAGAGGGCTTATCCCATATAGCCAGCCAAAAGCCCTGGATCTCGGTCGGTTTGGGAACCTGCGGTATAGGCAATGGGGCGGATGAAGTTTTTAAAGCTCTGCAAGACAAGGCAAAAACAGACAAGCTCGACGTACGGGTTCGACAGGTCGGATGTTTTGGTTTCTGCGCAGCCGAACCCATTGTCATGGCTTATCGTCCGGGCAAGCCTGTCCTCATGTTTTCTGAGGTAAAAGCATCCAAAACCCAAACTTTATTGCGTGGCATAGTCGATGATGCAGCTTTCGACAAGCTGGCTAAGCTTGCGGAGGCAAAGATAGAATCCTGGGATTTTAGAACCCATTCGCTAAACTTCGGTGAAGGCTACCCTTTCCTGCCCAACTGGAAGGAATTAGCGTTCTTTAAAGGACAAGAAAAGTTGGTCTTGCGTGACTGCGGACTTATCGACCCTGAACTAATCGAAGAATATGTGGGAATCGGAGGTTATTCAGGTCTTCTCAAAGCGCTCAGTACCATGACCCCTGACTCGATAATTGACGAAGTCAAGAAATCCGGGCTCCGGGGTCGTGGAGGTGCGGGTTTTCCCACATGGAAAAAATGGCGAATAATGCGGGACAATATACTTAGCAAGCCGGGCGAAGCCTACGTGATCTGCAACGCCGACGAGGGCGATCCCGGCGCTTACATGAACCGCAACGAAATTGAATCCGACCCCCACATGCTCCTGGAAGGGATGATAATCGGCGCCTATGCCATGGGAGCCACAAAAGGCATTGTCTACATAAGGGCTGAGTATCCCCTGGCGGTTGATCGTTTTACAAAAGCGCTGGAAAATGCCAAGCAAGCCGGGCTTTTGGGTAAAAATATCCTTGGCAGCAAATTTAGTTTCGATATAGAAATAGTCACCGGTGCCGGCGCATTTGTCTGCGGTGAAGAGACCGCCCTGATCGCTTCAATAGAAGGAAGGGCTGGCCGTCCCTCGCCCCGGCCTCCTTTCCCCGCCCAGCAAGGCTTGTTTGGCAGGCCAACGACAATCAACAACGTAGAAACCTGGTGCAACATACCGCTCATACTCGCCAGGGGCGGAGAGTATTTTTCAAGTTTTGGAACAGAAAACAGCCGTGGAACCAAGGTTTTCTCCTTTGTGGGAAAAGTCCGAAACACCGGTCTTGTGGAATTGCCGATGGGATCAACCCTGGAAAGCGCGGTTTACGGAATCTGCGAAGGAATGGGCCCAAAGAAAAAAATAAAGGGGCTTCAATCCGGTGGCCCGTCTGGAGGCTGTATTCCCGCTTCGCTTTTTAAAACCCCTATCGACTACGAACACTTGAGCAAGTTGGGGGCTATCATGGGCTCCGGCGGCATGGTGGTCATGGATCAGGACAACTGTATGGTGGACATTGCTCGCTACTTTGTCAGTTTTACCGCCAATGAATCCTGCGGAAAGTGCACTCCCTGCCGTGAGGGTATGTCCCAGATGCTTAATATTCTCCAGGGTGTTTCCAATGGAGAAGCCAGCGGAAAAGATCTTGTTACCTTGGAAAACCTCGCCCTGGCCATCAAGGACTCTGCCCTCTGCGGCCTAGGCCAGACCGCCGCCAACCCAGTGCTCACCACTCTGAAATATTTCAGAGATGAATACATACAGCATATTAAGGCTAAGCGCTGTCCCGCAGGTGTCTGCGAAAATCTCTACGTAGCGCTCTGCGAATCCTCCTGTCCTCTGCATATGAACATTCCGGGATACTTACAGCTGCTCAAAGAAAACCGAATAGAAGACGCCTTCGAACTCACGTTGCGAGAAAACCCGCTTCCAGGAGCCCTGGGCAGGATCTGCCATTTCCACTGCAGGATACGATGCCGGAGGGACATGCTGGACGAATCAGTCTCCCAGGGCGAAATCCACCGCTATCTTGCCGACACGATGTACAAAATGGGCAGGGAAAAGTCTATCTACAACAAGCTTCTAAAAGAAAAACTCCCTCCCACGGGCAAGAAGATTTCTATAGTCGGAGCCGGACCGGCCGGTCTCTCGGCTGCTTTCTGGCTCAGTAGGCTGGGACACGACATTACAATTTACGAAGCCGAAAAAGAGGCCGGCGGAATCCTGCGCTGGGGCATCCCAGCATACCGGCTTCCTAAGGATGTGCTAAAAAAAGAAATCGCCTTCATACAAAAACTGGGAGCCAGGTATATTTTCAACACGAGGATGGAAACCAAGGATCAGTGGCAGCGGCTCTTAGACGCATCCGACGCGGTGATTGCCGCCGTTGGAGCCAGCCAGGAGATTAACCTTGGCATTCCTGGCGAAACCATGGAGGGGGTCATCGGTGCCGGGGAGTTCCTCAAAAAAATCAGCGAAAACCAAAAGCAAAAAATAGGGAGCGATGTTGTCATAGTCGGCGGTGGTAATTCAGCCATCGACGCGGCGCGATCCGCGCTCAGGCTGGGCGCTACGGTCAGCCTGGTGTACCGAAGGGCAAGATCGGACATGCCGGCAAACAGCGAAGAACTCAAGGGCGCTCTCGAAGAAGGCATATCCGTTCTCTGCATGACCCAACCCATAGAGGTACTGGGCAAATCCAACGTAGCCTCACCAAAGGTCCGGGCGCTTAAGGTGCAACGCATGAAAGCCGGACCTGTGGATAGCTCCGGTCGACCAACGCCGGTGCCCACCGACGATTTTTATGAGATCCCCTGTGATTCGATCATTGTAGCTATAGGTGAAAAAGTAAAGATCCATGGCCTGGAAGATTTAGACATTCAGAGAGAAAAGGATGGCCGACTTAAAGTGGATCCCTACTCCCTCCGATCTGCGAACAATAAGCTCTTCGCCTGTGGCGATGTGGTGATGGGGCCCGCCACGGCTGCCCAGGCTATGGGTCAGGCCAGGGTCGTAGCCGAGGTTTTGGATGAAGCGTTAGTTGGGCAAAAACGCTTCTTCAAGCTTTTTAGACATTTCGATTACAAAATGGAAGTCCCGACAAAACTCACCAAGGCAAAGATGGTCAGGGCTACATTTGTGCCCGTGGATGCACGTAAGAATAATTTTATGGAGATATCCCTCGGATATACGGGCGAACAAGCTAGAATCGAGGCGGAGCGTTGCTTGCGCTGTGATGTCCGGGATCGTAAACGCGAAACCTACAGCGCCCCGGTGCAGGAATAAGGGGGAAGTCATGGAACGAAAACTTGTGTCCATTACCGTGGATGGTAAGACAGTGGAAGTGGATCCAGAGATAAATCTTATCGAAGCCTGCGCAGTGGCGGGGGCAAAGATCCCCTCCCTCTGTTACATGAAGGATGTGTCAGCCAACGCTTCCTGCGGCGTGTGCGTGGTGGAGGTTGAGGGGGCAAAAGCCCTTGTACGTTCCTGCGTGCAGAAGCCTGTGGAAGGCATGAAAATACGAACCGCCAGCCCCAGGGTAATGAACGCACGGAGAACCGCGGTGGAGCTTTTACTTGCCAACCACCCTGCCGATTGTCTTTCCTGCATTCGCGCCGGAACCTGCGAGCTGAAGGTCATTGCGGAAACGCTGGGAGTGAGGGCTTCCCGATATCCTAAGCTAAAAAAATCCCCCCCCCCTGATACAAGCACCGAAGGTTTAGTACGGGACGACTCGAAATGTATTCTATGCGGCCGCTGTGTGGCTGTCTGCGCCGAAACCCAGGGCGTCAACGCAATCGCCTTCGCAGGCCGGGGAGCCAGAACAAGGGTTACAAGCTTCATGGACAAGGGTTTGGCGAACAGCCCTTGCATTCAATGCGGGCAATGCTCCGTTGTCTGCCCGACTGCGGCGATTACCGAAAAAGATCAGTCGTCCGAAGTTATGGCCGTCCTTGCCGATCCGAGACTGACAGTGATTATCCAAACTGCTCCCGCCATACGGGCATCCCTCGGCGAAGCGCTGGGCATGCCTGCAGGGAGCCTGGTAACCGGCAAAATGGTCGCAGCCCTGCGCCGTCTAGGATTCGCAAAAATCTTCGATACACAATTCGCCGCCGACCTCACTATCATGGAGGAAGGAACCGAGTTCATCCAACGGATACAGAAGGGCGGGACACTGCCGATGATCACCTCCTGCTCTCCGGGCTGGATTAACTTTATCGAGACTTTCTACCCAGAATTATTGAGCCATCTTTCAAGCTGCAAAAGTCCACAGCAGATGTTCGGCGCTGTAGCCAAAACTTTTTACGCGCAAAAGGCTGGCATTGACCCTGCATCGCTCCGGGTGGTTTCCATAATGCCCTGCACGGCCAAGAAGGGCGAAGCCAGCAGGCCCGAAATGGATTCCGCCTTTCGTTGGTGGACAGAAAGGGCAGAAAAGGAAGGCGCAAAGACTGGTGCTGAGCACTATCAAGACGTGGACTGGGCCCTTACTACCCGGGAGCTTGCCCGGATGATTCGGCAATCAGCCATCGACATGGCTAGCCTGCCCGAAGAAAAATTTGACAGCAGCCTTGGCGAGTCCACCGGAGCCGCCACAATTTTCGGCAATACCGGCGGAGTCATGGAGGCAGCCCTGCGAACAGTCTACGAGCTCCTGGAGGGCAAGCCTTTGCCCCAGACAGACTTCTTCCCAGTCAGGGGATTGCAGGGAATCAAGACCGCAGAGGTGCCGGTGGCTGGCATGAACGTAAAGGTCGCCGTAGCCCATGGCCTAAAAAATGCCAGAGCTCTTCTGGACGATATCGCGGCGGGAAAGAGTGACTATCATTTTATTGAAGTCATGGCCTGTCCGGGCGGTTGCATAGGCGGTGGCGGTCAGCCTGTGTTACCAGACATGGATAAAAAACTGGCTCGTAACAAGTCCCTGTATCTGGAAGATCTTCGTATGCCCGAGAGAAAATCCCATCAGAATACTGAGGTGAATACCCTGTACAAGGATTTCCTCGGTCATCCGGCTGGACATCTTGCTCATGAACTGCTCCATACGCAGTACAGAGCGCGCGTAGTGTAATTGCCTTGAGACCTATTAACGTTTACCGTTGCCCTAAACCTTGGTATTGCCCGAAGGGGCGTCTTTGCTAGACAAGGGCGCCTCTTCAGGCTATATACAATCATGGCCATACAAGCCCTGGGGTTCGATCTCGACGGTACGCTCTATCCAGCCTGGAAAATGTATAGCGCTTCAGCGGGCTTGGCCTTTCGCTATGCACGATTTCTCCAAGCTTTCGCCAAGGCGAGAAAAATTCTCAGGGATCATGATCAAAAGCTCAGATATGAATATCAAACCGAGGGGGATCGAGCCGCATTCAGGGAGATGCAGGCCAGCATTGTCGCCGATCAGATACCCTTGCCGATTGATACTATAAAAACGATCATCGATACCATTATCTATGGGAAAGTCGAAGAATCCTTTCTTAACCTTAAACCGTATCCAGATCTGATCCCCTGCCTCAAAGCACTACGTTCCGCCGGATTCAGGCTCGGCATCCTCTCCGACCTTCCACCAAATAGAAAGCTAGCGCTGATGGGTTTGGAAAAATTTTTCGATTGTAGCCTCTGTTCAGAAGATTTTGGCGCACTTAAGCCGGACAGTCGGTCCTTTTTAGCCCTCGCATCCGCCCTCGATCTTTCTCCCAGCTCGATTCTCTATGTGGGAAACAAAGAAGCCTATGACATACGCGGTGCCCGATCGGTTGGAATGAAAACAGCCCTTCTCGGTTGCGGAAAAAGCTCCGAGGCAGATTTTTGTTTTCATCATTGGAAGGACTTCAATAGCTGGTTTTTCGAAGGCTCCGGGCGCTCGTTATAAGCTGTTCTGCGTTCAAATCAGAAACAGATCCCCCGCTTTGGCGTATTCCAGGCGACCTTCAGAGATTCTTCTGCCTGCGTAATGGGTGCCAAGGATTCGAGAATCCTCGGGCAGCTTAGGTATGATGTACTGACGAATCTCATCAGGACTCATATGGACTTCACCTGGCTTCGAGCCTCCACTGTCGCAGAGCAGCAACTTAGCACCCCGCTGCACCAAGCGTTCTATGGCCGGACCCCACCGCGTATCCGAGGTAGCGATAAAAGTCGGGGAAGAATCTCCGTTTTTCCCTGCCAGGATCGAGAACGTCAAAGGGTTGTGGTGGGTAGGGCTGAATTCCAGCCAAAGCCCCTGCGGTAGCTCATAGCGCCGGTTTTCCTCAATCTCAATAATTTCGAACGTCGAAAGTACCCATTCGATATAGGGATGATCAGGAGAAATAGCCAAACCGAGAAGTTTTTTCATCCAATCCCGCACGCCCGGCGGAGCTATGAGGCGTAAGCGGGACTGGCTAGGCAGGCTGGAACCTCTTTTAATAAACATGTTAAAAAGCAAGAAGGGCAGCCCAAAACAGTGGTCTCCATGAAAATGACTTATCAGAATAGTCTCGATCTCTTCAATCTGAATCGAACAAGCGTGCAGGGATTGTAGAATGTCGGGAGGGGTTTCAACGAGAAGATGCTTGTCGATGGTAAAACAGTTGTAAAAACTGCCATCGTTGGAAAATCCCCCAGTGCCCAGGATTCTTATTTCCATCGTTTCCACCCCTTTAATCCCGCCATACATCGCTCACCAGTGGATGGCTTTTCAGATTCTCCAAATCTCTATCGAGGGCTGAACACGTAATGTGGGCACCAGCCCGCAGCAAAGCTTCCTTCCGCCCACCCTGAAGTGGAATGTGGAAATAGAGTGAGCACTGCCCGTGCAGGGTATAGATTAGGTCCCGCAGCGTTGTCATGGCTTGCTCTTCGTAGTGCCCGGCATCGGTGGGCGATTCCATGCGAATATGAAGCTCCCGATAGCTTTTCTCCCTAAGGCTCCCCGGATCCAGCAATTCTTTTACCTGAATGCAGGGCTTTCCCCTGGAAGCGTCGAAACTCCCCTTGAGACAGTAAACCTTGTCCACCGAGAGCTGCTTGCGCAATTGCTCCAGGGTATCCGGAAAGAGAACAATCTCGATGCTGCCCGCATAGTCTTCCAGAAGCCCAAAGGCCATCTTTTTCCCGGTTTTGGTTATAACTTCCCTGAACTCGGTCAGCATGGCCACCACCACATATTCCCGGTCTTGGCTCGCCCGCTCGGGATGGCTAAGATCGATAGTGGTAGAGCGCTCCCAGAGAGTTTTAAAGTCATCCATAGGATGCCCTGTAAAGTAAAATCCCAAAAGGCTTTTTTCGAAATCCAGCATTTCCTGGCGGCTGTATTCTTCGCAAGGCTCCATCACAAGAGCAGGGAACACGGTTTCATCATCGGTATCGAAAAGACTCTGCTGTCGGGATGATTCGTGGTCGAGCTTAGCCGATACCCAATCTATGGCGCGCTCGAGGTTGAACATAAGTTCCTTGCGCCTGCAATTCAACGAGTCGAAGCACCCGGCGTGAATAAGGGATTCGAGAATTTTCTTATTAAGCCCCGCCCCGGAGAGCCTGGACAGAAAATCTATAAAACTCGAAAAATTTCCGCCCTTCTTGCGCGCTTCGACAATAGCTTCGGCAACACCCTCCCCCACTCCCTTGATGCCAAGAAGCCCGTAGACAATATCGTTGGCTTCAACGCTGAAATTGGCTTTGGAGTAGTTGATATCAGGCGGACGTATAGCGAGCCCCATGGTCCTCGCCTCGCCAATGTACTGGGTTAGCTTATCAGTGTTGTTGATCTCGTTGGTCAGGTTAGCTGCCATAAACTCGGCGGGGTAATTGGCTTTAAGATAGGCGGTTCGATAGGCGACTAGAGAGTAAGCGGCCGCGTGGGATTTGTTAAACCCGTAGCCCGCAAAAGGCGTTAATATGTCGAAGATCTCCTCAGCCTGGGCAGCGCTGTAGCCCCTGGAGACCGCCCCTTCGATGAAGGGAGCCCGCTCCTTGGCCAGGATCTCGGGCTTTTTCTTGCCCATGGCTCGTCGCAAAAGGTCGGCGCGCCCCAGGGAGTAGCCCGCCACTTCCCTCGCCACCTGTATAACCTGCTCTTGGTAGACTATGACACCGTAGGTACCTTTCAGATACTTCTCCAGGGATGGGTGGGGGTAGCTGATAGGGATCTTGCCGTTCTTTGAATCGATGAACTTATCGATAAAATCCATCGGCCCAGGCCGGTAGAGGGCGTTCAAGGCTATAAGGTCTTCAATGGAGGTGGGTTTAGCTCGTTTGAGGATATTCTGCATGCCCGAGGATTCGAACTGGAAAATGGAAGTACTCTTGCCCTCCCCGAGCATGCGGAAGGTCTTGGGATCATTGTCGGGGATTTCTTCTTCCCTAATCTCCACATTCCTGACTTTTAGAAGGTCCAGGGTATTCTTTATCAGGGTAAGGGTTTTCAAACCCAGAAAATCCATCTTCACCAAGCCGCAGTTTTCCAGATAGTCCATGGTGTACTGGGTAGAAATGCCCCCGGTCTTGGGGTCTTTGTACAGGGGCACAAAGTCCATAAGCTGAGATTTCCCGATGACAATGCCCGCTGCGTGCAGAGAACTGTGGCGGTGCATATTTTCAAGCCTTAAGGCGATCTTAAAAAGATCCTTGTACTTTTCGTTTTCCGCAAGGTCTCGCAACCGCGGTTCCATTTCGAAGGCAGTCTCGAGGGTCATTTTTGGATCTTCGGGAATAAGCTTGGCTATGTTGTTAGCTTCTTCAAAAGAAATATCCAACGAACGGGCAACATCTTTGACCACAGCCTTAGCCTTGAGGGTTCCGAAGGTGATTATCTGCCCTACCCGGTCATCACCGTACTTCCTGGTGACATATTCAATAACCTCGCCCCGCCGCTGGAAGCAAAAGTCCACGTCAAAGTCGGGCATAGATATTCGTTCAGGGTTTAAAAAGCGTTCAAAAAGCAGATCATATTTAAGCGGATCGATATCGGTGATCCGCAGGCTGTAAGCAACGATAGAGCCCGCTCCCGAGCCTCTACCTGGACCGACCGGAATGTCGTGGCTCTTAGCCCAATCGATAAAATCCCACACGATAAGAAAATAACCGGTGAATCCCATAGAAATGATAACCGACAGCTCAAACTCGGCTCTCTGCCGTATCTCTTCCCCTGCGTTCGGATATCGCTTGTGGAGCCCCTCCATGGTTAGATGACGTAGATACTCCTCGGGCGATGTAAACTCGGGGGGGATTTCGTAGTCCGGAAGCATGGGGCCGGGAAACTCAATATTAAGATTCACCATCTCATTTATTTTGAGGGTGTTGGAGAGGGCTTCGGGCACCTCGGCGAATAGCGCTGCCATCTCATCGGCGGTTTTCAGATAGAACTGATCGTTGGGAAAACGCATCCGACCCGGATCGTTGCGTTTGCGGTTAGTGCCTACACAGAGCAGGATGTCCTGGGCTACCGCATCTTCCTTGTTGATATAGTGAAGGTCGTTTGTGGCAACCAGGGGTATGCCGTGGCGGCGCGAAATTGCAACCAGCTCTCGGTTTACTAACTTCTGCTCTTCTAGGCCGTGGTCCTGAAGCTCAAGGTAAAAGCGTTCGGGACCAAAGAGATCCCGGTACTCCAGGGCCTTGGCCTCCGCAGCCTCCCGCCGTCCGGCCAGTATAAGAGAGGGAATCTCGCCAGCGAGACAGGCGCTGGAAGCTATTAGCCCTTTTGAATAAGTTTTCAGCAGTTCTCCGTCTATCCTCGGCTTGTAGTAAAAGCCCTCGGTATAGGACAGCGAAGAGAGTTTTATCAAATTCCGGTAGCCTTCCTGGTTTTCGGCCAGGAGGATAAAGTGCCAGTATTTGTTGCCGTTCTCTGTACCGGTCTTTTCCTTACGGGAGCCCCCAGCCATGTAGAATTCGCTGCCGATAATCGGCTTTATGCCCTCATCCTTGCAGGCTTTATAAAAACTTAAGGCGCCAAAGAGGTTCCCATGATCGGTTATAGCCAAGCCGGGCATGCCATAGCGCTTGGCTGTCGCGGCTAATTCCTTTATAGGGGCGGCCCCGTCTAAAAGTGAGTAGTCGCTGTGGTTGTGAAGATGTACGAATTCCGCCATTTTTAAAGTATAGCAGAAGCGCCGGATTCGGAGTAGGGTTTTTTACCCCAGCACGCCTTATTGCAATCCCCTAGCGCCCCTATGGCGCCCTAATCGCGACCCCTATTTCGATATGCTGTTTCGCCTTGACCGTTATTGACCTCGATAGCCAGCTTCCCCATACTTCAGGAAAAGGATACTCGAACCATGAAAAACCTTGATGTAAATGCGCTCACATTCCCAAATCTTTCTGAAAAACTCTCCCGTCTTATCCAATTCGCGACGGTTTCTTCATTTACAGCGGAAGAAGAAGCGGGCCAAGCGTTTTCGGGCCTTATTGGCGAGCTTCCCCTGCTTTTTCCCAAGCTTCACCAGGTCCTCGGGTTGGAAAAACCCTCGGACCGGGCCCTTCTCTATACCTGGGAAGGAAGCGATCCCAGCTTGGCTCCGGCCATGTTCTGCGCCCATTTCGACGTAGTCCCCGAGGGCAACCCTGAGGCATGGGAGCAGCAGGCTTTTTCTGGCGCTATTGTCGACGGAGAACTCTGGGGCAGAGGCAGCCAAGACATCAAGGTTCTCCTGGCTTCGATTATGGAAGCGGTAGAGCAGCTGCTGGACCGTGGATTTAAGCCCCATAGGACAATTCTCCTGGCCTTCGGCGGCGATGAAGAGGTAGGCGGAAGGCGAGGTGCCGGGGCTATAGCGCGCCACCTTTCTGAAAAAGGCATAAAGGCATCCTTTCTTTTGGATGAAGGCGGCCCTATTTCCGTTGGCATGCTCTCCTTTGCCCCCCAGCCCCTCGCCCTTATTGGGGTTGCGGAAAAAGGTTACGCCGACCTTCAGCTAACAACGAAAGGCAAGGGCGGACACGCATCCATGCCTCCAAAAGACAGCGCCACTGTGAATCTCGCAAGGGCTATCCTCGCCATAGAGAAAAATCCCTTCCCAGCCAGGATTACCAAAACCCTCACTACTTTCCTCAAGCGATTGGCGACGGTTTCAGCCCAGCCCTATAGACTTATTTTCAGCTTTACAGGGGTAACAGCACCTATCATAAAGACAGCCTTTTCGGCGGCAGCCACCACCAACGCCCTAATTCGCAGCACGGTGGCATGCACAATGCTGGAAGGAAGCCCCAAGGAAAATGTCCTTGCAGAAAAAGCCCAGGCTACGCTCAATATCCGCATTCTGCCGGGGGAAAGCTCAGCTTTTGTTATGGATAGATTGAACGCCCTGGTGGCGCCCTTCGGCGCCGAGGTCAAGGCTAAGCATGAAGGCCAGATTGTGGAAGCTTCCAGGGAGTCCTCCACCGAGCACGAAGGCTGGGGGTATATCGAAAAAGCTCTCTCCAAGTCCCATCCCGAAGCCTACTGCCTGCCCTTTCTCTTCAGCGCAGCCACCGATACCAAGCATTACCGGGACATTGTCCAGGCGATCTACCGCTTTACAGCCCTTCCCCAAAACCAAGAAGACCTCGCTCGCATCCACGCAGCCAACGAAAGGGTTAAAATCGCCGATCTGGAACGCTGCGCGTCTTTCTATGTGAACCTGATCTCCTCCCTTTAAAAAATAAGTTCCTTGCCAGAATAGTTTTCATATATTAATTTTCTAATATGAAAAGATTAGCGACTATCCTAGTGCTCATGTTAGGCTTTGCGGTCTCGGCGGCTAACGCTGTCGACGTGGACGGGAAAATACTCCCCGGAGAGTATGCCAAGGAGCAAAGCTTCGAAAAGGGCAGTTTCAGGCTTCTATGGCGAATTGTGGATGACAATATCTTCATGGCCATAGAATCGGATGCCAAAGGTTGGGTAGCCGTCGGTTTTGAGCCTACAAGAATAATGGCTAACTCGGACATGATCTTTGGTTTTGTGGAAAGCTCTGGAAGCGTCAAAGCCGTAGACGCTTGGTCCACCGGCATGTTTGGGCCACACCCGCCCGATGTTGACCAGGGAGTAAAAGACTCGCTTCTCAGTTTCGCGGGAGCCAGATCCGGCAACAGGCTGGTGTTCGAGTTTTCACGGGCTTTGAATACAGGCGATAAATATGACAAGCTTCCTTACAATGCTGTCAGGAATTCTGGTTGCACGGTTTTTTAAGAAGAAAAAATGGTGGCTAAAGGTTCACAAGAGACTCAATATCGCTGCCGTGGTCCTGGCTGTGCTGGGAATACTCATAATCGCCGTGTATGTACAGACTTCGGGCAGTCCCCACTTCAGGGTGAGCCATGCCTTTTACGGCGCCGCAGCTTTTATTTTACTCCTTGCCGCGCCTGCCCTCGGCTTTGCCATGTTCAAGATTAAGGACAAGACAAAAATCCTGCGCATTAAACAGCTTCACCGCTGGTCGGGCAGGACTACCTCTGTTCTTATGGCCGCGGCAATCATTGCGGGTTTTTCATTGATGGGATTTATTTAGCCGAGACTTCCCGGAAAAACTGCATGGTTTTAAAGCCGAGGCAGGGTTTTATCAACTCATGAGCAGGTCTTGGTTGATTTAGAGCCCAGGTAGGCTGCCCTGACCGCAGGATCGCCGGCTATCTGCGCTACTGGTCCGGAGGTGACGATGCGCCCCTGTTCCAGCACATAGGCCCTGTCTGCAACCTCCAGAGCCTTGAAGGCGTTCTGTTCCACCAACAGAATCGTCTTGCCCATTGATCGTATCGTCTCAATTATTTCGAAAACAGTCTTGACCAAGAGGGGTGCCAAGCCTAAAGACGGCTCGTCCATGAGAATAAGCTCCCCTTCGGTCATCAGCGCCCTGCCCATGGCCAGCATCTGCTGCTCCCCGCCGGAGAGGGTTCCCGCCATCTGCTGCTCCCGCTCTTTCAGCCTGGGAAAGAGAGCGTACACCCTGTCCAAATCCGCTTGTACCGCCTTCTTGTCGGACCTAAGGTAAGCCCCAAGACGCAAATTATCCAGCACCGAAAGATTGGCGAAGATTAGCCTACCCTCGGGAACATGGCAAATGCCCGACTGGACCACTAAATCAGGTCGCTTGGCAAGCTTTTTGCCCTTGTAGAGTATTTCACCCTTGACGGGTTTCAAGAACCCCGAGATCGTGTTGAGAAGCGTCGATTTCCCAGCCCCGTTTGCGCCGATGATAGTCACTATCTCGCCAGCCCGTACTTCAAGCGAAATGCCTTTGAGCGCCCGTATGCCGCCGTAGGAAACATGGAGGTCGTTGATTTTCAACATGCTTAGACCTCCTCCGTAACACCCAGGTATGCTTCGATAACCTTCGGATCAGCCGAAATGTCGGCTGGGCAGCCCTCGGCCAGTTTAATTCCAAAGTTCAGCACAACAATCTGCTCACATATACCCATGATGAGATCCATGTGGTGTTCGATAACCAACACGGTGAGCCTGAATTCATCCCGTATGCGAACAATGAGACGCATCAACTGCTCTGTCTCGTCGGGATTCATCCCCGCCGCCGGCTCGTCCAGCAGCAAGAGCTTTGGGTCCAAGGCCAGGGCGCGTACGATTTCTAGGCGCCTTTGCATGCCGTAGGGAAGATTGTTAGCTACCAAGTCCCTGCGCTCGGTAAGCCCCATGATGGATAATAGCCTTTCTGCCTTTTCCACCAAGGCTTTTTCTTCTTTCCTGAATTTGGGCAAGCGCAGCACCGAATCGAGGATGCTATAGCTGGCGCCCAGATGGCAGGCGGTGAAAACGTTTTCGAACACCGTAAGATTCTTGAAGAGCCGTATGTTCTGAAAGGTTCTGGTTATTCCCATATCGGCAATTTTGAAGGGCGGAAGACCAACAACGCTCTTCCCCTTGAATCGCACATCGCCTTCGGTTAGCGAGTAAACACCGGTAACAAGGTTGAAAATCGTTGTCTTTCCAGCTCCGTTCGGACCGATAAGTCCGAAGATCCCCCCTTCGGGGATGGAAAAACTAACATCGTTCACCGCAGCTAACCCGCCAAAACGTTTAGTAAGCCTGCTAATCTCCAGTATATCAGCCAAGGCCGGCCTCCCCGTTTTGCCCGTTTTTGCTCTCCTTCAAGGCTAGAATCCGGGCTTTGCGTTCATTGCGCGCCTTTCGTATGCCCGCGGGAGTCAGCTCCATTCCGCCCATCAAGCCCTTCGGTCTTGATATCATTATGAGAATCACCGCGGCTCCGTAGAATACGAGCCTCCATATTTCAAAAGTCCTCAGTATCTCCGGTAATGCGGTGAGCAGAAGGGCTCCCAGCACCGATCCGGAGATGGAGCCCAAACCGCCGAAAATGACAATGATTGTCAGTTCGGTGGACTTGGTCATGGAAAACATCTTGGGCTGGATAAAGGTCATGTAATGACCAAAGAAGACCCCTGCGACTCCCGCATATACCGCGCTGACCACCAGAGCGATCATCTTGTACTTGAAGACATTGACCCCGGCTATCTGGGCCGCCAGCTCCTCTTCCCGCACGGCGATCATGTTCCGGCCATGCCGGGAGCGCACGAGGTTGGCTAAAAAGACGATCGCCAAGATGTCCACGATAATGATAACCGGAAGCGTCGATTTATAAGGTACCCCCGGCCAGCCCCGGGAGCCACCGAAGAGCTGCACGTTGTTGAGTATCAGCCTGATGGCTTCGCCAAAGCCGAGGGTGGCTATGCAGAAATAATCGCCCTTCAAGTTGAGCGTTATGCGGCCGATAAAATAACTCACGATACCGGCGCCAGCCCCGCCTGCGATCACCCCCACAGCAAAGGGAAGGCCGAATCCAGCCGGGCTCGTGGTCGGCGATACGGTCATGAGGGCACCCAAATATGCTCCGATAGCCATAAATCCGGCGTGGCCAAAAGAAAAAAGACCTGTAAATCCCGTGAGCAGACTCAAGCCCAGCACCGCGATCAGATTGATCCCGGCGAGCATCAAAATTCCCTGGATATAAGACCAATCCATCACTACTCCTAGGCCTTGTCCACAGTAGTTTTCCCCATTATGCCCGAAGGCCTAAAGATCAGGACGCCGATGAGGATCACAAAGGCGATCAGATCACGAAACTGGGATGAGAGGTATCCCGCCACCAGTGTTTCGATCGTCCCAAGGAGAACCGAACCCAGCACCGCGCCGGGCAGGCTTCCCAGGCCGCCGAAGACCGCGGCGATAAAAGATTTGGTGGTGATATTGCCTATCTGGGGATACACTGTGTACTTCATTCCGAAAAATACGCCTGCCACACCGGCCAGAAAACCGCCGAGCCCAAATACGATAAGAATGATTTTGTCGGTGTTAACACCCATCAGTGCACAGGCCTTTATATTATAGGCCGCGGCTTGGATAGCCTTGCCCATTTTTGTCTTTTCAATAAAAAGAATGAGCCCAACAAGACAGACCGCCGATATGAAGAACATGATTAGATCCAAGCGGCCCACAGCCAGGGCTCCAAGCTGTATGGGAGTGCGGGGAATCACCGTTGGATAGGTCCTAAACGTGGGACCAATGGTGGCGATGACGATGTTCTCTAAAAGAATCGAAGCTCCCATGGCAGAAATGATGAAATAGAGAAATGGCGCGTTGCGTTCTCTTAAAGGCTTATAGGCTACACGCTCCACAAGGATCGCCATGAGCGTCGTTCCAACACAGGCGATAATAAACGCGAAAACAAAGGGAAGCTTTAGCAGGGTGAGGGCGAAAAAACCAAAATACGCCCCCAGCATGATAACCCCGCCATGGGCGAAATTGGAAAAACTCATGATAGAATAGACAAGAGAATAGCCGACGGCCATCAGCGCGTAGACGGAACCTATAGAAAGCCCGTTGATCAACTGCTGCAAAAACTGAATCATGGCCGGTCCTTTTACAAATTTTGGATGGATAAAGACGTAGCGGCGCCGGGCTTCAAGCCCGGCGCCGTCGCATCAAGCTATTGTATCGAATAATTACTGGGCCGCGTATTTCTCCTGGAACACATACTGGCCGTTCACGATCTTGAGAATAGCCGCGTCCTTGCCCTCGGGGTTATGGGTCTCGGGGCTGATCTTGATAGTACCGGTGATTCCCTGTACTTCTATGCCTTCCAAGGCCTTGGCGATAGCCTCACCGTTAACCTTGCCCGCTTTCTGCAGGGCTGCCACAAGCACGAGAACAGCGTCATGCACCAGGTAGCCGTTAAGCTCGGTCTCCTTGCCATACTTGGCCAGGTAGCGGGCTTTGTAGTCCTGGACGGCGGGATCGGCGTAGTCCAGATGGTTGACAAAGTAGCAGCCTTCGACTGAAGCGCCACCCATAGAGATTAGCTGCTCCGAAGGCCAGCCATCGCCGCCCATCATCACCTGGGTTATCCCGAGTTCCCTGGCCTGGTTGGCTGTCAGGGCTACTTCCTTGAAGAAGTAAGGCATGAAAATAATATCCGGTTGTGCGGCTTTTATTTTTGATAGCTGGGGTCTGAAATCCACGTCACCAGCGTTGAACGATTCATCAGCCACGATGGTGCCACCCTTCTTCTCAAAATTAATTTTGAAGAACTCGCGCAGCCCCTGGCTATAATCGTCGGAAACATCGTAGAGGATTGCCGCCTTGGTGGCGCCCAATTTATCGAAGGCATAACCCGCAGCGACCGCTCCCTGGTAGGGATCGATAAAGCATACTCTGAAGTTGTACGGCTTCACCTTTCCGTCTAAAACTGTAACCTTAGGATTGGTTGCCACCGTCGCGATATCCGGTACCTTGGCCTGCTCGAGCACCGGCGCTATGGGAATCGCGTTGCCCGAAGCATTTGGACCCAGAATGGCCACTACCTTATCCTGGCCGGTAAGCCGCTTGACTACGTTGACCGCTTCCTGAGCATCGCCCTTGTTGTCGTAGCCGATGGCTTCAAGCTTGTACTTCTTGCCGCCTACTTCGACGCCGCCTGAGTTGTTGTATTCCTCGAACAGCATCTTGACAGTATTGAACTCATTCTCGCCCCAAACCGCCTGATCACCGGTCAACGCTCCAAACCAACCCACTTTGATCGTATCGCCTGCGCCGCCCCCCGCGCAGCCGAGCAAAACGATAGTGAGAACGAGCGCAACCGCCATCAATGTCCTTTTCATAGATCCTCCTGAAGGATTCAATGATTAACCTTGGGAAGTATAAACCCAAGGACAATCCACAACAAGCATAACTCCGCCGGTTTCGCCCAGGGGGCGCTGCCGTGTTCTACGCGACGACCGGCGGAAGAATTTCCTATTCCACGGTGACGCTTTTAGCCAGATTTCGCGGTTGATCTACGTCCCTGCCTAGTTCGAGGGCGCAGAAATAAGCGAATAACTGAAGGGGTATCACCATGGTAAAGGGATAGAAACGTGAATCGGATTTGGGCACCGGAATAAAATCGTCGACCAGGGACTTGGTTTCGTTGTCACCCTCAACGCCGACGGCGATCACCGGACCTCCTCGCGCCTTTATTTCCCTGATATTGGAAATCGTCTTTTCTCTAAGATAGTCGTCGGAAACCAAAAATACGCTGGGAACCTCATGACTCACCAAGGCTATAGGACCATGCTTCATCTCTCCGGCGGAGCATCCCTCGGCATGGATATAACTAATCTCCTTAAGCTTCAAGGCTCCTTCCAGGGCTATGGGATACAAAATTCCCCGGCCTAGGAAAAGAAAATCCTTTGCCTTATGGTATTTCTTAGCCACCGACTGCACCTTGTCCCGCTGCAGCAGGGTTTTTCGCACGAGATCCGGCACCGACTGCAAAGTAGTGAGGAAGGAGATCCCATCGTCCCTGGACATATCCTTCATCCTGGCGACCAGGAGGGTGAAGAGATAGAAGGCGGCGAGCTGGCTTGTAAAGGCTTTTGTGGAGGCCACGGCAATCTCAGGCCCTGAATGTACATAGATCCCGCCGTCCGACTCCCTGGCGATGGTCGATCCGACGACATTACAAATGCCCAGTACCGTCGCGCCCTTGCGCTGGATCTCCCGCATAGCATAGAGAGAGTCGGCTGTCTCCCCCGATTGGCTTACGGTGAACCAGAGGCTATCCCGCTCGACAACGGGATTCCTGTACCTTATCTCGCTGGCTAACTCCGACTGGGCGGGAATCCGTGCCACGTGCTCGAGCAAATGGGCGCCCACCAGGCCTGCGTGCCAGCTGGTCCCGGCGGCGATTATCCGCACCCTTCCGATGCCAGATAAGCGGCGGCGCTCCAGATTAAGCCCGCCCAGCTTGGCCGTGGAATTTTCCACGTCCAGACGTCCGCTGATAGCCCTGGCTATGGATTCTGGTTGTTCGAATATTTCCTTCTCCATATAACAGGGGAAATCACCCTTTTCTATGGAGCCCAGCTCCCAAGTTACTTCGTCTACCTTCTTATCGACCCGGTTTTCATCCTTGTCGATTATTGAGTAGCTGTCCTGGGTTATATCGACAATTTCTCCGTCGTTGAGATAGACGACCTTGTTGGTGTAGGCCACCATGGCAGTGACGTCGCTGGCCAAGAACATCTCCCCTGCGCCGACGCCAACCACCAAGGGGCTGCCGTTCCTTGCCCCCACGATGCGTCCCGGCTCGTCTGCATGAATGCAGGCTATGCCGTAGGTGCCCCGCAGACTCTGCACCGCTGCCCTTACCGCCTCGAGCAGATTGCCCTTGTAGTAATGAGCGATAAGCTGGGGGATCACTTCGGTATCGGTCTCGCTTACAAAGACACAACCTTTTTTCTCTAGCATCGCCTTGAGCGATATATGATTTTCTATAATTCCATTATGGACTACGGCGATCTTGCCCGAACAGTCGGTGTGAGGATGGGCATTGGCAAGCGTAACCCCGCCATGGGTAGCCCAGCGGGTATGGCCGATGCCCCAAGATCCGTCCAGATCGGCGGGCATTGCTGCCTTGAGCGCTGCTATCTTGCCTACGGCCTTTACAATCCCCAGGGAATTACCCGTAGTGCCTGTTCGCCCGACGGCGACACCCGCCGAATCATAGCCCCGGTATTCCAGGCGTCGTAGACCTTCCAAAAGCAAGCCGGTCGTTTTTCGCGGGCCAGAGTAGCCAATTATGCCGCACATAGATGGAGCCTCCCAGTCGGGACAGGATTAGGCACTTTTTGCCCCGGCCATCAAAATGGTCCCGGGCGACCGAAAATATGATACTCCAAACGGGGCGTAACGCAAGTACCAAGGCGTGCGACACGGCAAAGAAGTTCGAAAAACAGAAATGTGTGCAAGAAACAGCCATGGTGATGCACATACTGCCTCAGGCATGGAGTTGCCCTAACAAAGGGCATTATACTTAAGCGATGAAAATTCTTCACTTCCCCAGGGTTAAGTCCACGATGGACGAAGCCCGCAAAGCGGCCGAAGTTGGTCAGACCCCGCCTTTTCTCGTACTCGCCGATCGGCAAACAGAGGGTCGAGGCCGGCTGGAGGGAAGGTGCTGGGAATCAAAGTCCGGTGCCTCCCTTGCCATGACCCTGTGCCTTGAGCCTTCGGCAAGCCGAACGCCGGCCTTGAGCCTGCGGGCTGGGCTGGGTGTGGCAACGTGTCTGCAGCGCACAGAAAGACTAACCGGACGTATCGCCCTCAAATGGCCCAACGATATCCTCGGCTTGGCGCAGTCGGGGGGTGAATGGAAAAAATTGGGGGGCATCCTCTGCGAATCTTCGGCTTTAGGGCTTTTTATCGGTATCGGAGTCAATCTAAAACCCGATGCCTATGGACCAGCGCTGGCTGTGAAGGCGACGAGCCTTGAAGAGCTTATGCCCGATCCGCAGTCGGTAGTTTTTTTGCCAGAGCTGACAAACCTCGAAAAGGTCGCCAGCGAAATCGCATGGGGAGTGGTTGCAAGCATAGAGGACCAGCAGTGGCTAAAAAAGTATAGTTCGATACTCTGGGGTATAGGCCAGGAGCTGCGATTCACCGCCGGCGATCCCCGCTCCAGCGCCGAGGGTTGGGGAAGACTTTTGGGAGTGGAAGAGGACGGAAGTATCGTTCTGCTCGAACAGGGGAGTATTAGAAAGCGCTATCACTCTGGAGAGATTTCTGGACTTGCGCAGATCTAATTCTGAACTACAAATTCTTCAAATCGACTGATAAGCCGCGAAGGCATTTTGCATCGCACCAGTGTGTTTTCCTCTCCACTCTTTTCCTCTAAAACCACCCCTTCCCGGTGGATGAGGGGAATTAAGGCATACTGGGTGTGCGGTATGAGCAGGTTAAGTTCCTCCATATCCGAACTGAGCTTGTCCTCGATGTTGGCGGCCAGCTCCTTAAGCCCTTCTCTTGTCTTGGCCGATACAAGGATGCCTTCGGGATAGCTACGTCGCCAATCCTCAAGGGTTTCCGGATCAGCGAGGTCGGTTTTATTGAACACCAGTATAAGGGGAAGCAAGCCGGCTCCGATTTCTGTCAAAACCTTTCTGGTAGTTTCCATTTGTCGTTCTCGCTCAGGATCAGCCCCATCCACCACATGGATTAGCAAGTCGGCGCCGGAAGCCTCTTCCAAGGTAGCCTTGAAAGCTTCCACGAGACCATGAGGCAGATTCCGCACAAAGCCCACCGTGTCGGTGAGCAACAGGCTCGCCCCGGAGCCCAGGGAGAGCCTACGGGTGGTGGGGTCTAACGTAGCGAAGAGCTTGTCCTCGGCCGCAACGTCCGCCTGAGTCAGGGCATTGAGAAGGCTGGATTTGCCTGAGTTGGTATAACCGACTATGGCGGCTCTCGGGAGAGACAATCGCTGCCGCCGCTTGTGCTGCACATCCCTGGACTTGCGCACTTCTTTGAGTTCTTCCTTCAGATCGTGGATTCTACGCTCTATGGATCTTCGATCAAGCTCGATTTTTTGCTCCCCTGAGCCCTTAGTACCGTAGCGCCCTCCCCGTTGCCGGGAAAGTTCCTCATAGGAATGTGCTAGCCTAGGAAGAGCGTACTCCAGCCTGGCCAGCTCCACCTGAAGACCTGCTTCCCGGGTAAGCGCCCGGGCTGAGAATATTTTAATGATGAGTTCTGCCCTGTCGTAGACCTTGAGGCCCGACAGTTCTTCCCAGTTTCTCTGCTGGATGGGACTCAAGGAATGATCGAAAATGATCGAGTCGGCATCCTCAGCCTTGGCTGCGGCGACAATCTCGTCTGCTTTGCCGCTCCCCAGAAGCAATTTTGCAGTCTTTTCCCTCAGCTTAACCATTATTGTCGCAACAGGCTCCACACCCAGGCTCGACGCGAGGCCTGAGAGTTCTCGTACCAGGCTGGCTGCTTCCTTGGATTCGATTCGATCGGATTCCACCCCCACCAGCAGAGCGCGCTCGGCCTTAGGAGTATTGTCGTAAAGTTGGTTCATGCGGCACCTGCCTGTTTAAGCGCAACAGGCTGCGCTATGTTGTCTTAGCTCTGAGGTCTACAGGTCACCTATGGTCGCCGCCATTACGGCTTTGATCGTATGCAGTCTGTTTTCGGCTTGGTCGAATACTACCGAGTGCCGGGACCTGAACAGCTCGTCCGACACTTCCATTTCTTTTATGCCATGCTGGGCCGCGATCTCGACGCCCACAGCGGTCTCGGTATCGTGAAAAGCGGGAAGACAGTGCAGGAAGATCGCATCTGGATTCCCGGTCTTTTTTATGAACTCCATGGTAACCCTATACTTTTGGAGCTGAGTAATACGCTGGGCAAACTTGGCTTCTTCGCCCATGGATACCCAAACGTCGGTATAGAGCACGTCAGCGCCCTTGAGCGCTTCGTCTTTCTTTTCAATATCGAAAAATTCAATTTTTCCGCCCGAACCAACCGCCACCTTGAGCATTTCCTCGGTGAGGGCTTCGTTAGGCCAGAGCTCCCGGGGGGCTAGTGCAACAAAGTGAAGACCCATCTTCGCGCTGCCAATCATCAGGGCATTGCCCATGTTGTTTCTGGCGTCGCCGCAGTAGACAAGTTTTACCTTGTTAAGCGGTTTATGCACATGTTCTTCTATAGTGAGAAGGTCGGCCAGGATCTGGGTCGGGTGGTCCTCGTCGGTGAGACCATTCCAGACGGGAACTCCGGAATACCTGGCCAGGTCCTCGACAAGTTTCTGGGAAAAGCCCCGATACTGAATGCCGTCATACATACGACCTAATACTTTTGCGGTGTCCTCCACCGATTCCTTCTTTCCCATCTGGGAATTAGTGAGGAATGTGGCATTGCCCCCCTCGTCCCAGCAGGCGGTCTCGAAGGCGCAACGGGTACGGGTCGATGCTTTATCAAAAATGAGGACTATGTTTTTGCGAAATAGGCTGTTCCCCTTTATACCCGCGCGCTTCTTTGCTTTAAGGTCCCTAGAAAGGTCGAGCAGGTAACGTATCTCTACAGCGGAAAAATCCTTGAGCGTTAGAAAACTTCTTCCTTTTAAATTGACGGGCATATAATCCTCCACGAACGGTATAGTGCGGTGCTGCGGCAACCTGGAAACTTTCTTACTAGGATCTGGCCGTGGCATTCAACGTATATACCAAGAGGCAAGAGGGGTCAAGTATTCGTCAAAAGCGTCCTTCAAGGAATTTTTTCAACCTTTGACTTAAGTAAAGCCCTCTGGGTATACTGATTTTCGCCGGAAGCGGGCGGATCGCCCCGGTTACCGGCAAGGAGTGACCATGAGTCTCTCACTTTCAGATTTGAGTGAGGAGGTTCTTGCCGCCCAGTACGCTGTTCGAGGTCCCATAGTAGCAAGGGCCATGGAACTAGAACGTAACGGCAAGACTATCATTTATTGCAATATTGGGAATCCCCAAGCGCTTGGCCAAAAGCCCTTGAGCTATGTTCGTCAGATGCTTGCGCTTATGCAGTATCCGGAACTTGCGCAAAAAAGTCCTCAAGCATTCCCCTCCGATGTCCTCGAAAGGGCATCCTTTCTTCTCAAGGCTTCCGGCGGCATGGGAGCCTATTCCGAGTCAAAGGGCTTAAGGGTAGTCAGAGAAGCGGTAGCTGAATTTATTGTTAAACGCGATTCCGATTCCACGTTAACTCTTGACGCAGACCCAGATCATATTTACCTCACCGATGGAGCATCCAAGGCGGTGCAGTCTGTATTACGACTTATTATTGCTTCCAAACAAGACGGTATAATGATACCCATTCCTCAGTATCCCCTTTATTCAGCGTCTATCGCCCTGTATGGTGGAAGCCAAGTTGGGTACTATCTAAACGAGACTACGGGCTGGGCTCTGAGCGAAAATGAATTGGAGCGATCGTACATAACGGCGAAAAATAAGGGAATAACTGTAAAAGCGATTTGTGTTATAAATCCAGGAAACCCCACGGGTGCTGTACTCTCCAAAGAAAATATCGCCATGGTAATAGCTTTTGCAAAAAAACATGGGCTTTCTATTCTCGCCGACGAAGTGTATCAGGAAAATATTTACAGACCCGAAGATAAATTTATTTCTTTCGCTAGAGTCCTTACAGAGTTGGGCGACACCGACGTATGTCTTTTTAGTTTTCATTCTTGTTCAAAAGGTTTTCATGGAGAATGCGGCCAACGCGGTGGATATTTGGAGGCGCGCAACGTTTCTCCTGAAGTCCTTGCGCAGATCACAAAGCTTCAATCCATAGCCCTTTGCGCCAATTTGAGCGGCCAAATTCTCGTATATCTCATGGTAAGGCCGCCAAGACCCGGGGAAGTCTCTTTTAGCCAGTATGAAAATGAAAAAAAAGAAATAATCGGAGAACTTGCGGCAAGGGCAAATCTCATGGCCGAAGGGCTTAATCGTATCCCTGGATTTTCCTGCGCGCCAATCGTTGGGGCTATGTATGCTTTTCCGCAGATCCAGCTTCCTTTGGGGCGCAGCGATTCGGAATACTGCCTTGCCTTGCTGGAAGAGACTGGTATCTGTTTGGTTCCCGGCGAGGGCTTTGGACAAGTTGAAGGCAGCGCGCACTTCAGAACTACAATTTTGCCGCCCAGGGATCAATTACAACAGGTGTTAAAGAAACTCGAAGATTTTCAAAGACGCTGGAAATAGGAGCAAAAAAATGGAATGGAGAGCAAGTCATATATTGGTAAAAGACAGGGCCCTAGCCCAAGAACTATTAAAGCGCTGCAAGCAGGGAGGCAGCTTTGAAAGCCTAGCCCGGGAGCACTCTACCTGCCCCTCCAGGTCCTCGGGCGGAGACCTGGGATGGTTTGGTCCGGGCAAGATGGTTCCGGCATTCGAGTCGGCATGTAAAGGATTGGGCGTGGGTTCCATTTCCGATGTTGTGCAGACCCAGTTTGGCTACCATATTATAAAGCTCACAGGTAGACGTTAGCAGCTTTAAAAGACGTTATACGATTTTATAGCGAAGTCAATTTTTTCAACTGGGCGATCGCGGCTTTCATGTCTTTGGGCAAGGGCGCGGTCAGCGCAAGCTCACTTCCATTGTCAGGATGTGTGAGCTTCAGAGTTTCCGCATGGAGCCCGGTTCGTGCCAGCAGGGGGCGCTCCTCGAAGCTGTCACCTCTCCAGCCCCGTTTGATCTTGGATAGGAAAAGCGACTTTCCGTCTCCGTAGAGGGGGTCCGCGACGATTGGATAGCCTGATGCGGCACAGTGCACTCGAACTTGATGAGTTCTTCCCGTCTCAGGCTTTACCCTAACCAGGCTGTACTCTTCGTACCGTTCTACAGTCTCGAACCTGCTAAAACATTCCTTGCCCCTGCGTTTGTCCACGATGCTGCGGTGCAACTTGTCCGCGTCGGCTAAAAGCGGTAGATCGCAAGCCCACTCATCCTCCTCTGTCCGTCCCCGCACAAGGGCGAGATAGGATTTTTCGATCGCCCTGGAATGAAAAAGCGCGTTGAGTGCCTTGTGGGTTTCTTGATCCCTGGCGAACAGTAGGACACCGCTGGTATCTTTATCGATCCGATGAACCACATAGAGCTTTCCGTATGCCTTTTCTAGCAAGGAAAGGATTACCGGTGCGTCGGGATCGTATCGGTCGGGTATTGAGAGCATGCCTGCCGGCTTGTTCACCGCCAGGAGAAAGCCGTCGCTAAAGAGAATTTCAGGTTTTTTATTCACGTGCCAGAGCATAGCACGTAGGCGAAGCTTTGTGAACGAAGTGGGGGCCTGCCTCAGGTTCACATAAACACGTCCCGCGCCCTTCGGGAAACCCTGTCTATCATTCGCCTGAGCTCAGCCCGTTCATCCGAACCCAGGACATCCAGGGCGTCGCCCAAGGACTCTGGCGAGAAGAGTCCCGAAGCTTCGATCTGATCCAGGAGTTCCTCACCATGGCCTGAGAGGCTGAGCCGGGAAGCTCTCTTGTCGGTCACGATATCGGTCCTGAGCAACCAGCCTGCGTCAACACATTTTCTAGCCACCAGACTCAAAGTAGGCTTGTCCATGCCCAGCTCTCTGGCGGCGACGCTCAGAATCAGGGCACCCCTCCTCCGGGCTTGTCTCACCAATTGGTACTGCTGGAAGCTTATTCCGAATCTATCCAAAGCCGCTTGAGCCTTGCGACGCCACAGCCCGTATGCTAGTCCCATCATTAGGTATTCTTCCATTTAGTTAGTATACGAACTATCGGAACGAATTTCTAGTTTTTTTCGCAAAGTCCTTGTCATTTTTTTAAAATATGAGTATCTTCCTTCTGACCCACGGGGTCATCATTCTAAATAATCAAGGGAGAGTAACACTATGGCCAAACAGCTGCTTTTTAGCGAGGACGCGAGGCGCAGGCTTCTCGTCGGCGTGGAGACAATTTCCAAGGCGGTTAAGGTAACCCTCGGCCCCAAAGGCCGGAATGTCCTCCTCGACAAAAAGTTCGGCGCCCCCACGGTAACCAAGGACGGCGTTTCCGTCGCCAAGGAAATCGAACTGGAAGACCCCTATGAGAACATGGGAGCCCAACTACTCAAGGAAGTAGCCACCAAGACCAACGACATTGCCGGAGACGGAACCACCACCGCCACGGTGCTCGCCTATTCCATTGTCAAGGAAGGCCTCAAGGCCGTAGCCGCCGGCATGGATCCCATGGCGCTCAAGAAGGGCATCGATCAGGCAGTCACCGTTGCCGTGGAAGAAATCAAGAAGAATTCCAAAGAAATTATCGAGAAAGAGGAAATCGCCAACGTAGCCTCCGTTTCGGCCAACAACGACACGGCCATCGGAAGCCAGATCGCCGATGCCATGGAAAAAGTGGGCAAGGACGGAGTAATCACCGTTGAAGAGTCCAAGACCATGGACACCACCATCGACTTCGTCGAGGGTATGCAGTTCGATCGTGGCTATACCTCTCCCTATTTCGTCACCAACCGCGATTCCATGACCACAGTCTTCGAGAATCCCCTCATTCTCATCCACGACAAGAAGATTTCCAACATGAAGGATCTTCTTCCCTTGCTCGAGAAGATTGCCCAGACCGGCAAGCCCCTGCTCATCATCGCCGAAGATATTGAAGGCGAAGCCCTGGCCACCCTCATCGTCAACCACCTCCGAGGCACCCTGAACGTCTGCGCTGTCAAAGCCCCCGGATTCGGCGACCGCCGCAAGGCCATGCTCGAGGACATCGCCATACTCACCGGCGGCGAGGTTGTTTCTGAAGAACTCGGCCTCAAGCTCGAGAACACCTCGGTGTCCCAGCTGGGTAATGCTAAGACCGTTAAAGTGGACAAGGACAACACCACCATCATCAACGGCGCCGGCAAGCAGAAAGACATCCAGGACCGCATCGCCCAGATTAAGAAGCAGATCGAGGAAACCACCTCCGATTACGACCGCGAGAAGCTCCAGGAGCGCCTGGCCAAGCTCGCCGGCGGCGTGGCCGTCATCAATGTCGGCGCAGCCACCGAAGTGGAGATGAAGGAAAAGAAGCACAGAGTCGAGGACGCCCTCTCCGCTACCCGTGCCGCTATCGATGAAGGCATTGTGGCCGGCGGCGGTATCGCCCTTATCCAGGCTGCCCTCGCCCTGGAGAAGTACAACATCAGCAAGTTCTCTGACGACGAGAAAGTAGGTTTCAGGACCGTCAAGCGCGCGCTTGAAGAACCCATCCGCCAGATCGCCGAGAACGGCGGCGTGGATGGTTCCATCATCGCTGACAAGGCAAAGAGTTCCAAGAAGGGCGTAGGATTCGACGCCGCGAAGGGTGAATGGGTGGACATGATGAAGGCTGGTATCATCGACCCTGCCAAGGTTACCCGCAGCGCCCTGCAGAACGCCGCCTCCGTTGCGGCCCTGCTCTTAACCACCGAGTGCGCGGTCACCGACCTGCCCGAGCCCAAGGCTCCCCCCGCTCCTGGCGGCATGGGTGGCGGTGGTATGGGCGGCATGGGCGGAATGGATTACTAATACTAATAGTCCTAGTCTAAACGGTTCTAAGACCCTGCCTCCGGGCAGGGTCTTTTAATAAGGTTTAAGTCCATGCCTCTCATGCCCCGGAATTCTTGGTCTATTTGTCAAGCTTCGGTAAATACCCGACGAATCGCCGCTTCGATGATTGCTGTTATATACCGCTTTTCGTCAAGCCCTGCGTAGCGGGCGCAAGATTCAAACCAGGAGTCAGGGATCATAGGTTGTCCATTCACCTCTATAGCCCAAAATTTCCCTGATGCAAAGGCCATATCGCAGCGTGAATAATCCCTAACGCCCGTGGAGGCAAAAGCTCTCCCCGCAAAGACCTTTGCTGCTTCCATCATCCCAACATCAGCCAATGCCCGTGCTTCAGTCCTTTCGCTATTCTTGTCCTCATTGGTTATGACATGAAGACCCTCTGGCTTGAGGAATCCAAGCTCTGCTGGCATGAGGAGCCGTTCCGAGTCATTGCCGATACATGCGCAGGTGATTTCGCGAAAATCCGGATAGAGCCCCAGATAATGCTCGATGAGTATATGCCGGAATTCCTTTGCTACGAGCCTTAGCTGGGCTTTTAATCCCTGTATATCGAAAACGACCGAATCCTTCGTGATACCCCGCGAATTGCCTGAGTCGGAAGGTTTTACAATGCAAGGAAAGGGAGGAAGGTTTTCCTCATCGATGGGCATTGGCCCCGCCGAGAAGTCAAGGGCGAGAAACCCGGGCGTCGTGATACCGTCGGCCAGCCATTTCCGTTTTAACGCGGTTTTTAGCAAGGCGAGTTCTATTACCCCGGGCGGGGAGCCCACATAGGGGATATTACGCTGCTCCAGCCAGCCATGGACATTCACAGGATTTCCTTCGGCATCGGGCAGGTGGTCGGTTGCGCTAAAAACTATATCGGGGTGAGAGCGACCAATGAGCTCGTCAAGACACAACAAGCTGTCCGCTTTGACGTGCTTCGAAGCAAATCCAGCCTCTCGGAGGATATTTGCGAAACGACTGAATCGCAACTCATTCCGAGCAGCAGTGGAAGAATCGAGTGAAGGGGAAAAAACGATCAGCACCTTTCGGGAAAGAACATTCTCAAGTGCACCTTTCAAAACCTCAGGCCTCCTTAAGAAAAGAAACCTACACTGAATGAATATTTTAGCACAAATACATAAGGAATTAGGCCATAGCCCCGTAAATACTTTCACATATTAGAAAAATTTCATCCTTGGTCCGACACTGTTATCAACAGAGAATCATAGGGGTTTTCACCGAAAGGGGCACACTTCAAAAATTTAAACACCTACAGTAATATTTTCATGCTATACTTGAAGTAATTAGGATCACAATAAAAATACAAAAATTCAATGAAGACAGTCGCGTGAAAATTCCTGCTCTCCTACAACTAACTCGCCTTAGGCTATATCGGCTTGAGCCCGATGCACAACGCCACACGATAGGCGATCTCCTCAAGTTGCTCTGCATCGAGTATTCCGATTTTTCTGATAAAGCGCTCACGGGAAACCGAGCGCAGCTGCAAGGAGTCAGCGCCGGACTCCTTGATAAGGCCGTTCTTTTTCATGGGTACAATTTTGTAGAACCAGATTGATGAGGCAAAGCTCGACTTCCATCCGGTGATGGAAACAATTATGTGAATTGGCAATTTAGCTAGGCTATCAGTGCTCATGACCACGGCGGTCCGCTGCTTCTGTATCTCAGCCCCGCGGGTTGGATCGAGGTCGACAATCCAGACTTCGCCTCTCCTAGGAATATTCGATGATGTCATCAATCGCCCCTGAGATGTTTACCTCATCATCCGCATAGATTTTAAGGGCGGCCTGGGCCGATGCCTCGAGCACCTTGTCGCGCTCCTCATTCGAAAGAGAGAGGAGGCGTTTGATTTCCAGTGAGGATAGGCGCGCAGGGGAGTTCAGGGATGGTCGAAAGCCGGGCAAGAACCGCTCGGCGTCACCTGAGGAAATGAGCCCTTCCGACAAGGCTCGATGTACCTTGCGCTTGAAGACCATTGGGGACTCCTCAAATTTAAGCTCGCTCGATCCCGGCTCCTCGACTCGGAAACCCATACCGCTAAAATAGCGGCACATAAGTATATAATGGGACTCGCTAATCACATCCAGGTCCCGAAGTCGGAACGCTATCGCCTGCATGCTCAAGCCGTAGCGTGCCTTTGCGACAAGGAGTTCCTCTACATCGACGGAAGTCCGCTTATGTCCAAATTCTTCCCGTACTCGTTCTCGAGGATAGAGAAAGGATGCCGCAAAGCGAAAAGCTGCCTTTTCGCCTGCTTTGTCGTCCTTAGCCGCGACGAAAGCATGCCCCGCCTCATGGAGAAGATTAAGCCTAATGCGATCGGTCGCGATCCCTAACCTTGAAACGACAAAAGGCCTATTGGTTGATTCAATATAGCCTGCCATACCATCGAAATTCTGTTCATCGGGGATCTGCAGGACGTACCAACCCTTCGCTTCAAGGAGTGACGTCACGCTTGCGATCGGCTGATCGCCGAGTTTCCATTTAGTACGCTGCTCGATTGCCACATCTTCAGCCTCATCAGACGATGAGACCATTCGCTGAACCGGCGAATCTTGTGGAGCTTCCTCCCCAAGGATCGAGTCAAGTTCTACCCTCTTTTCGATCTCATCGTAGATGTAGGACTTGATCTGCTCGACTTTGGTTTGCGATAGGCTCGCCTTCTTACGGAATCCTTGAAGAACGATCTCCGCGTCGCTCTCAACAACAAAATAATCCATCGTCGTATCGAGGATTTTGGCTATCCCCCATAGCGTCTTGGCATTGGGTGAGGATTTTTTAGTTTCATAACTAGACAAAGCCGCTCGGCTGAGCTTTATACCAAGCCCTTCCAGTCGATCGGCAAGATCCTGCAACGACAGCCCCTGAGCTTGCCGCTTTCGCTTGATCCTATCTCCGATCATGAGTCCTCCATACGATATTGACAGAATACCATATAATTTAATGTTTGTCAAAATTATAATTACGAATTTTAATTATTAGTATTTAGTGTAAATAAATTTCGCATCGAATACTATCAATTCCTGAAGTTCCCGGCAAAACAGCATACTAATTCCGCCTATTTACATTAGGCGGAAATGATTGGTGGCAATATTTGATCGAATCCGCTCCTTTATTCTTGACAATGTTATCAATTATGATAACATTCCTTGGTGACGAAGTGTATCACTGCCACTTATCATATTCATGGGTAGCGGTATGGCGTAATGATAAAGGTAGTGTACTTGTGGAGGTTGAATATGCCGGTAGTAGGGAAAACGCGCCATATTAAAAGTAATCGAAGACTCATCTCCGTATCTGCGGAGAAGGTATCGAGGATCCTCGTAGCTGTGAAGGAGATTGACCCCATGGCTCATATCGTCGAAGAGGCTTTGTATGAAAAGGGGTTCATCGCTCCCGAAGACTCTAAGTGGTACCGCGACGTGAAAGCTGCTTGGCACCCGGGAATCTCGCTTCGGATAAGGCGAGAAAACGCTGGTTTAACCCAAGCTCAACTTGCGAATATGACTAACATCGCCGCTGCGAATATCTCCGCCATCGAGAACGGGCGGCGCTCTATGGGGTTAAATGTAGCGAGGAAGCTTGCCGAAGTTTTAAAACGCCCCATATCAGAATTTATAGAAAATGAAGAGTAAAGATAGCGACAGTCTCCGATTCTTCAAACTCTCTTAATTTCTGCAGCCAAAATTCCAAGCCTCTTCATCTTGCTCTGCAAGGTGCTGGGCTTGAGACCGAGGCTGGCGGCGGCTCCGCCGGGGCCATATATCTTGCCCCCAGACCGCTTCAAGGCCTCGAGGATATGGTATCGCTGGGCTTCATCCAGGGTTGTGGAAGAAGCGGAGCGGTCTGAGGCCTGGTTAACTTCATTTGAAGTCTCGGCAGAGCCGCGGGTAGCGGCCGCGCCAACTACTGCAGCTCGAGCGCTTGCTCCACCTGCTCCGTTTGTTCCCCCTGCGCCACCCAGCTCCTGGGCTCCGATAGCCCCGCCCCGGGAAAGGATGGCGGCTCGTTCGATGGCGTTTCGCAGCTCGCGCACATTGCCCGGCCAAGTCCTGGATTCGATAAGGTCAAGGGCATCGGCTTGGAAACGCAAGCCCTCCCATCCGGGTCTGGCTCTTAGGCGGGAGAGAAAGAGCTCGGCGATGAGCACGGTGTCTCCCGCGCGCTCCCTTAAGGGGGGCAATCGCACGGGAAAAACAGCAATACGGTAAAAAAGATCCTCCCGGAACTCCCTATTCTCAACCGCCAGGGATAGATCCTTGTGGGTGGCCGCGATAATTCGCACATCCACGGATACCGAATGTTCGCCTCCTACCCGCTCGAAACGGCCTTCTTGGATCGCCCGCAGAAGTTTAGGCTGGATTTCAGCCGGTAGATCACCGATTTCATCCAGAAAGAGTGTTCCCCCGTCGGCGAGTTCGAAGCGTCCCTTGCGCAAAGTCTGGGCTCCAGTGAAGGAGCCTTTTTCATGACCGAAAAGCTCACTTTCGGCCAGTGCAGGAGGAAGGGCCGAGCAGTTGATCGCCACAAAGGGCTTCCCCGCTCGTGCCGAGAGCCTGTGTAAAAGCCGGGCGGCTTCTTCCTTGCCGGTCCCCGTCTCTCCCTGGAGAAGGACAGGGCTATCGGTGGCTGCCACCAGCTTGAGAGAATCCAGAACCTCGAGCCAGGCGGGAGAGTTGCCCGCGAGGTTCTTGAAAACCTCCGCATCGGCTCCGAGCAAGCGGTTTCGCTCCTCGGCCAGACGGCTGGCTTCTTCCTTCAACGCTCCAGCCTCCTCGGCTTGGGCGAGGGCAACAGCGATAAGCCTAGAAATGGCGCCTATAAAACGGACAATTTCCGAGGAAAACACCCCGCAGGTTCTGTGGTCAAGGGTAAGAAGACCGATGGGCTTGCCTTCCAGCATGAGGGGAGACGCGAGACAGGAATGGCCTTGAGGCAGGTCCAGCACTTCGGCATAGGTGTCGATGTGATCTTCTTCCAACCCGAAGAGATGGGGGGCTCCGACATGGAGCAGATCCACCAGGTCCGGGCGCTGAGACAGGGTTATGGAATAGCTCGAAAGCCGCGAGCCGGCCAGAGGCCCGCGGGCTTTCTTGACCGATAGCTTGTTCCAGCCTTCGAGCATGAGCACGACCGCAAGTTCGTAATCCACCAACTCCCCAATGCTCTCCAGGACGATTTCCAAAGTTTTTTCTGGGCTCAGGTTTGTCCTGTCTCCTCGATTCATGCTTCCTCCATTCCAGTGTCTCAACAAATTTCGGTGAAACCGCTATTTCGGTGCAAGTATACCGATATTTCGGTGTACTTGTCAGCCCCCGGATTTATACCGCGATAAAACCCTTTATTTTCCGCTGTTTTTTATCGTTCAAACTTGGCATGGTTATTGCTCATATATTAGCAAACAGGGCGCTACGCCCACAATAAGGAGAAATAAAATGGAACAGGTAGAAACCAAAGTCGAAGCCATGCCCCGGATCGGGGAAAAAGCCCCAGCATTCAAGGCCGTAACAACCCAGGGCGAGATTGATTTTCCCAAACAGTATGAGGGATCCTGGGTGATCCTCTTTAGCCATCCCGCCGACTTTACCCCAGTATGCAGTTCGGAGTTTATGACCTTTGCCACTCTGGAACCCAAGTTTGAGGAACTTAACTGCAAACTGGTTGGCTTGTCCGTTGACGGTCTGTATAGCCACATCGCCTGGCTCAGAACGCTCAAGGAAAAGATCGAATACAAGGGCATGAAAAACGTGGAGGTAAAGTTCCCACTTATCGAAGACATTACCATGGAAGTAGCCCGCAAGTACGGCATGATCCAGCCCGGAGAGGCGACCACCAAGGCTGTCCGCGCCGTCTTTGTCATCGATCCCAAGGGAATAATCAGGACAATCATCTACTATCCTCTCTCCCTCGGACGTAATTTCGACGAGCTTCTCAGGGTTGTTCAGGCGCTCAAGACCGCCGATGCGTTCAATGTTGCCACGCCCGCCGACTGGAGACCAGGCGATGACGCGATAGTGCCTACCGCTGGTTCTTGCGGCGTAGCCAAGGACAGAATGGAGGGCAAGGATGAGGATGTAACCTGCTACGACTGGTTCTTCTGCACTAAGAAACTGGACAAGGAAAAGGTGCTTTCGGCGATCGTCAAGAAATAAATAGACAGAAATAGCAATTTTTCTGAAGGGGCTGTCCCAGGGTATTCCTGAGACAGCCTTTTTTCATTCGGGATCTAGTGCTCTCAGCATCGCCGCTCACCGTCTATGTCAGCGAAATCCACCATCATGGTCCTGCCATCCCTTAGTTCCAGGCGGGCGCCCAGGGCAGAGTAGCGCGGTGTGATGTCCATGATCTCGATGGACTTCACAGGGTCCAATTCCTCCTCGGTCCACGCCTCATCGTCAGTTCGGTGCAGGAGGACACTTATCATGAGTTCCATGGCTGGGTTTTTAGCCAGACGCTTCTTGTGGGCGTAAATGACGGTGCTCTCGTCGGTTTCGGCGTTGCGTTCTGAATGAACGCGCGCCGCAAGGTCGTCCCAGCCGACATAGGTCACGAGGGCGACGCGCCTGCCGGGAATTGCCGCGGTTATGACCTTGCGGCGCGTGTCGGCAAAGGCCTGGGTGAATGCAGGCTTGCCGCCCAGATGGGGCAAACCATAGCAGCCCAGGGTAAGTTCGTACTCGAAGGCTAGGCGTGAGCGGTCCACGCGCAGCACTCCGCCTGGGAGGCTGAACTCTGCCAGATCGAGGATATAGCCCACGCCATTGTTAGGAGGCTGGCGCATGATAGCCTGTCGATACAAAACACCGCCCCTAATTCCATTGTAGACCATACTCTTCGAGATTGTGTAATCGGCCTTGGCAGCCGCCTCGTTCTTGATGGTCTTGCCAGTGAGGTAGAAGTTAATGTCTTCGCCCCGCAGGTCCCGGGGGTCCAGACTTCTGAAGGCGTATTCCATAGCCGTGCCACCCGCAGGATCATGATCCTCCCAAGGGAAGTGGGTATTGTAGGCAAGTTTCGAATAATTGGGGTCGTCGTAGTAGGTTTTCCCGGGCACTATTTCGGAAGCGCCTGTCTTTCCGTGATTTACCAAAACAAGGCCGGGCTTTTCCAGCACAGAAACCTTGGATTCGTCGCCAAGAGCCGGCCAGAAACCCTCGTTCTCGGTGGCCGTCCAGAAGGGCGAGTCGTCGGGTAGTGCCAGGCAGATAAAGGGCAGAAACATAATGAAAGGGCTGCCGGGGCAGGAGTAATTCTGGAGCATGAACTCTTTATGCCCGTAGAAACCCAGGGCTGGTATGTCGTTGTGGTAGAAATCTTCCCGGGAAACAAATTGGAGTATGGAGCCCGAACAGAGGCGCCTAGCCCAGCCCGGGTCCAGAGGCGAGCCATCCTTGAGCATGAACGATACGGGAAAACCGCCGGAGACCCAGGTACGGTAGCAGATCGAGCGGGCCCACATATTGATGTAGCCGTCCCGAGCAAAGAAGTTGGGATAGGTTTTCATCATTTTTTGGGCAGAGCGCTCGATAGTCGCGGCTATTTCAGGATAGTGCTCATCGCCAAAGGCCCTGCACCAGATTGTCCCGTACACGATGAAGAGGCTGATCGTGTAATAGTTGTAGGTCTGTTCCAGGTACCAGCCTTCGCCGGAATGATAGGAGACTACCCATAAAAGATGGCTTTTAAGTAGCTCTTCGTCGATCTCATATCCGTGTTTTTTTAAAAAAGACAAAGCCACCAGGTTAAAAATCCGCCAATTGTTCTGGGTAGTACGGTGGTGTGCCCATTTGGAAATGCAGACGGCCATCTCGTCTTTCTGCGCTTTAGTAAAATAAGGCCAGATCACGTCGGGCAGCAAAAGGAGGGTCTTGAAAAGACCACCGAATTCACAGGTGAATTGGTAGGTGGCATCGGGCATTTCTTCGGGCAACGGCAGGGATTGGGGGTTGCCAGGGGTGAACATCTTGTAAAGCTGATTGCAGTAATAATCCCTGAGTTTTATGCCTCGGATCTCCACTTCGGGCTCCACATGCATTAAGGGTGCGGCCAAGGTTAAGGTACGTTCATACGATTCGAATTCCAGAGACCGGAAGCGCCAGGCGGGCGAATCAGCCTGGGGATAGGTTTTCCCGGGCACGATGGGAAAGGCGAAGGGAGCATCCTTATCAGCCACATGGATAAATGCCCGTTCGAGCAGATATTTAGCGCATTCTATATAATGCCGCTTAGTCATGCCCGTGTAGGGGCTGGTACGGAAATCGGGATTCTTTACACTGAAGGCTGCGTCCATCGCTCTATTCTCCTTTAATTGCGCGGCATCGGCGTAGTATACGACAGTTTTGCTAGAATTTACCGAGGCGTCAAGAAAACATTTTACGTACAGGATGTCGCGAGCTGGGCGAATTCAGCCAGGATCATGGCGGTGAGACCCCAGACGATTTTATCGCCGAAACGAAAACAAGGGACATCCCAGGTCTTGCCGTTTCTAACCAATGAAAAGCTGCAACGGTTTGTGGAATTAAGAAGATCAGCTAAAGCTACTTCAAAATACGAACTAGCTTCGCCGCCGTTGAGTCTGTAGCGTGGCGGTGTTTCCACACAAGCTACGAATGGATATACCCAATAGTTTGAAGGGATGGCGAAAATTGGGCTCAACGCAGCTTGAATGCTGGAGGTTGGCACCGATACGCCTAATTCCTCCTGAGTTTCTCGAATCGCTGCAACCGCGGCAGTTTCACCCAGCTCAAGGCCGCCACCGGGCAGCGCAATCTGCCCAGGGTGGTGCCGCATCTCTCGAGGCCGTTCTAAAAGAGGGAAACCTAGCGCACCTTCATGCGGATGGAGGAGGATAAGCACCGCGGCATCTCTTTCACCTGGATGTTTCTGGCGTAGGAGTAGTTGATCTACCCCATCGATAAAGGGAGGGAGCATGAGCCGCCAGGCTGAAGGCCCGGGCAAGCTCATGTGGGCAATTTTTTTCAACGCCGCAGTATAACAAGAGTCATCGCCGCCGGAAAGATCATTTAAAAGCATTTGTACCGTATGGATGCTGTAATCTGGCTTCCTACCTCCCAAGACTAGGGATAAAGCCTAGCCAACCCAAAAAATACGCTGCCACCAGCGCGCCGACCACGAGTACTATGGCTATATAAAGTCCCCAGGGCTTTTTCTTTTCAGCGAAGGGATCGACCAGCTGGCGATTTGACCCTGGGGGGAGTGCGGCAAGATGGCTCAGGCTTCCTCCGAAGGGTACGTTGACCTTGAGCCGCGAATTGACCGCCCAGCCCTCGGCGTTGAGCAGGGGGCCGATATTGCGTTTTCTGAGTTTCATGTAGGCAAGGATCATTGAAGGGCCGGAAATGAAGAGCAGTATTCCGATAATGCCGACTGGTATCCAAATACCCATTCCCACGAAGAGAGAGAGTATTCCAGTTACCATGGCACCGATGCTGCCCAGGGCTACACCGATGGCAGCTACGGTGCCGACATCCATTTTTTTAGGAATAGCCTGCTCTGGCTTGACATCGGTTTTACCCGCCTGGGCAGCGGTCTCCCCCGCAGCCTTCATTTTGCCCATGTTGGCTGCTTCCGCCGAAGCCGCCCGTTTCATCGCCATGTCTTCGAGAGTTTTCACCAGCCATTTATAGGGGCTAAAAAAGGCTTCTCGTATACTGATAGGCTGGGTAACCACCTTAGTTATCACCGCATCCCAGCTTTCACCATCGGTGTCGTAAAAAATTCCGTTTCTGCCAACAAAAATGTTGTCCGCATCCCCGGCGGTTAGACCCGCCACGATCGATTTCTTTTTGCCGTTCTTCTGGCTGAGGTCACAATAGAGTAGGTACATGGATGCCAGGCCGGCCATGGTGCCGTGGGCTGCGGGATTTTTTACGTCCATGCAGAATTCTAGCTCCCTGGCATCCAAAAAGAGCTTGCCAGACTGAAAAATGCCCTTCTTACGCAGATAGAAATTGTCAAAATTGACAAAGTTCTTGAGAATAACGATAAAATCCCTTTTTATAAAAAGAAAGGTTTTCAGGTTTTTTAAGGCTTCAGCATCAGCAGCCTTAGCCACGTCCTTTTCGATGAGCGCCCTGACAGCATCTACTTGATTGAGATCGGCGGAGCCGGCAAGCACCGCTTTGCCTAGGGTACAGACTTCAGGCGACGGCTTTTTGCCCAACCAGGCCGCGTACGTCTCGACGCGGGCGACATACTCCTCCCACGCAGCCTGGCAAACAGCCTTATTCGCGTCGGCTCCCATGATTGTGAGGAATTCAACGACAGCCGTGGCGTAATTGGGATGCATCGCGGCATCGGGGTAGAGAAGCCCTTCGCTGTTGGGCAGCGCCAGCGGGAGCTGGGCGAGCTCCGGAGCATCGGCAGGGAGGTTCTTTGCGAGTGCCGAAGCCATGGCTGCCTCCAGGCCTGCGACAGCAGTGGGCGACTTAGACATTGCCAAGACTCTACATCGTCTAAAGTAATCGGCCACGGGTTCTTTAATCTGCTTTAATAGGGCGGCCGCCTTTTCTCCCAGGGCTTGATCTGAAAAAGCATCCTTGAACGTTGAAAGCTCGACTGACCAGGACTTATACGCTTCGAGATCGGCGAGGAACTTGTCCAGCGCCAGGGCATTGACGCCTGAGGTACCACTAGCATCGTCGGCTTTATAACCTTGGGCGATAAGATACTCTAAAAATGCTTTTAGCTTTGTTTCCTTCGCCGATGCTGGAACGACCACCCCATCTCCATTAAAAGGAAGGGCAGAAAATGAGGCAATTGCCTTATCCAGGCTCGTCAAATCCACCCTGGGCTCGCCGGAATCTCCTCCATTGATCGAGACAACTTCAGCGATGGTGGTTTTTATCCCTTCGTCGGCGAGCTGAGTCACCAAAAGCAGATCGCTACCGTCTAACAGACAATCCAGGTTAGTCAGTTTGGCCTTGAGCTCTTCGACACAGCGGAGAATGTCAGGAACCCTGATTTTCCCATCCTTATCCGCATCCAGGTAGTCAAGACTCTCCCTAATCCCAGGCTGGGCGGCAGGCACAGCAAGCGCTGCCCAGAGTTTTTGATCCAGGGAAGCAAGATTGGCGATATCTTCTCCCCTCTTGATAACCACCTGGTCGACGCCGCCTATTCGGGCAAAAGTCCAGGAATTGCCGGATGCTTTCATTATTTTAGCTCCTTACTGTATTAAAAATTATTGATAAACATATTTAAAAGTATTAGCCTTTTTTCATATTTTCGCAAGTATAGAAAAAACCAAGGTCAGCCAGTAAAAATAGGGTATGTGAAACTCTAGCAAGATTGAGAGCCGACTAATCTATTTGACCATGATACCCCGCTTTGACTATACTATCGTAAAGCACAAAGAAATTGATCCACCATATATCAAGGAGCAGTCATGAGCGTCGAAGTCACCCTGACATCTGCGAATTTCCAGGAGGAAGTGCTGGAGTCCCCAATTCCGGTTATTGTCGATTTCTGGGCCGAGTGGTGCATGCCCTGCAAAATGATAGCCCCCGCATTAGCCCAGATCGCGGAAACCTACAGGGGAAAAGTCAAGGTCGGCAAACTAAACGTCGACGACGAGGGTGACATAGCTTCCCAATATGGCATCATCTCCATACCTACACTTCTTTACTTCAAGGATGGACAAATGATCAAACAAAAGGTTGGAGCAGTGCCTAAACACGAGATCGAGAACTTTATCAAGGTTTGATCTTCGCCGACTCCTCCGATTTTACTATCATTTAGAAGACCCGGACTTCTTGACGCTTTTTGAGCTTGGCTTTTTCGGATCGACAAAGCCCGGGCTTTGAGATCCACTATCACCGACAAACCAGCGATCCCTGCCATTTAAAGCCGTTCCGGAGGAATGAAGGGGTTTGGAGCTGGAAGCCTTCCACAACAATGCATCTTCCCAGAGCGGTGGATCGGAACAGCCCCATACTCCTTGGGCTACCATCTCATCAAGGAGACCGGCAATTTTTGTAGAATCTAATTCGCCAGTTTTACCCTGCTCAGCAAAGAAAAGACCATCCTCCACGGGAGCTCCCGCTCTGCACCGTAGTACGATGATCCCAGTCCCGTCGGGGATAACCCCTGCATCAGACCAAAAATCTCTGCCCTCTGGGCTTGAGTCCACTCCCCCCGAGAGTGATACGTCAGTGTCGGATTCATCGACTTCTTCTGGAATGCCCTCAGGGGAGCAATGCAGGACAATCAACTCTCCAGCCTGGACCAGGCAGGGCGGAAAAGTATAGCTGATCAGTTTTACCGAACTAGACCACTGAAGCTGGATTCCCCCTAGATTGCCAGGCTCCTCTGTCAAAAGTTCGATGTAATCCCTGTGGAAGTTGCTGGCTGCTGTGTTTTTTCCTGGTTGCACCTCGTTGAGCCGTAATCGTGCAGGTGAAGCGTTGTATCCAACAAAACCGAAGAGAAATCGAGTGCTATTCCCCGAAGTGTCTTTAACCTCCCCAGATAGGCTGCAGTCTATGCCAGGCTCAGCCTCGGGATTGAGCGTAAGTTTGAGCACGGGACCTTCGGCGTTAGGCGTAACTGAAATGTCCGAAGGATCGAAGGCATAGCTTGAAATAACCGGTAGGACATCTTCATCGAAGAGAATGGTAAAACTTTGACTATCGGTCTGCCCTGCATCCAGCACCGCTGGGGGGCGAATATCGCCCAGGGGCGCGAAGATACCCGTTGGTTTTGGGGAGCAAGCCCACAAACATAGGCACAAGGCCACTACTTTGCTCATCGCCAGCAAGCCTCCATAAACAAATAACGCTGTCCACAGGAGCTTTCACTTCAATGTTGCGTCTATCCTCGTTCATGGGTATTATGGATATATGAATATTGTAATCGCCAATGATCATGGCGCAGTCGACCTAAAAAAAAGAATCGCCACCTGGTTATCTCAAAAAGGCCATACCGTTAAAAACCTCGGGGTGGACACCGAAGAAAGGGTGGATTACCCAGACATGGCTAAGGTTGCGATACAAGAATTTAAGCAGGGAGGCTTTGACTTAGGCATTCTTCTGTGCGGAACCGGTATCGGCATTTCAATCGCGGCAAACAGATACAAGGGCATTCGATGCGCCCTCATCCACGACAGCTTCACCGCCCTCATGGCCAAGGAACACAACAACGCCAACTTTATCGCACTAGGCGGCAGGGTCCAGTATAGAGAAAGACCTGAAGACCTCTTAGAGGTATTTTTAAACGCCAGCTTCCAGGGGGGAAGACACGAGGAACGGATAGAAAAAATCGATATGCTTGAACAATAGCACAAGAGGGCAAAGGATCGCTTTGAACTGCCCTTTTTAATTTTGATCCCTAGTGTCGCTCCATGAGTGACAGCTCCAAAACCCTGGCCGCCAGTGCGGTCAGATTTTTACGGCTTTCAATCTGGGCTGCTCCGTAGAGCGCTGCTCCATAGAGCCCGGCCTTATGTAAAAACCTGGCTTTTTCGACCCGACAATCCTTCCACGCATCGCGATAAACTAGGTTTGGCAGAAGTTCCTGCAGGTTGGAACAGAGATGCGGAGCTCCTTCGATAACACCGCCACCTACGACGAGCGTGTCAGGGGCTAGGAGTGCCAAACCAATAGCGGCGGCCCGCGCAAGTGCCGCCTGGGCCACCGCGTCGACGAGTCTAGCCAGCGGATCGCCAGTGACATACGCGGCGTACACGTCGCGAGCGTTCAGGTCTTCCCCAGCCCTTGCGCGGGCCGCCAGCGCGGAGCCTTCAAAGGATTTTTCGAAGCCCTGTGGTTCTAAGCTGCCCAATCGAGCGTCCCTGCCAAGCGCCAGATCGGCGGCTATTCTTCCTATTGAAGGACCTGAGGCATAGGCTTCGGCGCAGCCTGAAATGCCGCAGGCGCAGCTCCTGCCTCCCGGCTCGATAACGCAATGACCTATCTCCACTGCCCTATCGTTACAACCACCCAGGATTCGACCATCCTCCACAAAACCGCCGCCTATGCCGGTCCCAAGGCCAATAAACAGAAGCGCCGATGAATTGTTTGAGCGAGCGCTCCATTCGGCAAAAGCAGCCATATTGGCGTCGTTGCGAACAACGCAGGGGGCGCCGGCCACCTCAGAGAGAGCTTCCCCTAATTCCGTTCCTTCCCAGCCATCGATATTTGCCGCCATGCCTACGATCACGCCCTTTTTGTCCACACCGCCTGGCGTACCTACACCCAAGGAAGCAAGCGTTCCAATCTGTGAAAGTTCGGTTATCAAATTCGCGATACTGCGAAGCACCGCTTCCCTTCCCTCACGGGCAGGGGTGCTCCTCACCGCCTCGATCCGCAGATTCCCAGCCTGATCTAGAACTATTCCTTTTAGGCTTTGTCCTCCAATATCGATGCCCGCATATAACCTGTCCATCAAGGAACGCCTAGATTTATGCCAGTGCGTAACGCTGACCCAGCTTTGCTATTTCCACCGCGGACAAGCCGGCTTCCAAGAGCTTATTCTTCATAGATTCGAGAGCCTTGGACTCTCCATGAACCAGGAGGGTACTTTTGAGATTTTGGGTTTCCGTCTCCGAAAGCCAGGCTAAGGTTTCCTGCCAGTCTGCATGGGCTGAAAAGGCATCAATGGTTTTTACATTGGCGGCTACTTTGTAAAAATCTCCATGGATTCTCACTTCCTTAGCCCCGTCCATGATCCTGCGTCCCAAGGTTCCCTCGGCCATATAGCCCACTATAAGTATTGTATTTTGAGCATTCGAAATATTGTGGATAAGATGATGCTGAATCCGCCCCACTTCGCACATTCCATCCGCCGAAATGACAATCATAGGCTCCTTTGCCACATTGAGGGCTTTAGAGTCTTCCACGCTTCGGGAAAAATGCAGGCTGGCAAAGCCGAAGGGATTTTTAGAGTGGGTGGTAAATGCGTCGTGGGTTTCTTTGTCATAACATTCAGGATGAACACGGAAGATACCCGTCGCATCCACCGCCATGGGAGAATCAACCCAGATAGGAAGATCGGGGATCCTCCCCTGGTCAAGCAGCAGATGGAGGGTAAAAACCAGTTCCTGGGTTCGCTCGACCGCGAAGGCTGGAATGATCACCTTGCCCCCGGCATCGGCGGTGGACCGCACAACCTGGGCCAGTCTTTCGACCGCATCGCTGGTGTTTTCATGCAGCTTGTTGCCGTAGGTGCTTTCCAGCACAAGATAATCCAGCCCATGGAGGTGTTCAGGGTTTCGAATAATGGGTTTGTTTTTCCTGCCCAAGTCGCCCGAAAAGCCAAGCACCCGCTGTTCGCCCTTTTCCGACTTTAGGGTCATTTTGACCAACGCCGATCCTAGAATATGCCCTGCGTCGAAAAACTCAATGCTCACACCATCGATTATAGTGATAGGCCTGTGGTAATTGATCGTTATAAATTGCTCCATGGTCTTTACCACATCAAGGTCGTTATACAGGGGCTTCCAGTCGAATTTTTCATGCTTTTTCAATGCTTGTCGGGAAAGATAATCAGCATCCCGCGCCTGGATGTGGGAAGAATCCATCATAATCAGGTTTGCCAGGTCTCTTGTTGCGGAAGTAGCGAAGATATTACCGGTGAATCCCTTTTTAACTAAGTACGGCAAAAGTCCGCAGTGATCATAGTGAGCATGGGTAAGCACCACTACGTCCACCGAGCTTGGCTCGACATCCCCTAACAGGGCTCTGTTTTTTGCATCCGACTCAGTTCTCCTGCCTTGGAACGCCCCACAATCCACCAGGATTCTCTTACCTTCAAACTCCACAAGGTGTTTAGAACCTGTTACTTCTCCCGCGGCTCCCAGTGATCGAATGTGTATATTCATAGTTCTACTATATCACCAATCCCTTGAGTGCACTTGCGAAATTTATCAAACTCGGCGTACTATCTTTTTCAGAATGGCCGATCGGAGAATCCTGAACGTCGAAAAGCTCGCTTCTGGCGGGGATGGTATCGCGTTCTCCAATGGAAAGGTCATCTTTGTCCCTTTCAGTATCCCTGGAGAAACTCTGCTCTGTGAAATAACAGAAGAAAACACAGACTTCTTCAGGGCAACCGTCCTGGAAACAGTAAAGCCCTCTCCGTTCCGGGTTGAAGCTCTCTGCCCACTCTTCGGCATCTGCGGAGGCTGTGCTCTCCAGCATATTGAATACTCCCAGCAACTAAAATTAAAAGGCCAGATCTTCGCCGAATCCCTCGGTCGGATAGCTAAACTTCACGATCAGGAATTCAGTCTAGTGGCTTCAGCGCCGTACGGATATAGGAACAGGGTTGAACTTCACGTGAGCAGCGATCAGGGTTTTGGATACATGGAACGCAGGTCTGACAATGCTATACGGGCTCCCGGTTGTCCCATAGCGGTCAAAGCTATTTCCAACTGGCTTAAAGCCCAAAATAGGAAAAGCAAACCCGCCAAGGAACTGCAAGCCCGAATAGGACCGAAGGAACGCTTTATTGTCTTTGCCCAGTCCGGGCAGCCGTCCATCGAAGGACTCGATGCCAAGGCCCAGGCTATTGTGGGAGGACGCCAGTATCGTTTCCCCTTGAGTCATTTTTTTCAGAGCAACCTCAGCATGACCGAGTTGCTGGTAGAAAAGGCGCTCTCGGGTCTTTCGGGCACCAGAGCCCTGGATCTCTATGCGGGAGCGGGGCTTTTTGCCGCAGGCTTGGCAGAATCCTTTAGCGAAGTCACCCTGGTTGAAAGCGATACGCAATCCCTGGAAGCAGCAAGAGAAAACGTCAGCCAAGGCAAAGCCCGCTTCGTTCCCACCGATGTGGAGGAATGGATACGGGCTGAATCAGCCCGCTCGCACCGGGGCTCAGCTACAGCCATAGACTGGGTAGTCGCTGATCCGCCCAGAAGTGGGCTATCGTCCTCAACCCGGACATGGTTAAAAAACGCCCCACTAGGTGGAATGAGCTATGTTTCCTGCAACCATGCCACCATGGCCAGGGATCTGGGAGATCTTTGCTCCTCAGGGTGGCGCATCGAATCGCTCGATGTATTTGATTTCTATCCACAAACAGGACATATCGAGGCTCTGGCGCGGCTGACGCCGCCAAAAGCCCTTAGCACAGGAGGCTAGAATGAAACGTAGCGGCCCTTTTAAAGGCAGAACGATTTCCGTCGTCAACGATCTATCCCTGGACGAGCAGCGGTATCTGTACCGCAAGTCACGGGAGCTCAAAACCCTTGCCATGAGTGGCGGAGATTGCAGCGCCTTTAAGATCAACGATCTAGATTATCAGGTTTACCTCATTTTCATGGAGGATTCCACCAGAACCAGGGAATCCTTCCGCAATGCCGCAAAATTTCTAGGCTGCAGAACAAATGTCTTTGACGCGGCTTCCAGCTCCTTCAACAAGAACGAGTCCATCACCGACGCCGTGAAAATGCTCTACGGCTATTCCGCCGATTCCTGTTTTGTCATGCGGACAAAGCTGGAAGGGGCCTGCCGCTGGCTCGAGCAAGCCCTGTCCCGCTACGCGGAGCTGTCGGGGAAACCCCGGCCCGGCTTTATCAACGGCGGTGACGGAAAGCACGAGCACCCAACCCAGGAGCTTTTAGACGAGTTTTCCTTTCTCGAGCATACACAGTGGAAGGATGATCATATCCATCTAGCCCTAACAGGCGATCTCTACCATGGACGAACCATCCACTCTAAAGCCGACGGTTTGCGGATCTTCAAGAATGTCGAAGTCGATCTAATTGCGCCAGAGCTTCTATCCATGCCCCCTTATTATGTAGAAAAAATGAGGGCCAACGGCTTTTTGGTTCGAACCTTCGAGTCTCTGGACGAATACTTGGCCTCCGACAAGGTGGCGCCGATCTGGTATTTCACCCGCCTCCAGCTTGAACGGATGGGCGAATCGGTGCTCGAACGGGCGCCAAGCCTGCGGCGTAGTGTAACCTTCAGAAAGGATATGCTGGGACTCATTCCCGAAGGTACCCGCTTTTATCACCCGCTCCCCAGAGACCGGATGCACCCCACAATTCCTCCCTTTCTGGACGACCTTCCGCTCAACGGCTGGGATGCCCAGTCCGCTAACGGCTACTGGACTAGGATCGTAGAAATCGGCATGGTCTCAGGACTTCTCGGCCAGGACTTCGAGGGCGCCTTCGCCATGGAACCCGAGGTGGTTGAGGATTTTATTCTTGAAACCCAGGTGCAGGAACATAAAAAGCCTGAATATAAGGTTGGCATTAAGCCCGTGGAAGAAGGCATCGTCATAGATCACATCGCATCCGGGCAGGCTGTGGAAGTTATTTGGAGCAACATCGAGGCGGTGCGGAAAATCCTAAAGCTCAATGTGCGCTCCAGCCAGGGTGTCTACCACTCCTTCAAGGGACCCCAGGTTTATAAGGGGATAATCTCGCTGCCCGATATAACAAGCTTCGGTGAAAAAGATTTAAAAAAGCTGGCGGCCATAGCCCCAGGCTGTACCCTCAATCTAATCAGAAACTCAAAGGTCGCCAAGAAATTCCGCCTTTCCATGCCTCCCAGAATTTATGGCTTTGACGAGATATCCTGCAAGAACGAAAATTGCATATCCAATCCCAAGCATAACGAAGGCGTTCCCACCGAATTTCTGCGCAAGTCAGGCTCCACCTTTGTGTGCCGCTACTGCGAAAAGGAGCACAATTTTAGGGAGATCTGGGACATATAAAAAACCATTACTGTTTTTAAAATTGATGCTAGGCTGAGTGTCTGGCATTAGAAAGCGCCGGGCTTATAGCCCGGCGCTTTTTTATTCCCGGTGAGAACGCCGGAACTCGTGCATGAGAATCGCGGCGGCTACCGATACGTTAAGCGAATCCACATGGCCTTGCATGGGTATGGATACCAGCCTGTCCACCCTTTCGGCAAGCAGTCGGGAGAGACCTTCGCCCTCGTTGCCAAGTATAAGGCAGCTACGTTGAGCGAAATCGCAGTTATCCACGGATTCTCCCCCCATTTCGGCCCCGTAGGTCCAAAAACCGGCCTTCTTGATCTTCTCAAGGGCATCGGCGAGATTCTGCACTGTCACAAGAGGGACCCAGGCCGAAGCGCCGGCGCTAGCCCTGGCCACGGCGTCGCTCATGGGCGAAGCCCGCCGTTTCGGAACCACAACAAAAATAGCGCCAAAGGCATCGGCGGAGCGCAGGATCGCCCCTAGGTTCTGGGGGTCTTCGATATGATCCAGCACCAGGGCAATGCATATCACTGGCGCCTCAGCCAGCAATGCATCCAGGTTGGCTTTAGGACCCGATTCCGAACCAGGAAAGGATAGCAGTATCCCTTTATTGTCTGGATCGATGAGGTCTAAGGATTCCTGGCTTGAAGGCTGAACAGGGAGTTTATTTTTTGCCGCAAGCTCGAGAATGTCCCGAACCCGCGGGCCTTGTCGCTTCGCGTTCTGGCCTTCGGCCACCAGAAGGCTGCAACCGACTCCACCCTTACGAAGTTGTTCGAGGATTCCATGTAAGCCTGCAATATAGCTCATCGGATCAAGGCATCACCGTAAATTCTTGGACCAGCTGAATTGCGCTTTCCACATGCTCAACCCCGGACACGTCATGAGCAACGTTGATCGCCGAATCGATGGAGGACTGGGCATTAGCCACTCCGTGCAATACTACGTCGCCCCTCTCGACTGTAGCTTCCAGGAAATGCACAGGAATTTTTCGAGCATAGACAATCTCGGTCACCACATTCTGGGCAAGCACAAGGTCTGCAACTTTCTGCACACCAGCCTCTTCCCTTTCCTTGCCAATATAGGCTTTGCGCAAAGAATCGATAGCTACGGCCGCATTGACTGGATCGGTAGTTCCCGTATTGATCGTCAGGTCATATTCCCTGGCGTCTACCCAGTTGGTCGAGAAGAAATACTTGTGAAAACCGCCTTTGTCATGATCATTTTCTTCAAGAATCTGTAAAGCCCGTTTGTTGTCGCATTCATAGAGCTTTTTCGCCCTTTCGACCCTGATACCCATGGGTGAGGTAATCTTTACCGATATAACATGCGGTACTCCCCTCAAAATTGCGTAGCCGCCCCTGCCCATGATGATGCAATTGTTCTCCTTCGCAGCCTCTAAAATCGCTGTTTTTAGATAATGAAGATAGTTGTCTCGCTGCTGTGACAGTGAAGCCCAGAAACCCGGATTTTTTTCGTCGTATTTCTCCCTTTTCTCGGCGCTGATACCAATAGCGTTGAGCTTTTCCTCCAGATATTTTTTATCGATCAGCGTATACCCGGAGATCTTAGCCAGCTCCAGGGCAGTCTCTTCACCGAGGGATGCTAATTCACGAGCTATAGTGATTATTGCCATATATTCCCTCCTTCGCTTATTTCTACTGTATAGTTATCTGATAACAAAGTCAAATTTTTTTGCCCGGTACATACCTTTGCGCTTGTCCAAAAGCTAGTTGAGCCTTTGTAATTGCATTGACTACCTGGTTTAAATAAAGCCCCGGTAGTATACTCCGCCCCTATGGAAAAACTGGGGGCCCTCGCTGCCTTTGCCACCGCTGTCTGTTGGTCTATAGGACCGTTTTTTTTCGAGAGCGCTTCGCGAAAAGTGGGAGCCCTGGCAGTTAACTTCTGGAAAGTCGTCTTCGCGTTTTTTCTTCTTTCTCTGGCGGGACTTATAAACCGCGGCATGCCCTTCCCCATCGACGCGCCAGCCATGATCTGGTTCTATCTTATCATTTCAGGGCTCATAGGCTTTGTTATCTCCGATTTCTTTCTCTTCAACGCCTATATCCTGGTCGGTTCCCGAATAGCCATTGTTTTCCAAGCTCTTACCCCCCTCTTTACCGCACTTCTCGCCTTCGTCTTTCTGGGGGAGCGAATGACGCCATCCCAGTTGCTGAGCATGGTCGTTGTCATTACGGGCATATTGATCGTCGTTTCATCGAGACGGAAAAAGCTAAGACCTGAGTCGGAGCTTCGGACCGAATCGAAAAAAGGTTACATCTACTCCCTGCTTGCCGCGATTTTCCAGGCTGCGGGCTTAATATTCTCCAAGATCGGTGTAGCTGATTACGACGTAATCTCAGGCAGTCAGATTCGCATCGTGGCAGCTATTGTCGGACTGGCCGCCCAGGTGCTTATCCTCGGGCAAGGCAGGAAAATTTTCAAAGAGGTTCCCAAAGAAAGGCTTGTGTTTAAAAACATCGCCATTGGGGCTATTTTCGGCCCCTTTTTGGGCGTTTCTTTCTCGCTGCTCGCCGTGCGCTATACCCAGGCCGGCACAGCCTCGACCCTCATGGCACTCACTCCCGTGCTCATAATTCCGCCAACGATTTTTATTTTGAAACAGAAGGTCAGGCTCCCCGAATTTTTAGGCGCCGCGGTAGCGGTGTGCGGAGCTGCGCTATTCTTCCTGCTTTAAGCTTTCCTGTGGACGAGCGTATTGGCGCTCGTGGAAAAATCCTTTCTGGGGTATACTAGGCATGACAAGGAGGGCGATATGAAGGCTCTCGTTAAGACAAAGGCCGAGGTCGGGCTTTGGATGGAAGAGGTCCCCATGCCCCAGATTGGCGACACGGATTTACTCATCAAGATAAAGCGAACCGCGATTTGTGGCACCGATATACATATCTGGAAATGGGACCCCTGGGCCCAGCGAACGATCAAACCTGGCACTGTCATCGGCCATGAATTTGTCGGTGAGATTGTTGATATGGGTAGGTCTGTTACAGGCTACCATATAGGGGAGCGGGTCTCGGGGGAAGGCCACATTGTCTGCGGGGTCTGCAGAGCCTGCAGGGCTGGCAAGCGCCACCTCTGTCCTAATACTATTGGAGTAGGGGTGAACAGGGATGGATGCTTTGCCGAATACTTATCACTTCCCTCTTCCAACGCCTGGCATGTCCATGATTCTATCCCAGACGAAATCGCATCGATTTTCGATCCCTATGGGAACGCTACCCACACAGCCCTTTCCTTCGATATGATCGGCGAGGACGTTTTAATCACCGGAGCAGGACCTATAGGCTGCATGGCTGCGGCCATCGCCAAGCATGTGGGCGCCCGCAACGTTGTTATCACCGACGTTAACCCCTGGCGCCTGGAGCTAGCCCTGCGCATGGGAGCAACCAGGGCTGTGAATGTGTCCAAGGAATCGCTCAAGGATGTTCAGCATGAATTAGGTATGGTCGGCGGCTTCGACATAGGTCTAGAAATGTCAGGAAGCCCTCAGGCCTTCGAGCAGATGATCGACAATATGTACAACGGCGGCAGAATAGCCCTCTTGGGGCTGCTGCCTGATGACGCGGGCATCGAATGGAGCCGGGTCATTTTCAAGGGGCTTTTTATCAAAGGAATTTACGGAAGGGAAATATTTGAAACTTGGTACAAGATGCAGGCCATGCTTCTTTCTGGGCTTGATATCAGTCCGGTCATCACCCACCGTTTTAGCTTTGACGACTTTGAAAAAGGTTTCGCCGCCATGCTCTCCGGCGAATCGGGCAAGGTTGTGCTGAGTTTTGACTGAAGATGCCGAAAAATTACCGCGACGACAGCCATCGGGGCTTCAAGCCGAGGGAGAATCAGGACGAGGGTGGGCCGAAAAAACAAGCGAACTCTAGGTCGCAAAAACCCGGTAGTATAGAGCATAGGACCCCTAATCTTACCCACGCAAAGCCCGACCGCATGAATCACAGGAGCGCAGGTTCTAGCCGCTCAAAGCTTGGCCCGTCCAAACAAGCGCCCTTTAAACCAAACGCCACGATGCTGGCGCGCGAAAATCTTTCGCCACTGGAAAGATTCTCAATCGCGCCGGATTGCCTTCGCGCCTTGGATCTTCTTCCTGCCATCCTTGACGAGATAGTACCCCTGTCTCGCAATCACAGGCTCGGTCTGAGCAAAAATATTCGATCGCTCTGGGAAGACCTCACCTCGGAACGGGAGCACAGAACCTCGGAATACCTGAGTGCTCCAGCCTATTACTCAGCATATCTGCGTTATTTCCTGCCCTGGAACCTGCTGCGCCTCTCATCCTTTCTTCCTGCCCTGAAGTTTCAGCTGGACGACGAAGCCACCATAATCGACCTGGGCTCAGGCCCCCTTACGCTTCCCATAGCCCTCTATCTTTCGAGGCCCGATCTTAGAGCAAAGAAACTCACATTCATATGCACCGACAGGACCGAGCGGATACTCAAAGTTGGCTTGATGGTCTTCGAGAGCCTCTGTCTGCGCTTGGACGGCAGCCTTCCACCCTGGACCCTGGTTTTGCGGCGCCATCAATTCGGCATTCCCCTGGCTGAAAAAGCCGATCTCTTGATGGCTGCCAATGTGTTCAATGAATTTTTCTGGAAGAGTAAGGTTCCCCTGGGCATGCGCGCCACCCACACTGCCCGGCAACTCCTCGGCTACCTCAAAGATTCGGGCTCTGTCCTTCTCGTGGAACCCGGGGATCCTCGTTCGGGATCCTTTATCAGCGCCCTGAGAGCTGGCCTCTCATCCTTTGGTGCATTGCCCCTCTCTCCCTGCCCCCACAACAAGGACTGCCCCATGCCAGGCATATTCAGAAGCCTCGAAGGACCCGGCAGCGACGCTGGTCATAGCAACGATACAAGCTTCCGATCCAAGCCTAAAAGCTCCCAAACTGTCGTAATGCCCAAGTACAGGGAAAAATATCCCTGGTGCCATTTTACCATCGGCGCCGACATGGCCCCGGGTTGGCTCAAATCCTTGTCGGCGGAAGCCGGGCTGACCAAGGAAAAACTGGTATTTTCCTATCTTTTATCGGCAATTCCTGACCCCCACGCAGCCTTAGCCAAACCCAAGGAGGGCGGCGCCACCCTGCGAGTGCTCTCCGAAAGCTTCGCCCTGCCGGGAGGCTTATCGGGCCGCTATTCTTGTTCACAGAAAGGCTATACCTTGCTGCGCTATTCCTCCACGCGCGCTTCGTATACTAGCGGGGATCTTCTTCCACTTCTTCAGCCTAAAGTCCCTCAAGGAAAGGAAGAGAAGGACGAAAAGTCAGGGGCTATAATCCTCTCCTATTGACTAAAGGCCCTTTTTCCCGGTATAGTCCATCCTCGTCAGCAATGACACGGGGGCGTAGCGAAGCTGGTTATCGCGCTGGCCTGTCAAGCCGGAGATCGCGGGTTCGAGCCCCGTCGCTCCCGATCGCCGCAAGGCGTAAAACCCGTCATTCACTGACGGGTTTTTTCATTATCGGGCTGTAGCGCAGGGGCTAGCGCGCTTGGTTCGGGACCAAGATGTCGGAGGTTCAAATCCTCTCAGCCCGAAAAAAAGCCGCTTTCAGGAGCGGCTTTTCCTTTTCCCAGCCTCGCTAGATTTGTACAAGGTCTGAGACCGATTCTCCCGCCTTGATACTGCTAATCCGAAAACAACGCTTCGGCGAATTCGAGTTTCTCTTCCGTTGGATCTATGCGCAGCTTTATCCCCATAGGCAGGATGTGTCGCGGCTCGGTATGCCCGAAATCTACATTGGTGACAATATTCAATTTCCGGCAGCCGAATTCGCCAACAGCGATCCCGAGGATTTCCCGATCGAGTTCAGCCTTTTCTTTGAGCGAATACGCTTTCGGTTTAGCGACGATAAGACCTTGTATAGTCTGAAGTATCCCCTGGATTCCGTAATTCCTCAGCGTATACCCAACGTATGCGGGACTCGGTTTGTCCTCAGATGTCTCTATTATTAAAATTCTATCTTTAAAATCGTCCAACGTCGGCCACGCGAAAGTTCCGGTCATCATATTCAGCACCTCGATGCAGCCTCCCCACAACATCCCTTCGGCTTCGCTTGCCTTGTTGATCCAGCGATGGCCGACATCGTCTGTGCGAATCTCCGCTACTTTAGAAAGCGCGCATAAAAAACTTGAGCAACTCTATTTTTTATTCCTTGGGCGAAGGGAGTAATTCCAATCCCCGTGGAACTCGTCTCTGACGAGGTTGAGCGAATTCATTTCTTCCTTGGATACCTTTTTGCCAATCGGATACTTTTTTTTGTCCAACCTGCACGAGACCTTCAATCCTGTTGTCGTCGTGGTCTTTGCGATAAGGTTAACCACCGTTTCGTAGTCACTCAATGGTTCCCCTCTCCAGTTCGAACTGATATAGGAGAAGAGCCGATGTTCAACCTTGTTCCACTTGCTCGTTCCCGGCGGAAAATGTGAAACGGAGATCGTGAATTGGAGTTCGTCTGCAAGTCGTTGAAGCTCCCATTTCCAGAGACGCAGCCTCGCACCATTGCTCCCTCCCGCATCGGCTGTGATCAGGAGTCGTCTGGCTTTGGGATATGCTTTCGCTCCCTGTTTCTTCCACCACGCCCTGATCGAAGCCACGGCAAAGGTTGCCGTATCGTGATCGGTCCCGACGTTGACGAAGCCCTCATTCCTTTTGATTTCATAGATTCCGTAGGGATGGGCCCTGGGTACATCAGGGCCAGGGAAGTCGTGTCCATTCACCTTTCGGGGATTCTTCGCCTTCTGCCATTGCGTACCGCGATTGGCATAATTTCCGATAAGTTCCTTCTTCTTGGTATCGACGGAAATTACGGGCTGGGCATTACGGAGTTGCTTGGCCACCCTCTCGTTGATGTATTCGAACTGGGCGTTACGGTCAGGATGCTGCTTCCCTTCCAGGGTTTTCTGATTCCCCTGAAGACTGTAGCCTAGGCCTTTCAGAAGGCTGGCCACCAACCGAGCTCCAGCCTTGTATCCCTTCCGGGCCAGCTCTTCTGCAAGCCGTCTTGTGCTTTTGATGGTCCAGCGCAGAGGTGATTCAGGGTCGCCGCGCGTCAGCGGCTCTACAAGCTTCTCGAGTTCCGTCCGCAGGTCGGGCTGGAGTTCTGCGTTCGCCTTTCTTCCGCCGCCTGAAATCCGGACCCTTCCTTCAGGAAACCTTGTGCCATTCACTATGTCACGTTGCCCGGCGATGATCGAGTTGCGCGAAATCCCGATGGCGCGCGCCACAACCGACACTCCGCCATAACCAAGAGCCCTGGCTTCGGTCGCCGCCCAAATTCTGCGACTCATTTCGTTCAGCGAAGGTCCCAATGCCTCGTACTTCGTCCTGATCAGTTCTTCGACTTCCATGTTTCATAGTATTGCTCAGATTAGCTACTTGTTCAAGTTAATAATGCGCGATTCTTTATAGCAAAATTGTGTTAAAAATTCACGATAGGAAGGATAGGCGTTCAGTTCGCCAAGGATGTTCTCGAAGGCAAGCAGGTTCAGACTATGAAGATAATGGATGTCAGCTTTGTCACAGAAAAAAATGTCGGACAGTTCAGAAAATAAAAAAAAGATAATAGACATTCCCGAGACCCCTCGCGGAGCCTCGGGAATGCCAGCTCAAGATTCATCAACCCATGGGCCGTCGGCCTCCGAGCCGCCGATCTCTGGGCTGTCAGTCTTGGGCATATCCAAGGGATTCCCCGGCGTCCAGGCTCTGGATGATGTTTCCTTCTCCATTCACAGGGGAGAAGTCCATGTCATCCTGGGCGAGAACGGCGCTGGAAAATCCACACTGCTCAAGATTTTGAGCGGAGCCCTCCAGCCCGATTCAGGCCAGATTCTGCTGGACGGAAAAGAAATTCATCTGAAGACCCCTGGAGCCGCTTCTCAGGCGGGGATCGCAGCGATCTACCAGGAACTCAGCCTAGTACCCTGGCTCTCGGTAGCGCACAACCTCTTCTTGGGCAGAGAATGCTTGATCGGCCGATTTTTCATGTCCAGTAAAAGACTCAGCGAAAAAGCGGATGAAGTATTTACTACCCTCGGACTTAGCCTCGACCCCAAAGCCCTGGCGGGAGACCTTGGCATGGCTGAGCAGCAGCTAGTGGAAATATCCCGGGCCTTTTCTCGCAGCGCCCGTTTTATCCTAATGGATGAACCTACCGCATCCCTTACCGAAACCGAAATCAATCTCCTATTCGGAAAAATCGAGACCCTTAAGAAAGCCGGCGTAGGTATACTGTATATCTCCCACAGACTTGAGGAAATTTTCCGCATCGCTGATCGAATTACCGTCATGCGAGACGGCAAGAGCGTCTACAGCGGAGTCGCCGGAGCACTCTCTCTCCCTGAATTGATCGCCCGGATGGTTGGCCGTCCCATCGGCAACCATTATCCAAAAGAAACCATCACCCCTGGAGAACTGCTCCTGGAAGCAAAGGATAGTGTTTCCGGCGAGAAGGGACTTGCCTTTTCGCTCCGTCAAGGAGAGGTAGTAGGCCTTGCTGGGCTCGTAGGGGCGGGCAGAACCGAATGGGCTCGCAAGATTTTCGGCGCCGACCCCGATCCGCATATGCGCATCAAAGTAAGCGGTACCGAAGTCTCGGTCGCTTCCCCCAGACAAGGGCGAGACCTGGGCATGGGGATGGTGCCCGAGAATAGGAAAGAACATGGCCTGATAGCTGGCAGGTCGGTACTCCACAATATTACGATCACAATTATGGACTGGCTTTCACGGCTGGGAATCGTCGATCAAAAAAGACAATCCGCCGTCTCCGCCGAATATATCGGAAAATTGTCGATCAAGTGCCCTTCGGACAGCGTTGATATATCCACCCTTAGCGGGGGGAACCAACAAAAGGCTGTCCTAGCCAAGTGGCTTGCCCGGGAAGGAAAAATCATAATCCTGGACGAGCCGACACGAGGAATCGACGTGGGAGCAAAACTGGAGATGTATCAGCAGATGAATGCCTTGTGCCGGGAAGGCAAGGGAATCATTCTAATCTCCTCCGATCTCCCTGAGCTGCTGTCCATGAGCGATCGGCTTTATGTAATGCACGAAGGAAAGTTTGTAGCTACGCTAGACAAACGAGAAGCCAGCCAAGAAAAAGTGTTAGAGTACGCCTCGGGACTCGGATATAAGAACACAAACAGGAATGGGAGTGTAGGATTATGAAAATGCTTCTGCCAAGCGGTCTTTCGAAGTTCATGTCCCGCTACGGCTCGTTCGGCGTCCTCTTCGTCATAACTCTGGCCATGTCGCTGGCGAACAAATCCTTTCTCACCGTTCCCAACCTGGTCAACGTAGCGCGACAGGTATCCATCAACACCATCATCTCCGCCGGCATGACCTTTATCATCATAACGGCGGGCATTGACCTCTCTGTGGGGTCACTTGTGGCACTTTCGAGTTGCGTAGCCATGATTATCATTGAAGCCACAGGTTCTTCCCTTTTAGGTATAGTCACGGGCATCCTCATCGGCGGGGCGGCGGGGGCCTTTAACGGAGCCTTCGTCGCCTGGGCCGGAATCCCACCCTTTATTGTCACCCTGGCAGGCCTCACAATCTACCGGGGAATCGCACTGATCATCACCGGTGGGACGCCGATCATCAGATTCGAGGGGGGCTTCCTGAGCCTAGGCCAGGGCTCCCTTCTGGGCATACCGGTGCCGGTTATTATTATGATAATCGTGGTCATCTTCATGCACTTCCTTCTCACCCGCACGGCTTTCGGCACCCATGTTTACTCAGTGGGCGGCAATGAGGAAGCCAGCCGCCTCTCGGGCATCAAGGTAGGGAGAGTGAAGTTCCAGGTTTATGTCATGGGAGGCATGCTCACCGCCCTAGCTGGGATGGTGCTCATGGGCAGGCTTTCCTCGGCCCAGCCCAACACGGGCGAAGGCTTCGAGCTCGATGCGATAGCCACGGTGATACTGGGCGGCACGAGCCTCATGGGAGGCAGGGGTACCATCTGGGGAACCCTAGTAGGCGCATTCATAATCGGAATACTCAACAACGGCTTCAATCTCATGGCTGTAGACGCCCACTTTCAGCTGGTCGCCAAGGGAGTCATCATCCTTCTGGCCGTGCTTTTGGATCGCTATTTAAAACGGAAACAGGCCTAAAAACCAAGGCGGCACTGCACAAGAAATCGGCTACAGTGCTTCTTTTGCGACTTTTTTACAGGAAGGTATCCCAGAACGACCATTCCACATTGAGAAAGACTCTGTTGATTCGTGCTCCAGCCAAATCTTTAAACTCGGTGGTGCCTATAAGGATATAGTCTCCTTCTTCCAGCGGACCGGTATCGAATTCCTGCACGACATGGTAGCCAGAGTTACCCAACTCATCCACCTCCATTGAACCCAGAGGATCCAGACTTGCTCCATCCAGCTGCAAAGTGAACTTAGTAAACTCAACCAAGGCCTCGGCCTCTGCTTTAGTCAGAGTCTGCCCTTCTTTTCCCCTGCTCATGATTAAGGTGTATCCCTCAGCTTTGGCCTGAAGGTCCCTATTGGAATCATCGTTGTCAGCTCCTGCGAGCTCGCCGTAAAAATAAATTTTTCCTCCAATGTGCTCGAACAAACCGCAATTGGAAAATAGTGTAAGCAGCAATACAATGCTCAAAAGATAAAATTTTTTCATTCCAACCTCCCACAGTATTTGCTCGTAAATAAAAGTATCGCACAACCTACAAATCGGGGCAACATTGATATCGAGGTCTGCGCGCTCAACCGCTTGCCCCTTTCACAGTCTTGCCGGTAGGGTCACTTCTATGGAACTCAGTCAGGCGGCGATAGCCGTTATGTGTCTCGCCGCCTTCGCCATAGGCGTAGCCAAGAGCGGCATCGCGGGAATCGTCACCTTTGTCACCCCCTTTATCACCATGACTATGCTCGCCAACGCCTCCGCGCCCATTATTGCTATGTACTTATTAGCCATAGACCTCGAAAAGGAAGATTTCGCCGGCACCAACGCATGGTTTCTCATGACAACAAACATTCTCAAGCTGCCCTTCAGCTTCGCCTTGGGGATACGATTTGTCAAAAGGGTGCCGCAGAAAGCATTCAATAGCATTATCCAGATCTTATCGGTCTTGGCTGGACTGCGACTACTTTTTTAAATCTCCCGGGCTAGCATGTCCTCGTATGTCTCCCGGCGCACAGAGAGGCGATGCTTGCCATCCGCTGTAGTCATTACCACCGCAGGCCGGGGAATTCTATTATAGTTGGATGCCATCGAGTGGTTATAGGCGCCGGTGGAGAAAACGGCGACTACATCTGTGGGCTTTGGCTCCGCCAATCCTATATCCTTTACTAGGATATCCCCCGATTCACAACATTTTCCCGCCAAGGTAACGACAGTGTCGTGACTCCAGTCCGCCTTGTTTGCGCTGAGGGCATAATACTTGGCTTCATAAAGGGCAGGTCTGATATTGTCTGTCATTCCCCCGTCAACGCCTACATAGGTTCGGATGCCGGGAATGGTTTTAACCGAGCGGACTTGGTACAGGGTGATGCCCGCCTCGCCGATAATCCAGCGCCCGGGTTCGATGCTGACCATGGGCATGGGAATTCGGGCTTTTTCGGTTTCGATGCGGATGAGCTGCATCATGGGATCGATAAAGTATGCAAGCTCGATATCGGGATCTCCCGGCAGATAGCGGATGCCGAAGCCGCCGCCTACATTCAATTCGGGCACATCGAAACCATAGTCGGCGTGGACATCGGCCAGGAGTTTGAGGGCAACGCCCAGGGCAGCGAGATGAGAAAAATTATCCCGTATCTGGGAACCTATGTGAAAATGGAAACCCCGGAAATCGATGTGGGGCGAGTTGAGTACAGCGCGTATATAATCATTCCGCACCGAGGAATCCAGGGGAATGCCGAACTTCGAATCCAGGCTCCCTGTGGAAATAAAGCGGTGGGTATGGCTGTCCACGCCAGGGGTTATGCGATAGAGCAGTTTTACTTTTTTGCCCAGGCGGGCTGCGATGCGCTCAACCTCGTTGATCTCCCTGATGTTGTCAGAAATAATTCTGCCTACATTATGCTTAATAGCGTATTCAAGCTCGTCCAGGGTTTTAGCGTTCCCGTGAAAAATTATTGTCTCTGGATCCACGCCAGCCTTGAGCGCGGCGTATAATTCACCACCGGAGACTACATCTACGCCAAAGCCTTCTTGGGCGATAATCCTACATATGTCCAGGGTCTGAAATGCCTTGGATGCGTAGACAGCCCTGGTATTCGGATATTTATCAAGAAACGTCTTTCTTATATGGGAACAGCGTTCCCTGACTGCTGATTCGGATACTACATACAATGGTGTCCCGTACTGAGCCGCGAGTTCCACCGTATCGATCCCGTCATAGAAAAGGTGATTGAATCGAACACTGGCATGGGAATTGAATTCGCTTATGTCCATTCAACGATCCTCCTTTATAAAGCCCTAGCGTTGAGAAGCCTCAACGCCGCGGTAACTTGCATGGCCACACCTATGGGCAGGCAGGATTCGTCTATATCGAACAATTTGGAATGGAGCGGCGCGGTGATGCCTTTTTCGCTGTTGCCGCAACCTAAATGATAGTAGGCTCCCGGACGCTCTTGAAGAAAAAACGCGAAATCTTCCACACCGAGGCTGGGCTTTTCTTTCCATACAAGCTTGTCTTTGCCGTATAATGCTGTCACTTCCTCTGCCAGAATATCTACGATCGCGTCGTGGTTTATCAAAGCGGAATAACCTGGCTTTATTTCCACTTCGCCGGAGCCGCCCAACGCTATCGGGATATGTTCGACGATTGATTTTACGCGTTGCGCGATACTTGCTCTGACTTCCGGGCTTGTTGTCCTGATAGTGCCTGTCATGGTCACTTCTTCGGCGATGATATTGTTGCGTTGGCCGCCGTTTATCGTACCGATGGTGATCACAGCCTCATCCAAGGGAGATACGTTGCGCGATATGACTGACTGCAGGTCGTCGATTACTTTAGCGGCGATCATTATGGCATCGATACCGGTACTGGGATAGGCTGCATGAGCTCCCTTACCCTTTATTTTTACGCCTAAGAAATCGGAGGCTCCATTGAGCGCTCCATGCTTGAGTTCGATCATACCGGCCTGTACGTCGGGCATGACATGCAAGCCCAATATATAATCGACATGGGGATTTTCGAGGCAGCCGCCGGCGATCATGGGCACAGCCCCGCCGGTAGACTCTTCCGCGGGCTGGAACAATAATTTGATAGTTCCGGCGAATTCGTTTTTGTGCTCCGATAAAAAGCGCGCCGCGCCCAGGGCCACGGTCATGTGCGCGTCGTGCCCGCAGGCGTGCATGTACCCATCGTGGCGAGAACGGTAGGGCTTGCCGTCCGGCTCCTGCACGGGCAGGGCGTCCATGTCGGCGCGCAGGGCCACGACGGGACCGGGCGCGGCGCCTTCCACGATACCCACCACGGCGGTGCGCATTTTCTTGTAGGGAATTCCAAGCTTTTCAAGGGTTTTGCACAGGTATTCCTGGGTTTTAAATTCGGCATCGCCCTGTTCGGGTATTTCGTGCAGGTCTCTTCGCGTCCGCACCAGCCAGTCCTTCATCGCCTGGGCTTTTACCAGGATAGCCTTATGATCGTTCATAGCCCTTCCTTATTTTTATCCCAAAGCGCCCAGCGAACCAAGGTTCGCCAACAAAGCGCCGCTAAAACAGCCCTCAAAAACGCCCAACGCAGGTCCTTTCATAATCACCGAATCGTCGGATACATCAAGCTCCAACTGCCCCCCAGGCATATTCATCGTCACCTTGCCCTCTACCAACCCAAGTCGCTTGGCCACCGAGACTGCGGCGCAGGAAGAAGATCCACTGGCTAGGGTATAACCAGCCCCCCGCTCCCATATTTCTATCCTCATGGAATGCCTGTCCAGCACCTTGGCAAACTGCACGTTCGTAGCGTGGGGAAACCATGGATGTCGTTCCACCAGGGGTCCCAGTCGCTTTGCCAGATCGGCAGTTGGTTCATCCACAAAGATCACGCAATGAGGATTGCCCATGGAAACAAAGTTTGCCTCATAGGGCTTGCCAGGCAAATTTTGTCCTGGTATATCCAGCTTGGCCAGAAGCAGTTCCTCCTTATCGGTTTCCAGCCCCGCTTCTCTAGCCGAGAAGCAGGGTTTCCCCATATCGATTCTAATGCTGGGAGGGTCTATATTTTCCACCAGGGCTAAGACCCTTCCACCCTTTGTATTCACATAAAATGCATCATTACCCACATATCTCTGCTCGGCTAGGTAGAGACAGAAAATTCTCAATCCATTCCCGCTTTTTTCCGCCTCAGAGCCATCGGGATTGAATATTCTCAGCCAGGGATTAACCCCTTCAGCCATACGTCCTTCAGGCAGGCCTCTCAAATCGCTGACGCTACTAAGAGGACCCAACAGAATGCCATCGGAACCTACCCCAAAATTGCGGTCGCAGATCACTTTAACAGCTTCAGCTACTGGAACTAGCGAAAATTGTCGTGGGTCGATTACGATATAATCATTCCCTAAGGCTTGATATTTCTTAAACTGAAAATTCATCAGCCCCTCTCTATAAGCACCCGCGGTACCCGTTTGGATATTCCGCAGCTTACTTCGTAATCAATTGTCCCCATAATCTCTGCCAGCTCCCCGGCGGGCAGCTCAGGTAAACCAAACAAGGTCACCTCATCGCCAACCCGTACATCAGGTATGTCGGTTACATCCACCATGATCTGGTCCATGCACACCCTACCGGCCACCGGCGCACGCCGTCCCCGTATCACCACCGCCGCTCGGTTGGAGAGGTGGCGCGAATAGCCGTCCGCGTAGCCCACCTGCAGCAGCGCTATGCGCGTAGGCCTCGTGGCTGTAAAGATCCGACCATAGCTCACCCCCTCTCCTTCACCGATATCCCGCAGGCTAGTCACGGCGGCTCGGAATTCCATCACAGGCTTGAAGCCCTCGGGCAGTCGGTGATCGGCTTCGGGAGAAAGCCCGTAAAGAAGCACACCTGGTCGTACCATATCCATTCTCGATTCGGGAATCCTCAGCAATGCGGCGCTATTTGCCATGTGCTTAATCCCCGGTTCGATACCCTGCTCGCGAATCGCTTTTAGCGCCGTATTGAAAACCTCGATCTGCCGAGCCGAAAAATCTGATCCGGTATTGTCCGCCTCGGAAAAATGAGAATAGCAACCCTCGATTGTCATTCCACCGAGATGGGACACAAAACGGGCAAAAGAGCCCGCTTGTTCTGGCTCTATTCCCTGACGGTGCATACCAGTATCAATCTTTATGTGCACAAGGGCTTGTTTGCCCAAACGAAGCGCCGACGCGGACAAAGCCTTAGCCAAGTCCTGGGTGAAAACGGTCTGGCTGATGTTATTGGACACGATTATGTCAGCATTTCCAGGATCAGTCGTGCCTAGCACAAGCAAGGGAGTCTGGATTCCTGCATCTCTGAGCTCGAGGGCTTCCTCAAGATATGCGACGGCTAAAAAATCCACCCCAGCGTCTGCAAGAATCCGCGACGTCATAACAGCGCCGTGACCGTAGGCATCGGCTTTTATGACTGCGCAGATTTTTGAGCCCCCTGCGATTTTTCTGAGCTGTCTTACGTTGTTTTCTAGATTTTCTTTATGTATATAGGCTGAAGCCTTTCTCTGTATCATCTATCTATATCCTTTTTAGTTTTACGGTTGTATTGTCGGGGCTCAGGTCCCTGGGAATACAGCCTTTAACTCTCTGGCATACACTAAAATCCTGGCTCCATATACATAAATCAGCCCTTGCCCCAGATTCAAGCCTGCCAAAGCCTAGTCCAGCGGGAGCCACGGCGTCGCTGGTGAGAATCAACGAGGCGGGGTCGATACAGCGTAAAGCGCTGCGCATCGCCTGAGGACTCACATGCACCCCGTCGGCATTGAGCTCTACCCAGTCTGCACCGTCGCCCAAGGCAATATTCACCAAGCCTCCCTCCTTATGATCAAAGGGACTCATCGCATTGAACAAATGCGTTATCGAAAATGGTTCGGGAGGCAGCCGCGTTGATACTTTAGCATCGGAATGACCCAGAGCGATCATTACTCCCGCTTTTTGTAAAAGTGGGTACAGCATTTCGATACCCGGTAACTCAGGAGCCAGCGTCATGATCCTGAGCTTTCCCGCGCAGGTGTCGAGTATCTTCTCGAGGATCGAGACATCGGGCTCGTGAATTTGCTCCAGATTAATTCCACCTTTGCGCAAAGGATTTATGAACGGACCTTCAATGTAAATCCCCGGGATTGTCGATCCATAGAGACCTGATTCATCAATGGCAGCCACAAGGTTTGTTACCGCCACCTCGTCCCATAAGATGGTGGGTAAAAAGCGCCCCACGCCCTTGGTCTCCATTTTCACCGCTAAATCCCGTAAAGCCTCTCCACTCATGGCTGTCTCAAAGCCATAGCCAAAGGCCCCGTGGATATGCAATTCGGTAAGAATCGGGCTTATCCATGATCCATCGTAATCGAATGTTGCAAACTCCCCTTTTTCAACCCGTGCCAACCAAAGATCCGGGACCTCACCTTCTCCCACCCACTGGATTACCCCGGCTTCAGCCACAAGCTTGCCTGGAAAGAGCACTCTTTCGGGAAGCAATATCCGGGCGCCGGATAGAATGAAGCTGTCAATCATAATTGAAGCATTGTGAATGACCACCGGTTTCATGTAAAGGAGATTCCCAGCGCTGACAGACAGAGGCTTTTCAGAGTACTATACCGGTACACAAGAAAAAGAAGCCCACGAGGACGCCCTATGAATAAAAAAGACTATAGCGTTATCGCCCTGGACCTGGACGGCACCATACTGGACGCTGACTATCTTCTCTCGCCTCGGGTGCGGGATACCCTCAATACATGCAGGAAAATTGGTAAGAAATTGATTATCTCCACCGGTAGGGTCCTAACCTCGGCGAAAAGCCAGGTGAGCGCCCTGGAGGGCGTGGACGGCTTTGTTTGCTCTAACGGAGCCGATATCTACCAAGGTTCGGGTAAAAGCATAGCCCATTTCCATATGGACAAAACACTTTCTCGGGAAATCTATCTCCTAGCCCGGGGCTTCGACTCCCATTATCATGCGTATCTGGGCGACGCCTGGTGTTACGAGCGACGCAACGCCTATACGGATTACTATGTAAAAAGGGCGGGTAAAGAAGGGCTTAAGCTCGATTTCGACAGCTATGGAACACTGGAATTCACCAAGTTCATGTTCATAGACGATCATGAAAAACTGGAGCTTATCAGGAAAAGGCTTGTCGAACGCTTCGGTGAATCGATACAAATTGTATACTCGGCTCCCTTTATGTTGGAAATCGTCATAACCGGGGTAAGCAAGGCTGCCGGGCTAAAACTCTGCGTCGAATACCTTGGTGCAAGCCTTGATCAAGTAATCGCCTTTGGCGATGCGGAAAACGATGAGGATATGCTCCTCGCCGCCGGCATGGGAGTAGCTATGGGCAATGCGTCGGAGGACCTTAAAGCCAAGGCAACAGCGGTCGCTCCTTCGGTGGATGATGACGGGGTTGCCGTGTTTCTAAAACAATTATTCAGCCTTGAGGGGTAATAAATTTTTTCAGTTTTAAGGCTTTTCAGAACTCAGGCTAGTTTTAAAAAAGCCATCTTAAAGATGCCTACGCTTCCTTGACCTTAGCCAAGAGCCCCAGGTATCATAGCTTCAGTGTCGCCGGGGTGGTGGAATTGGTAGACACCAGGGACTTAAAATCCCTTGCTGCGCGAGCGGCGTGCCGGTTCGAGACCGGTCCCCGGCATACTTTTAACAGTTTTACAACTCTACGTTGCTCCCACAGTCCAGCCAGGTCACAATACCTGGCATGGTGTTCGTCAAGGCGGTGTACCCCCGCAAGCCCGTGCAATGACAACAGTAAATGCTTAAAGGATTGAATTGTTTTATCCGGGCGCACACGCTTTCCAAGACTTCAGCGGTCTCGTTGACAAGATGAAAACCACCGATGATCGCTTTTACTCGGTTCCCTGGAAATGCTTTCCGCGCTGACTGGACAATATTTCCTATTCCCCGGTGGGCGCAACCTGTGATGACGCTCATCCCATCCTCTTCGACCACCACGAGCGAAACCTCATCTTCAAACAAATCTATTTCATCTTTGTCGCCAGATCGAATCCTGAAGACCGGATTAGGCTCTTTGCCATCGCTGATATCGGCTCGGGGAAGGATGTATGTGCCGTCGGCAATTTTTTTCACCACATCGACGAGCAAGAACTTTTTTCTCAACGAAGGCGTAAGCGCGCTTCCAATTCCATTTTTTCTTCGCACATCGCCCGAAACGGCTTCCTTAACAGCATCGAACCCTGGGCCTGCGAAGAATAACACGGGCTTGTCCCCCAGTTTTTCCAGAAGAAATGGAAGCCCGCCTGTGTGATCATAATGCCCGTGGCTTAAGACTACCACATCGATCATAGTTAAATCGATTTTCAGTCGTTCCGCGTTTTCTAAAAAACGTCCGGTTTGTGCAGTATCAAATAGAATTTTGCTTCCCTTCACCTCAATTAAAAAGGAAAGACCGTGCTCACCGCAAAACCCTGCCCGTGGACAGTAATCATCCATAAGACTGGTAATTTTCATGGAATAATGATCTATGATTGAATACTATCTGTCAATGATAAATTTGCAATGCATATAATTACCGTTATTAATACCCGTATTTTTATATTCCGATCGCCCTTCCCGCTTGACAAGTTTTGAGCCTATGCCTATATTAACAACAAGTCTTAATTGGCATTTGCTAATTATCTGACTTGCGACGTTGGCGTTATTAACAGTTAGACTTTAAGGAGGTATGATATGCCTAATTTTAATGGATCTGGTCCGTTCGGAGATGGGCCTATGACTGGAAGGGGCTTTGGTCCCTGCTGTGGGGCACAGGCCTATGGCCGTGGAATGCGAAGAGGCGGCGGTTATGGAATGGGCATGGGTAGCGGAGCTGGCATGGGTCGCAGCATGAATGGCGGCTTTGGCGGTGGCGCCGGCATGGGCCGTGGCATGGGAGGGGGTGCCGGCATGGGCGGCGGGCTTGGTCCGCGCATGGGGTGGTTTCCCGCTGGGTACGGTTCGGACGATCAGGTGGCACGCGAAGCTGGACTCAAGTCGGTACTGGAAGAGCGCGCAGCATTACTCAAGGCCGAGCTAGAGCGAACAGAGTTTATGCTTAAGAATCAAGACAGGGCAGTTGATGTTGAGTGAACTTTTTACAACAAGCTTTGAGGAACTAAGCGTTCCTGCGGACCTCAGGCAGGTTTAGATCTGTACATCGCGATAGCGGTGTGAAGCGCCTTAACCCCGAGGAGGGAGCAATGCTTCTTATTCTCGGGGATTCCCCGTAGGGCATTTACGACATCGTCATCCGTTATTGTCATAGCCTCGTCGATTGTCTTTCCCGAGGCTAAGACTGTCAGCATGCTGCTGGTCGCAATGGCGCCGGGGCAGCCGTAGGATTTGAACACAATCTTGTCTATTCGCCCCGCCTTGAGCGAAAACCAGAGCTTCATCTCATCGCCGCAGGCTGGATCGCCAATACAGGCATAGCCATCCGTCTCGTCCGGCGGCAATTCGCCTACATTGCGCGGATTGCTGAAATGATCAATAACTTCATCGGAATAGAATAGAACCGGTCCTTGATACTGTGGTTCGTCTTTTTCTTTATCATCCATATCTAGAGTCCTTTCACGCCCTGTTGAATCAAATTTTCCCTTTTAACGACAGGCTAGTTCATCCATTCTTCTCAGGCGCCGCGAAAGGTCCCGGGCTAGATTCATTACCAGCATGGCAAAAGTTTTACAATCCAACTTAGATATTTCGTAAAGCGCACGATTCGATATGGTAACGACTTCTAAAGGTTCCATAACGGTGATTGTCGCTATGCTGGGCATTATATCAATGAGTTCCATCTCACCGAAGGTTTCGCCTTCTTCCAGCTCGGCAATGGCAATGCCCTGTTTTGAAACCTGTACCTTGCCGACTACAATAAAGTAAATCTTATCGTTAGGATCACCCTCTCTGACGGGTTTGTCCCCTGCATCGTACCGGGCGTAGCCGAAAAGCGGTTTTATCAGTTCGATCTGGTCCGGAAGCACCCCACCGAAAAGAGAATATTTCTGGAGTGCATTCGTATCGATCATAGCGCCTCTCCTTGGCTTTGTTCGGATTCGCTCTAAGCAGCGAACCCTATTTATCTAGTATACAACAAAAATGAGATTTCCGCTCGCTTGTTTTAGATTTTACGCGTTGGCCACGCCAAAGGGCACATGAACACAGGCAGCCATGGGACCGACGTCTTCAAAATGCCGCAGCTGGTCGTCGAAGAACAGATGGGGCTTAAAAGCCTCTAGAATCCTACGCTTTTCAATACCGCCCAAGAAGAAAATCTCATCGGTAAAAATCCCCCAACGCTTGAGGGTATTGATCACCCGCTCGTGGGCAGGAGCGTTTCGGGCGGTTATGATCGCGGTGCGAATCTTGGGTCCGCCCTCGATACCGCCAGAGCGCTGATGTTGCTGCAGGGCGGCCAATTTTTCAAAAAAAAGCTTCATTGGCCCAGGATCGAGGGGTGTATCAGCCTTGCGCAGCTCCACCTCGGCAAAGTGTTCCTGGCCGCCGGGTGAACGGTAGAGCCTTTCAGCCTCGTCTCCCGCGATCACCCCATCGAAATCGAATGCTACTCTGAGTTCTCCTTCCTCGTCTTCCCCAAAACCCTGGGAAAGAATAAGCCCGGCGGGTAGCCCAGCGTCGATTGCGGCTTTCACATCCTGAGTATTGGTGGAAAGAAAGAGCGCAGCCCCAAAGGCGCCGATATAGGGATAGGGAGAACGCCCATCCAGAAATGCGGCTCGGATAATGTCCAGATCATAGTGCCGGATTGATTTAAAAATTCGGATCCCCGCCTCCGGATCGTTTCGGGAAAGCAGGACTACTTCCGCCGGTCCCTGCCCTTCCGCATAGCCCTTATTAAGCGAAAGAAAGCGTTTTACAAACCAGAATGCATTGCCGGGCTGTAAAACATCTTCACTGTGGACACTCATCCACTCCCGATAAAAATTCTCTCCCTTTGTTCGGAATAGTTCGTCGGCTTCCGACAGGTCAAAAAGGGCACTGGAAGAGACGGCAATGACGATCTTGTTTTCGATAGGGTACGACACTTTTTACTTAGCGCCTCCCGGAATCGTAGATCTGGCCGGCTGCCTTAGGTCCCACCGACTTGCCGGCGAAAACCACCAGCGCCACGATGGTGAGCACATAGGGCAGGGCATAGAAAAATTCGCCGGGTAGGCTGGCCAGGAAGGTGATATCCTTGGCGTAGAAGGATAAGGCCGTGGAAAAGCCAAAAAACAGGCCTGCTCCCAAAACACCGAAGGGATTCCACTTGCCGAAGACCAGGGAGGCCAGGGCTATAAAGCCGGTACCGTGAATGGACACTAGGGTATACTGGATGTCGGCGGTCAGCACCATGATGCCGCCGGCAAGCCCCGCCAAGGCTCCCGAGGCCATGACGCCAAAGTACCGCATCCAGGCCACGTTGATGCCCATGCTCGCCGCCGCTTGAGGATGCTCGCCGCAGGACCGCAGCCTTAGCCCGAAGGGGGTTTTATACACCAGCACCCAGGTGAAAAAGACAAGGAAAATCGCCAGGAAAAAGGTCGGATAATTTTCTATGAAGAACATTTTACCCAGGACTGGAATTTTTTCGAGTAGTGGCACCGTGACCTTCTGGATACCGTTGGAAAATGCCCTGGTCCGCTGCTGACGGAAAATAATCTGACAAAGATAAACCGTAAGCCCTCCGGCCAGAATATTGAGCGCCGTACCTGATATAGTCTGATTGGCCTTCATGTTCACGCTGGCCACCGCATGGAGAAGGCTAAATACAATACCGGCAACAAGACCGGCCGTCAGGCCGAGCCAGGGGGCCAGGGGCGTAGCTTCCTCCAAGAGCACGGTGACTGTAGCGGCCGAAAAAGCCCCCACCATCATGATGCCTTCCAGTGCTATGTTCACTATGCCTGAGCGTTCGCTAAATAGTCCGCCCAAGGCTGCTATTATGATGGGCGAAGCGAACATGAGGGCTATGGGAAACATTTCGAAGAGGATTTTTATACTCATGCCCTGTCTCCATCGGCCGTGACAGCCTGCTTTTTCTTGAAGCGCTCTAAAAGCATCTTGATCCCGTACTGCATGGCTACAAACAAAACTATCGAAGCCTGGATGATGCCGGCGATCTCCCTGGGAATGCCCTGGGACTGCATGAGGGGCTGGGCCGACTTGAGCATGCCGAAAAGCATGCCTGCGAAGAGAATCCCCGATGCTTCGTTGCCTCCCACTAAGGCGACGGCGATGCCGTCGAAGCCATAGCCCTCGGCGGCCGACATGGCGCGACCAAAGTTGAACGTACCCACGGTGATGACCGAGCCGGCCATGCCGGCGAAAGCCCCGGCTATCATCATGGAGAGTACGATATTCCTGTTTACCTTCATGCCTGCATAGCGGGAAGCATCCTTGTTGTAGCCCACCGCCCGAAGGGAATAGCCGAAGGTAGTCTTGTTGATGATAAAAGAGAAAATGATCAGTGCCAGTATTACAGGAATAAAGCCCCAATTAAGCCTGGATCCCCTGGTGATAGACTGGAGAAAGGGGGATTTGAGCAGTGCTGACTCCGGGAAAAATGCTGTTTTCACCCGGTCTTGGGAGCCCAAAAGATTCAGAATAACAAAATTGTTTAGGTGCAAGGCTATGTAGTTCATCATTATAGAAACAGTAACTTCATGAACGTTGAACCTAGCCTTTAAAAACCCTGGCACTGCCCCCCAGAGCGCTCCTGCCAGGATTGAGGCCAGAAGCACCAATGGAAGGTGGATAAACCTTGGGACATCCACTAAGAGAGCCACGGCAGTCGCGGCTAGAGAACCCACCATAAGTTGACCTTCGGCGCCTATGCTGAACAAACCTGTCCGGCTGGCAAAGGCAAAAGCAAGCCCCGTGAGTATAATGGGCATGGCATTGATTATAAATTCTCCGACGTACCGGGTATTCCATGGCACATCGTTGATGATATCGAGGCCTGAAAAGCCCTTAATCATGGCGGCGAACATGGCAACCGGAGATCTACCTGTCGCGATCACTATCAAGGATCCCAGGATAAAGCCCAAGAAAACCGCTATGAGGGGGAGGAGAATCTTTTCCCTGCGCCTGGTCATGCCTGTTCTCCCTTCTCGTTCTTTCTCATGGAACCGGACATCATAAGCCCCAGTTCGTTTTCATCGGTTTCGTTTGGCTTTACAATGCCGACTATTTCACCTCCATGGATCACCGCGATCCTGTCCGATACATCCATAATCTCGTCCAGCTCCAAAGATGCCAAAAGTATAGCCTTGCCCTTGTCCCGCTCCGCGACGATTCGCTTATGGATGTATTCTATCGCTCCGACATCCAAACCCCGGGTAGGCTGGGCAACGATAAACACGTCGGGCGAGCGGTCAATCTCCCGGGCTACTATGGCTTTCTGCTGATTGCCCCCCGACATGGACCTTGTCGGCGTGGCGGCCCCTTGGCCGGAACGTACATCGAACTCCTCAATGAGTCGGGCGGCATTGTCTTTTATCGCTTTTTTATTCAAAACTCCCCAGACAGCGAAGGGCTTCTGTAGGTAATTGTGGAGCACCAGGTTTTCATCCAAATTGAAGTCCAGCACCAGTCCATGACGATGTCTGTCCTCGGGGATATGCCCTAAGCCTAGATCCAGTCTCTCTTTGATCGGGAGGCTCGTTATTTCATTTTCTCTTAAAAAAATATGGCCAGATTCAATCTTGGCGAGTCCCGTGATCGCCTGGATAAGCTCGGTCTGGCCGTTCCCATCGATACCGCAGAGGCCCAGAATTTCTCCCGACCGCACCTCCAGGGAGAGCTTCTTCACGCCCAAAAGACCCTTCGAGTTCTTTACATCCAGGTCCTGGATCTTGAGCAGGACCTCCTTGGGTATCGCAGCGCCCTTCTCCACATGGAAATTCACTTCTCTGCCCACCATCATCTGGGCCATCTGCTCTTCAGTGGTGGAAGCGACGGGAACGGTGCCTACGCAGCGGCCCCGTCGCAGAACCGTACAGCGATCGGCTACCGCCTTTATCTCCTTGAGCTTGTGGGTGATGAGAAGAATGGTCTTGCCCTCCTCCACCAGCCTTCGCATGATCTGCATTAACTCGTGGATTTCCTGGGGGGTCAGCACTGCCGTGGGTTCGTCGAAAATGAGGATTTCTGCGTCCCGGTAGAGCATTTTCAATATTTCCACCCGCTGCTGCATGCCCACCGAAATATCTTCTATTTTCGCCCTGGGATCCACCGCCAGTCCGTAGAGCTTTGAAATAGCCTCTACTTTCTTCTCCGCGCTCTTGGTGTCTAGGAGAATCCCCTTACGGGGCTCGCTTCCCAGCACGATATTTTCCGTTACAGTGAAGTTCTGCACTAACTTGAAATGCTGATGTACCATGCCAATCCCGAGGGAGGTGGCCACGTTCGGGTCTTCAACGCTTACCTCTTTCCCTCGAATTTTTATTGATCCCTGTTCGGCCTTGTAGAGACCGAACAGAATGCTCATAAGCGTGGATTTTCCAGCCCCATTTTCCCCCAGGAGCGCATGAATGCTCCGCTCCTCTACTTGGAGGGTTACATTGTCGTTTGCCCTGATGCCCGGAAAGTCCTTGGTGATATTGAGCATCTCGATGATATAGCCCACCGTTCAGCCCCCTGGGGTTTATGTATTCGTGTCAGTATAGCATGGCGAAAATAGACCAGGCTAGATCGAAGAGGAACTAGCACGAGTAATGGCGCCTTGAGAAGCAAGCCTGAAAATTGGGCAACGAAAAAGGCCGCCCGCGCTCGGCGCGGGCGGCCCTCATCCTTGACGCTAAACGTCAAGGCATATGTATAAACGCTTTAAGCTTACTTAGCCGGCACTTCAGAAACCTTAAGGGCTCCTGATTTGATCTTAGCGGCGTAATCCTTAACCTTGGCAACGATATCGTCCGAAAGGTTGGGGTTCTTTTCAGGGATGCCCACGCCATCGTTAGCGAGTGAGAACACCATCACCTGACCGCCGGGGAATTTGCCCTGCATGGTCATCTTGGAAACCTCGTAGGCGGCGACATCGACTCGCTTCATCATGGAGGTGAGAACCGCAGACTTGTTGCCATACATACCATCGGCGTACTGGTCCTTATCTACGCCGATACCCCAGCGGATATCGCCCTTCTGGGATCGCTCTTTCGCTTCCTTGATCATACCGTTTCCAGTTCCGCCCGCGGCGTGGAAAATGATATAAGCGCCGGCGTTGAACTGCTTCTGGGCGATAGCCTGGCCCTTATCGGGAGCTGCAAAGTCGCCGGCATAGTCCACGAGGATGGTCATCGAGGGATCTACGGCTTTAACACCCTGCTCAAAGCCAGCCTGGAATTTTTCGATGAGGGGGAACTGCATTCCGCCCAAGAATCCAAGGATATTCTTGCCTTCTGCCTTAGCCTTGAGGGCGGCAGCCACGCCGACGAGGAAAGAACCTTCATGCTCTGCGAAGGTGGCGCTCACGACATTGGGCTTGGCGACTACAGTGTCGATAATGAGGAATTTACGGGCAGGATAGTTGGTCGCAACGTCGCCCATGGCTTTTTCGAAGAGGAATCCGGGGGCGATGATAAGGTTGAGACCCTCATCTGCAAAGGTGGAGAGGTTAGGAACGTAATCAGCCTCGGCGGAGGACTGCAGGTACTTGTAGTTTGCCTTGGGCAATTTGTTATCCTGGGCAAAACGCACAATGCCTTCCCAGGTGCCCTGATTAAAGGACTTGTCATCGATGCCGCCTACGTCGGTCACAAGACCGACCTTAAACTGAGCAAAGGCTGGTGCCGCCACCAAAGCCAATACTAAAAGCGCAAGAAGTGCTTTTTTCATCTAAATTCCTCCCGATAAGGAAACTAAAAACGCTTTATTCCCGTGCCAGACGGATCGGTATAAAGCGCAGATGTTATACTAAATCTGTACCTCATCATTGTCAATGATCTTTTTCCTCTCCGGTCCCAAGGTTTATGATTGACAGCTTAAGATACTTCATATATGCTCTTATTGAGCATATATTCAACATATGAGCAAGAGCCCTATAGGTAATTTTTGCTTGCTATTAGTGGAGTTGTCAATTTTGGCAACAAGGTGTGAGTAACATCAAAGGGCATTGATGAATATGTGTATCTTTAAGGATGTATAGATGGCAAGGACGGGAGGAATTAAATCCGCCGCATTCAGCGATGATTCCGAAGAAGATCTCATTACGAGAATAGCTTGGCTTTATTACAAAGAAAAATTAACACAGGCTGAAATTGCGGAAAAAATATTCCTCTCACGGCAAAAAGTTCAACGATATCTCGAAAAAGCCAGAGACCTGGAAGTAATCCGCTTTACGCTCAAGCATCCGCGAGTAAATCTCCTTGGCATTGAGGAAACCCTGAAGAAAAAATTCGGACTTGAAGATGCTCTTGTCATCCCTTCCTCGGACACTCACCCTGAAAGCCTGAGAAAGTCCTTCGCCATGGGCGGTGCCTACTATTTAGAGCGTAGATTGAGCGCGGCCGGCGACTGCACCCTCGGCGTTGGCTGGGGCAACACCACTGCATATCTGGCTGATTACTTTGAGCCCCATACCGTCGAAGGGAAGGTAAACGTCGTATCGCTCATCGGAAACCTGATGGTCAACGTATCGATGAATCCCTTTCTACTTGGACAAAAAATTGCCGAAAAATTGGATGCTGAATTTTTTAACATATGGGCTCCTGCGATAGCCCAGACCAAGGAAAGAGCAGCGGCCTTCAAATCAGAACCATGGATACATGAAGTACTCGATATTGCGTGCAAGGCCGACGTAAATTTAATATCCATCGGCGAGGTTTCTCAGTCCGCCAGTCTGTTTCAAATGGGATACCTTTCAGGCGAGGATCTTAAACGCTTAATTGGAAAAGGCGCGGTTGGAGATATCTTGAGCCGGTTTTTCGACAAGGACGGAAACCTTGTCAACGATGAGGTGCACGACAGGGTCGTCGGCATTCCCTTGGAGACGCTTAAGGACAACAGGAAAGTCCGTATCGGGGTCGCCGCGGGAGCTTCCAAGATCCAGGCTATCGCCGCAGCCATTCACCAGCGGTATATCAGCGTGCTTATTACCGATGAGTTTACCGCCAGGAAACTTATGAAGTATTGAAATACCGGATCATAGCTTCGGCTATCGATCGATCAAGCAATGCAAAAGGCTTTTAGGAGGGAATATCGTGGAGAAATCTAAGGACGCGCTGGGCATGATAGAAACCAGGGGCTTTGCCGCGATGGTCGAAGCGGCCGATGCCATGGTTAAGGCCGCCAACGTCGAGCTTGTCGGCTTCGAGAAAACCGGAGGGGGATATGTAACGGCGATCGTACGCGGGGATGTCGCCGCCTGCCGAGCCGCCGTAGACGCGGGGACCAGATCCGCTGAAAAGGTGGGCGAGGTCATATCCACCCACGTGATTCCCAGGCCGCACGATTCGGTTGACCGGGCGCTTCCGCTCGGAAGAACCGGAGAGAGGGTATAAATTATGGCAGTCGATTTAAGAACCTATGTTTTTCTCGATTCCCTTCAATTGCAGAACGCCTCATTTATCGCCACCATAAGCAAAGGTTATTATCCCATCGGGATGCAGGCTTGCTGCATAATAGAAATAGCTCCGGGCATCGAAATAAACAGGCTGACCGACATAGCGCTTAAAGCGACCAACGTAACCCCGGGGCTTCAAATCGTAGAACGGGCTTATGGGTTGCTGGAAGTGCACTCGAACAATCAGGGCGACGCGAGAATGGCAGGAGAAGCGGTGCTCAAAGAGCTGAAGCTGAGCGAAAAAGACCGTCTCAAGCCCAAGGTTATGACAAGCCAGCTTATAAAGAACATATCGGATCACCATGCGCAGCTCATCAACAAGGTGCGCCACGGCAACATGGTCCTGCGAGGGGATACCCTGTATGTCCTCGAGGTCGAGCCCGCGGGCTACGCATATTACGCTGCGAATGAAGCTGAAAAAACCTCGGATGTAAATATCATTGAGGTTGTTGGATTCGGAGCCTTCGGTCGAGTGTATATCGCCGGAGCCGAAGCTGAGGTAATCGAGGCCAGAAAGGTCGTCGAGGTTCGCTTGGCCGACATCGACGGCAGAGTTATAGCGACCAACGCGGCTAGAATTTAAAGGAGAATCGGTATGGCAGATACGAACGATGCGCTTGGCATGATTGAAACCAAAGGTTTTGCGGCGATGGTAGAAGCGGCTGACGCAATGGTCAAGGCGGCTAAGGTGGACCTCGTCGGATTCGAGAAGACCGGCGGAGGGTATGTCACGGCTATAGTACGCGGCGATGTCGCCGCCTGCCGGGCCGCGGTGGACGCGGGAACTAGGTCGGCCGAAAAGGTCGGCGAAGTCGTATCCACCCATGTAATCCCCAGGCCTCACGAAGCTGTGGACTCGGCGCTTCCCTTAGGCAGAAAACCGGCTCCTGCGTCGAAATAGGGAATCCCGCTATGCAACTTGCACGGGTAAAGGGGACGGTCGTTTCGACACATAAACCGGCCAGTATGGAAGGCATGAAATTGCTGCTTCTCGAGAGGATCGACCCTGTAAGCCTTAAGGGAAAGGGCGATTTTGTCGTAGGTATCGATAGCGTCGGCGCCAATGCGGGAGAAATCGTGTTCTATGTTACAGGATCCAGCGCGAGGATGACCGAAACGACGAAGGGAAAACCCTCCGATGCGACCATCATCGCTATCGTGGATGCCATCGAAAAAGATGGTGCATTCACCTACGAAAAATCGGCGGCGCAGGAATGACCCTAGCCCGGGTCCGCGGCACGATTGTCGTGGACAAGCGATCCGACGGGGTTGCCAATCCCCGCTTCCTTCTCATCGAAGACTGCGATCAGCGCGGAGAAGGACGGGGCGAATTTCTTGCAGCCCTGGATCTCGTGGGAGCCGATAGGGGGCATCTGGTGCTCGTGACCCAGGGCAGTTCCTGTCGGTGGACTTCCGAGACGGCGGACAAGCCCATCGACTGCCTTATAGTCGCAATTGTCGACCAAATCGATCAGCGAGGCGTCGATGTCTGGGCTCAAGCCTAAGGTGGAGATAAACCATGGCGAATCTGACTGACGAGATTCAATCAATTGTCGAAGAGGTAATGCAAAACCCTGAGATCGCTGCGCTTCTTAAGACTCAGGACTCTGTATATAAAAACTCAATCCCGACCACCTCGAATTCCCAGACTGGCACTTCGCCTGTTCAGAATCCTGAAAGAGCCGGCATCTTCCCTGATCTCGATTCCGCCGTATCGGCCGCCAAGATCGCCCAGAGGGAACTCATCGCACTCCCCCTGGATACCCGACGGGCTATTATCGAAGCAATGCGGCGGGTTGTTTTATGGAACAACGCCGATCTCTCGGCACAGGCTGTAGAGGAGACGGGCATCGGAAATGTGGAAGATAAACAAATAAAAAACAAGCTTGCAGCAATGAAAACCCCCGGTGTAGAAGACCTCGAGCCGAGAGTGAGTACCGACGAACACGGTCTTACGCTCACCGAGCTGGCTCCATGGGGTGTCATCGGAACAATCACTCCGATGACCAATCCTATTTCGACAATAGAATCTAACGCGATTGGTATGATAGCAGCGGGTAACAGTGTTGTATTCAATGTCCATCCGAATGCCAAAAGTGTATCCTCCAGGCTGATCAGCATGCTTAACGAGGCAATCCATATGGAGGGAGGGCCGTTTAACCTTCTCTGCGCGGTCAGTAACCCGACGATAGAGAGTGCAAACGCACTGATGAAGCATCCGGATATTTCCATTCTTGTGGTCACCGGCGGCCCTGGCGTAGTCAAGGCTGCGATGGGGAGCGGTAAAAAGGCCATCTGCGCCGGCCCCGGCAACCCTCCCTGTGTCGTAGACAGCACAGCCGATATAGTCAAGGCTGGAAGAGATATCGTTCTTGGCGCAAGCTTTGACAATGGCATTGTTTGTGTCTGTGAAAAAGAAGTATTGGCAGTAGCTCAGATCGCTGACAGATTAAAAGAAGAAATGTGCAAAAATGGCGCATTCGAGCTTACGGGAGCCCAGATCGACGCAGTAACGAAGTTGGTCATTGCCGAACCAGGAGGTCCTGATCGAGAAGGAGCGCCGAATAAGGCTTATGTAGGGAAAAGCCCCGCTACAATTGCGGCTGCGGCAGGTATAACTGTACCAAAAAGCACGAAACTTCTCCTCATGGAAGTTGGGCGCGAGCATCCTCTCGTTTGGACAGAACAGCTCATGCCAGTTCTGCCCTTCGTAAGAATGCCTAATGTAGACGAAGCCATCGATTTTGCCGTAGTAGTAGAGCGAGGTTGCCGACATTCGGCGATGATGCATTCCCACGATATTGAAAAACTCTCACGAATGGCGAAAGCAATAAACTGCTCACTTTTTGTTAAAAACGGCCCCTGTTTCGCTGGCTTAGCCCAAGGTGGTGCCGGATACACCTCTTTCACTATTGCCACTCCCACTGGTGAAGGATTAACGAGACCTCGAACATTTACCAGAGAACGGCGCTGCACCTTGGTGGACGCCTTCAGGATTGTATAAGGATGACCCGATGAAGCTCGGAAAAGTAATAGGCAGGGTGGTGAGCACAAAAAAGCTATCCTGCTTCGATGGCCTCAAGCTGCTCCTTGTGCAGCCCTTGGATTACGCGCGCAGGGAGTCTGGCCCCACTATAGTAGCTTGGGATACGGTTAAAGCGGGCGAGGGCGACTTAGTTTTTTTTGAATCCGGTAAAGAGGCAGCCCAGGCCAACCCAAACGGCTGGTTCAATCCTGGCGATGCGGCAATTCTTGGCATCGTCGATGCGGTCAATACGGAAGAAAACAAATGATGCTCGGAAAAGTTGTAGCCAATGTTGTTTCCACAGAAAAACATCCCCATTATCTGGGGCATAAATTATTGATGGTACAGCCAATAGACGCCCAGGGCGAACATAAAGGAAAATCCATACTCGCGGTCGATGGGGTACAGGCAGGAATCGGAGACATCGTCATAGTCGTGGATGAAGGCGGTTCGGCGCGGAACGTCGTGGAAGACGAAGACGCTGTAACCATACGAACGGCAATTTGCGGAATCGTCGATAGAATCGATGTCGAGGAGAACACGTGAGCGATGAGTTAAACAACAACGCCCAGGACAAGGTCCGCAGCGTGGCTATCGGTTCCGACCACGGCGCCGTGGCCCAAAAAAAAATGCTAGTTCAGTACCTTGAGCTGCTGGGTTACCGTGTCGTGGATGTGGGGTGTTTCGGCGCTGACAAGGTCGATTATCCCGATATCGCACAGGCGGTATGCAGAAAGGTAGTTAGAGGCGATTGCGAGAGAGGCATCGTGCTCGACGGAGCCGGAATCGGCTCTTGCATGGCGGCGAATAAAATCCGGGGAATACGGGCGGCGATGTGCTACGACCTAAAGACCGTGGTAAACAGCAGAGAACACAATAACGCCAACGTTCTCAGTCTGGGGGGTCCCCTTCATAAGCCAGAGGAGCTTGCCGAAATGGTGCGAGTCTGGCTCGAGACACGCTTTGCCGGAGGACGGCACATCGTGCGGATCAATAAAATTATGGCCTTGGAGCGAGGAGGCTCGGAATACTAATGGATCAGAATCAGCTTGTACAGAAAATCGTCGAGGAAGTCCTTAGCAGAATGAACACAAAGGCCGGCCAATCGACCCCCGCCGCATCCCCTTCCATACCTGAAAAGGCGGAGACAGCCAAACAATCATTTATAGATCCCGGCATACTCCCTTCGGACCTCCCTAAATATATCGACCATACCCTACTAAAGCCGGATGCCTCGGTGGAACAGATCAATACGCTGTGCGACGAAGCGGCAAAACATCACTTCTATTCCGTCTGCGTCAACTCCTCATGGGTCGAGCACTGTGTTAGAAAACTGGGTGGAACCGGAGTAAAAACCTGTGCCGTTGTAGGCTTTCCGCTTGGCGCCATGGATTCAAAGGCAAAAAGCTACGAGGCTCGCACTGCGGTTTCCAATGGTGCAAACGAAATTGATATGGTGCTCAATGTAGGCGCACTTAAGGCGGGCAATATCAAACTCGTTCGAGAAGACATGCTCGCGGTGCGTCGCGCCTGCAGAACGGGCATACTGCTCAAGGTCATAATAGAAACCTGCCTCCTTAACGACGAGGAAAAGGTCATAGCCTGCCAGCTTGCTAAAGATATCGGCGCCGATTTTGTCAAAACTTCCACTGGTTTCAGCAAAGGTGGGGCAACTGTGGCTGATGTGATGCTTATGCGCAGAACTGTAGGTCCCAAAATGGGGGTAAAAGCCGCAGGAGGAATTAAAAGCTTCGAGGATGCCGTGCAGATGATCAAGGCAGGCGCGACCAGACTTGGAACAAGCTCTGGAGTACTCCTTATCAGCGGCCAGAAGAGTACAGGCAGTTATTAAGATTTTTATACGGGAGTAAAAAAATGATTGGTCCACGATTTGAAGGAAGAGTTGCGCTTATAACCGGTGCAGGACAGGGAATAGGAAGGCAAATCGCAATTGACCTGGCCGAGGAAGGCGCCAGAGTAATCGTATGCGATATTAACCCCTCATATGCCGAGGAGGTTGTCAAAGAAATAAAGGACAAGAAAGGCCAGGCTTCCCCAGAAATCTGCGACGTATCTGACAGAGTTCAGATCGACGAACTGGTAAGCAAAGTTGTCGCTGCGTATGGGCGTTTGAACATAGTGGTCAACAATGCGGGGATACTCATACCCGCCACGATTGAAGAAACCACTGACAAGCTTATCGATGACACGATCAATATAAACCTTAAGGCTGTGCTCTGGCTAATCCGCTCCGTAACTCCGGTGATGAAAAAAGCCCGGTACGGGAAAATCATCAATATCGCTTCGATCACAGGGAAAAATGGAGACAACACCTCCACTTTCGTCTACGGGGCTACCAAGGGCGCGGTAATGTCCATTACACGATCAGTCGCCCGCCAGCTCGGTCCCTACGGTATTACCTGTAACGCCGTCGCACCCCACGCAATCATGACTAAAATGATGACCTACTGGGATGATGCAAAAAAACGAAGCATATCTGATAAGATTCCAGTCCGAAGGTTAGGAACGCCCAGTGACGTTTCAAGAGCGGTGCTCTTTCTCGCAGCGGACGAATCATCCTTTATAAACGGAGAAGTAGTCAACATAAACGGCGGATACTACATGGATTAATACTCTTATAGTGGAAACTAATCACCGTTACATACAAAACGACAGAAATGTGATATTTAAAGCCAGTGTAACAGAGGTCCGTGGGACTTTCTTTTCCCCCTCCCTTTTAGGCGGACATTTAACCTTACTGTCCGCGTATTTCTCATATTTCACATTTATTTCTTGACAGGAATTAAAAGGTGACGTACAGTTATTTGAGCAGATGTTCAAGGAATGAGCAAAGCCTCGACTTTAAAATCTGTCCATATGTCTTGGCGAGTTTTTTCCGCTGGGACGCAATAGTGAAGGGAGAAGCTCGCGCCAAAAAGGAGGATTAAGCAGCGTCCAGGTCAGAGTGATATTCTTAAGAATATCCTAACTTTTAAGGAGGCGTAAATCATGAAAAAAGGTCTTCTTGTAATCGTTATTGGCTTGACTTTATTATCGCTGGCAAGTGCACAGGCGAAACCACTTATTGGTTTTGCACACGTTTCGATGAACAACCCTTATTATCTAGCAATGGAAAAAGCTGCTAAAGATACAGCAGCAGCGCGAGGTGCTGATATTGTAATTCTAAACGCTGAAGAGGATATTTCAAAACAGATTTCTGATATTGAAAGTCTTTTTGTTAAGGGGATCAAGGGTCTCATCGTAAATTCTGTTACAGAATACGGGACTATGCCAGTAATTAAAAGAGCCAAAGCTATGGGTATTCCCGTAGTTGCCATTGACCGCAACCTTTACGGAGATTACTTAGCGTATGTCGGTATAGATCAGTGGCGGGCTGGAGAATTGCAGGGAGAATATATTACTAAAACATTGCTTCCTAAAGGGGGCAATATTGTATTGATCATCGGAGACCCTGGCGATTCCGCTTCTATCGGCCGCGGTAACGGCATGTTGTCCATATTAGATAAGCCTGAGAATAAAGGGAAATATAAAATTTTAGGTACATACAAGGCTTCGTATAATCAGATGCTTGGAATGCAGAAAATGGAAGAGGCAATCGCAGCATTTGGTGACAAGATTGATCTTGTCTATTGCGCCAACGACTCAATGGCACTTGGTGCACAAGCTGCACTTGCTAATGCAAAGATGACCAAAGTGATGATTTGCGGTGTTGACGGTCAGAAGGAAGCTTATGTAGAGATCATGAAGGGCGGTCCATATAAATCTACGGTTATTAATAATTCTTGGGATATTACCCAGATAGCCGTTAATGTCCTTATGGATTATATAACGAAAAAGGTTGAACCAAAAGATCGGAACGTAATCACTGGAACAATTTTGGTGACCAAAGACAATGTTAAAACTTATTATAAGCAGGATTCTGTTTTCTAATTGCCCCAGCTGAAAAGTTGTGATTAGACCACCAGCCTAATTCGAATTGAGAATTTGGCTGGTGGTTTCGGTGTTTAGATTTTTAAGTCGGTTTTTCGTATAGAAGTTAATCAAAATATTTGAATCAGAGGGTTTTATGAAGAGTAAAGCACTGTCGCTTCTCTCTGACTATGGTTTGTTTATTATTCTTATTGCACTAATAGCTCTTTCATCTCTTTTATCTCCTTTGTTTTTTACGGCGGCAAACCTGAAAAATTTTATATCTCAAGCCTCGTATAATGGAATTCTTGCTGTTGGCATGACGTTTGTTATTTTAATTGGGGGGATAGACCTTTCTGTCGGCTCAATAGTTGGTTTTGCTTCCATACTGTATGGCACATTGATGCATGGGAATTTTTTCACTTTTATGCCCAATGAAATATTTATCTATAAAGGGGCTCCAGTACTTACTCCTGTATTGCCGCTGCCACTTGATATCATTTTTGTATTATTAGTTGGTGCGTTGTTAGGCTTTATAACGGGTTCTATTTCGCGTCGTTTTCGTATTCATTCTTTTATTGTCAGTCTATGTATGATGATCTTTATACGGGGTTTGGCAGTGTCCTACACTAATGGCCAACCTCTTTTCGGTGTTCCTGACCCAGTAAGCTACCTTGCGTATGGAGAACTCTTCGGCATTCCTATGCCGGCTTTGATTTGGCTTTCTATTTGCATAGCAGCCATTTTACTACTTAAATATACACGTTTTGGGAGAAGGATATACGCAGTCGGCGGCGATGAAGTTGCCGCAAGGCTTTCAGGAATACAGCCTTCATTATATCAAGTTTTCCCATTGATTGTCTCAGGAGTACTGGCAGCAGTGGTAGGAGTAATTATGTCTGGGCGAATGGGCTGCGGAGATCCAAAAATTGGCGAAGGTTGGCAAACCGATGCGATAGCTGCTGTGGTAATTGGCGGGGCTAGTCTTTCTGGAGGAAGAGGTGGGATCGGCGGAACTGTAATCGGCGTTTTGATAATGGGACTGATTAATAATGTAATGAATCTACTAGAGATTGATGCGTATCCTCAGCAGATGGCCAAAGGCATTATTATTTTAGCAGCCTTAGCAATTCAAGGTATTTTTGCATCGAGGAACTCCAATGATTGAAAATAAAATTATCCTTGAAGCACGAGGTATAAGCAAGTCGTTTCCGGGCGTAAAAGCTCTTGATAATGTTGACTTACTGATAAGAGCTGGAGAAGTGCACTGCCTTGCTGGCGAAAATGGTGCCGGAAAATCTACCTTAATAGAAATTCTTGGCGGCACGCATCAGATGGATTCTGGCGAGCTGTTATTGAATAACCGTAAAATAAATTTGCAAAATCCAAAAAATGCACAGGAGTTAGGTATAGCTGTCCTTCATCAAGAACTCCCTATGCTTCGGGATCTTACGGTAGCCGAGAACCTCTTTTTAGGCAGACAACCACGTTCAAGACTAGGTTTGGTAGATTATAGAAAAATGTATAAAGATGCAAAAAAATGGCTGGATATAATTAATGCAGATATCGATCCAAGAACAATTCTGGGGCGCCTGTCAGTATCTAAACAGCAACTTGTAAGTATTGCAAAAGCGATTTCTTTGCAGGCTCAAATTATGATTTTAGATGAGCCGTCTGCTGTTTTAACTGCTGCAGAGCTCACAAGATTGTTTGAAATAATAGCTTCTTTCAAAACAGATGGAAGAGGGATAGTGTATATCTCCCATAGATTGGAGGAAATATTTGAAATTGGAGATCGGGTTACCGTATTAAGAAATGGAAAGCTAGTGGGTTCCGAGCCAATAAAAAACTTGAACCGTGATATGCTTGTACAAATGCTAGTAGGCCATGAAGTATCCGAGTCATATATTGAAAATAAATCAGTAGATTTAACCAGAAAACCTGTTATTGAGATCTATGGGCTCAATCAAGGTCATCTAGTAAGAAATGTCAACTTTATGGTATCAGCAGGAGAAATATTCGGTATATACGGTTTAGTCGGTTCAGGGCGTACAGAACTTGCACGAGCAATAATGGGCGCAGATAAAATCGATTCTGGTCACATAATTCTTGATGAAAAAAAAGTTCGTATAAAATCACCTGCCGAAGCTATACGAAATGGTATTTGTCTTGTACCCGAAGATAGAAAAAGTCAGGGGGTTCTCCTGGAAAAATCAATCTCCGAAAATATTTCTCTTCCCTCATTAAAGTCTCTCAGAGGAAAGGTTCTTGTAAATTACCGAAAAATTTTAAAGTATTCCAATGAGTATATGAATAAGCTAAAAATAGCTGCCCCAGATTCAGGCCAGACTGTAAAATTTCTCAGCGGAGGTAACCAGCAAAAAGTAGTTCTTGCAAAATGGATTGGAATGAACCTTAAGGTCTTTATCTTCGATGAGCCAACTCGAGGGATAGATGTTGGAGCCAAAGAAGAAATACGAAATCTGATACGAGGTCTGGCTAGTGAAAAAAAGGCGATTATTTTAATATCCTCAGAAATTCCTGAAATATTGAGTATAGCAGACAGAGTTGGAGTAATGCACGAAGGGCGCATGGTGGCGATTCTGACTAGGTCCGAAGCTACTAAAGAAAAATTAGTTGCTTATTCTATGGGGAGCATTACTGTATGAACCGCTTGGTAAAATACATAACTCGTGATGGCGGACTTTCTGCAATTTTACGGTACGTGGTTCTTTTAATATTAATAATCATTGCATCAATAATGGCTCCGGGATTTCTCAGTATGCAGAATATTCTAAATCTGCTCAGGAGTTTTTCGTTCCTTGGATTTATCAGCTTAGGAATGACCTTTGTGATCTTATCCGGAGGAATAGATCTTTCTGTGGCAGCTATCTTTGCCTTTTCTGGCGTTCTTTTAGGATTGTTCCAGCATTGGGGCATTTATCTTGGACATGTTGATAAACTTTCTTTATTGGCACCAACTCCAATTTTGTTTTTAATAGTATTAGCAGTTGGTTCTGCTCTTGGATTAATTAATGGATTATTAATAACAAAGCTTAGAATAACTGATTTTGCCGCAACATTAGGCTCAATGATATTTATCAGGGGGTTTGCATTTGCAATTTCAGGTGGGCGTACGATTTTCAATCTGGATGAAATTGCATTATTCATGGGACGAGGGATGATTGGACCCGTACCATTTGTCGCGATTCTGTTTTTAGTATCTGTAATAGTTTGCGCCATTGTTCTGCGATACACCGTTTTTGGTAAACGCTTGTATGCTGCTGGAGAAAACCCTGTTGTGGCAAAACTTTCCGGCATAAATCCACAAAAGTATAAAATAATTGTATATACGATATCGGGTTTTTTTGCGGCTTTGGCTGGAATTTGCATGGCAGGCCGCTTGAATGTAGGGGAGCCTCGTGTTGCCGAAGGCTGGGAACTGGATGCTATTGCGGCTGTAGTAATCGGTGGGACAAGTTTTGCTGGCGGCAGGGGGGGGGTAATTAAAACAGTATTAGGTGTTATAATTATTGGGCTGATTCGGAACCTTTTAAGCCTAATGGGTATTTTGCCTGATCCTCAGGAAATGATAATGGGTCTTGTTCTGCTATTCGCTGTGGTTTTTGGCAGCCTTGGTACACGAAAAGGGTCATTAGCTCATACTTAAAAGAATACTTACGAGGGCTGATACTTGAGGATACTACCTTTATCTGGTTCGGTAGACAGAAATACTAAATAACATGTATTGGAGCAAAAATGGGCAGCAAATATACTATCGGTTTAGATTTTGGAACCAACTCCTTAAGAGCCCTCCTTGTTGATGTAAGCAACGGCGCTGAGATAGCCACCAGCGTCTATAATTATACCCGGGGTGAGTCAGGGGTAATTCTTGACAAAGCTAATCATCTACTTGCACGTCAGGATCCTCAAGATTATGTAGAAGGAATAGAAGCAGTAATATGCGGCGTTATTGAATATGCTAAAAAAAAATGGATAATCGACTCTTTGTCGATTATCGGAATCGGGATTGCTGTAACCGCATCGACTATAATTCCTCTAGATGAGTCAGGGCAGCCACTCACTTTTTTGTCTAAATTCAGGGGCAATATTGATGCACTTGCACGACTTTGGAAAGACCATACTGCAAACGATGAAGCAGAACAAATAACTTTACTGGCATCTGCCATTCGACCGGCTTATTTGCAAAGAGTTGGAGGGCATTACTCAAGCGAGTGGTTTTGGTCAAAAGTATTGCACTGTGCACATCATGCTTCCGAGGTATTTGAATCGGCTACTACATGGGTAGAAGCTTGTGACTGGATACCAGCGTTATTAACAGGCAATACAAAACTTTTGTCAATGAAAAGAAATATTTGCGCGGCCGGCCATAAGGGCTTATATGATGAGGAATGGGGCGGTTGGCCTGATAAGGAATTTTTATCACAACTTGACCATAGACTGCCTAAAGTAATCTCAACATTCCCAAAGCGCGCCCTTCGAATAGGTGAATTAGCAGGGGTTCTTTGTGAAAAATGGGCTAATCGATTGGGACTAAAGCCGGGAATCGCTATTTCGGTTGGGTCTGTGGATGCTCATATGGGGGCAATCGGAGCTGGTATAGGTCTTGGAATTCTTGTGAAGATCATTGGAACCTCTGGCGTCGATATGATGGTTGCTACTAAAGATACACTACTAAAAAATACCTCTGGCTTTGCAGGGATTGTCTCTGATTCTATTCTTCCTGGCTTTATAGGTCTCGAGGCTGGACAATCTGGTCTGGGCGATATATATCAATGGTTTACTGATCTTATTGCCACTGGCGATACTTCTATTCATACGGTACTCCAGTCGGAGGCTCGCATGATTCTACCAGGACAGACTGGATTACTTGCACTCGATTGGCATAACGGCAACCGTACCATTTTGATGGATCAACGCCTGTCAGGACTGATAGTAGGCTTAAACCTTAAATCAACACGCGCAGAGATCTATCGCTCATTAATTGAAGCCACAGCATTCGGCAATAGGATTATCACAGAGCATTTCGAAAATGCCGGTGTGCCTATAAATAGAGTGATTGTTGGGGGGGGGATTGCATTAAAGAGCCCGATGATAATGCAGATATTTTCTGACATTTTAAAACGCCCTCTTGAAATCGCTTCTTCCTCTCAAACTGTAGCACTGGGCGCCTCTATAGCGGCGGCTGTTGCAGCAGGAAGTTCTATAGGTGGATATGATGATTTCTCTAATGCTCAAGCTGCGATGATTCACAAACCAGGCACTATATACTTTCCCAATTTTAAAAATACAGATATTTATGATGAACTATTTTTAATCTATAAAAAACTGCATGATTCATTCGGACGTCAGGGAAGTTCTGTTGATTTAGCACCTGTAATGAAGTCTTTGATCAATTTAAAAGAAAAAGTAGGCTTTTTAAGCGCTCAAGTACATCCTTAATTTTATCAGGCGAGAATTTCACAGAGACATATTTTTATTTTGATTCCTGAGTAATTTTAAAATTGTAATGGCAAGGCTGCAACGATGTGAATCTTCACAGCCCTGCCACTAATGAAGTTTAAATTAATATTACATTGCCAAATACTTGTCTACATTACTCTTGATTACTATTCCGAGGTCTACAGGAATAAGAGCAGGCAGCTTCTGGCCATCTAGATACTTTGCTGCAGCTTCAACCGCAGTATAAGCCTGGAGCCAGAAGTTCTTGAATACTGTGGCATTCAGTTTTCCTTCCTTGATCGAAGCCATGGCATCCTTATTCCCGTCAATTCCACCGATGAAAATCTTCCCGAGTTTGCCAACCTCTTCTACGGCTTTTACCGCGCCCAAAGCCATTTCATCGTTGCAGGAGAATATGATTTTCAGGTTCGGGTAGGTAATCAGCATGTCCTGAGTAACCTTATAGCCGGTTGCTCTGTCAAACTTGGCTTCCTTTTTATCGACCAGCTTGATATTGGGATACTTGGCAAACGTATCCTCAGCGCCCTTTGTAAGATCAATGGTTACCTGACCGCCCGAAGGACCCTGGAGAATGATAGCTTCACCCGAACCATTTGCCAAACGGGCCAATTCCGTAGCACACAGTGTTGCACACATTATATTATCTGCTACGACAAATGTTTCACTATTTGCTCTACCGCTCTCATTGTTAATCTTTGTATTGAGATTGATCACAGGAATTTTAGCCTTGTTTAGCTCTGTGACGGCAGGAACGATTCCCTTCGAATCCGCAGGGGTAAGAATCAAGATATCCTTGCGCTTGGCGATTGCCTGCTGCACCAACTGAATCTGCTCATCGTTGTTGTTTGAGACGATCGGCGCAACGACTTCGATCTGCATTCCAAAATCTTTTGCCGCGGCTTTAGCTCCTTCTGCAGCCTGTATCCATACCGGGTTTGTCAAATCCTTCAATATCAATGTTGCTTTCTTTCCGACAGCTCCAGGATATGGTGCGGCAGAAACTCCTAAGACAGAGATAGAAAAAAGAACCACCAGGAAAACTGTGAAGGTTTTTTTCATATTCCTTCCTCCTTTAAACATTATCCTTCTCATGCAAATGCATGTATGGGATTCTAAAGTTGGAGATAGTTCGCATATCTCTGCTTAGCCATTTCGAGCAAGGCTGAAACCACTATGACCAAACCAAACACCGCATCCTGCCATAAGGTCGATACCTTTAGTACATTGAGGCAGTTCATAAGAAATACCATGATGAGTACGCCAATGACGGTATTCCCCACCCCTCCCTTTCCTCCCTTGAGTGATGTTCCTCCAATGAGCGTAGCCGCCAGGGCTTGAAGTCCAAAATTCTTGCCGAGGAAAGCCTCTGCGCAATCCAATCTCGCAACGTACAATAATCCCGAGGTTGAAGCCAATACGCCGGAAATCATGTAAACAATTATTATTACCATGTCTGTATTTACACCCGTCAACCGCGAGACTTTTATATTAGCCCCGGTTGAATAGACATTTCTTCCGAACACGGTTTTCTGAAATACAAACATAAGAATCGCGAGTATAGCGAAGGCAATATATACCAGATTGGAAATTCCCAAAAAACTACCGTCTGCGATGACTTTAAAATCATGACTGAAATGGTAGATCATGGCTCCACCCATCATGATATACACAGCCCCCCGTATTACCCAGTCCATGCCGTAGGTCGCGATGAATGGATTAACCTTAGCCTTAGTTATCAGCAGCCCATTCAATAAGCCGAGCCCAGCGCCTATCAACAAGCAGACAGCTATACCAACGAAGATTTGATCCTCGATTATGAGAAAGGCCGCCGCACAGGTAGAGAATGCAGCAATTGAACCAAGCGATAGGTCCAGACCCCCTGTTATTACCGCCAAAGTCATTCCGAAACTATAAATCATGACAAACGGAGCCTGGATCATGATCATATTTTTTATATTTTGAACCGGATCCTGGGTTACGCTGCTCGATACAATGAGAATGGCAAATAGAAGGATGACCTTATAGTAGTTCAATGCAAAGCCAGCGATCCGTTTCATAGCTTTACCCTTCTTTTTTCTTCCGCCTTTCTACGTTCATTTATGGACACGTCTGCAACGATCGCTATAAGGATTGCCAGCCCTATGAGGGCATACTGCCAAGCAGGAGTAAACCCGAGCATGCTCAAGCCATTTTTCAAAATAACGAGGAAAATCGCTCCTATGAGTGTGCCCAGCAAACCTCCTTTCCCGCCTTCGAATGGAGTTCCTCCAATCAATACAGTCGCAATAACGCTGAATTCGTAACCGTCGCCGATGGTCGCATTTCCGCTATTCGCCTTCCCGGCCATAAATATTCCACCCAAGGCGGCTAGAATGCCTGCGATGACATAGGTTACCAGGTAAACATTAGAGGTCTTGATTCCCGATAAACGGGCGACTTGTTCCGATCCGCCTATCGAATAAATCTTGTATCCAAACTTTGTTTTCGTTGATACAAAAAACATTATAAGTAGTAAAATTGCGGCAAACCATACAATAAAGAAAAGACCAAAAATCTTGCCAGTGCCGATGAAAAGCAAAATATCGCTGTCGCTGCTTATTATGTCTCCATTGCAGGCAACTAAAGCCAATCCTTTTGCGATACTCATCGTCGCAAAGGTTGCGACAAAGTGGTTAAGGTTTAAGACCCCAACCAGATAGCCGTTCAAGAGGCCTATGATCGCGCCAGCGAGCAATCCTCCCAAAAGGGCGAAGGCAATATGAAATCCATAAGACAATAAGAGTGTCGTGACTATAGATGCCAGCGACATGACCGATCCTGCCGACATGTCGATTTTTCCTAAGAGGATAACTAGGGTCATGCCAGAGGCGACTATCATAAGGATCAAAAGATCTTTCAATACATTATGTAGATTATACCAGCCGAAAAATCCCTCCGCAGCGAAGGACATAAAAACAAAGAGAAGCAGAACACCCGCAAGAAGGCCTTTAATCTCTCTGTATCTTGAGTAATCGTTTCTCTTCAAGATAAGCCTCTCATAATGCTTTACACACAGGCCGCAAGAATTTTTTCCTGCGTCGCTTCTGTTCTGGAAAATTCCGCGGTTACCATGCCATCTTTGATCGTATAAATCCGATCACACATGCCAATCAATTCCGGTAAATCTGAAGAGATCATTAATATAGCCTTCCCCCTTTCAACTAATTCGCTCATGATCCCATATATTTCTGCCTTCGCGCCAACATCTATCCCTCTTGTGGGTTCGTCAAAAATGAGTATTTCGCAATCAGCACACATCCATTTAGCGATTACGACCTTTTGCTGATTTCCCCCGCTCAGCAACTTCACAAGTTTGTTTACCGAAGGCGCCTTTATGCCCAACTCTTCCATATACTTGGTCGCCACGGCTAGTTCTGTCTTTTTCGATATCACGGAGGATTTAAAAAGCCTTGGCAATACCGCATGGACGATATTGTGCCGAATTGACATCTCCATGATTGCGCCTTCTTCCTTCCTGTCTTCGGGAACGAGGCCAATCCTGAGTTTTGTAGCCTTTTGGGTGCTCATCCTGTGGTATTTTTTACCATAGATATTAACCGAGCCCTTTTCTATCGCATCTTCTCCGAAAATCGTCTTGGCTATCTCGGTTCTTCCGGCCCCAACCAAACCCGAAAGCCCGACGATTTCTCCTCGGTGCACATTTATATTCACATTGGAAAAACGTTTTGCGCCAAGATTTTCGGTTTTTAATACTTCTTCACCATGCATATGATACTGTCTTTTATACTGGTCTTTAATTTCTCTTCCGACCATCATGCGGATAATCTGATCAATGCTGGCATTTTCTATGCTTAGATCCCCCACAATTCTACCATCCCTAAGAACAGTGAGGGTGTCGGCAATTTGCTTTATCTCCTCCAGCCTATGAGATATGTAAATTATGGATACTCCCTCGGATTTCAATTTTCTGATTATTTCAAAGAGCTTTACGGTTTCCTTTCGCGTCAAGGTGGCGGTAGGCTCATCCATAATAAGCACTTTTGATTTGAAGCACAGAGCCTTGGCTACTTCAACCATCTGCTGCTGGGCTATTCCAAGATTATAGACCAGGGTGCGGGGATCGATATCGAGTCCTAAGTAGTCCAGCAGTTCTTTGCTTTTTTTGCAGATGAGGTCGTGATCGATTACTTTTAAAAAATTTGATTTGATAGGTTCTCGACCAAGAAATATGTTCTGCCCAATGGATCGATGAGGCAGGAGGTTGAACTCTTGATGGATGATACCTATACCAACATTGAGAGCTTTTTGGACACTATTGATCTGAACCGGTTTACCTTCGAAGAATAAATCGCCCTTATCCTTACGATATACGCCGGATATGATTTTCATCAATGTAGACTTGCCTGCGCCATTCTCCCCAACGATTACATGAACCTCGCTTTTTTTTATACTCATATTTATATCTTCAAGAACGGGGACTCCTGAGAAACTTTTACTAATATTCCGAATCTCCAAGATAGTGTCGTTCAAGATCCCTCTCCCCTAGAACAGTGCATTTGAACGCGATGTTAATACTCTAACATCGCTATCAGCAGCCGTCAACATTTTATTCCATGCCGATGGTGTTTTTTTAACATGAGAATGTTAATACATATAAGCTACGTAATATTAAAATCTTTCAAACAATTACGGGAAAAGCGAAACTGTTAAACGATTATAAGGTCGATCCCCTTATCAAGTATCATCTTTTTATATTCTTCTTTTATATCGCTATCGGTGATAATCGTATCGATTTCGGTGAGGTCCGCATACTTGGCGTACCAAGCCTTTCCGAATTTGGATGAGTCGACGAGTAGAATCTTCTGTTCGCTAACGCTCAGCGCCGCTTTTTTTACATTAATCTCATATGGTTCTGCCGTAGTGATACCCACCGTATCGGTCACGCCCCGGGCAGCCATGAAAGCCTTGTTGATGTTTGCTTTCTTTATTATAGAGGCTCCTTCTTCACTTTCGAACATCTTGGTGTTCCTATGATAATAGCCTCCGCATACGACAACATTTAAAAACTCTTTTTCGCAAACACTATTAATTATGTTCAGGGCATAACAATAAACTGTATGATCGCTTCCCTCAGGGATAAAATCGACTATGCCGCTCGTTGTTGAGCCTGTATCGATGAGAATGACGTCATGGGGCTCTATCAAGGAGGCAGCCTTCTGCGCGATTCTTTTTTTAATTTCAGATTTTCGTATCAACTCATTATCAATACGATAATTACCTTTTTCCGAAGTATCAATTTCTGTATTTAGAGACACTCCTCCATAAAAAGTCTTCACCTTGCTGGCTTTCGCCAGCAAGGCGATATCGCGGCGAATGGTCATTTCGGACACATGAAGCCCCTGGGCCAATTGCTTGATAGTGAGAAAGCGGTTTTTTTCCAAAAAACCCAGCAACTGTTCTCGTCTGTTCATCGTTCCACCTAACCGCAATTCAGCCCATAATGTGGGTCTGTGTTATTCGCGTGCCTGAGCTTTTACCAAATTTAGGCAACTCTTTCAATAAGGTTCGAGTTTTCCAGCCAGCTGTTGATTTAAATCAAAAATCTTCTCTAAGGTTTCCACATCACCCGAACCGTCGATTTTGGGAGAAATCTTATATGCATTTTTAAGTCGCTCATTCCATTTAGGGCAGGTTTCATTGGCTCCCCATATTCGGTACACTTCGTTTATATCTTCGCATTCATAAAAAAGAATCGAAAAGTTTTTGTACCGATAAATCACCAATTCATCAGCGCCTGCAGCCTTAAGGCCTTTGAGCGTTTCGGGCCAGGGATTCTTGTGTAAAGCGACATAGTCATCCATCTGGTCTTCGTTGATCTCTATGACAAAACAATACCGTTTCTTCATAAGACTTCTCCCATTTAATAATACCCTGTAAAAATCGGCTCTATTTAAATAAAGCTTCCCTTACTACCTTAACCATATTGCAAGGATCCCCCTCATCGATAAGCTCTCCCAGCCGTTCGAATCCAATCCTATCCACAGCCTCGTCATACTTTTTCATATTCAGAACACTCTGTTTAGTCGCTTCATATTGATCTTCTCGATAGGGGAATATATCCACGGAGACAAATCCATCATAATTTACTTTACGCAATGAATAGAACATTTCCAGGTACTCTGTTAAACGAAGCGAACCGACGATCATGTCATCATCCCAAAGATTGTAATTATCATTGGCATGCATCATGAAAAGCTTGCCATAGCGCGCGGCAATCTCGATATTCTGTGCCACATTCTGCTGGGATTGGAAAACATGTCCTGTATCGATAGCGACGCCGACATTGGGACGATCGATTTCCATGCACATCATCAGAGCTGTCATGGTAGTATCGACTAACGATCTGTTCCTTGGTTCACGGATTTTTCCCTCGAAGGTTAGCTTGATTTTAGGATTGTAATCCGCCAACTCCCGTACATTCTTGATTAAATAATCCCACTGCTTGGAGTAATTAGTCTGCAAGGGATAGTCGAATCCATCCTGCCCCAGCCAGAGATCCACGCTTGGAGTTCCGACAAGCTTTGCGTTGAAATCGATATTTTGCTTAATCAATTTCATCGCCGCCTTACGTATCTCCGGATCTGCCGCGGAAAGGGAGCCTTTCTGCCATCTGCGTTCCCCGAACACCAGGGGGAGTACGGAAGAAGCTTCAAGATGTGATTTTGTGAGAATTTCATTCACAGTGTCAGGATCAGACAGAGGTCCTGTGGGTGCCTGATAAAGGTCGGCTCCCTGAAGAACCTGCATTTTTTCCAGGTTTTTTATGACATCCGGAAACTCAACCTTATCTAATTCCGGATCCTTATACCCGCACTTCATAAAACGATCATAGGTCTGCCCCAGCGAACCGATAATGGCACTGTACTTTATCTTACTCATCCTCTACCTCCTTAGAGTTTCGTTATGCCAAATAAAAACTTGGCGTTTAAAGCGAAAGGTCGATCATGATTTTAACACCCTCGCCTTTCCTAAGTATCTCAATGGCTTCCTTCGTCTTTTCCAAGGGGAGGGTATGAGTGATGAGGAAACGCAGATCCAAGATGCCGTTTTCGAGAATCTTGACTGCCTTTGGAAACGCGTCATTAGCTAGCCAGGTCCCTATTACAGATACTTCACGGTTCGTGATCTGATGCTGCTCCACAACAGGTTTCGCCTTGGCGTTAAAGCCGAACAGGAGCACAGAGCCGCCTTTTCTAACCGCTTTGACTCCTTCCCATATTTGAGACCCGACTACATCAATCGCAAAATCCACTCCTATCCTTGTTTTTGCCGCTACAAAAGCTGGCAGATCTTCATGTAAGGGATCGATAACATAATCAGCTCCGCACTTTAAAGCGAATTCCCTTCTCAATGGCGTAGGTTCTGATACTATAATAGGATTCGCTCCTCGGGCTTTCATCAGTTGCACAAATAGGAGTCCTATCGGGCCAGCGCCGAAAACCAGTACGCTATCAGCCGGGTTCACAGGAATCCTGCTAGATGCGTGCACTGCACAGGCTAAAGGCTCAGCAAACGCGGCAATCTCAGGGGGAACATCATGAGAGATCTTATGTGCGACTTTCTCAGAAACCTTGACATACTCGGCGAATCCTCCGTTGGCGCCTATGCCCATAGGAATTATGTTTTCACAGAGATTGGGAAGGTTTTTTTGGCAATATGCACAAACACCACAATAATCGTTGGGATTTGTCACAACCCTATCGCCCACTCGCAGACTTTTTACTTCCGAACCAACTGCTACAACCTTTCCTACCAACTCATGTCCCAAAATAGTCCCAGGTTCCGCGATATACCCAGGAGGGACAGCCATTATATGAACATCAGTACCGCAGATTGAACACATTTCAACCTTCACAAGAACATCGGTTCCCTTTTCAACAACAGGTGTATCAACTTCCTTTATATTCAACACCCCATTACCTTCGAACACTGCAGCACGCATTTTTTTCTTTATCATGAATCCCTCCTTCTCACCATATTTCCATCTCTTACGCGAGTAGTATAAAGAGTAGATCTCTCTCGGACAGGATTCCGCACGCCAACGCAGAACGCTATACACGGAAGCCCGATTTGATCGATATTTTGATGATATCACGAAACCACAGATTGTCAATATTAATGTTTATACTTTACCTTTTCACATCATATATTTAAACATATTAACATTTTTTCGTTGACTAAACACCATTTCACCACTTATAATAAAAATCAGTATAGTTCTATTTGTATGTAACCAGATGTATATGCACCCGGAATTTGATCAAATCATATGGAGGTTTCACATGAGCAGTCGGAAATACATAGAGGACACGACAATTAAAGGAAGAAAAGAAGAGATCGCAATAAAGGTCAATCGAATCAAGAAACTCCTGGAATCAGAAAAATTGGATGCGCTTTATCTGACAAGGCAGGCAAATTTCTCCTGGATAACCGCAGGCTCGAGTAATCTTGTTACGATTTGCACCGAGGATGGGGTTGCTTCAATTCTCGTCACTAAAGACGAAAAAAAATATGCTATCACCAATGCAGTCGAAGAAGCGAGAATGCGAGAAGAACAGTTACTCGAAGAGCTTGGTTTTGAGATAATTTCACAAGCCTGGTATGAAAATCGCAATGTTGAGTTCATTAAAAAAATAGTAGGCGACATGGGAAAAGTAGGGTCAGATATTCATTTCGATAACACCCGGATGATCCAAGACAAGATCAATCCACTCCGTTATTCTCTTACATATAACGAGATATGCCGCTATCAATACCTGGGCGACTATATGTCTGCTGCATTGGAAAAATATATCGCCACGGTTAAACCGGGGATGACTGAGTATGCAATTGCCGGAGGAGTCGCCGAGGCCTTATGGACCGAGCAAATCGATCAAGTTCTTTTTTTAGTTGCTGCAGATGACCGGCTCTTTAAGTACCGACATGCTATTCCCACAATGAATAAATTAAAAAAGCACTTGATGTTATCTTGTAACGGTAGATATAAAGGCTTGATCACGACTACAACCCGCATGGTGTATTTTGGTACTCCCCCCAAGGGTTTACTCGACCAATATAAAAAAACAGCAGAGATAGAATGCAGAATGATAAGCGCGACAAGACCTGGTGTCGATGAACTCGTCCCGCATTTGGTGGGAAAGAAAGCGTATGAAGAATTCGGGTATGGAGATATGTATTACAAGCATCACCAGGGCGGACCCCAGGGATATTACAATAGAGAATACCTCATTTCAGAATTGCACCATGAAAAGACGATGCTCAATCAGTGCTACTGCTATAATCCCGTAGTCTCTGGAACAAAGACGGAGGATGCTTTCATCGCAATGGAGGATGGTCCGCTCTTCATCACAAAACCCTTCAGTTATCCAAAGCTCACGATAACCGAGGGACCTTATACAATGGAACGACCTGGATTGCTGGTACTATAAAATGCTCGCATTTGTGTATGGCACGCAAAAAAGCCTAGCACTCCTCGAAATAGAGGCTCCAAAGCCGACTGATGAGAGCGCTGTTATAAAAGTAGTCGCAACTTCTATTTGCGGCACAGACCTCAGGACCTATCGATTCGGAAGCCCCAAGATCAAGGCTCCGAGAGTGATCGGACACGAAGTCGTTGGAGAAATCATAGCTATAGGGAAAAATGTACACGGTTTCTCAGTCGGCGATAGAGTGCAGGTTGCTCCTGCCATAGGTTGCGGTAAGTGTATATACTGCAAAGAAGGCCATACTAATTTATGTGATGCACTGGAAACGATAGGCTTTGATTACGATGGCACATTTGCGGAGTTCATGGAAATACCCCAAGCAGCAATTGATAGGGGTAATGTAACAAAACTGTCTGAAGATGTACCTAATGAACAAGCGGTCCTCGCCGAACCTGTAGCATGCATTATCAATGCACATCAATACTTGAACATACATTCAGGTGATGTGGTGGCTATTTTTGGTTCCGGTTTCATTGGATGCATGCACGCCGAACTTGCAGCCATAGAAGGCGCGGAAAAAGTTATAATGGTCGAAGTAAATCCAGCCAGGGCAGAGGCGGCCAGAAAGATCAACGATAGCCTAATTATTGTCAATCCGAACAATCAAAATCTTGGCGAGGAAATCAAGAAGCTGACCGGCGGCAGGGGGGTGAATGTTTCTATTGTCGCCTGCTCAGTTGGATCGGCTCAAACAGATGCCATGAACATAACTGCAAAACGAGGCCGGATAAGCCTATTCGGCGGACTTCCAACGAACAGCACTGGGTTTATTGACAGTAACATGATTCATTACAGAGAAATATCCGTATTCGGCGTTCATGCCTCATCCCCGACCCAAAATCGCGAGGCTTTACAGTTGATTTCAAGCGGGATTCTCAATGTGAAACCGTACGCATCCAACATTTTCACACTGCAGGATATCGGTAAAGCCTTTGAAGCTCTGAATAGCGAGAAAATAATGAAGGCGATAATTATTCCCTGAAAGCCACGGTAACCGATCTGTTTCGTGATAATTTATAAAAGATAGCCAGAGGAAGCTATGGATTACATGAGTCCAGGATTTGACAAAAAGTATTTTGCGGTTCTCGGTAGCCTAAATATGGATATGGTTACCAGAACGCTCCGTTTCCCTTCCTCGGGCGAGACAATTAAAGGCCTGTCCTTCAAGATCTTCCCTGGAGGCAAGGGCGCCAACCAGGCTGTCGCGCTAGCCAGGCTTGGTGCGCAGGTAAAAATGCTCGGCGCCCTAGGTGATGATTTGCTTGGTTCGATGTACTTAAAAACTCTCAAGGCCGAAAAAATAGACATTCAAGATATAAAGATCCTAGAAAACCAATCAACGGGAACCGCGAGCATTGAGGTATCTCAAACTGGAGAAAATCGAATCATAATCGTTCCTGGAGCGAATGATTTTATTGAAGATGCCCTCATTGCAAGGATACAAGACCTTTCGGAATCTATAAATATGCTTTTACTACAATTGGAAATACCGCTGGTAGCAACACTCAAGGCGGTAAAAGTCGCTACCTCCCTGGGGATTCCGACTCTTCTCGACCCGGCCCCGGCACAAGATTTACCAGCTGAACTCTATAAAATAATTGATATAATAACACCGAATGAGACAGAAGCAGGATTGTTGACTGGAAAAGATACTAAATCGGAAACGGGAATAAAGCAGGCTATTAAAAATTTGCATTCCAAGGGAGTAAAGACCGTTATCATAAAAGTTGGCGCTAAGGGGGCTTGGGTTTCTGATTCCCGATCGATTACTCATGTGCCGTCGTTTACCGTAGACGCCATAGATACAGTTGCGGCAGGCGACTCATTCAATGCCGGATTGGCATTCGCCCTTGGACGAGGCAACACTCTCATCCAAGCTGTACGATTTGCGAACGCCACAGGAGCGCTCTCAACGACAAAAGAAGGAGCTCAAAGCGCCATGCCCTCTTTCTCAGAAGTTGAACGATTTTTGAAGCAGTACGCCGATTAATCTATCAACTCAGAGAGAAGCATGCCGTCCCTTGGTATCCATTTTCTCCAATATCTAACCGACTCCGCCAAAACAGAAAAAATTTCTCTCTTCGTATCATAGGTGTGCGGAAAAATTTCGAAGGTCAAATAAATATCCTCGACTCTTGGAGGCAATTTTTCGCTTATCGGATTACCATAAGATTCAGCTATCGCCTTGAGTACTGCTTTCGGATTCACAATTCCACTTTCGTTATTCACGCTAGTAAAAGGAAGATGGGAGGATGATCTCCCGTTCGTCTGCTGGAGATGTACTATCGGTGAATAGCATCCGGTCTTCTTAAGCCACTGATAGAGATCGCAATCGACGGCCTGGGCGAATAAATGGGAATATGCATCTATTTCTTCGCTTATTCTAAAAGCTGCCTCTTTAATCTTTGCCTCTCCACCATTTCTCGCTTTTTCATACAGATCATACAGCGTATCCGCACCCAGATAGGGGGGAGGTTCGTCATTATAAAGTCTTTTCACCAAATCGCTTTCGGTTGTTTTTAGAAAACGGTGCTGGCCGGTTTGGTGGCCCGTATCGAGCGCCACATACACTGGGATATTCGCCCTGCGGGTAACCTCTTCCAGATATTCCAGGGTTCCAGCAATTGTCCATGGTATTTGATGGGGAGTATACATCTGTTCAAGAATAATAGGTACGTCTCCGGCATCCTTCGCAAGTCGCGCAACTTCAGCGAGGGTATCGTACAGACGATCTTTAGTTATCGTATAAGCCTTCGGATCGAATAGAACGCTTTCGGGAAACGCATGGATGTAAAAGCCGACACCTGCCTTTACTTTAGCGGCGACCCTGGCTATGACTCCTAGCCAATCGTAAACTATCCGCTTCCTGATTCTTTCATCTGGGTGGGCTAATCCAATAGTACGATAGGATGTGTATCCAGTGAAAAAATTAACTACCCTAACCTCGTTAGAAGAACAAGCCTTTAAAACCTCTTCAATCCATTCATTCAAATATGTTTCACCGCAATAAAATGGATCGGCTTCCGTATCAGCACTCGCTTCGATGCATTCAATACCCAAATTTTTGATAATAGCCGCCCACTCACCTGGTTTCGTCCAACGTTTAGCGGCAAAGGAATTGTCCATAGCTAAATGGATTTGGGGGAAATTCATGCTTTTACCACCTTAGAAGATATTATCGCCTCGATTTTTTTAGCCGCATTATCCCATTGCCCTATCGCGGTCGGTTCGTACCGGATTACTTCCGAGGATTTAAGTGATATTTCCCTACCTTGCTCAAGTGTGGAGATTTCCCCAGCGCATTTAAGTTGCATCAGAAGATTCCCCATGGATGTTGTCTCAGCTGGCCCCGCGAACACCGGGATCCCGATTGCATCAGCAGTCCATTGACATAGGGTGTGGTTTTGTATTCCACCCCCAACAATGTTCAATTGATCGAGGGTAGTGCCGCTGAGAGTTTCCAGAGTCTTTAAATTTGCTCGGTACTTCAGCACCAGGCTTTCGTATACAGTTCGCGATATCGCAGCGATGGAATTTTCCAGTTTTTGTCCACTCCGTCTGCAATACTCAATGATTGCGCCGGGCATATCCGGGATCATCTGCGTGAAGGAAGAATCATCAACATCTATATATGCTGTCGCAGGCCCTGCTTTTTCAGATTCCTTGACAATTTCGGGCCATGATATATCTCTCCCCAGATCTTTTATCCATTTCTGCCTGCATTGCTGTATTATCCAAAGTCCAGTTATATAATTGACAAGCATGTTACGACCATCGGCAATGGCATTATTTCCATACCCTGAATCGAACACACGATCTGTGATTATAGGTTGTCTGGTCTCCATGCCCACTATCGACCAAGTTCCCATAGAGATGAAAGCCCAGTTTTTTGACCCATCAGTTACTGGGATTCCCGTTACAGCAGAAGCCGTGTCATGAGTGGCAGGAGCGACAACGGATATCGGATTGATCCCAAGCTCTTCACACACTTGCTCTTGAAGCGGACCTATCAGGCTTCCCGGCATGACAAGATTTCGTAAAAAGGAGTCAGGAATTCCCAACCGGGCAAGAATAGATCTTTCCCAGGTCTTCTTTCTCTGATCGCATAATAATGACATTGTTGCGTTTGTATACTCGTTACAGGCTTTGCCGGTTAAAAAATAGTTGAGTAAATCAGGTATCATCAATAATTGATAACCCTCTCGTAGCTCTGGAGCGTCGTCGCATTTATAAGAGAAGAGTTGGTACAATCCCATAATCTCATTCGTAGAGCCTGCGCAAAGGTGAAACAACACCCTTCTCGGCAGAGTCTTGTAAAGAAGCGGAGATCTCTGGTGGCGGTACGCATCGCGGTAACTAACTGGATTTCCTAACAAGCGTCCATTTTTATCAATAAACCCAAAATCGCAGCCCCAGGTATCTACGGCGACTGAAAGGATATCAGGGTATTGTTGCATTGATACTTGGAGTCCCTTTTTTAATTCTGAGAATAATCGGAGAATATCCCAGTATAAGGTTCCCGCAGCTATAATTGGTGTATTTTCAAAACGATAGGTGACTTCCATTTCAGCCTTGGATCCGTCATAGGCGGCGACAATAGCTCGACCATTACTCGCACCTAGATCAAAAATCAAAAACCGTTTTTTAGCCATCTTTAGACTCCATCGTGTGCAATTTGGAATTAAAAACAAGCTGAATGATATTTGCTCGATCATTGAGCTATTGCTCAAAATTTTATAGTGCATTTTTTGGAACTGTCAAGGTTAATAGTGCAATGGTAAAGAAAAAGTAAGCTTCCTATTTGCAATGGTACTTAATTTATATGGAACGGTGAACCTGAACTTTCCTGGTAGGTTATCGGTCAGCCCTGCGGCTATAAGAGCAATTCAGCTCTTAAACTCAGCCATGATTGCCAGACTGGATGAAGTTCCTATACGCACTGCTCCGGCTTCGAGCATTGCTATACATTCAGCTTTTGTTCGAATTCCGCCAGCGGCCTTTACCTTGGCTACGCCGCCGAGGGCTTGCTGCATGAGCACAATATCATCACACAGTGCGCCGCCGGTTCCAAAACCGGTGCTGGTCTGCACATAGTCGGCGCCGGCCGCGGCAGCTGCCCTGCAAGCGAGGATTTTCTCTTGTCGATCGAGAACGCAGGTTTCTATGATCACCTTTACCCTTGCCGGTTTGGCTGCTTTAACCACAGCGGCCACATCCTTGGCGATATAGTTCCAATCCTCTGACTTAGCTTTACCAATGTTGATAACCATATCGATTTCGCTGGCTCCCTCGGAGACAGCCAGCCTGGCTTCTTCCGCTTTGATAGCGGTAGCGGAAGCCCCCATCGGAAAACCGACCACTGCACAGACGCTTATTCCACTATCTTTCAACTCGGCGACGCAAAGAGGAACCCAGCAAGGATTTACACAGAGGCTAGCGAATCCGAATTTTATTGCATCCTTACAGCTTTTTCTCAGCATCGTCTCATCCGCGGTAGCTCGAAGCATCGAATGGTCAATGACAGCTGCGAGTTCAGCCCGGGTCCATTTCTTGTCCATGCAAGAGCCCTCCTTAGAAGTCATGTTTTTAAATCTCAAATCGCCGGGCGAGGTATTCGCGTCGGGTGGCGACAAGTTTTTTAAGCTCCTCCAGCATGCGGATATCCGCTAGCTTGGCTATGGGAAAAACATGGTGTTCGGTTTCGTCGGTGTAGCGCTTGATAAAAGCAATGTCGGTGACATAGCCGAGGCTGATCATGTTGGAAATTCTGTCGGCGGATTTGAGCACCTTGGCGCGGATGGAGCCGAAATCCCGTATCCGGTCTAAAAACTCGATTTTAGTTTCGATGGGACGACGGGTGACTTCCAGGACGAGGCTGTACACATCCGGTGATTCCTCATCGATAGAAAGCAGGCTGTCCCGATCGAAATCAGGCAGGTCTTCCACAAGGTCGTGCACTACCGACGCTTTCAGCAAAACCGAGTCGATATAACCGTAGTCCATGAGAATGGCCATGGTGTCGAGTTGGTGTCTGAACATGTTGCCCCCGCTCCGACGGAGCTTTCCGATTAGGCTTGTGGCAAGTTGAATATAGGGGGCTAAATGCATGTTCTTGAGGCGAAGCATGGCGTCCTTGTCCATGGGGACGCATTCGGAGCGCAGAGGGAGATTGGAATGTCTGATGCCCGAGAGGTCTAAGCTCTCGAGATTGACGCCCGTATCTCCCTTGGAGCTCATGATAAATCCTCCAGGTAACGGTGGAGTTTTATGCTTCGGTTTTGTGCGTCGGCGAGCTTGCGGCGTTCCTGTTGGACAATCTCAGAGGGAGCGGCGTCCAAAAACGCCTTATTCTCCAATTTAGCTATTAGTTTATGCGCAAAAGACTCTTCCCGGTCGATGTCTTTTTTAAACCGGACGAGCAGCTTTTGAATGTCGATCAATTCCTTGATCTGGATAAAAAGTTCAAATCCCTTGCCCGCCAAGGCTATAGAGTTCGCGGGCTTGGTTGCTGTGGATTCCAGGAAAAGCGGCTCCGGCCCTCCGACCAAGAGACCGATCAGGGCTGCGTTGCGCCTGAGGAAGTCAGCCGCATCCAAAGTAGCCTCCAGTTTAATATGAAGGGGTAGTTTCGCTTCCTGGGGAATCTGAAATTCCGACCTGAGGCTTCGAGCCATGGTAACCAGCTCGCGGAGGCTTTCGAATTTTTCGGCAAGATCAGGGGATCTTCGAGTCTGATCGGATTTGGGCCAGGTTTGTACGATTAGTCGGCCGGTCGCATTGGGCAGCATGCCATAAATTTCCTCGGTTACAAAGGGAAGGAAGGGGTGGAGGAGCCGGAGCGATTCTTCCAAAACCTGCAGGAGAACGGTGGTTGCCCGGTCTTTTTCGGTTTCGTCGCCGAATTTGGTGGATAGTTTGCTCGCTTCGATATACCAGTCACAAAAATCGTCCCAGAAATACGCATAGACAGTCTGGGCAGCATCGTTGAAGCGCCAGGATGTAAGAGCTTCGGTAGTCTGGGCGGAAGCCTGGTCAAGCCGGTGGAGTATCCATGTGTCCAGATCGTTGTGGCTGATTTTTTCCGGTGGAAGGAATTGTCTGCCTTCCAAATTCATGAGTATATAGCGCGAGGCGTTCCAAACTTTATTGGCAAACTTGGAGCCCATTTTGAAGGAATCTTTGTCCAGGAGAATGTCCTGGCCCGAGGTGCAGTTGTAGGCCAGAGTGAACTTGAGGGCGTCGGCCCCGTACTCCTTGACGATCTCCAGAGGGTCGATGCCGTTGCCCAGGCTTTTGGACATCTTGCGTCCCTGCTTGTCCCGAATGAGTCCGTGAATGAAAACTTCCTGGAAGGGGCTTTGTCCGGTGAACTCCATGCCCGCCATGATCATACGGGCGACCCAGAAGAAAATGATGTCGTAGCCGGTTACCAGGGCGCTGGTGGGATAGAAGCGCCTGAAATCCGCTGTATCCTTTGGCCAGCCCAGGGTACTGAAAGGCCAGAGCCAGCTGGAAAACCAGGTGTCCAGGACATCATCATCCTGATAGAGTTCGCTGGATCCGCACTTGGGGCAAACTAAGGGATCTTCCCGCTCTACCAAGACGGCGCCGCAGTGTTTGCAGTAAAATGCAGGAATCCTGTGACCCCACCAGAGCTGGCGTGAAATGCACCAATCGCGGATATTCTCCATCCAGTGCGCATAGATGTTTTCCCACTTTCTAGGGAAGAATATTACGTCGCCGGATTTCCAGGCGGCAAGGGCTTTTTCTGCCAGGGGCTTCATGCGGACGAACCATTGCTTGGAAAGATAGGGCTCAATGGAGGTATGGCAGCGATAACAATGCCCCACGGCGTGGACTAGTTTTTCTTCTGATTTGAGAAGTCCCTGGGCTTCTAAGTCGGCAAGAACAGCCTTGCGGGCTTCGAGTACCGTGAGACCTCTGTACTTTTCCGGGGCGTTGCTCGAGAGGGTTCCATCGGGATTGAGAATATTCACCCTGGGCAGATTGTGCCTATTGCCCACCTCAAAATCGTTGGGATCATGGGCGGGAGTAATTTTAACAAGACCGGTGCCGAATTCTCTATCGACATAGAAATCTGCAATAAGAGGGATGAGCCGATCCGTAAGTGGAAGCTTGAGCATTTTCCCTATTAGGTTTTTGTATCGCTGATCTTCGGGGTGGGTGGCGACCGCGGTGTCGCCCAGAAGCGTTTCCGGTCTGGTGGTGGCGATTTCTATTCTGCCCGAGGGGCAGTCGGGACAGGGTCCTTCAGCAAGCTCGTACCAGATGTGCCACATCGAGCCCGCTTCGTCCTCGTGTTCGACCTCGTCGTCCGAAATGGCGGTGCCGCAGGAAGGACACCAGTTGACCAGATACTCGCCCTTATAGATGAGGCCTCGCTCATAGAGGCTAACAAAGACCTCCCGAACCGCCTGAGATAGTCCCTCGTCCAGGGTAAAGCGCTCCCTGGTCCAATCAACGCTGGAGCCTATCTTCGCCAATTGCTTGAGGATTATCGCCTTGTGTTCCTTGGCTACCTTCCAAGTCTCCTCAATAAAGGCATCCCGTCCGATGTCTCTTTTATCCTTGCCTTCCTTGCGAAGTTTTTTTTCGACCACATTCTGGGTAGCAATGCCCGCATGGTCGGTTCCAGGAAGCCAAAGGGTTGGGCGCTTCGTCATGCGCCTATACCTTATTTGTATATCTTGCAAACAATTATCAAGAGCATGGCCAAGATGGAGTACGCCGGTCACATTTGGCGGAGGAATTACGATAGTAAAGGGATGCTGGCTTCTGTCATCCGAAGGCTGAAAACAGCCTTCTTTCTTCCAGGTGCTGTATATAGCATCTTCAAAACTCTGTGGATCGTAGGCTTTTGCCAGTTCGATCGCCTTCATGAACTCCCTCCGGCTTAAGCGACAAGAATAGTTCTAAAAAGCATAGCGAAAAAGAGTCCGCTGGGGAAGGGGAATGATAGACTGCCTGCATTCGACCCCGGGAAAAGCGCTGTTTCGCAAAAGCAACCCGGGATGTCTTTTCAGCATTCAGCATCTAGCGTATAATTTTTAATACCGCGGGCTTATGTCGGCGGAGTTACAAATCGGCGGCGAACAAGCTTAGCCGCAAGGCGGTCATATGGAAAAACAGTTACCTTGGGCTTTTTTGGACGAGTACAGAGGAAAGGCCTTTACCGGAACCTGGCCTACAATTCCAGAAATGTTCAGAATTACGGTCCAACGTTATTCCGATAGGCCCTGTTTTACCGAATATGCTCCAGATAGAATCAGTCTCAGCTATTCCCAGGCCTACGACCGAATACGTACCGTCGCATCCTATCTGCGCAGCCTCGGTTTGAAAAAGGATGAAAAGATCGCCCTTACGGGCAAGAATTCTCCCGAATGGGCAGTGGCCTACCTGGCAATTTTAGAAGCCGGGGGCATCGTTGTTCCCATCGATTATCAGATCAGCACCGCAGAAATTACGAATCTGGTAAAAGCCAGTGACGCGGGCATTCTATTCGTCGATGAGGAAAAGTCTGCCGAGCTCAAGGCCTCCTGTCCTTGGCTAAGAACAACACTGTCCCTTTTTAAAACCGGCGAGCGCTACATCTATGAATTGGCACCTCCTCCTGGAGCGCAGGTACCTGAAGCCCATGCAGCCGGTGAAGGCGATACTGCGGCTATTCTCTTCACTTCGGGCACAACCGGCATACCTAAGGGCGTTATGCTGAGCCACAGCAACCTGGTTTCGGACTGCTACCTCGCCCAGGCCAACCTCACGGTACTCCACACCGACGTGTTCTACGCCCTTTTGCCGATACATCATTCCTACACGATGCTTTCCGTGTTCATCGAAGCCATTTCCACCGGGGCAGAAATAGTGTTCGGCAAAAAGATGGTAGTAAAACAGATACTGAAGGACCTGAAGGAAGCCCGAGTGACCATGTTCCTGGGCGTTCCCCTTCTTTTCAACAAGCTGCTCAACGGCATTTTAAAGGGTATTCGGGAAAAGGGAGCTCTGGTCTACGGTCTTATTTCCTTCCTCATGGGGGTCTCGGGCGCTATCAAGAAGATCTTCAAGGTTAACCCGGGCAAGAAAATCTTCCATAGCATCCTGGACAAGGCTAGTCTCGCCAGTATTCGCATCTGCATATCCGGAGGCGGGCCGCTGGCGCCTTCGGTGTTCAAAAAATACAACGAGCTGGGCATAGACTTTATCCAGGGCTATGGTCTCACCGAGACTTCCCCCATCCTCACGCTTAATCCCAAGGAACATTACAAGGTGGATTCGGTGGGCAAGATCATTTCCCAGGTCGAGATGAAGATTCTTGAACCCAACGAAGATGGTATCGGCGAAATAGCCGTCAAGGGTCCCATGGTGATGATGGGCTACTACAAGATGCCCGAGGAGACCGCCGAAGTCTTCACCGAGGATGGCTGGTTCAAGACCGGAGACCTGGGATATATGGACGATGAAAACTATGTCTACCTCACCGGCAGGGCGAAGAATTTGATCGTCACCGAAGGCGGCAAGAACGTCTATCCCGAGGAAATAGAAAATCGATTTCAGCTCTATATGGAAATAGACCAGATCCTCGTGAGAGGCTACCACGAAAAGGATGACAAGAGCGCAGAGCTTATAGAAGCCCTCATTTACCCCGAACAGGAATGGCTCAAGAAGCTTGCCGATACAGAAGCAGCGGCATATAAGGCCGCGGAAGCCCGCATGGAGGAGGTTGTCGAAGAGGTTAACCAGAAGCTTTTACCCTATCAGAAGATCATGAGGGTACAGGTGCTGCGCAAGCCTCTGGAGATGACCACCACGAAAAAGGTTAAACGCTTTAACGTTTAGTCTGGCTCGATGCAGCCCGGTTGAAAGGGCGCATCGTGTCTGACCAAGTATTGTTCGGTTATGCAGGCGCGTCGTGCTTAGCCTGTCGTTGCCTAGCGCGGTTCTGCAGGCGAGTAGCGTTTCACCCTGCCTTCGGAAGGAGTTTCTATAAAAAAACCCGCTCTGGCGAAAGTATACAAAAGCTTTCTAGCCTGGGCAGCGCTTATGCCTAGGGCCTTTCCGAGGGACGTCGATGTCCAAAAGCCACCCTCGCTGTCTGGAAGCAGAGCCAGCCAATCCGAAGGGCTTGAGAATTCCCTGGATTCCCTTATCGCCACAAGACTTCTATCCACAGTCGCGTAGGATTTAAGGAAGCGTCCCCTGCGCACCGGCTCTTCCAGTACGATCCGGATCTCTTCCATTTCGATGTATACAAGTTCGATGACTAGCCCCGGCAGGCCCAGAAGGCCAGAAGCCCTGACCAGGCGATCGAAGATCGACCAAAGCCCTTCCTTTTTCGGGCTCTTGCGGCGAGAGAGGACTTCGCCGGTATCCTGCCTGATTCGCACAATAGTTTTTTGCACGGCCAAGGGCAGCTGTAGTCTCAGCTTGTAGCCGCGGATACTCCAGAAGTGGGCTTTGTCCACGAGCGAACCCAGAGCTCCGGTTTGTATCTCCACTATTTCGCCGTCAGCTCGCAGGGCGTCGGCTATCTTGCCCTCGATGCTGACTTCGATCCGGCCGCCTGAGCCTGCAGCGCGACGTTTGAGCTGGTCGTGGAGGCTATATTCGGAGTAGAGATTGATTCGGCTCGTCTCGGCCACAAGATCATTGCCATCATTCATACGACTAAAGAATAGCCCAGCCTTAAGGCTCTGGAAAAGGGTACGGGCAATGCCCTGCTGCTCTCAGCGCTTAAGTACGGTGACGCAGTTGGTGACCGAGGACCCTCCCACGTTGAGACTTACCCCCACGAGAGGTTTTTTCCCGCTTAGGCTAGCTCCGATCGCCTGGCCGGTAAGCTGTTTATAAAGCAGTACATTCATGGAAACGCCTGTGGCGCCTACTGGATGTCCCTTGGCTTTCAGGCCTCCCGAAAGGTTTACAGCGCAATGCGGGTCGTCTCGGCCAAAACGGCCATCCATGTAATCGAAGCCCGCTCTTCCGTCGGCGGAGAGGCCAAGGGCTTCGGTGCAGAGCAGCTGATTGATGGTAAAACAATCGTGGACTTCCGCGATATCCACATCCTGTATGCCTATGCCCGCCTCGGCAAAGGCTTGTGCCACAGCCACCTTGCCGGCCATGAGCTCGTGCATGTTGGGTCTGGCCGAGATGGCTATGCGCTCGTTGGCATGCCCGATGCCGGCAATCCGAACTGCCTGAGATCCTTTGCCGAGGCTGGAATCCGAGGCCGCTATCACCAAGGCCGCGGCTCCATCGGTTACCAGGGAACAGTCGTGAAGCCGTAAAGGCTGGGCTATGACGGGATTCTTCTCGGGCGGAAGCGAAAGGATGGCCTGGGCGGTGGTAAGGCCGAGTCGGTCTGAGGGGCCTCCCTTGCCGAAATGGGCAAGAGGATTGTCCAGGCCGTTTCTATAATTGAGAGCCGCGACCGTGGCCAGCATTCGTGCCAGAGTCACTTCATCCAGCTTATAATGGGCAGCATAACCCTTGGCGTACTCCGCGAAGAGTCCGGGGAATGTCATCCCTTTAGCCCCCTCCTCTGCCCAGTAAGAGCAGGTGGCCAAACCATGGGTCACTCCCTTGGTATCCAGAAGATTCATCTTCTCCACGCCAATCACCAAAGCAACCTTGGCCCTTCCCGATTCCACGGCGTAGAGGGCGCTGAAGAGCGCCACCGATCCCGAGGCGCAGGCATCCTCCACCCTGGTCATGGGCTTGAAGCGCAGGGCCGCAGGGGCTACTTCAACGCCCAGAGCGCCGATGTGCTCCTGGTTGGCGAATATGCCGGGCGCACAGGAGGCTACCCATACTCCGTCCACATCGGAGGCCTCGATACCCGCATCGTTCAGGGCTCCCCTCCCCGCCTCGGTCAGCAGCTCATAGATGCTTTTTAAGTCGGTGATGATTCCCGTTTCCTTATCTTTCTTAACGAAATTGCCGAATGCTGTATTGTAGGCACCAATGACGCTCACCTTGGACATGGGGGACTCTCCTTGTGCTAAAAGTCTCGCGGAAGGCAGATCCTTCGACGCGGAGTTTTCTAATAAATAACGCCGGTTTTAAGCCGTGCTCAAATCCTGCTCAAGCCTATATTCTTGCAAGAAACCCCTTGAGAATTTCGATGAATGTCTCGGGAGTTTCCACAATGGGCGAATGACCTGAATTTTCTATAAGCATGAATTCACCTGCGGCATAGGCGTCAGCTGTTTTCCTGGCCATCTGTTCGGTGATGAGGATATCGGCCTTGCCCTGGATCACCAGGACGGGCTTGGTGAAACAGGCTGTGCGGTCGCTGATGTCGAAACGGCTCAGGGCTTCGGCATTGCCGATCCATGCCCTTTCGTTCATGCGCACCGCGTCATCCACTAAAGATTCGAAAAACCGGGCATCTTTGTTGGTAGGCACCGTGGCTGCGAGGGCCTGCGCAAGAATACCCCTATTCGTGCGCATCATTTCAATAATTGGGTGGCGTTCCCTGGGCGTTATTAAGCCAGTGGGCGAGGAGGAATCCACCAATACCATGGCCTTCAACGCATCGGGGTGGCGGACTGCCAGGGATTGGACTACTGCCCCTCCCAGCGAATGCCCCACCAAGACCGGGGACTCGAGATTTAGTGCCCTGAGAAATTCCAGAAGGTGATCGGCGTAGAGGTGAATATCCGGCTCCGCGTCGAGGGCGCCTGATCGGCCAAAGTTGGGGAGATCCAGAGCGATTGTCCTGTACCCGGGGATCTCAGTCACTTTCTCAAACCAGCGGCTGGAGCCAGTGTTGCCGTGGACGTAGACAATAGGTGATCCGGTTCCCACGGACAGGTAATAGAGACCGATACCCAGAATACTTATGATTTGGCCACTCATAATCCATGCTCCTTGAGGAAGGCAAGAAAAATCGCCGCAGCCTCACCGGGTTTTTCAATGGCCGCGGCGTGCCCCGCCTTAGGGATTTCTACCAGCTTAGCCGGGCCTCCGAGATGCTCGGCGATTTTTTTTGCGAATCCCCTATGCTTGAGAATATCCAACTCGCCCACGACAACCAAAGAAGGACAGGTTATGCGATGTAAGGACTCCGTGATAGTAAGCTTGAGGAATGCCCGGCAAAGTCCTGCGAAGGCTTCGAACCAGTCCCGCGGAAGTGATGCCACCGCCTCTTCTCGGGCATCCAAGGCCTGGCGGTTGGCGCCGATAAATTCAGAGGAATAGGTCCAGGGCAGAAGCGTCTTATAAAACACTCTGGGATCGCTCAACGCCGCGGCCATCCACGATTCGGCTGTTACGCGCAACAGAGGATCTATCTCGCTCACTCCATCGATGACCGTTAGCGTGAGAGTTTTCTCAGGATGATCAAGGGCGAAGCGCATGGCGACCTCCGAACCATAGGAAGTGCCGACGATGTGCGCTTTATCAATGCCGAGCGCTTCCATAAGAAATGCCAGGTCTTGTGAATGCTGCTCGAAACTATACTCGCTCTTGGGTTTTTCGCTCAAGGTCTGGCCTCTCAAATCATGGCAGAGCACCTTGTATAATCCGCTTAGTCTTTCGGCAAAAGGTTTCCAGTGTCCTATGGACATGGCAATACCATTGAGCAGCACGACAAAGGGACCCTTGTTGCCTGAAATCTCATAACGCAGTCGAAGGCCATTAACTAACGCATCGGGCACGAACATCTCCTTTCCTTGCGGTTACAATTCCTTTGAGTCGCCGCCTGAGCCTAAAGGCTCAGGCGGCGACCGCGCAACGCCAGCATCCTTAGAGGCCTAAATAGGACTTGAGCACGTAGGGGTTGGTCTTGAGCCCTTCTGCGCTGTCCTCTATGACTATTTTTCCGTTCTCCAGCACGTATCCCCTGTCTATGGACTTAAGACTTTCCCGCACGTTCTGTTCCGTAACCAAGATAGATACGGTTTTCTTCAAGGCCTTGAGTACTTCGAAAACTTCGGCGACGATGGAAGGCTGCAAGCCCAGCGAGGGCTCGTCGAGAATCAGGAGCTTGGGGTTGGACATCAGCGCCCGGGCTATGGCCACCATACGCTGTTGGCCTCCCGACATGGTACCGGCCAGTTGTTTTCGCCTTTCCTTGAGAATGGGAAAGAGGGAGAAAACCTTTTCTAATTGCTCCGCGCTCTTGTCTTTAGCATGGGGTATATACGCAGCCCCGAGCATGAGATTGTCATCCACCGACATTCCCGGAAAGAGTTCCCTTTCTTGGGGCACAAGAGCGACGCCCATGCGGGCCATGAGATGGGTTTCCATGCCGTTTATAGACTTGCCGTCTAGTTCGATGCTCCCTGCCCAGGGCTTGTTTATACCCATAATGGCACCAATGAGTGTAGTCTTGCCCGCTCCATTGGGACCGAAGAGCCCCACCGACTCGGCGCCGACTTCCAAATCGACCCCTTCTATCACCTTCATGCGACCATAGCCGCATTCTAATCCTCGAATTTTCAGCATCAGGCGGCTCCTCCGAGATAGGCTTCGATAACTCTGGTGTTCTTGGACACTTCCTCATAGGGGCCTTCGGCGATCAGTTCTCCGGCTTCCAGCACGATTACCCTGTGGGTCAGTTCCCTAATTACGCCCATCACGTGCTCCACAACGCCAACCGCCAGCTTCCTTTCCTTGGCGATTTTCTGAACGGTGGCGATAAGGTCCTTGGTCTCGTCGGCATTGAGCCCTGCCATAACCTCATCGAGGAAGAGCACTTCCGGTTCGTTGGAAAGGGCCTTCGCAATTTCCATTCTCTTCACTTCAAGGATGGTCAGGCGACTCGGGTCCCGGTCCAGGTTTTCAAGGCCCAGCTCGGCACAGAGTTTTTCGGCCTGCTTCCGCGCCGCCTTAAGGCTTTTGCCTCTGGCGAAAATCGAACCGACCATCACGTTTTCCAGAAGGCTGAGATTTTCCAGGGGATGGATAAGCTGGTAGGTGCGGGCGATTCCTATGCGAGCTCGCTCGTGGGCTGGCATGTAGGTGATATCCCTGCCCTTGTACTCTATTTTGCCTTCCGTCGGCATAATAATGCCGGAGACGAGGTTGATGAAGGTGGTCTTACCCGCGCCATTAGGTCCGATGATACCGAGAATCTCGCCCTCATCCATGGAAAAGGATACCTTGTTTACGGCGACTAGACCCATGAAGCGCCTCGTGAGATCGGTGGTCGTTAGTTTGCTCACACTGCCCTCCTTTGGTTTTCATCCGTCGATTTTCGGGACCCCGCTTTGCGCGCGATGCCCAGAAGCCCTGAGGGCATGAAAAGGATCACCACGATAATCATGAGGCCGTAGACCACCAAGTGGCCGTAGGGTATTTGAAGCTTCAGCCATTCAGACACCAGGCCCAGGAGAATGCCCCCAAGGATGGGCCCTACAGTGCTATGAATGCCGCCTAGGAGGGCCATGGCCATGGGCAGCAGTGTGAAGTCGGCGCTGAAGACAGAATCGGGGGAGGCAAACCCATAGGACTGGACAAAAATGCCTCCAATCATGCCCTGGATCGCCGAGGTGATAACGAAGGTAGCCAGGAGCCAGCGGAAAATGTTAACCCCCGAGGTTTTAGCCGAGACTTCGTTGTTGCGAATGGCCGTGAGGGCAAAGTGAAATTTGCTTTTTTCAAACCAGTAGGAGGCTGCCAAGGCAACTCCAAGCCCTGCGAGTGTAAGCCAGTAGAGCGGACCCGACTTTCCTCCGAACATGACGCCCTGCTGTATTACAATACCCTCAGGACCGCCGGTGAAATCGTGGAGATTGTGGATGATGATGCGAAAAATCTCGCCGAGGGCAAGGGTGACTATGGAGAAATAGGTATGTCTGAGGCGTAGGATAAAAAAACCTATCCCGAAGGCAACGAGGCCTGAAAAAAGCCCCGCGAATAGAATCGAGAGCCAGTCCGGCATGCCTCCGCGCACTACTGCCAGTATTGTGGCGTAGGATCCAAGGCCGACAAGCCCCGCAAGCCCGAAAGATATCTGCCCCGACCGGAGCAACATGTCCCAGGTGATGGCCAAGGCCATATACATCATGACGTTTCGAGCCACCTGGAGCGGATAGTCGCCCGCGAAAGCGGGCAGGACCATCATGATCGCGATTGCGGCCATGGTGATGATGCGGGATGTACTGCGGTTCACGACTTCCTCCCTTTCAGGGAACGACTCATGATGACGACGATTATGAGGACAAAGAATACGATGTCTGCCCAGCCACGGGTGCCTCTGAAGGCGCGCAAGAAATTTTCCGCCACCCCGAGGAGGATGCTTGCGCTGAGGATGCCCGGGATATTGCCAACACCGGCCATTGCCACCAGGCAGAAGCTCTTCATGGTGAAGGGCGAGCCTACTTGGGGGAATATCGCCGACTTGGTTAAAAACAGGGCGCCCATAGCCCCCACGAGGGCGAGGGCAAGCGCAAACACGAGTCCGTAGATTTTATAGACATCGATGCCGACTATAGCCGCGCCGCGCGGATTCTGTCCTACCGCGAGGGCGGCCTTGCCGGTCGTGGTTTTCGTGAGAAAAAACTGCAGGCCGAAGGAGAAAAGCATGGCCATCGCAATGAAAACAAAGGACCAGGTGCCAAAGGTGAGATCTCCGATATCCATGGAGGCGGAGACGTAATCGAGGGGCATCTTGTACGTTTGGGAGGTGAACATGAGGTTGATCACCTGCGTGAAGGCTATCGCGAGCCCGAAGGTCAAGATGAGTTGGTTGAGCTCGGGAGCCTTGAGTGCCCGCCTGATGGTTATTTGAAAGATAATCCAGCCGAAGGCGGCGGTAACAAGAGCTGTGGGGATTATCGCGAACAGGGGGTCCATGCCCAGTGCCTTGCAGGCGAAGTAGGTGGCGTAGGATGCGAGCATCATGAACTCGCCATGAGCCAGGTTGACGATGTGGACGATACCCAGAACTAGACCCATGGGAATGGCTATCGCCGCGTAGAGTCCGGCTGTTTGGAGACCATAGATAAGGACGGTCGGCTTCCACAGAAGTATGGCCACCGAGGCTGCCAGACCGAGAGCCCAGGTGATCGCTTTTTGTCGTTTCACTGCCATATGACTGCCTTTATTCAGTAGTGGCGAAAAAAGTGTGGCTGCCTTTTAAAGAGGACAGCCACGCCGTTTCAAATCCAAAAAAACCTCGAGATCTTCATCACTTCCACAAAGGGAAAGGATAGACCGGGTCCGCGGTTGCTGCCTCGAAGGGCCAGATGATTTCCTGGAAGCCGTCCTGCCACTGGAGAATCTTCTGCCTTGTGATGCCTTGGTGCTTGATAATGTTGGAGGGCTTGAAGGTAATGGTTTCGCCCAGCGCAGAAGCATACTTTGTCTGCTCGAGAGCTTTGACGAGGGCTGCGGTCTCGGTGGTTCCGGCACGCTTGATGCCGTCGGCAAGGATATAGACCGCGTCGTAGGCCAGGAGGGCGAAGTAGGTAGCCGGTTCTTCCCGGAATTTCTTCACATACGCATTATAGAACTTCTTGCTCTGCGCGTTGGTATCGTTGAGCGCGGTGGACCACATGCCATAGAGCATAACGTTCTTGGAGAGCTTGGATGAGCCGAAGCCAATAGGCCATCCGGGGGGCGCTCCAAGGTAAATACCGGGGGAGAACTTCATCGCCTTGGACTGCTCCAGAAGGGGAAGGGCATCTGCGTCATAGCCGGCCCAGAGGAAGAGGTCGGGCTTGAAATCTTTTGCAGCCTCAAGGACGGCGGTGTAGTCGCCGCCGCCAAAGGCCGCGCTCTTGAAGGGTGCGCCGTCCACCGTGTAGCGGGACTGGCTGCCAAAAAGGATCTTGGTGGCATCCCAGGAGGACTTGCCGAAGGCGCCTTCCTCATAGGCGAGGAAGATCTTCTTGATCTGGATATTGGGGTACTGCTTCTGGATAGCGTCCCATCCTTCGGCATAGGATGCGCCCTGGTTGTAGTCCCAGGGATGGAGGTGGAAATAGAAATCGGACTCAGGGCTCGGACCTAGGGCTTTTTCCACCGTCGCGCTGCCCGCCGCGCCTGTAGACATTACAACTCTGTTGTACTTCTTGAACGCGGGGATTTTGCCGAGTTCGGCGCCGGAAGCCATGCCGCCGAGGAACACTTCTACCTTATCCACAGTGGCTAGCTTTTCGACCTGGGCGGCCGCTTTATCGGCCTTGCCCTCGTCGTCGGCGACTACCAGTTCGAGCTTCTTGCCGAGTACGCCGCCAGCCGCGTTGATCTCTTCAACCGCAAGCTGGGCAGCCTTGCTGCCTTGGTTACCGGTGATGTCGGCGAGCATCCAAATGCCGCCGATCTTGATGGTGCCCTGCGCGAATACTCCCCCTACCAGAAGGAGAAGAGCCGCGAGAACCATTGATGTTTTCTTCATTCAAGCCTCCCTGGGAAGCGCTCTTGCGAGTCTTCCCCATTTTCTATCCGATCCGGCAGATTGCCGTCCGGTATGGAACCATATAAAGCGCGGCGACCACGTTCGGGCGCCGCCTTATTCACAGCACTAAACCTCCATCCACCCTTAAAACCTGGCCGGTGATGAAGACCGACTCATCGCTGCAGAGAAAGAGCACTGCGTTGGCGATATCGATGGGCATGGCCAACCTTCCCAGGGGAGTCTTGGCGATGATGGGCTCCAATACTTTTTCGGGCACTGTTTCGATCATAGGGGTGCGGCAGTAACCCGGGGATACGGAATTGACCCGTATTTTAGCTCCCTTGCGGGCGAATTCCTTGGCCCAGCCCTTTGTCATGGCTACGATGCCGCCCTTGGCGGCGGCGTAATTGGATTGGCCGATATTGCCGTCCAATCCTACAACCGAGGCTATGGATACAATGGCGCCGCTTCCAGCCTGCATCATCTGGGGAGCGACAGCCCGGGTCATCTTGAAGACTCCGCCGAGATTGACATTGATGACCGCCGACCAGTCGTCGTCGCTCATTTTCTGTATGAGTGCGTCCTTTGTGATGCCGGCGTTGTTCACCAGGGCGTCGATGCGGCCGAATTCGACGACTACTTTTTCCACGAATGCCTGTATCTGTGCAGTATCGGTGACGTTGACCACCGCGCCCCTCACGTTCTTCCTGCCGGCTTCCAGTTCTCCGAAGGCAGAATCGTTCACATCCAGGGCAAACACCATCCTGGCCCCTTCTTCGGCGAATCTGTCGACGATGGTTCTGCCGATTCCCCGGGCTCCTCCGGTGACGACGCAAATCTTCTCTTTCATCCTATCCATAATGGTCCTCCCATTGAAAATTATTCTTATCCAAGCCCAGGCCTAGGGCTCTGGGGCTTACTTTCCCCTGGCCACGGGGCCCCATCGCAGCACAGAGCTAGCCCACACAAAACCAAGGCCCGCGCCCACTAGGACGATCTTGGAGCCGTCTTTTATTTTGCCTGATTCCACTCCGAGCTTTATGGAAAGCAGTTGATCGTTCTGGCCCAGATGGCCGTACTCGTCCAGGTAGGTCGACTGCTCTTCTTTCAAGCCTAGTTCCTGTAGCACGGCCAGATGGGCGCTGCGTTTAAAGTGGAGTATGGCCAGGTAGTCTATTTCATTTTCTCCAAAGCCCGACTTGCGCATGGATTCGCGGATCACGGCATAGAAATTAGGCATCGTGACCTCGCCCAGCTTATTCTTGAAGGCGGCCTCGTCGGGAACTCTGAAATATGGTTCGGCGGCGTCGGCGGTTTCGGGGGGCCATTTTTTCGAGCCCAGCACGGGCACAATGCACATTTCGGACAAAGAGCCGTCGCCCCTGAAGGAGGAGGCCAGAAGCTCGTTTTTCCCCACATTCTTGACTAGAAGACAGGCCGAGCCCGCGGAGCCGATATCCATCATGAATCGGGTGGGAGGATAGGAGAGCTGAATCAGGTCGTTATTCCTATAACCGGACACCAATAATACGTTTTTAAGATCGTCCCTGGCCAGCATGAGCGACTTGGCGACATCCAGGGCGGCCATCATGGAGCCGCACATGGCTTCCATGTCGAAGCTCCAGGCCTTGGCAGCGCCCAGCCTGTTGGCCACATTAAGGCCGGCGAGCCAGCAGGGATAATCTTTGTGCTGAGCCCCGCACCAGATAACAAGGTCTATATCGGCAGCCGCGATGTCGGCCTCTTCCAGAGCCTTGAGCGCTGCCCTATACCCCATATCCGCGGTCGTATCTTCAGGCCCGGCCACGGGCTTTCGCTTTATGCCGAACTTGAGGGCTATCACGTCCTCGGGCACTCCTGTTTCGGCAGCCAGATCTGCGGCGCTCAAGTACGTACTGGGGAAGTAGAGGCCAATACCGGCGATCCCTATATGCATCGAATACTCCATAGGCAGTGAATCATCTCTCACTACTATCTGCTCTGTTTTTCAAATCCGTCAAGAGCAATTTTTCATTTTTAATCACTTTTTGAAATTCCAAATTTATTATAAAATATTTATTTATCATTTTTATATATATTTAAGCTATTTCAGCACTTTGAGTCTCGGTGTGGGTGCAGAGGCTTTCGCATAATTTCAATATTTTATCTTGCGCGTTTACAATAAGGGCTTTATACTAAATTCGTAGAAAGTGAATTAACTCTCATTGCGCCATGGAATGAGTGTGTTGCTCTGGGGTCAGGTATATAACACTAGGGTTTTTTCATTATTCAAAAGGGAGATACAATGGCCGTATTCGCCGCTGTTCATGACGGGCAAGCCTCTAGCAGGGGAAGACTTATACAGGCGGCCATACAACAATTTTCCATAAAGTGGTACGGAACTGTATCGGTTGCCGAAATCTGCCGGGCAGCGGGGCTATCAAACGGCCTTTTCTACCGCTACTTCCAGAGCAAGGAAGAGATTTTCAAGCACATTCTCGAGTTCGTCATACAGCGCATCGAGGAAGCATTGGCTGTGATCCCCGGGAAAGGAAAGCGAGAAAGGCTAAGGGAATTCTCAAAGATTATCTTTGAATTCTCCAGGGATAATCCTGCGTTGATAAGAGTATTCAGGGAAGGCCAGTACCGTTTTCTCGAATACGAACGCAGGCTCGAGGAAGTTTATACCGAAGCCCTGGCAAGGACCATGGGTAAAAACATCTCCCAAGCGGGATATATTTTTGCCTTAGGGGGGCTTCGCTTCGCAGCGATACGAGCAGCCCTGCAAAACGTCCCCGTCGAGTTAGAGAGCCTTCAGCGCATAATCGAATTAGGTCTTTTCGATCCACTGGGCGTGGATGCCGAGAAGGTTTTCTCCACCTCCATCTATCCACTGCCCATCGATATACTGCCCAATGCCAGGGAAAGGCTATTTCGTGAGGGCAAGATCCTTTTCGGCCAGCAGGGCTACTTCGAGACAAATATCCATGAGATCACTAAAGCCGCCGGACTTTCGACTGGAGCCTTCTATACCTACTTTCCGACCAAGGAAGGTTTTTACAAAGAACTTATAGAGCGTGTAGGCCGGGAGGTACGGCGCTTTATATCCTTGAATCTGGATCCATCCTTGAATCGTGTCGAGCGGGAACTACGCGGTCTTTGGCTCTTCATCGTCTTTCTTTCTCTGGACAGGCACTGCTACCGGCTTGTGCGGGAGGCGGAATTTGTGCTTCCCGCGGTGGTTAAATCCTATTACGACGCCTTTGTGAGAGGCTACATAAAGTTCGGCGACAGTTACCCTGAAATAGATCAGGGAAGCGCCATCGAGTTTATGCTCGGCGTGGCTCATTACCTTGGACTGGAGACCTTCCTCGGAAAATCACTGGAAAAGACAAAACCCCTCATCAAGGAGATAGGTAACTACTACAAGAAGGGATTCGACGGAAAGCTGGATTGAAGGGAGGAAGCAATGGCGAAGGCTGTAATAAAAAGCACTGGCATCTATGCGCCCGGCGATGCCATCGACAACAGAAGATTGATGGAACTGACGGGCATTGAGTTCGATGCGGCTAAGCATGAAGCCAAGCTGGGAATCGTAAGCCGCCACATAGCCAGACTGTCGGGCTTGCAGGAGAGTAGCGCCGATTTCGCCGAAAAGGCCTCCAGGGCTGCTCTTGAAAAAGCTGGGATTCAGCCTAAAGAGGTAGGGCTCTTTGTCGTTGCCACCGATACGCCGGAATACATCTCCCCCGCCACGGCCATCCTCCTCCAGGGCAGGCTCCAGGTTGGGGAGTTCGAATCCAGGGCATTCGATGTGGGAGCTTCCTGCGCGAGCTTTGTGACGGCCCTGGACATGGTTGCCCGGCTTCAGGTTTCAGACCCCAGCCTCCGCTACGCCCTAGTCGTGGGGATATACAACATGCCCGCCTATATCAGGGATGGAGATGCTTTCGGCTGGTCCATCTTCGCCGATGGCGCCGGGGCTGTGCTTTTAGAACGCGTAGAGGAAGGGAAGCCCGACACACGACAGGGGTTAGGCTCTGGGTACTTGGAAGGTGTTTTCAGGGCCGATGGCACACAGTGGGACTATGTGGGGGTCTATGCCGGCGGCACGAAGAAGCCGGTGACCAAAGAGCTTCTGGATGAGGGGAAGTACGGACTCGAGCTATTGCAAAGACTCCCGGGGGAAAGGAATGTAAAACTCTGGCCTCCCCTAGTCCGACGCCTTCTGGAAAAAGCAGGCCTTCCACAGTCCGCGGTCGACCATTATTTCTTCACCCAGATCAACCGCTCGGTGATCGCCCAGGTTATGGAACTGTTGGGTGAACCGATGGAGAAAACCACAACCGTGATGGACAAATACGGGTACACAGGCTCGGCCTGTATTCCCATGGCCCTCCACGAGGCGCTGAGCCAAGGCCGGGTACGCAAGGGCGACCTGGTAGTCCTGGTGGCCTCCGGGGCCGGCCTGGCCGTGGGAGCATCGCTTATTAGGCTGTAGTAACCTAAGCCCGGCGACGGAAAAAGGCTGTGCAAACGGTCCAATTCCCTAAGCAGGCTTTAAGAAAATCTAAGCAAGGAGTGTTCCATGGATTGGCTGGATGTCTATAAACACAAGCGTATCGCCATCGATGAAGCGGTTTCCAAGATCAGGAGCGATAGCGACGTTATTGTCGGTCAGTGCGCTTCGGAGCCCCAGGGTTGCATGGAGCGCTTTCATATTGTGGCGGACAAGGTGGAGAACGTAAGGGTATTCTCCGTGCTCACCCTCAAGCCCTACGATTTCTATATGAAGCCCGAGATGAAGGGGCATTTCGAGCTGGCATCCTGGTTCCACGCCCCTGGCTCCAGGGCAGCCCTGAAAACCGGCACGGGCACGGTGACCTATGTGCCCAATATGCTCCACCGGGCTGCCTCGGACAGAATACACGTCCACAGACCGGAGTTCTTCTTCGGCACCTGTACTCCTCCAGACAGCCATGGATTCGTTTCCCTCTCCCTTGGGGTAACCTATGAAAAGGACATGGTCGAGGCTGCAGAGACGGTGATTCTCGAGGTAAATCCTCGCTTGCCCAGAATCTTCGGGGACACCCAGGTCCACGTTTCACAGGTGGATTTCTTCGTTGAGCACGACCAGGAAGTGCCCTTCCTGCCCGCGCCCAATCCTGACACAACCGATATGGCTATAGGGGCCCATATCGCCGAGTTGGTGGATGACGGATCGACCATCCAGCTGGGCATTGGTGGGATTCCCAATGCCGCGGCCCTAGCCCTGAGGGACAAGAAGGATCTGGGTGTCCACACCGAAATGCTTGTCGACTCGATTATGGAACTGTACGAGATGGGAGTGGTGACAAACGGGAAAAAGGCTTTGAAAAAGGGAAAATTCATCGCCACCTTCGCGATGGGATCCCGGAAGTTTTACGACTGGCTGGACGATAACGTAGCGGTTGAGTTTCAGCGAGGCAGCTGGGTTAACGATCCATCGGTGGTGGCCCAGAACTCCAAGATGGTGTCAATCAACACTTGCATCTCCGTAGATTTGACCGGACAGGTCGCCAGCGAAAGCATTGGCCCCGCCCAGTACTCGGGCACGGGTGGACAATCCGATACGGCGACCGGCGCGGTGGCAGGCTTCGACGGGCTGGGAAAGAGCATCATCGCCTGTTACAGCACGGCTAAAAAAGGCACTGTCTCGACGATAGTGCCCATGCTGCCAGAAGGCTCGGCGGTAACACTGCACCGGAGCCTGGTGGATCACGTGGTCACCGAGCACGGCATAGCCCGCCTGCGGGGTAGAACTGTCCGGGAGCGGGTGCGGGAACTGATAAACGTGGCTAATCCCGCATTCCGGGAGGAGCTTCTCTCCCAGGCTAAGGCTCTAGGCTATATTTGAGCCAATTTAGCGCCGGCGGACCTCGATGTCCCCGGAGCTTGTTGAAAGCTTTACCGGGCTAAGCCCGGAGCCGAGAACGGCCTCACGGGTACTAGAGCGTTTTACATCGCAGTCGACGGATCCAGAGGTGGTGGTCCAAGAGACGAGGGCGTCAAAATCATCATCGTAGAGAAGGCGAATATCGCCGGATGCACTTCTGGCAGAGATTTCGACACACCGGGGATCGGTTTCGATTTCGACGTTTCCCGAAGCGGTCTTTACGCTGATAGACTGGGAGCATCCGCGTATTGAGACATCCCCAGAAGCGGTGGAGGCATGCATATCACCATCGCAGGCCTCGACTCGGATATCCCCGGACGCGGTCTGTAGGGCCAGGGCTCCAACCCTATCGATTATCTCGATATCACCAGAGAGGCTGTGAACAGAAAGCTCATCCACCGAGAGCGGAATCCAAAGTTCCACGCTCTCCGGTTCGCGGTGATCCCTGCCTGTTGAAACGGTGAGGGTGCCCTTCTCGTCATCCTCTATTCCAATGGCTGAACTCTCTTCACCATGGGCTTTGAGAGAGAGGCCATCGGGAGAAAGGTAGACCCTGATATCGCTGGATTTGGTTCTGACTTCGATTCTCTCCACGCTTTCGACGGCGATGTCCTTCATATTGAGGTTTCTCGAACTCTCACCCTGACCGTCGGCGCCTTTTTCCCTGAAGATTTTGCTCCTGCGGAACATGCCCGCCAGATCGAGGGCCTTTTTGATAACGTCGCTTAAGTCCTCGCCGTCGATAGTTATTTTTGCCTTTCCCGTTTTTTCTTTTTCGGGTTTTTCATTGCTAGCAAAACTTTCGCCGTCGGCTGATCCACTAGCATCGGCCGGGCTTGCGCCGTCGATCGTGCCTTTTCCATCCCTCGGGCTTGAACCTGAGCCCTCGCCTTCGGCTTCCTGCAATAGGCTTTTTGCGAGGATTTCCGGAGGCTCCAGTCCTGCGACGATCTCATCTTCGCTTGTTTGGGGATTCTGCCTTCGCAGTTCGTCAATATGATCTTCAATTTCCAGCAGGATGTCCCGCCTGGAATCCTCGTCAAAATCAAGCAGGCCGCTGGACAATCGTTCCATGTATTCGCTACGTGTCATTCCGCTCTTCCTCCGCCGGAAATGTTTTTTCGCACAGCCTGGCTTTTATCGTATTCCTCGGTCATGGCCGAAAGCAACGCTGCGCCCAGGCTGGTGAGGGCATAGTATTTACGCGGGTGTCCAACATCGGGGGTTTCCCAGCTCGCAGCGATGCTCCCATCTTTGGTCAGTCTCATGAGCAGGGGATACAAAGTTCCTTCGCTGATATCCAAGCCCAGTTCCCGCATCCGCTCCATGATAGCCAGCCCATAGCTCCTCCCCTCGGCGGAGAGGAGCTCGAGAAGGCAGAGTTCGAGAAATCCCTTACGGAATTGGCTTTTCCATTTTTCTAAGAGCTCCTCATCCCTCTCCATCGAACCTTCCTTTGGGGCAGGGCTGGATTTTAAAAACCACCCCTGGATCTACCGGTAAAAAATTCGAAAAAGTTCCGGCCTGAAAGCATATCCGGCTTGCCTGGCCTTCCGTAGATGTCCATGAAATCCTTCCTCATCCTATCACCAAAGGAGCGATTCATGGAGTGACCCGGGACAAGCCTGACTGCTGTGGATCTTACCGCACCGGAAACCGCGTGCAGCAGCGACCGGAATGAGCGTATTTCGCGCCTCAGTTCCATTGGCTTCGCTTCCATAGTTTGCTCCATTTCAAAAATACCTTGTATTGCATAATATTATTTACTGCAAAATGTTTTTCAAGTCTTTTTGGCCTTTTTTATCTTTTTTTCGCTCAGTCGAGAAACCTCGATCTGCTGCATCGAAGATTGTGGGCGTATTGACCACCAGGAAGCGATGGATGAAAATTGTCAGGATGCAGACCGATGCCCATGTCCACCTGCCGCCGCTAGCCGAAAAGGAAGCCGATTTTTACCTCCACCTGCCCGATCCAAACTGGAAAGCTGCGGTGGTGTCCCACAACCCCGAAGAATTCGAGACTTCTTCAGCCCTGGGCCAGCTACTTCCGGGTTGCATCCAAGGATATGGAATACATCCCCAGGGGTTAAATGAAAAAGGTCGGGAATTTTTAGCCTTTCTCGTAGAGCGCCGCAGGATTGGCTTTATCGGCGAGGCGGGCTTCGAATTTTTTGGCGATAGGCCAGAGTGGATACGGAACGAAGAAAACTTGAAACTGCAGCGCGAGTTCTTCGAGTTTCAGCTTGCTTTAGCTATCGAGGCAAGCCTTCCCCTCCTGATTCATTCGAGAAAGGCTACTGATATCATCCTTGGCTACGCACCCCAGTTAAGGCGGTTGCCCACGCTAATTTTCCACAGCTGGCCTGGCCGCATCTATGATGCCCAGGCTTTTCTAAAAAAAGGCGTTAACGCCTTTTTTTCCTTCGGCACCCCCTTGCTGAGGCAGGCTTCTCATGGTCTGGAATGCTGCAAAGCGCTACCGGAGGACAGAATTCTTTCGGAGACAGACGCTCCCTGGCAACCGCCCCGGGGCTGTGGTTGGACGAAGCTCGATCACATTATCCCAATCTCCCGGCTGATCGCTTCTGTACGAGGACTCCAACCGGAAGAGATGGAACTTTGGCTCCGAAAAAATTTCGACAAAGCCTTTATGCTGGAGCATTGATGCAATGAATCGAGATTTTAGGGATAGAACGGCGATTCTCCTGGGCAATGTGGGGATGGAAGCCCTTGAGGCTGCCAGCGTGGCGGTTTACGGACTCGGCGGCGTCGGGGCGGCCTGCGCCATGGATCTGGCTCGAGCCGGCGTGGGCAAGCTTTATGTAGTCGATTTTGATCGCGTCGAAGAAAGCAATCTGAATAGGCTCTATTTCGGCTACAGAGAGAATATCGGACTGGCCAAGACAGAAGCCTTCGCCCGATCCGCCAGGGCGGTCAATCCCTTTATTAAAATTGAAGAGCGACGAGTCTTTTTTTCCGGGGACGATGCAGCGAAAATCATTGATCCCGAAAGCGCTTATCACGCTGACTGCGTAGACTCGCTCAACGCCAAGGCTCATCTTATTGCCGCCCTTTGTGCAGGGGGACGGAATTTCATCTCCTCCATGGGAACAGCAGGCCGGCTCCAGCCCGAACGCCTCAAGCTCGGTACTATCTGGGAAAGCAGGGGCTGCCCTCTAGCTAAGAGTCTTAGGTCAAGGTTGAAACATTTGGGCGTTTTAGCGGATTTTCCAGTCGTTTGGTCCGACGAGCCGCCGGTTAAACCCATTCAGCGTGAAATAGTAGCTGGTGCTTTCGACGACCACGGCACTGATGACGGTATCACCGATGAGGCCGGTGAGACTGGTACGGCTACGGCTCGGGGCAGGCCGAGGCTAGTCCAGGGCTCAAGCCCTTTCGTGCCACAATCAGCGGGACACATAATGGCGTCCTGGATAGTGCGACAAATCATAAGCGAGGCGGCCGTAGGACGGTAAAGGCTGACGTATCGCAAGTAAAGCTTCTATGCTAAAATTCTTTATTGGGAGGGAGCATGGAAGAGAGCGTTGAAGTTTTCTGGGCAACTTTCGAAAAGGAAACCGGAGAGAAGGTTCTTGCACGGACCATGGCCCAGCGGTTTTCCTCCCCCAAGGACAGGGGCGATTGGGGCTTGCTTGTTATTTCCCCCACGGGCTTGCGGTTTCGCCCCACCCCAGGACAAAACTGGTTTGCATCTTTGTTAAAAGCCTCTTCCGCTCCGGTGCCAGCCCAGGCCAATGAAGATATTTTTATCCCCTACACCACTATAATCAGCCTACAAAACCCTGGGCGGAGATTCTTTGATTTTTTGTTTGGGACTCCCTTTCTTGCCTTCGATATCCGATACAATAGCCCCAAGGGGGAGGAGCAAATTAGGTTTGCAGTGGATCCTAAAAGCGATTTTCTCACCGCGCTCAAGACGATGCGAGACAAATCGAACTAACCGGGCAGGTTGCTCTTTTCCCCCAAGCTCCGTATCTTTTAGCGATGACAGAAACAGCTAAAATTTTGGCGAAGGCCGGTATCCCCTTCAGGGAATACGGGGTCACCGCCGTTGACAACTATTGCGGGCTATCCGCCACCCAATCTCCAGATTTCTACCTGGTAGAGGGAAGTATTATAGACCTAGCCCGGGTCTTCGAGTCCCTGCTTTACCCCTCCCTCCCCTACGCCGACGCCGGGCTTGAAGTAACCACAGACGATTCAGGAGCACGGTTTCTTTGTGTCGAAAACCTTGCGCAAGAAGGACTCGGCAGCCTTGCGGTCACCGATTTTCGAAGGAATCCGCTGGATGGCAGATTCTATGACCCTAGGGGAGTTTACACGGCATTGCGGGAAAGAAGCTTCGATCCTTCAGGAGAGGATCAGGAAAACAGCCTATTCGAAATTTGCCTTTATCTGTCCAGGCTGAAAACAAGTGAAGCTACGGTTCTTCCTAAGCCTTTACTGCCCGCAAGCCCCTCTAAACTGTGGCAAAAAGACTTGCTCAGCCATATTCTGCAGGGTCCAAATTCTTCCGCCGCCCTGGAATTTCTGAGGGATTCGGGGTTCGTATCAAAATTCTGGCCGGAGCTTGAAGCCCTGGTCCAAGTGGATCACGCCAAAGATTGTCATCCCGAAGGCGGGGGCTGGTCCCACACCATGGAAGCTTTGATGTATCGAAAAAGCAGGGAATTGCGCCTTTCCCTGGCTATTTTGCTGCATGACATCGGGAAAGCCCGCTCAAGCTCCCGGGAAGGTCATCGCTTTGATAAGCATGCAGAGATCGGGGCGGGAATGGCATCCCGGTTTTTGCGGGATCTGGGCTACAGCGCCGACATAGTCAACGATGTTACTTTTATGGTCCGCTGGCACATGCTGCCTGCAGCGCTTCCCCGCATCCCCATAGCGTCGGTGCAAAATGTAGTCTTCGATCGGCGTTTTCCCATGTTGTTGGAGCTTTTCCGTTGTGACGAATTCTCGTCGTTCAAGGGACCTGATGTCTATTACACTGCCTGCGCCGCATACCGGGCTTTTCAGAAATTCGAGAAAAACCCATTCAGGGAGAGGGATGGAAGAAAGCGAACAAGATATTCGGCAGCCATTAACCGCTAATTCCCTAAGCGGATTTTTGATTACCCGCTCTGGGTATTTTTGCTCTTATAGGTTCTTACCAAAGCCAGGGCATCGGCCTCTTGCTCATCTGACACGACAACGCTGACACCCCGGATATCCGTGACGAAGAGTGGGTTAACATTGAACATTGAATTAGCCATAAGTTCGCCCTCGACGCCGCCAGAACGCAGGATGCTCAACACTACCATCGCCTCATCTTGAAAGGTCGACGTAAAAACAGTTTTCATATGTCCCTCCTGGCGCTTTCAACAGCCTCGAGCCCCTTGTCGAATGCGGGCCCCAACCTTCGAGGACCTTTTTCAGTCATAAGCCAGTCCTCCTCAATACGCATGCCACCGCATCCCCGCCATGCTTTTAGCCTCTGATAATCGATGAAAGAATCATGCAGCCCCTCGGCTTGCCATTTATCGATGAGTCCTGGAATAAAGTAAATGCCCGGTTCTACGGAGTGCACCATGCCCGGCTTGAGCGGCTTTGCCAGACGCAGGGATCTCAGGCCGAATTGAGTACTCCTGGGTTTGTCGGCGTACCCCACCCTATCCTCACCTAAGCCCTCCATGTCGTGGACGTCTAAACCTATCATGTGACCTATGCCATGGGGGTAAAAGAGGGCATGGGCTCCCGCTTCCACCGCCTCGGCAGGATCGCCCTTCATAATTCCCAATTCCTTGAGTCCTGCGGCGATAAGAAGTGCCGATGTTGTATGAACTTCGCCGAAATTCTTGCCTTTCCCCAACGCCGCGGTCGTGCCCCTTAATACCTTGTAGAGAAGCGTATAGAGGTTGGCCTGTCTCGGGCTGAAAACCTTTCCGACAGGAAAACTGCTGGTAAGATCCCCCGCGTAACCCGAAGGGACCTCTGCCCCAGCATCCAGAAGAAAGACCGCGCCCTCACGGCAGAGAGCTTGGCTCACATGATTGTGAAGGACCTCCCCGCTCTGGGTTGCAATGGTGGCAAAACTAAGGCTGCAACCTCTTTGTTCGGCGGTGTACCGAACCAGGGCGGCGGCTTCGTACTCGGTCCAGCCAGGCCGCAGTGCCGCGATCAGGCTGCGGTGCATCTCCACACTGACCCCCACAGCCTTTTCGATTTCGATAATCTCCCTTTCCTCCTTAATTTCCCTCATGGCGATGATCGAAAAGATCAAGGCTTTGCACTCCCCACGCTCCATGGCGCCTCTTGGAAGCCCCAGACGGACCTCAAGCCATGCCTTGGTCTCAAGACGGCATAGGGGAGGAACGAGCAAATCCTTCTGAATATGAGAATCATCGAGATACCCAAGCCTTGTTTCCACAGTCTGGCGCAGGGAATCCAGGGGAAGAACCTCAGCAATCCCGACAGCTAGGGATTGTTCGGCAAGGGAAGGACGGGGACCGGTCCATATCATGTCGTCCATGGACAGCTCGTCGGTAAAAAGCCTTGCCTGGCCATCATCGATATCGATAAGAGCAGCCATATCGGGTTCGTTTAAGCCGATGTAGTAGAGCCAGTTAGAATCCTGCCTGAACGGATAGGAATTTGATGGATAATTGATCGGGCTTTGTGAATGAGCGGCCAGAAGGATAAGCCCTTTCGTCCCTTTTTCCCGTAAAAGAGCGCAAAGCCGAGCTCGGCGCTCGCTGTAGACAATGGCTTCAAACATAGATCAATACTATGCGCCCATGAACAGCTGGTCAACGAAGGTTGAATTAAAGCGGAGCAAAAGCAAGCCTAATCTTCAAAACAGTGGATGCCCAAAACATGAAGAAGAACTGCCCTTCATTGGCGCCAGGTCTTAAAACCCGTCCACTTTAAGCATTTAGGCAGATTATCCTTTCTATTAGAAGGCAAAAAACTCTCGCGTGGTAAATGGTGAAAAAACGAGCATCGGGTATGGTATTGTCAATGGACTATATCCGAGAATGTCTTGCCCGCAATCTTATTATGCGAAGAACCTTTCTTCATTTGTCCCAGGAAGGCTTAGCCGATCGTGCTGGCTTGAGTTCGGGGTTTATCGCCAACCTCGAACGGGGAAAAAGCTGGGTCTCCCCTACCTCTTTGGAAAAATTGAGCAAGGCGCTGGATACCGAACCTTGGAAACTCCTTCAAGATCCTCAGATCAATCAAAGAGGCTATACAAAGGAAGAACTTTCCATGCTCTGGGAAAGGGCAAAGAGCGAGTTTTTCAGCGGCTTATAGCGGCCTATAGCGAAGCTGCCTTACTATAAACCCCTTTTCTTTAGACTTTCCCGGTATTTCCCAAGTGTTTCGGGATTTAATTTGTTTAGGGATAGAAATACCAAGAGCCCCACTACCAACAGGCAAGCGGGAATCAGGGCAGTGTGGAGACGAATGCCCATCTGGGATAAATCCGATCGTGGTTCCTGGGCGAATCTTGTGAGACTGTGGACAATCCAAAATGAAAGCGCCTGCACAGCGTAGGCCAGTCTGCCCGCGAGCGCCCTAAACCCTATATAGACACCATCGTCGCGCTTGCCGGTCTTGACCACAATCTCGTCGATCACGTCTGCCAAGGCAGGAGTCATGAGCATCCAAAAACCTCCGAAACCCAAGCCCCAGACGAACATAGCTATGACAAAGCCCGAATAACTTCGGACAAACATCAGTGGAAGGCAAAATAGAGCGAGGCTGCCCGCTGCCGAAGCGAGGAGTGCCTGATTAGAGGAGATTTTCTTACGCAAACCCAGCCATAGTGGTATACCAGTCAGGGCACCTAAAAGCATCCCCGCAAAAATAAAGGTAGTGCTTCTTCCACCCAGGATATAATCGCCCACATAGTGTATCGACGCGGTCATAGATATGGTCGCGGATTGATAGAAAAAATATAGAATGATGAAAGCCAAGAAATTGCGGGAGCCCAGTGCTTCCTTAAGCTGGGGAAAAAACGAAGGTTTTTGTTTTCTCTCGGCCTCCTGGCGCAGATAGCGCCCAATCATCTCCTCAGTCTCCCTGGTGCCAGGGAACATTAAAAAAGAAGCCCCCAGCGCCATACCGGCAAAGACAAGAGCGTTGACCAAGTAACTGGCCGGTTCACCATAGCGCACAATGAGGGTAGGCAGCACCGCTCCTCCGGCCACGCCGAATACACCGATCAGAGTTCCGATGCCCGCAGCCTTAGCTCTGGAGCCTTCGGATCTGAACCTGTCGGGAAACAAGGATTGATAGTTGACCTCCCAGGTCGAATAGAGCAAATCGTAGATGCAAATTGAGACCAAAAGCCAGAGAAAAATTAGGCCTGGAGAGCTTTTGGGAGCGGCGAACACGAAAACAAAGGCCAGGGAGCAACTAAGGGTGCCGATAACAATCCAGGGAAAGCGGCGGCCGTATTTTTTGGCAAGTGGCGTAGGCCTGGAACTCAGGTAACCGATAAGAGGATCATTGACGGCATTCCATATCGAGTAAAGGATTACCGCCAAGGCGACCAACCCAGCCGAAAGCCCCATCTCTGTTTCGTAGAATTTGAACACCAGGGAGGCGAAAGCTCCGGTAAGGAACTCGGCAAGGAACTTCCCAACCCCGTATGATGCCATAGTCCACGTTTTTTGTTCTGCAACGAGCCGGCTGCCCAATGCTTTGGCCATTTCTAAAATCTCCTGTTTTTTTTGGTCGTCTTCATAGTAATCTTGGAATAATCCAGGCGCAAGGAACAACCTGTACCATCCTTCCACCAAAACTAAAGGGCTTTTTCGTTTACAACAAGCTTTGAGGAACTAAGTTCAGGTTGACAGAGACAGCTTGCTTTTCTAGTATTCAACGATGAAGAGCAAACATCGTCACCCAATCCTTTATATTATTTTTACCCTGATTGCCTTATTAGAACTCGGGGCAGAAACCCCTTTGACAGCCTATACCCTCGACAACGGCCTGGATGTGGTTCTGCTGCCACTTCCTGGCTCCGGCGAACTTTCCATGGGGATTGTATTCAAAGGCGGCGCCGAGGTGCAGACAAGCGCGAACGCAGGATATTTCGGACTACTGGAACAGCTGCTCTTCAGGGGAAAGGCCTCCGAGCCCGGCGAGCCAGAACCTGCCGGAGCCCTTGAAGCCCTGGAGGCTTCAGCCTTCGACGGAGGAACCCAGACTGACCGCTTTGCCTTTGCCTTCAGCCTTTCTCCGGACCTTCTCGATCAGGGTTTGAATACCCTCTCCTATCTCTTCTCGGGTCTTAGGCTGGAGACAGCCCTTTCGGATACAGCGGCCTTGGTGGAAGCAAAAAACGCTGCCCTCGCAATGCAGGAAGTGGCTAGATCCACTCCAGCCGAGATATATGAATACGCGTTGGCAAAAAAACTATTTTCTACAGCCCCCTGGCGGCTCGATACCATAGGGTCAGAAAAAACGCTCAAGGAGGCGAGCAGTACGCTGCTCAAATCCCTTTCCTCTCGATGGCTCATACCTAACAATGCTGCCCTGCTGGTAGCCGGGGACATCGATCCTGAAGCGGCAAAACCGCTAATTGCTTCGGCATTCGCTTCGTGGAAAAAAGCCGATGATCCTTGGAAAACAGCCTTGACAGCCATGCCAAAACCTGGAGTGACCAGGCCTACGCTGATGGTCTATCCCGATCCTACTCAGCGCAAAGGCTATGCAGTCTTGGAAATGCGGTATCGGGGACCAGATGTGGGCACCTTGCGTTCCCCGGCTGTCCGACTTTGGGCTCAGATGCTCTCCCAGCCCGATTCAAGACTGGCAAAGGCTCTGTCTAAGGGCATGCCCAAGAATTCAGCATCAACCACACCTGAAGTCCGTTACCAGGCTAGGCGAAGCAGCTCCTGGTTCTCCCTTTCCACGACGATCGTGATCAAAGATTTGACGAATCCCGCGGATACGGTCCTGGCTTTTAAGGAAATCGTGCGTGGGACCGAAATGTACGCTATGAAAACGAATTCCGGCTATTTTTCAGACATTGAGTATAAGAACGCAAAAGCATCGCTCTCCGCGCTCCCGCAGCAAGAAAATTCCCAGCCTGCTGTTTTGTATTTAATGGACTCTTGGCTATTGGAGGGAATCAAGGGCTTTCAGACAGAGAATAAATCGATCCAGGCCTTAAGCTCGAAAGACATAACCAGCTTCGCAGACGAGTATCTCATGAAGAATCTGGAGATTGTCTCGATACGCATTAATCCCGAAGATTATGCGGCAAAGAAGAAGTATTTCGACAACTATGGCTTCGAATTGATCAGCGCTCAAAACGCATTCTGGTGGAAATAGCTCGGCTAGGTTGGCACGGACTGCTAAAATTCAATCCTCTTCCAACGAAAGTATGCTTGGCAGCCCGCGAAGCGACTTGCTGATTTTTTTAAGATCTTCCCTGGAATCGGCTTCAAGAATAAAGAACCCAGAGAGATTCCCGTCACCCCGTTCACCCAGCTTGCCTTCCCGCAAGCGGCCAGAAAACTTGCGCACTGCGGATTCTATTTCTGAGAAAATATCGGGCACCATTTTTGTGGAAACCCTGTAGCGGGCAGTGCATTGCGAGGCATCTTCCCAGCGGACTTCAATTTTCCTCTGCTCGAAATCGGCCACCGCCGCGATAGTCTTGCAGTCGGCTCGATGGATAATTACCCCCCGACCCCGGGAAATATAGCCTACAATAGGATCTCCCGTTACAGGTCGGCAGCAGCCGGCGATGCGGATCAGCATATTATGGGCCCCATCGACCGAAAGCCCCGCTCGGTCGCTTGAGAGCGCGTTCTGCGGCTTGATGCTGCGGAACTCCATTTCCGTGCGGCCGTGCTCCACGCCGACGCCGGCTGCTGCCTTTTCAGCCTGAAGCCTCGCTTCTTCCTGCGCTTCTTGTTCCTTCAGCTTATCCTCGGCTTTTTCCTTTTCCTGCTTCTTGCCAACGATAATGCTCTTGTCGATAGCTAAAACCTGGCCGCTTTGGACCAAAATCGCACGGATCTTGGACCTAGCCTTGGAGGTGTGGGCTAGCTTGAGCCAGTTAATATTGGGCTTTGCCAGCGGCGATGTGAGTATTTCCACCAACTGGGTGTTTTTAAGCTCCGCATCCAGGGAGATGATCGCCCCGTCAGCCTTGGCGCCGACGCAGTGAGCGCCGATATCCGAATGGATAGCGAAGGCGAAATCGATAGCAGTAGCCCCGGCGGGCAGCTCTATAACATCGCCCTGGGGAGTAAAGACAAATATGGAATCCTTGAGCAGTTCCCTTTTTATCTCATCCAGGTATTCGGCGCTCTGGGCGAGAAACTCGTTCCATTGCTTAAGCCTGTTGACAATAGGCAGCTGCTCCAGGCTAGGCCTCTCAGCTCCCGTACCCTTTTTATAGAGCCAGTGAGAGGCCACGCCGAACTCAGCTATGGAATGCATGAGCTTAGTGCGTATCTGCACTTCCAATAGCTGGCCGTCGTAGCACATGACCGTGGTATGGAGGCTTCGATACCCATTGGCCTTGGGCATGGCAATGTAATCCTTGAAACGGCCTTCTATGGGCTTCCAAAGCCGGTGCACCAGACCTAAGAGCGAGTAGCATTCGTTATCGGTATCGCAAATCAGCCGCAAACCCATCAAGTCGTAGAGTTCCTCGGCTGGTCTGCCCTTTTTGCGCATTTTTTGATATATGGAATAAAAATGCTTCGCCCTCGAGCTTATCTCGACTGCAATGCCTTCCTTGAGCGAAGCCCTGCGGATATCCTCGCTCACCCGGGCTAGGAATTTTTCCCTGGTAGCCTTCTTCTTGGATACGATTTCCCGGATTTGATCGAAGACCTCTCGGTTCAGCACCTTCAGGGCAAGATCCTCCAGCTCGTCCTTCAGCCAGGAAATACCCAGCCTGTCCGCCAGAGGGGCGAAAATATCCAGGGTTTCGGCGGCTATGGTTTTCTGTCGTTCCTCGGGCAGATACCTGAGGGTGCGCATGCTGTCCAATTTATCCGCCAGCTTGACGATGATGACCCTGATATCCCCGGTCATCGCAAAGAGCATCTTCCGCATGGTTTCTGCGGCCTGGACAGTTTTGTTCTTGGCCCTGACCGTTGAAAGCCTAGCCACGCCAGCCACAATCTTCGCCGCATCGGAACCAAAGGTTTCGACGATTTCTTCGTCCAAAGACGCAACCAGCGCCTTTAGCCGGGTTTCCCGCTTTTTTTCCTCGCCCTTCTTTTCCTGCTTTGCCAGTTTTCTGCTTTGAGTTTTAGATTGAAGGGCGGTTTCTGCTGTACCCTCGCCGTTTTGAATCGACGCGACCCCATCAGCTCGTGGGACTCGTTCCTCAGTTCCTTGCTGGTGCCTAAAGCCTGAGCTACGGTTTTCCGTACAGTCGTGAATCAACGCGGCAACGATAGAATCTAAATCCAGCCCCATATCCAAAAGCGTGGAAGCCACCCTGAGATCATGAGCCCATGCAGCCTCGCCGGAAGCCCTTAGGGAAATACCATGCTTATGCTTAGCCCAATCCAGGGCTTTTTCCAGTATGGAAGCCCCTTCGGTGCCGAAGGTCTGGCTTGATTTAGCTAAAAATTGAAGGCTTGACTCGTCCATCTTCCCCTCTTTTAGGGCGCTTTTCCGGAGCTGACCCTGGGCAGTCCGGCAAGATCCTTCCAGACGCGAATCTCACTGAATCCCTCTGTTTCGAACATAACACGAACTTTCTCAATCTGCAAAGCATCAGTTTCTATTAAAAGAAACCCGCCGGGCTTGAGCCAGGCAGATGCCTGGGCAATAAGGCGGCGAACGATCACCAGCCCGTCGGGGCCGCCGTCCAGGGCAAGAGGGGGTTCAGTCCAGCCGTCAGCTATCAGTTGCTCGGTCTCTGAACTTAAAAGATAGGGCGGATTGGAAACGATCATGTCCCAGCCGGACCCCAGAATTGCTGCGGAGCCGGGGTTTTTTTCAATGCCTTCTAAAAGGTCGGCTTGGATCATTGGCAGTTCTCTGCCAAGGATTCGCCTGCTATTGAGTCGAGCTACCTCCAGGGCTTTCTGGGAAATGTCGGTAGCCCAGAGGCTCCATTCAGGTCGCTCGGCGGCGAGGCTTATGGCTATAGCGCCCGAGCCTGTGCAGACATCGACTACCGATACTTCCGAAGACCCCGTTTCGCTCCGGACAAAGGCAGCGCGGCTGTCGCCCAGTTCCAGCGCCGTGGACACGAGAATCTCTGTATCTGGCCGTGGAATCAAGACTCGCTGGTCCACAAAAAATTTTCGCCCGTAGAATTCTTTTTCGCCGATAATCGATGCCACGCTCTCGCCCGCTAGCCGACGCTCCCAGGCAAGGTTGAAATCCCCAGGAATGGAATCAGCTGAGTCGCTTAGGGAAGCCAAAAGCCTGTCCTTGCTGATTCCCATGCTGAAAGCCACTATGAGACAGGCATCTAAAAAAGGGGTGCTGCTTTTTTTATTTTCCGCAGCCCGGGCGGCTAGGAATTCGCCGACGCTCCAAAGCTCCCGCGAGGATGAAAGCTCGACGCCAGAGGCAATGGCTGGTGTGGAGGAGCTCCGAAGCTCGTGCGAGGGTGGAAGGGGCATCAGAGTCCCTCGTCGAGAGCCCTTTGCCGAGCGTCCAAGACCAGGGCGTCCACAAGCTCGGCGATATCGCCTTCCATTATGAGGTCGAGCTTGTAGAGGGTAAGGTCGATCCTATGATCCGTAAGCCTGTTTTGGGGGAAATTATAGGTTCTGATCCGCTCGGAACGTTCTCCCGTACCAACCTGACTTTTGCGCTCCGCCGATCGCTCGGCTTGGAGCTTGGCTTCTTCCATCTCGAAAAGCCTTGCCCGCAGGATTCGCAACGCCTTAGCCCTATTCTTAATCTGACTCTTTTCATCCTGACAATGGACAACAAGCCCTGTGGGAAGATGGGTAAGACGTACCGCAGAGTCGGTGGTGTTGACGCTCTGCCCGCCGGGGCCACCGGAGCGCATGACATCCACCCTGAGGTCTTCAGGCCTGATCTCGATTTCTGTTTCTTCCATTTCGGGAAGCACGGCGACGGTAACAGCGGAGGTGTGGATCCTACCGGAACCCTCGGTGCTGGGCACGCGCTGAACCCTGTGGACTCCCGATTCCCAGCGTAGCCGCTCGTAGACCGCGTTTCCATTTACAGAAAAAACAATTTCCTTTAAACCGCCCAACTCCGTGGCGTTTTCGCTCATTACCTCGGTGCGCCAGCCCAGGGAATCGGCATAGCGAGAGTACATCCTAAAGAGATCCGCCGCAAAGAGGGCTGCTTCCTCGCCCCCGGTGCCGGCACGGATTTCCATGATCACCGGCTTGTCGGCCAGAGGATCCCTAGGTGCCAGCAATTCCTGCAGAGTGCTTTCAAGCCCATCTTTTTTTGCCTCCAGGAGGTCCAGCTCATCCTGGGCTAAGGCGAGAATCTCGGGATCGGATTCAGCGGCGAGCATGGACTGGGCATCGGCGATCTGGGATAAAAGCTCATCGAAGCGTTTCTGGGCTTCGTCGATTTCGCTCAATCGAGCCCGTTCGCGCATGATCTCCCTATATGCGGATTGATCGCGAAAAATCTGCGGGTCCGCCACCTGTTCGTCGAGTTGGTGCAGGCGGTTGCGTATAGCCTCTATTCTGTTTGTCACCCTCCAATGGTACTCCGGCAGAGGCAATCACTTCAAGAAGCCACGGTGAAAGAGCCTTTACATAGCAGCTCAAACCAGTTCAAAACAGCTGGGCTCCACCGCTTCTACAACAATCTTCCTGCCACTGGGGACGTCCAATTCCTCACGATCTCTCACAAGATAGTCATGGGTATCGTTTTGAATGGTCACCCAAAGCAGTCCGTTATCCACCAGCAGCCTTCGCGACGTATCAAGGTCAAAGGCAAGCACGTCATCCTCGTCGATGCAACCGGGAAAGGAAGAAGCGGGATTAGATTTAACCAAATGCTTGACGATCAAAGATTTATCTTTCATATCGCACCTCCGTCCAATCATGGACGTGTATCTTTCATGTTCAATATAGCTATTATTGTCAATAAAGAAAAATCCTCCGTTTCGGCCCTCAGACTGATCGCCCCGGTCTTGTCGGTCCAAGCCACTCCAAGTATCATATCGAGCTATGTTGGATTATAGGTTTATTAAAGACAATCTCGACGAAGTAAAAAAGAATATCGTCGAGCGATACATGGATGCTAACGCGGATCTTGTGGTTTCCCTTTATGACGAGAAAGTCAGCCTTCAGCGAGATGTGGAGGAGCTGCGAAAAAAGCGGAACGACAATGCCCTGGCCATGAAAGGAAAGCTCGATCCCGGAATCCGAGCGATCAGGATAGAGGAAGGCAAACTTCTTAAGGATAAAATAGCAGAGGCAGAAGTCCGCCTGGCCGATCTAGAGCAGCGCCTGGCCGTTGAGGGAGCCAAGATTCCCAATATGGCCCACCCTGAGGCGCCCAGGGGCAAGGAAGACAAGGACAACCTCGAAGTAAAACGCGTGGGCGAACCCACAAAATTCGACTTCGAGCCTAAGGACCACGTGCAGCTGGGTGCCGACCTCGACCTCATCGACTTCGATACCGCCACCAGGGTGTCGGGCACTAAATTCTATTACCTGAAAAACCAGGCCGTTATCCTGGAGATGGCCTTAGTGCGCTACACCCTAGACATCCTCATGAAAAAGGGCTTCACCCTTTTCCAAACCCCCGACATCGCCAAGACAGAGATCCTGGAGGGCATCGGCTTCAACCCCCGGGGGCCTGAGTCCAACATCTACACCGTTGAGGGCGAAGGCACCTGCCTTATCGGCACCGCCGAAATCACCCTGGGCGGCTACTATTCAGGCTCCATCCTCGACAAGGCCAGCCTCCCCCTGAAGCTCGCCGGGGTTTCCCACTGCTTCAGGCGCGAAGCGGGAGCCGCGGGCCAGTTCTCCAAGGGCCTCTACCGGGTGCATCAGTTCACCAAGGTGGAGATGTTCGCCTACACCACGCCGGATGAATCGGGAGCCATGCACGAGTACCTGCGGAGCGTGGAAGAGGAAATATTCTCCGGCCTGGGCATACCCTTCAGGGTAGTGGACACCTGCACCGGCGACCTGGGCGCCCCGGCCTACCGCAAATGGGACCTGGAAGCCTGGATGCCCGGCCGCAACGGAGGAGAATGGGGCGAAGTGACCTCCACCTCCAACTGCACCGACTATCAGGCCAGGCGACTCAATATCAAGTACAAGGACGATGATGGCAAGAACAAACACGTCCACATGCTCAATGGCACGGCGGTGGCCTGTTCGCGGGCTATCATCGCCGTCCTGGAGAACTTTCAGCGAGCCGACGGCTCGGTGGCCATGCCCCCCGCCCTGGTGCCCTACTGCGGATTTTCGGAAATACGGCGATAGAGCCTCATCAAGAGGGGGAGCGAGGCTTTGTATCAAGCCGGCCTACCAGCCGCGGTAACTGACAAACGCCCGCTGGTACCTACGCTGCTCCCCCTCGCTCCAAAGTCCTCGGGCGGGCCGCCGGGCACCCACTTTTAGCATACTGCAGATAGCCTTGTAGCGCTGCTGTTTGCCCAGCGGCCCGCCCTCCGGTCTTCTCCGCTACCCCCACTGGGCGTCTACCATTTTAACCTGAGCAATTCTGCAAGTTATTAAGCAAACAGGACAAGAATAATTTTAAAGTTGACGAAAGTTTACTCCCCTGATACATTTTATGCGTGGCAGACAAACGACTTTCCCTTGATCGAATAGAGCAGGCTATGCAGGAATTGGGGCTGAATGCAGCCGCTATTGCCGCTTCGCTAGGCGTATCGAAAACCATTGTTTCAGAATGGCTCAAGGGTAAGAAATTCCCCCGCCCTGCTCTGTTGCTACGCCTTGGCAAGCTCCTCACCCTTAGCTATTCGGAGCTCGTTTCAAGTAGTGGAATCGCGGAGCCTATCGTAGCTTACAGAAAACACGGAAACGCGAAGGTGAAGGCTGAGGACGAGAAACGTGCCAAGGGTATGGGAAAGGCCGCTAACCTTCTAGTTCCATACCTCCCCTTCGGTCGTCTTAGCGCGCCAGCTCGCCTTATATCGCCGCGCGTCGAAGCGGCCTACGTAGAAGAAGCCGCCCTGGAAACCCGGGCTGCCATGGGCTGCGTCGGAAAACAGGTACATTTCGAGGACATCATTGGTCTTTTCGGCGAGCTCAAGACGGTTCTGGTCCCCGTACTCTGGGGCGAAAAAGACAGCCTCGACAACGCTCTCCACGTCTATCTGCCGGACTCTCAGACTACGCTCGTCTATCTAAATCTGGACACCAAGCTGTTCGATTTCAAGTTCTGGATGCTCCACGAGCTCGGTCATTCGAAGACATCTGGGCTACTCAATAGCACAGACGCGGAAAAGTTCTCTGACGCGTTTGCCTCCGCTATACTCGTTCCCGAGAATATTGCTATCGAGGAATTTGATAGACTTTCAGAGATCCCCGATATGGGCGCGCGAATACTTCGTGTCCTCGCTGTCGCGCGGGAACTTATCGTATCGCCCGTTACTATTGCGAAGCGAATAGATTATATCGCTCATTCGCGAGGAGGCGAAGAACTCTTAGGCAAGGCGATTTTTGGTGCCAACACTAATTTTAATAAAGAATATGGCCTAGTAAGTTCAGGCATCTTTTTTTCGGATACTCCGAACGCAATCGATCTGATCCGCATATCGGAAGAAATCTTCAAGAGCCCATTCTATTCAGCCCTTCGCTCCTACGTAGCGGAGCATGGGGAATCGGAAGGTATAGTCGCGGCCAGTCTCGGTGTCGGCCCCGCCGACGCGAAGGCGATCCTCGATGCCCTCGTCCGGCGATGAGCGCCTGTTTCTGCTCGATACCAACACCTATCTCAGGGTGGCGGACTCCTTTCACCCGATAATCGCGACTGTTTTCGGATCTCCACCTTGCAGGCTCCGTGTCGTTCCTGATCTTGATCATGAACTCAGGCGCAATTCCCGACTATCGAGCAAATTCCATTGGGCGAGTTCAGAAACCTATTCGCAAGATCGCAGCCACTATCTCCGCGTTTGCCAGGAAAAGCGCAGGGAAATAGAGACAAACCTCGAATATATTAGAGAAACGGCTCAAGATTTCCTGCTCAGCACCTCGCCCGTGGATAATTTCTGTCTAGTTTATGCCCTCGCCTTTGGGGCGGTGGTGGTCACAGACGATGGACCGATGACATCGTTGGCGGCTGAATTCGACATTCCCGTCACAAGCACCATCGATCTTCTCAAGCTCATGTACGACGAGGGTCGGGCAAACCTACAGGAGATCCGCGACGCCGTCGCTGTCATCGAAGGCCGAGACGATGTTCCTAATCCCAAGTATTTCTGGAAAAAATACAATCTCTACTTCGAAAACCAAAACTGATAGCTTAAAATACGATTGACATAGATATTATTATAACATATATTGCAAATATGACAGATATTGATGATATTCCAGCAACGCTTCGACATATTCGGGACAAGCTCAGCCTCACCCAGGAACAGCTTGGCGATACATTAGGCGTGTCATTCGCCACGGTCAACCGCTGGGAAGGCGGGCAGACAAAGCCGCAGAAGGCGGCGATGGATGCGATCGCGGCCCTTGCCGTTGAAGCGGGAATCGATACGGGCGCCGGAATTGATACCGGCTCGGGGTCCAAAGTGCCCCGCCGAGGACGGCGCGCCAGATCCGCGGAACCTTCGACGAAGTCCATGGAGCAAATGCTCTGGGATGCGGCCTGCTCTATAAGAGGCGAGAAAGACGCGCCTAAATTCAAGGATTACCTTCTCCCCCTTCTCTTTATAAAACGTCTTTCCGACGTCTTCGACGACGAGATCGACAGGCTCGCCGAAGAATTCGGGGACAGGAAAATCGCCCTCGAGACCGCCGAATCTGACCATTCGCTCATCCGCTTCTACATCCCGCCCGAAGCCCGTTGGGCAGTGCTACGCGGCGTTGAGCGCTACGAGTGGCCTATGGACAATAGCGACCCCCGGCAGTCAACAGCGCCCAAGGATGTTGACCAGCATCTCACCATGGCGACGCGCGCCATCGTTAAGCACAATCCCAGCCTCTCGGGGGTCATCGACACGGTGGATTTTGCCGCGGAACGATCGGGTGAGAGGGACATCAACCCCGCCAAGCTGAGGGCTGTCGTGGAGACCTACTCCGATCCTCGCTACCGACTGGGCCTCGCCGACGTGCAGCCCGATTTCCTCGGCCGCGCCTACGAGTATCTCCTGCGAAAATTCGCGGAAGGCTCGGGCCAGAGTGCGGGCGAGTTCTTCACGCCCACCGAGGTTGGATTCCTCATGGCTTACATCATGCGCCCACGCCCCGGCGACAGCTGCCACGATTTCGCCTGCGGCTCCGGAGGCCTCCTCGTCAAGCTCCAGCTCGTCGCCCGCGAACTCGATCCCACGAGCAAGATCCCTCTTAAGCTCACGGGCCAGGAACTCCAGGCCGAAAGCTATGCGGTAGCCTGCATGAACGGCATCATCCACGATATGGAAATGAAGGTCGCCCGTGGCGACACTATGCTCAACCCCAAATTCAAGACCCCGAAGGGGCTCATCCAGACCCACGACATCGTCGTGGCCAACCCCATGTGGAACCAGCCCTTCAATCCCGAGATCTTCGCTAACGATCCTTTCGACCGCTTCCGCACCGCTGGCGGCGCCACGAGCGGCAAGGGCGACTGGGCCTGGCTCCAGCACTGCTACGCCTGCATGAACGAGCGTGGCCGCGCGGCCGTCGTCCTCGACACGGGCGCCCTGACGCGCGGCTCGGGCTCGAAAAATGAAGACAAGGAGAAGACCATCCGCAAGTGGTTTGTCGACCGCGACCTCATCTACGGCGTCATCCTCCTGCCCGACAACCTCTTCTACAACACCACGGCCGCGGGAGTTATCGTTGTCCTCTCAAAGAGAAAGCCAGCAGCCCGCACAGGTAAAATCGTCCTCCTCAACGCATCCAAACATGTGAAGAAGGGCAAGCCAAAGAACTACATCCCCGAGGAAGAGCTGCGCCCCCTCGCTACCGCGTTCCTGAAAGGCGAAGCCATCGCAGGCGAAATAGCGGTCATCACCACTGAACAGGCGAGCGAGGCCGACTACAACTTGAGTCCTAGCAGGTGGGTGGGACAGGGGGAGGATGGTACGATCGGTTCGATTCCTGCGATCCTAAAAGAACTTGCGAGTCTTGAACAAGAACAAGCAAATTCTACAAAAACAGTTTTGGAACTCTTGCAGCCGCTCATAGCGAAAGGTGCAGAGTAAAAATGATCAAATGGGAGACCGTCTCAGTCGCTTCTTGCCTTAAACCTCTACAACTACCGACAAACAAATTACAGACAAAAGACTATAAAATTAGTGGTGCTTTTCCGATTATTGACCAAGGTCGAGATCTCATAGCAGGATGGACAGATAATCGTAACGGCCTTATTGATTCACCTTTACCGTTAATTATCTTTGGTGACCACACTCGGATTTTAAAATACATCGATTTCCCATTTGTGCGCGGCGCAGATGGTACCCAAATACTCTACCCTGATGATCGTTTTGATCCACATTTCTTCTACTTCGCCTGTAAAGCCCTTGATATTGAAAGCCGAGGCTACAACCGCCACTTATCCATTCTTAAGGAACGAGAAATTCCAATCCCCCCGAAAGAGGAACAGGAATTGATTGGAAAAATCCTAGCAATAATTGAGTCGCATATAGATGGTGAACAACGGACTTGTGATCTCACGACTGCCCTCAAGCGCGCCGCGATGCGCGAACTCTTCACGCGAGGCCTCCACAACAAGGCTCAGAAGGAGACAGAAATTGGGCTAGTGCCGGAGAATTGGAAGGTGTTACCTCTTGGAAGTATAGCATTGCTTGAACGAGGTCGTTTTCTTCATAGACCGCGAAATGAACCTCGCTTCTATGGTGGAAAGATCCCATTTGTCCAGACCGGTGATGTTGTTAAATCCGGGGGCAAGATAAATACTTATACTCAAAGCCTTAACGAAGAAGGTGTGGCTATCAGTCGCGTATTCCCCAAAGGAACCATCTTGATAACCATTGCAGCCAATATCGGCTACACAGGAATTCTGGGATTCGATAGTGCTTGCCCTGATAGTATAATTGCAATTACCCCACAAACCGAGATAGATGCGAGATATCTTGAATACTTCCTACAAACACAGCAATCAGAAATGGATAGACGTGCTCCTAAGGGAACACAGAAAAATATAAATATTCAGTTTTTAACGCCTTGGTTAGTCGCTATACCTTCCCTCCCCGAACAGCTTGAAACCGTCGAGATCCTCGACACCATAGACCGCAAGATCGAGCTGCACAAGAAAAAGAAGACCCTCCTCGAGGAACTCTTCAAGAGCCTCCTTCATAAACTGATGACAGGGGAGATCCGGATCGCGGACTTGGATTTACCGGCTATCGGGAAAGCCGCGGATTAGGTGGGCAGTCCTAAAAAGTGACTGTGTTTTGGTATTGATTGATACCAAAATAGGAGGTATAGTGGTGCCAGACGCCGGTTTGGGACTCCAGGTATTCCTGATGCGGAAGCGGGAGGTGCTCAAGAATCATCGGCTGGTCCTCCTCGTCGATCGAGATAAGAACCGGGACGCGATGGAACACTATGGTCTTTCATTCGAAGGTATCTGCAAACGGCTGGCTAAACTTGGCTCCGAGCATTATTGGAAAGGACCAGAACGTGATGACGATGGGTCTGAAGGGAGCCTGTGGTTTTTCTTCTACGACGAGTTCGGAACGCGCTTCTACATCAAGCTCAAGCTTTTCCAGATGGGCGGCTCCGACTGGCTTAAAGTGCTCTCCTATCATGATTGAGGTGGATACATGAGTGTGCTTGAAGTGATTCGCGACGCATGTCCCCACTGCGAGGCCATGCGGAATATCAGGATCGTCTGCGAGCGGGAGACCATGAAGATCCGGGGCGAGGACGTGGAGTTCGACTCGGTGTTCTCGGTCTGCGAAACCTGTGGGAAAGACTTCGCGTCCGGCGAGCAGATGGATGCCGAGATAGAATCGGCACGAGCCGTATACCGCGCCCGCCATGGGATCATCGGCCCGGCGGAACTCGTAGCCATGCGCGCCCGCTATGACGTTAGCCAGAAGAGCTTCGCGAAGCTCCTAGACATCGGCGACCTCACCATCAACTCCTATGAGCAAGGCGTCATCCCTTCGGGCGCGCACAATAGTCTTCTGAAACTTGTCTCAATTCCCGAAAACTTTCTTCGCCTCTATAGCTCAAACAAGAGTAAGCTGAGCGAAAGACAGAAGGCGAAAATCGATCGAGCCCTCGCCCGCCTCGCGATTCAGAACAGGGCGACTCTGGAAGTCTGCGAATCGATCCCACCATATGGCAAAGATTTTGAAGCCGGTAAAAAATGAAAATAGACGAAAAGGCAATCGCCCAATTTCCCATGATCCGCCACGCCGCCGAAGTGGGATGGGCACCGATTGATCCTGAATCGGCGAAGGCCAAACGCGGCGGTACGACGGGAATGCTCTTCAGGGGCGAATTGGCGTCCAAGCTGGCGGAGTTCAATCCCTGGCTTTCCGAAGATTCCATCCGATCCATCGTCGAGACGCTGGAAGCCCTGCCCGCGAGCATCGAGGGCAACCGCGAGGCCTTGGCATGGCTTCGTGGCGAGCGGCAGTGGTACGATGAAACCGAGAACTGCAAGCGGACTGTCAGACTCATCGACTTCGGCACGGCGGCCAATAACATTCTCCAGTGCAGCTGGGAGTGGCAGATAAAGCCGCCCGCGCGGAAGGCCAATCGCGCGGACCTCATCTTTATCGTGAACGGCATTCCGGTCTGCATCGTCGAGCACAAGAACCCAAAAACCGGGGATGCGCTCGAGAGGGGCGTCAAACAGCTTCGCCGTTACGAAATCGAGACGCCAGAGCTTCTCGGCACAACCCAGCTCTTTAACGTGACCCACATGCTCGACTACTGGTATGGCGTCACCTGGAACGTCACGCGGCGGGACATGGCGAGATGGAAGCAAGCGCCCGACGAGAGCTATCGCTTCGCGGTCCAATCTTTCTTTGAGCCTACCGATTTTCTCCGCAGCCTCGAACGTTGGATTCTCTTCTACGTCCAGGATGGGGAAACGAAAAAGTCCATTCTTCGCCAGCACCAGCGACGCGCAATAGACGCTATCGTCGAACGCTGCGCCGATCCAGGGCGGACAAGAGGACTGATTTGGCATACCCAGGGTTCAGGTAAGACCTTTACACTCCTGACCGCCGCTAGGATCATCCTCGAGGACAAACAACGATTCTCGAGCGCCACCGTCATCACGATTGTCGATCGAATCGATTTGGAAGGGCAGTTGTCGCGCTGGGTGGAGCGCCTTCTTGGAGAGCTACAAAATCAGGATATTGCGACGAGGCGAGCGAGCAGCAAGGCTGACCTTCAAGCATTGATCGACGCTGATTTCCGCGGGCTTGTCATCTCGACGATCCAGAAATTCGACGGCATACCTGGGGCGGCTTGCGGGCGCGATAACGTGTTCGTCTTCATCGATGAAGCCCACCGATCGGTCGCGAAGGACCTTGGAACATACCTGATGGCGGCTTTGCCTCATTCCACGATCATTGGTTTTACGGGAACGCCTATCGCCAACAACAGCCAGGGAGAAGGCACGTTCAAGATTTTCGGCACCCAGGACGAGCACGGCTACCTCGACAAGTACCCGATCGTCGAATCGATCGCCGACGGCACGACCCTTCCCATTAAGCACGTTCTCGCGCCTAGCGACATGACGGTCCCCTCCGATCGACTAGACAAGGAATTTTTCGAACTCGCGGGATCAGAAGGCATCACGGATATCGACGAACTCAACCGAGTCCTCGACCGGGCTGTCGGTTTGCGTACCTTCCTGTCGGCGGATGATCGGATCGAGAAAGTGGCCGCCTTCGTCTCGAATCACTTCAGGGAAAACGTACTCCCTCTGGGATACAAGGCTTTTCTCATCGCGGTAAACCGCGAGGCATGCGCCAAATACAAAATTGCTTTGGATAGGTACTTGCCGCCGGCCTGGTCTGAGGCAGTCTATTCTGAAAACGCGAGCGACGCGATCGACAGGCCTCTCGTGGCAAGCCTCCAACTGGATAGCGAACGCGAGGCGACCGTGAAGGCTCTCTTCAAGAAGCCGAAGGAAGATCCGAAAATACTCATCGTCACCGACAAGCTCCTCACAGGTTTTGACGCTCCCCTCCTCTACTGTCTCTATCTGGATAAGCCGATGCGCGATCATGTCCTGCTTCAGGCCCTCGCCCGCGCAAATCGCCCCTATGTCGACGCCGACGATGTCGAGAAGAAGGTCGGCCTCATCGTGGATTTCGTCGGCGTCCTGCGCGAACTCAAGAAAGCCCTCAGCTTTGACTCCGAAGATGTCGGAGGAGCCATCGAAGACATCGATCTGCTCAGGGAGGATTTTGGCAAGAAAATGGCCATGGCGAGGGATTCCTGGCTGGATCATGCCGAGATAGATAAAGACAATCCCGATGAGTCATTGGAGCGTATCGTCTTTGGCAGGTTTCTTGAGAGCGAAACGCGAAAAGCTTTCTACGAAGCATACAAGGAGATCGAAAATCTCTGGGAAATTCTCTCCCCCGATCCCCAGCTTCGGGACTACGTCGAGGACTATAAAATCCTGACCGCTCTCTATAGCGTAACGCGCAACGCGTATTCCGATAAAACAGGCTACATCGCCGACCTGGCCCATAAAACACAGCGACTCATCGAATCGAGTGCGCTGCAATCGGGTCTTTCGCGCCTGACGCGGGCTGTCACCTTTGATGCGAAAACCATCGAAGCGCTCAGAAAAGAAAAAGGATCCGACGAGAGCAAGGTGTTCAATCTTGTAAGGGGACTTCAAAAGGAACTCGAAGATAATCCAGGCATGGCGAGCGTCCTCCTTCCTCTCAAGGAGAGGGCCGAACGTATCGTTAAAGATCTCTCCGACAAGCAGATCGACGCCCTCCAGGCTCTCGACGGCTTGGTCGGACTCTCGAATGAACGGGAAGCCGCGCTCAAATCGGCATCCGAAAGCGGGTTGTGCGAACGTGCTTTTTCAGCGTATTGGACGCTACACGAGGATCCAGTCCTGTATTCAGCTGGCATCTCCCCCATGGAATTCGCGCGGGACGCCGAACATCTTTTAGCGCGCTATCCGAACGCCGCGAAAAACCAGGAGGAAGGCCGCCGCCTTCGATCGGCTTTATACCGACCCCTGCTCAACCTTGGGCTCGAGGATCGCACCCGCATCGTGGAAAAGACTATAGAGTCGCTTTTCGGGAACATTCAGGAATGAGCAGAGCATCCTACCCCACCCAAGAGCTTAAGCGCCGAGTGCTGCAGTGGTCGGTCACGCTTCATGTAAATCCGCACGCCATCCGAATTCAGAAAATGAAAAATAAGTGGGGCTCTTGCTCCACCGGTGGCACAATTACACTAGCGGAAGATCTCATTGATCAAGATGAATCCTTCCAGAACTACGTCATTGTTCATGAGCTTCTTCATTTGCGCATTCCGGCTCATGGCCGGCTCTTCAAAGCACTCATGAGCATGCACGTGCCGGGATGGAGAAATATTAATTTGCGTCTTATTGGAACTAAGGGATTATCAGAACCTACAGCATAGATAATTCTTTAGTCCTATGTCGCTGAAAAGAATGTCTAAACTCAGTAATTAAGTCATGCTCGATAATCGTTGATTTTCCTCATCGCGTCCGTATCCACCTTAGGTCTGCGGTCCGCGGTCAAGAGTCCGTTGGTCTCGGAACCCACGTCGTAGAGCTGGGTGTAGCAGTAGCCGCAAAAAAGACCTGAATCCAGAATATCCTTCGTATATTCTTTGATAAGCTCGGTGGTTTCGGCATTCCCTTCAGCCTTGTACCAGCCAAAGCCCCCGTATTCGCTTAAAAAGAGTGGCGTACCATCGATCTTGGCATCGCGATTCACGAAGAGACTGCGGGTTTTAGTCGCCACCTGATAAAAAAGGTTGAAGGCCAGAACCTTAAGAACGGAAAAATTATGAAGGACGTCAGGATCCTTACGCTTAACAGCCTCATAGAAAGCCCTGGCCATACAAGCCCCAGATACCCCAGGTTTCGTTGAATAAAATCCTCATCACGCAGGAGGGATGAGCCATGTCCCTAGCGATGAGGGAACGCAATTCGGCTTCATAGTCTTCAAAGGCTTTGCGCGAAGGCAGGTAAATCGTAATCGCAGGCTCCAACGTGGAGGATCCAGCGGCTTTTCGGTTTATCGGGGAGAGTGAATCTTCTGCAATACGTCCAGCATCCTTTATCCTTCGATCGTACTCCCGACAGCTCGCTCCCAATCGGAAAAGGAACTTGTATTTGCTGTGTAAGCCCACGGTTCTTATTCGCCCCGCCTAATTTTGAAAAAGTCCAAGCCCCATCCAGAGAAATCCAGGACCGCCTAGCCCAGGAAGGATCTGGGTGTTCGTCATAAGGACTACCACCGCTTTGAATACCTCGAGGCCCAGTCGAAATTGGAGCTCCTTTCATTCTTCCTTCGCGTATTCGATACCGATAATTTTCATTCTTCTCTCGCCAAGAGGAAGCTTAACCACCGCCAGATCGCCCACCGATTTGCCGATCAAAGCCTTGGCCACCGGGCTCGCCCAGCTTACCCAGCCCCGCTCGGGATCGCTTTCGTCCACACCGACGATGCGGTAGTAAACTTCCTGATCGCTTCCTTCATCGACCCGGGCAACAAGGCCAAAGACCATGCGCTCTAGGCTCGAAGGCGGCTGGACTACCTCCATAAAAGCCTTCATGCGGCTAAGGTAAGATATTCGTCTATCGATGCGGGAAATTTCTCTAAGCGGGCTTGCTTTGGCTTGGGCATCTGCAGCGGCCAGCGCCGCGGCCGCCCTGGGCCGTTCGACATCGATCAAGGTACGCAACTCTTCCATCATTCGAAGCGCACCTCCGGGGGTCATGTAATTTTTCACCCCCGGGGCAAGCGGAAGGGGAATCTCGTGCATGTCATCGGTTTCATCCGAGCCAGAGTCCTCGTCGACAAAGGCCCTGCTCATTACAGGCCAGCCTCCATTATTCTAAACGGCGCTATAGAAGCAATCATATCCTGGTTATGTAGGAAGAGAGATCCTTACGCCAAACTTGCTTTTCACCTTCCTTCTCCCAGCGGATCCTGCGCTTTACCACAAAACTGCCATCGTTTCCTTTCTTGTATTCCACAACCCCGAAACAGCCAGCCCCCAGGTATACGATCTTTTCACCCGCCTCAAGCTTTTCGGCGGCCATGACCCTTTCCAGGGCACAGTCAAAATGCACAGGATTGCCGCTTTCCTTATCCGCCAGGGCTCCAGCGAGATCGAATATCGGCTTGCCGCATATGGCGCACTCTTTGGGCGCCTGACTCGGTTTTTTTTCTTCTTTGCGGACGCCTAACGTTGAACTATCCCGGGGAACCTTGACCCCCTGCCCTTGAATCGGACGCCCGTGCTTGCCCTGTGCCTGACGGGGATTATGCCGCCTGTTCCCAGCGCCCTGGCGGCCCGGGGCCTTTTTCCCGTTATTTTCCATCCTTTTCCTTCTTATCCAATCGGTTAGTCAAAAAACTGGCAATTCTCGTCACGGCTCCATCCACATACCTGTCATCGTTTAATTTATGACGCATTGTAATGACCTTGTATACATCCGGATGAGTAGTGTCTCCGGGAGGACCAGTGACTGCACCCTCGACCGGACTGCTTCCTGCCCAATCCAAGGAATTCCTGCGGGCTGTTTCTTTTTTATTCATACTGTCTCGTCAAACGCTCCTTCGAATCGCATCGGAATTCCGTCGCGGAAAAGGAAAATGACATCGTATCGAATTCTACGGTTCTTATATTTTCGATACATCGACAGATAAATCTTAGAAGTTTCGATGATCCGGCGAGTTTTATCGGCGTTTAAGGCTTTTTCAAGCGCCGAACAGTCCAAGGCTCTCCAATGTTTAACCTCAATAAAGGCAATTAGTCCGTCCCGCTCCGCGATAATGTCTATCTCGCCCCTGCCGGCTCGATAATTACGCTCCAGAATACTCCAGCCTTCTGTTACCAGCAGCGAGGCGATTCGCTCTTCCCCCGCCCGTCCAAAACTAGTTGAGGAAAACATCTCTTCCATACCACGATAACGTGGCAGGTTTCCTTCGCCGCTTCAAAATACCGCACATAAAAAAGGCTGCCTCCAAAAGGCAGCCCATTGAAATCGAAGAAATTCGTCTATGCTTTGTCGGCGGGAGCAGCGGTTTCGGTAACAGACTCGTCCTTTTTGCCAGAGACTATCAGCTCCTTAACCTTGGACTTCTTGCCCACCTTGATCCGGATGTAGTAGAGCTTGGATCTGCGCACCTTGCCTCTGCGCAGCACTTCTACTTTCTCGACCCTGGGCGAGTTGAGGGGGAATACGCGTTCGACCCCAACTCCATAGGAATTCTTTCGTACAGTAAAGGTTTTCCCAATGCCCGCGTTCTTGACCGCTATGACTAATCCTTCATAGGCCTGGACGCGTTCGGTTTTTCCCTCAACGATCTTGAAACTCACGCGTACGGTGTCGCCCACCTGAAACGCCGGGAGCTCACTCTTCATCTGTTCGGCTTGAATGGACTGTACCAGGTTCATGCCATCCCCCTTCATCGATTGCCTCGCGCAACAACCGGGCGACATCTTCCGCCAGATTGTCTCTCGTAAGAAGCTCGGGGCGGTAGGCTAGCGTCTTGAGGATGCTTGCCTTGAGCCTCCACCGTGCGATTTGTGCATGGTTGCCCGACAGAACAACATCGGGAGCCCGTATGTTATCATAAATTGCCGGTCGTGTATACTGGGGATACTCGAGGAGTCCCTTGGAGAAACTCTCCTCCTCCAAGGATTCTCCCGATATAACCCCGGGCTTAAGCCGGTAAATCGCGTCCACCAGTACCATGGCCGCCACTTCGCCGCTGGACAGCACATAATCACCAATCGAAATCTCGTCGGTAACCCTGCTGTTTATTATCCGCTGATCCACACCCTCGTAACGGCCGCAGAGAATAACGAGTTCCTTCTCCAAAGCCAGTTCTTGGGCGTATGATTGGCTGAAAAGCCTCCCCGAAGGGCTTACGAAGACAGTTCTAACCCCCGGCGAGCCAGCGGCTTCTAATGCCTTGTCCAAGGGCTCTGGCTTCATGAGCATACCGGCTCCGCCGCCGAAAACTTCATCATCGCACTTGTGGTGCTTGTCGGTGGCGTAATCCCGAATGTTGACAAGGGAGTACTCCACAAGGCCTGCAGCCACGGCGCGCTTCATTATAGAAGCTTCAAAATAAGCCCTGAGGATCTCCGGAAACAGGCTGAGTATGGTCAGTTTCATTCTAAAAGCCATCCCGCCAAAAGTTCCAGGCTTTTTGCCTTCAAATCCACTTCCCCGACGAATTCTTTGCGGAAGGGAACAAGCGACATCGCTCCCGTGCCAGTCCTGCGCAGTTCCAGAAGAGGATCGGCTCCCCCCTCCAACACGGCTTCGACAATGCCTGCCTCCAAGCCCTGGCTTAAAACCCGCATGCCCACGAGGTCGTGGATGTAGTATTCGTTCTCCCTCAAGGGACTCGCCAGTTCCCTGGGAAGGTAGAGCAGCAACCCGGTGAGTCCTCGGGCTTTCTCCGGCGACTCGTAGCCGGAAAATGCCATGTCGAGACCATGCCCACCCCTCTCAACAAAGCTTACCTGTAGAGTTTTACCTTTCCCTGGCTCCCCTTCGGGAGCCACGAGAACCTGCTTTAATGATTCGATGTGGGAAAAGTCTCCGGAATAACTATGAACCTTGACAAGCCCCTTTAGTCCCCGGGGGGCGCCGAGCTTGGCGACCGCCAGTAATTCATTTTCAGGTCTGTCGTTCATCAAAAAAAGCTCAGTCCAAAATCTCCAGGATTACCCGTTTGGACTGTGCGTTGGCGCTGGCGGAAAGAATAGTCCTGATCGCTTTGGCGATACGGCCGTTTTTGCCGATCACCTTGCCGATATCAGCCTCGGCTACCTTGAGTTCGAGGATGGTGGACTTTTCGCCTTCAATAACCTTGATATCGACAGCCTCGGGCTCGTCGACCAGTGATTTGACAATATACTCGACTAAGTCGCGTTCCACATGATTCTCCTTAAAAAGAAACGAACAGGCCGCCGAAGCAAACGCTATCCGGCGGATGGACAACGGCAGAGCCGTGGTTTACTTGACCTGGATATTCTTCTTGTTGAGAAGCGAACGGACGGTGTCGCTGGGCAGGGCGCCCTTGGAAAGCCAGAGCTTTGCCTTCGCCTCGTCGATTCTGAGCTGTTTATCCTCAGTTTCGATGGGGTGATACAGGCCGATCTCATCGATAGTCCTGCTGTCGCGGGGCGAGCGGCTGTCCATAACAACGATGCGGTAGTAGGGACGGGCTTTGGCACCGAATTTCTTGAGCCTAATCTTGACGCTCACAGATTCCTCCTGAACGGTAAAGGGAACTTGGATCCTATTTATAGATTCACATACCCCCGGATTTAGGATCCGAATCGGGGAATAGCGCCTGAGTTTTATACCCGAAGAACCCCCATTAAGTCAACTCATGCTCAGGGAAAGGGCTTGGCTTCTTGCAGCGATAGCATTTGGCGTATACTATCGGCCCAATGCTTCCCTTTTCCAGCGGCTCAATACTTTTGGCTCCCATGGTGGGAATAACCAACCGCGCATTCAGAACACTTTTAGAAGAACTTGGCAGCCCGGATTATGCTTTCACCGAAATGGCCAGCGCCGAAGCCTATATCGCCAACGCTCCGTACGAGTCGGACTACACCGATTCTAATCCTAAACCTGATCGGACATCTGTCCAGTTTTACTCCCGGAGCGCAGCGAGCCTCGCGGCTGCCTGCTCCAAGCTAAGGAATAATCCATTCCAGGAGCTTCCCGCCGGCGTGGATATCAATTTCGGTTGCTCGGCTCCACACATCAGGAGCAAGGGAGGGGGTTCGGCGTGGAGTTCGGATCCAGATTTGGCCGCTGAGCTAGTATCGGCGGCCAGGGCAGCCTGGCCAGGGATCCTATCGGCCAAGATTCGGATGGGACCCGATGAAGACTATGACAGACTGTTGGGCTTTTGTCGGCGCATTGCGGCAGAAGGCCTGGATTTTCTCTGTCTTCATCCCCGGAGGGACGATCAGAAATTCAAGGGCAAGGCTAGGCACGAATACAGCCTCAGGTTAGCCCGAGACCTTTCCTGCCCCCTGGTGGCCAATGGCGACATCACCGAGGCTGCCCAGATTTCGATGCTGACCGGCAGACAGAGGGCTGGGGCAGCCAAAGGGGAAGCCGGAGCCAGCACGCACACAGCCGGCGCCGACGCGCCGGGCGCCTATGCTGTTATGATTGGTCGGGAAGCCGTGCGAAAGCCCTGGATATTTTCTCAGCTCCACGCCTTGGGATCAGCGAAGTCAGCTATTCCTACGCCGGCCCAGTCTATCGACAGGCTGACAGTCGGGCTACGCTTTCTTGCCCTGGCCGAACTCTATTTGCCCGAAGCCTGGCAGCTTGAGAGCGCAAGACGTTTTTTTTCTTACTACTGCGAGCAGTTTTCCTTCGCCCATCATATAAAATTCAAAACGATGAACAGTCCTAGTCTCAGCGCCATGGCCGAGACCTTTACCGCCTACTTCGGCAATGTACCGGAAGATCGCTATTGTTCGCTCGATCATTGACGTATTAACAGTTTTACAATTATAGTTTTATTGTAAACTTTGATCTCGAGGAGCGACCATGGCACAGACCCTTGCTCAGATGTTTTTAGAAGTAGCGGCCAGACAACCCGATACGGTTGCCCAGCTCTCCAAGAATGGGGGAGGAGTCTTCAGGCCGACTAGTTATAAAGAATTGAAGGATACGACCGCTTCATTCTCCGCGGGCTTGAAGCTCCTGGGTGTTTCAAGGGGTGACAAGGTGGGGCTGATCGCGGATAACCGCAGGGAATGGCTGATCGCAGATCTGGCCATCCTCGGTCTGGGAGCAGCCGACGTACCCCGGGGCTGCGACGCCACGGTTCAAGAAATCACCTATATCCTTTCCTGGAGCGAGTGCAAGTTCGCGATTCTAGAAAACGAAAAACAACTTAAAAAAATCCTGGAAACCCGATCCTCTATACCCAAGCTTGACACCCTCATTCTTTTCGACCCTGCCGAGGAATCGGCGCTGGGAGAGGCCAAGGCTCAGGGTATAACAGTCCATGCTTACCAAGCAATTCTCGAAAGCGGAAAAGCTTACCTAACCGATCATCCTGGCTTTTACCAGGAGGAGGCTGCCAAGGGAGTCAGAAGCGACCTGGCGACGCTCATATACACCTCAGGCACAACCGGAGAACCCAGGGGCGTCATGCTCAGCCACGGCAATTTTTTGCATCAAACAGATTACCTGCCCGAGCTCATCGGCGTTAACCCCGGCGAGATATTCCTTTCGGTGCTTCCGGTTTGGCATTCTTTTGAGCGAATACTACAATACATAATCCTTACGTCCGGGGCGACGATAGCCTATTCCAAGCCCATTGGTTCTATTCTTCTGGCGGATATGCAAGCGGTCCAGCCACATTGGTTCCCTTCTGTACCCAGAATCTGGGAATCTGTCAAAGACGGAATCTATAAGAGCATTAAGCAGTCGAGCAAGGTTAAACAGGTTCTCTTCGGCTTTTTTGTCGGCGTTGGAGAAAGTTTTGCCTATTTCCGTAACCATCTTTTAGGACGATACCCCCGCTTTAGTCCCGGAAGCCGGATTCTCGAAATCGCCGCGGCGATCGTGCCGTTCCTCCTCTTTGCCCCGCTCTGGGCTCTGGGCAATATCCTGGTATATAAAAAAGTTAAAACCAAGCTGGGCAAAAACTTTATCGCCGGAGTATCCGGCGGAGGTGCCTTGCCATCCGCAGTGGACCGCTTTTTTGACGCCATAGGCGTGCTCATTCTGGAAGGTTACGGACTCACTGAAACGGCTCCAGTTCTTGGCATTAGGCTGAAAACCCATCCCGTCATTGGCACCGTTGGACCGGTGCACAGGGGAACAGAAATAAAAATAGTGGGCAAAAAGGGCGAAATTCTAGGTCCCGGCCAAAAGGGTATCATCTTTGTCAGAGGTCCTCAGGTTATGCTGGGATACTACAAACGCCCAGATCTCACCGCACGGATACTGGACAAGGACGGCTGGCTGGATACGGGCGACTTAGGAATGCTGAGCTACAACGGTGAGATAAAAATCACAGGGCGAGCCAAGGACACTATCGTGCTGAGGGGCGGTGAGAACATCGAGCCTTTGCCCATCGAGCAGCGGCTTGGCGAAAGTGTTTATATTCAGCAGGCTGTAGTTCTTGGACAGGACGAAAAATTCTTGGCAGCCCTCATCGTCCCTAAGCAAGAGAACCTTTTAGCCTGGGCGCAGGAAAACAGCATCCCCTATAACGATTATGAGATGCTTCTGCAGCAGCCAGTGGTGAAGGAACTTATCGATTCGGAAATATCCACGCTCGTTAGTCCCAAGAATGGCTTTAAACCCTTTGAAAGGATTTTCCGCTTCGCAATCCTGCCAGGGGCCTTCCAGCCCGACAGAGAATTGTCGGCAAAGCAGGAAATAAAGCGGCACGCTATTAACGAATTGTATAAGAAGCAAATCAGGGCGCTTTTCTCAAAAGAATAGGTATGTAAAGCCACTCCAGAGGCTTCGGTCTTTTGGAGTGAGCTAATTTTAAAAGTCTGTTAACTTTTGAAAAAGCCTCGAGTAGCTAGTAAATCATTCTACCTCTATATCGCCGAGTACGCTCTTGACATGCAGGCGCTTGGTGCCCTCGCCGATTCGGTAGGCGCATCGCCGCGGACCTGTGCCAGAGGCGATGGTGGTACCCGGAGAACTGATCTGCCCCGAAAGCGTCTCGGCCCTAAATTCCACGTTAGCCTGCTCGAGCATAAGATTGATGTCGCCGGAATAGGTTGTAGCCTCGCCACCGCCGAAATTGCCCGATAGCTCCAGTTCGATATCTCCGTCGTGGGAAATGAGGCGTATTCTCCCTTCGGGCTTGAACACCGAAATATCACCATCCTTGGTCAGGGCGATCACGTTGCCCTTGATACGGGAAGTCTGGATATCCCCTCCCTGGGTTTCTATGTGGAGTGAGCCGTTGATTTTTGAACATTTAACTGAGCCGTCTATGGTGTTCACCGTTGCCGATGCGCAGTTCAAAAGGGTTACCGAACCCTGGACGCTGGAGGCTTCGACGCTTTTTCCCCCGTGAATATGGACGGCGCCGAACTCCGAGATAGCCAGTATGTCGGACTCGCAATCCCTGACATCGATCTCACCCTTCATGCTATGAACCTCGAGATCTTTGATGCAGGTGGGTACCGCGATGGCTACACTTGCGGTGTAGATATCCTGCGGTCTGTCATTGGAGATTATGAGAATCCGGTCATGCCGTCGCACCGAAGCCTTCCAGGAGGGCAAGAGCGAAGCGTTGCCGTGCAGTTCGTATTCAACATGGATTTTGTCATCGAGAGAAGGGCTTAAAGTGATCGTTCCTTCGGGCATGCGCACTACTAGACGTTCTGCAGCCTGGGATTCTATGTCCTCTTTGCAATAACGGATCTCAAGGTCTGCGCCTTCACTCCTCATATTTACTCCTTGGCGCACTGCACAGCGCGATAATCATGAGGATAATACCACAGGCTCGGATTTTTGCCTAGCTTTTATGGTTTCAAGCCTTGACAAGCGTGATAGAGAACACTAAATATCAGTTTGTATCATAAACTTGTTTATGGAGCATGAAGAAGGATGAAGGAAAAGACCAGCAAAAATACAGAGGTGCATCTCGAGAACCTCGCCCAAACGCTTTCCGATCTGAGAGAATCGGTCAAAGCCAACAATCCCGTGCTCAAGGCCGTGGCATCCTCCAGGCTCTATCCTGCCCTAGCCCTGGCGCTTGGGCTGCTTAGGGCTAAGAATGTTGCGGAATCGGGTTTTAAGGTCTGATAATGGGCAATAAAGTTCCCCCGGATCCGGAAAAAATAATCCACGAGCGGGCCAGGCTCAGGATTCTTGTGTACCTGGCCTCTAACCCCGAGGCCGAGGTGGGCTTCCCCACCCTGAAATACGATTTAGACATGAGCGCCGGCAATCTGTCCATTCAGCTCAAGACGCTGGAGAAAGCTGGCTATATTGGTATTTCTAAAAGCTTCAAGGAAAGAAAACCCTATACGGGAATTCGACTCAATCCCCTAGGAGAAGCTGAACTCAATCGATATTTAGATGAAATAGAATCTATGCTTAATGCGGTGCGTAAGAAGAATCCCGAAGATTCGAAGGAGTGATCATGGCAATTCTGTCTCTATCCCAAATTACCAAGAACTATCGTAAGGGCGACATTGAGGTAAAAGCCCTGGCAGGCGTGGACATGGAGCTGGAAAAAGGGGAGTTCTGCGCGATCGTGGGTCCCTCGGGCTCGGGCAAGACTACCCTGCTCAACATCATCGGGTGCCTGGACAAACCCACATCAGGAATCATTAGCTATCAGGGAAGAGAACTAAAAGTAATGGGCGAGAAGGAACTTTCGGCTTACCGCAGAGAACATGTTTCCTTCATCTTTCAGTCCTTCAATCTTATCCCCGTGCTCACCGTTGTGGAGAATGTCGAGCTACCCCTTTCAATAGACGGTTCTTTTTCTAAGGCCGCAATGCGAAAGAAAGCCTTGGAAATACTGGATGCGGTGGGTATCGCTGACAAGGCCGACCGATACCCCAGGGAGCTATCAGGTGGTCAGGAACAGCGGGTCGCCATAGCCAGAGCTCTGATTAAGGAACCTTCGGTGGTGCTCGCCGACGAGCCTACTGCAAATCTGGATTCGCACAACGCTGAGGAAATTATCAGGCTCATGAAATTAATGAACCAGAAGTCTAATACGACTTTTATTTTTTCTACCCATGACAAAATGATTATGGAAGAAGCGTTGCGAGTCTTTCATCTGCACGATGGTCTGATCGTCAAAGACGAGAGGAAGCAAAAATGACAAAAACGCTGATTTCCATTGCACTGCGAAACGTTGTGCGCCATTGGAAACGCAGTCTTATATCGGCCATTGTTCTCACCGTAGGAATCGGCATGTTTATCTTTTTCGATTCGGTCTTGGCTGGCATGGACAGAATGACTATAGACTCCATGGTGCAATTCAACGACGCTTCGCTTAAAGTAATGACAAAAGAGTATTACGACAATAAAAGAACAATGCCCCTTACCCATGGACTTTCGCAAGCCGTGGAACTGGCTACCGAAATAGAATTGGTATTTCCTGGATCTTCTGCCACCCCTAGGACACCCTTCATGGCCTTTGCATCCAACAGGATAGACAGTCTTCCTGCCTTGGGCTACGCCATAGATCTGGTCACCGATTCCAGTGTATTCACGTTACGGGATCAGCTCGATTCAGGATCATGGTTCTCAGAAAACCCTGAAGGCGGCGAGGTTCTTATCGGCAAGCTCTTGGCCCGGGATCTTGGTTTGACCCAAGGCGACTGGCTTTTTATCTCAGCCCGGATGACTGACGATAGCCTTAACGCCGATGAATACATAATCACAGGCATCTTGGATATCCCCGACATGTCCCTTAATGAAAGTGGAATCTTTATGAGCTTTACCGAGGCAAAAAAACTTCTTGGAGAAGATTTGCCCGTGACGACAATTGGGGTATCGCTGCCGCGACCGGCCAATTTAAGTAAAGAGTTGAGCGATTCCATAGAAGCCTCTGCAATCATCGAAAAAGAATATAAAAATATCAAAGCGGTATCTATAGCGGAAGCAGCTAACGACTATCTCGCGATGCGCGACATGAAATCAAAGTATTCCATGCTCATCATTTTTATAGTTCTTCTCATAGCGGGGGTTGGTATTGTGAACACCATATTGATGAGCGTCTACTCGCGTATAAAAGAAATTGGGGTCTTGCGAGCCTATGGCATGACACCGACTCACATACGCAGGCTTTTTTCCATTGAGGGCTTGCTCATAGGTCTGATAGGCAGCTCAGCTGCTCTCGTACTAGGTAGTCTCTTGGTGTGGTGGTCGGTACGTTGGGGCATACCCATAGGCGATTATTTTGGAAGTCTCGACATGGGAGTCATACCCATAGGCGACGGTCTTCGCGGCGAATGGCATCCCGGCATCATGGCATTCGGCTTTTTATTCGGCGTAGCAGCGTCCTGGATATCGGCCCGCATTCCGGCTGCCAAGGCAGGCAAGCTGGAAGTCACCGAAGCCCTGCGCTTCGTTTAAAGGAGGCTTATAATGAAATTGCTACCCTTTGCGTACAGAAACCTCCTAAGGAATAAAAGGCGGAGCATCCTGGCAGCCGCTTCGGTCTTTCTCTCCATTCTCCTGATGATGTTCATGGCGGGATTTCTTCAAGGTTTCATGGATTCGATGGTCAAGAACTACATCAAGAATGAGACCGGTCATATAAACATAGCGACCCAGGGCTACAGGGAAAGAGCCAAGTTCATGCCCGTGGACGAGTACATAGAATCATCCGGCGAATTGGCGAAAGATATCGAGGGTGCCCTGACGGACATAGATCCCCAGGCAGTGGTCGCCCAGCGCATACGCTTCGGCCTCATGCTATCCTCCGAGGCGGGGACCAAGGAAGCTTTGGCCATTGCGGGAGATCCTGAGCTTGAACGCAAGTCGCTTATGTTGGACACCAAGATTCTTCCGGGAGGCAGGTACCTGGATTCACCGGGAACGGTAATTATCGGCGAAGGCCTAGCCAATGATCTGGGGCTTAAGGAGGGGGATACCCTCAAGCTCCTCACTCAGAAAGCCGATGGAGGATTGGGCTTCAAGAAACTTGCGATATCGGGCATTTTTAAAACCGGAGTTAACGCCCTGGACGGGTTTCTGCTCCAGCTTGGTCTGGATGATGCCCAAGCCCTGCTCGGCATCGAAGACGGCAGCCAGCAGATCGCCGTGATGCTCTCGTCCCAGAGACTGATGAAAAAAGCCCTAGCCCGCATCGAAGACCAGGTTAAGGAATACAGGGGGTCGAATCCCGCCCTGGGGCTTTCGGTCCTGCCTTGGACTGATATAGGAAGCTATCCTTCCATGATTAAACTAATGAACATCATGTATTACTGGGTCTTCGTTTTCGTGGCCTTCCTGGGCGCCTTTATCATCGCCAACGTGATGACCATGGTAATTTTGGAGCGTAAACGGGAGATAGGCCTCCTTATGGCCATGGGTATGCCGAGGAAACAGGTGCTACGACTTTTCTTAGCCGAAGGAACAATGCTTGGCTTGGCAGGATCCATAGCGGGAACCCTTGTGGGAACATTGCTGGTATACCTGGTCGGGATCAAGGGCTTTGATCTAACCAGCGCCATGGCGGGCTTCTCCTGGCCTATGGATAACAGGATTTCCCCGTACATTTCCGGCTGGGCTATCGCATTGGGTATATGCATCGGAAGTGCGGTCTCCGCCCTGATTGCCTATCTTCCTTCGAGAAGGGCCTCGAAGATGTCGCCCGTAGCCGCTATAAAAGCTCTATAAGTCGGGGCTTAAAAGGAGAAGTAATGAAAATAGCGCAACGCACTACTGTCGCATTGGCGACTGCGCTTTTATATATTGGATTCGGAACTATGTCGGTATCGGCTCAGGCACCCAGCGCCGAGGATATACTCTCCCGGGTTGACGCCAATCAAGTGTATTCCACCATCTACTACGAGGGCAGAATGGAGATTGTTTCGGGTGCTAGGTCCAAGGTCAAGACCATGAAAGCCTGGGCGGAAGGCGAGGACAAGGCTTTTATCGAATTTACCAATCCCGAGGATAGGGGTACAAAAATGCTCAAGCTTGAGGACAATCTCTGGATGTACTTTCCCTCGGAACAGGATACGGTGAAGATATCCGGCGCCATGCTCCGCCAGGGTATCATGGGCTCAGACTTTTCTTACCAAGACGCGATGAACTCCGAGGAGCTTTCTACCCTCTATGCCGCCAGCGTCGCGGGTTCGGAAACCCTGGAGGGAAGGGACTGCCATGTCCTGGAGCTGAAATCCGATAAGAGCGGTGTGCACTACCCCCGACGCAGACTCTGGGTGGACAAAGAGCATTTCACCATTCTTAGAGGCGAGCTCTACGCGAAGAGCGGGACCCTCCTCAAGGTGCTAAAGGTGCTCGGCACCGTATCATTGCAGGGGCGCCGGTTTCCCTCGGTTATTGAATACTCCGACCAGCTCAAGAAAAATTCCAGGACGGTACTCACCATGGACTCCATTGTAATCAATCCTTCTATCGATCCTGGGCGATTCAGCCTCCAGGCCTTTACGCGATGAAACGATTATCAGCCTTCGCCATCGTCTTCTTCCTCCTTGCAACTCTGCTGGGAGTAGGAGCTGAAGGGGATTTGAGCCTTTCCACCCAGGTTAAGACTGCCGCCTCACTGTACTCGAAAATCGCCACTCCCTTTTCGATCTCCTTGGGGAGTAGCACAGGGCTCGGTGTCCTTTTAAAAGGCTCGAGAGAGCAGGCTTCGTTGAGGGCTCGAGCTCGCCTTTCCCTTCTCCAGGGCAAGGAAGCCACCGATCTGTGGCTCGCTCTCGGTTTGGGTGGAAGCGGCGACGATTATCTTCTCACCGCGCCAGCATTCGACGCGACTTCGACTGCGCCTTCAGCTATCCTTGCCCTCGCCCTGGAAGAACTTGCACTGCGTGGCCATAGCGGTACTCTCTCCTTCGAAGCCGGCTTAAGTCACGCTAACTGGGGCACTGGCAAGGCTTTCAGCCCAGCGGATCACTTCACCGACATCGATTATTCCTCAGGACAACCCTCCCACCGCTCTATCATCCTGGCCAAGGCGACCTGGTACCCTAGTCCGGTCTCCAGCCTGGAACTGGTAATGGCCCCCTACTTCAGGCTCGGCAAGGCCTTTGCCCTGCGTGGGTATACCACACTATTCGATACAGCTACTTTTGCCGTATCGGCGGGGCTGCGGGAAGATACCGGATCCTCAACGTGGCTTCTCCTGGGCGGGGCAGAGATTAACATCGACCTGCCCTACATCTCGTTCTATGGAGAAACAGCCATAAACCTAGACCCGAAAAATAGCTGGAAACTGGATTACTCAATAATGGGCGGCGCCGAAACGCGAATCGCCGATGTAAGCCTGATGGGGGAATATCTTTTCGACCTGGGGGGCTCCCCAGCTCATAGCATTTACACGGCCGCAGCCTGGAAGATCGACGAATGGCTCTCCTTAGCCCTTCCCCTTTATTACACACCCAGCCCCGAAAGTTTGAGCTTCGGTGCTGCCCTCTCGGCTTCGGGTTTTGGCGCCATGGAGTATCTCGCCGATCTTTCCTGGGGAAAAAACGCAATCGGCGATTGGTTTATGGGATTTACCTTGCAAGCCGGATTGTCGCTGTAAATCTATTCGGGCGACGGTCTGGAAATTGAACGCCCTCTATGGCATACTCACTCGATCTCCAGGAGGGCAACCGTGTACAAGAATGTCGACCCGAAGGCCAATTTCCCACAGCAAGAGGAAGAAACCGTAGGCTTTTGGGCGAAGAACGATATTTTCAAAAAATCAATATCCCAGCGGGAGGGCAGCCCGAAATTCGTGTTCTACGACGGCCCACCATTCGCCACCGGGCTTCCCCACTTCGGACATTTCGTGCCCGGCACCATAAAAGACATTATTCCCCGCTATAAAACCATGAAGGGCTTTCAGGTAGACCGTCGCTTCGGCTGGGACTGCCATGGCCTTCCTGTGGAAAACCTCATCGAGAAAAAGCTTGGCCTCAACTCCAAGACCGATATAGAGAAATTCGGCGTCGCCGAATTCAACGAGGCCTGCAGGGCTTCGGTGCTCCGCTATGTCAACGAATGGCGGACCATTGTCACCCGCCTGGGCCGCTGGGTAGATTTCGACAACGATTACAAGACCATGGAACCGGACTACATGGAATCCATTTGGTGGATCATGAAGGAGCTCTGGAACAAGGGCCTGATCTACGAGGGTCATTATATCCTTCCCTACTGCCCCCGCTGCTCCACAGTCCTCTCAACCCACGAGCTCTCCCTGGGCGGTTACAAGGATGTCCACGACCCGGCAATTACAATCCGCTTCAAGATCACCGAAGCGCCCAATGCTCTTGGCGATCTGGCGGACGGCTCCAGCTACCTTATCGCCTGGACCACCACCCCCTGGACCCTGCCCTCCAACCTAGCACTGGCATTAGGCCCCGAAATCGACTACGTCTGCGTGGTGGACGGCAACGAGCGCTATATCCTGGCAGAGTCCAGGCTTTCGGCGTATTACAAGAATCCGGAAACTCTCTCCATCGCCTGGAAAAAGAAGGGCAAAGAACTGGCAGGTGTACGCTACGAACCCCTTTTTCCCTATTTTGCGTCCCTCCACGACCAGGGAGCCTTCGTCACGGTCTTGGGTGACTATGTTTCCACCGAAGACGGTACGGGCATCGTGCATACAGCTCCGGGTTTTGGCGAGGACGACTATCAGGTGCTCAAGGGCACCGGTATTCCCACCGTATGCCCGGTGGATGCGGAATGCAAATTTACCGAAGAAGTGAGCGATTATAAGGGCCAATTCGTCAAGGACAGCGACAAGGCAATCATGGAGCGTCTTAAGGCAGAGGGCAAGCTGGTCAAGCGCGAGCAGGTCTTCCATGCCTATCCCCATTGCTGGCGTTGCTCCAGCCCCCTTATCTACCGGGCTGTAAGCTCCTGGTTTGTCAAAATTGATCCCATAAAGCCCCACATGGTAAACTGCAATAAGAAAGTCCTCTGGGTACCCGCCCATATCAGGGACGGTCGCTTCGGCAAATGGCTGGAGGGAGCCAGGGACTGGGCCATAAGCCGCAACCGCTACTGGGGTAATCCCCTGCCCATTTGGCGATGCGAATCCTGCGGTAAGACAGTCTGCATCGGTTCCCGGGCCGAGCTCAGGGAGCGTTCGGGGGTAGATGTCAAAGACTTGCACAAGCACTTCGTGGACAAGGTGAGCTTCCCCTGCGAATGCGGGGGCACCATGAATCGGATCCCCGAGGTTTTAGACTGCTGGTTCGAGTCCGGCGCCATGCCCTACGCACAGATTCATTATCCTTTCGAGCACAAGGAAGACTTCAGCGATCATTTCCCCGCCGACTTTATCAACGAAGGCTTGGATCAGACCAGGGGATGGTTTTATTCCCTTACCGTCCTGGCCGCCGCCCTCTTCGAAAGCCAGGCCTACGACGCATGCATCTGCTCAGGACTTGTCCTGGCCGAAGATGGCAAGAAAATGTCCAAGTCCCTGCGCAACTACACCGACCCGGTAGCAGTGGTGAACAACTTCGGGGCTGATGCCCTGAGGCTTTTTTTGATGAACTCCGCCGTCTCCCGGGGCGAGGACCTTCGTTACTCCGACGAGGGGGTAAAAGATGTGCTTAAAAGCATCATCATTCCCCTCTGGAACGCCTACGGATTCTTCGTCACCTACGCCAACATCGATGGGGTGCAGCCCGGCGAGCCAGACCCCGCATCCATTTCGAATCCATTGGACAAGTGGATTCTCTCGGTATGCGAGCGCATGATCGAGAAGGTGACCGCCGGCCTAGACGCATACGAGATGCAGAGCGGCATCGAACCCATCGTGGACTTCATCGACAGCCTGAACAACTGGTACATACGACGCTCCAGGCGGCGCTTCTGGAAGTCGGAAAACGACCAGGACAAGGCCCAGGCCTACGATTGTCTGCACCGGGTACTTCGCAAGCTCATCCTGATCGCGGCGCCTTTTATTCCCTTTATCACAGAGAATATCTACCAGAATCTTAAGCAGGAGGGCGAGCCCGAGTCGGTCCATCTCTGCGACTGGCCTGTATACGATGCCCGATTCCGCAATCTTGAGCTGGAACGGGACATGGACTCGGTGCGTCATGCGGTGTCCATGGGCAGGGCTCTGCGGGTAGCCAACGATCTCAAAACCCGTCAGCCCCTGGGCTCGGTGATGCTGGTTACTAAGGTCGCCGAGGAACGGGCTGTGCTTTCGGCCATGGAGGATATTCTCAGGGAAGAGCTCAACGTAAAATCCGTCCTCTTCAGAGAAAACGAGGAAGATCTGGTGGAGTACTCGGCCAAAGCCAATTTCCGTGTCCTGGGCAAGGAACTGGGCAAGGATATGAAAACCGCCGCAGCAGCCATTGAAGCCCTCGAGCCTCATCAGATTGCCAGAATGGTGGATGGCGGAAGCGTCACAGTAGAAGTAGCCGGCCGCAGCCTGGTGCTGGACAAGGACAAGGTGGAAGTGCGGCGCACCGAAAAGCCGGGCTTAAAGGTTCTCAACGAGGGAACCCTCACCCTAGCCCTGGATACGATTGTCAGCCCCGAGCTTTTACGGGAAGGGTATGTACGGGACCTTATTCGAGGCGTGCAGAATCTGCGTAAGGAGTCGGGTCTGGAAGTGACCGATCGCATCAGCCTTGTACTGGGCGGTGACGCTGACCTTAAGGCGGCATACGAAGAGTTCGGCGAGCTCATCGCTGGCGAGACCCTGGCATCCAAGATCGAATGGACCTTCGCTCTCATGGAAGCAGCCACAAACATCGAAGCCGGGGAGAAAACCTGGCTTGCGTCGCTGCAAAAAGCGTAATCTAGCAGGCTGAAACTGCTTTTTATTGTAGAAGCCGCGGTCTTCCCAATGGGTTCAGACCGCGGCATTTTATTTAGGATAGGAATATCGCCCTTAATAGCAACCAAGCATAAGCAATAGCGAGCATTAATTTTGTCGAAAACTATGGAAAAACATTAAGATTGCTCTTTCCGGCGCTGTTGATATCAATAACACGCGATATATTTTTCTGAAGGCTTTGCGAAAAAACCTAAAACCAGCGTTGATCATGTTGCTTTGAGCTATGGACAAAGGCCGAGAAGTTAATGGTTACAACGTGGTTTTATGGAAATTTTCGCAAAAAATAGGTGGACTAGGCAACTTTTACAGTTTATCATAGGAAAAAGTACTGCGTTGGATTATTAAACTCAATTTCGCAGGAGGATTTGTATGCATAAAGGCTCCAAACTTTTCGTCGCTCTCATGGCGATGCTCGTGATGACATTCGCCTCATGTGCGACGAAGAAAGAGATACCAACAAACGAACCGCCTCCCGAACCGACAACGACTACAACAGTGCCTGCTCCGGTTCCTGAGCCGGTAACTCCCCCGGGTTCCGAGACGGGTGAAAAACCTGTGGTTGTCGAACAACCCTCGGTTTCGGAAATAGAACTGCGCAACCTCTTCGGACAGGCCAACGCGCTAAAGAATGAAGCGGTCGCGTACGGAGTCGACAAGGTCCTTCCCGACGATTACGCCAAGGTCAATTCCGATTTTATCGCCGTAAAGGCCGAGTATGATGGAATTATGGACCAGGTAGGCTACGATGGCGTCAAAGCCTTCCCGCTCAAAGAAAAGCTGGAAAATTCCGTCGCTTCCTGGGAGAAACTGCTCGCCGAGGGTCTGCCCATGCGGGCTGACGAGGAAAGCGAAAAAGCTGCGGGGCTTAAGCTGGCGGCGGTCTCGGCTGGGGCTCGTGAGCTAGCCGCTGATCGCTATGAAGGCGCCGAGTCCCTCCTAGCCGATGCGGACGCCTTGGATGAAAAGGGTTCCTACACTATGGCCATTCCCGCCTATCAGCAGGCTGCGGCGGCATTCGACGTGGCCGCAGAAAAGGCCAAGGCTAACGAACTGAGGTCCGCTATTTCCGACAAGGACTATGCCAAGTACGCAGAGAATTTCTTTGTGGCAGGTGAACAGAAATACTACGCCGAAGAAGAGCTCTGGGCCGCCGGCGCACTGGCCGACCTCAAGGCTGGGGCGAATACGCTCAGGGATGCCAACGCCTACTATGGGTACGTTGTCTCCTCCGGTGCCGAGGGAAAAGCTCTGGAAGCCAAGGAATCAGCCCTAGCAGCCCAGGAAGCCGCTCTGGAGCTGGGAGCCGACAGAAATGTACCAGATCAGTACTCTTCCGCCACAGACATCATGAACGAAGCGCTAGCCAATCATGAAGCCGGCAACTTCGAAAGTGCATACCTTTGGTTTGCCGATGCCGAAGCCGCATACAACGACGCCGCTGAAGCCTCGGCTGACATGAAGACCGAAAACGAGGCAGCCTTGGCATCTGCCAGGGAAGCCGTAGCAGCAGCCCAGAAAAAAGAACTCGCCGCGGGCGTCGAGGACAGCGTCTACCTGCCCGAAGCAGAGTATTACCTTGCCAGGGCGGAAATTCAGAGTGAAAACGCTGTTTTCGCCGATTCCACCTTCAATGCTAACGAGGCGAAAAACTACGCCGGCATGTCCGAACGATTCCTAGACGGCGAGATCTCCAAGCAGGAAGCCATCGCTGCCGAAAAGGCAAAAGCTGATGCCGCCATTGGCGACGCCCAGACCAGAATGGCTTGGGCCGAGAACAACGAGATCGCCAAGGAGTATCCCAGCCAGTATAACGAAGCCGCCGCCGCCATGGAGGGCGCCGAGTTGGCCTATGCCAACGAGCGCTACCTCCCCGCCGCCGAGCTTGCCGCTGAAGTATCTTCAGTGCTCTCCGATGACTTCCAAGCCCATGTGCTGGCAGAACGCGAAGAAGCGGCACGTTTAGCCGCGGAAAAAGAAGGCGCTGAAAGCGCCATCGGTGATGCCAAGACCAGAATGGCTTGGGCCGAGAACAACGAGATTGCCGAGGAGTATCCCAGCCAGTATAACGAAGCCGCCGCAGCCATGGAGGGCGCCGAGCTGGCCTATGCCAATGAGCGCTACCTGCCCGCCACCGAGCTTGCAAATGAAGTCTCTTCTGTGCTCTCGGACGAGTTTATGCAGAAGGTGCTGGCCGATCGTGGAGAAGCTGAAAAATTAGCTGCTGAAAAAGCCGAAGCCGAAGCCGCGATGGCTGATGCCCAGAATAGGATGGGCTGGGCTAACGAAAACGGCGTTAAGGATGAGTACCCCGAGGAGTACGGCGCCGCTTCCACCGCCATGGTCGCCTCTTTCAACGCCTTTGGTAATGCAGAGTATCCCATGGCTACCACCAAGGCCGAAGAAGTCTCTTCCATACTTTCCGATGACTTCATGGCACAGGTTGCGAGCGACCGCGAGGCCGCCGCCGCGGCAGCAGCAGCCAAAGCCGAGGCCGATGTCGCCATGGACAATGCTAAGACCAGAATGGCCTGGGCCGAGAACAACGCAATCGCCGAAGAGTATCCCACCGAGTATAACGAGGCTTCCGCAGCCATGGAGGGCGCCGAGCTGGCCTATGCCAACGAGCGCTACGCCCCCGCCACGACACTGGCCAAGGAAGTGTCAACCATACTCTCGGACGAGTTTATGGCCAGTGTATTGGCCGAACGCGAGGCAGCGGCTGCGGCTGAGGTTGCCAAGGCCGAGGCCGATGTCGCCATGGGCGACGCCATGACCAGAATAGCCTGGGCCGAGAACAACGAGATCTCCAAGGATTATCCCACCGAGTACAACGAAGCTTCCGCAGCCATGGAAGGCGCCGAGCTGGCTTATGCCAACGAGCGCTACGCCCCCGCCACGACACTGGCCAAGGAAGTATCCTCCATACTCTCCGATGAGTTCATGAATAAGGTGCTTACCAGCAGAACCCCCGAGGCCATCGAAGCGGCCAAAGAGGAAGCAAAAAAGGTCGAAGATGCCAAGAAGGTCGAAGATGCCAACGATGCCGCGAAGGATAGCGCCTATCTCGAGATAGATAACGCTCAGTCCCGTTATGATTGGGCCAGGGACAACAATGCCGAGAACAACTATCCCGAGCTCTTTGCCAAGGGTGGGGCCGATCTGACCAAGGCCAAGCAGGCTTACGGCGAAGGTAAATTTATCGACGCCTCGGCATTGGCCAAGGAAGCCATGAAGTCCCTCTCCAGCATCAAAGCTTTCGCTGACCTGCCCGCGGTCTATATCGTGCGCTTGATCCCCGAACGAAGGGATTGTCTGTGGAGAATCGCCGAGTATCCCTTTATCTACAACAACCCGCTCAAGTGGCCGGTTCTGTACGAAGCAAACAAGAAAACCTTCAGGGACCCCTCTAACCCCGATTTGATCTTCCCCGATCAGGTCTTAAACGTCCCCGCCGTAATGGGCGAAACCCGCTCCGGCACATGGGATCCCAAGAAGACGTACAACCCGCTTCCAAAAAAGTAAGTAACCCTAGCCCGGAAAGGTCTTGAGCCTCCGGTTGCTAGAAGGCCTGCCGCTTTAATGCGGCAGGCCTTTTTTATTCGTTGTAGCTGTTCAGCATGGCCATTTAAAACAAAAAGGATTAGGAAAGCTTCATATTTTCAGTAGCCAGTTCATAAAAATTTCTTAAAACCGAGCAAATCGCCCGATGATCCGCGCCATGGATGGTTTCTCTCGCAGCATGCATCGATAGCATGGGGTGACCGATATCCATGCAGCGGAATCCGAGTCTGGCCGCTGTAATCGGTCCAATGGTACTGCCCGGCTGGCTATCTGCCCTGGCCATGTATTTTTGCCAGGGGATCTTGGCCTCATCGCAAAGACGATTGAAGAGAGCCTCGGTAACGCTATCGGTGGCATAGCGCCGTGAAGCATTGAGTTTTAGCGCAGGACCGAATCCTAACTTAGGTGAGAATCGGGAGTCGTATTTGTCCGCGTAGGCTGGATTCCACGCCTGCGCCGCATCCACCGACACGCAGAGCGAGTGGTTGCCAGCTCTATAAAAATCCTCTGAAGATCCCTTGAGACCTAGATTGATCCGGACTAGCAGATCCCTAAGAAAGTTGGAATCGGCGCCTTGTGGGCTTCTCGATCCAATTTCCTCAGCATCCATAAAGCAAGCAATCTGCGTGGCAAGCCCTGGTTTAGCTTCGTAAAACGCTTGACTAACCGCATTGCATCCAGCGAGATTGTCGAGTCGTGGTGCATTGACCAAAGCACTATCCCCAGCTTTGCCAAAGAGGACGGCTTTTTGAGGGTCATAAAAGCATAGGTCCATGCTTAGAATACTGTCTTCCCGCAAGCCCAATTCTTTCGCGAGTTTTGAAGCTAGCCAGCGATCTGGTTCCGAAGAAGAACCCTCTGTACCCAGAATATCGACAAAGACCGGCAAGTGCAGATTGGCTTTAAGCTCCATGCCCTTATTGAGTTCCCTATCCAAGTGAATAGCCAAACCGGGGATGACGCCCATAACCTCACTTGCGGTATATAGATAAGCCTTGCATGTATGCTCGTCTTTAACGATGAGCTGACCAGCCAAGCCAAGAGGCCGGTCTAACCATCCCGACAAGATCGCCGAGCCATAGACTTCGACAGCAAGTCTCAACATTGAACGATCCACAAGCTCGGCACCCGGTCTGAGTTTGAGGCAAGGGCTGTCGGTATGGGCTCCAGCTAAAAGAAAACCGGAACGGCTGGGCGGATGGAATCCGGGACGAAAAGCGGCTAATGCTGTTCCGCCCCTACTTACGAAGTAGGTCGCTCCTGGCTCTAGCGCCCAGAGGTCCTCCTCTTTTAGCTCCTGCGCCCCCCTGGCAGTAAAAAATGCCGCTAGGTTCTCCACAGCATGATAGGGTGTCGGGGAGGCATCGATAAACTCACATAAATTCTTGATCTGGTCGCTCATGGCAACGGATTCCTTCTGGTTTCTCTTCCCTGCATTCACTACTAAAGGTTTACTGTTTTTGCAATTCTCTCAGGTCGTTGAAAAGAGAAAAAATCATGGTTCGCAATTCCATTATCTCGGCCTTGAGCGATGGATCCCCCTTGGTGATTTCTTCCTCCATAGCCCGGCAGGCAGCAGAAAGCCCCAAACCACGTGCCAAGGCTAGTCGTTTCAACCTGGCTAGCACACAGAGATCCAAGGGTGAATAAGCTCGTCTGCCGAAAAGGTCTTTTCGGGGCGCTAAAAACGGCACTTCCTTTTCCCAGAACCTCAGCGTCGAGGCTGGAAGGCCCAGCAGGGTTTCGACTTCGCCGGTACTGTAGGATTTCATGGTTTCTTCCTGGAGTTCCAGTCTTTCCGAGATGCCCTGAGCTCCAGGCTCAGTGGTATCCCATCCAAGCCGAATTCTTTGCGCATCTTATTTTTTAAAAATGAAATGTAGGAGTCGGGAACGACTTCGGGCTTGGTGACGAACACTGTGAATTTTTGAGGATTGACCGAGGTTTGCACCGCGTATCGCAGCTTAAATCTTGTACTTGGACCGACCGGGGGTGGATTGGTCTCTACCCATAAGGAGATAGCTTTATTAAGTCGGGATGTTTCGATTTTTCGGTTAAGCATGGCATGGATTGAAATCACCGTGTTCATGAGCTTGTCCAAGCCACTGCCCTCCTTGGCCGATACGGCCACCACCGGGGCGTAGGACATTTGACCGAAAAAGAATCTAAGCTTGTCCCTGGAAGCTTCAAAGGTATTTTTAATCTCGGGCATGAGATCCCACTTGCTCAAGGCAAAAATTACACCCCTGCCTTCGTCCACGGCAAAGGCTGCAATCTTTTTATCCTGTTCGGTTAATCCTTCCTGAGCGTCGACCATGAGAATCACTATGTCCGCCTGGCTTACCACGGCGATAGAACGGGTGACTGAGTAATACTCCACATCATCCTGCACCTTCTTTTTACGCCGTATGCCAGCGGTGTCCAGAATGACAATCCCCCTGCCCTTCCAGGTAAATCGCCCCTCAACCACGTCTCGTGTCGTGCCGGGAATATCGCTCACGATACTTCGCTCTTCACCTAAAAGGATATTAAGAAGACTCGATTTTCCTGTATTGGGTTTTCCCATGATCGCGATGCGAATATCAGCCCGTTCAACGTCTACGGCCCTGACTTTGGAAAAATCAAGCTGTTTGCCTATTTTTTCAATTAATTGGTCGATATTTCGATTGTGCTCGGCGGAAATGAAAACCATATTATCGTAGCCCCAGCGAATATGGGACCATGCCAGATTGTCTCGGTCCGGTGAATCGGCCTTATTCACCACCAGCACTAGGCGCTGACTCATCGGGCGGAGCAGGGCGGCAAATTCCTCGTCCTCGGGGGATATGTCCATAGCGTCGACTATAAATAATAGGAGGTCAGCCTTGGACAGTATCGAAAGGCTGCGGGCAACCACGAGGTCGTCCAAGCCTTCTCGCTCCAATTTAAATCCTCCCGTATCCACCAGCCTGCAACGGGATTTCCCATCGGGCAACAAGAACTCGGCTTCGATGGGATCCCGGGTAACACCCGGTCGCGGGTCGGTGATTGCCCTTCGTTTATGCAGCAGCCTGTTGAAGAGCGTCGATTTTCCCACATTCGGTCTGCCCACCAGTGCTACCAGAGGAAGATTTTCATAGCGCAAGAGGTTCTGTTCAAGCTCCACTGAACTTTCTTGCTCCTCTGATGTTCGAGTCGCCACTGCTATTTGGGTCTTCGCTCTTGGTTGGGATACTGAGGATTTGTCCGGATTTGTAGCTTTGCGCAATTTCGCTGCTTTGCCCAAGGCCCCAGATGGTTTAGGTGTTGGCGATTTTCCAAGCATTTTTGATTTTTCGGAGGTAGCCGCCCTTCTCGGCTTTAATAATTTCCCCGAGGTTGCGCTCGAAATTTTTTCTTTTTTTCCCATGGTGCTACCTGCCTAGGCCTTGAAGCGATTGGCGATATAGGTCGTCACTTGAGTCGAACTGGTCATTTGCATAACCGCCTCGGCTAGATTTTCCGCATCTTCCAGTTTCTGAGTAAAGAGAAAGCTTTTTACAAAGGGGATGGAAATTGCAGACATGGATAGTTCCCGCAGTCCCATGCCGACCAAGAGAAGGGCAGCTAGGGGATCGGCCCCCATTTCGCCGCATAGACTAACCTCGATCTGTGCTTTCTTGGCCGCTTGTATCGTCGTTCGTATGAGGCGTAGCACGGCTGGATTGAATGGATCGTGGAGGTACGCCACCTTTTCGTTTCCCCTATCCACGGCCATTGTGTATTGGATCAGGTCATTGGTACCAATGGAAAAGAAATCGGCGCTTCGAGCTAAAATGTCCGAGCAGAGGGCCGCCGAGGGAACTTCTATCATAATGCCCGCCTTTACCTGGTCAGGCACATCAAATCCACGCATGCGGCATTCCCACTGCGCTTCCTCCAGAATCCCCCGGGCGCGGACCAGCTCTTCCATTGTGCTGATCATGGGAAACATGATGCGCAGATCACCAAAGGCTGCCGCCCGAAGCAGTGCCCGGAGCTGGGTACGGAATATATCGGTTTTTGAAAGACAAAATCGGATCGCTCTCCAGCCCAGGAGAGGATTTTTTTCATCTTGGGCTCCAAGTTCGGGCAGAACCTTATCCCCGCCGATATCCAGGGTTCGGATTGTGACAGGCTTGCCCTGCATGCCCTCAACAACTTTTTTATAGGCCTTGAACTGGGCCTCCTCTCCGGGGATGTGGCCACCCAGGAAGAGAAATTCCGAGCGGAACAAGCCTATACCGTCAGCCCGCTGTTCCAAGACTGCATCAAGCTCTTCGGGCACTTCGATATTGGCCTTGAGAAGGATTCTCTGCCCATCCTTAGTGGCGGCTGGAAAATCCCTTATGCCGGAAAACTCCTTTTCCCTGGCGATTCTTCGAGTGCGGGCGGCTTTTTCTTTTTTCAGTGCCGCATCGTCAGGGTCAATGATCACCAAGCCCTTATCCCCATCTACAATGATGGAGCTTCCGCCTTTGACATCCGTCATAAAGGCACCTAATCCAAGTACAGCAGGAATGCCGAAAGCCCTGGCTAAAATTGCCGCGTGGCTCGTTCGTCCTCCAGCCTCCAAGGCAATTCCCCTGATTTTTGTTCGCGCCATGCCTACCATATCAGAGGGTAAAAGGTCTCTGGCTACCAGTATGACATCGGTTTCCAAATCAGCCAGGCTAAACCGCTCCCGATGCAGGAGGTGGCCTAAAATCCTGTGAATCACGTCATGGACATCAGAAACCCGTTCCTGTATGTAGGGATCCTGGGAAGATGAGAGCTGATCGATCATTTCCTGTTCGAGGGTAAAGACGATGCTTTCGACGTTCATGAGTGTGCTGTGCAGTCTTTCTTGGACTTGCTCCACCACGTCAGGATCATCCAACATGAGCAGATGGGCATCGAAAATAGCCGCCTGCTTTTCACCCGCCTCAGCGAAGGCTTTTTCGCGAAGGCCCTTTACCTCTCCCTTTGCATTGGTGACTGCTTCTTGAAAACGCTCAAATTCCGTCTGAGCGTCTTCGGATCGTATCGAGTACGAAGGAATAGTCCCGCTATAATCATCGGAGTATAAAAAAGCAGAGGCAATGGCAGCGCCTGGTGAAGCGGCTATGCCGCGGATTTCTCGCATGAAATGACTGTAGCAGATAATAGCCTAATCGTCAAAGTTATTGAAGCACGTTTATTGGATTTACCGACTTACCGTTTTTATACACCGTAAAATGAAGATGGGGCCCCGTGCTGTATCCCGTGTTCCCCGAAAGACCAACCCTGTTTCCCCGGGCAACATACTGCCCCTTCTTTACCGTTATTGAAGAAAGATGCGCATACAGCGTTTGCCAGCCTCCAGAATGTCGCAGCATGACATAGTTTCCCATAATAGGCGAGTAACTCGCCTCGCTGACACTGCCCTCCATAGCTGCCGCAACAGGGGTCCCCGAAGGTACTCCAATATCAATACCGTTGTGGAAGCTGTTTTTACCCGTAAAAGGATCACGTCTCCAGGAATACCATGAAGTTATATAGCCGCGTACAGGCCAGAGGAAAAGATCGCCAGCGATTTCTCTTAAGACTACGCTGGGGAGTTTAGCGTCAGGCAGAAAAAGCATTCTGCCGGCATCGAGTTCGTTTTTCATCAACCCATTAGCAACAATAAGCCGATCGGGAGAAATACCGTGTTTTTCGGCTATGGATTCGACGCTTTCTTCAGCTTTTACCTGGTAAAGAATCCCTGACATGTTGGGAATTTTCAAAAACTGCTCGGGTTGGATTGACCGTGCAGCCTGGATATTGTTGATACTAAAAATTGTATCCACGGTAATACCATAGCTCTCGGCTATGTCAGATATCGTATCACCTCTTTTTACCTGATACACCGAGTAGAACAACCCCTCCTCTTCCTCTTCGTGAGACTCGGAATCGGGTACGATTGTATTAAAATCTACCGTGCCTACCGCATAATCAGGACCAGGCATGGGCCGAAAGCTCGATCCGACCAAGGCGATGAGACAGATTACGGCTGAAAGCGTTTTAAGCAGAGAGGATACGCTAGTTATCCTCAACAAGATATCTGTATGCGAAGGTCTTGATCGCGACCTCACCGTTTGCTCCGGTTACTATAAGATTACATGAGTATAACAAAGCTCCGCTAGAGGTGCAATCGATTTTTTCAACGCCCACCATGTGCACAGACAATAAGGTCCATCATATAGTTGTGTGAAGCTGGCCACACTGAGTTAAAATTACAATTACCCTTGCTTCATCTATAACAATGCATTATGGTTTTCTTACTATGATAGGAAAGAAATTTATACTGATTGCAGCGCTCCTCGTCATCCTTACAGGCACAGCATCAGCATTCGATATTGAGCCCGCATCCATGTCTGTGAGCACAAAAACTGCCACAAGCCCAGGTCAGGCTATTGTCAGCATAACAGCCGATCCTTCCGATGCTTGGATAGCCATAGATGGTGGCACCGCATCCTTGTCCAACTGGTCGGGAACACTCGCTCCGGGCTCCCATGTGATCTCTGCATGGGCTAAGGATTATTATCCGGCACAGTTTTCGCTCACCGTGGTGGAAAACACAAAATACACAATCAGTTTAGAACTCGAACCCCACACAGGATATCTTGTATTAGAGATATCCCCTATCGATGCTTCGGTATATGTGGATGGGCAGAAGGTCCAGGGCTACATGGTAGAAATACCTGTTGGCCGACGAACTGTTTCAATCCGCAAATTCGGCTACGAGGAACAAAAGCTCAGTCTTGTGGTGCAGTGGCAGCGAACTTCTATTTTAAGGGTCACCCTCAGCCCTTCGGCTTTTGAGATAAGAGAGTGGAAGCTTAAGCCGGAAGTTTTCAATCCTTCTAATAAAGGCTTATACGGACGATCGGTATTAAACTTTACTATTACAGCCCCGGGCTGGGGACAAATGAAGGTGATCGATCCAAGCGGCAAGCTCTACCTGGAAAAAGAACTACCTGTCTTCACCACCTGGTCTCAGAGCTTTTCGTGGGATGGAAGGGACAGCACGGGTAAAATCCTTCCTGACGGCGAGTATCTCTTGGTGTTGTCCCTCTGGCCGTTAGCCCAGGAAGAAATCGAAGCAGAAACTGAAGAAGAAACCATTGAGCTTGAACCCTCGATTGTGTTCACCACAAAACTTAGAATCGACTCCAACTCGTTGATAGTACCTTCCGGCGCCCAGGCGGCTAGGCCGGGGCTTCTGTATTTCCCGGATCCAAAAATTTCTGAACTTCTTCCAGGCAGCGCCGAACTGCTGGGAACCTATCCCAGAGGAGGGTCCTTAGCTCTAGGATTCAAATTAGGTTCATCCACAATGATAGCCCTTGAGGGTTCCTACGATGTAGCTCCCGCGGCGGGCTTCGCGCTTTCATTTATGCAGGGACTAGGCTCTACCGCAGGCATGGACCTTGCCCTGCTCGGCCGATTTGCCTGGAATAGCGACACAGCTCCCCTTTACCCCGGCGCTGCCTCCGAGGCTGAAATAAGTCTTCCACTGGCATACGCTCTGGGAGGATTGCGCTTTGGCATAGCTCCAGGAGTTGTGTATGACTTTTCTCTTTCCAGTTTCCAGGGAAGGGCTGGATTAGGGCTCTGGTATGAAAATCAGAGCATTGTCGCCGGGTTGTCGGCCCAGGGCGACATAGGAACAGTCCTGCCAATGACATCGACCAATCCTTTGCGCCTAGCTCTGGAGTCCAGAATTCTTCTAGACTCAACGCCCATATCATTTATGATAAGGATCTCCGGCGACTTGAACCCGGGGCTTAGTTCACCCGCCGCCAGCCTTGGCTTTGGTGTAGCGTGGTAATGGGGGAGAAAGCCGGGGCTCAGGCAAACATAAAGGTTAGCGTTTTACCCTGTCAAAGTTACGATTCCAAGCTCTTGGATCGGTGTATTGCCCAGGCAGCCAGGGACGCTGGTTTTCCCGATATCACCGGGAAGAGAATTCTCGTAAAACCCAATCTATTAAAGGCTGCGGCTCCTGACGAAGCGGTAACAACCCATCCTAAGTTTGTGGCCGCCGTCTTACGCTTTCTCTGGAAACAGAAAGCGGCTTCAATTCAAATAGGCGACTCGCCAGGACACCAGAACGGCAAAGCGGTAGGTAAGGCATCGGGGGTGTTTCAGGCTGCCATGGACGGGAAAGCTACCTGGGTGGATTTTAGCCCGGGGAACCCTCGACCGGCTCCCGAAGCAAAATTGGTTAAAAGCTTTAAGCTTGCCTCAGCTCTGGATGACTGCGACCTGGTAGTTAATTTGCCCAAGCTGAAAACCCACCGCCTAGCCACCTATACTGGAGCGATAAAAAACCTCTTCGGCCTCCTCCCCGGACTTGCCAAGAGTTCGATGCACCTTCGTTTTTCCGACAAGATCCAATTTGGAACCATGCTGGTTGACCTCGGACTGTCTATTAAAAATTGTTTTCATTTTTTAGACGCTATTGTGGCCATGCAGGGAGAGGGACCTGGTAACGGAGAGCCCTTCCCTCTCGGGCTTGTCTTCGCTTCTAAGAACGCAGCAGCCTTGGACTGGGTAGCTGCCTCTACTATAGGATACGATCCCCGGAGAATTCCCTACCTTGTGGACGCCATCCAGCGTAATGGTTTAGATAAGGAATCGCCGTCAATTGACACAGGCGACTATACAATAGAAAAGAATAGGGCAAAGGGTTTTAGACTTCTTCCATATACAGCGCAGTCGAACGCATCGTTATCGGAGATTCCCCATTATCTGGAGCCCCTGGCCCTGCGTTTTTTAGCCGAGAGGCCAATTTTCCACAAGGAACTCTGTATAGGTTGCTCGGCCTGCATTCGAATCTGTCCGACCGATGCGCTGGAGTTAAGCCGGCTCAAAGACGGAAAATTTCAGGTACGTATAGACGATAGGGCTTGTATTACCTGCTATTGCTGCCACGAAGTTTGCCCCGTCGGAGCCATTTCTATTGCCAAAATTGTTTGGCGGCCGAGTCAGCAGAAGAAAAAGAAATAATACAAGATAGAAAAGATCCTTGCTGGCGTTCTGATTGACTCATCGAGCTGTAGCTTTTATGCTTAAGCGCCTATGAAATCAATGGAAACACCGAATCGAACAGGTCAAAGATTCGGATTGATATATTTTCTATTTTTCGCTATCTACGGGATATCGCCCTACTTACAGATTATCCTGCGCAGGCTGGGCTATAGCCCCGCAGCTGTTGGGCTTTTTCTAGGCATTTTCGAGCTCGTGGGCATCGCCGGCCCCATAGTTTTAGCACGCAAGGCCGATGCTCTAGGACGTTTCAATCCTTTCTTAATCGTATCGGGTATAGGAATTATCCTGGGCATGGGGCTCCTGATTTCAATCAATCATATCATGGCAGCCATAATCGGACTTAGCCTTGCCTCTATAGGCCTAAAAACTCCGGTACCAGTGCTAGATACTGCCTTGCTCCGGGCTATCGATTCGGATCAAGCAAAGGGACAAAAAACTCCGAGCTACGGCCTCATACGTGGAATTGGATCCTTCGGTTTTGTCGTCGTTACCCTTACCTTGCAGTTTATTCCTGGTTTTGAAACCAGTCCCCCAATTGTTATGGCCGGGACTATGGCACTGTTAGCTTGCATTTTTCTTTTAGGGCTAAAAAGCCTTCCAGAGAGCGGAGACAGGGCAGCAAAAAAAACAAGGCTAAAGGCCAACTTCGGTTGGATCGATGACACTTTCCTTTTTGGCTTGGCGGTGATTATTCTCGGGAGAATCGCTATGGCGCCGGTGAATTCCTTTTTTTCGCTCTATCTCGTGGAATCACTAGAGTGGCAGGCTATTGGAGCCATGTCAGCCCTCGGCGCCGTTGTCGAAATTCCCATGATGATACTCGCCTGGCGCTACATGGCTAAAAAAAGCCCCATGCATGCGATCTCCCTGGCTTCAGCGGCGATCATTCTCAGACTATTGATCTACGCATTGGTTCCGACAAAGACAGGCGTTATCGTAGGGCAACTTCTCCATTCGCTCTGCTATGGTCTCTTTCAGCCCGCAACAGTTGCCTTTGTCAACCTAAAAACTCCCCCATCGGAGCGAACAACTGGCATGGCTATTCTCCTAGGAATAGGCATGGGCTTGCCTGCTTTTGTGGGGAGTGCCCTGGGTGGACTCGTTGTGGAATGGGCAGGCTATCGCTGGCTCTTTGCTTCCTTCAGCCTATTCGCCATGGGGAGTCTTGGGTTGTATTTTTCTAAAAGGTCTGTATTGAACCAAGTTCGCTAAAGACTGCGTAAAGCAGGCAAACCATTACGAGCCAGACACTTTTCGGTAAGGAAAACGGCAGTGCACATGAGGGCGTGGCTGAGTTCCCCCTCGCCCATGGAATTTAGAATTTCCCGGGCAGGATAGAGGTCAGCGTCGACAATCTCGTGCTCGTCTAAATTTCGCTCCACCGCAGGGTACGGGTCTAGGGCGACGTATACATGGTAGCGGTTGCCCTGAATCGCCGGATTAGGATAGACGGAGCCTGCGTGTAACAGGGTTCCGGGAAGGTAGCCAGTTTCCTCGGCCATTTCTCGAGCCGCGGCCTTTTCCGGCGCTTCGTCATTTTCCACAATGCCACCGGGAAACTCCAGGCTAGGGTTGTCAGATCCATGCCTGTACTGACGAACCATCAAAAATTGAGCCTGGGATCCTCTACCTAAAATTGGAACAACCACAGCCCAGTCCCTGACTTTAATAAGTGAAAATAGCCCCTGGCGCCCATCCGGCGCCTGACAGGTTTTTTCATGCACGGAGAACACATTACCCGAGTAAATCATTTTAGAGGAAAGCGTGTTCCATCGTTCTCCGCCCCTGCCATCACCTGCCACCATAGGAAGCCTCCTGCAACAATATCCTAACGAAGCCAGCTTAGAGCGACAAGCCTCAGGACGAGGTTTTGTTTTGAGGCAAAACGGCCTTTAGTACCCTAGCGGCAAGCAAGCAGCCACGATATTGCATGCGCTGAATCGATGGGCTAGGATGAATCCATGATGCAGGGGAAAGGCTGATGAGCCTGACAATCGTTATTCCCGTCTATAACGAAGAAGAAAACCTCCACCCCCTCGCCCAGGCAATAATCGAGGTTCTGGCAAACCAGCAACGCTTCACGATTCTTTTCGTCGACGACGGGAGTGAAGATAATAGCCTGCATCAACTTAAAAAAATGTCGGCCAGCGACAAGCGCATCGCGTACCTGAGCCTGAGCAGAAATTTTGGCCATCAGGCAGCGCTTCGGGCAGGCCTCGAAGCCGCCCAAGGCGACTGTGTCGTGACCATGGACGGTGATTTCCAGCATCCGCCCGAGCTTATACCTTCCATGCTCGAAGCACAGCGCCAGGGTTTTGACATTGTCACAACCCGGAGGCTCGACACGGCGCCAGGGGCTGGAAAGGGGCTCGCCCCTGGGAAAAAGCTAAGTTCTAGGCTCTTCTACTCTCTTATGAAATTATTAGGGGATGTCAAAATAGAACCAGGTTCGGCCGATTTCAGGCTTCTGTCCAGAAAGGCGGTGGATGCCCTTCTCTCCATGCCGGAACGGACCCTTTTCCTGCGGGGCGCCGTGCCATGGATAGGGTTTCCCTCCACCGAACTCACATACAGCCCGGGTAAACGCCAAAGCGGTGTATCCAAATACAGCTTTTCAAAAATGCTCTCCTTCGCCGTGGACGGAATCACATCCTTCAGCGTTAAACCGCTCAGGATTGCATCCATGGCTGGCTGTCTCATATCGGCCGCCGGCTTTATATATGCCTTCTACGCCCTCATCGTTCGGCTATTCACCGATAGGACCGTGGAGGGCTGGACAAGCCTTTTAATCAGCGTACTCATAATTGGGGGAATCCAGCTCATTTTTATGGGAATCATCGGGGAGTACCTGGGCAAGCTCTTTATGGAGGCCAAGCATAGACCCCATTACCTTATTAAGGAACGCTCCCCCGATGAATCGCAGGATAAAGAAGGAGTAGAACGATGAACTGGTTACTCCTTATCTGCGGAATCCTTTTGTCCGTATCTGCCCAGCTTTTGCTTAAACAGGGAGCCGGACTCAAGCCCTGGAGCGCAACATGGATTGCCCTGACCGGCTTCTCAGCCCTCCTCTACGTCGCATCATTTGCCATCTACGCATGGATCCTCAGAAAACAGGATATAAGCAAAATTAGCCCTCTCATGGGCAGCGCAGTGATAGCCCTGGTTGTGTTGGGAGGAGTCTTGTTCTTCGGGGAGAGCCTTAGCCTCAGGCGTATAGCGGGCGTACTACTGGCTTGCGCAGCCGTTGCCCTTCTGGCGGGATAGGAAGTTCGATGGTTTCCCTTGGTAAACCGACATTTACAAAAACCAAAAAGCTGGTTCAAGGACCCTCGACCTTGAGACCACCAGCGAATACCAAGATCGAGGATCTCTTGTCCTGGATTTGCCTAGCCTTGGTCTATGCATTCATGCTCAGCCGTTTCGACCTGCGGCTTTTAGTGACCGACAACATCCTGACCGGAGGCGACAGCGCATCCTGGTACCAGGTACTACGGACATTAAAAGAGGAATTCCTTCCCAGGGGGCGGCTGTTCGGCTTCAGCCAGGGAAATTTTTTCGGCTACCTTGAGGGTCAGCACTATTTTGTCCTGCCCTTTCTGGCCGCAGCCCTGTTAGGCTATATCGTCCCGCTTAGCGTGGCGCTGAAAATCGTCACAATTGCAGGAGGTTTCGCCCTTCCCTTTACCATGTTTTTTGCCGCTTCTTCTATTAGTGGCAGAAAGCGCGCTGGAGCAATAGCAGCCGCATCAAGCCTGCTCTTTCTCTTCAACGAATCTTATTCGATTTTCGGAGGGAACTGGCTTTCTACCTTCGCCGGAGAGTTTTGCTACTCCTGGGCAATCGCCTTGCTTCCCCTTTTCTTCGCCTCCCTGGTCAGGGATTGGCGAACCAAGCGCAAAGGCCTACTGAGTGGCTTGATCCTTGCTCTCATCGGACTAAGTCATTTTTTCGTTTTCATGGCCGCCTTTTTTCTGCCCCTCTTCCCCGCCTTTTCGCTGATTCCCCGGCTCTGGAAGAAAAAATCCCAAAACAATCACCCCAAACCGGGCATGGGGCGGGAAGCCGTTGTCGTCACCCGAATACTCAGCACCTACATCAGCGCTCTTCTTTTTATGGCCTTCTGGCTTTTGCCCATGGCAGCCACCAGAGGCTGGGCTCAGCCCATAAGCATGCTCTGGCAGTTCAGTTCCTTCAAGGATTTCGCTAACCAGACCCTTCTTCTGATCTGGGCTCCGGCGGGATGCCTGTTCTTTTTGTTATCCTTGATGAGAAAAAACTCGCCCAGGGAAAGAAGCCTTGCCGCATTTCTATTCTACGCCTTGGGAGCCTGCGCTTTTTTGTTCTTTATCGCTCCAGGTCTGGGCATGCCCGACATTCGTTTTGTTCCTCCCGCACTGCTCTTCTGCGGCTTGGGCATTTCCCTACTGCTGGATACAGCGGCGGAGCGCCTTACAAAGCGCTTACTGCCGCCTTTGGGGCAGAAAAGGACACGCCAAGCTAAAAAGCTTATTGGCTGGCTTCCTTCCATGATAACCCTTCTCTGCCTAGGAGCATCCGTCGCGGGCAGCTTGGCCTTGATCCGCAACGCCCCAAGTTGGTTTTCGTGGAATTACTCCGGCTACGAAGCCAAGGCAGAATGGCCGTTTATCAGCTTCATTGCCCAGCGGTACAAAGGGAGCCCCGACGATGGGCGATTTCTCTGGGAAAAACAGGATCAGCGGGACAACAGGGATTTCGGCTCCGAAAGGGCATTCGAGAACCTCTACCTTTTTACCGGGCATCCGAGCTCCGAGGGAATCCACTATGGCTCAAGCATGATGGCCCGGGCTGCGACCTATCTTCAGAGTTCCTATTCGCCCAATCCGGTAGATCCTGAGGCTGAACGCATTTATTCGAAGATAGACCCCGCCTCTTGGTCTGCCCGATTCGACCTACTTAACGCTCGATACATCATAACCCACTCCGAAACGATCCAGAGCCTCTTCGCTTCCCATCCCGACTTCATGATCGATGCCTCCATGGGAAAGTTCTCGATTTTCAGCTATCGAGGGTATGCTGACAGCTATGTCAGCGTACTGCCCGAAAAGGCGATCTCCCTGGTCGATGGAGGTAAAGGCGGATTCAGGACCGATTATTACCGATTTTTTAGGGATTACGAACTCTATGACACACCCTTCGTAAACTCCCTCCTTGCGGACCGTGACCTGACAGCCCGCTTGAGCGATGCAGGCGGGCACTGGTCGGACTATGACGCATTCAGAAACGTCGCTTTGGCCAAGAAAGCCCTAGAAGAACAGGGAGCCGCACGCCTGGCTAGTCCCCCAAACCTTGCCGAAAGTCCAAGGGTTAATGCTGACAAGGCAATAGATGGGAGCATGATGGGTATAACCCCCCCGGCAATCACCGATGAGCAGGTCGATAACTTCAGCATTCGATTCAATACAACAGAACCTGGAAAGCCCCATTACATAAAAATCTCCTATGCCCCGGGCTGGCAATCTTCCGGGGACGAGAAAATCTACCCCATTTCTCCCGGCTTTATGCTGATCTATCCTGAAGGCACTCAAGTCGAGCTGAACTACCGCAGGACCGCATGGGAAATCCTCGGCATAGGCTTAAGTTTGATTTCGATTCCCTTCGCGCTCATCATAGCCAAAAAGAAACCCAAAAGGAGCTGCTGTTGGAAAACCCTCCTTGTGGCTGGTTTGGTACTTTTTTTCGCTACCGCCTTATATCTGACCGCCCAGACTATGGTAGGGTATCCCGCGCTGGCTAGAAACTTGGCCAAGGCAAGACGGATCAATCCCGGCGACCCGCTTCGGCGCCAGGAGCTCCTAGCGCTTATAGATCCCTGGGCAACGAAAGAAAACCTTGACCGTTACGACAACCGACTTGTCTTTGACGCCTACAGGCTGAAAAGCCTCGTCCTTATCGCCGATGGGCAAGTGGATGAGGCGAGAGAGCTTATTGATATACTCAAAACACGCTACCCCCATGCAAGGGTTCTTGATTCCCTTCCCCCAGCGCCATAGCCATATCCCTTTAACCACAATCTTCGATGCAGTTACTGCGGACCACCCGACCTGCCTTGTGCGGTGGCTGAACGCGCCTTAGGATATATTGATGCGCACTATGGCAATAGTACTGCCGATTTTCTTGCTTGCCAGTTGCACCACGATGTCACGGCAAGAAGTGTCGATCTCGGCTACGAAGGAAGATCCCATGAAAAATTCAACAGCAGTTGTCGTGATAGCCCACCGTGGATTTAGAGGAATCGCGCCCGAGAACACGCTCTATGCTGCCCGTAAAGGTTGGGAGAGCGATGCAGAGTATTGGGAACTCGATGTTGCCGCTTCGTCGGACGGCGAATTAGTAGTTATCCACGACGATACCCTCAAGCGAACTACCGACGCTGAAGAACGCTTCCCCGACAGAAAACCCTGGTCGGTCTATGATTTCAGCCTAGCGGAACTTAAATCACTAGATGCGGGCTCCTGGTACGGCAGCGAGGACCCTTTTAGGCAAATTGAGGCCGGCCGCATCCTTCCGGCCGAATTGGAGCAGTTTAAGGGACTCCGAATCCCCACCCTCCGGGAGGCCCTCCTTTTGACCAAGGAGTTAGCATGGAAGGTCAACGTGGAAATAAAGGATGCGGCCGGCTGGCCCTGCGACGCCTGGGTTGTGGAAAAAACTGCCGCCCTCATTGTTGAACTGGGATTAGTGGATCAGGTTCTAGTTTCCTCTTTTAACCATAGCTATTTAGCAAGAATAAGAAAAGCAGTGCCCCGGATCCCAGTGGCCGCTCTCATCGACAAACCTCTACACGATCCAGTGGCTATCCTTCGGTCCCTTGGAGCCGTATCCCTCAACCCTAATTATAAGCATTTGGACAAAAAAACAGTGCAAAAGCTTCGCGAAGCCGGTTTTGGCGTTCTCGTATGGACACCCAATGAGATAGACGACATGAAAAGACTCCTGGATTGGGGCGTCACAGGACTTATAACGGACTTCCCCGACAGAGCACTTAAGCTGCTAGAGCGCCAAGGCGATTAAGTCGATCATCTCCCTGATAAAGGCGAGTTTAACAAATTTTTAATTGTCAGCCTGACCATATGGGTTTATACTGTTAGCCGCTCAAAGCGGTACTATCAGTACCGTTTCCAACCTACCAAGGAGGTATTCGTAATGAAGAAAATTGCACTCGTGGCAATGGTCTTCCTCGCCATCGCAGGGGCCTGGGCCCAGACGAACATCGAGTTCTGGCACGCCATGACCGGCAAGAACGCCGAGACGGTACAGGCTCTGGCGGATAGGTTCAATGCAACTCAAAAAGATTTCAAAGTAGTACCAGTGTTCAAGGGCTCCTACAGCGATACGATGAACGCCGGTATCGCTGCCTTCCGCGCAGGCCAAGCGCCCCATATCATCCAGGTCTACGAAGTAGGCACAGCCACCATGATGGCCGCCAAGGGCGCCGTAAAGCCGGTATACCAACTCATGGCCGAAAACAACGAAAAGTTCGACCCCAAGGTCTACATCCCCACCATCACTGGTTACTATTCCACCTCCGATGGCAAGATGCTATCCCTTCCCTTCAATTCTTCAACCTCGGTCATGTACTACAACAAGGATGCCTTCAAGAAGGCAGGTCTCGATCCCGAGAAGCCCCCCGTCACATGGCCCGAGTTCTTCGAAATGGCTAAGAAACTGAAGGCATCAGGCATGGAAGGCGGCTTCACCACCAACTGGATCTCCTGGATCCAGCTTGAGAACTTCTCCGCCTGGCATAACCTGCCCTTTGGCACCAAAAACAACGGCTTTGACGGCTTGGATACCCAGCTTGTCTTCAATAACGACACCGTCATCAAGCACCTGCAGACTATCAGCGATCTGTCAAAAGCAGGCGTATTCATCTATGGCGGACGCGAGAACAAAGCCAATCCCCTCTTCTCCTCCGGAAGAGTCGGCCTGCACTTCGAGTCAATCGGCGGATATGCCAACTTCAAGAACACCTGCAAGTTCGAGTTCGGCGTGGCTACCCTCCCCTATTATCCCGATGTGAAGGGCGCTCCTCAGAACTCCATCATCGGCGGCGCCAGCCTCTGGGTGTTCAACAACAAGCCCAAGGCAGACTATAAGGGCGTAGCCGATTTCATGGCCTTTATCTCCCTGCCGGAGAATCAGGCTTTCTGGCACCAGAGCACAGGCTATCTGCCCATTACCAATGCGGCATACGACCTCACCAAGTCCCAGGGCTTCTACAAAACCAACCCCGGTCCTGAAGTGGCCATCAAGCAGCTTCTAAGAGCCGCTCCCACGGGCAATTCCATGGGTATCCGCTTCGGCAATTTCAACATCATCAGAGAAATCGAAGACCAGACCTGGGAAGATATCCTGGCTGGCAAAATCAGCGTAAAAGACGGCATCAACAAGATGGTTCTGGACGGCAACAAGACTCTTCGCGAGTTCGAGCGCCTGAATAAATAGTCCGCTGAAAGCCATTTTCATGCTATTATAAAAAGGCCGCCGAGAGGCGGCCTTTTTCAGGGAAAAACTCGGCCAAGCGCCGATACAAGGCTTCCCCGATCAATTCGCCCACGTTAGGATGCGTCATGGCTAAACAATACGAGTTCCCATCCAAAGGTCTTCCCTATCTTCTTGTACTGCCCCAGATGGTTATTGTGTTCATGTTTTTCTTCTGGCCCTCCGCCCAGGCGATCTGGCAATCCTTTTTTCTCCAGGATCCCTTCGGCGGCAGGGTTATCTTCGTCGGTTTCGAGAACTACACAAAACTATTCGGAGATCCCGATTATTGGGCTTCCTTTAGGGTTTCGGTGCTCTTCGCCCTTGCGATAACAGTCTCATCAATGTCTATTTCCCTATTTCTCGCCATACAGACAAATAAAAAAATACGATTCGACTCCTTTTACAAGACAATGATGATATGGCCCTATGCGGTAGCCACCATGGTGGCCGGTGTACTCTGGCTCTTCATGTTCAACCCCAACGTGGGAATAATCGCCTGGCTTCTGAAATATAAGATGGGCGTGGACTGGAATCATTTATTGAAGGCCGACCAGGCCTTCCTCCTGTTGACCATAGCCTCGAGCTGGAAACAGATCGCCTATAATTTTGTCTTTTTCCTGGCGGGCCTGCAGGGCGTCCCCCTGCCCTTGGTTGAAGCGGCAGCCATGGATGGCGCCGGACCGGTAAAACGGTTCTGGAGGATAATTTTCCCCATGCTTTCGCCCACCACCTTCTATCTCCTTGTGATGAACCTGGTCTATGGCTTTTTTGAAACCTTCCCCATCGTTCACCAGGTCACCGCTGGCGGACCCGGCAAGGCAACGCAGATCCTGGTATACAAGGTATGGAGAGATGGGGTCATCAACCTCGACCTGGGCGGCTCCTCGGCCCAGTCGGTCATCCTCATGATCATGGTAATCGGTCTCACCGTGGTCCAGTTCCGCTTTATTGAGCGGAAGGTCACCTACTAAAGGAAGGCTTTCATGATAGAACAGAGAAAATCCGCCCGAGCCTTCCCGCACATCATCCTCTGGCTCGCCATCTTGATAATTCTTTTTCCCATCTACTTCGTCTTCGTAGCTTCAACCAGGACTAGCGCAGAAATTCTATCGGCGCCCATGCCTATTTATCCGGGCACACATCTGATCGAGAACTACGGTCGCGCGCTGTCGGAAGGAGCGAAGAATTTAGGTGCCTCGGCCATGACCATGATGAAAAACTCCTTTATCATGGCCATGGGCATAGCGGTGGGCAAAATTACGATCTCCCTCTTAGCGGCTTTCGCCATAGTTTTCTTTAATTTCCCCGGGCGAAAATTCTGTTTTTGGGCGATCTTTATCACCCTCATGCTACCCGTGGAAGTGCGCATCATGCCCACCTACAAGGTTATTTCAGATTTAGGCATGCTTAACTCCTACACAGGTCTCATTCTTCCCATGATCGTATCGGCCACGGCGGTATTCCTTTTCAGACAATTTTTCATGGCGGTGCCCCGGGAAATAGCAGAGGCCTCCCAGATCGATGGGGCTTCTTCGATGCAGTTTTTCCGGTCTATTTTAGTGCCCATGACCCGCACCCCCATCGCGGCCATGTTCGTCATCCAATTCATCTATGGCTGGAACCAATACCTCTGGCCTTTGTTGATCACCACCAAGCAGGAATACTACACCCTCCTCATCGGCATCAACCGTATGCTCTCTGGAGCCGATGTGGTAATAGAGTGGCAGATTGTAATGGCCACCGTCCTTTTAGCCCTTATTCCCCCGGTCATCGTGGTGGTAGTAATGCAGAAGCAGTTTATCGCGGGCATGACTGACACCGAGAAGTGATCGCAGGATGGGGGAGAGATCGACACGATGCGAGATATGACAGGGTAACAGGGTCGGCAGGATGGACAGGAGAAGAAGTTTTTAAGATTAAGAAATCTTCGAAAAAAGATTTTTCACCTTATCCCTTAAATGATGCTTTTTCAAAACTCAGACGAGTTTTGAAAAAGCTACCTTAAAGATGCGTATGTTTCGTCTATTTTCATGCTTTTAGCATTAAAATAGACGAAACTACAAAGCCAATTTCAAAAGTTAACAGACTTTTAAAATTGGCTCAAGTATAAAAACTCTTTTCCAGTAAATCCTGGAAATCATCGTTATCTTGTCCGCCCCATTATAAGATCTTCGCAGCCCAGGCGGGAACTTCGACGCCGAAGTAGTCCCTGGCGTTGAACCAGCTTATGTTGCGTACCAAGCTGGCTGCATAGGCCTCGTCGGCGGGAAGCTCCCCGTCTTCCACCCAGCGTCCCACCACCTTGCACAAAATCCGCCTAAAATACTCATGCCTTGGATAGGAGAGGAAGGATCTGGAATCGGTAAGCATCCCTACCCATGGACCTAGGGCTGAGACAGAGGCAGTCTGCACCAGGTGCCGGATCATACCGTCCAAATGGTCGTTGAACCACCAAGCCGCGCCGTACTGGAGCTTGCCCGCCACGCCTTTCTCGCCGGAGTAGGAACCGGCGAAGCACTGGGCCAAGGTCGCCAGGCTGGCGTTCTTGGTGTCATCCAGACTGTAGACGATTGTCTTGGGCAATAAGCCCTCGGCATCCAGCCGATCCAAGAAGGAAGCCAGCGGCGCGATTATCACGGCGTCGGAGATGGCGTCCCCTCCTCCATCGGGGCCATAGAGCTTAAAAAGCCTGGTGTTAGTGTTGCGCAGGGCGCCAATATGAAGCTGCATGACCCATCCAGCCTTGGCGTTGAGTCTGGCGACATGGAGTAACACCGCGGTTGCCAGTTTTTCCCTCGCATGCTCCTCGGCAGTTCTGCCCGAGAGAAGCAGGGCAACGATAGTATCAAGCTCATCCTCAGTCGCAAGGGCAAATGGGGGAACTACGAGCGCATGGTCCGAAAGTCTGCATCCCCTTTCGTGGAAGTAGGCGTGACGCCTGGACAAGGCCTCGGCTAAATCGGTAAAGCTACGGATTTCCAAGCCCGCCGCAGCGCCCAGCTGAGCCACATAGCCCCGCCAGGCTGCAGCATCCGAAGCGTTCATAGCCTTGTCAGGCCTGAATGCCGGAAGAATCCGGGAACATTGAGCCCCCGAAGCCGCGGCGGCGGCGCCAAACTCCGGATCGGCCGCGATGGCATCATGCCAGCTTAAGGAATCGGCGGGATCATCGGTGGTGCAGACTACAGCCACCTTGTATGCTTTAAGCATGGAACGGGGAGAGTCGCCCCGCTCCCGGATTATGGCATTAGCCCGCTCCCGTATGGCCAAGGCGTTGCGGGATGTAAGCACATCGTTGATGCCGTAACTGCGCTGCAGTTCCAAATGGGACCAGTGCAGGAGGGGATTGCCCGGGGATTTTTCCAGCGCCGCTGCGTAGGCGACGAATTTATCGGCCCAGTCGGCCTTGCCAGAGCAGAGAGACTCGTCGGCACCATTGGAGCGCATGATCCTCCATTTGTAATGATCTCCACCCAGCCATATCTGGGCAATATCGGTGAAAGGCTTGTCTTCGGCTATCTCTCTAGGGGAGAGATGGCAGTGGTAATCGAAGATCGGCAACCCGTCGGTCCTATCGTGAAACAAGCTCCTGGCCGTTGGAGTATCCAGTAGAAAATCCTTGTCCATAAATGCTTTCATAGCTTTTCCTTTCCCGCGGCCGCCGCGGCGCGGCGCCTGCCGCAAAACTCTACCCCTTAAAGCGCCGCGGCGGCTCAACGCGGCAGCCTTCCGGTGGCGGCGATATGCCCGCCGCCGGATAGGGATTAAATATTATCCGTAAGGTATCCGCCGTCCACCGGAAGAGACACACCGGTGACGAAACTAGAGGCCTGATCGCTGGCTAGGAAAAAAGCCGCGCCCCAAAGCTCCTCAAACTTGCCGAAGCGTCCAAAGGGGGTGCGGGCTATGATGGACTTGCCCCTGGCGGTGAGATCACCGGATTCATCCAGCAACAGAGCCCTATTCTGGTGGCCTACAAAAAAGCCGGGGGCTATGGCGTTGACCCTTATCCCCTGGGGAGCCAGCTCCTTGGCCAGGGCTTCGTTAAGGTTCAAGACCCCGGCCTTGGCGGCGTCGTAAGCCCAGGTGCCGGATAGTGCCTTGTAGCTGGTCATGGATGTCATATTGATCACGCAGCCCTTGATGCCCCGGGCAATCCAGTACACTGCGAAAGCCCTGGTGGGAGTGACGAGTCCCGCAAGCAAATTGAGTTCCAGAATTTCCTTGAAGAGCTTTTCGTCCACATCGACAAAGGGCACCTTGCCCCTGTTGCCGCCGACACCGTTTATAAGCACGTTGGGAGGACTGCCTGCAAGCTTCTCCGATTCGGCGATCGCAGCCTCGCAGGCTTCCCTGCTTCCCGTATCGACGGTTACCGCAAAGACCTTGGCCCCCGGTACTTCTTCAATAACTTTTTGGGCCGCTTCTGCCATGGGATGATTAGTGCCTCGACCCCAGAGAACAACTTTAGCTCCGGCCTTGGCGAAACCCACAGCCAAACTGCCTGGAATTCCTCCCGCGCCTCCGGTTATCACCACAGTCTTGGCCGCCGGGGAAAACATGGACTCGATAAACAACATGAACACTCCTCGAAAAACCGATTTGAAAACCCCGCCAAGTTAAAATTCAAAAGTAGGTGGACTGCATAGTTTTGGCTCAACCACCAGGCATAATCAAATTGGGTAGTACCATTGTGATACCCGGTATGTAGGTAACCAGCATGAGAACTATGACCATGGTCACATAGTACGGCACCATAGCCTTGCTCACCTTCTCAATGGATACCTTGCCGATCGCACAGCCCACGAAAAGGGCTGAACCCACAGGGGGAGTACAGAGCCCGATCGCCAGATTTAGCATCAGAATAATGCCGAAATGCACAGGGGACAAGCCCAGGGTAGTGACAACCACCGGGTAGAGAATAGGCGTCATTATGAGGATTAGGGGCGCCATGTCCATGATCATGCCCAAAATGAGTAGGAGCACGTTGATGAGAAGCAGGAGCACGTACTTATTGTCTGAGATACCCAGGATCAGCTTAGTTGCCATGGCAGGAATCCGCAGATAGGCCATGAGCCAACCGAAGGCGCTGGCCGCCGCGATGAGAGCCATGACCATGGCTAGGGTCTTGAGGGCGTTGTAGAGGATTCCCTTCATCGCTTTTAGGGGTATTTCCTTATATACAAAGAAGGTAATGATGAAGGCATAGATTACCGCAATGGCCGCCGATTCGGTGGCCGTAAAAATGCCGGAGATTACACCGCCCATTATAATCACCGCTGTCATCAAGCCCAAAAAGGCATCCCTAAAAATGTGCAAGGCCTGCTTGAAGCTGACTTTGTCTTCCTTGGGGTAATTGCGTTTCTTGGCGATAAAATAGGAGATTATCATCAGCGAGAGCCCCAGGCTTATGCCGGGGATGTAGCCGGCCAGGAAGAGCCGGCCCACCGAAACCCCGCCCGCCGCTACCGAATAGAGAATCATATTGTGGCTGGGGGGGATGATGACGCCCTGGGTGGAACTAGTCACCGTGATTGCCACGGAAAAATCGTCGTCGTAGCCCTTTAATTTCATCATGGGGAGAATGATTGTTCCCGTGGAGGCTATGTCCGCAACCGCTGAGCCCGAAATGCCTCCAAAGAACATAGAGTCCACGCAGTTGACCATGGCCAAGCCGCCCCGGATCCGCCCGACAAACACATTGGCCATCTCTATCATTTTTCGGGCTATGCCACCCTGGCCCATGATCTCGCCGGCGATTATAAAAAAAGGAATCGCCAGAAGGGAGAAGGAACGCACCCCCTGAACCATCTGCTGAACGATCGCCATCAGGGGGATGCCCAGATATATGGCGGTCACCAGGGACACTGAGGCGAGGGCATAGGTTATGGGAACACGCAAGACCATGAGAAGGATAAAGCCGCCCAACAGCAGCGCAGTCGCGACAGTGGGATCAGCCATGGGGTCCTCCAAACAGATTCCGGAGCTTTCGCTCCCCTGCCAGATACTCGTCCACATTCTTGTCGTAGCTGTCCCAGCCGACTATATGGAGCAATGCCTCCAGCGTGATGATCAGGCCTGCAAAGGGCACAACCATGTACAAAATTCCCGCTGGCCACTTGGTGGCGGGCATTATGGAAGTCATGGTAAAGCCCACCAGTCTGCCTCCGTAGATGATCATGACAACGCCCACGAAAATGACAATGACCTCGCTGAGTAGGTCCAATGTATAGTTGAGCCAAGCGGGCATCTTTTCCCGCTTAATGAGGTTTATGACGATATTGAGCTTCTGCTTTATCCCCAGCCCCATGGAAATGAAAATGAACCAGACTGCCAACAGCAAGGCCACTTCTTCCGACCAAAGGATGCCGCTGTTGAACACATAGCGCAGTACCACATTGGCGAAGATGATGAGGATCATCGCCACGATAAATAGCTTCGCCAGCTCCATCAGGAGGATATGGATGCCGTTTACGAGCCTAAGTATTACTTGTTTCATGGTGTCCCCCGGGGTCTTGGAAAACCTGGAGTCTTGATTATACGCAGGGCAGTCCGCCGGCGCTACAGCCGGCGGACTGCCCTGCACGTTTATGCTTTAAAACAAAAACCTAGAGTCTTTATTGAACCGCTTGGATTTGCTTCACAAAGTCCTGGATTTCCTTGCTCTGCTTCTTGTACAAGGGATCCATGAGCTTCTGCCACTCGGTCTTGTCGCCGATGTAGGTAATCTGGGATCCACCGTCTTTTACCTTATCGATGGAGATCTGCTCGTACTTAGCCCATTCGGCACGCTGATAGTCGATGGCATCCAAGGCAGCCTGCTTGATCAGCTCTTGGTCGGCTTTAGAGAGCCTGCCCAATGAGATCTTGGAACCGATGATGATTTCGGGAACCCTGGTGTGCTCATCCAGGCAGAAGTACTTAGCAACCTCGTAGTGGGAAGTGGAGAAGTATGAGGGCCAGTTGTTCTCCGCTCCGTCCACAACACCGGTTTGAAGGGCCGAATACACTTCGCCGTAGGCCATGGGAGTGGGCACGGCGCCAAAGGCCGAGACCAGACCCATCATGAGCTCGCTCTCCTGCACGCGGATCTTAAGCCCCTTGAGATCTTCGGGCTTATTAATTGGGCGTCTAGAATTGTAGAAATTGCGCGATCCCGCCTCGAACCATCCCAGGCCGATAAAGCCAAAGGGCTCCAGGCTTGCCAAAAGGGTAGTACCAATTTCGCCCTTGAGCACCTTCCACTGGTGGGCTTCGTCCCTGTAGAGATAGGGCATCTGGAAAGCGTTGAGCTTGGGAACAAAGGAAGCCACCGGGCTGATGGAAACTCGGGTCATATCTATGGCGCCGAACTGCACCTGCTCAATAACGGCTTTTTCCTGTCCGAGCTGGGACCCGTAATAGACCTCGATCTGAATCCTACCACCCGATCGTTCCTTGACCAGACGGGCAAACTCATAGTCGCCCTTGGTGGTGGGATAATCCTGGGGATGAGTTTCGGCCAGCCTGAGCACGATGGGCTTGGCCTGGGCAAATAGTTGAGCCGGCAGCAACGCTGCGATCACCAGCATCATGGCGATCAGTATCCTCGTTTTCTTCATCTTTTTCCTCCTTACTTGGAAAAGACTTACATTTCTCGCTCGGCTTAGTTTGAATCCATTTTCAGAAATATGGTTTTGTAAAGACCTGACTCTTATTGGTACTTTTTTGCGATTTCATCCTGGTATTCCCCGGGAGTTCTTCCTTCGAGCTTTTTAAAGACCCGGGTAAAATACGCTTGATCTGAAAAACCTAAAAGATAGCTAGCCTCTTTAGCGCTCGCCCCCCCGGCGAGAACTTCCTTGGCCTTTTCGATTTTAAGGCGCTGGAGCAGCTCGCTGAATCCCATTCCCAGTTCCCGGGATAGAACATGGGAGAGATGGAAAGGGCTTATACCCAGCGATTTAGCCAGGACTTCCAGACTCCAGTCCCGGGCGCAATCTTCCTTAAGCGCATCTAGGGCTCTGAGCGCAAGACCCGGTTTCGGCCTTTCGATAGGATTTTCCTGAAAACTGCTTTTTGCTCTTCCTTCACTATGCGGGGTGAGGCAAACCAGGGGGCAATCCGTATAGGCAAGGTGGCAGGCTTCGAGGGCTCGTGAAAAAAGCAGCGATGTTGGCTCTGTTGTTGATGGACCAGAGCAGCCCCAAAAGAGCCGATAGGGTGCTAGTGACTTTAGTTTTTCCTCAGTAACACGGATGAGTGGGGTAAAAAGATTGTTTTTCATCCATGGGGAAGAACTCGACAAAGTTTTTTTATCCGCTTCCTTTGCCAGTGCTAATGTATCGTCATACACCAAAAGGCGACCACTATCCTTGGTTACAGCGCAGATAATTCGGGCGGGCGGAGGCAGCAAGCTTGTTGCTTCATTCATAACCATGGCGATAAAAGCTTTGTCGAGGATGGTAGCGATTTTTACACCACCAGCATCTAATCTGAAAGCCAGAGCTGCCTTGGGCCGTCCTTCCAGCGAGGAGAGTCGTTCAAAATCCAGCGCTGTGGCTTCCAGCAAGGCGCCTCGTTCCATTTCTCTGATTATCTGCCCTTCCAGTCTTTCCACGGCCGACGACATGGCTGTAGCAGATTCGCGCTTAAGCCTTGCCACGGATTCGCCAGCCCGCTGCAACTCCAGGGAACGGGTCAAAGCCCGCAGTACATCCTCTCTGGATGCCGGTTTGAGTAGGTACTCGTAAACCCCGAGGCGAATAGCCTTTTGTGCGTACTCGAAGGTATCGTAGGCAGAGACAATTACGATGGCCGACTGTATATTCGCGTTTCTCAAGCCCTCAGCTACGGCAATGCCGTCCATGCCCGGCATTTTTACATCCAGAAAAATGACATCAAAATCGTTTCTTAAGCCGAGCGAAAGGGCTTCAGGGCCGTTTTTTGCCTCTGCAATCGAAAAACCTTCGCCGTTCGGGTTCGGAGCCTCCGAAATGATCAGGCTCAAGGCCTGACGCTCCAGATCCTCATCGTCGGCAATTAGGATTCTGGCCATCGCTGCGCAGCCTTGAGGGGTATTGAAAGCCTGACAATCGTGCCCTTCCCGGGTTTGGAAAACAATTGTAAGCCCTTGGACTCTCCATAGAGTATCCTCAGCCTCGTGGAGAGGTTTGCAAGACCGATTCCCGATCCGGCGATGGTGTCTGGCGCATCGCTTGATGCGACTTTATTTTCCTCCTCTCCATGTAGATTCTTGTCTTCGCTTTCTTGCCCAATGGCTTTTCTTGCTGAGGGCAGCCTGTCCATGGTGGCCGCGGCAACGACACCACGCAGGCGCTTTAATTCTTGGGCACTCATGCCCACCCCCGTATCCACTACATAAGCCTTGAGCCGATCGCCCCGGAGCTGCGCAGAAACGAGTATTCTTGTCTTGTCTATTTTTGGTTCGATGCCATGGCGAACAGCATTCTCAACAAGCGGCTGGAGCAAGAACCGAGGCACCTTAACATCTTTGAGAACCGGATCAAATTTCAGGCTCCAGTCCAGGCGATCACCAAATCGTACTTTCTGAAAATTGAGGTACTCCCTAACCACATCGATCTCCTCGCCTAAGCTCGTGTAGGGAATGCCTTCCTTTATGGTTGAGCGAAGAAGCTTGGCCAATGATATGGTGAGCATCTCGGTTTTGGGTGCTTTTTCTAAAAGCGCGCTTCTGGCTATGGAGTTGAGCGCGTTGAAGAGAAAATGCGGCCGCATCTGATCCTGCAAGTTCATTAGCTGGGCTTCCCTGAGTGCCTTGCCCATGCTTAAAAGGCTCAATTCCTCGTCATGTAGCCTTTTTTCAAGCTCAGCCTTCTCCTTGAGACTCTCTATATAACTGCGGATATTGGCGCTCATGGCGTAGAAGCCCGAGACCAGCACGCTCACCTCATCCTTGGATCGAGTTTTTATTGGAGCCACAAGCATGTCGCCCTTGGCAAGCTTTTCGGTCGCCCTTGCAAGCTCGCGTATCGGCTTTGTGATCGAACTGGCCACGAGAAAGGTGTAGCCGATCAAGGCAAGGCCAGCGGCAATCATCCCAAGCAGTATGTTCCTGTTAAAAAACTCCGAACGCTCCAGCGAAGCCTTGAATCGCAGCTCCCCCTCACGCATGAGAATGCTGAGCAATTTGGAAAGGTAGGTATCGACATAGCTGGCGATGCGTTCAGCCTTGGCGAAGTCAGCGTAAAAATCGCTCCGGCCCGCCGCCCGGAAAGAAATCGAGCGGGAGACCAGCGGAAGATAGGCATCAATGCCATAGCCCGTCGCCTGGACCTCGAATGCAGCGTCCTGAGAGAGGTTTTGGAGCGCCGATACGGCTGCCTCATGAGCAGACAGCCCGGCAATGGCTTCATACAGCTGTTCTTCCGATGCGGTTGAAGGGTCCCTGATGTAACGGTCGCTTTCGGTTCTAAACCCCTGAAGAGCCACCCTCATTCTGTGTACCAGGTGGTAGGTATCCATGAGGGTTTCATACTCTTTTGTAATGCTGTTACTTACCCGCTGGGCACTTATTTCGAGGGCAACAATGCCTACGATAGCCGCCCCCAAAAAAACAAGGAGGCGGCCCCGTATGCCTATTCTCGCCCGCCCGGCACCAACCATAGATATTACCCTAGAAAGAGCGGAACCATGTGGCGCTCAAAGAGATTGAGGCTCACATTACGGAAAATGCTAGGCTTGTACTCTTCAAGGGCATCTAGATATTCCTGGCCAAGCTCGCCCGCCACTTTGAAGCCGACATGGAGGAGCTGCCTGAAATCGGGGTTGTAGCCTGGATTTTTCTGGTCGTGCCGCAGGGCGTCCACGAAAGTTTTAGAATCCCAGGATCCCACCGTAGCAGGGCTGGGAAGCCGATCCATGGATATATCGATCACCGCGGCATAGGGCTTGGTCAGCTCGGAAATCCGGTTGTAGGCCGTGGCGTAAATACTTTTTGCAAGCACTAAAGCCTCGCCATCCGCTTCGGCAAGACCGATAAGCTCCTCCAGCCAGGTAGTGCCTGCTGTTTTTAGATGGAGACCGCAACCGAGCTTTCGGATAATTCGTCCAATCCCCGGGTAGATCGAAAACTTATCGCTGCCGGAGTGAATCGAGAGCTTAAGACTCCCGGGCAAGCCAAAGGCTTTCGCGGCCCAGGCGGTTACTTCGGCATCAGCCTCGAACTCCCTGAGGAAGGTATCGACATCTCCCACATAATCCACGCCCTTGTTGAAGCGCCCGGAGAACTTAGGGGCGATAGTCTGCACTGGTATTCCCGCGTCGGCCAGGCCTGCCAAGATCACCACCATTTCCGCCGGCGACTGGGATGCATCGGTCTCGTCCATGGACACCTCGATGTGAAAGTTCCCATCGGGCTTGTTGGATAGGATTCGCCCATAGACTAAGGCAGCCTCATCGATCGCGTAAAGGTATTTAGCGGCGCTCGCTTCTATAGTCTTCTGGTCTATGGGTACAGGGACACTCCGGTCGGCTATAAGATTCTGGCGGGCAGCCACAAAGGCCTCTGTGCGCTCCTCCGAGGCTGTCTTTCCGATAAAGTCCGCCACATCGATGGTAAAAAAATCGCACCAGGGTAAGAAGCCGTCTACGGTTTCCAGGTTAATATGGTCGGCATCCACACAGTAGATCCCCTTATAACCCCTGGCCTTCACTGCGGCTTCCGAAGCGATTCGCTGATCCTCAGGCTCGGTACCGATGAGCAGATGCTCCCTGTTGCTTTTATTCCATACTATCGAAGCTTCCACTCCCCTCTCGGCCAAGAGTTCGAAGGCGTGGAGCTGAGCCTCGCCCTGTTTGCCGAATCTATCGCCTGTACCTACTGAATACTTATTAAGAACTTTCATATCCTTCTCCTGTCGGTGGCTTTAGATGCCCACCCTATTCTTGATATCTCGGAAGCGGTTTAGGGTCAAGGAGGATTACTTGTGACAAAGAGGAAGGATGGTTATATTTTTAACAATAAACAAGACGCACTGGCGTCGGGGAGCGCTTATGATGTACGCCGAGCGCGGTTCGGTCCGCGATGATATTTCTTCCAACGACCTGGCAGCCCTGGTGCGGCAATCACTAAAAGCCCTGAGCAAAGCCAAACGCATTGCGGCGGTGCCTCCGGACATAACTAGGGTGCACTCTAAAGCAGGGGCAATCACCGATATAGCCTATAGCGAACTTGGCTCACGCCTGGGAGTAGTGCTCCCAGCCTTGGGCACCCACACAGCAATGACTGCAAAAGAAATGGACACCATGTATCCAAGAACGCCGCAGGGGCTTTTCCGGGTTCACGACTGGAGAAATGACCCTGTGGAGCTGGACAGGATTCCCGCAGCCTTCGTCAGGGAAGCAGGCGAAGGTGTCGTCGATTACGATTACCCTGTCCAGGCCAATAAGATGCTCACCGACGGAAGCTTTGACGCCATTATCTCCATTGGCCAGGTAGTGCCCCACGAAGTAGTCGGGATGGCAAATCACGCAAAAAACATCTTTGTAGGCACCGGGGGCAAGGAATCGATAGATAAAAGTCACTTTCTGGGTGCCGCCTACGGCTTGGAGCGCATGATGGGCAGGATTGACACCCCTGTGCGTAAGGTTTTCAACAAAGCCTTTGAGCTAGCGGCTCCCAAGCTGCCACCTATTCTCTGGATTCTTACGGTAATTGAACGCAACGACTCAGGAAGGATGGTTATCCGGGGTTTCTATGCCGGCGATGATCTGGAATGCTTCGAAAAAGCCGCGGTTCTCTCCATGAAAGTCAATATCGATATGCTGGAAAAACCCATCGAAAAAGCTTTAGTCTGGCTCGACCCTTTGGAGTTCAAGAGCACCTGGCTAGGCAACAAGGCTGTGTACCGCACCCGCATGGCCATGGCCGACGCAGGGGAACTGATTATCCTTGCCCCCGGTCTGGCCCACTTTGGCGAGGACGCAGGCATCGACGCCCTGATCCGCCGTTACGGATACAGGCCCTCGGCCAAAATCAGGCAGCTGGTGCTGGAGAACGAAGACCTAAGAACAAACCTCTCCGCCGCAGCCCATCTCATCCACGGATCCAGCGAGGACCGCTTTACCGTAACCTATGCACCAGGAACCGGTATGACCAAGTCGGAGATTGAGTCCGTGGGTTACAACTATGCGTCCTTGGACGAAATGCTAGCCCGATATCCGGTGGACAAGCTCTCCCAGGGCTGGAATACCCTCCCTGCAGGCGAGCGGGTATTTTTCGTGCCTAATCCGGCTCTGGGGCTCTGGACAACCAGAGAGCGCTTCGAACGTTAAAACCGCCCCAGTCGCGCTAAGCCCGATTTCATCGCTTTGACCCTTAAGCGACTTCCCTATATACTACTCGCCTATGGCATACGATAGTCTTGAGGATTTTATCCAGCGGATCGAAGCCGCCGGCGAGCTTAAGCGAATAAAAACCGAAGTCGATCCAATACTCGAAATAACCGAGATAGCCGACCGAATCATGGCTTCCGGTGGTCCGGCCCTGCTCTTCGAGAAGGTTAAAGGCTCGCCCTGGCCCCTAATAATCAACGCCATGGGCAGCGAGCGTCGCATGGCCATGGCCCTGGGCGCAGAAAGCTTGGACGCAAAAGCTGCGGAGATTGAGAATTTGCTCGCCTGGGTGTGGAGTCAAGCCAGGGATTTCTCACTCCTCTCGGCCATACCCCAGGCCTTGCCTAAGCTTCCAATCGCCAAATCCCTTCTACCCAAAAAAGTAGCTAAGCCCGCCTGTAGACAGGTTATCGACGACAAGGCGGGCTTCGACAGCCTGCCGGTGATCAAATGCTGGCCCCAGGACGGCGGCCGCTTTCTCACCCTTCCTGTCGTCTGCACCAAGGATCTCGAAAATGGTGCCCAGAACTGGGGCATGTACCGCATCCAGGTGTACGACGACAGGACCGCGGGCATGCACTGGCACCTTCACAAGGACGGCGCCCACTTTTTCCAGAAGTACAAGGCCAGGGGAGAGCGCATGCCGGTGGTGGTCACACTGGGGTCTGACCCCGCCGTCACCTACGCTTCCACCGCTCCCCTTCCCGAAGGGCTCTGGGAGGCGATATTCGCCGGGTTCCTGCGGGGGAAAAGCGCCGAAGTCACCAAGGCAAGCCTTTCTAATATCCTCATTCCCGCCGACGCCGATTTTGTTCTGGAAGGCTACGTGGATCCTGCCGAAACCAGGCTCGAAGGTCCCTTTGGCGACCACACGGGCTTCTATTCCCTGCCCGACCAGTACCCAGTTTTCCACCTCGAGCGCCTGACCCGGCGCGAAAAACCGATATATCCGGCCACCATCGTGGGCATTCCCCCAAAGGAGGATTGCTGGATGGCCAAGGCCACGGAGCGGCTCTTTTTACCCATCCTGAGGCAACTCTGCCCCGAGATAAGTGACCTGGTCATGCCTTTGGAGGGCGTCTTCCATAACTGTGTCATTGTATCCATTAAAAAACGCTTCCCCGGGCATGCCCGCAAGGTGATGAACTTCCTCTGGGGCATGGGGCAGATGATGTACACCAAGCTCATCGTCGTCTTGGACGACGATATCGACCTAAAAGACCTGTCCAGGGTTGCCTGGAAAGTCTTCAACAACATCGATGCCGGCAGGGACCTCGTGCTCTCCCAAGGCCCCCTGGACGCCCTGGACCATTCCTCGCCCCAGCCCCGCTACGGCACAAGGCTGGGGGTGGATGCCACAAAAAAATGGCCTGAGGAAGGCCATGCCAGGGAATGGCCCGATCCTCTTCTGATGGATCCGGCAGTACAAGAACTCGTAGACAGGCGCTGGAAGGACTATGGGCTCGACTAAAGCCGGCAGCACGCAGGGGGACGCGGCTCGGCTCAGCGGCGTTGCAAAGCCTGACACCGCAGGCGGCGACCAGTCCCGAGGCCTTGGCAAGCGGCTGGCGGTTCTGGGCGAATCGGTGATGATACGGCATAGCCTGTTCTCGCTGCCGTTTGCCGCGGCGGCCGTCCTCCTGGAAACAGGAGGACGGCCGCCTGCAGGCAAACTCCTCTGGATCCTCGTTGCCGCCTTCGGGGCCCGTAACGCCGCCAATGCCCTCAATAGAATAATCGATGCCCGCATCGATGCCGCCAACCCCAGAACCGCCGGCCGCCACCTCCCCCAAGGCAGAATCAAAAAGATAGAACTTTGGCTATTCACCGCCGCAATGCTCGCCCTTCTTGTGCTGGGCGCTGCCATGCTCAACCCCCTCTGCCTCGCCCTCCTCCCCGTGGCCGGAATTCTCGTCTTCGGCTATTCCTACACCAAGCGCTTCACATGGCTTTGTCACTACTGGCTAGGCATCACCTGCTCGGCCGCAGTCATGGGCGCCTTTCTAGGCATTTCAGGCGCCTTCGCATTACGCTACTTCCCCCTCACCGCTGGAGTCGCTTTTTGGGTCGCCGGCTTCGACATCCTCTACGCGGTCCAAGACATCTCTTTCGACCGAAGCGCAGGATTAAAATCCATACCCGCCCGCTTTGGCGAAAGACCCGCCCGCCTAGCGGCAGCAGCCAGCCATCTTCTTGCCCTGGGAGGTTTCGCCAGCATCTTTCTTTTTTGGCCTCAGGCAGGACTCGGCCTGTTTCTTGCCCTTGCCGCCTGCACCGCCCTTCTCGTAGCAGAACATCTCATAGCCCACAAAGGCACCGAGCGGCATGTAAAGATCGCCGCCTATAGCATAAACCAGATAATCCCCCTGGTAATTCTTATCGGTGTTGCCCTGGATATCTATCTGCTATAAAATGGGCGAAAGATGGAACGATTCCTCGTCTGCATCACCGGTGCTTCGGGCGCCATATACTCCCTGCGCCTTTTGGCTGCCCTGGCGACCAGAGGTTGCATAGTTCATCTCTGCTGTTCCCCCTGGGGAGCAAGACTGATCCTCGAAGAGACTGGCAGACCGCTGGGCTACTGGCTTAGCAGAATCCGAAGTTCAGGCGGTCCTAACAACAGCCCCGCAATCGTGCGCCAACACCCCGTCGACGATTACTCAGCCCCTATCGCTTCCGGTTCATTCAGGCTGAACGGTACAATCATCAGCCCCTGTTCCATGGGAACCATGGGAAGCCTCGCCTCCGGCGCCTGCTCCAATCTCATTCACCGGGCTGGCGCCGTCGCACTCAAGGAGGGCTGGCCTTTAGTACTCGTGCCCCGGGAAACTCCCCTTTCCCTAGTAAGCCTCAAATCCTTTGTGAGCCTCAAAGAAGCAGGAGCCGTAATCCTCCCCGCCTGTCCCAGCTTCTACAGCAAACCCGAGACCATCGAGCAGTTAGCCGACACGGTGGTCAACCGAATTCTCGACCACCTGGGCATACCCAACGAACAGGCTTATCGATGGCGACAATAAAGCCGATAGTAGTAGCGCTATGACAGGAAAAAAATTCATTTATATCGCGTTGCTCGTGCTCCTCGCCGCCAGCGCCATGACAGTCCAAGCCCAAACGGCAGGCTCCACCGCAGCTACCGAATCTACCAAGAGCGCATCAAACCCATCCAGCGTTTCCGCAGGCACACTCCGCCTGGGTGTCTTCGCCGACGCCGACTCACTTCCCTTTTTGCTGGCTGAACGCGACAAGCTATTCGCTCAGGAAGGCGTCGACGTGGAACTTCTGCGCTTTCAAAGCGCCGTGGAAAGGGACTCGGCATTCCAGGCCGGCGCCCTGGACGGCATGATTTCCGATATTCTAGCGGCCATGCTTTCGGTTCATGGCGGTTTTCCCGTTAAAATCACAAGCCTCACCGATGGCCGCTACGGAATAGCCGCTGCCCCCGGTTCGGGGATAAAAAGCCTCGGCGAGCTGGCGGGCAAACCCATAGCTTCATCAAGAAACTCGGTGATCCATTACATGATCGACACGCTTATGGCCGAAGCCGGCGTGCCGGAGGATAAAATCCTCATCAGCCCCGTACCTAAAATGCCCATCCGGCTTGAAATGCTTCTAGGCGGCCAGGCTTCCGGCGCCGGCCTCCCCGAACCCTTTCTCACCACCGCAGCTACCAGAGGCGCCAGAATCCTAGCCGCCACAGACGACTATGGCATGGGGCTCGGTGTCCTCCTCTTCTCGGAAAAAAGCCTCTCTGAAAAGCTTCCCCTGATCGAAAAACTCTACAGGGCATACTGGAAGGCTGCGCAGAAGATAAATGCCACCCCCGAGGCCTACCGTTCCCTTCTTGTTGAAGCAGCGGGCTTTTCCAAGGAAGCGGCCGCCGCCTATACCTTCGTAGTCTACCAGCGTCCCCGGCTTCCCCGGCCCGAGGATATCCAAGTAGCATCCGCATGGCTCGTCAATAAGGGACTTATGCCCAAACCCATCGCCCCACAAAGCCTGACCGATCCGCGGCTTATCCAGGGTCTCTAAAGTCCCTGTAAGCTGTTAGCGATGGCTACAGTAAGGTTAAAAAACTTAAGCTTCTCCTACCCCGTGCGGGGTAGCTCTATTCCCGTGCTCAAAAACCTGGATGCCGAATTCGAAGAAGGAAGAATCAGCGCCATCGTGGGCCGATCGGGCTGCGGCAAAACCAGTCTTCTTCGCCTTATCGCAGGGCTTTCCACCCCCACCCAAGGGAGCCTCCAAATCGACGGAGCTCCCCTCCAGGGCATACGGGACAAGACCTCCATCATTTTCCAGGACTATGGCCTTCTTCCCTGGGCCACCGTGTGGGGCAATGCTGAATTGGGCTTGAAAGCTAAAGGAATCCTGAGCCAGGAGCGGCGCCGGCGGGTAGCGCCAATTATTGCCGAGCTGGGACTCTCGCCCTTTGCGCGCCTTTTCCCCGCCCGGCTATCCGGCGGCATGCGCCAGCGGGTGGCCATAGCCCGAGCCCTGGCATCGGACAGCGATCTGCTGCTCCTGGACGAACCCTTTTCCAGCCTCGACGCGATTTCAAGGGAAGCCCTCCAAGATAGTCTTCTGGAAACCCAGCGCAAACATGGAACAACAATAATCCTCGTCACCCATTCCATCGAGGAAGCGGCTTATCTGGCCGATACCGTCTACTTCCTGGACGGCAGCCCCGCCAGTCTTTCAGCCCGCCACGATACGGGCAGACGGAGCGCAGAATCGCGCAACGCGGCCAAAAACGCCCACATATCTGAGGCGCAGGCCCAATCAGACAGGATAACAGGATCGCCAGGATCACCAGGATCGTACAGAAACAGCCAACCCTATTTTTCCGATATCGCGACCCTGCGAGGGCTCTTTTCCAGCCTGCCTCCGGCAAAGCCAGAACCACCGAAACCAGCACGGAAAATGCCCCAAACTCTCAAAGGGTTTTTCAGCCGCCTGGCCAAAATCATTGTGGCAGCCTGCATTCTTCTGGCCGCCTGGGCCGGTTTCGCCGCCCTGCTGGGAAAACCCTTTTTGCCCAAGCCCAACCTCGCCGTAGCAGTCTTGTTGCAAGGCCTCCAAAGCGGCAGCATCATGATCCACGTCGGAGCATCGCTACGCAGAATTCTTCTCGCGCTTCTCCTGGCAGGTCCCCCAGCCTGGGCGCTGGGCCTCCTGGCGGGCAGAATCAAAGCCGCCGAAACCCTCCTGGCGCCCATCATGTACCTGCTCCACCCCCTGCCCAAGGTGGCCTTCCTGCCAATCCTGATGCTCCTTCTAGGCCTTGGCGACGGATCCAAGGTCGCCCTCATGGGCTTGGTCATCTTCGGCCAGCTCTTCATGGCCGCCCGGGATTCGGCCAAGGCCATAGCCCCGCCCCTGGTGGACTCGGTCCGCTCCCTGGGCTGCCGCTCATGGGGCATCTTCCGCTGGGTGATAGCCCCCGCCACCCTGCCCTCCCTCCTCTCCGCCCTCAGGGTGAGCCTGGGCACCTCCATCGCCGTCCTCTTCCTCTCCGAAACCTTCGCCTCCATGGACGGCCTGGGCTGGTACATCATGGACGCCTGGTCCCGGGTCAACTACCCCGACATGTACGCCGCCATCCTCGCCCTCGCCCTCCTGGGCCTATCCCTATACCTCATCCTGGACGCTCTGGAATCCCTAGCCCTGCGCTGGCGGGAGATTGAATAATTTTTCATTAGGAAATATTTGGCGCTTTATAGTAAAAAACAGGTGAGTATAACATGATGCCAGGAGCCTCAAGATCAACATGATCGAGTAGAAACAGCATGAACTGACTCCGCAAGGCATATAATAATAGACAAATTTAAATAGCCCCTCAAATATTTTTTCTCTACTAGTCCGTAAAACTGAATATTTTCATCATTAAGAATTGGCTACGCAATCGGAACACAATTGAGTTTCTTGGTCTTTGGGAAAGCCTACATAATCCTAATTTTAAACCCATCGAATTCGATGGGTTTAGAAAGCAAGCTGGTTTGAATAGTTTTATACTCCCGGTAAAACAGTGGACTTGATATCGCCCGAGCGGGCTTCGATAACCTATGCAAACGAGGCCGATATACTAAATTTGGCGCTTTTTGGCATAACCGCCAAGGAATGGCGAGGATAGAACCCCGACAAGGAGGGCAATATCAGGGATTTTGCAACCATCGAGCAGCTCCTAGTACTCGCCAATATTGAAAGCCTTAATGCCAAATTCATACGCATGAGACTATCTCAGAAAGATCGCCTCATTCGCCTGAACGAAATAGCCATCCGGCAGATGCAAATCCTCGTTTCTACCTCTGCAATGAAGCAACTTAATGAATAAACACGCATCTCAATAATCAATGATCCAAATTGCTACTCGAAAAAGTATCGAAAAATGAAAGTTTTTCGAGTAGGCATGCATTCTACATACCAGGATTCGCATGATTTACAGGACAATTAAAGCCCTAGTCCTCACCTAACAAATCAGCAAAAAATCAGCCTTGCGAACGCCGCTATCGAAGAGTATTATGATAAACTACAAGTAATAACAAAAGAGGTCACGCTATTAGCTCTAACAATCCCTTCTTCGACCACCCAATACTAAATTCACCCTACAATTGTCCCCAAAGACATTGGGAGTTAGATAGCCAAGGTCAGCCCACACAACGCATCCTAGAAAAACGTCGGCGCGCGGATTTCTTCACGCCGATCCCCAAGCCCAAGAAGCACAAGGACGCGGCAACACAACAGGAAATCATTTTCGATGAGGGAAGAGGTCTATCAACTAAAGAACAACAGTATGATCCAACGTCGGTCATCAACGAAGTCCGCGGGTATGTCGCCGAGTGGCGCGCCTTGCCTGAATCCCAATGGCAGGTAACCCCCGAAACCGCCCGACTCCTGAAACATTGGCGCAACCATCGTTTTGTCGGGATTCGTCCCTTTTTCTGTCAAATTGAAGCGGTCGAAACCGCGATTTGGCTCAGGGAAGTCGCTCCGCAGAACAAGCAAGGGAAACAGATTCTTGATCTTCTCGCGAGAGCGAGCGCAGATGCCAACCCTGGGCTCCTGCGGATCGCCCTTAAAATGGCCACAGGATCGGGTAAAACCGCGGTTATGGCCATGATCATAGCCTGGCAGACGGTGAACGCGGTGCGAAAGCCTGGAAGCAAGAATTTTACCCGCGGTTTCCTTATATGCACACCCGGGCTTACCATCAAAGATCGCTTGCGCCTCCTTAAGCCCAACGATCCCGACAGCTACTACGCAAGTCGCGAACTCATTCCCAACGACATGCTCGAGGACATAAAGCGCGCCAAGATCGTCATCACCAACTACCATGCCTTCAAGCGAAGGGAGCGAGTCGAGCTATCGGCCGGCGGGCGGGCCCTCCTTAAAGGACGCCTCGGCGAAGATTTGAACACCCTCGAGACCGAAGGTCAGATGCTCCAGCGAGTCATGCCCGACCTTATGGGATTGGGAAACATCCTCGTGATCAACGACGAAGCCCACCACTGCTATCGCGAAAATCTCAGAAATAGGGCTGATGAGAAATTGAAAGGAGACGATAGAAAAGAAGCGGAAAAGAACAACGAAGCCGCCCGTCTCTGGATCTCCGGTCTCGAGGTAGTAGGCAAAAAACTGGGCATTAACAAGGTCTTCGACCTTTCCGCCACGCCCTTCTTCCTCCAAGGTTCAGGCTACGCGGAAGGAACCCTCTTCCCCTGGACGATGAGCGACTTCTCCCTCATGGACGCGATCGAGTGCGGAATCGTCAAGTTGCCCCGCGTGCCCATAGCCGAGAATATCCCGGGCGACGAAATGCCCATGTTCCGCAAACTCTGGGACAATATTCGACAGGACATGCCTAAAAAGGGACGTGGACAAAGCGGCGACCTCGATCCCCTCAAATTGCCGACACGGCTTCAGACCGCTCTTCAAGCCCTTTACGGGCACTACGCGAAGACCTTCAAGCTTTGGGAAGAGAAAGGCATCGATGTCCCACCTTGTTTTATCATTGTTTGCCAGAACACCTCGATCTCCAAGCTAGTATTCGACTTTATATCAGGATTTCAGCGTAAGAATGCGGATGGAACGAGCACCCTGGAAAATGGCCGCCTCGCGCTTTTCAGGAATTTCGATGAGACGACCGGTAATCCTCTGCCCCGTCCGAACACTATTCTCATCGACAGCGAACAGCTTGAAGCGGGCGATGTCCTGGACGAAGATTTCCGGAAAATGGCCAAAGACGAGATCGACCGGTTCCGCCGTGAAATCATCGAGCGCACCGGCGATATCCGAGCCGCCGACAAACTTACCGATCAGGAACTCCTGCGCGAAGTCATGAACACGGTTGGAAAGCCAAGCCAGTTGGGCGGGAATATCCGTTGCGTGGTCTCGGTATCGATGCTTACTGAAGGCTGGGATGCAAATACGGTGACTCACGTCCTCGGCATCCGGGCCTTTGGCACCCAGCTTCTTTGCGAGCAAGTGATCGGCCGCGCGCTCAGGCGCCAATCGTATGAACTCAACGATGAAAATCTCTTCAACGTCGAATATGCCGACGTTTTCGGCATACCCTTCGACTTCACGGCCAAGCCCGTCATCGCTCCGCCCCAGCCCCCCCGCCAAACGATTCAGGTCAAGGCTGTCCGCCCCGACCGTGATGCCCTGGAAATCCGTTTTCCCCGCGTCGAGGGCTATCGCGTGGAATTGCCCGAAGAGCGCCTTTCAGCGACATTCAGCGAAGAATCCATACTCAGATTGAGCCCGGACCTTGTCGGACCATCCATCACGCGCAATTCTGGGATTATCGGGGAAGGCGTCGATATGAACCTGGCGCATCTGGCCGACATCCGTCCTTCCACACTTATTTTTAATTTGACCCATCGACTCCTCTATACGAAATTCAGAGATCCCGGCGAAGAACCAAAGCTGTTTCTCTTTGGCCAACTCAAGCGAATCGTCAAGGAATGGCTTGACGGCTACCTGGAATGTGTCGGTGGGACCTATCCCGCCCAACTCATGTATCTCGAGCTCGCCGACATGGCCTGCAACAAGATAACCACGGCGATAACGCAGAAATTCCTCAATGAGCGCCCTGTCAAAGCCCTGCTCGATCCTTACAATCCCTCTGGCTCCACCAGATTCGTAAGATTCAACACATCGCGGAGCAATCTCTGGGAAACCAGTTCCAAACACTGCCATATAAATTGGGTAGTCCTCGATTCGGAATGGGAAGGAGAATTCTGCAGGGTTGCTGAATCCCATCCGAAGGTCTTGGCCTATGTAAAGAACCACAATATGGGATTTGAAGTACCTTACCGCTATGGATCGGAAACTCGCCACTACCTTCCGGATTTTATAGTACTTGTGGATGATGGACATGGCATCGAGAATCCTCTCCACCTCATCGTGGAAATAAAGGGCTACCGCCGCGAGGACGCCAAAGAGAAAAAAGCGACGATGGATACCTACTGGATTCCCGGTGTAAATAACCTGGGCGGCTATGGCCGCTGGGCTTTCGCCGAGTTCACCGAGGTGTACCAGATCGAATCGGACTTCAAAGAGCGCGTGGAAGTGGAGTTCGGGAAAATGATGGATGGCGCAATTACTGTAGCAAAGGTAGCGACATGATAATTCGGATAGCATTACAACAATATGGGTTTGTTGTAATATTGTCTCAATATTGTCTCAATTATTTTTTCTTATTGTTTTCAAGATATACATTTATAATTGAGACAAAGATTACAACCTATTCAAATAGCTTGCAATTAAAAGGTACTGTTTCTTTTTCCAGGAGCCGATAGTGGTTACGAGAAAGAAGAATAAAACGATCGAAATCGTGAATCGCGAATACGACAAGTACAAAAGAGGATAGTCAGATGCCAGCCCAAAAACTGCGTATTTTCCTCAGTAGCGTTCAGTCTGAATTCCTTCAAGTCCGTAAAGACTTAAAAGATTTTCTCTTAGGTGACGCGGTGTTGCATCGCTTTATTTCTAAAGTTTTTCTTTTTGAGGATATGCCTGCCGCAGATAGAAGAGCGGATGATCTGTATCTAGATGAAGCGCAGCATTGCGATATTTACATAGGAATATTTGGGAATGAATATGGCTCTTTGGATGCGGAGGGAGTCTCACCGACAGAACGGGAATTTGACTGTGCTACACACAATCACAGGACTCGGCTAGTTTATATCTGGGGCAGAGATGATAGCCAACGATCAAAGAAAATGTTGCAGTTGATTCATAAAGCGAGTGAGGTAGTGATCAGACGCCGCGTCGAGAATATGCAATCGCTTATCTCTGAAGTATATGACAGTCTTGTCGAATATCTCGATCAGCATGGCGCACTACAAGTGCAGCCTTTCGATATTTCAGGATGTCTCGGTTCATCCATGCATGATATTTCACGCAAGATAGTTGATTGGTTCTTAGAAACCGCTCGTCGCGAACGCAGGTTCCCAATAGCAAAGAGCACAACAACGAAGAACTTGCTTATACATCTAAACCTAATCAATGCAACGTCGCCTGCGAATGCGGCTATTCTGCTTTTTGGTACCAATCCACAAAAGTTCATCAAATCGGCAGAAATTAAATGTATGAGATGTCATGGCGTTGAATATCGACGACCTTTTGCTTCACAACAAATTTATGGGGGAAATCTTTTCGAACAGGTAGACCAAGCTCGCGATTTTATACTCGGGAAAATAGATCGCGCTGTTGGTGTCCGCGAAGATGAATCAATAACTCATGTAGTCTATGAATTGCCTCCAGACGCGATCACCGAAGCCGTCGTTAATGCTGTAGCCCATCGCGATTATACCAGCAATGCTTCTGTCGAAATTCGCTTGTTTTCCGATCGCTTGGAGATATGGAATCCTGGATCGCTTCCAGGGACTCTTACATTGGATAGTTTGTACGAAGATCATCCATCTGTTCCTTTCAATCCATTAATTGCGGATGTGATGTATCTTGCCCATTACATTGAAAAAGCCGGATCAGGAACACAGCGCATCATCGAGGTATGCAGGGGGTCCCGGTTACCAGATCCGGACTTTGAGATTCGCCATGGTTCTTTTGTGGTCATACTTTGGAAAGACTGGTTGACAGAAGAGGTAATTCAAAAACTTGAATTAAATGAACGCCAAAAATTAGTGATCCAGGAATTAAAACAGCAAGGTTCTATAACAAACAGTCAGTACCAGCTTTTGGTACATACGACTCGAGCAACAGCAAAACGCGATCTTGAAGACTTCGTGGCCAAAGGCATCCTTGCACCGTCAGGAAAAGGGAGAGGTGCGTATTACCAGTTTTCTAAGAAAAGGCTCATTAATGGCTCAAATGGTTCATCTAGGGGCGAAGAATGAATTGGCTCATTAATGGCTCAAATGGCGCATTTGGATTTTCGGATTTCAGATGATTTGCAGTTATGATGAAGGAAAATGAGTCCTATCAGTGGCTAGGTTTCTTTCGAAACGCAAGGCGTGGAGCCTGCTTTCACCATCCGAGGACCCATTTATAGTATGCAACTTTCTGCGGAAAACGCAATACCGAGGTTAAGGAGCCGTCAATGGCTAAATTGAACAATAGTAAAACAGTGGAAACCTTACGACATGACGAGGACAAACGAAAGAATATCCCCACCGCCGAGTACCAGCCCATGATCCAAAAGGAAGAAGCGGCGCCGAAGATTCTCAAATATCCTCGCAATACCGACCTCGATCCACAGCTCGTCTGGCGCGGAAAGGACGAGCAGGATTGGAGCGACCTCGTCGTACCGGCTCCGCCTCTATATATCCAGGAAAAAGTGCATCCCAAGGTGCTTATCGACGATCTGATACGAAGAACTAAAGAAGGTCGCACAACTTCCGATCCGCAAGGCGAATTCGACCTCTTTTCGGACTTCAACGGAATTCCGAAGGATGCGGACAAGACAGAATTCTACCAGCACGACCAGAATTGGACCAACCGCATGATCTTGGGCGACTCCCTCCAGGTGATGGCCTCGCTCGCCGAGCGCGAGGGTTTGCGGGGACAAGTCCAATGCATCTATATGGACCCTCCCTATGGCATCAAGTTCAACTCCAATTTCCAATGGTCCACCACAAGCCGCGACGTAAAAGATGGGAATGCCGACCATATCACGCGAGAGCCCGAGCAAGTCAAAGCCTTCCGCGATACCTGGCGCGATGGCATTCACTCCTACCTCACCTACCTGCGCGACCGGCTCACTGTTGCACGAGACCTTCTCAGCGAGTCGGGATCGATCTTTGTGCAGATCGGGGATGAAAACGTGCATAAGGTTCGCTGCTTGATGGACGAGGTGTTTGGGGAGTCTTGTTTTATTAGTTCAATAGCATGCATGAAGACATCATCGAGTAGTGAAGATCTTCTACCTGGGGTATGTGATTATGTCCTTTGGTACGCAAAAAATCGTGATTTGATTAAGTATCGACAACTATTCCAATCAAAACGTGCAGGGGAAGAAGGTGGTACGGCTTATCGTCGAATGATTGATGAAAAAGGGAATATTTGGCCAGCAAGTCCTGATGAATTAGAAAATCCAAAGAAATATGAATCAAAAGGGAGGCTTTTTGGAGCAGACAATATTACATCGCAGAGACCAGCACAGGGGGCTGATGTTCAAGAATTTAAAATAAACGGTGTTCTGGTTAAACCAGGAAAAGGAACTTTTAAAACAGATTTAAAAGGTTTAATACGTCTTCACAAGGCGGATCGACTTTTAGTAACTAGCGGTGAAAAGTTAGCTTATAAACGATTTATTGATGATTTTAGTGTTTTTGGTTTTGGTAACGTTTGGACTGATACCCTTGGTCAAAACCAGTTCGGTGGTGACAAGATATATGTTGTTCAGACTGGATTGACCATCGTAAACCGTTGCCTCCTCATGGCAACCGATCCCGGTGACCTTGTTCTCGATCCAACCTGCGGCTCGGGCACTACGGCCTATGTCGCCGAACAATGGGGTCGCCGCTGGATTACGATCGATACGTCGCGAGTAGCCTTGGCCTTGGCTAGAGCACGAATAATGGGCGCGCGATATCCATATTATCTATTGGCTGATTCGCGTGATGGTCAGCTCAAGGAAGCAGAAATCACCGGCGATGCGCCACGTTCGCAAGCCACCTATGGTAATATCCGTCATGGCTTCGTTTATGAGCAAGTCCCTCACATTACTCTTAAATCGATCGCCAACAATGCAGAAATCGATGTTATTTGGGACAAATGGCAAGCGGTCCTCGAACCTCTGCGGAAAAAACTAAATGATACTCTCGCCATGCGTTGGGAGGAATGGGAAATTCCGCACGATGCGGATGCATCATGGCCTGAATCCACAAAAAAAATACATGCCGAATGGTGGCGAGCTCGAATCGCCCGTCAGAAGGAGATCGACGCATCAATAGCCGCCAAGGCAGAGTTTGAATATCTCTACGACAAGCCCTATGATGACAAGAAGAAGGTTCGCGTGGCCGGACCTTTTACCGTTGAATCCTTGAGTCCGCATCGTACGCTTGGCGTCGATGAGCATGGTGACCTTATCGATATTTCAAACGAAAAGAATTTTAATTATGGCATAGCCCAGACCTTCCCCCAGATGATTCTGGAAAACCTGAAAATCGCCGGGGTTCAGCAAGCGCATAAGGAAGACAAGATCGCATTCACCGCACTGTATCCTTGGCCTGGCGATATGGTGTGCGCGGAAGGACGTTATCTGGAAGGCGATGCGGAAAAGCGAGCCGCAATTTTCATAGGCCCGGAATTTGGTACCGTCCAACGTTCCGATCTCGTCGTCGCCGCCCGGGAGGCAGGGGATTCAGGATTCGATGTGCTCATAGCCTGTGCCTTCAATTACGAAGCCCACAGCACTGAGTTCAATAAACTCGGACGCATCCCCGTCCTCAAGGCGCGCATGAACGCCGATCTCCACATGGCCGACGATCTCAAGAACACGGGCAAAGGCAACCTCTTCGTCATCTTTGGTGAGCCGGATATCGACTTGATCGACGAGCCCGATGGCAAGCTCAAGGTAAAAGTGAACGGTGTCGACGTTTTCAAACCCCAAACCGGCGAAGTCATCTCCAACGGCGCCGACGGAATAGCCTGTTGGTTCGTCGATTCCGACTACAACGAGGAAAGCTTCTTCGTACGCCAAGCCTACTTCCTAGGCTCCAACGACCCCTACAGCTCCCTAAAAACCACGCTCAAGGCCGAAATTGATGAAGATGCCTGGTTCACTCTCCACAGCGATACTTCACGCTCCTTCGATAAGCCAAAGACTGGTCGAATTGCGGTGAAGGTAATCAATCATTTGGGGGATGAGGTGATGAAGGTGTTTAGAGTATAATTGAAGCGAGAGCCACGGAATCGATACGGTGAATGCTTCGCTGCTAGATAATAGGGGGAGAGTGTAATGATAACTCGATTGACACTGCGCAATTTCAAGTGTGTGGGTCAACAGGTTTACAACTTCAATCAGTTCGACCTTCTGGTTGGACGAAACAACAGCGGCAAGAGCACTGTTCTCCAGGCAATAGCCATTTGGCAATTTTGTGTTGATGAATTCCGCCGCTCAAAGCACAATGGCTCCAAAGGCATCCAAGTAGTCTTACCAAACTTTACGGCATTGCCTGTACCGGAGTTCAACCTATTGTGGAAAGACAGGACAGATCGAATCTATCCAGTAAAAGACGGAGTAAAAAAACAAGAATTCGTTCTTATAGAGATCAACCTGGAATGGCGACGAGATATTGGCGAGATTAGCGAGATTGGCGAGGTCAGTTCATTCGGAGTCGAGTTACGATATCATTCGCCACAGACTATATATGCAATCCCAAAGGATGGCTGGGCAAAATTCCGTGCCTGCGAGCAAAAACATGATTTGCCAGTTATTGCATATGTGCCTCCATTCTCCGGTTTGGAGCCTACAGAGAAATCGCTGGATATCTCCCCCATCCGCCAACAAGTGGGCAAAGGACAACCTGGAAGCGTTTTGCGCAATTTACTCTTGCGTGTGTGTCCTGCTCCACCTCGCGGATCGGATGGTCGCATCAGGAAAAAAGGTGTGCAGCCACCATCAGACTGGCTGGAGTTGACCAGTATGCTTATGCGCTGGTTCTCTATTGAAATCCGCGAACCTCAATATGATGCCGACAAGGATGTCTATATCACCGTCGAATACCAGCAGAACGGAAAAAATTATGACATCATCGCTGGAGGCAGCGGTTTTCATCAGGCATTGACCTTACTGGCATTTCTTTATGGATATCATCCCTCAACCATACTGCTGGATGAGCCTGATGCGCATCTTCATGTAAATCTCCAACGCGAACTTCTCGATTATTTCAAACGGAAGTCCAAGGAACGAAATATTCAATTCCTTATCGCTACGCATGCCGAAGAATTTATCAGGGGCGTAGATGCAAGCCAGATCGTTTCCCTCTTGGCTCAGGAACCTAGACGCGTCCAGTCCGCTCCACCGCTACTGGCGGCAATGGCAGCCGTGTCTAATGAAGTAATCACTCAATTACTGGCCTCACCGTATATTCTTTATTTAGAAGGGGAAAGCGATGAACGGATAATTCGGTCCTGGGCACAGCAATGCGGCGCGCAAGCAGCCTTGGACAAGTTGTGTATCAAGACAATGGATGGCGGTGGTAAAGCGAATATGAAGTCAAGAGCAGATGATCATTTCGCTGCATTGAAGCAGATCATCCCGATGGTTTCGAGATTGATGCTCTTTGACTATGATGATGAAGATCAAGCCTTCCACCCCGAACCAGGGAATCCTTCACTATATGAATGGAAGCGCAAGAATATCGAGAACTACCTTCTAGTGCCGGAGGCATGGAAACGGGCAGCGTTGCAGAAGATAGGCCTTTCCGAGGCAAATCTTTTTTCGCAGCCAATCATGCAGACTATCGCAGATTTTTTCATCGAGCAAAACTTGACGTTACCGCCCGGGAAGACGTGGCGAGAAGTGGGTGCGAACGTATTCAGCGTCGTGGATGGCAAGAAACTTCTGTTCGAAAACGAGGATTCTCTTTTTTACCTGCTACGCAGCGCTTCACCGTCCGTCAGCTTAATTCGCGAAGATGTGGCCATGAGTATGAGTGCCGATGAAATTCATGAAGATGTACACCAGTTCTTTCAAAAACTTCTCACCTTGATTGAATCGGCGTGATGAATTTTCTCATCGCTGACACTTTCACCGACAGCCTCGCCAGGCTCTCCGGCGATGAGCAAAAAGCAGTCAAGACTACTGCTTTTGACTTACAACTAAATCCTGCCAATCCCGGCATGAGCTTTCACAAACTAGACAATGCCAAAGACAAGAATTTCTGGTCGGTAAGAGTGAACGCAGACATCCGTTTGATTGTTCATAAAAGCGAATCAAGTCTTTTGCTTTGCTATGTCGATCATCATGACAAAGCCTATAGCTGGGCGGAACGCCGCAAGTTGGAGATGCATCCTACTACCGGCGCCGCGCAGTTGGTCGAGATCCGCGAGACGGTGAAGGAAGTTCTCGTTCCATTGTATATCGAGTATGAGGCTGAACCAGGAAACCGGCCTTCAGCCGTAAAACCTTCTCTTTTCGCGCAGATTCCAGATGATATTCTCCTGAGCTATGGCATCCCCATGGAGTGGCTTGGCGATGTCAAATTGGCGACCGAAGAAACCCTGCTGGCCTTGACCGATCACCTGCCAGCGGAAGCGTCTGAGGCTTTGCTTGAGCTGGCCACCGGCGGTAAACCTCGCGCGCCGGAACCTTTGACCGTTACAGCTAATCCTTTCGAGCACCCCGATGCGCAGCGTCGCTTCCGCGTGATGTCCAATGTAGAAGAGTTGCAGCGCGCTCTTGAATACCCCTGGGAGAAATGGACCGTTTTCCTTCACCCCGAACAGCGGCAGATTGTAGAACACGAATATTCCGGCCCAGCGAGAGTATCGGGCTCAACCGGCACCGGCAAAACCATCGTCGCGCTTCATCGGGCTGTCTTTTTGGCCCGAAAGAATCCCGAAGCCCGCGTACTTCTGACAACCTTCTCCGATCCGCTCGCCAACGCGCTTAAGACCAAACTGCGACGATGGATCGGCGCTACGCCATCGCTGGCGGAAAGAATCGATGTGTATTCCCTCGATGGAATCGGCTGTCGTCTCTATGGCTCGAATTGCGGGAAGTATTCGATTGCCGAAAGAGAAACGGTGAAAGCTCTGCTGAAAGAAGCTTCACAGGCGCTTGATGGACAAAAATTCAGCCCGCACTTTCTTCTCGATGAATGGGAGAGAATCGCCGATGCCTGGCAGGTTCGTGATTGGGATTCGTATAGACAAGTCGCTCGGTTAGGGAGAAAGACGCGGATATCGGAAACTCAGCGATCGATAGTGTGGTCACTTTTTGAGAAAGTCCGTGAAGGATTGAAATCGCGAGGGCAGATTACTCGCGCGGAACTTTTCACAAAGCTTGCGGAAGCGCTCATCGTTTCAAAGAAGATTCCATTTGATTATATAGTGATCGATGAGGCTCAGGATATCGGTATCGCCCATCTTAAATTTCTCGCGGCCTTGGGCGGGGGCAGGCCAAACGCCCTTTTCTTTGCGGGGGACCAAGGACAGCGTATATTCCAGC
>DIXQ01000009.1 GCA_002428725.1 Spirochaetaceae bacterium UBA6076 | reverse complement strand
AGCAAAATTCTGTTAAAAATTCACGGTCTAATCGCAGTCACCATCGGCGCCCAGCCCGTGCTGATTTCAGGGGATAGTCCACCTGTCGTTGTCTACGATAATGTGACAAAGGCTCCCACCTGGGTGACAGGAACTATCGTTGTAACCAAGAATCAATCCGATGTTACAAACATCACTGTCGACCTCTCTCCCAAGGCCGATTCGCCATATCCCCGTAATTCCAATTGGGTCTACATAGGCACGAGCACCGACAGTGCTAAGTATATCGACAACTTTGAAGTTTTTTCAACGAGTCGACCAGCGGCAATATAATAAAAATGTGGGGCTCTGACTCTGGCGTGGGTGACAACAACGTTTACAGGTATACGTTCCCGAGTGGTTCTGCGGTCGGCACAACAACCTCATTTCAGTATTACGCAGTTTTTTGGCATAACTCATCGCTGACATCAGGAACCTACCAGCTTCCAATAACCTTCCGGGTGCGAAATGAGAATTTTAGGAAAAATAGAAATCCGAGGACCAATCCTGTGGATACAGAATTGATCCACATCAAATATGTCGTAAACCCGACCGCGACGATCAGTTTTTTATCGGGTAGTTCGGGGAACACAGAAGTTTCTTCGGTTGTATTTAATGATGTGGTATCGACTATAACCAACCAGTTCAGGGTCTGTGTCAATTCAAATTTCCGGTATTCACTGAGTGTGAACTCAGCGACAGGGCATGGTGGCCAACTCAAGCATACCGATCCCGATGTAACCGAGCCTATACCCTATACCTTCACTGTCGGGGGATCTACTGTGACGCTGGGTACTACCCCCTACACTGTCGCTTCAATGGAACGCCCTACCGGATCAGGTACGCGTGAATACCTTGCGTCGATAACTATCGGCGATATAGAAAATTACACCGCTGGGAGGTATTCCGACTCTATCAGTTTTACAGTTACGGCAGAATAAAACGACCATGCACCCCTTCTTTAATACGATACTTGGTACAGAACCTAGCCTGCTTTCTGCGATCTCGATGAAATCTTACGGGATCTCAGGAAGCCGCATCGCATTAAAACACCAGGATGCTTCATCCCTCTTTCTAAGCAAGCACTTCGGCTTTACCGGCGATTTAGCCAGGATCGAATTCAGACTGTAATCTATAACCCAAGCTCTTTCAGCTTATAGAGCACGGAGGGGCTGCCGCTCTTCTTGCCCAAGACTATCTTGCCCTTGCGACCGGTAAGAGCCGGATGGGTGGCAAACATGGCCAAGGGGTTTTCCACCACCACGCCATGGGCTCCACAGGCCAGAGCCTTGTCCACATTCTCGTTTATAGCCCGGGCGAAAGTGAAAATCTTGGATTTCAAACCCAGGGCTACAATTTCCCCTATTGCCTCAAAATCCCCCCTGGACACGGCGGGCATTCCCGCTTCGATTCTATGTACCCCTACCTTGTCCAAGGCCTTGGCGATGCGGACCTTGTCTTCCTTGCGGAACACCACTCCGGGCGTCTGCTCACCGTCACGCAAGGTGGCGTCATGGATGATTATTTCGGCAGGCTGGTTCCGTAGCGCCAGCACCTCGGGCTTTTCATTGTAAGGACTCATCCACCAGGACCCTTCTTTATGATAGCTGTGCCGCATGCGCTGCCTCCTTTGATGTACCGGTCTCGAAACGGGCGAGTATGGATTCGGTTATCGAGCCTATCTTGTCTTCTTCTACCAGAATAGTGAGTATGACCCCGGGCTTGAGTACGGTGTTGCCCCGGGGCGCGATGATCTTGTCTTTTCGGGCTATCATGGTCACGCTTACATCGGAGGGGAGCTCTAGGCTGGCCAGGCTGGCGCTGGAGGAGAAGAGGTCGGGGTCGATAAAGAGTTCGATAAGCTCGTAGTTGGTGTCGTGGACGGTTACCAGCTCCATTTTTTGCTTGTTTTTCGGCTTTTCCTTGAAGCTAAGGCCCAATAGATCAGCCAGCTTGCCTATGCTGGTCGCCAGGGTCATGGTGGGTGCGAACACCGGTGTAAGGTCGGATCGCTTTATGCTGAATCCGCCCGCGAAGAGCACGAAGATAAGCGCTATGGCCAGCAGCAAAAAATCCTTCCTTTATTTGTTGCTTTACACATGAAATCCGCCGGCGGTGGATTCTTGGGCCAAATATATACTATAGGCTCTCTCGTCGTAGGGATAATCCCAGGCTCCCTGTCGGTGGATCATGGTGCCGCCGAAGCCGCTTTTAAATCTGTAGAGGCCATAGAGCGGGTGTTCGGGGTCGGGCCTGGGCGCTATGCCAAAGAGGTCGTAGCTGGTGCAGCCATTTTTTCTGGCCTGCCTGATCGCCTCCCATTGGAGAGCATAGGGAGCCATAAGGCTGCGCTTTTCTCCTGAAGAGGCACCGTAGAGGTAGGTTGCCCTGTCGGCTGAGCTGGATAGAAACATGGCCGCCAGGGGCTTGCCGTTTTTTTCTGCTATGAGCAGCTTAGCCTCGGCATCTGTCTTGCCTATGCTTAATAGCGATTCGAAGTAGCGTGATCCATGGGCAAGAATGCCGTTTCGCCGCGCAGTTTGATTGTAGAGTTGCTGCCAGATGCCCAGGTCCTTTCCGCCGCCCTCCCGCACCCGCACTCCCCGCCTCACCGACAGGCCAATATTGTACCGGGTTTTAGGGCGCATCCGGGCGAGGAGGCTCTCCTCATCGCCATGGAGGTCTAAGGTTATCGTATCGGGGGGCAGAATATCCGTTGGCGCCTTGCGAAGCCCCACATCAGTCACGCTCCAGTTCATCCGCAGCTCTCGTAAGCGTGGTTCTGGTGGTCCCAGCCAGTAGCCTTCATCATCGTAGCTGTCTTTCTCTTCGGCGTAGGGCGAAATCCAGGGCAGGTCCCAGCGCACAAAGATGCAGGACTTCCCCAGATACGCCGCAAGTTCCGAGGAAAGGGTTGTCAGGTACTCGCCCCTCCGATCGTTGTCCGGTAGATACTCGGGCCCGAAGGGAGAATAGGCGATCCGCCTACCGCTTGCTAAGTCACGCAGCAGGATAAGCACATCCCCCGAGGCTTTTCCGTCCACTTCCAGGTCGAAAGCCTGGGCGTTCCAGCCCAGCCGGTGCTTAAATTTGCTCCAGAAATTAGTCTGCTGGAGAAGTCGGGTTGTCATGAGGTCGCCGGGAGGCTTGGGAAGGACACGGACGTCCACGGGGCGTCTCCGAAACGTGTTGTAAGCCCGGGCAAACGCCCAAACTTCATCACTAAGGTACGATATTACCGGGGAAAGTTAAAGACCGAGCGAGGACAGGATACCAGGAGAAACATGACCAACAGGAAAGAGTTTTGGGTAAAGAAAGAAAAAGAAGGTTAATTCTCTTTACCAAAAGCTTTTCCTGTAAACCCTGTTTTGTCTTGTTATCCTGTCTAAGGCCTTGTCCAAGGCCTATTTCAATTTCTCACCGAACCCCAGCATCCATAAACGGTTTTTTATCAGAACTGGTCTGTGGGGTTTGACCTAAAACTTAATTTTTCAAACACCCAATAGGGACTACAAACACTCCATCATCCCTCCGATAGGCCACCTCAGTTCCAGTGACTATCATTAAAAAAGAAGGTTCTTTCATTTTCTCAAGATTAATTTTATTTTTAAGATCAATCAGATGCTTCGCCCCTTCTTCGATCTCCCTTTTACCAAGTTTGATTTCGATCGAAGCCCAGCGTCCGTCATTCAGGCATATAACAGCGTCCGCTTCCAGACCGCTTGAGTCACGGTAGTGAAAAAGCTGCCCATCATTAGCCTCGGCATACACCCGCAAATCCCTGTCGCAGAGCGATTCGAATAAAAAACCGAAATACTCGAAATCATCCAATATCCGACCAGGGCTTAGGCGCATCGTAGCCACAGCAATAGAAGGATCGGCAAATTGCCGCTTTGGCGAGGTTCGAATAGCGGTCTTGGAGCGAAGCGCCGGATTCCATGCAGGTAAATTGTCGGTGACGAATATTCGATCCAAGGCTCGTAGATATTGCAAAATTGTCTTGTCAGAAATATTTTCGTCCTCATCACTACTCGCGATATCGGCTCGAATTGTTTCATTAGAGGCTGTTGTTGATATATTTTGCGAAAGAGAACGCATAAGCGCACGAACCCGGTTGGGATTCTTGTTAATCCCATCTACCCGAGAAACATCAGCATTTATGACAGCCTCCACATAATCGATTGCACGTAGCAAAGCTGTTTTGTCGTCACTACCCAGTGAGGCGGGCCAGCCGCCTCGAGCGATGGCAAAGGCGATTTGTTCAACACTGAGATTTGAAAAGCTTTCTATTTCGCATTCGCCATCGAATAAGTCTTTAATGGAAACACTGCCATTCGATTCAGATGATTCAAATAGGCTCATAGGCCTCATAAGCATACGGGATATACGCCCTGTACCGCTATGCTGAACGACATTATCCACTGGCACTGCAGAGCCGGTAAGAATAAATTGCCCTGGTTTTCCGCGCTGATCCACGGCAAATCGTACAGCATCCCAAAGCACTGGGGCAGTCTGCCATTCGTCCAGCAAGCGCGGAGCTTCGCCCCGCAATAGCATGGAAGGCTTTGTGTCAGCCGCTTTCAGGTAAGAAACTTGCCTATCGGGATCTTCCAAAAAAAGCTGGCTATTCGATGCCGCCGTGGCTGTCCATGTTTTTCCGCACCATTTGGGTCCTTCGATAAGAACAGCGCCGCTTGCTGACAGTTTATCTTTGAGAATGGTGTCCGCGATTCGTTTTCGATATTTTCTCGGATCTTTAGCCGGAAGTCCTGCCATTATAAGCACCTCCGATACACAGTGAGGCCCTTGATATTATCATAACAACATAAACTTCCGAAAAAATCAAGCTTTTACTTCCGAAAATATTGCCATTTTACTTCCGAAAAAGAGGACGGGATAACAGGATTGCCATGATCAACATGAAAATATTCCTGAAAATCATTGTTATCCTGTCAAAATTCTTATTTCAACCTGTCAAAATTCCTAGTTCAACCCCTCACTCTCACCCATTTGATAACTTCCTTAAGGCGGGGCCGTTTGCCGGTCATAAGGATGCCCACCCGGAATATCTTGGCCGCGAGCAAGGCCATGCCCGCCACAGCCGCCACTAAAAGCCCGAGGCATAAGGCAATCTGCCAGACTGGGGGCTCGGACACGAGAATCCGAATCAGCATGACAATGGGGCTCGTCATGGGAAAGATCGACAAAATAACCGAGATCCTCGAATCGGGATTGGAGGTGAGGGTTCCTATCATAACAAAGGGCACCATTAGAAATATCAAAAGAGGCCATGCCATCTGACCCAGGTGCTGCTCGTCTTCGGATGCGGCTCCCATGGCAGCATAGGCCGAGGAATAGAGAAAAAAGGCTAGGATGAAGAATACGACCAACCACAGCACATTTACCATCGAAAGCCCCGAGGGTATTGTCATATTGAACACAGGCCCCACAACGGTCCTCAACACGAACACCATCCCGATCCAGATGGCGTACTGAAGAATTCCAGCCAGCCCGAGCCCGAGTATCTTCCCGAACATCAGCTCCCTGCTTGTCACGCTGGAGAGCATGATCTCCACGGTTTTGGATGTCTTCTCGGTAACCACCGAGCGCCCGATCATTTGGCCGTAGAGGAGCACAGTCATATAGATGATCATGACAAACACCAAGGCCGTCATAAGCACGCTGAAGAACGAATCCGCACCCGCTTTTGTCTCCCCGCCTCCGGCTTCCAGCTTTACCACCTCGAAGGAGGGGCTTTGAAGCACCTTGGCCACTAGAGCCGGATCTATGCCGCTTTCTACAATTTTAATTTCCCTGGCTGCCGCTTCCAGTGCCGCCTGCGCGGTGCCGTACAAGGCCACTTCCGAACCGCTCTTGGAATACCATACCGCTTTGCCCGAGTCTGGCCAGCCAGCCTCGACAGACAACAAGCCCACCCAGTCGCCGCTCAATACCGATTGCTTGGCCACGGCTTCATCATCCACCGACTCCACTTTTATATCCATCGTGGCAAACGAAGCGCTCAACGCGCCGCGCAGCGCTTCGGGAGCCTGATAGACGGCAATAGGCTTACCCGCCGCAAAAGCCCCAGGTTCTTGCGTAAGCAGAGAAGGCAACACGGTTACCGCGAAGATGAGGAAGGGCCCTAAAATTGTGAGGATGACATAAGCCTTGTTGGCCGCGGTGAGCCTGAACTCGTGCCGCACAACGTGTTTAAGCTTGGACATCGTTTGCCTCCCCGGCTTGGGCGCCCACCCCACTATCGCTCACCGCGGCGCCAGGCAACGCAGTCCCATCGGCCTCCCCAACCCCGCCCACTTGGGTTATAAAAATCTTATGCAAAGAAGGCGCTACCGTCTCGAATCGCCTAACCTTGAGACGACCAGCCAGCGCCGAATACAGCGTGTTGGAATCGGCGCCTTCCTTCAGCTCAACTTCTATCCATCGCGGATACGCACTCACCGAGGCTACGTAGTCTAAATGCTTGATAAAACCCGCATCTCCGTCGAACTCCAGCTGCACCGCATTTTTTCCATAGCGGGCCTTGATCTCCCCCATGGTGCCGGTGCATACCATCCTGCCCTTGTGCATCAACAGGATGCGCTCGCAAATCTTTTCCGCATGCTCCATGATATGGGTTGAAAACAGTATCGTGGCGCCTTTTTCCTTGAGCTCTGTCATAACCCCCAGTAGCTGGTCCTGAGCCAGCGGATCTAGCCCCGAGAAGGGCTCGTCGAAAAACACCACCGAGGGGTTGTGCGCTACCGCTCCAATGAATTGCGCCTTTTGAGCCATGCCCTTGGAGAGCTCGGATACCTTGCGGTTTTTCCACTCCATAAGATCGAAGCGGGCTAACCATGTATTGATGGAAGCCCGCGCATCGGCCTTGGCGGCGCCTTTGATAGCGGCCAGATATTCCAGCACCTCCCCCAGCTTGGCCTTCTTGTAGAGGCCGCGCTCTTCGGGCAGATAGCCGATGCGCGATTTATCAGACTCGGCCAAGGGCTTGCCGTCGAATAAAATCCGCCCAGAATCTGGGGCGATGATATTCATGATCATGCGAATCGTTGTGGACTTGCCAGCGCCATTGGGCCCGATGAGCCCGAATATTTCTCCTGGCTTCGCCTGAAATGAAAGATCGTCCACCGCCAGCACGCTGGAGTACGATTTTCGAACATTCTCAACGGTAACCAAGGAAACCCTCCTTACCCAAGCCTTGCAATGCCCGGGGCTAGAAGCGCCCTGCAAGTAATGCTGATTGGCACGGATTTGTTGCTTAATTAGTGATAAAAGTATCGAAATATAAGATTGTAGACAATAAAAAAAAGAAAAAATTGGGGTCTAACACCATTTGTTAACCATAACCGTTAGTAATGGAATATATATTCCGATAATAATGGAATAATGTAGGATATGGAAGTATACTTAGTCTTATGAAACTGTCTGAACTCCGTGATGTAGCCGCGAGCCAGAAGCGGCAGGTTGAAGCCCTCGATATGGGGCTCGAGCGCGAGTCGCTCGCCGCCCTGCCGGATATCGATACGCATGCGCTCATCGTGTCGGGCATACGTCGCTGCGGTAAAAGCACGCTGCTTCATCAGTTCACCAGGAAGCTGGGTAAGCCGTATTTCTATTTCAATTTCGACGATCTGCGCCTGTATGGATTTACAACCTCCGATTTTTGGCTTCTCGATACAGTGATCGCCGAATCCGGAGCCAGGCTTCTTTTTTTCGATGAAATCCAGGCGGCTGAAAACTGGGAACTCTTTATCCGGCAAAAACTGGATGAACGGTACCAGGTTATCGCTACAGGTTCGAATGCCTCGCTTTTAAGCGGAGAGTTGGGAACGAAGCTCACCGGCAGGCACATCACCAAGGAGCTTTTTCCTTTCTCCTATAGCGAATTTCTGGCTTTTAGGCAAGAACGGCGAAGCCTGTCCTCGCTCGATGAATATCTGCGGCAAGGTGGTTTCCCCGAATATCTCAAGACGGGCAACGCCGATATTCTGGTGCAGCTGCAGACCGATATCCTGTACCGCGACATCGCTGTTCGACATGGTATACGCGATGTCGCCTCGCTGAAGCGGCTATTCACGCTCCTACTGTCGAATGCCGCCAATTTTGTCTCGCCCAGCAATCTGACAAGGACGATTGGGGTGAAATCGCCCTCCACGATTCTGGACTACTTTTCGTATTTCGAGGCCGCCTATCTGATGAAGCTGGTTCCCAGGTTTTCCTGGTCGGCGAAAGTCCAATCCCTCGCCCCGAAAAAACTCTATATCGTTGATCCCGGCCTTATTCATACCGGCTCGCTCTCCTTTACGAAAAACTCCGGCGCCCTTCTTGAAAACTTCGTATTCCAGGAACTAAGGTGGGTTACCGACGATATCTATTATTTTTCAGACAAAGATGGGGAATGTGATTTCATCGTCCACCCTCATAGTGGGGCTGGCGCGGTAGACGGGGCGGGCACCGGAGCGCCCCTCTGCATTCAAGTATGCTGGGAATTGACCCAGGACAACCAAGAACGGGAACTGCGCGGCCTTATATCGGCGCTTTCGTATTTCGACCTATCGGAAGGCATCATCATCACCGCCGATACCACGGATGAAATTCTCCAGGATGGCAAAAAAATTCACGTTATCCCAGCCTGGTTAACAATCGGGGATATCATGAGAAGAATCGAAAGCCAACAATGATTTGCTGACTTGCGGTATCGGCCGGTGGAGGTATCATAAGGAAATCGGAATCGACGGACAAAAGATGAAGGCTGGGGGTCAGACTGGGATACGCGCAAGCGTAAGCCCTTACGGGGATTGGCCAGCCTTCACCGGACGATCTAATGGGGCCGCGCTGTTAGGCACGGAAACCCGAATAGAGGACGCGCCATATCTTTGGCGAGGAGGTGCCCGATCCATTTCTGTCGAAACCGCCACCCTTACGGAAGGAGGACCGATGTACAACGAGTTTATCGGTGTTGATCTCCATTCCACGCAAGTCACCGTACATCGGATTATCATCGGCGAGAGAGGGGATGTAGAGCGCACAAAGGGCCAGTACCCGATGGAGCGGATGGAAACACACTTCATCGCGTCGCTGCACCCAGGCTGCGCCGTCTGCGTGGAGGGCGGAAGTACCATGGACTTCGCCAGGGCGGCGGCCTTGGTAAAGACCGCCGCCCCCTTAACAACATCCGCCTCATAAAAATTTCGCTTGAAGCTTCGGCGCTTTTCTGTTACCTTAACCATGGAACCGGTCCCCCTAGGGGACCCATCAATCAGCGGGAGGAAGCACCATGTCCGGTACTGACGGCGGGGGTAGTAGCACCCCATACCATAGTTGCCTCGACAAGTTAACTCACTCGGTTCTTCCCGAAGATAGCCGGTTCCGGCCCTTAGACTAGATATAAGACTAGACATAAGGACCTCATCCGGTTTCTCCGGGCAGCGCCGCTTAAGGAGAAACCGCCATGATACTGATCAGAACCCAGGGAGCCCGGGGCTTAAGCCAGTGCGATCATGTTGAAAAAGACTGCTGGATCGACGCTCGCAATGTAAGCAAAGAAGACCTGGCCAGGCTGGAAAAAGAATTTGGCATAGCCGGTGAACTGCTCGCCGATATTATGGATATCGACGAGCAAGCCCGCATTGAAAAAGAAGACGAATACACTGCCCTCATCGTCAGGCTCCCCGTCTTTGACGACAGCTTCGAAGTTACCTTTTTCACCGTCCCGGTGGGCATCATCATCTACCCCGATAAAATCATCACCATTTGCCAGCGCTCCAGCGATGTGCTCGACGACCTTACAGGCCACAGAGTCCGAGACCTGAGCATAACCAACAAAAGCTCCTTCGTACTTCACCTCCTGGGAAGGGCTGCCCTGAGTTACCTACGAGCCTTGAAGGAGCTGAACAAAAAAACCGCAATAATCGAGCGGGAACTGCAGAAATCGGTGCGCAACAACGAACTAATCCAGTTGCTCACCATCCAAAAGTCATTAGTGTTCTTTACCACCAGCCTTAAATCGAACGAGCTCTTGCTGGAAAAATTACAGAAGTCCCCCTTGATCCGTTTTGGCGAGGACGAGCAGGACCTGCTGGAAGATGTGCTTACCGACAACAAGCAGGCTATCGAAATGGCAAATATTTATTCATCCATACTCACCGGAACCATGGACGCCTTCGCCAGCGTAATATCCAACAACTTGAACATCGTTATGCGACGCCTCACCATCATATCCATAGCGCTCATGATTCCATCGATGGTGTCGGGCCTGTACGGCATGAACGTTCCTCTGCCCTTCCAAAACAGCCCCTTTGCCTTTGCGGGCATAGCTGGAGCCAGCTTGCTGGCATCGGTAATCGGCGCCTGGGTCTTGGGTGAAAGAAAAAAGAAGCGGCTTAGCGCCAAAGCCTTGCCCTATACGCAGAACATGATCGTACACCGCTAGCAGGCTGCGGCGCCCCTAGACGCGACATCGCGCTGGGCTATAAATCGAACGCCAATCCCGCCTGGATGCTAACAGTAGAAAGCTGATCGTCCCCCGAGGCCACACTGCCTGTGAGCATGGCGTATTGGGCGTAGGAATAACGCCCACGCGCCCAGAGCCAGGTATCTGCGCCTAGATAAAGGTAGAGCGAAGCCTCGGGCCCGACAATATAACCAAGCCCAGTATAGGTGCTATAACCCGGCCTGTTATCGGTGATGTCAAGAATGGATAGGCCTACCCTAGCCCCCAGATTGAGCCGGAGCGGCATGAGATTTATCGAGTACCCAAAAATCGCCATGCTGTTCATGAGCATCCGCGAGCCGTTATCATTGAAAGTCAAGGCCAGATCGCCTTCTACCCCGTTCAAAAACGACGAACGCAGCGTCGTGGACGAATCCATGCCAAAACTGAAGTTGAACAAACTCTCCCAGTCTGCAAGCTCGTCAGCAAGGTTCCCGGAATATTGCGGCAACTCATACCCCATGAAAAAAACATCAAAGCTTGGCATAGGCGTCGCCGGCGCGGCGCTCAATTCTTTTTCGATCTGCCAGGCAGGCTTTACGCTATTAGGATCAGTCACCGGAGTACCGCCCGGCGCTGGGGCTTGGTTAGGCGAGGGCAACTGATTGGGCGCCTGTGTTTGGGACTGTGCAGACACCTGAGCGCCCATCGCGACGAACAGTACGGTTACAGCCACGAGTACCATGGAAGGCTTCGGTCTCGGTCGAAGTGTCATCATTTCGCACCTCCGGGCTGGATAATGGGAAGCGTGAATCGAATCGGGACGAAAACCTCCACGTATTTGTCACCCTCTGTTCTGTAGGTTCTGCGAAGACCGTCAATTTTCAGCTCCGTAGCCCCAGCCGCAGCCGCAGCTTCAATACTATCGAACAATTCCTGCCCTTTTTGTACAGTTTTGCCCGCCACGGAAGTGATGATATCCTGGGCTGAAAAACCAGTCTTTTCTGCCGGACTCTCGCGGAACACCCACGATACGATCACCCCAGCGGATTGCAGAACGCCGGCCGCTTTCGCCTGGTCCGCCGTCAACGAGCCAACAGCCGCGCCAAAACGCATGTTGGGCATACTCAAAGGCGCCTTACGAGCTTTCGCCAATACGATGACAGCCTTGCCGAAACGCTCTGCAGCTTCCCTATTCGGCATTCTTAAGACCACCGGATTAACGCCCTTTATGTAAACGTTGATTCCCCATTTATAAGGATTGTCGCTGGCAGGATAATTTTCCAGTAAAACGGAGGTGACTTGATCGAAAGGAATAATAAAGCCTGCGCTCTTCTGAATATTCCCCATCTCCACCCAGGACCAGCGAGCCCTCACGCCAAAGGCGTCGACATTGAGCTCAGTAATCGGTAGATTAGCGTTGTTTTCAACAAAGGAATTTTGAAGATTCCGTATAACCCCCACAGCCTCGTCCTCGGTCCAACTCGATTCGAAACTCGCAAGGTAGGTCTCATCCTGATATATTTTAGGCCAGATATCGCTGACTGGAGGCGGAGCTAGTGGCGGGGTCGCGCAGCCCAGAATTAGCAAGGTCAATAATCCAATGAGCAGGCTTGCCTTCTTCATCCTCACCTCCTAGAAGCTCTCGTCTGCCACCTTATTCTAATTAACAATTTCCCAATTTTCAACGCTATATGCGTTTAAGCTGGATTTTTTCTAGGTCTCCCTCGTTTCCTTTTTGGTGCGTTCTGGGCCACTTCTTTTCGGGGTCTTCCTCGTTTCTTTCTAGGTGGTTCTTCCGGTTTGGGGAGCAGACCAAGCTTGGCCAAGGCGTCTTCGGTAGTCCTCGTTGTTCTGACGTATTCCCACTCACCGTTCCCATGGGTGTTCACTTTCTTGGCTGATGAAAGCTGACTCATAATATCGTTGTAGGTCATTTCGGAGAACAAGCCCGTTTCATCGAACTTCTTAATAAGCCGCGCAGTCATCACCGATGCGATGAAGTTCACGAACTCGCTGCCATACACGGAATAAAATGAAAATTGGTTGACTTGAGAGTCGCGATTGGCTCAATGCGTCGAATATAGGGGTAAGTATCGGATTTATATAGTGTTGAAAATTGGGAAATTGCTAATAAAGAGTCGGATATTCAGTAAGTCTGGTAACGAACCAGCACGGAATTGGCTCCGGGACGAACTCGCGGGGCCAATCCTGCTGTTCTGTTGTGGTGTACAATATTACGAAGCAGTTCCCGGGGGTGACCGCACTGAAGGATGTCACCCTGGCGATAAAACAGGGCGAGATCCATGCCCTTGTCGGAGAAAATGGCGCAGGGAAGTCCACACTCATGAACATTCTGGGCGGTGTATATCCTCATGGAACATACAGTGGACATATTATATTCGAAAAAGTAGAGCGTACATTTCGGGAAGTCCGGGACAGCGAAAAAATAGGCATCGGCATCATTCACCAGGAATTGGCTTTGTCTCCGTATCTGTCTGTCGGAGAGAATATTTTTCTGGGAAATGAAAGGGCGCACCATAAAATTATCAATTGGGACACAACATACATACAGCGATGCAAAAGGACTTCTTGATCTTGTCGGCCTGAAAGAAAACCCTCATATTGCGGTCAAGGATATCAGTGTTGGCAAACAGCAGCTTGTCGAAATTGCCAAGACGCTCTCAAAGAAAGTCAAGCTTCTTATTCTCGACGAGCCGACCGCCTCCCTCAATGAAGACGATTCGGAACACTTGCTGAATCTTCTTCTGGATTTGAAGAAACAGGGTTTAACGTCGATTCTCATTTCCCATCTCGTTTTCCGAAGCGCATCCCCAAGATTGAGACATCAGTTTTGAGGTAAAAGACTGGAATGTTTTCAGCCCGCTGAATCCTGATCGGCAGGTTATAAAAAACGCAAGCATCAAGGTGCATAAAGGGGAGATAGTCGGAATCGCGGGGCTGATGGGGGCGGGACGCACCGAGCTTGCGATGAGTATTTTTGGCCGGTCATATGGCCTTCATATCAGAGGCACGCTGATCAAGGACGGCGTGGAGCTGCAGTTGAAGAACGTCCGTCAGGCAATAGATCATAAAATTGCCTATACCACACACCTTATCACCATTCGACTTACAAACCTCAGCAGCTGCCGACGCCGGAGTTTCTGACGGCCGTCGAGCGCTTGTGCCGCGCCGAGAGCGCATATTTCATCATGGATGACATCAGAGCCAATTTCAGGCTCGATATACACGGCAGCCATACGTTCTTTGGGGCTCACCCCGATTTGATCACGATGGGAAAGGCGCTTGCCAACGGCTATCCGATTTCGGTGTTGCTCGGAACGGATGGGCTCAGGGAAACAGCCTCAAGCTTCTTTATCACGGGAACATATTGGATGAGCGCAGTGCCGATGATCGCCGCGATGGCGGATCGGGGAGTATTCATGCATCCTCACCACAACTGGTTCATGTCGCTGGCGCACACCGAAGAGGACATCGCCAGGACTCTGGAGGCTGCGCGGAGCGCATTTGGGGAATTACGGCTCTTCTCATCCTCCGAGCGCTTTTAAGGCCTCAGCGAGCGCGATTCCGAGATAATTCCCCGCCGCGTACCCGATGATACCTGTCGTGATGCCCGGCAGAATGAGCTTGCGCGCCTTGATGGACACGGCGGCAACGCCCACAAAGGGTGGCGAGCAGATCGCGGAGACCGACACGATCAGCATGGTGTCCACATCGATATTGAAGAGGGCGCAGAGCGCGGCGTGGAGCAGAAACGAGCCAAAAAGCACCAGCGCCACATACACGAAGTACATGCCCGCGCTATTGAAAATCTGGACGATATTGCCCATCGCGCCGACCGCCACCGCGAACACATAGAGAAAATACTCGTCGGGAAGGTCATGGGCAGCGCGCGAATGCGTGGCACAAAGGATGCGGCGAGCGCGAGACTCGTGATAAACAGGATGGTCACCATCGTCTGGAAATCCGCGGGAACGAGCGTGGAGAGCCCGAGCGAAATACCAACAATCACCGCCGCCAGTCCGAAACCGACGAGCATTTTCTTCCATTGCCCGCCCTTGAAATACTCAGGAAATCCTGTATCGAAGTTGAGATTCGTCGGCGAGGCGACTATAGCTATGATGAGGAATGTGGCAAAGTGGCTGCGATTGCCGGATACGCGCGTCCCGATCTTTGGCGGCCCGGCAATCAAAATCTGCCGCTCCCTGTTCCGATGTCGAATCACCGTTGCCGACTGATACCGCCTCAGGTCTCCCTGATATCGACCACTTTCTCGACAACGGGGGCGATCGCGGTGACCAGTGCGTTCTTGTCCACGCCGCTCACCTTGACGACACAGTAGCCGTTGGTCGGATCTTCGCCCTCGAAGGTGGCGAATGAGATGATGTTACCGCCGCTCTTGGTAATCGCGGTCGAGAGTTTCGCGAGCTCGCCTCTTTTCTCGGGAAGGAGCAGGGTGAGCCGGATACCCTTGTGCCGGGCGCCAAACAGCTCGATGAACAGCTTGAAAAGGTCGGTTTCGGTGATGATGCCCACAAGAATATCGCCGCGCATAACCGGTAGGCCTGAAATGCTGTTGTCTGCCATGATGCGCGCAGCTTCCTCTATGGGCAGATCTTCGGTCACGGTGATGACATTTTTCGTCATCACCTTTTCGACTTTGAGCTTTGAGAGCAGATAGTGCATTTCATAGATATCGAGCGATGAGGCGGGAGAAGGCGATGCGTGGATAAGATTGAGGGAAGTAACGATGCCAATAAGCCTTCCGTTGTTGTCGACGACGGGCAGCCGCTTGATTTTTTCGCGGCGCATGATAGCTTGGGCTTCGGGTACGGTCATATCCGGAGTGATGGTAATCGGATTCCGCGTCATGCGTTGGCCAACTTTCATGGTGGACCTCCATGGAATATTTGTTCGGGATGAGATTCTCTTTATAATATACTTCCGAATTACTACAGGCCCAAATATGCCTTTCGCACTTCCTCGTTTTCGAGCAGATGTGCCGCGGTATCGGCACTTTTAATGATGCCGTTCTGCATGACATAGCCTTTGTTGGCTATTTTAAGCGCCATGTTCGCATTTTGTTCGACGAGCAGGATGGTAGTTTTACGCTCTTTGTTGATTTTCTGGATGACCTCAAAGATGTTTTGAACCACGAGGGGGGCGAGGCCGAGCGACGGCTCGTCGAGCAGAAGCAGGTGCGGATTGGCCATGAGTGCGCGGGAAATTGCAAGCATCTGCTGCTCGCCGCCGGAGAGAGTTCCACCAAGCTGATTCCGCCGCTCCGCGAGCCGCGGGAAAATCGCAAAAACCTCTTCCATGTTGCGCTTTATACCTTCCTTGTCGGTGCGCAGAAAAGCACCCATGTCCAGGTTTTCCGACACGCTGAGCTGGGGAAATATGCGCCTGCCCTCTGGTACCTGCGACACACCCATTTTGACGATCTTGTTAGGGCTGACTCTTGATATTTCTTTGCCATTCAATAAAATTTGTCCTGAGCGAAGGGGAGTGATAGCGCAGATACTCATGAGTGTCGTCGTTTTTCCGGCGCCATTTGCGCCGATCAGCGTGACAATTTCTCCTTCGTCGACTGAGATCGATATGCCTTTCAAGGCCTGAATGTTTCCATAGAAGGTATGGACGTCTTTCAATTCGAGCAGTGCCATATTACTCTCCTAGATATGCCTTGATGACATCTGGATTTCTCTTGATTTCATGCGGTGGACCCTCGGCGATGAGCTTGCCGTAGTCCAGCACATAAATGCGCTCGCTCACATCCATGACAAGGCTCATGTCGTGTTCTATGAGCAAAATCGTAATGTGCTCCTGGTTCCGGATGATGTTGATAGTCTCTTCGAGTTCTTTGGTCTCCTGAGCATTCATGCCGGCCACTGGCTCGTCTAGTAAGAGCAAGAACGGATCGGTCGCAAGCGCTCGTGCGATTTCCAGGCGGCGCTGTTCGCCATAGGGAAGATTTTTTGCCGTTTCGTTGACATACATGTCCAGTTTGAGCTTTTTGAGAATGAGATAGCTCTCTTCGATGACACGCTGTTCTTCTTCCCTGGTGGACGCATCGCGCAAAATCGCTTTGAAAATCTCCGCCTTGAGCGAGTTGTGTCGACCTATCATGACGTTCTCGAGTACACTCATGTTGCTGAAAAGACGGATGTTCTGAAAGGTGCGCGCGAGGCCCTTCTGGTTGATGACATTGGGCTTGAGACTATGAATCTCTTCGACATGGCCTTCGCGGTTGCGGATCCTGACCGTTCCTTCATTCGGTCTGTACTCACCCGTTATGCAGTTGAAAATTGTGGTTTTCCCGGCGCCGTTCGGGCCTATGAGCGCCGCGATTTCGCCTTCGTCGATATGCATAGAGACACCATCGATGGCACGCAAGCCTCCGAAGGTCATGACGAGGTTGTCGATTTCCAGTATCGCATCTTTTGATCGCAATTGTTGGGTGCTCATTTGGAAAGTTCCTTTTCTTCGAAGGTATACTGTTTGCGTTTCCGGGGGATGAGACCATCGGGTTTGAAGATGATGACGAGAACCATGGCTATGCCATAGATGAGCATCCGGTACTGCGCGAGTGCCCGGAAATACTCAGGCAGGAGCTTCAAAAGAATCGCGCCGCCTATTACGCCTGGAATCGAGCCTGTCCCGCCGATGACGACCGCCATGAGAATGATGATCGACTCCCACAGCGTGAAACTGTCGGGATTGATATACGTGGTCTGAGCCGCCATGATGACTCCCGCGATCCCTGCCCAGAATGAGCCGAGCGCGAATGTGATCAATTTGTTTTTGACGAGATTGATGCCCATCGCTTCACAGGCAACCTCATCTTCACGCATCGCTTCGAGCGCCCGTCCTACCCTCGAGTCCTCGATTCTCCGCACGATGAAAATAGTGATTATCACGAGTACAATGGCGATGAAGTAGATATAGGTTGCTGCCTGGGGGGGCGGCAGTTTGTGGCCGAAGAACCACGGCCGCGGAATGAGGCTTATGCCTGTCGCTCCCCCTGTGATATCGCTCGAATTCTGCATCACCATGCGGAAGATTTCGCCGAAGGCCAGCGTAATGATGGCCAGATAGTCACCGCGCAATCTCAATACGGGAAGGCTGAGCAATATGCCGAAGAGTGAGGCCATGATGCCTGCCAGCGGAAGCGAAATCCAAAATAGCCAACCAGGATCGATGCCCGCGGCAATGAATGAATGACCGAGATACTTCCACATAAGGCCATAGGTATAGGCGCCGACTCCAAAAAATGCCGCGTATCCAAGGTTCAACAGCCCCCCCAGACCGACGACGATATTGAGGCCGAGCGCAAGGATCACATAGATGAAGGCGGTGATCATGATATTGGTATGGTACATTCCGAACAGGAACGGATAGGCAATTACGAAGCTCAGAAGCGCCAGCAATGCACTTGTCCGCACAGCCGGCCTTGCAAAATATTGGCCGCTCCATGCCTTTACCCTGCTGAAAGTGCCTTCGGACTTGTTGTTTCCGCGTCTGTCTTTCCATTCAAGGGCGATTCTCCATGCGAAAGAGAGCACAAACCCCGCAATGCCCACGAAAGGCAGGAAATTCCAGCGGAATTGGACCTGAGCGACGCCCCTCGTCACGCTGACCTTCATCACCATGAGCGGGAAGAGCAGCACCATGGACCAGACGGCAATACCCAGCGATTTTCTGACATCTGCAAGAATTGAACGTACTTTCATAGATTATACCTTCTGTCTCCGGGTCCGGCCGAGAATCCCCTCGGGCTTTATAAGAAGGATTACGATGAGAATGATGAATGCGAAGGCATCTTCATAATCGCTCGAGATATAGCCAGTACCCAGACTTTCTGTCCAGCCAAGCACAAAACTCCCAAGAACGGCGCCGGGGATGCTCCCGATGCCGCCGAGGACAGCGGCGACAAAGGCCTTGATGCCTGCGATGAACCCAATGTAGTAGTTGATCTGTCCCATATAGGAGCAGATGAGCACGCCGCCGATCGCGGCCAGCGCGGAGCCGATAATAAATGTCATCGAGATGACCTGGTTGATGTCGACTCCGACGAGTTGGGCCATGTGCATGTCTTGCGCCGTCGCCCGCATTGCTTTTCCCATGCGGGTAAATTTGATCAGGAATGTGAGCAGCACCATGATGACGGCAGTAACCCCAAGAATGATAAGTTGCGTCGAGTTTATATATTCCTTATATGGCTGGAGCCATTTGAATTCAGGAAGATACGAAGGGAAGGGCAGGAATTTTTCAGTCTGTGCGAGCAAGACGAAGTTTTGTAAAACCATGGAAACGCCGATCGCGCTGATGAGCGCTGAAAGACGAGGCTTGCCCCGAAGCGGGCGGTAGGCAATTTTTTCTATTGTATAGCCGAAGGCGGCCGCGTATATAATGGAGAGCAACACCGAAAAGAGTAAAACAAAACCAACAGGCATGCCCTTTGAAAAGAAAAACCCGCCAAAAATAAGGGCGGTAAACCCACCGATCATGTAGATTTCACCATGGGCAAAGTTGATGAGCTGAATAATACCATAGACCATGGTATATCCCAGCGCGATGAGGGCATAGATGCTGCCCTTCGCCGTGCCGCTCAAGAAAAGCTTTAAAAAATATTCCATGTGCTGATCCTTGGGAAGTGAATTCTAAAAAGAAGCCGTTCCGACTTTTATGCCAGAACGGCTTCAAAGAGGCTCGCAGAATAAAGCCTTACTTCAATTCTACGTACTTGCCGTTTTGGACCTGGAAGACGGAGAATCCGAATCCTATGATATCACCTCTCTTGTCAAAACTGATGTTACCAAGCGCCGTGTCGACATATTCGGACTGCAGCGCTGCTACAATCTTGTTGTAATCGGTAGAACCGGCTTTTGCAATAGCATTGAGAAGGGCCTGCGTGGCTCCATAGGCATTGAGGAAGAATGCGCCAGGCTCGGCACCAAACTCTTTTTTGTGATCTGCAATGGCTTTGATTGCGAGGGGGTTGGTGGAAGTATCGGTCGGGCCGGTCGCATAGACGCCCTCGGAATATTTGCCGGCGACTTCGATGAAGGTGTCGTCCTTTATACCGTCATCGGAAATGAAGGAAATGTTCATGCCTTTGTCCTTCATCTGCTGGACGAGTTTGGACGCTTCGGGATGATAGCCTCCCCACACCACGCCGTCAACTTTCGCATTGCTGATCTTGTTGATTACCGCGGAGTAGTCCGGGGCACCGGGGCTGATCCCCTCGAACAGAGCTACCTGGATGCCATCTTCCTCCGCATACTGCTTCACAAGTTCGGCAAAGCCTTTGCCATAGTCGCCTTTGTCGTGGAGTACGGCGATCTTTTTCAGTTTGAGCGTTTTGATAAGGAAATTGGTCGCGAGTTTTGCCTGCGCATCATCCGAAGCGATGGTGCGGAAGAAGTTCGGATACTCGCCACTCTGGGTAAGCGGCGGGTTTGTCGCAGAGGGCGAAATGGTAACAATCTTGGAATCTTTGTAAATCCCGAGCGCCGCCTTTGTGGCTCCCGAGCAGATGTGGCCAATGACCGCAACGACTTTTGAGCTTACCAGCTTGGCGGCGACGTTCGTCGCGAGTTCGGGCTTGCACTGATCGTCCTCGATGACAAGCTCTACTTTCTGTCCGTTGATGCCGCCCTTGTCGTTGAAGTCCTTGACGACGAGCTTGGCGGCGTTGACGGTCGGCAGACCGTAGGACGCGAGGTCTCCGGTATGAGCACCCGCTACGCCAATTTTAATCGGAGCCGCAAATACGCTCTGTGTACCAGAGAGCACCAGCAGGCTCACCATTGCGAATACCGCAAGTACCATGTTACGTCGCTTCATCTTGTATTCCTCCTTCCGCATATGCAAAATATGCGCATAAATAATGAATGAAGCTAATTCCTGCGAAGAATATATGTCCTGATACTTCATGTCAAGAGTGCGCATTGCCTCATAAATAATCTCGTCGAAAACAGGTGGTTGCCTCATAAGTAAAATCTCGCCCTGAGCGACATGAAGTCCTTAGGGTACCTTAGGGAGATGAACATGAAGAGCCGCAAAGAAGTAACCAAAGCAGTAGCCACCCGGTATCGTAACGAAACCAGAAAAGGCAAAAAGTCTATACTCGATGAGTTCTGTAAAATAACCGGGTATAATCGCGATTACGCCACCTCGCTCCTAAGGGCCAAAGCGATAAAGGCATCAGGCAAAAAAAGAAACCCCAAACAATCATCCCATGGCACAGGGCGCCCTCCACAGTATACCGACCAAACCCTTCATATCTTGATAAAGCTCTGGAACCTCTTTGATCGACTCTGTGCGAAACGGCTCTCGGTCTTTATAAAAACCGCCTTACCCTGGTTACGCTTAGACCCCTTCTTAGGGATCACCCCCGATCAAGAACACCTGCTTATGACGATAAGCTCCGCTACCATCGATCGCATGATCAAACCCATTCGCGCAAAGCTAAAAATCCGCGGACACAGCTATACCAGGCCTTCAGGAGGCCTCAAGGAATCAATTCCCGTCCGTACGTTCGGCGAATGGGCTTCCTGCATCCCTGGACACTGCCAGATCGACACCGTAGGTCATGACGGCGGCATCCTCTCGGAACAGTGCGCATTTACCCTCTGCCTCACCGATATCGCCTCAGGCTGGACCGAGCGCTTCGCTATGCAGAACAGAGCCTTCAAATGGGTACACGCAGGCCTTGAACATATAAAGACCTCTCTCCCCTTCCCTCTTGTACATCTCCATCCTGATAATGGCAGCGAGTTCATCAATCATGGACTCATCTCCTGGTGCGCCACCCAAACACCCGCCATAGCGCTCTCTCGCTCCAGAGCCGGCAAGAAAAATGATAACTGCTATGTCGAGCAGAAAAACTTTGACACCATCAGAAAACTCGTCGGCTATGCACGGTATTCTTCCCAAGAAATGCTCGAAACCTTGAATGCTCTGTATGATGCCCATGAACTCTTGCTTAACTACTTTTACCCTTCCCAAAAATTGATCGCTAAAACACGAAGTGGCAGTAAATACAAGAAAATCTATGACCAACCAAAGACCCCTGCCGCCCGACTGCTCGAGAACCCCACGGTGGACGAGACTACTAAAACCCTACTCCGTGCTCGACTCGCGTCGCTTAATCCACTGGCCCTTTCTCGACAGGTTGACGCTCTTTCAGAACTCTTGCTTTCAACACTGGTGCATGAGGATGGTTCAATGATAAAACCTTAATTACTACCCTGTCCTGTCTACGTTGGACTAGATTCTGACTTATGAGGCAACCACTCCGTAGGACTAGATTTTGTTTTGGGGCAACTCGCACTGTTAATTGCACGAAATGAGTTTCGTGCAATTGGTAAACAGCCTGGACCTTTGCTACTCGGTGCTTCCCAGGTTAACAAGGTTCTTGCTTGCGCTCTACTTTTGTCTCTTGCTTCTGACGAGAGAAGTAAGAGCGGCTACCCCACTCAAGATTCCTCCTGCCATGTAAGCATACTTTAAGCCTGATAAGAAAGCTGCAGTTTCCGAACTCTCAAGGGCAGCCTTTTGAAGGATATAGGAAGGAGCAAAAGCATAGAGTACTGCTCCTCCCGTAGCAATGCCCAGAACCATACCTGCATTTCGCATTGTTGCCAAGATTCCGGAAGCTATACCCAGGTGAGGTTTCGGCACACTCCCCATCACTGCACTGTTGTTCGGGGATTGGAAAATGCCTGTGCCTAGCCCAAATAGAGCTAACCTCCACACAATATCTGCTGAACTGGCAGAGGTTGGCAGTTGGCTCATAAGGAAGAGTGATAAGGCACATACAGTAGCGCCAAGGCAGGCTAATGTCCTTGTGCCCATCTGGTCGGAAAGAGAACCGCTAAAGGGAGCGACTACCATGACAGCCAATGGGAAAGAGGTCATGATTAGGCCAACGCTACTCGGAGCGTAGTTCAGCACTCTTTGAAGGTAGAAGGGGGTCAGAAAAACCATCACATACTGGGACATGAAATTGAGAAAAGCGCTAACATTCGCAGAAGAGAAGGTTACATTTCTAAAGAGGTTCAAGTTGAGCATCGGGTGCTTAACCTTGCTCTCTGTCCAAAGGAAACCAATGCCAGCAAGAGCTGCGATCAGTAACACGATGACAGTGGTGTAAGTTAAGCCTAAGCTCTGAAACCGGTTGACAAAGAAAAGAATAGAAAACAGAGAGATAAAGGCAGTCGCTGCTCCCGGTACATCTATGCTGCCGGGTTGTCCTTTTAATTCAGGGATAATATGGCGCGCCCAAAGCAAGCCTGCAATACCGATGGGAATGTTTATCAGAAAAACGAAACGCCAGCCCAGGAAGGAAGTAACAAAGCCACCAAGGGACGGCCCTATGGCCAGACCAGCTGAAATGCTGATAGCATTAATGCCGAGGGCTTTGCCCCGCTCTGTCGGTGGAAAGGAGGTAGTTATGATAGCATAGGGCACTGCCATCATCATGCCAGCAGCGAGTCCCTGGATAGACCGAAAAGCGATGAGCCAGGGGATTGTAGGGGAAAGGCCACATAGACCAGAAGCGACGACAAAGCCACCGAGGCCGGACAGGTATACTTTCTTATATCCAAGGATATCACCCAGGCGACCATAGAATAGGAGCAAGCTACTAATAGTCAGGAGGTATATCATTGGCACCCATTGCGCTTCAGAGATGCCTACTCCAAAGGACTGGGTGATAGTAGGAAGGACAGTATTGACTATACTAGCGTCAATGGGACCCATGATGCTACCCAGCATGATCGCAGCCAAAACCGAATAGCGCTGGGCATAAGGCATGCCAATAGGTTTTTCATTCATTGCCCGATTGCTTCTTCCAACTCAGTCAATCATATCCCTAATGGAAGGATGTTCGGCCAACTAAACTATCCTTTCCCGCGAGGTCTTGTCAATCGGTCGCATTCCATGATTCCGCAGTAACCTTTTATTGGCCTGCTCAATAAGTCTTTATACTCGGCTACCTGGACGAGTTCCTCGACACCTTTCCCGACCCCTTATCCCATTTCCGCCAAGAAGCCAAACGGCTGACCCAGGAAGCACAGCAAAAGACGCGGACCGTGAGCTTCTCGCTTGTACTATGATGTCACAAACTACTACTGGGAAGTCGACCGGGAGGACGAACTCAGAAAGCGGGGAGTCTCCAAGGAGCACCGGCCGGAGCCGATCGTGCAGCTGGGGCTGTTCATGGACCACTCGGGGCTACCGGTCAGCTACGGGCTCTTCCCGGGAAACACCAACGACGTCGCCACGATGCGCCCCATGATGCAAAAGCTGGCGGACAGCCTGGGAAACCACCACCTCATTTATGTCGCCGACAAGGGCATGATGGGCGGGATGAACCTCGCGCAGATCATCCTGGAGCACTACGGGTACGTGATCAGCTCCTCGGTGCGGAAGGCAGATGCCGAGCTGCGAAGCTTCATCTTGGATCCGCACGGGTACACGGCACTCGCCGGGGGCTGTGGAGAATCGAAGAATCCTTCAGGATCACCAAAAGCCAGCTGAAGGCCCGACCGGCGTTCGTACGCAGGGAGGACAGTATCGAGGCCCACTTCTTGAGCTGTTTTGTTGCGCTGCTTTTGTTGCGTCTGTTGGAGAAGCGGACCGGTGAGAGGATTCCCGTGGCAACCCTGGTGGAGAGCTTACGAAAGGCACGGCTGGTGCAGCTCGAAGATGAGACGTTTGTCAGCGCCTACTGTTTTTGGCGCTGCGACTGCGGAAGAAGGAATACTACGTATCGACAGTAGGACTGGATGAAAAAGTGATACGGGAGTATATCAAAAATCAAGAAGATGAAGATAAACGGCAAGATCAACTAGGCTTTATGGCCGAATAGGCCGCCACCCAGAGGGTGGCACCCAATAAAACCGCTTTGAGCGGTTCACATATTCCAAGCCTCCACCTTTGGTGGAGGTCTTTGACTACTTACAACAAAGAACTTTACTAATGAGCCGCACAAGATTCGAACTTGTGACCCACGCCTTAAAAGGGCGTTGCTCTGCCAACTGAGCTAGCGGCCCGGGGAGACTTACAGTACCTAGAATTGGCCTAAACTGTCAATCGGGGAGCAATTGACAGCGACGCTGGAAAGCGATAGAGGACAGAAAAAAGAGGCGTCGCGCCTTTCTTCCGGCAGGCGAGCCGCCTCCTTTATTCTGGCAAAGTCATAGCTTTTTACTTAACTTGGAATCCAATATTAGCGCTACCGCTTGTCCATGCTGTATTGTCCTGCTTTAGGTTATCCACAAGGTCGTAATCAGAAATCTTTCCATCTCTGTTCAGATCGACAACGAGCATATAGTCTCCGGGGGTCATGGGCGTGCGCCAGACGGTTTGCATCCACCAACCGTTGGCGCAGCCATACTGAACCGGCATGGTGCGTTTGCCCGTGCCTGGTGCCGGAACTATAACGGCATCCTTGAGAAGCGATTGGTCGCTCTTTACGATGTACACATCCACAGTCTTACCCCAGAACCCGCTTGGCATGGTGAATCCACTTGGCCAAGAGCTATGGTTCTGGTAGGGATTCCAAATTACCTTTACACCATAGCCCCAAAATTCGCCTGAATGGGAGGCGTATCTAGTATCGTAGCCGCTTTTATTGAACACATTTCGGTAGTCATAACTCATCTTCCAACCATATCCGCTTACATAGGTCCAGGAGAAAACGCCTCCAGAGGCTAAATTGAGGGGTACGAATACCGCTACAGGGGGTTTGGGTATTTCCTTGACTATGAAGCCGGGCACCCCATTTCCGTCAATTCCGTCCAGGAAATAGTCGGTCGTTCCTTCTTTGAGGATGTCGTAGGTACCGTATTTTACTGTGCCATCCGACTGTTTAACTCCTACATCCAGGATAACGCTAAAAGAAACCCCTTCGGCGTCAGCGGGTATTTTGTCCTGCAATAAGGAGTTTTTGGGCCATTGGATTTTTGCTCCTGTAGCGGAGGTAAGATCGGCTAGGCTACAGTCTTGGTAAAACCAAGCGTTTTCAGCCACGTCAGCGCCATTCTCATAGGGCTCTCCGCTGAAGGGTACAATGTATACTCTGGCAGTATCGTTGCTCACGTCCCGTCCCAGGTTTGTCATATTGACTACCTTTACATAGAGCACATCCGCAGCAGTGGGCTCTTTAGGGGTTTCCACATCCGTATCGGCGCTTTCACCATAAAAGGCATTATCCAAGAAGAACTCTCCTCCAAGAAGTTTCCCAGCCATTACGATGGGCTGAGGCCGTGCGAGGGTCGTTGGATTGATAAAAAAGAATGGTAGCTTGACATCCGTCTCTTTGTCCACCTCCCCGGTGTCGTCCAGGCTCTGAACGCGGATATAGAATGCCCGAAGGGCAAGTTCAGTGGAGGTATCGAGGACCGGCCTTCCATTGGCATCCTTCTTGAAGCCCACATCGAACCAAAGCGGTGAAGCTCCTATGACACCGTCCTCATCAGTCTGGGTGTGTATTTCGGTAATGACCTTATCGTCAGGATCCACGCACTGTAAGAGGTAATCCTTAGTAGCCTCTAAGCCCCGTACTTTAACGTAGAGTGTGTCGTTTGGAACCATCTTAAGAGTTTTTTCCAGGTTTCCGTTGAATATCTCGATCAGCTGGAGTGGTCGTGTTCTGGATTGGATAAAGCTATTTATTTGATCGCATGAAATAGCCAAAAAGATGGTGAGAAGCATCAGTACTAATCCGGGGATTTGTGTTTTTTTCATAGCATCCCCTCCTTAATTACCTGACCGGGCTTGAGCGCCCAGCCTGATGTCAAACGCTATGGTTGCCATATAATTGGCATTCTGAAGGTCCAATAGTGAAGATGCGTACTGATCCCATAGATTGTCAGTCTCGCTTGTTTGCACGCTTATGTTAAACAAGCCTAACCCTGCGGAGATAAACCCCAACCGAACCTTGACACCTACGTTTAGAACTTCATTGCTGCTTTCTTCAGGATTAAAGCCCTGTAACTCGGCAAAGCCATACAAGAAATTGAAAAGACTCAGATCCGCCCCTCCAGAGAATCGGTATTCGCCCAGCTGGTTTTCGTTCATTATTGTTTCAGCCACGGCGGTGACAGAAAATAAAATTTTCTTTGTAAAAATCGGAACAGTAGAAGTAACGGCCAAATAAGGATTGAACAGGATATCGTTTCTGTCCTCAAATTTGTTATCCACCAGCGATACTGCATTAACACCTATGGCCGCCTGCGGCAAAAGATAATCGCCAAAGTTCAAAAAGCGGGTTTTGAGGTGAAAGGTGTCCATGGAGAGGTTAGTTAAATAGAAATCTTCCCAAATAAGCTGTCTTCTGGTATATCCAAGCTCCACATCGTCTGAGGTGCCAGCCATTAGGGAAGCAGATGTCAGATACAAGTCGAGCCCATCGATTGTCCCGGCTTGCTGGCCCATCGCTCCAAAGAAAAAATTTGCCTTTCCTAATGTTGTGGCCTTGGGCACTGTTAAGATTCCATTTTCGCCCCAGCGCATTACCGGTGCGACAGTTCGTTTAAAGAGCGCGAATTCCCTGTCCGCCGACTGCGCTGAGGCAAAGCCGACGCACAGGATTAGCGCGGTGATCAGCAGCAATCTTTTTTTCATACCGCCTCCTTAAGAATCTCCCCGATGGTTGCGCGAAGAGGTACTTCGGAGAGCGAAAGATGACGGACTAGCGTCCGAAGGCTGCTTCGCGTTGAGCATGTCAATCTGTGTTGAAGTCTATGCGGATCGGACTATCTGTCAATAAAAATAGTTGCTTTTTTCAATTTTTTTGATGCAGGGTAGGAGTGGCGCGGATTAGATGCGGATCGCAGCCTGAAGGGCGATGCCGGTGCGTATTTTGTCATCGCTGGGATGTTCCGAGAAAATCGCTGCATCGAATTCGATGAGGGACAAATCCAAGCCCAGCCCAAAGGCAAGCAGACCTTTGTTGAATCCAACCCGCAAGGCAAGAAAACGGGCTAAGTTTAGTTCCATGCCCGCGTGCAGCATGTCGAAGGAGGAGGAAAAACCATCTTGGATTCCTTGCACATACCCGGCGGGGTCATCGGTTTCAATATATATGGAAGAGCGAAGCCATTTCGTGTGATTGATATTTAGCCCCATGCCCACGTAATAGCGGGGTTCCAAGGTATAGACCGTGTCGCCGGCAAAGGGCAGGTAATAGGATTCAACTATTTCGCTGATGCTTGTTTCACCTATGGTGAGATTATACCCATAGTCGCGTACCATGGCGCCCAGGGAAAAGCCGCCTATTCGAAGGGTGATTCCGCCGTCGACGGCGAAACCTGAGCCTCCGATAAGCTCAAGTCCGGAAATCTGCGCGTTGTAGCCGGATTTACTGAGGAATGCGTCGGCAAGGGTGGAGAAAAGCCAGTCGTCGGTGGAATCGAGGCGATAGAATGCCCGAACATCGGCGCCCAGAGTGAGGGCTAAGGGTCCTAAGTCGATTGGAAAGGCGATACCCAGAATGGCGCTGGCTTCGTTTCTGATTGTGGCCTTGGCGCTACCATAGTCGTCGCCGGTAGCGAGCGCTTCGGAAATCATGGTCAATCCGAGGCCTAAGCCTTCGCCCGCCCAACCAAAGCCAAGGCTTAAGCCTGCCCCGAGGTCGTTTTCGGCCACCTGGCTCCCCAAATACGTCTGGGCATCAGCCAAGACCATGTCGTCTTGGGCGATTTCTGAAATGGCACGAAGATTAGCTGGCGAGGGATCAAGGTAGCCCCAGAGGGCGATATCGGCCAATGTTATCGAACGGCGCTCGGCATAGCCTGCTGGATTGCCGAAAAAGCTCTGATACCCTGTAGAAAAGACCTTGAAGCCGCCGCCCATGCCCATGCTGCGGGCATCCTTGGGAGAGAGGCCGGGAACAGTGTCTTGAGCGGCAAGGCTCGTTGCGAGGACAAAGGTTAAGAATATCAGCGCTAAAAGCCGCCGCACGGGGTATTGTCTCCTTGTGGTAGAAGAACTAGTCTATCGCGCTCCAAAGACGCTCACACTGTATCTTACGCATAGCGCTCCCCAAATTGAATCCATGTACAGAGTTCCGTTTGGGATTACTTTTTAGTATCGGTCCCAAAACCACCCCGAATTAGAAATAAAACGGGCTGCCCGAACAGAAGTCCGGACAGCCCGCAAATTTACAGGTACATCAACCCGGCCTAGAAGCGGACAGCCGCCTGGATGGCAACGCCGGTTCTGCCGAAATCTCCGGGATTGACGCCGATCTCCTCGGTAAAGAGGGCAGCGTCTACTTTAAGGAACAGGATATTCATGCCGACTCCCAGAGACAGGTAGCCCTGGTTGAGTCCGGCGCGAAGGGCCAGGAAGCGCAGCAGCCGAAGTTCGGCACCGGCGTGCAGGTTGCCCCAAATCGAGTCGAATCCTTCGCTGATCAAAGCGATGGGGTCATCCGCCTCAACATAGGCCGAAGGAGCTATAAGTCCAAGGTCAAGCTTGAACCCAAGACCGGCTGTGATGATTGGTTTTAGCTGATAGACAATTGTGCCGTCCATGGGGATCTCGCCGCTATTGAGGACATCACCGACTTTTGCCTTTTCCATGTTCATTTCAAGACCAAGATCTCTCATCATGGCTCCGACCATGAAGGGACCTAAACCGATGGTGGCGCCCGCATCAAGAGCGAAGCCGTAACCGCCCAAAACATCGAGGGTTTCGATGGTTTCCATGGGGTCTTTGTTGTTGACAACGATATCCGTAATAATTGTATTGAAAGGCCAGCCGGAAGCGGGATCGGAATTAAGTTTATAGAATGCTCTGGCGTCCGCTCCGACGCTGAAATCCACAGGGCCGAGGCGGAAGGGGAAGGCCAAGCCAACGGTCACGTTAGCTTGAGTTTGGCTTACTAGCTTTGCTCCGAGGAGCGAAGTACCGGTCGCGATTTCATCGGTTACCATAGTAAGCCCCAGCCCGAAGCCCTTTCCAGCCCATCCGAGACCAATCGAAGCTCCGGCTCCAAAGCCGTTTTCAATGACAAGTCTCTCAATAGTGGACATCATTCCGCTATCATCTCCACTGATGATGTCCTGCGCGGCCTGGATATTTTCCTGAGTGGGTTTTACATACACCCAGGTATTTATATCGGCGATAGTCAGTTCACCCTTCTTGGAGCCGAAGCCCGCGGGGTTACCGAAGAAAGTGTCATATCCGGTACTGAAAACCTTGAACGTCCCGCCCATTCCCATGGAGCTCGCGTCCTTGGGAGATACGCTATTGACCTGGGTTTGCGCAAAGATAGCTCCACCCAGCGCGACTATCAATACTAGCATTATTGCTTTTTTATTCATGTAGCCCTCCTAAGGCCTTGATCTTAATGATGAACGCCACAACCTTAACTGTCTAACTTGTCAATTAGGTCGCCCAACCCGGCTGCGGTAAATATCGCAGTAAGATTTGCGTCGTTTGTCAGGTCATCAAGTCCGCCTGCTGGGATAATGACAAAATCATCGAAATCTTTTGCCGGGTCTTCGTTGTTTAGCGCGGCCACGAGTGCTTCGCCAACAGACGCATATCCGGCCACTGGGTCTAGCACTTCGACAACTGTGGCCAAAACCGCTGTCTGAGCGATGCTGGCAGTATCTATGTTATCGTTCTGAAGACCGCCATTAGCTACTAGGTTTGCGCCAAAATCGGCAATTTCGTTATTAGCCAGAAGATCTAGGTTGTTGAATACACTAACAAGATCTTCGTCACTCATGTCAGCAGGGATCAGTGTGTCGATAATGGCATTCATACCTGCCGCGGTGGTAGGATCTGGTTGATCGTCGCCTGTGAACAGATCAAGCAGGCCACCCATGTTGCTAACAACTTCTTTGGCTCCCGTATCCTGGAGCTTGATTTCGATAAGCAGCGCCTGGGCAGTTTGCTCTACCTTAGGATCGCCACTGGTTGATGCCGTGGTCAGCTCGGCAATCACCGCGTTCTTGGTTGTGTCGTCCTTGAGTGCGGCGTCGATAAAGCTCTGGGAAATGTCCCCGCTATTAATCCCGGACTGCGCGATGAGAGTGTCGGAATTTGCGCTGGCCAATGCTGCGGAGTCGACCTGCCCGAGGCCGAATTCCTGGAACTTATTGGAAAATAGGGCGTCGCAGGAGCCCATGAGTAAGGTCAGAAGAATGGCACTGAAGAGCGCCAACTTTTTCAAGTGCTTCATGAATACCTCCTTGGGGGTATAAGCAATTGTTTAAAGTTTACTCTCAATAGTCCAAAAATCAAGACATACGCTAAATTTTTCGGTGGTTTGGAGGTAAAAGAAGACGAAATTCGGCAAGGGCGTCGAGGCCCGGCTGGTCGCAGGGGGCGGTGAGGCGGGCGCGCACGAAAGCGCCGGGCCGAGTCTCTGAAGGTAACCCCTGTACGAGAAGCTTTAAATAATTGGCGCTCGTGCTTTCCAAGCTGGCAGGCATGGAGTCATCTTGGCCTTTTTCGAGCACGCAATCGATTTCTGAAGACATCCAGCGTTGGATGTAGCGGGATTTGCCCGATGAGGCAAGCTCCGAGAGCAAGGTTACCCGTTCGCCGGCAATGCGTTCGGGAATTTTAGGGCGCATGTCGTAGGCTCTGGTGTCTGGCCGGGCGGAGAATGGAAACGCATGAATCCAGGCGAAATCAGCGGTACGGCAGAAAGATAAGGTCTCCTCGAATTCGGCATCGGTTTCGCCGGGGAAGCCGGCGATTATGTCGGCGGCGATAAAGGGATCGTTGCGGGCTTTTCGCAGTGCCAAGACTGCCTGGGCGGCTTTCTCTGCATCGTAAGGGCGGGCCATGCGCCGCAATACGCTGCTGGAGCCCGATTGGAGCGCCAGGTGGACGTGAGGCTGAACCCTGGGCAAGGCAAAGGCCTCCAGAAAGGCTGTGTCGACCCGGTCCGGCTCGTAGCTGGAAATTCGAAATCGTATGGTCTGGGTGCCTGCCACGAGGAATTTTAAAATGCCTGCGAATCCCAGCGAATCGTCTTTATATTGCGAGAGATTTACCCCGGTTAAAACTACTTCTGCGATGCCGGCTTCTTCGAGCTTTTTGACCCGCTCTAAAACTTGGGCGGCAGGGAGTGAGACGGAGGGGCCGCGGGCAAGGCAGACTCTGCAGTAAGAACAGCGGTTGTTGCAGCCATCCTGTATCTTGAGGGAGGGGCGGGAGTGGAAGGCGAAAACCGAGGGGTGATAGGCGAAGGGGTCGGCGGCCTTATGCTCTGTGATAAAGCTATGTCCTTGTATGGCCTTGGCGCCGAGCTTGCCTCCGGCCGCGCCGACGACCCGCCATTCAACCACTGCGTCGAAAAGCGGGCCATGGCCTTGCCAGTTGTCCTGGAGCCATGTGGCAAGAGAAAGAAGGGATGATTTTTCTTCGCCTGGGAGCACGATAATGCGCGGGTCTATTTGGGCGAGCGCCTGAGGGTCCATTTGGGCATAGCAGCCGGTGGCTAGGACGACAGCCGCCGGGTTATGCGCCAGCGCCTGGCGCATAACCCGGCGGCTCTTTTGCTCGGCCTTGCTGGTCACCGTGCAGGTATTCACCACAAATAGATCGGCCGCTTCCTCCGGGGAAACGAGAACTGCTCCGGCTTGCAAAAAAGCCTCGGCCACCGATTCGGTTTCCAGTTGGTTGAGCTTGCAGCCCAAGGTCTTAAAGGCTACGCGGAGGACTCTCATCCCTGCATCCGGGCTTGAATGCGCTTTCGGCCTTCCGCGGCGTCGGTAAAGTTTGGATTAAGGGCTAAGGCTTGCTCGTATGCCGATAAAGCTTGGAGGTATCGCTTGGCGCTTTCTCGGGCCCAGCCCATTCGTGTCCACCAAACAGGATTTGAAGGGTTATAACGCAACGCAGCGGAAAAGGCTATGTCGGCATGCATAAACTTGGCAAGGCGTATGTAGAGCTCACCGCAAAGGTAGTACGAGAGTCCAGCCCTGAGGCCTTCGGGGTAACTGGCGATATATTCTTGAAGCATTTGCAGGGCGTTTTCGTTCTTGCCCAGATAATAGGACGCCTCCCCTACCGCTTGGGCAAGACGTGGATCTGCCTGAAGCGAATAGCCGCGCCGCGCCCAGGTCTCTGCTTCGGAATAGCGTCTGAGCGCCACGAGGCTCCAGGACAGTCCCACGTACGCGTCAATGTCGTTCTTTACATCCTGAATCCTGACTAAAGCTTTTGTCCTGACCTCTTCAAACTTGCCCGCGGCATAAAGCTTAAGCAATTCCTGTCCGGTAAGGCTTGCGCCTGGGCTCTGTGCAAAAATCGCGCTGCTGTTTGTAAAAAAACCGCTTGCCTGAGCCGTTATTGGCAAGGGCGTGACAATGATGTATAGGAGCGCGGCGATAATTGCCAAACCGGAGGGTTTACGATTACTCATGTTCGGCAGGTTCTGTCTCGGTGGCTGTGCCAGAAAAATTCTCACGGTCTTCAATAAAAATTTCCGGCGCTTCGAGATCAGCGTCGACCCGGGCGCCTGAGAGTATTTGGATGCCTTCGGAGGCGACAGCCCTACCCTTGAAGTATCCCCTAACCGTGAGGCGTAGTGCTCTTATATCAGCTTCCACCAAGGATTCTTCGGTCAAATACAGCTCATCGCCACAGGTGATTATGCCCGAGACCCGGCCCTTTATGAGGAGTGATTTAGCTGTTTCGATGGTGCCGGAAAAACGAATATCGCTTTCCAATACTGTGTCGATTTCGTCCTCGTCTATTACACTTTTTTGCACCCTTGACATAAGCCCAATCATAGATGAGCAGGGTACTTCGAGACAAGGAGTGATGACTAGAATTTTATCGCTGCGTAGACGTCGAACAATCGCTCGGGAGCCAGGGCTTCAGCCCGTATTCCCGCCTCTATGCCAAGCTCAGCTAGCGCCTTGTCCAGTATGGGGCCAATGTCCTTGTCCTTGGCGCAGAGATTGTTCCGAAGGGTCTTGCGGCGGGAAGAAAAAGCGCTGCGCACAAAGCTGGAAAAGCCCTTTCTATCCTGGGCGGCAATAGGATCCGGCCGGGGCTGGAGCGTGACCACCGAGCTTGTCACCCTGGGCTGGGGCCAAAAAGACGAAGCTCCTATGTCGTAAAGAATTTTCACCGCGCAAACTGAAGTGCAGAGCACGGAAAACGCCGAATAATCTTTGCTTCCAGGCTGGGCGGCTATGCGTCGGGCGGCTTCCTTTTGAACCGTAAAGACCATCCGTGGTGGCGCAGGCAGGTTTTCCAGCAGGTCGGCGATAATGCCCAAGGCAGCGTTATAGGGCAGGTTGCCGAAAATGAGCTCCGGCAGGGTAGTGGCAGCCGCCGCTCTCCAGGTTTTTAGAAAATCTCCCTCCACAAGACTGAAACTACGATTATCTGCGAAAAATCTGTTGAGAATACGCACGAATCCATAGTCGATTTCGAAGGCGCAGACTCGATTGCCCCGCTCTAGCAAAAGGCTGGTCAGCGCACCTATGCCCGGTCCGATCTCCCATACCAAGGGCTGATCAGAAACTTCGTTTCCTGATTCTGGCAACGCGGAAAGCGTAAGGGATGAATACAGTTTTTCCCTGGCATTGCGGTCGATTAGAAAATTCTGTCCGAATCGCTTGGACATTGCCAGCCCCTCGGCTTCGAGAAATTGTTTTATGGAAGTCGGAGAATCATAGGCTATGGTCATGAAGTTCCCTGCGCGTCGGAATAGGGTCTTTTGGGACGTACCGTACTGCGTTCAGCGCGTATTCGACGTAGGGGTAAGCATACACAAAGAGGTTTAAAAGGGCAATTACAAGAAGAACCGCTAAGGTAGTCGCGCCTTCCCTAGGTTTTATAACAGGCAGGCTGCTCCCCATTTTCATAATTAGCAGCAGAGCTTCTTGAAGAAATTCGTGGAGGGAGGCGAAAATCGAATCGAAAAAAGGAAGAAAGCTGCCAAGAATAACAGCGCCGAGTATGAGCCACATTAGCGCGAGAACCAGGGGGCCGGCTAATGCGGAGGCGATGATTCCCCCCAGGGCGAGGTATCCGAAGCTAGGCAGGCTGATGAAGGCGGTGAAGCTGAGGGCGGCCAAGGAAGCAGCCAGGGGTTTGACAGCCAAGGTAGGCACTCTCCAGAGGAAGTTTTCCCAGCGGGCTGAAAAGAAGAAAAGTCCCAGCATTGCGCCATATGAAAGTACAAAAGAAAGACTTCTTGCGTCGGGGGGCGATACACCCAAGGCCAGGCAGAATGCCAGAGAGAGGGTGCTGATGCCTTTTTGGGGCCGGTCCAGGCGGCTGGCCGCGGCGGCGGCTACGCTCATTATGGCTGCCCTGAGAAGGGAGGGTCCGGCCCCGGCGATCCAGGTGAAGAGGATGGCAATGAGGGGCACCGCCGCCGCGGCCAGATCACGGCGCCTTAATACTTTGACAAAAAAGAGTCCGGCAAGCGAACAGAGTATGGAAAGATGCTGCCCAGACAGGGCCAAAATATGGGCACAGCCCGCGGTCTTGAACAGCTGTGGAATCTCGGGATCAAGATCGTCCCGTATGCCAAGCAAGAGTGCCTGTGCTAAGGCAAATGCATCGCCGGTTACGCTCTCCAGGCGCTCCACAAGAAACCTGACCGCAATGCTGCGAACAGAAAAAAGCAGCGATGAAAAAGCACCGGGTATACAATTCTTGGCAGGGGAATAGTAGAGTGCTTGCTCAATGTCGATGGGGGATACGCCTGTGGCGTTGAGCATCATCCCTTTTGAGAAGCTTCGCCGACCCTCCATTACAAGTGAAACCCGCGCCCTGCTCTTAGGCCATTCTAAACTCATGTGCCACGAAGGGGTCGAAAGTTCTACCATGTCTAGTCTGAGCTGGAGTATCGTGTTGCCCGAAGCGCTTAAGCGGCTATCGGTCTCCAGCCTGCCGGAAAAACCGACGGCGGCGAAGCGAGCGAGCTCTGGCGGGGGAGCGTAGGCGGTTTCGGCAAGTGCAGCTAAAGTTCCCAGCACAAGGCCGAGCGCGAGGGCGGCCCCCGCTTCTGGCACCCAGAAGTGGGGGCCGCGCATCAACCCGCGCCTCTGCCCGACCCTATTCCCACTCCCGCCGCTATCCGCGCTGCATTTTCCTTTCTCCCCTCCACTGATCCAACCAAGCACGCTTAATGACACGCCAGCAAGGGCACAGGCGCAGAAAAGGACTCCGCAGATCCATCCGGTCACCCCCCAATTGCTCGAGCCCTGCATCGCCGTTGAGGGATAAAAGCTTATAGCTGCGCTAAGGGCAACCCAGACTATCAAGGCGGCTCTAGACAATCCGAACTCAAGGCGTGCGACGCAATCGCTCCAAAATGCCTTCCAAGAAAAATCCATCGAAGAGTCAACGTCCCCACAATTAAATCCCGATTCAAAATTCGATGGACGACTTTCCTGCTATCCTGACAGAGGCTGTGCTTTAAGGTAAAATTTGCTAAATGGACGAAGAAGCTAAAAACTCGAGCAAAAATTTAACCTCAGGGCATGAAGAACCTAGTCCTTCAAAAAAATCAAAGGCTTTGTTGCTCCTCTTCGTCACCTATGGGGTGGTCTGGCTCGATCTTTTTCTGCCCCAGCCTTCTATACCGGCATTCTCAATTCTGTGGTTTGCATTCGCAGCGGCTAAAAACTGCGCAAGAATCTTCATCGTTTATTTTATAATGAAAAAAATCGGTCTGGAGCGTGGGGCTTTCAAGCTGCCTGGGGGAAAAGACCTCGTAGATGGCTTGACGGTGGCGACCTATGCAGGACTCCTCGCCCTGGGCATTGCTGGGCTCGCCTATGTTCTTGGCGCTTCAAATCCGCTTTTAGCACGCTTGCCTATGCCCACAGCTAGTCTTTCGCTTTACTTCGTCATGGTGATTTCCAGTCTGGCAATAGGCTACGCCGAAGAACTATTTTTCAGAATTTTTGCTCCTCGGCTTCTCGAAAAGGCGGGGCTTTCAGCCCTGGTCGCGCTTCTTATCTCAGCCCTGATTTTCGGCCTTTCTCACGGCTCCCAAGGCTTTTTTGGCATGATCGTCTCCACCCTGCTTGCACTGCTCTTTTCCTATTTTAGGCTGCGTGGTAAAAACCTCCATGCTCTGGCTCTTGGCCACGCTATCTACGACTTCGTTATTCTCGCGGCTTTAATCTGAGCTTGGCTTAGATCCTCTTGAATTCGTTGACAGGAACTACAGGAACACCTAAGATCTACATGAGGATGACAGTTTTAAGGGTGTTACGGTGGATTGTCCCATTTCTGCTCGCACTTGCCCTCATATCCGGATGCAATCTACTCAAGGTTGAACCCGATGATTCCGACTCGCAAAACCCACCCCTCGTCTACAAGAATAATCCCGATTTTATCAAAGGTTCAGTCATCGTCGACTCGTTCATTAATAGGATTTGGAACGGCGGCACTTTTGAGCCTCTTCAAACGCTGAAAAACAATGGCCTTGATTGGGTCCGGGTAGGCGTAACTACTCAATCATTTACCGAATTGGCAGGAGATGTTTCAACGTGGCCAGCAGTAGGTTATCCTGAAGAAAATGACGGCTTCAGCGATTATGGAAAATATTGGTCGAGCAGAGAAGTAGCCGGCCAAATTCTTAAAGAAGCATCGACTGTTGGATGTAAATTGGATGTTTTCCTTTTCTTAAGTTATAGAGAGGCTTACGCTTTCTTCCAGAATACTCCAGATGCTTGGAGCACTTTTTCCGATACTGATTTAGCTGCGCAAATTAAAACATCCGCTCGCGAAACCGCACAATATTTTCACCAGAAGCTCGGTTTTACCATAGAAGTATATGAGATAGGTAACGAAATCGACTTCGGTATCTTAAATCGAGTAGCAGGTAAGGAAATAACTGTACCAGATGGAGTTGACATGGTGAATCAGAGAGGCTGGTTAGAGGATAATATTTGGAGCCTTGAAGTACCATTTCTAAAAGCCGCTATCGAAGGGATCGATAGTTACTATGCTGACGAAAAAATAATAGCGCCGAAAATTTGACTACATATCGCTGGTCTCGGTTACAGTTTTGATAATAATGCCGCGCAACGTTTTTTCAAATATATGGCTGACCAAGGAGTCCAGTACGACATCGCTGAACTGAGCTATCCCTATATGTTCGGCCCGAGCGACCCCGTAAAGCAGCCATATTTTATGGAACCTGAGTTCTATCAGACCCTCGATTATCTTAAAAACACCCTCGGCAAGGAAGTGTTCATCGCCGAATTTTCCTATCCTGCTCATCCCGAAGGCATCACTAAAACCCCCTCCGACTCATACCCCTATTCAGAAGTCGGTCAACGCGACTTCATAGAACAATTTCTTAAAGTCGTTCAGTCTTACGCTGATGGGGCATTTTATTTCTATCCCGATTATTACCCAGGTTGCGACTATGTCGCGAGCGGCGACGACGAATTGGAAAGTTCGGGATTATTTGCTGGTCAAAACACCCCTAATTCGAGCATGGAAAAATTCAAATAATGTACATGGCCGCAGCGGCTTCGAAAAGAATCGCGGTTTTCGCTTCGATACTCCTTTTAATGCTCTTGACGGATTACCGTCAGGGCGAAGAATATTGGATTAATGACGAGGACGAAGTCCCATCTATTTTCGACGAAATACGGTCGATTCTCTACCGTTTACCCCTGCCGCTTGGTACTACACTCGTTGAGGGGTCAAGGGCCGGCGCCTTGCTGTCGATAATTGAAGGATGAAACCATCCCAGAAGGCTTTGAGCGATCTATCACGGTACTTGGACGAGGCCGACAAGGCGCCGGCGCAGGCCAGGGCATCCTTGCATAAGACTGAAATCGATCACTTTCTCGGCTTCCTGCCCTTAAGCCTTAGGGACGAAATCGGACACTCCTTTGAAGAAAAGTTCAAGGCGGATCAGGACCAGGCCAAGGTCTGGCTAGGCGCCGCGGCAAGCATTTTCTTGAAAGACTACGATGGATCTCAACTGACTCTCGAAGAGTGGGAACAAATCCGGGATCTGACCGCCGATTTTTCGGGCGAACTCGATATGGATTTGATTTCCTATGTTATGGGGCTTGTGGTAGAAAATGGAGCAATCTAGGGATGTCTGAATGGTTCGAAGACGAAGATTTTTGGATTACCTACGCTCCTTTAATGTTCGACGAGACACGCTGGGCGGAGGTGGAGACCTCAGTTGAGAATATTCTTAAGCTCGTTCCTATAGAGCCGGGAGATCCTGTACTCGATATTTGCTGCGGCGTGGGCAGGCACACATCCGAGTTCGCCCGGCGCGGTTTTGCGGTCACCGGGGTGGACATAACCCAGGCATATCTAGACGCGGCGGCAGAAACCTCCGCCGGATCTCCTATCCAGGCCGAGTACATCCATCAGGATGCACGCACTTTTTTGCGGCCAAAGGCTTTTAAGCTCTGCTTGAACCTTTTCACCAGCTTTGGATACTTTGGAAACCCCGACGACGATCTTCTCGTGCTAAAAAACTGCGCCCAAAATCTTACCCCCGACGGCTGGTTCGTTCTGGAAACCTTAGGCAAGGAGGTCGAAGCCAGGGATTTTCTCGAATACGAGGAATTTGATCGGGGAGGCTGGCAAGTCAGGACCGAATACGAAGTCGTGGACGACTGGGAAGGGGTTCGTAACCGCTGGATACTGCGGGACGGCGACAAAATTGTGGATCGATCCTTTGTTTTGCGACTGTATTCGGCCTTTGAAATGAAGACAGCCTTACACCGGGCGGGCTTTACCACAATCGACATATTCGGAGGTCTGGACGGCAGGCCCTACGATCAAAACGCACTGAGCCTGGTGGCGAGGGCGGCGATACACTAAGACGAACATAGGGGCTAGGCCTAGATGCGGATATTCAACGCAAACATGCAAAAAAAACAGAGCAACTACCTTTGGAAGCGACTCATCCTGGGAGTGATCTGGATAGCCCTCTTCGTAGCCTCACCCTTTTATTTGAGCGCCCAGTCGGTAGAGGAACTTCCACAAGCCCCTACGACGACGACGGAAGCGTCCCCTATGGCTACACCTGAAGCGATCCAAACGGCGCCGTTTGGCGAAGCGTCGTCGATGCCAGAAACAGTGCCCGATGTTGTGCCGGAAGCGGCACCGCCCGAGCCCGAAGTTGTTGTAGAGGCTGCACCACCTTCAGCCTCTCAGGAAATAGTGTTTCAAAATCTTTTCCTTCCCACCGCGCGCAAAGGAATGGGGGCCGAGTCCTGGTACTACGAAGCCAAGCGCCTGGAGCAAAGCACAGAGAGCGAAGCGCCCAGCGAAGAAACACAAACCCTTTTAGACAACATGTATTCCCTAGCCTTTTACTTTGGAGAAAAAACTGCCGCTATCGAGGCGGGGAAATCACTTTTGCAGCGTTCCTTGGCCAGGACCGACTACTACGGGACAAAAAACTTAGCCCTACAGTGGCTCGAGTATTTTGGCCCCGATTGGGAGGTCTATCGAATACTTATAAATCGGGCGCTGGAGTCTGCGGATTACCCACAGATTCTCGACGCGGTGGCCACTATGAAGCGGCTTTTACCCACCACATCCAAGGCAAGGTCGGCTGAGCTTTCGTTTTATGAGTTTTCAGCCCGTGCAGGCTTGGGCGATCAGGAATGGCTTTCAGCAGCCCTTATGTATCTGGATGCGTCTATTCTGGATAGCTGGGGGGCCAAACTGCTACGCCTGGCCGCGGCCGCTGAACCGCTGGAGCAGGAAACCAGAGACCTCTGCCTCATACGGGCCGAATTTCAGGCCAAAGAATATGGGCAGGCGGCGACCCATGCCCTGGCCGCGGCCAGGCGCCTTCACCAAAGCGACACAAAACGTTTTTTAATTTCCGAAGCCGGCCGAGCCTTTGTGTACGCCGGGATGAAAGCCGAGGGAATCGACTTTCTGCTTGATTATTTCAGCCTGAAAGCCACGCCTGCCTCGAAAGAAATTAACGCAGAACCCAGCTTAATCGACCTGCCCGAAGCAGTGTTAAGCTCACTCGAAGCCTCAGGATCGCCGGAAAACCTCTGGGTCGCGGCATATTATCTGGCAAGGCTCTGGCAAACCGCCGAACAAGAGCGGGAAGCAGCCATCCTCTTTCTCGGCCTCACGGACAGCGCGCCCTCCTCGGGCGATGCCGACGGCGCCCTTTGGTACTGGCTCGACATCACAATGCGAAGGATTGCCCAGAGTGATACAGAAGAACTCGGGGCGGGCAGATCTCTGGAATTTGGCGCATTGGTGGAAATATCACGGCGCTGGCGCAATGCTACCAGTTTTGACGACATCATCGACGACTTCACTCGTAGACTTATGGGCGAAAAAGCCTACAGCGATGTCTATTCGCTTTTTATCCTTTTAGACGACAAGCTTTCGGCTTCAATGCGGACGCGGTTGATGTACCTGAGCGGCAGGTTATTGGAGGAAGGCATGGCAGCCGCAGGCTCTGGCATGGACGAAGCGCTTGTAATAGCCCGCCAGCAGTATGAGAAGATCCTGGCCAACAATGACTCCGAGGAATATTACAGGACCATGGCGGCCTGGCGACTCGGTCAGGAACCACCCTTCCTGGCTTCTATGCCCTCATTGAACAATAAGAGACTAAATGCGGGAACAGCTGAGAACGGCACGGATGCCAACGGTGACAACGCTGACTCCGCCAATGCTTCAACCTTAGGCACAGAGGCTGAGCCCAGCCAGGATTTCTTGAGGCCAGAGATGATTCTGCAAGCCGATTATCAGCCTTCGGACCTTGTCAGCGCCGCAGGTCCGGGATTTCAGACCGCCCTTTCGCTTATCCGAAATTATCTTACCTACGAGTTGGATGAAATGGCATCGGCGGTGGCCCTCCGTTATGTGGGCAGTCTGAACAGCTCGCTGCTCGCGAGCCTTGCATTCGAGCTTTCCGCCGAAGGCCTACACAATGCCGCGCTGCGTCTAGCCAGGGATGCGGTTTATCGAGGCGCTGGCTCACAATACCCCGAACTCTATGGCCTGATGTATCCAAAGGCCTGGAACGACATAGTAGCCAAGGGAGCCGCCATTCCCGACATACCCGAAGCCTTAGCCTATGGAATTATTCGATCCGAAAGCGTCTTCGATCCGAAGGTCGTTTCCTACGCAGGAGCCGTAGGCCTAGCACAGCTTATGCCCGCCACCGCAGCCGAAACCGCCCGCGGTTTAAAAATGAGCAGCTACTCGCTCACCGATCCTTTGGACAATGTCACAATTGGAATGACCTACTATTCCTATATGCTTAACCGCTTCGGTAATAAGCCCATGCGCGCCATGTTTGCCTATAATGCCGGTCCCGGTAGAATGACTAGCTGGAATAAGGAATTAGGAGAGCTGCCCGATGATATTCTTCTAGAATCACTGCACCTAGCTCAGCCGCGGCAGTATGCCAAAAATATTATCCAAGCTAGCCTCGCCTATAGTAAAATCCACTATGATATTGACCCGTTGTCTATGCTTGCGTATCTAGTAGAAGCAAAGCCCCTCAAGCCCAGGCTAACTGAAATTCCGCCCGCTCAGGCAGCCGATGCCCCTGTGACGGAGTTAGTAGCGCCCCTTGAGACGCTTCCATTGCACGGACCTACACAATAATTCCCATTAATGCAAAAACGTAGCGTTTCTGCCCGAGTCCTTAGCCTTATATATAAAAGCCCGATCGGTGGCGATAAGCAGATCCTTGAGGGTGTTGCAGTCCGGTTTCAATCCCGCAACGCCAAAGCGTCCCACGGTGTAGGATTCCCCCGCCTGATGAGCGCAGATGGCTCCCACAGCCTCCAGGACCTTATCGCCCGCCTCATGGCCTAGAGATCGTTTACCTGCTTAAAATGGTCCAGATCCAGCAGAATAAGCGATAAAGCCCCACGAACTTTGTTCGCCTTTTTAATTTCCTTGGCCAGCTTCCCGTTAAGATATCGACGATTATGCAGGCCGGTAAGAACATCGTGGGAAGCTAAAAATTCAAAATTCCTTTGTAACTGAGGCTTTTTCAAAACTCAGACGAGTTTTGAAAAAGCTACCTTAAAGATGCGTACGTTTCGTCTATTTTCATGCTAAAAGCATGAAAATAGACGAAACTACAAAGCCACTTTCAAAAGTTAACAGACTTTTGAAAGTGGCTCAACTCTTTTAAGTCGGAAACGTCGTTAAAATTCACAAGTTTACCGATAACTTTTCCTGACTTATCTTTTAACGGCGTGGAGGTGAAAGGTACGATAAATTGTATGCCTATATGCTGGAAGCGAACCCAATAGAAAAGTCCTGCCTGGGAGGTGGCGTTGATCTCCATCGCATAGCCGAAATTATAGATTGCTGCACAGAGTCCGCACATCGCGAGGTAGACGGCGGAAAGACCTGCAGAAGCCTTTTTTCGCAAGGCTAAAACGCAGAGAAACACTATGGTGACGCAGAAAGTAAAGAGCAGGGAAGTAGCTATGATACGCGTTTAATACATCACAGGTAATTCTCTGTTGGGTGTGAGGCTTTGTCAATCTAAGCTCTTTTTGCCTTGTATGATGCCCGAGCGAGTCTATCGTTTATAGCCCTGCCTAAGCCCTGTTCTGGAACCTTTTCCGCGTAGATTGTTTTTACTCCTTCCACATCCAATTCGTTTAAAAGCGCGAAAAGCCGGGAGGCTGCTTGGCGCATATCACCCTTAGGCGAAAGAACAAGGACTTTTTCAAAGGATTCGATACCCGGCATCTCATCTCTGGATTTCTCTTCAAAAAGGATAAGCGCAGTTGAAACTGGATTTTTTATCGCTCCGAGGGCCGAACCGAGTTTATTCCTTTCCATGAGGTAGAGTGTAGCATGAGGTGCATAGTGGCTGGGCAATTGCCCTGGGCTTGTCACCCTTCCCTCAGAACTGCCAGAATGGAGCACTTCTCCAATAAGTTCTTCAATTCGCTCAAGAGGCATACCGCCGGGACGCAAGAGACAGGGCATAGTTCCTGTCATGTCCAGAACACTGGATTCCACCCCCACGTCGCATGCTCCCCCGTCGACAATAAAATCAACCCTGTCACCCAGGCTTCGTATTACATGGCCGGCGGTTGTGGGTGAAACATAGCCGAAGGGATTCGCGCTGGGCGCAGCCACGACGGTGCCGGAGTACTCGATAATCTTTCGCGCCAAAATTTGGGAAGGAAATCGCACCGCCACAGTATCAAGGCCAGAAGTGACAATGCCTGGAACTTCGGGCCGCTTGGGAAGCACTAAAGTAAGGGGACCCGGCCAGAGCTTTTGGGCTAAAAGCCTTGCCTTCGGCGTAAACTCAGAGACCAATCGCTCTAGCTGATCCAGCGATGCAATATGGACTATGAGCGGATCAAAGCTTGGGCGGCGTTTGGCTTCGAAAATCCGAGCGACGGCTTCGGGATTGAATGCGTCGGCTCCGAGGCCGTAGACAGTCTCGGTGGGAATCACCACGAGCTTGCCCTCGGAGATAGCCCGGCCCGCCACTTTGAGGCTTTTATCGCTCGAATCCAGTAGTTCCATCGGGCAGATGGTAGCGATTAGATGATCCGATGACAATACCGGCGGACCGGAACGTTCATCTAAAGAATGCTCCATTCGGCGGAGGCAGAGGCTTTTGCGAGGTAGCCTGTCAGCTGTTCGCAGGCTGCCTCGAGGTCACGGCCTTCCACCCCACTGGGTGCATAGATAAAGGCGAGGGCTCGGGATGCGCCAGGAAAAAGTTTTGTGGCCATGGAGTCCCGCACCGGAGTGGCAGTGGGTAACCAGTCTTCCCCGCTTTTTCGACAGACGCAGAGCAGATCCTTCAGGTCGATACTCTGTCCGCCTTGATTAAAGACATAGTGTTCGCCGTCCACTCCCCGGCGAATCAGGAGTTCCTCCCCGGCTTTGTCTGTATCGATTATGCTGATTGGATAGGCTGAGACGAGGCTCACGAGGTTTATAGAATCCACAAAGTAATTGACCTGTGGAAAATCGTTTTCTAGCAATGATTGGAGCAAGTACTCGGAGGAAGGTTTAGCCCTGCCGGCTGGTTTATAGCTGCCATAACGCAGCAAGGAGCGAAGTGCGGTCTTCCGCTCGGGTGAGACGAGGGTTTCTTTCTTCGCCAGTGCTTCTTCGAGCGCTTCGTTGTAAGGCTTGGGACTTGTGGATCCAGCGCCGCTAGGCAATTTTCTAGCGCCTGCATCGGTGCTGTTTTCCCACCCAAAATTCCAGTTCAAGCCGCTTGCTTGAACGAGTCCCAGGCGCAGATTATCCAGACCAAAGCCTTGGGCAATGCTTATGTGGAGCTTCAGTATATGCCTCCTTTCTTATATTCTACGGCTTTGCAAAAATTGAGTTTATATACTACTCTATTCGGCAGGAGGAACTCCACCGTGCTCACATTTCTCAAGCAGCCGATGATGAGAAGGGTCCTCTACTCCCTCATCCCCCTCTACCTCTACGGGCTGTGGATGTACGGTTACAGGCTTTTATTTGCCGCCGCCGTCGCCTTTGTCTGCGGGGTCGGCACCGAGTGGCTCTTCGAACGAAAAAAGTCAGGCAAGGTAAGCGAAGCCGTACTCGTTACCTGCGCCCTCTACGCCCTCGCATTTCCGCCCAAAACACCGTTGTGGATTATCGGCGTCGGCATTATCTTCGCCGTTGGCCTGGGCAAGGGTGTCTACGGAGGCTTTGGCCGCAACATTTTCAACCCTGCGATTACCGGCAGGGCCTTCGTATATATATCCTTCGCGGTCGTGCTTTCTGCTTCCTACACGAGCTTTGGTGCCTTTGGCAGCAAGGCGGTGGACGTGGTCGCGTCGGCCACGCCCCTGGGACTCATGCGCGCAGGCCAGGAAGTCAAGCTAAGCTCCCTGCTCTTCGGCCTCCGCTCCGGGGCTATCGGCGAAGGCATGGTGCTCCTCGTAGCCGCGGCGGCGGTGTACCTCATCGCCACCAAGACCGCGAGCTGGCGCATCATGCTCTCGTCTGCCGCCGCCGCCGCGGCCCTCAACGCAGCCCTCTATTTCGGCGGCGTATCCAGTGCCCTCCCCATGGAAAGCCTCTTGGCCGGCTCCTTCCTCTTCGTCACCGTCTTCATGGCCACCGATCCTGTCTCGGCGCCCAAGAAACCCAAAGCCCACTATGTGTACGGAGCCCTCATAGGCGCCACGGTGGTGATTATCCGGACCTTTTCGGCCTTCCCCGAGGGCACCAGCTTTGCCATCCTCTTCGGCAACACCTTTGCCACCCTCATCGATATGGCCTTTGATAGCTCTAAAAAGCCCGCAGCCAAAACGGCGGGAGGCACACAATGAAGTTGAAAAAAGACTCGATTGGCTATGTTGTCGTCTTTACCTTCATCGTCTGCGTAGCCTTTGTCTTATTGCTCTCGGTGGCCAACCAGGTCACCCTACCTCAGGTTAAAGCCAATCAAAATTACGCATCCCATTACGCTGTGCTAGCGGCTTTCAGGCTCGCCGATTCCTCCACGCCTAAAAGCGAGATTGAGGAACTTTATGCTTCCAAGGTAAAAGAGTTACCCGTCGAGACGAGCGCCGCCGATGCCGCTGCAACCCGCCCCGCCCTGGCGGCATCGGCGGCCTACAGCGCAGACATCGATGGTGTCTCCTTTTTAGCGGTCAGAATCACCAATCCCGGACTCTGGGGTCCAATTACCGCCATCCTGGCCGCCGACCCCGCGGCCGAACGCATTCTAGGCTTCGAAGTCCTCGAGCAACAGGAAACCCCCGGTCTGGGCGGCCGAATCGGCGAAGCCTGGTTTACCGAACAATTCAGGGGCGAAAAAGTGAACTCCGATGGTAGGGTAATCGTTGCCCAGGGAACGGGAAAGGGCGACCTCAACCCTGAAAACTCCAGGGTTGATGCAGTGACCGGAGCTAGCCGCACCTCGGACTTTGTCCAAATCCTTGTCGCCAAGGCTCTTGCAGCGGTTAAAGAAATCGGAGGCAGTATATGAGTCCCGGCCGCAAAGTGTTCAATGAAGGCCTCTGGTCGAATAACCCCATCTTCGTCCAGGTCCTCGGCATATGCTCTACCCTGGCGGTGACCAACAATCTCAGCAACACCCTCGTTATGGTTCTGGGCGTGACCTTCGCCACCGCCATGGGCTCCTTCACCCTCTCACTGCTCAAAGATCTGATCCCCCGCAAGGTGCGCATGATAGTCCAGGTCTTGGTGCTTTCCTTCTATGTCATCATCGTGGATATTTTGCTCAAGGCCTACCAGCCCGCCATTTCCAAACAACTGGGACCCTACGTCGGCCTCATCATCACCAACTGCATCCTCATGGGCAGGGCAGAAGCCTTTGCCGCGGCCAATAAGCCCGGTCTTTCATTTCTGGATGGCATAGCAAACGGCTTAGGCTACGGCTGGGTCCTCATTAGCATAGCCTTCGTTCGCGAGCTTTTAGGTTTTGGTACACTCCTAGGACTAAAAGTTTTCGGTGAAGGTTTTACCCCTTGGACTATCATGGTGATGGCGCCTAGCGCCTTCTTCCTAGTAGCACTGGCGCTCTGGGCAGCCAATATCTTCAAGGCTAAGGCCGAAGCAAAAGCCAAGGTATCCAAGCCTAAAGCCCCTGGCACCAGCGCGCTTTCAGGCGCCGCCAGCCCGGCTCCTGCAAAGCAGTGAGGAGACCAGCATGAACGCACCTGATGTAAGTCTACTTCCCCTCTTTCTGGCCAGCATTCTCACCAGCAACATTCTGCTCGCCAACTTTCTGGGCACCTGCTCTTTTATTTCCATCTCAAAGGATTTTAAGAGCTCCATGGGATTAGGTCTTGCGGTTACCATGGTCATTGGCATCTGCTCGGCCATCTGCTGGGTGGTGCTCAACTACCTGATCAAGCCGCTGGGAATCGAATATCTTTCATTCATTATCTTCATCATCGTCATTGCCGGCGTGGTGCAGATGCTGGAGATGATCATCGATCGCTTCTCCCCCTCGCTCTACATGGCCCTAGGCATCTTCCTTCCGCTCATCACGGTCAATTGCGCTGTCCTGGGTGTCATATTATTTCTCCAGATCCGTAACTACAACTTCCTCCAGTCAGTGGTCTTCGGTTTCGGTTCCGGCGCCGGCTGGTGGCTTTCAATCATGCTCCTGGCGGCCATTAGGACAAAGCTGGACAAGAACAACGCGATTCCCGCTGGGCTCAAGGGTACGGGAATAACCCTTATCACCATCGGCTTCATGGCCATGGCGTTCATCGGTTTTTCCGGCATGATAGCCGTACAATGACAAGGAGCGCCCCATGAGCCAGATTTTAACAGGCCCCCTCGCAGTAGCCGGCGTCTCCACCATTTTAGCTCTCGTTATCGCCATACTGGATAAGTTCCTCAACAATTATGGCGATATGGAAGTCAGCATCAACAGCGGCAAGAAAAAGCTCACCGTCAAGGGTGGTTCCCCTCTATTGGGAACCCTGGCGGCGGAAGGCATCTTCGTCCCTTCCGCTTGCGGTGGGCGCGGTTCCTGCGGGGCTTGCAAGTGCAAGGTTCTCACCGATGTGGGTCCACACCTGCCCACAGAGCTACCCTACATGATCCCGAAAGAAATCGAGCAGAATATTCGCCTGGCCTGCCAAATAAAGGTCAGACAGAACTTGGAAATTGAACTACCCGAGGAATTATTCTCTATCAAGAAGTTCAAGGCCAAGGTCGAAAGCCTCAAAGATCTCACCTACGACATCAAGGAGCTCTACCTCGCGTTGGAAGACCAGGGTATAGAGTTCCAGGCTGGCCAATATCTGCAGTTGGTGGTACCCCCTTACGGCGACATAACAGAGAGCACCCAGCGGGCTTATTCAATGTCTTCCCGCCCCAGCGATAAAAAACATGTCGAACTATTGATCCGCCTCGTGCCAGGGGGCATCGCCACTACCTGGGTGCACAAGCATCTCAAGCAGGGTGATACGGTAGAAGTGGTAGGACCCTTCGGTGAGTTCCAAATCCACGACACCCCAGCCACCATGATCTGCGTAGCCGGAGGCTCGGGCATGGCTCCATTTAAAAGTATGCTGCACCACATGCACGAAACCGGCGCCTTTCCTGAGAAGGAAATCTGGTATTTCTTTGGCGCCAGAACTCAGAAAGACATATTCTATCTCGATGAACTCAGCAAGCTCTCATCCACCTGGCCCCGTTTCCACTTTGTTCCGGCGCTTTCCGAGCAGCCGACCCCCGAAGAAGGATGGCAGGGCGAGGTAGGCCTTATAACCGACGTTCTGGATCGCTATCTTCAAGGAAAGATCGACAAATCCAAGGGTTTCGAAGGCTATCTCTGTGGTTCACCGGGCATGATCAACGCCTGTATAAACGTTATGAAGAAGAACGCCATGGCGGAAGACAAAATCTACTTCGACAAGTTCGCCTAAGGGAGTGAGTCATGAAAATAAAGCCATCGGATAAAGAAGCTTTTTCCAGGATGGGTCCAGGTATCCTCACCGCCCAGGGTTTTTTAGGTATCGATATCAGATCGCCCGAGGAGATCATCGCCGAGGACGAAGCCGCATTTGTCCGACTCGGTTTAGATTTCGACCAAGCGGCGGATGAACTCACCAGGCTGGCCGAAGAAGGAGCCAAAGGGCTGGGGGAACCAATAAGAATCGGCAAGCTCCTCGTCCAATCCGGTGACGCCAGGGGCATGCTGCCCTGCCCCTGGAACGATGGGCTCTTTCATAAAACCGCAGTGAGCCTCCGCCCCGCCGATCTCCCCCCGGAAGCCTGTGTCGAAGGCGAGGACATGCTCATATACTCAGAACTTTCCATTCACCTTCTCAAGGTCCACCATTTCTGCCAAGGTCTCGGTTCACCTTTTAGGCTCGAGCCCGAACTCATCGCCGAATTTTTAAAGAAATGAAAAACTATCGTACTGTTGCTAATAACGGGATAAAATGGATCTTTCTCATTGTATTTATCGCGTTGTGCGGCACACAAGTTTTTGGAAACTTTCTTTGGTTCAAGATACGTAATCCTTACAACGATGTCGCAAGACTCCTGGATAGGCGCCTCGACGAGGAAGAAAGGGCTTTGGTAGATATCACAATGGCCTTCTATGCTATAAAATTCGGCTACACGAGAGACGGCACCCCTTTGAAAGACGCCCATAAAAAGATGCGCGACGAAGAATACAGCAACGCCGTATCCCAGGCCGCAAAGTTGTGCGATAACGATGTGGCCAAGGGATTTTATAAAATGGGAAAAGCTGGCGAGAAACTCTTAAAGGCTATTATCCAGACAATTGAGGATGCAGCAAAAGACACCGGAGACTGGATCGAAAAAAAGTCGGACGAATTCGACAAGAAGAACTGAATCGCGATGGAATTCAAGCCCGAACTCCTGGCCAATCTCAAGGACAAGGATTATTCCAAGACCGGACTCATGGTGCTCGAGGGGCGCATTGTCATAGAAAAAGCCTTGGAATGCGGTATCGAGATTTTAGGTCTTCTACGCTCCATCGAAAGCGACAACCAATGGCTTAAAGCACACCTAGGCAAATTTCCCGTTGTTACCATGGACCACACAGCGCTCTGCGCGTTAGCCGGCTTTAAGTTCCATCACGGAGCGCTAGCCTTGGCGCAGCGCCCAGCCTTAAAATCAGCCTCGGAACTGCAACCAGAGCCCGGCCAGCTGGTTCACGGGCAGTCTGAACCAGGGCAGCCTGCTCACGGGCAGCCAAATGCCGCCCCCTCCTGGCTCTGTCTCTGGAACGTCACCGATCCATCCAACGTGGGTGCCCTCATACGCTCGGCGGTAGGATTAGGCGCTACAGGCGTTCTTTTAGGCGAAGGCTGCGCAGACCCGTATTACCGCAAGGCCCTACGCGCATCCATGGGCAATGCCTTTTCCCTTCCCCTCTACGTCTGCGACGCAGCCGCACTGCAGGCATTAGCTGCCCGGGGCTTCGAACTCGTGGCTGCCACCCTCTCGGCGAGAGCCCAGCCCTTGCCCCTTGCCGCAGTAAAGTCGGAAGCGCTCAATTCAGAAACTCCGCCTCGCCCACTCATACTCATCCTCGGCAACGAAGGCTTCGGCCTTCCCGCAGAAATCACAGCCATTTGCTCGCGGGAAGTCTACATTCCCATGAGCACCGGCGTGGATTCGCTCAACGTGGTCGTCGCAGGGAGTATCTGCATGTACGCCCTCATTCGTCGGTGACGATAACCGCAATCATTTTAAGCGGAGTCTCCCCCGTAGCCTCAATGCTAAGGTTTGATTTTGAGGTGATACGCCGATATTCCTCTATAGTCCAGCGTCTCTCCGTGATGTAAAATAGCCCATGCGGCAAAGACGAGAAGGTCCGGATACTCACCAGGATTCAAAGCGGCATGGATTCGGATCCCGCGAGCCGACGCGGTCCAAGACCCTGTGTGCTAAGCCCCCTTCCCCCAATCAAGGAAAACCCGCTAGCCAGCGGTGCGGTTCGATAGCCAGGCATAGTCCCACCATTGATTTTCTCTTCGAAGACAAAGATATTATCGTCGTCGAAAAACCCGAAGGACTCTCGGTGATCGCCGCCGAAGGATCGAGAACTAAGAGCCTCTACGACATTGTAACTGCCCATATTCAGCGAAAAAATCCTAAGGGAAGGGCCGCCGTCGTACACCGCTTGGATCGGGACACTTCAGGTGTCATGGTTTTTGCCAAACACGCAGCGGCTAAAAAGCGCCTTATGGACAATTGGAATGAGCTGGTCATAGAACGGGGCTACATTGCCGTCGCCGAAGGAACCATGCAGGGCGAAAGTGGCATCTTCGACAGCTGGCTTGTGGAGAATCGCGGCGGTTCAATGTATTCGACTAAACCTGGAGCGCCCGGCGCGCTTAGAGCCATAACCCGCTGGAGACTCATCGAAGCCGGGGAGCGCTATTCTCTTGTCGAGCTGAGCTTGGAAACCGGGCGTAAGCATCAAATCCGCGTCCAGCTCTCCGAGTCGGGTCATCCCATCGCAGGCGATCCCCGCTACGGATCACAAAGCGATCCTTTAGGCCGCCTCTGCCTCCATGCTCACATTCTTGTGCTCCGGCACCCTTTTAGCACACAGGAATATAGCTTTGAATGCCCGCCCCCCGAATCATTTCTCGGCCTAGTCAAGCACTCTCCCAACCAACCTCGGACAGGTCAGTCCCTAATTACAAAACGTAAGAGACGAGAATAGATGCATATACTAAACGACCACTTTGTGGACGATTTCGGACGTTACCTGATTCTGCGTGGTATAAACCTAGGAGGTGACTCCAAAGTTCCGGTGACGCCCGACGGCCGCACCCACATAAGGGAAGGCTTCTATGAGGGCAAAGATCTATCCTTCGTTGGGCGTCCCTTTCCTCTCGAAGAAGCCGATGAGCACTTCGCCCGCCTCTATGCTTGGGGCCAGCGCTTTTTACGCTTTCTCGTAACCTGGGAGGCCGTGGAACACGAAGGTCCGGGCATCTATGACAAGGCGTACCTTGACTATCTGGAAGCCTTGACGGAAAGGGCGGCCCGTTGGAGCATATCGCTCTTCATCGACCCGCACCAGGATGTCTGGAGCCGCTGGTCGGGCGGCGATGGGGCCCCCTTGTGGACCCTCGAGGCTATTGGTTTTGAGCCACGCAACTTCCACGCATCAGGCGCCGCCCTCCTCCAGCAGGAATCCGGATCTACCTATCCCCGCATGGAGTGGTTTTCCAATCACCTTCGCCTCGCCTGCGCCACCATGTTCAGCCTCTTTTTCGCCGGAAACGATCTTGCCCCCGGAATAAAAATAGAAGGGGATACCATCCAGGACTATCTGCAAGACCATTATATCGCCGCAATGCGACAGGTTGTGCGCCGACTAGCACCCTATCCCAACGTGGTGGGCATCGATACACTCAACGAGCCGGGCAAGGGCTTTATCGGCATCGAAGACATCAGCGCCAATCGCAAGCCTTACACATTACCCGGTCTCGCACCCAGCCCCTGGCAGGCCATTCAAGCCGGAGAGGGTTTCCCTGTAGAAGTCGATCAAATTGGTCTTAAAGGCCTAGGCCTTGGCGTTGTGCGACGAGTAATTTTGGGAAGCCCGGGTGTAAGTGCATGGAAAAATAATGCAATCTGCATCTGGCGTCGAGCCGGCGTTTGGGATCTTTACCAGGGCAAGCCGGTTCTCAGAAAACCCGCCCATTTTGCAAAGAGCAATTTCACCGAACGTTATCTCAAGCCGTTTATACAGCGATTTACCCGTGAAATCCGCGCCGAAACCGCCGCCCTCGGAAAGAATAACTTCACAATCTTTATCGAAGGCCCAGCCCACGGTGAGGTCATGCCCTCGTTCAAAAAGGCAGAAATCCCCGACATCGTCAACGCAGCTCATTGGTACGACACTTTTACCCTCTCCTTCAAACGCTGGACGGGGTTTTTAGCCTTCGATACCGAGCAAAATAAGATCGTTATCGGACCGAAGGCGGTGCGCAGGTATTTCCGCGAAGCCACGGCTCGGATGCTTCAGCACTCCCGGGACGACTCGGGCGGAATCCCCAGCCTCTTGGGCGAGTTCGGTCTGCCTTTCGATCTGAATAGACGCCGTTCTTTTAAAAATGGCGATTACCAAATCCAGGAAAAAGCCCTGGACGCCTATTACAACGCCCTGGACGCCAACCTCATGAACGAGACCCTCTGGAACTACAGCGCTTCCAACACTCATGCCTATGGCGATGGTTGGAACGGCGAAGATCTATCGGTTTTCTGTTTAGATGAAAAGAAACGCGCCAAGCTATTAGACCTACAAGCCCGTGTGACCGGCGATCCACCCGACTCAGCCAGCAATCCAAACGCAGGCGGCAGGGCTCTGCGCGGTTTTGTCCGCCCCTATGCCATGGCCACCGCAGGCAGGCCGGAACAAATGACATTCGACAGGATCACAGGATTTTTCAGGTATACCTTCAAACCGGATTTTTCAATTAAAGAGCCCACGGAACTTTTCGTCCCATCTCTCCAATATCCCGAAGGATACGAAATACACACAAAGGGCTGCCGCCAGTCACCACTCCCTAATGCCGACGGCCTATCCAGCGCTGACCCAGGATCTGATATCGGTACCGGTTCTGTGGCCCAGCCCTTTCCCGGCTCCAAGCAGTCAATACTCTCTTTTATCCCAGAACCAGGCGCTACGCTCTGTGAAATTTCCATCAAGCCCCGCTAGCGCCTATCTGCCCGGAGCGAGAGAACGTGAATTATCACATTTATCCCTAGGATCAATAGTACGAGACAAACCCAGCACAAGCTTTTAGGCCGCGGAATAAGAAGCTCGCCTTCCCTGCCTAGCGCCCCATCACAGTTTATGCACCTTCATTTCTAATTTTGGAATGAAAGGATGAAAGCCCCTATCCCCATAGTTCTGTGCGCCATATCCGGGACCAAGATCCATAACGTTATCAGTGAATGTTACACCCGCCGGCGGAGTCGCGGGTTGGTCCTCTTTATAATTCATGCAGTTGCTGATATCCACATCCAGCAACAATACCGTGTCTACCTTAAGGGTGAACGATTCCATGGTCGCGTCCAGGCCGCCGGTTGTGTCCCCTCCCCGGACTCGATAAGGGTTCCAGGTTTTTCTTTAGAAAAATCCACGATCAGCGGATCGCTGTCTAATCTCTCTGTAACCTTAACTTCAGTTCCGTCATCTTTGATTAAGGCGAAATAAGTCACCGCCATTTTATACTCAGTCGGCGTAAGGTTCACATCCGTTTCGCCCTTGCTATGGGGCAATGACTTTGTGTCAGGCGTAAGAATCCTCGCCTGGAAATCCACAGTCGCTTCCCCGGATAAGAACAAATCGCAGGATGTGAAAATTATAGTGACCGTAATTATAAGGATACCGACATACCATAGCCAAGACTTAGCTTTCATGATCCAGTCCTCCTGGTACAAATTTTAAAATTGGTAAACTTAATTTATTGTAGTCTTGGCATTGCTGCTGTAAAGGAATATTTTTACGGACTAAGTTTTCTCATCCCCTATGCCTAATGGCGCTATTAGACTTTTCTACGCCCTGCCCCAAAAGCCCTCGTAGCGTTGAGAACCGCCAAAAGCGCTACCCCCACATCGGCGATAACAGCCTCCCACATCGATGCCACGCCAAAGGCTCCCAAAGCCATGAATCCAAGCTTGGCACTGAGCGCAAAGACAATATTCTGCACCACGATGCGCCGGGTTTTGGCTGCAATTCTGAGCCCATCGGGAAGTCGGGAGATGTCATCATCCATTAACACGATGTCAGCCGCCTCGATCGCGGCATCGGAGCCCAATCCCCCCATCGCGATGCCGATATCGGCAGCGGCCAAGACTGGAGCATCGTTCATGCCATCACCCACAAAGGCAAGCTTTTTGCCTGGGGGTATCGACGTCTTCAGTTTCTCTACCTCGGATAGCTTGTCCTCCGGCAAGAGTTCGCCTTTCCAGTCCTGTAGCCCCACCTTGTCGGCGATTCTGCCCACGACCTCTTTTCTATCCCCCGACAGCATGACAAGCCGGCGAATTCCAAAATCTTTCAGCGCTTGAATTGTCTCCGCCGCCTCGGCCTTCGTCGTGTCGGAAACAGCTATATAGCCCGCGTATACTCCTTCTATCGCCAAATACACAGCGGTATTGGAAATATTTCCTGGAGGCGCTTTCACCCCATGGCGATCGAGATACGCCAGGCTGCCAGCAAGAATCTTTTTCCCCTCGATGCGCGCGGATACCCCAAGGCCACGATCTTCCTTCAATTCAGCGATCGAAAAACTTAAATGCCTGGAATCGGGCAAGTTTGTTGCAGCCTTTTGAATGGCGACAGCAAGTGGATGGGACGAAAAGCGTTCAGCAGCAGCTGCCAAGCCCAGAATTTCGTCTTTATCAAAGCCCGGTGCGGGTAAGATTTCGGTTAGCTCGAAGCGTCCATGGGTAATGGTGCCGGTCTTATCGAAAGCCAGGGTGTCGAGTTTTAAAAGAGAGTCTAAGGCTCCTGCCCCTTTCACTAAAATCTTATTGCGAGAAGCTTCTCCCACCCCGCCAAAGTACCCCAGAGGAATGGAAATAACCAACGCACAGGGGCAGGATATTACCAGGAGCACTAAGGCCCGCCTCAACCACTGTGAAAACAAAGCCCCTGGGATAACCAAGGGCGGCACTATGGCCAGAAGCACCGCGGCTGCGACTACCACAGGTGTATAGACAGCCGCTACTTTAGTGATGAACTTTTCAGCCGGAGCCTTACGCTCTGAGGCCTCCTGGACCAGCTTGAGAATTCTTGCCACCGAGGATTGCCCAAAGACTGCGCTCACTCTGACATGGAATCGGCCGGATTGACTTACGAAACCTGCTTTTATCGCAGTTCCGGGGTTTCCTTCTAAAGGTAGGGATTCCCCGGTGAGCGATGAGGTGTCCAACAATCCTGTTCCTTCAACTATAACTCCATCTAAAGGAACCCTTTCGCCCGGCCGGATTTCTACAATTTCTCCCACCATAACCTCTTCCGGCGCTTTTATTAACTCTATCGTTTCATTGCTTCCCGTTTTCTGGCCGATAACCCTGGCGAAATCCGGCCGCAGGTTCATGAGTACCGCGATTGATCTTCGCGAGCGCTGTACCGCCCTATCCTGCAACCACTCGCCCACCGAATAAAAGAGCATCACCGCCACCGCTTCGTGAGGCTCCCCGATAGCAAATGCTCCTAGCGACGCGATGGACATGAGGAAAAGCTCGTTGAAAAGTTTTCCTTTTACTAAATCCTGAAAAGCTCCCTTCAGAACCGGATACCCAACGACGACATAGGCGGGGATTAAAAGAGCATAGACAGCCCACGCTATGTTTTTAGCCTCCAGCCATGGTGCGATAATAAAAGCCAACCCTAGCAATGCACCGGAAAGCAACATTCTCATAAGCGCCGATTTATCGCTTGTATCCTCTACCGCTGGCTCATACATAGCCTCCGCCGAAGCGCAGGTTGAACACCTGTGACTTGTGTCACAGTGCTCGGATGATTCATGCTGGTGCTCGACAAAGATTTCGTTTTTCACATGTAGCCCCCTATAGTCGTTCAACGTAGTGGATCTGGGCGATTTTAAGTAGCTCTAAAACATGTTGATCGGCCAAGGTGTAGAACACCTGTTTCCCGTCTCGCCTTGTTCGCACAAAATTCAGGGTTCTAAGAAAGCGTAGATGATGAGACACTGCCGGCAAGCTAGTCTCCAGGAGAAAGGCTAAGTCGCAGACGCAGAGTTCTTGTTGCGATAAGAGGTGCAGAATTTTTATCCGAGTCTCGTCGGCCATGGCCTTGAACAGCTCAGAAAGGCCTGCCACATCCAACAGCGAAGCCCGGAGCGCGGGGGCACTTTCCTTGCACGAAACGCTATACTCGCTACACAGATCATCGCTCATAGCCTTCTCCTTGATTGCTAACGATTAAACGATTAAGCAATCATTTAATCGTAATATATGCCGCGATTTCGATTGAGTCAACACTGCTTCTGTTCAAGATGTGAATTATAGAGAATTTATTCTCCGAGATTGAAAATTATGCATAAATATTGAGATCTTGCCTTGACAGGACGATTTGAGATTTTTACAGTGTCCCGTTAATACTGGGAGGGATATCCATGTGCGGCATTTTTATTATCGCCGATATCAAAGGGGATGTATCGAGGTTACGGAAACAAGCCCTCGCCAACGTCAAACGGCTCAGGCATCGCGGACCGGACTGGAGCGGCATCTATTCGGACAATAAGGCGATTCTGTGCCACGAACGCCTCTCCATTGTCGACATAAATCACGGAGCCCAACCACTCATCGATTCGATGACCGGCAGGGTTCTTGCGGTAAACGGAGAGATATACAACCATCGCCAGCTAAGGGCTGACCTGTTAAAAAAGCCTCACGACTTCAAGACCGATTCGGATTGCGAACCGCTTTTATATCTATATGACGAATACGGTCCGGAATTTTTAACTAAGCTCAACGGCATTTTCGCCTTTGTCATCTATGATCCCAGAGACGGCGATTTTTTCATTGCCCGGGATCATATCGGCATAAATCCCCTCTATTGGGGAAGAGACGGAGAGGGCACCCTCTACGTGGCTTCGGAGATGAAGGCGCTCTACGATCTTTGTGTCAAGATTGAGGTCTTTCCGCCCGGCCACTACTACAAAGGCAGCGAGGGTAAACTGGTTCAATGGTACAAGCCAGGCTGGGCTGCCCCTGGTTTTATTCCCGACAAGCCCGTCGACCTAGAAGAGCTTAAGGAAGCTCTTATCGCAGCGGTAAAACGCCAGCTTATGTGCGACGTGCCTTACGGGCTTTTAATCTCCGGCGGCGTCGATTCTTCTCTCATCGCCGCCATTGCGGCTAAATACGCCGAGCGCCGGGTCGAAACCAACGGAGCGGAGCGAGCATGGTGGCCGCGCATCCATTCTTTTTCTGTGGGTCTCGCCGACGCCCCGGACACCCGCTACGCCAAAATGGTAGCCCAGCATATAGGCAGCGAGCATCACGAGCTGGTTTTCACCATCCAGGAAGCGATCGACTCTCTCTCCGACGTCATCTACCACCTTGAAACCTTCGATGTCACGACTATCCGCGCCGGCACGCCCATGTACCTCATGTCCAGAAAAATCAAGGCAATGGGGATCAAAATGATTCTTTCCGGCGAGGGCTCGGACGAAATCTTCGGAGGCTATCTCTATTTCCACAAGGCTCCGAACCGGGTCGAATTCCACGAAGAGCTTGTCCGCAAGCTCTCTATGCTCCATCTTTATGATTGTCTGCGGGCTAATAAAATGCCTGCCGCCTGGGGCCTTGAGGCGCGGGTGCCCTTCCTCGATCCCGAATTCCTGGAAGTAGCCATGAATATCGACCCCTCCGACAAGATGATCCGCTCTAGCGAAGGCCGTATGGAAAAATACATTCTCCGTAAAGCCTTCGATGGCTGGATCCCCGACGAAATTCTCTGGCGACAAAAGGAGCAGTTCTCGGACGGCGTGGGGTATTCCTGGATCGACTCCCTCAAGGCCTTTGCCGAAAAAGAGGTCTCCGACTCGGCCATGGCCAACGCGGCTTATCGTTTCCCGATTAAAACGCCGCCGACAAAGGAAGCCTATCTCTATCGCTCGATCTACGAGGAGCACTTTAAAAACCCTAGCGCCGTGGATCTTGTTCCCGACGGTCCCTCAATCGCCTGCTCCACGCCTACCGCAATCCGCTGGGACGCGGCCTGGGCTAACCTAGCAGATCCATCTGGCCGCGCCGTGAGGGGTGTGCATGGGAATAGTTTGAGGTAATCATACTTAATATTTTTGACAAGTAGCTATGTTTTAAGAATGGTGAGCTCGTAGTATCCTGAGTTCGACGGGACTCGGGAGCCGGTGGCAGGCAGTCTGCTCATCGTAAGGCACCGCTTCGCTTGCATTTGGAAGCGACCTTGGTAACAAGTATTACCTAAACCAGCCATCGAACATCTGCAGTGCGGCGCATTAACGAAAGTCTGGTGTGACCGCGAATAGGAGATCACGCGTACTTGTGAGCGCATCACAAGTCTCCCGGTTCCCTTTTCTAAAAACGAGGAGGGGCGAATGGAAGGGCGACGGTTCGTAGGAATCGACCTTGGCAAACGTCACTACGAAGCGTGTGTACTGCATGCCGGGGAGAAGATCCTCCGCTGGAGCGGGAGCACCTCAGCGGAGGGAAGAGAGGAGCTTGCAAAGAAGCTCGAAGCGGGAGATGTAGTAGGGCTTGAAGCCGGAACCTTATCGCTGGTAGTTGCGCGTCGGCTCTTGCAGGTGGAAAGGGTGCGGGTACTGGTGCTGAATGCGGCGAAACTGGCGGTCATCTACAGCTCCATGAGGAAGACGGATAAAGAGGATGCGCTTAAGATTGCGCGTGTACTCCAAAACACCGCAGAGGAATGTCTGCCGGTAGTGCGGCTTCCGAGCGAGAGGGAAGAGGAAGCGCGGCGGCTATCGAACCACCAGATATTTCTGAACCGCCAACGGACGCAGGTGATAAACCAGATCCATGCACTGTGCGTGGAAAACGGTCTTTCGGAGATCACGAAGAAAGACCTGAAGACCGAATCTGGGCGCGCGGAGGTACTCGAGCAGATGACGAGGATATATCGAGAGATGGCGGAGAACCACTGTTGCGTCCTGGCGACGATAGAGGCGCGGCTATCCCTGGTCAAAGAGCGGGTGCTGCAGGCGTTGCTCGAACGAAACGACGAAGCGGAAATCCTCATGTCGATTCCTGGAGTAGGCCCCATGGCGGCGCTTGCGTACTTAGGGTTTGTGGGGACGGAGGCTCGCTTCGATAATCCCGCTCAGGTCAGCTATTATGTAGGGATGGTACCGAGGGTTGAGATGTCCGGCACGTCTGTCCATCGCATGGGGCATATAACGAAGCAGGGCAGTCCGGCACTAAGAAGGGCCTTGGTCCAGGCGGCGTGGGCGGCGGTGCGTTCACCCCTTGGGACAAATTTCCGTACCGTATACAACCGGATTGCGGAACGTAGGGGCAAACGGATCGCGATTGTGGCGGTAGCCCGGCATATGCTCGAGTTAATGTACACCCTGTCAGTGAAACATGAGTTATATCGCTTTTGCACGCAGGAGGAGCGGTTAAAGAAATTGCGATTCTATAAGCTTGGTTCTTTGGGAACCGTGGGGTTCTTGACTTAAAACATAGGGGAATTACAGGATTTTATTTTGGAGACAGGAAAAACACGGCAATTAGCAGTTTTTTAATTGCCGTGTTTTAAAATTTTCATTGAACTATCAATTTTTATAGTATGTATATTGAGATTTAATCCATTGTATCTTGTCTTGATCTAAATAATATCGATCAAGCCGATCTCCAATTTTCTCTAGCATCGTCAGATCAAAACCTGGACCTTTACCAGATTCAATAAAAACTAAACGATTACCATCAAAACTCATGAACAGCTCATGTTTGATAGAAACAAATTCAATAATGATATACTTATTCCCTTCGATTATAAACTCAATCGAGTTTGTTTTATTGGCTAGTTCCCATTTCCCGAGAAAGCTATCAAAAGATTTTGGTTGCCCAAAAGAAAACGCAGCGATTAACAGAAAAAAGATCGTCGAAAATAGTACCTTTTTCACGGCACAACCTCCGCATTCACTTTAGTTAAACTTCCAAAACTTGGGATTATCCCCCCAATATGCCGACCTGGAATTCGAATAATGGTATCCTCTAGCACCTTCCCATGCTTCTGAAGATGAAGTAGCGGCATTGTAGCCTTGGTGGAAAAGATAAGCAGACCCATCATCATTTACTCTAACCAAAGCCACGTGTGAGTTATTTATAAATTCAATACTCCAGCCTAAAGGTGCTGTATCAGTTAGTTGACCTTTCAGTTTTTCCATATGCCCTTTTACTGATGTTGTTTTTGCTGAGCCCCATTTTGTTGCTATGTTATGTCCCGCTTGATATAAATTATTTTCTGCCCAGATATCACAATCATTTATACCTTCGTCGTAACCCTGCCCCTTGTTATTAAGACACTTGTCTTCAATGGCATCGTACCGCGGGTGGTGGCAGCAGCGGGGAAGACCACCGACAATGCCTTCCATTTCGGTCTCCGTGAGGGACTTTCCTTCCAGCCCGCCAAAGGGCGTGGAGTCGTCGAGGGTCGTGGCATATACGCCGGGACGACCTAAGGCGACTAACAGCATAAGTATAAGCCCATACAAGAGTTTTTTCATACTCACCTCCTTTTGATTTATAAAAACGGAAGCAACGCTTCATCATTACCACGTGGGGAGGTATGGACTTTGCTTCAAAATCAGGGGGATATATGTTGAAAATCGCTTTTTTAGTACTAGTTCTTGCCAGAATGGAGGACAGGGAATCACTCCGCTTTTCATACTGTACCGAACAAGGTTTTGACGATTCCTGCGGGCTAAGCGCGCTGGCCTGCCTAATGGACAAATATTGGAATTGGCCGAGTAACGAACTTTCGCTGGCAACTGATTATCTTGCCGCCAATCCTGACACAGAGGCTTTACAGGTATCCCTCGCCACGATGGCAGAAATTTTAGAGAAAAATAGCTTTATCTATAAAGCTTTTCAGATGAATTACGAAGAACTCTGCCAAGCAGCCGAGAGTTACGCACCACTAATTGTCCATTATTCCCAGCCCATAGGCCATTTTGCTTTGGTTCTATCGACTAATGATACATGGCTCCTTGCTGCTGATCCGGCCGAAGGTTGTATCTGCATTGAACAGAAAAGCTTTCAAGATCGATGGTCGGGGGTGGTGCTGGCGGTATTGGGGACAAAAACAGAAAAAAACATAGCGTTACTTAGTAATGTCATCAAAGAAGCAGAGTCGAGACGCACCATATTGATAAACGCATCAGTTGCAAATGCCTTAGCTGCCCGGCGTTAAGCGTGGGGGTACCTATAGTATGAGGCGGCTTGGCCCACTTGCCTGTTTCTTAGTCGTAGTTTCCGCGATTCTTTTTGCCCAGACATCGGAGCACCAAAGAACGGCAGTTACAGGGAAGAACGATCTGCGCTGCACAATAAGCTGCTCATCGCTATTGTATACAATAACGACTGATGCCGGCCCCTCGTTAGAGACGGAAAGCGGCCTTGGAATCGATCTGATTATCGAGGAAAAATTCGGTGTTTCGGCATCTATGCCTTTTATTGTCATTACGCGGCTTAAAAAAGATGAAATAAATAAATTCCTGTTCGCGTTGGGCGATCCTGCTGTATCGATCAACGCAACTGGACGAATCGGAGATTGGCAGGTATCGGTAAAGTTTGCTTATACCTATCCCTTCGGTATCTGGAATTCGTATCAGGCTAAAGAATACATGATAATGTCGGGTTCAGGGTATCATCGAATCGAAGGAATTGTATCGGCGCTCCGGTATATGGATCCCCTAGCGGCTGGGTTTAGCCTGAGCCTGGAGCACTGTTTCGGAAAACCCTATAGGCTCGGTGTAGGCACAATCCCATTTTCGGTGGGCCTTGGAGTATTTGCCACCGAGGCACTTAATTCGGTCGCAGCCTTATCGGGAAGCTTGCATCAGCATTATTCTTCGGCGCCGCAAATAAACGGCATCCCAGAACAATCGTCGGGGGCATACTCACTCTCCGTTTCGGCATCGCTGTTGATCAACAGAAATCAACGTTCAATTTCAATTGGATTATCCAAGTCATTGAGCGATCTTTCATCGCCGGCGGCTTTTACCATAGAAGCTGCCTTAACCTTTAAAAGGGGGGATTAACGATGAGAATATATATCGACCTACAGAATCCAGGGAGCCTGCATCGAAAAAAGATAATACGGTTATGGATTGTTAGAAGTTACGCGATATTTCTCTGCTTTGTGCTTATATCCTGCAATCATACTGTCTCTTCCTGGTATCCTGTCGGTGAGGCTAAGGTAGTATCTTTCTATGAACTCGACACCGGGGGGCAGGAGTTGCTTACCGCGACGATAGAAGTAAAAAATACGGGTAAGACGGGCATCGGCTCCTGTTCGATATCGATATCAGCTAAAACTTCTGCCAGAACGTACAAGAAAACATTCACCAAGACTATCGATATCCAACCAGGAGGTATGGTCTATTTCGATGTGGAGTTCCTTTACTCATCTACCGAGGAAAGGCTAGCCTCCGAGGGACTTGCGATAATCGGCGAGTTCTATTATTAGTAAGGCCTATTGATCAAGCCCATCTGCTTCGGCACCAAGGCCGGCAGCATCCTGAGTTGTAGTCTGAAACCTGGATGGACGTTGGCCGGCATCGGGATGACCGCCGAAGACTTCGGGATTCCGCAGAATATCCCTGGGCTTGGAGCCCTGAGCCGGACCGACGATGCCCCGCTCTTCCATGAGTTCTACAAGCCTAGCTGAGCGGTTATAGCCGATTTTCAAGCGGCGCTGAATATAGGAAGCGCTGGCTTTTCCCTGCTGCATGACGATCTCCAAAGCTTTTTCAAAGAGCGGATCGCTTTCCCCATCGTCAAAGAGACCAGGCTCGGCGTTTTCTTCCTCTTCGTCAAAGAAAATTTCTTCGTCGATATACTCAGGTTCGCCTAATGTTTTAACATGAGCCACGCAGCGCTCAACCTCTTCTTCCGAGACAAATGCGCCCTGCATGCGCACCGGGAAGGGATCCTGGGCACCGGAATAGAGCATGTCGCCCCGGCCTAGGAGTTTTTCGGCACCTACCATGTCGATTATGATTCGGCTGTCGAACTTGCTGGCTACCATGAAGGCGATGCGCGACGGAATATTTGCCTTTATTAAGCCCGTTATGACATCGATGGAAGGTCGCTGAGTGGCCAGCACGAGATGAATGCCGACGGCGCGGGACATGGCGGCTAAACGCGCCAAGGTCGCCTCTAGTTCTTTTCCCGTGGTGGCCATGAGATCGGCGAATTCGTCGACGATAACAACAATGTAGGGAAGTCTTTCTTGGACAATACCCCGTTCCTTGATTCTGCGATTGAAGGTCTTTATGTCCCGTACCCCAGCCTTGTCCAAGATCGAATAACGTCGTTCCATTTCGCAGATACAGTACTGCAGGGCTTGGAAGGCCTTCTTGGACTCGGTGATCACCGGCGTTAATAGGTGAGGAATCCCGTTGTACAGCTTGAGCTCGACGATTTTCGGATCGATGAGGATGAGCTTTACCTCTTCGGGGGTTCGCTTGTACAACACCGATAGGATTATTGCATTGACGCAGACCGATTTGCCCGAGCCGGTGGCTCCAGCAATGAGAAGATGGGGCATTTGAGTGAGATCGGAGAATTGCACGCCGCCGGATATATCCTTGCCCAGGGCGTAAGGTATTTCCATTTTCGAGTTCTTGAAGGTATCGTGTTCGATAATCTCCCGTAGCGATACGATCGCTCGCTTTTCGTTAGGCACCTCAATACCAACGGCGTGCTTGCCGGGAATGGGCGCCACGATTCGAACAGTGGAAGCAGCCAGACGGAGAGCGATATTATCCGACAGATTGGTGATTTTCGAAATTTTAACGCCGTGGGCGGGCAAGATTTCGTACATCGTAATGACAGGGCCCTTGCGAATGCCCGTGACTTCGGCTTGGATACTGAACTCCGCCAAGGTTTCCTGCAGGATTTCGGCGTTCCGCCTGGTTTTGTCATCGATAATCCAATACTGTCCGTCCGGATAGGTATTTAAAATACCATCCACAGGCACGGCATAGATTTTTTTCTTGCGCTCGATAATACGTTGCACCAGCGCTTTTTTCTCTTCTTCTCCTAAGGCGCCAGTGCTACCGCTCACAGCCTGGGGTGGCACTGAGGTAAACTCTATTTCCTTGTCTTCATGGCCGGCGGCATCGACGCGAACTTCAGCACGCCCAGGCTCGGAGCCGACGAGCCCTGCGGAAGGTGTCGCCAATTTATCCTGACTCCGATCAAGCCCAGCTCGTAAACCCTGCAAGGGGGGTAGCTCGGGCAATGAAATATCTGTCGCAGGCATCGAGAGAGACTGAGCCTCGCGAAGACGGATTTCAGCCTTGCTTTTCTTCGTCCTTCTATCCTCGGCCCATTGTCTGAATTTTGATCGAAGCCCCGAAAACAGCGCTCTTTTGGGCTGTTCCTGGCTCTTTTTATCCTTACCTTTTTTCTCCGGCAATCTGCCGGATGAGCGAAGCCACGCGCCTAACTTAACGTACCCGAATATCACGGCGGCAAGGGCGGCAGCGAGTAAAAATCCTAATCCCGCATACAGCGATGACAATCCCACCGCGGCAAACACGGGGTGATTTTCAAAAAATGCGCCGGGCTCGGTGGTTATTTTTGCGAAAGCCGCTACCGCGAGAAACGGAAAGACCGATGATGCTAGCAGGTAGGTAGCCCGGGGTAAAAATTTGGGGACCATGAAAAGCACTGCTGCGAAAAGGCTTGCCGCTGGAATATAAAAAGCAGCCCAGGAAAAAGCCCGGGCTAGGAAAAGCCCGGGGCCTACGATTACTTTCCAGCCCTGCGACCATAATGGAGCCATGGATATTGAAAGCATTAAATACACGGATACTATGAAAAAAAAGAGGAAAATCTTTCCATTCAGGGTAGAGAACAACGTTTTAGTCGTGTCGTCATTTCTAGCTTTGCCTGCGACAGAGCCTTTCTGAGGCCGAGGAGCTTTCACGACACTTGCCTTGGGCGCAGTATCCCGGGAGTTTTTTCTATGAGTATTTTCAATATCATCATCTTCCACTCTCTCAGCGGTTTCTTCTGATGCAAATCTCGGCATGAACGCTCCATGGCTACCTCCAAGCCCATGTTCAGGGCATTGTGAGAGGCTAATAACGATTATCGGCAGAAATAACGTGGAAATTCAAAGAATTGGGGAATCCCCGGCTTTATGCAATCTTAGATTAGCCAAATATCAGGCCAATGACTCCAATCACCACAAGATAGAGGGCGAACCAGTAAATTTTTCCGCCCTTGATGATTCGCAATAAAACTTTGAGGGAAAGCAATCCCGAGACGAACGCTGCGAGTGCCGAGAGCGCAAGGTTCCCATAGGAAACCATTCCCATCATCTCGCCCGCATCTTTAAGGGTAAGTAAAAAAGCCCCCCCAATGGCTGGAATTGAGAGAAGAAAGGAATACTCACCCGCGGTAGCCCTGTCCAGGCCTGCGAAAAGACCGGCGGAAATTGTCATTCCAGAACGGCTTACGCCGGAGAAGACACCGACGCCCTGGGCAAGACCGACAAAAGCCGCCCGTTTCCAGCCTATAGACTCTGGCCCGCGGTTACCAGGCTTTGCAAAAACTGTAAGCCCGAGGACGAGTGCGGTGAACAGCATTCTCGCGGCCATCGCCCTGGTTCCGCCTGAGGGAAAAAATTCTTGTATCCCGTATCCCAAGACACCTGTAACGGCGGTGGCGATCAAAATAGGGGGAATATAGGCGAGGTTACGCTTTTTTTCTAAAGCGAGAGGATCTGCATCAGCAGGGCTTAAGCTGCGATTTTCGTTTTTTCGTCGAAATAAAAACGCCCATAAGGCTACAAGAATAGCTGCGATTCGCTTACGTAAAACGATGATTACGGCAAAAAGCGTGGCGATATGAAGAATTACATCGAAGAGAAGCGGAATTTCCTCAAGACCGAGAAGATTCTTTAAAAGCGCAAGATGGCCACTAGAGGAGATGGGTAAAAATTCGGCGATACCCTGGATTAAACCAAGCGCCAGCGCTTGTACGGTAGTCATGGGAACCTCCCGGTGGGGCTTATCCTAGCCTTTAACGAGAATTGCTTCAACCATGGTAATAACAGGAGATAGAAAAAGCATAATAATTGACGGCGCTGGGTAATTGCCTTTGACATTGGGTGATCGCCTCCGGCGAGGGGTTATTGCCTCCGGCGCCGGTATTTGATTATAGTACTATGATACTAAGCACACAGTTCAGCGCAGGGACCGAAGCGCGCCGAACCGGGGAACCTAAGCCCGAAAGGAAAAAGAATGAATATTGAAAAAGACAAGGTGGTCACGATCGACTACAGCCTTCGCGACGCCGCGGGCAAGCTTATAGATTCTTCAGACGGCGGAGAGCCCCTTGTTTATCTTCATGGAAACTCTAATATCATTCCAGGACTGGAAAAAGAACTGGAAGGCAAGCGTTCGGGCGATACGGTAAATTGCGTTATTCCCGCGGTCAATGCCTACGGTGAGCGGGACGAAAGTCTTGTGTTCAAGGTGAATAAAAAAGAGTTTGGAAATGACACCGAAATATCGCCTGGAATGCAGTTCGAAGCACGGGGCGAGGGTGGCTCTCAGATCGTCACCGTGGTGGAAATATCCGGCGAGGAAGTCACTATCGACGCCAACCATCCTCTAGCCGGCGAGACCTTGCATTTTGATGTTAAGGTTGTAGATGTGCGGGAAGCTTCGGATGAAGAACGTCAGCATGGCCACGTACACGCAGGCGGTTGCGCTGGATGTGGTTGCGATTGCGGAGAGGAATGTGGAGACGAATGCGGCTGTGAAGAAGGTTGTGCCGACGGCGAATGCAATTAAGCTTTAGTTCTTGTTCCTCTTTTAATCGACTATGAAAAAACGCCTTTTCAATATCAGGGTACTCGATATTCTAATAGCCGCTATAGGTCTCGGCCTGGTTTTGCTATCGGTGAGTCTTGTCTACTCCGAGAGCCAGGGAAGGTTAATGGTTCACATAAGTGGTGCCGAAGACGAGTGGCTCCAGCCCTTGGATAGGCCTGCTGTTATTGAGGTGCCGGGGCCCCTGGGGATTACCGTTGTACATATCGAAAACAACAGCGTCCATATAGAAAAATCCCCTTGCCCTAATCAAACCTGTGTTGCCGCTGGTGAAATCAACGCGGCTAATTTATGGATAGCCTGCCTTCCCAATAGTGTTTTCGTGAACATCGAAGGCGCCGGCGACCCTCTCGAGGTTCTTGATGCATCGTCCTTCTGAGACCTTTTCCAATAAAGCAAAACTCACCGCCTTTTTAGGCGCCTTTTGTTTTTTTCTCTCCGCCGTGGAGTATATGCTCCCCAAGCCATTGCCCTTCATGCGACTGGGTATAGCTAATCTGCCCATACTCATCGCCGTGGATATTCTGCCTTTTAAATGGTTTTTAGTGCTCGCCCTGGTCAAGGTGATCGGCATGAGCATAATCTCGGGCACCCTATTTTCTTACATCGCGCTATTTTCCTTGGTAGGGACTATGGCCGCGGCGCTTACAATGTGGGGATTGCGACGCGCAGGCGGACGGCATATAAGCCTGATCGGCGTTTCAATAGCCGGGGCGATGGTGTCTAACGCGACGCAGATTTTAATCGCCCGCTATCTAGTGTTCAGGGAAACCGCCTGGCTTATCGCCCCGCTCTTTCTTGGCATGGGGCTTGCAACGGGAACAGCCCTGGGGTTGTTTTCAGAGCGCTTTGCCCGGGTGTCCCAATGGTACGCGCTGGCGGTTGGGCTGCCTTTTGTAAAAGAAGATACCCCGGCGGAACGTAAGCCTGGAGTACTAAAGGCTTTCTTTGGCCGCTTGTCCGCGTATCTTGGGGGAAAAAGCGATGCGGGCAGGACGCGTAGGGATGTGGGTAGGACGCGTAGGGATGTGGGCAGGGCGCGGAAGAAAGAATGCAAAGAAAAAGCCGCGGCGGCGAGGGCGATCCGCCGAGACAGGGCACTGCGCTTTTTCTCGCCGGGGCCGATGGCCTTGGCCGGCGTGGCCGTGATGGTGGCTTTTTTGGGGATGCGGAGTCTGCCGGCCAAGGCTGTCTTGCTCGTACTCTTCGCCCTCGCCGCCGCCGCCCTCGGCAAACGCTTTTCGCTTTTCGTCACCCTCTCGGTCAGTGCTGGAATCGTCCTCGCCAATCTCCTTATTCCTTCAGGAAAAATTCTTGGCAGTTTTTTAGGCCTCCGCATTACCCAGGGCGCCCTGCTCGAAGGACTCCACAGGGCTATAACGTTTGAAGGGCTCATGTATATTTCCAAGGCTTCGATAATGCCCGGACTCAACCTTCCTGGTCGCCTGGGCACTATAGTGGCATCCGCCTTCGGCTATTACGAACGTGTATTAGAATACAAAGGCACAATACGACCCGGTGCGGTCGCTCTCGATGCCGACGCCCTCATGATGCAGGTATGGGAATATTCTCCTGAACCAACAGACTCCAACGCTGCCCACGTAAAAGAGCCCAAACCGGTCGATCGGTTGAGAAAAAGTATTGGCATAGTCATATTGACGCTGGCGGCAACTTCTTCCTGGGCTATTGCGATTCTTCTACGCTAATACCTCGTTGATTTTCAGTTTTTTAATTATTTCTCTCCTATCGATCGATCCTGAAAAAAGACACCATTTTTAAGACCATTGACCGCTGACAGACTACAGACGATTATTCTTATACGAGGGATCCAATGGGTAGAGATAGAAAAATTGAGGACATATCAGTCATTACCGACACCGCCATGAAAATTTTAGAAAATTCTGGCGTGGAAAACCTCTCAGCCCGAAAACTTACCTCCCAACTGCGTATCTCGCCTATGACGCTCTATAATTATGTGGAAAACCGAGACGCGCTTTTAAAGCTTCTTCTTAAACGCGGCTTCGAGGAACTCTGGTCTGGCTTGAGAGAAAAATTGGAGTTTTATTCAACCACAGACAACCCGCTGCGCATGTATATCACACTAGCTGACCACATGCTCCAATTCGGCCGTCTGCGTCCCAATCTCTACCGTTTTCTTTTTTCTTCCGACATAGCCAGACTTCTGAGCGACGAAACCCTGGCCAACGAATACCGCAGCATAAGCCAAACCCTTCTGCCACGTATTCAAGACATTTTAAAAGAACGGGAAATCCTGGACGACATTTATATGTTCCAATTGCTCATCAATGCCCTGATCCTCGGCGTCATCGATAAAAAAGTCGGTATGCCAGCGGAGCGTTTCCATGCCTTGGTCCAGCGAGCGTATGATAGTCTTCTTTTAAGAAATGAAGTGCATATCAAGTAATATAGTTGCTATATATAACTATTTTTGGAGTTCAGGTTTAGCCTCGATTTCACTGTTTTTCAGATTGAATGAAGAAACCGTTTTTCCCTCCATAGTAAGCATAGTAAATTGAATACCGATATCCTTCTTGTATCTCTATCTGAGTTCGATAAATAGTATTATCACTAGCTTCTATGACGATTGTAAATTCATCGGGTTTCTTGAGGCGCACAGTATGATCATACCAATCATTTCCACCCGGAAAAAAAGCCTGGTACTCCAAAGTTTTTGGAGACAGGTCTGAAAGCGTAAATGTTATCGGATTAGGGTCATTGGAATTTTGATGACCTAAGCGAATCTGAATAGAATAGGCAGTTGAGCCAATTTCAAAAGTCTGTTAACTTTTGAAATTGGCTTTGTAGTTTCGTCTATTTTCATGCTAAAAGCATGAAAATAGACGAAACGTACGCATCTTTAAAGTAGCTTTTTCAAAACTCGTCTGAGTTTTGAAAAAGCCTCAGTTAAGAAAAGATCACAGGATCCTAGCGACATGATTATTACTACCGCAAGCAAAAAACTTAATGTGCCATAGCTTCGTCGCATCATAGTAATACCCTCATTCAGATCGATAATCTAAAACATAACCACCAATAACTATACGCTGGGATATTGTTTTGTCTATATCAAAATACATCTATTTTAGTTTTAATATATACAATAATTATTTATAATTATACTTTTTTAACAAAATTTCGAATTTCTCTCTTTACAACTAATAACATAATATGCAAGCATCCCATCTCAAGGATACGTGACCCGGTTTCAGGAGGAAAACATGAATACTTATGCAGAAGAGTGTTTTGCGGAGATCAAGGCAAAGAATCCCGGCGAACCCGAGTTTCATCAGGCGGTGCATGAGGTTTTCAAATCCGTATCCCCTGTGCTGGAAAAGCGCCCTATTTATAGAAAAATGAAGATTCTAGAGCGCTTAGCCATCCCTGAAAGAACAATCATTTTCCGCGTTCCCTGGGTGGATGACAAGGGCGATGTCAGGGTGAATACCGGCTACAGGGTGGAGATGAACAGCGCAATCGGTCCTTACAAGGGTGGTTTGCGATTCCATTCCAGCGTTTATCTGGGGCTTCTCAAGTTCCTGGCCTTCGAACAGACTTTCAAAAACTCCCTCACAACCCTCCCCATGGGCGGCGGCAAGGGAGGCTCCGATTTTGATCCCCACGGCAAGAGCACTATGGAAGTTATGAAGTTCTGCCAAAGCTTCATGATAGAGTTAAGCCGCCACATAGGCCAGTTCACCGATGTTCCCGCCGGCGACATCGGCGTTGGCGGGCGTGAGATTGGCTACATGTTCGGACAATACAAACGCCTTAAAAACGAGTTCTCCGGCGTCTTGACCGGCAAGGGCGTAAAATGGGGTGGTTCATTCATCAGGCCTGAAGCCACAGGCTATGGCTGCGCATATTTTGCTTCAGAAATGCTAGCTACCGTGGGCCAGAGCCTCGCTGGGAAAACCTGCCTAATCTCCGGCGCTGGGAACGTAGCCCAATTCATGGTCCAAAAACTCATTCAAGAAGGGGCTAAGGTTGTCACGCTCTCGGACTCTTCAGGCCATATCTACGATGAAGAAGGCATTAATGAAGAGAAACTCGAATTCGTGCTGGAACTTAAAAACGGTTTTCGTGGAAGAATCTCGGAATACGCAAAACAATACCCTCACGCAGTATATACCCCTTTCGACCCAAATCTGGGATATAACAAAATCTGGGACCACAAGGCCGATTGTGCCTTCCCCTGCGCTACCCAGAATGAGATAAACGCCGTCGACGCGGCCAATATGGTCAAAAACGGCGTAAAACTAGTGGCAGAGGGTTCAAATATGTCAACGGTGCCGGAAGGCGTGGATATTTTTGAGGATTCGGGAATTCTATTCGCTCCGGGAAAAGCTTCGAATGCCGGTGGAGTTGCTACCTCAGGGCTGGAAATGACCCAGAACAGCCAGCGCATTATGTGGACACGAGAAGACGTGGATAAGCACTTACGAATCATCATGAAAAACATCCATGCCAGCTGCTTAAGCGCCGCCGAAGCCTACGGAAGTCCGGGCAACTACGTGGTAGGCGCCAATATACATGGATTTACAAAGGTCGCCGACGCCATGTGCGATCAGGGTATTGTATAAGTAGCATTCTTTCGAAGTCTGGCAAAAAACAGTAAGCAAGTAAGCTTTTAAAAAACCTGTAAACTCTCGAAAAGTCTCACTTGATTACTATATTTACCAACTTGTCTCGAACGACAATGATTTTCACTACGTCTTTGTCTCCGATCCATTCCTTGGCCTTGGGAGAATCAAGAGCCCGTTCACGTAGAACGGCATCTTCCGTACCCGCCGACACAGTTAGGCGATCCCTGATTTTGCCGTTTACTTGGATGACAATCTCTTTCTCCTCATCCAATGTAAGGGCTTCCTCCCAGATAGGCCATGACGCGTAGGCTAGGCTCTCTGAATTTCCCAGCTTTTCCCATAACTCTTCTCCCAAGTGGGGCGCATAGGGCGCAAGCATGAGGACGAAGGGCTCCCAAAGACTTCGGGGGATAGTTTCGAGTTTTGAGATTTCATTGAGGAAGATCATCATCTGGGAAATACCCGTATTGAAGTTGAGAGTATTCGTATCGTGGGTGAGCTTTTTTATGGTTTTGTGGAGTAGCTTAACCAGCTCGATCGAAGCTGCCTCTTGAACGATGGGCTTTTCCGAGGTTGCCCAGGCTCGCTCCAGGAAGCGTGAAACGCCCACCAGCCCGGCGGTGGACCAGGGCTTGGACACATCCAGAGGCCCCATGAACATTTCGTAGACCCGCATGGAGTCGGCGCCGAAATTATTGATGATATCGTCGGGGTTGATCACGTTGCCCCGGCTCTTGGACATCTTTTGATTATCCTCGCCCAGGATCATTCCCTGGTTTACAAGCCTTAAGAAAGGTTCATCAGTGCTCACCGCGCCAACATCATAGAGCACCTTGTGCCAAAAGCGGGAATACAGCAAATGGAGTACCGCGTGCTCGGCTCCACCCACATAGAGGTCCACGGGCATCCAGTAATTTTCAATACCCGGATCGACAAAGGCCTTGTTGTTGTTCGGATCCAGGAAGCGCAGATAGTACCAACAGGAACCCGCCCACTGGGGCATGGTGTTGGTCTCGCGCTTGGCCGGTCCGCCGCATTTTGGACAGGTGGTGTTGACCCATTCGGGAATATTGGCCAAAGGCGATTCACCGGTGCCAGTCGGCGTATAACTCGTAACTTGAGGAAGAAGAAGGGGAAGGTCTTTTTCATCCAAGGGCACAATGCCGCATTTCTTGCAGTGAACCACCGGAATCGGCTCGCCCCAATAGCGCTGGCGGCTGAAAAGCCAGTCCCTGAGTTTATAGTTAACCGCTTTTTTACCTATTCCCTTTTCTTCTAGCCAGACTGTGATGCGCTTGATCGCTTCCGGGGTGGGAAGGCCGTCAAACTGTCCCGAATTGACCGCGAAGCCGTCGGCAGCGGTACATTCTTTGGGCTCTCTGTCGAAGGGTCCAGTTTCCCCGACGGCCGCCACTACCTGAATGATGGGCAGGCCAAAGGCTTTGGCGAAGTCCCAGTCACGCTCGTCGTGGGCAGGCACGCCCATGATGGCACCGGTTCCGTAGGAGATGAGGACATAGTCGGAAATCCATACGGGAATTTCTTTTCTAGTGACGGGATTGAGGGCATAGGAGCCGGTGAAAACGCCGGTCTTATCCTTGGCCAGGTCGGTGCGTTCCAGGTCGCTCTTGCGAGCGGCTTCCTGGACATAGGCTTCCACAGCAGCCTTGCACTCATTAGTGGTTAATGCAGGCACCAGCGGATGCTCGGGCGAAAGCACCATGTAGGTGGCGCCGAAGAGGGTATCGGGCCTGGTTGTATAGACTTCCAGGGTTTCCTTGTGTCCAGGCAAGCTGAAATGCACCGAGGCGCCCTCGGATCGCCCAATCCAATTGCGCTGCATAAGCTTTATGGGTTCAGGCCAGTCGACCCTATCCAAACCTTCGAGGAGTCTATCGGCGTAGGCGGTGATCTTGAGCACCCACTGGCGGATCCGCTTGCGGGTTACCTTAGTGTGGCAGCGTTCACACTCCCCGTCCTTGACTTCTTCGTTCGCCAGGCCTGTCTTGCAGGACGGGCACCAATTTATGGGCATTTCGGACTCGTAGGCCAAACCCTTCTTAAAAAGTTGGAGGAATATCCACTGGGTCCATTTATAGTAGTCCGGTGTGCAGGTGGAAACTTCCCTGTCCCAGTCGTAGGAGAAGCCTAGGGCTTTTATTTGAGTTCGGAACCTGTCGACGTTGGCCATTGTAGTCACTTCGGGGTGGGTGCCGGTCTGAATGGCGTAGTTCTCCGCCGGAAGGCCAAAGGCGTCGAAGCCCATGGGATGTAGCACATTGTACCCGTTCATGCGCAGAAAGCGACAGTATATGTCGGTGGCGGTATAGCCCTCGGGATGTCCCACATGTAAACCTGCCCCCGAAGGATAGGGAAACATGTCTAGGACATAGCGGCGCTTTTCCTTGGGAATGGAGGGATCTTCCAGGGCGCGGAAGGTTTTCTCAGTTTCCCATCGCTGCTGCCATTTTTTCTCAATGCTTTCGAAAGGGTACTTAGCCATACAATAAGCTCCAATTATATCAGCACACTAAAGGTGGATTTACATACAGATTGATGATAATAGTCTCTTTGTTTGACCTCATTCAAGCCTTGGCTCAAGAGAAGCAGTTATCAATGGATTAGCAATGAGGAACCTGAAGGCCAGCTTGGTGTCTTGCACAATGGGCACTCAAAATGCGACCAACGTTCGAAATCAAGGTAGATATCCAGCCGCTTTTCTGTCGGCTTGAATTTCGTTTTTGTGACGAACTATTCGTTCCCCAGGCCTAATGCCGCCTGAAATAAGTCTATGTTTTTCATATATAGTGATTATATACTACCCATGCGTTTTATCGAAGAGTCTCCAAACTTCTATATCATGAGCATTGTATTCGCCCACCTGTCTATCGATCATTTCTGTTATAGTCAAAATTCGACTCCTTTACTTCAGCGTGATATATCTATGAATTTTAAACTTTTTGCTTGATGATAATTACATGGCTTCCGCCCGATCAACCTACCCGGCCGCGCAACACGGGGTATGTAACCCACAGACGATTGGAGCGCTTGCAAGACGTGCCATGATAGAGCTATTACACTCTCAATGCAAAGTAACTTGAATATATAAAGAATTAAATATATAATTAAGCTAGCATTAATTGGCATTTGAAGATTCTTTATAAGTTGAGTCGCTATAATATGTTTTTAATTTTCCAAATTGACTTAGGTCTTATCCCACAGCGAGGATAAAAGGTAGGGTGTTTTGAAAAAATATTGTATAGTAGGGGGCGTCGCAGGCGGCGCATCCACGGCGGCTCGTCTGCGCAGGCTGGATGAATCGGCGAGTATAGTTCTTTTTGAGCGGGGCTCACACATAAGCTACGCAAATTGCGGCCTTCCCTATTACGCGGGGGGCAGCATCGCTGAGCGCGAACGACTTTTCGTTATGACCCCTGAAAAGTTCAAAGGTTGGCTGAATGTCGATGTGAGAATCCGCACCGAAGCACTCTCAATCGACAGGGACGGCAGAAAAATACGAGTAAAGGATCTCGATTCCGGCAGGGAATTCGATGAAACTTACGATTATCTTGTGCTCTCCCCCGGCGCCGATCCCATTGTTCCTCCTATTCCGGGGATACGAGAAGAAGGGATATTCACGCTCCGTTCCGTGAGCGATATCGATAAAATTGTCGACTATATCGCGACAAAGCGACCGGAAAGGGCCATCGTGGTGGGCGGCGGCTTCATAGGCCTGGAGATGGCCGAGAACCTCCACGCAAAGGGAGCTTTCGTCACGATTGTGGAAGCCCTGGACCAGGTGATGAATCCCTTGGACTTCGAGATGGCGGCCCTCGTGCACCAGCATTTAAAGAGCAAAAATGTCGAACTATATCTAGGCCAGGCGGTGGAACGCTTCGAGCGCCGGGGTTCCAGGATCGTCGCCTTCCTCGCGGGGGGCGTCGAACTGGATGCCGACATGATCGTGCTCTCCATTGGAGTAAAGCCCGAGGGCAGCCTAGCCAAGGCGGCGGGACTGGAAACCATGCCCAACGGTGCAATTCTCGTGGATGAACACATGCGCACCAAGGATGAGCGCATTTTTGCCCTGGGCGATGCGGCAGCCTTCCCCCACCCCATATTGGGCATGGCCATGCCGGTGCCGCTGGCAGGCCCCGCCAACAAGCAGGCCAGAGTTGTGGCGGACAACGTCGCCGCGGCCGCCGCGGGCAACCCCTACCCCCGTGCCTGGAAAGGCGCGATCGGCACATCCATCGCCAAGGTTTTCGACATTACAGCGGCCGCGGCCGGCGTGGCTGAAAAACTTCTAAAGAAAAACAACATCCCCCACAAGGTCCTCATTACTCACGGCTCTAGTCATGCGAGCTATTACCCCGGTGCCCTGCCACTTAGCATAAAAACAATTTTCTCTCCCGCAGACGGCCGGCTCCTGGGCGCCCAGGTGGTGGGCTACGACGGCGTGGACAAGCGCATAGACCTCCTGGCCGACCACATCAGGAGGGGGGCCAGTATCTACGAGCTAGCGGAAATCGAACATGCCTACGCTCCTCCCTTTTCCAGTGCCAAGGATCCGGTGAATATCGCCGGCATGGCGGCTGACAACATGGCCAAGGGGTTGAGCGCGCCGGTGGCCTGGAATGAAGTCGCTGCCCTACAAGAAAAGGGAGCCTTCTTTTTAGATGTGCGAACCGGCGAGGAATTCCTCCTGGGCGCCCTTTCCGGAGCGGCAAATATCCCCCTGGACGAACTGAGGGACCGATTGCCAGAGGTGCCCAAGGATCGCTTTATCCTGGTCTATTGCAGTGTAGGCTTACGAGGTTATCTGGCCGAACGCATTCTGCGTCAGAAAGGCTGGACCGCGGTGGGGAACCTCTCGGGGGGTTACAAAACCTGGGAGATAGCCACCTGTAAGCAAAGCAACACCGGCATATATCGCCGGGGCTTGAGCGGGCTGCAGCCTTCCGGCATGGGCCGCGCGGGTACGACTCAGAGTTCGGCGCTTGTGCACGCTACTTTCGCCGAGGGCACTGGCATGCCCAGCGAACTGTCGGGAAGACGCGAGACAGTAATCAAGGTGGACGCCTGTGGCCTCCAGTGCCCGGGACCCATCATGCGGCTTAAATCCGAGGTGGATAAACTCCCCGAAGGCGGCAGGGTAATCGTCAGCGCCACGGACCCGGGCTTTGCCAGGGATGTGGCCGCCTGGTGCCGAGTCACCGGAAACCTCCTTGTTTCGCTGGAAGAAGCGAAGGGTATCTATACTGCAATGGTAGAAAAGACAGCCTCCCAAGCAACTTTCGCGGCTAAGTCAGCTGCGGGAAGCGCAGGCGGCATGAACCTCGCAGGCGGAGCGTCAGGTTCTAAGGGCGCGACAATCATTGTTTTCTCTAACGACCTAGACAAGGCGCTGGCCAGCTTTGTTCTAGCCAACGGAGCCGCCGCCACAGGCAAGAATGTGACCATGTTCTTTACCTTCTGGGGGCTTTCGGTCATCAAGCGGCCCGAAAAGGTAAACGCTGTAAAAGATTTCATGGGCACGATGTTCAGCATGATGCTGCCTAAGAATGCGGGAAACCTTGCCCTTTCAAAGATGAATTTCGCCGGCGCTGGTCCTGTGATGATGAAGGCGCGCATGAAGGCTAAAAACGTGGACATGGTCGAGTCCATGATAACCCAAGCACTGGCTGCGGGAGTGCGCCTGGTAGCGTGCCAGATGTCCATGGACATCATGGGCGTCACTAAGGAAGAACTCTTGGACGGCGTGGAAATAGGCGGTGTCGCGACCTACTACGAGGCGGCAACTGAAGCGGGGGTAAATCTGTTTATCTAATAGTCGATAGAAACCAGTTTGACAATGAAAAGCCGAGCACTTGGAATCCAAGTGCTCGGCTTTTCATTGAGAGCTATTCTAAAACCTCAAGGCTTTTAAAAACGCCCTCAAGTTTTCGCTGCTTACACCGGGCGGCATGCCACCGCCGCAGGAAAATATTATGCCAGAGCGGTCTGTAAGGGCGTCTCGCATGGCGCGGGTTTCCGCGAAGACTTTTTCCGGTGTGCCGGCGGCTAACACGTCCCTCGGCGGAAGGTTGCCCAGGATCGCCAAACCAGGACCCGCAGCGTTTTTAAGTTCGTTCAGGCTGAGGTCGAATCCGGGATTGAAAAGATTTACCCCCATTTCGACAAGATGAGGCGCGCTCACTGCGCAGGGAGCGTCGTTATGCAAAAAGCGCAAAGCCAGGTCCTGGGTGAAGAGCCGCTTGAAATAGGGAAAGCCGAATTCCATAAACTCAGGCTCGCCCAAGAAACCGATGATATCATCCAAAACCAATATGCCTTCTATGGAAGGAAGGCTTGCGCGCTGCAGATCCAGCCAATCGATCAGGAAGGTGGTTATTTTTTCTAGCAGTGCGTGCGCCTTATCGGGATCCATCATCATGGTGGTCAAGAATTCAGTGCTTCCCATCAGGTAGCTGGCTATATTTAAAGGTCCTCTGCATACCGCGATGCGCGATTTGTGTCCGATTTCCTCCATGGGGCCGCGGGCGAGAATAAGACGGTTCAACACGAAGGGCAATAGTCCATCGGTCCGTGGATCGGGCTGGTGAAGCTCGTCTATATCATCCATCGAGCGTATAACTCGATGCGCGTGCGGAAATTCATCGATGGGGAAGCTCGAACGAGCTCCAAAGGCTGAAGGTTCGGTGCACATGCCATACTCCGACCAAAATCCCGGCAGGAATATCACATCGGGAAAACTCTCGATCGCCTTGAGGTTGGCCTTGAACCAGATGTCATCGCTGGAGAAATAATCGAGAATGCGGACGCCATACCAGTTGGGCAGCCAGGGGCTGTCGATGATAAAAGCGGCAGGTGCGGGCTCGATCAATTCACCTTTTACAGCTTTGAGCAATGTGCCCCATTGAACATCAGTCATGTCATCCTCCTTCGCATAGGACAATCTTCAATTTCACAGCCGCCGCAGCCATAGGCTAGGCGCCGCATTCCGGGACCAATGCCGAAAACACCGGATACTGATTTTTCTGGAACCATCATAGAAGAAGCGTTGAGCGATATACCACAGGTTTCAGGCGGTAAGAGCGAAAAAAGTGTTTCCTGGGCCGAGACAGGCCAGCCGCAGTAGCCGGGGCTAAAACGTTCGGTGCAGCCATAGCCCTTCGCGGCTGAGGCTATTTCGGCCCTTTGTTGCACGGCCTCGGCAACGTTGTCCGCCGCAAGACCAGCGATGGAATCAAGCATATAAGCTTCGACGGAAGATCCCTCTCTAACGAGATATCGAATGCGTTTTCCTATTTCAGCACCGAGCGTGCAGGCGAACACCGCGATACTTTGCGCTGTAGTAAGGCGAGCTAGAATTCTGGGTCCTGGTGTAAATTCTCTACCGCCAGCGGAGAAATACCCATCATCGCGCGATATGGCTTTTATGCCATACTCTGCGTAAATTCCCTTGGAAACGATGAGCGACCTTGCTTGATCAAGCTCTGCTTCGAGGAGTTCGATAAAATAACCATCAATATTATTCTCCAGATATCCCATATTTTGGATAACCTGCTCTCGCGATGGAAGGATTTCTTCAATCGGCAACGAAAATTCCACGGTGGCTTTCCCCTCAAATAATTCTTTCATAGGGTGCTTTGCAAGGGCTTATGTGCTCTTAGCAGCGCTAATTAGCGCTTATGAGCGCGCTCGAGAACCCGTACAAAAGCCCGAATATGATCGGGTCCTGTGCCGCAGCACCCACCGACAATATTTGTACCAGCCGCAACAAGCTCGTTCAGCATTGAAGCCATGAATTCCGGGCCTTCAGGAAATATAGTCTTTCCATCTTCATACCTAGGGAGCCCAGCGTTGGCATGCACGAGAACTGGTGTCTGAGCGTCGAAGGATCGGATTTCCTTGACAATCTCTATCATTTGGGTAAAGCCGCCACCACAATTGGTCCCGATTACCGAAGCCCCCGCTTCCTTGACCGCTGTGATAGCTTCTTCCACACTGGCGCCGGTCATGGTGCGATATTCACCGTCTGTCGTTTTAGCGAATGTAAAGGTGCAGAATACCGGGGGCTGGCGATCAGCGCCCCAGCCATTCTTCGCCGCCGGGACTTGGGCTGCGTCCCTGGCAGCCCTCACGGCACAGACAGCCTCGATTGGATCGGACATGGTTTCCACGCAAAATCCTTGGACCCCGCCAGCTAGCAAGCCTTGAGCCTGGAGCCGAAAACCTTCATATAATTCTTGCTCCGATACATCACCCATGGCCAGCATGAGCCCAGAAGGGCCCATTGAACCGGCGACGAAGACTTGGCGCGGCTCCCATGCAGGGGGGTCCTCGGTGTTGGTTAACCCAGGTCTAGCCGTCTCAGCGCTGAATGCCTGGATTTTAGCTGGACCTGAGCGGATTATTCTCGCCCGATCAGCCTCGGTCCGGGAAATTTCAGCGGCGGCTTTATTCAGCTCAAAACACCTGGATTCCTCGCCGAAATGAGCTAGCCTGAATGGGTTGCCGCCGAAACTGTTGGTGAGGATCATGTCAGCCCCGGCATCGACATAGCTTCGGGCTACTGCCGCCACATCGGATGGTCTTGTACGATTCCAGGCCTCGGGACACTCCCCGGGCTCGAGCCCGCGCTGGTGCAAAAAAGTTCCCCAGGCGCCGTCTGAGACAAGCACCCTGCCTGCAACCTGGGCCTTTTTGATTGTCTCATAAAATTTATTCATGACTCATTCTCGATTTGTTGTCAGGTTTAGCCGAGAGCGCCTTGCAAAGGCTGTTCCAAAGAAGAAGCGCGGTCTGCAGAAGTAGGCCCCACAGAATTACTCCCTGTAGAAGTACGTCTTACGAGAGCGCGCCCCTCGAAGTCAGAGAGCGCCACTAAAGCTTGGCGCGCATCCTTGCCGTAACCGTCAGCCCCCATTTTCCCCGCGATTTCGGCGCTCAACGGTGCGCCGCCCACGAGCACGGGGCAGTTGGGGTGCTTGGCCTTGATTTCCCTGACCGTTTTCTCCATGTTCGCCATCGTCGTTGTGAGAAGGGCGGAGAGCCCCACCACGCAACCGGGGTGGGTGGCGATTGCGTCCAGAAACTTCTGGGGCTTGGCATCGATTCCGATATCGATTATCTCCCAACCTCCCCCTTCGGCCACCATGGCCACCAGGTTTTTACCGATATCGTGCAGATCTCCAGCAACTGTGCCCAGGATGAAGACACCCTTAGCCTGGACCTGCCCCGAGGCAAAAAAGGGCTTTAAATGCACCATCGCCGCCTTCATGGCCTTAGCCGACATGAGCAGTTCTGGCACGAAGGCCTTGCCGGCGCCGAACTTATCCCCGATGCGCTTCATGCCCTCGTCGCAGGCCGCAAGAATTTCGTCGGGCCCGGCGCCGGCGGCCAGGGCTTGCCTGGTAAGTTCGTCCGCGCCCTCCTGCCCCCGCAAATCCGGCGGATAGGGCGACGCGGCATTCACCTTGCCCCGCTCAACACAAAGCAGGATTTTGCTGACTCTATCGTCCATAGCCTTCTATAACTCCATGTAAACCCATCCTAGCGCGATACGCGGCTATGCACAACGAGGAATAAAGCATTTCAATAATTAGCACAGCCGAATATAGCAAATTATTCATATTAGATAAAAAATGCACGAAATACCTTGTCAAAAAACCTCTATATCTAGGATATATCCGAATCAATAAAAAAGTTTTTAAACCCCAAAAAACCTATAAATGGAGGATCGATAACATGAAGAGACTGAAGCTTGCCGCAGCGCTGCTCGCGACCTTCGCGCTCCTGCTGACGGCATGTGTCAACGCTCCCACTTCGGATAAGGCCGGCGTTTACGTACCCGGCACCTATACCGCGTCTGGACAGGGATTCGGCGGCGCCGTGGATGTCAGCGTCACCGTGGACACCAAAAAAATAACCGCCGTAAGCGCCAAGGGCGAAAATGAAACCGAGGGCATTGGCTCTATGGCGATAGCGGAACTGCCCGCCCAGATAGTCGCCGCCAATGGCAAGGTCGACGCGGTAGCCGGGGCAACCTATACTTCCACCGCTATATTCGAAGCGCTGGATCAAGCGTTGGAAAAGGCGAAGGGCAAGGTTATCGAATAAGCACCCATGGCCTTTAAGCCAGGCGGTAACACGGTGATGGAGATTATCGTCTCCGGTCGCGTAGCGGGAAAATCGGCAGCCATTTGAATTACCAGTTTGAATAATCAGATTGAAGTATCAAATATCGACCCCGAAAATCGTTCTGACAATGAGGCCCACCACGAAAGAAAATGCCGCTACTCCCAGACTAATTCCGGCCATCTCTAAGAATTTCGCCTTGAAATTCTGGTCCTTGGCTACCGCTAGGTAATAATTGAAACCTGCGATTATCCCTATGGCGATCAACAGCGTTATTGCCAGGCTTAGATAAATCCAGCCTCCGCTCTGGGGCAGCAGTAAATACGGGAGCACCAATAACACCACGGTTACAAGGTAGGCTACGCCAGTGTAAATAGCCGATTTTTTCGCCCGCGGATCCCCATCGGCCTTGGATGCCAGGTAATCAGAGGCCGCCATCGAAAAAGCAGCGGCGATTCCAGTAATAATACCGCTAATCGCCACGATGCTTCCCCGCTGCAGGGCAAATGTCAGGCCCGCCAGAGTGCCGGTGAGCTCGACCAAGGCGTCGTTGAGCCCCAGCACAATGGACCCCACGTACGCAAGGCGCTCCTCGTCGATCATCGCGATAAGCGCTTCTTCGTGAGACTCCTCATCTTGGCCGATTTGTACCGCCTCCGGGATGATGTGAGCGACCTTCGCATATCCCTCACTCGCGTTTTCTTCGCCTTTTTCCAACAATTTAAGGGCAAAGGTGAGCCCTAAAACTTTGGCGAATATTCTAAGCAGTAAAATTTTAAATCGATCGGGCGCTACATCTACACCTGACAGCTTTTTCCAAAATCTATAATGTCCCTCTTCGGCGACAGCCATGTCGGATAAAACCTTTGCATTCTTTTTATCCTTTACAGTCGCGCCCAGGGCTGCATAAAGCTTAGCACCTGTGAGTTCTTCCCGTTGGAAACGCAAGATATCTTTATGTAAATCATCATCGATAGGTATGTTTGCCATAATAACTCCCTGATTTTCATCTTACTCCTATTGGGGAAATACTGCTACAATGCTGTATGAACTTTTCTGTATGCGCCTATCCCGAAACCGCCCTGAATCTATTGAACAACACAGCCGCCGATGTAGCCCTGGAGCTCCAGAGCTTCGGCCTTAAGGGCGTTAAGTCGCCTGAGGCATGGAACGAGCGGGCAACTTTCTATGCTGAGTTCGCCACAAGCCACAGGGACAGGCGCTTCCATCTCCATGGTCCCTTTTTGGACCTGCCCTGGTGGTCCTACGACCACATGATCACCGAGGTAGTGGAGCGCCGTGTCACCGATACGGTGGCGCTCTGCGAAGCCATTCTCCCGGAACACCTTATCTTGCACCTGAACTGTCCTTTTTATTTCTGCCGCGCGGACCGCGTCCAGCTCTGGGTGGAACATGCCCTGGAATTTTTAAAGCCTCATCTGCTGGCCCTCGGTGAAATGGGTGTCCTGACTGTATTTGAAAACACCTATGAACCCGACCCAGTGGCTGCCCTAGCCTTCTCCAAAGCCGTTGAAGTCGAAGGACTCGCGGCTTCGATCTGCCTGGACGTAGGCCATGCCCACACCTTTTCCCCTACCCCGCCGGCGCAATGGGTCAGCACCCTGGGAAGCCGGATCGCTCATTACCATATCCATGATAACGACCAGACCGACGATCAGCACAACGTCCCCGGCAAGGGCACAATCGATTTCAGCATCCTGCTTTCAGCTATTGCCCAAAACTCCCCTGACGCTACGTTGTCAATGGAAATCGAAGCCGAGCCTAAAGAAATTCTGCGGGGGCTCGATTACATAAGGAATATCCTGAACTAGAACCCTCGCCCCTTGCGGATTCGGCATTATTATTGGAAAATCCCTTTCATGGGCATAGTTTGGATAGTCCAGGCGACGGGCAATCCGCGGTTTCCGTTCCGCATAGCACTGGAGCAGGATGGCAAAACGCTGTTCGCTGTGCGCTGCCAGGATTCCTGGCCGGGCCAACGGGGCAACATCTTCTGCGTCCGAGACGGGACTCCGGCGGATGAACTGGATATGTTCGAAACGCTAGAGCGCCTGCCGGTCTTGAGTTTTGATCGATTTGGCAAGAGCCTCAGGATCACCCTAGATCGGTCAAATAAAAAACGATGTGAATTCCTTATCTTGGATAAACCCTATAAAAATAAACCCGGAAGCTACGAACAGATTTTCTTCAAAACTCAAGCCGCCCAATCCCAGCACCGCTCTAAATCCCGCCTTTCGTTGCAGCCTACAGCCCAGCCTTTTAAGGTTGTGATCGATTCGGCGGAGCGATATCCCTGGAAATTTCCCAAGGCGGAAATAGAGCGCCGCAGGCTCCCCGCAGGCGATTATGCCCTGGTGCATGAGGATAAAATCCTGTCGGTCGTGGAACGGAAAACCTTCGACAACATGGTGAACGATTTCGGGCAGATTGCCACCCTGCATCGCGTGCTAAAAGAACTATCCGGCCTTCCAAACTCTGCTATGGTCATCGAAGCCGACTTCGGCGATTTTTTAAATCCCGAGCGTTTAGAACACCGTTATAAACCGGCCCACTGTTATCGCGCTTTGGCGGAACTCCAAGCCATGCATCCAAGCCTGCCGATTATTTTCGCCCGTACAAGAAAGGAAGCTAACCTTTGGACCTATGGGTATTTCAGGGCTGTTCACAGGCTACATACTCAAGAAGATCGGGACTCTGAAATCGAGATTACCGCCGAGCCGGTGACGCCATATATAGCCGAACTGCGTTTAGAAACCCGTTTGCTTGAGTTGTTGCGCAATAAAAGCTCGCCACAGCAGGAAGAAGGATTTTCTCTCGCAGAAATTTTGGCAGCCCTAGGCGATGTCGACGCCACCTATTTAAAACGAGAATTACAGGCTCTCGCTAAACGCGGTTTGGTCGATTCCTCCGGCAGGGGAAAGCAGCGACGATGGGCGGCGGTACAAAATTCGAGCCCATAAAAAAACAACTGAACTGGTTACCCTACCGCTTTAAGCATCGCTTGGCGGCGATTCGGCCGGTCATTACCGCCGTCGGACCTCCGGCTGGACTGTACACCCACTTGCCTGCGGCGTACACATCTGGTAAGGCTGTCTTCACTGAATCCGCCATGCGGAACATGCTTGTGACAACGGGAATCTCCTCTTCGAAGGACCATCCGACGATGGAGCCTTCCGAGCTTCCTACTCGTTCATAAATTGACACAGGCGAGAAGGAAAAGCTGAACAGAAGCTTGTCCTTAAGTCCGGGGTAAATGCTCGATGAAATCACGTCGATGAATTCCTCTTCCACGCGCCGCTTGAACTCCTCATACCACCGTGCTTCTCTAATCCTCCGGGTAAGCTCGAAACTGAACAGGGCGCTAATTATAACGCCTGTCTTCCCCGACGGGGCGGCATCGGGGTCCCGAAGGGCGGGGATCGATATTTCGAAGGTGTTGTACCGGCAGAACCTGTGCAGCCATTCGTAGATTTCGTCCTTTTTAACCGTATTCCATGCGTCGCCAAGGCTGGGGTTGGAATTCATTTCGCCAAAGTCGGCGCCGGGATTGGCGGTGCCCAGGCTGTCGGTCTTTGATGCGGCGAGTTCCCGGAGCATGGCGGCGATGCGTGGGAGTTGGGGCTTGGGGTCGACTATCTCGTTCCAGCGCTTCTGGGTCTGTTTTTCTATTGCCAGGCGATCGCCGCCTAAAAGGCGTACCACAACGGTCTGGCCGAGGGCCTCTTTGTAGGATGATGCGAGGTTGGCGATGGGCGGAAGAAATTGTTTTTCCGATAGGACAGGCGCGGCGTCGGCGCCATTCAGAAAGACGAACCACGTTTTGTCCAGCCAGGATCCGTTGCGGCATTCTATGGCCAGGGGAATTTCCTTGGGCGCTTCGTCGATAAATACTTGGAGTTGCTCCATAAAGGCTTCCCGGTTGGGCATTTTTTTCTTGTTGAGGTATTCGAATTCGAGGATTACTGCGCCAAGCTGGCCGGCTATGGGTGCGAGGTTCTCCAGAAATTGTTTGTACAGCGCGACGGAGAGAAAAGCCGGATTTTTCGATTCTTGATCGTTGCGAAAATGAGTCAAGCTGATGTCCCGGGGCGCTTTACAGGTAAAGGTAAACTCTCGAGGTACCGCAGCGGCGTAGTCCTCCACCTCCCTGCGAGTAGGCAGCTTATAAAACCAGGAATCTACCTCCACCGAATCATAGGTTTTGGCGTATTCAGTCAGATAGTCTACCGCCCGCATCTGGGGCTCGCTGTATACCAAGCCTACCCAAGAGTCGTAATTCCAGGAGCAGGTGCCGAATTTGATCGCCATGTGGTTAAGATATCAAGATTTTTCGAGTTCTAGGAGGCTTTATTACAATAAAAACCAATAGCAAGCAGGGGTTTTTAGCTACTTTTAGCCTCTTTCCCTGACTTGCCCCGCCTTAACACCGCTAGAGCCAGAAGACCGATCGCGACTGCCAAGGTGGCTATCGCGAGGGGTTTGTTGTACCTCACTGTTTTATAGACATCGCCTTCGCCGGGGCGAGGAAGGGGTATCGGGTCATAGGGGAGCCCGTTTTGAGCGGCAAGGGATCTGATGTTCAGAAGGTTGATCACCGGTACTCCCCGGGCGGCGTATTCATAGACCAGGCCGCGGTTGGCCGATAGGGGGATGCGCGGCGGACTCAAGACCAGTCCCTGGGGAAAATCGAGGGTATAGGGGGAAGTGCCGCTATTAGGACTGGCACCGCCGATGTTGACAAAGCAGGCTATTTTCCCCCCATCCGAGGCTTCGTCAAAAAGCTGCAGTCTTCGCGATATGCTGGCTTCAAGGTTGGTGGGACCGAAATCGATAAACTCGACGCCGGTTTCAGCGGCCAGGCCAGCAATTATTGCCCTGGAGTCTTCAAAGAGAGGATTCTCGCCGTAATCCCCATCAGCCCCTGGCGAAACAGCCAGCAAGGAGTTGGGGATGATTGCCGCATCGGAAAGAATCTGGATCATCCTGGGCGTGGTAAACTCAGGCCTGGTCGCTCCGTACATGGAGGCACCGAACGAGGCTATCGTGAGCGTGTTGAGCCCCATTTCCTCTGCTGCGCAGAGTGTCGCTATAGTCAGTCCGGGAAACGAGCCGCTGGCGCCCACTGCAATGAAATCCCCGGCTTTAAGTCCCGCTTCGTGAAAAAACCTGACCATGAGAGCCGCGAAGTTAGGATTGAGGCTGCTCCGTTTAGCCTCCAGGTCTCCGAGGGTTGTGGTTAAAATAGTCCACTCGGGACCGATCAAACCAGTCTCGTTGGGGTCAAGATCGGTTTCGATTGAAATACCCTGTAGCAAAAGGGCATTTTTTAGGATTTTTTCGGCATCCTCCATTCTCTCCGCTGCACCCAGCTGTTGGTCGTAGAGGGGATATGGAACGGCGCTTTTTGTACTCTGGAGCAAGATAAAGCCGAGACAGGCCGCCGCCACTGCGCCCGCCAGGTATGCCATGGGAATTCTGGACCTTTGAAAATGCCGATTCCGCAACTTCATTAGAAGTGGACCACCATCATGAAAATGCGGATAATAATCGCCACCAGGAGAACCATCGCAAGGGTCTTAATCACGCCCTGCTTGAGCATGTCGTTGGCAATAAGGCCGGGGATTATGTAACCAATGATCCGAATGTCCTGGCTAAGACTGTCGGCGTAAAAGAATGCCTGTTCGAAGAGCCATGTGCCGACCAGGCTGAGGAGCACTGCCGCCATAAAACGCCGACGCCCGAATATAATCATAAAACGCTGAAAAAGGCGGATCAGCAAAAAGATCGTGATTGCCACAACCAGGGTGGAAAGAAGGCGCAGCGGCTGTTCTAGGAAAAATGCTAGATAGCCCGGAGATACAAGACCACCGGCCGATATGCCCAGGAATTCGCTGGAAAGAAATCCTAGAATGACGCTTAAGCCTATCGATTCCTGAAGCATTCCCCCTCCTTGTTCCCGCCGTATGGCACACCATGGCCCATGCAGTAATCCACCATCGCCCTTCCCTTTCCGTAAAAATTACCCACCCCGAACAGCAGGAAGGATTTGCCGACCCGGGCAGCCATTTCGCCGAAGAGGATATCGAAGTCAGCACCGGCCTTGCTTGTCATGGTTTCAATCCCTCTGCCCCTGAATGCCCGCGCCACTTTATCCCCATGATCGCCCATGGAGACCAGAAGGTCGATGTTCTTGATTCTGCCTGGCATTTCGAGGAATTCCGCTATTCTGTACTCCCGGTCGGCGCGATTATTGTAAAGGACGACCAAGGGCAGATCGGCTGGCAGCCGCTTTGAGGCTTCATGCCATACCATTTCAGTGGAAAGCATATCGTTCGCCGAAAAACCATTTATAAAAATCAGGCTATAGTCAGGCGAATCAAGGGCGAAAAGGCGGAGTACGCCGATATCGGGCGCCGCGCTGATCATGCCCCTGAGGGCTGTCTCTCTGTCTATGCCGAGTTCCGCAGCGACCGCAAGGGCGATGGATACATTTTCCGGAAATGCGGGATAGGAAAATCTCCCGAGTAGTTCATCGGAAATTTCAGAAGCATCAGCCACAACGATGCGGCGAGCGCTTTGTGTGCCTTGAGTGATTTGAGCGCCACGGGCGCTTCGCGCACTTATGACGCCTTCCGCGCCAGCAAAACGCGCATCGGCGGTAACGAGGGTCCCGTCAGGGGGAATGGAAAAGGCTAGGGCAGCCTCTGTGTCTTCGATAGTGGGGCCCATTTCCTCCACATGATCCACCCGGGCATTGGTAATGACGGTTATAGTAGGCCGGACAAGCTGGCTTCGCATGAGTAGCTGGGACTCGGGGCGCACCGCCATGCACTCGACGACAAGGGCATCCGCCCTTTTACCGGCAGCTAACCTGGCAAGGGCTTTTTGCTCGGTGATTCGAGCCCCCAATGGGCGTTTCACCGGGGTCTCGCTTCCGTCCTCAAGGATTATGCGGGCTTCGGAGCCCGTGGTCTTGGCTACAGTCTTGTAGCCAGCCTCGCGTAGTGCGCCGGCGATAAGGCGCGTTACGCTGGACTTGCCCCGGGTTCCGTTGACCAGGATGCGAAACCGAATCGCGCGTAAATTTTTTTGGTGAAAATAGTTTTCCGCCCAGCCCAAAACCAATAAGGCTAGGCTGAAAACAAGGACGAGATACACGCATCGCTCCTGTTATGAACAGGTTATTTTACAAGGATAGTCGATTAAAAGCAAACCGGCACGGCGTGCCGCCGTGCCGGAATTAACTAGGATGCTTACTTTGTTTCTAATGGTTTTATGGGAGCCTTAGACATGATATCGCTCCACCAGGCATTGGGCTTCTGCAATTTCATATCCTTGTTGCCCCACATGTAGGTGCCGAGCAGGTCGTCGCCCAGGGCGAGCCATTCTTTGTGCCACTTTTCGGCGTTGTTGTAGGCATAGGTGGTGAGCAGCTCGATCGCGGTGTCTTTCTGGCCATTCTTGATGAGGTTCGCCGCGGTGTTCTGGATCTCCAAGGCTCCCGTGAGGTGTCTGCCGCAACGATACCAGAGGGGTGAACCGAACTCCAAATTATATGGTACATAGGTGAGACCGTGTTCGGCCGCCGTGGCCAAGAACTCGTCTTTTCCTTCCGTAAAAAGCTCTTCCGTCATGGTACCCACAACACGGTCGAAGGACCTTTCGTGGGCGACATAGGTGCCCACCACAGGGTACATGAGGGAGGCTTCATGTGCGTCGATGGATAGATCGATTTTTTCCTGCCGTATCAGCTCCATGATGGCGTAGGATGCGCGTTCGGTAAGGGTGCCATCCTTGCGGCCGGGATAGGTGCGGTTCATGTTCCTAATGTCCTGGTACGCGAGGTTTTGCTTCGAGGGATAATTGACGTAGGTAAAAGGATCGGGCCACTGGTCCAGGGGATTGGTGCCGCGATCGCCAATGCGGTATTTCTTGCCGCCGAATTCCGTTTCAATAGTAAAGAATTTGGGATAGGCGTTAGCCAGCATGCCCGTGGTCGAAGCCGAGCGATTGCCCTGGGGAATCACGAAGATCTTGCCCTTGGTCACCTTGATATTTTCCATCATGATGTACGCAGAAAGGCTGGTGGCGGGCTCGTAGGGGTGGACATTCGCCATGTAGAGGACTGAGCCTCCGGACACACCGGAGTCGTACACGAAAATAGGCGTATCCATCCACGTGCCCTTGAGGTTGTCCAGGTAGTCGCTCAGCATTTTTACTTCAGTAAGCCCTGGAGCCGATACTACGGTTTCCTTGTAATGTCTAAGCTCGTAAAATTCCTTCCCGCCGAAGAATGCGAGGACCAGGGCGACGACGAAGAAAAAAATCTTGAGGTAAAGTCTCAAAGTTCCCCTCTCGGGTGCCTTTTTAGTTTCCATTATTTCGTTCTCCTGTCACTTTATTCCCAGCACACGCAGAAGGAAGGGGATGAAGCAGTATGCGTAGACGATGTCGTACACGATGCCGGTGCGACCCGTGCGTTTAAAAAGATTCCGCATTAGGAAAAACCCGATTATGCCTGCTATGACGATATAAATGACGTGGATGATCTGTTCTATTACTACCATACGACCCCCCTTACTTCAAAAAAGTGAGTTTGTTAGGGATTATGAGCATGACGAGGGCCAGCGCTCCCAGCAAAAGCACGGGCAGAAAAATTTGTCTTAAGAACGACATGTAGCTGCCCTTGTAGCCCACCGTCTCGCAGGAAATTCGCCCAACAATCCTCGATGGAGGCAGACAATCCCCGATGGGGAAGATAAGACTCAAGGCGGCGCAGACCACCGTTGTGTTCATTCCAGCGGCGTTGAACATAAAGATGAGCGGTGTGCCAAATATGATGGCGCTTCCGTAGCTTAGGCTGCCCTGGGCTACAGGACCGAAGAAGAGCACGGTTAAGAAGATCCAAATCATAGGCAGCGTCACGAAAGTGATGCTTAAAAGGCCACGCACGCCGATGGCGGCCATGACGTTCACCAAGGCGTCAACGCTGATTACCGTTGCCAGGAGGGGAAAAACCTGTTCCATAGTCTTCCGTACAACCTCGTAGTAGTCTTTCAGCGTGGTTTTTCTTGGATTGCACAGTACCGCGGCGAAGGTGGCGAGAACGAACATCAGTGGAAGGCCGAAAACCGGTGTGGAGAAAGGCGCGTACAGCGAAAGCAGGATAAGGCCAATCAGCACGACAAGCGGAAAAAGAATCCTGAACCAGCCCATATTCGCCTGACCTTCCGGCAGTTCGGCGAGGATTTTTTCTTTGCTCTCCCGCTTTGTACCCCAGCCCAGGTAAATGATGGTGAATGTTCCGACAATGATGATCGGCACGAGCAAAAGCTTAGAAAAGCCGACATAGGGCATATTGGCCTGGGCGGTCATAAGCATGACCCAGAGATTTATGGGCGGAGCGGCGGCTGAAAGGATGGCGAAAACAAAGATGAAGGCTGTGGTTTTTTATCCGAAAGCCCCATGTAGCGCACAACGGTTGAAACTAGACCGCCTACCACAAAGATAGAAACAGAGCCGGCGCCGGTGAGGGCTCCCGGGATCAGCATAAAAACGGCCATGAAGATAAGAAGAAGCCATTTGCTGTTGATGCTTTGGACGAGCTTTCTTGTCACGACATTCATGGCGCCTGTATAAGAATAGATATTGACGAAGATAGAAGCGCAAACAAACAGGATGGCTAGATCAAAATTTGTGAACAACCCTTCCACTAAAATCCGTACGGGAAACCCGAGTCCCGCCGCTACAGCGCCGACTACAGCGGCTATCACCATGGAAATTTCAGGCGATTTTAGCTTCCAGCTGGAAATGACGAAGCTCGCGACCATCGCGATGAGAACAATCGACGTCTTAAGATTCATACATACCCCTTACGATCGTAACGGACACAGCGTTGAGGCACGGCATGCGCTGCACCCTATTTGACAAATATCTTCTTGCACAGCTCGGTAAAATCGATGGCGTTGTCTATGATGGTGAGCGGAATTTTGTACTTTGCCTTAAGCTTGTCAAAACGTTGATCTGTATTGCCGCCCTTAATGACGATCATCCAATCAGCGCTCGGGCAAATAGTATCGATGCAGCGCTCGTTGGGGTTGGTGGCTATGGTGGAGCGCTTGTCTTTTTCCAGGAGTACGGCGATGATCGGCATCTTGTTGTCCTTGGCGGTTTTAACCATTTTCTGTAGCCTGGCGATCTCCTGGTCGATTGTGATGCCCGAAGCTCCCAAGCCCTTGTCGGAGGAGCCGATAATGACCATCAACGCCTTGTAGGGACGTTCTTTAAGATCTTTTTCAATCGGTTCGGACTTGTACCAGAAATCCTTATTCAAAACGATGGTTTTAGTCTGGGAAACCAAAAGCCTGGCCATTTTGCCGCCCGGACCTTGTCCCGCGTTGGTTATGAGCATTGGCAGCCCATATTGCTTGATAGGATCGCCGGAAGTGGCGGCGAAAACGATGCCCGGCATCATAACGAAAAAAACTGCCAATACCAGGAGCAGAGTTTTACCTCTATGCATTTGTATATCTTCTTTACGATATATAATATTAACCTTATGTATGATCATTGCTTTTTATTTTGGGAACAACATTGATAAATTTCATCTGGCTGATGAACAATGTTTGATTCTAATGCAAGATTGAAACTTGGCAAGATAATTTTTTTTTAATATCTTTTCTTTGATTATATTGACAAGCCTAACGATTTTTCTTTATTGATTACTCTGTCTAAGTTCGCGGAAAAAACTTTTCTATCCATAGATACAAAATGCTTTTTATTTTGCTATTGCTATTCGAGCTTAAAATTTAAAATGCCCAACGCTTTTTATTTCGCCTTTTCCAATTTTATTATTTGGTTTTCAAGTTCGCACAACGTACTGTTTTTAAATGTTAGAAATAAATTATTTGTAATTTACAAAATTACAAAATTTTACTTTCAGTAAAAGAAAAATATCTTTTCGCGTTGAATATAATGTGATCTAAAAAGCTCAAGCCTAATATTGCGGCGGCGTCCTTCAACTGCTTAGTGACTTTTATATCCTCTACACTAGGTTTTAACTCACCATTTGGCTGATTGTGAGCGATAATGACCGCAGAGGCTCTTTCAGAAATGACATCGGCGAAGACTTCTCTCGGATGCGCTTGGTTCTTGTTGACCAGTCCGATACTGACAACCCGGACATTCATTACTTCATTGGCGCCATTTAAAGAAATGCATAGAAAATGTTCCTGTTTCCTATCGGCATAGTGCTGTATGAGAGGCAGCACGTCCGCGGGGAATTTTATTTTCACTCCTTCCGGTTTTATTCTTCTTCTGACAAACTCAAAGGCGGCGGCAATCGTAGCAGCCTTAGCGTTTCCGATACCTTCTATTTCAGTTAAATCGTGGGCAGTAAACAACAATCCTTTTTCATCAATGATTTTCACAATTTTCTTAGATAAAGAAAGAACATCGGCCTTTTTCGTCCCTTTGCTTAGTATGATGGCAAGCAACTCCTGATCGGAGAGAGACAAAGCTCCCCGATTGAGCAGTTTTTCCCGTGGACGATCACGCAAGGGGAGGTCTTTGATTTTTTTCATAAAACTGCCTCCGTTTTCTCTTCTAGTACTGCATTCAATAGTTCAACACCAGCATCTTTTCTTATTCTTCCTTCTTCGTCAAATATCTGTATATAAAAGGTAGAGCAGGAATGCTTTTTGTATTCATCGCTGATAGAAATAGAATCGGTAAAAGCATCAGCTTTTGGTAGTTGGAGTTCACATTCTGGATACAACAAAATGCTTTTAAATGCCCCGAAGTGAACATTGTAGGCAAACATTTGTTTTAAATCGGCATCAGCAGGATTTCCGTCATAGGGGCGCTTCCATTTTGTATCGATGACAAAGCGTTTCTTTTTCCGACCAGTGGTAGAAATATATTCCCCCATGATATCCGGTCGAATAGTTTTGCTGTTCCAGAATTTTTTAGAATATTGAGCCGAGAGTTTCAATTGATTCTGTTGATACTTTATTTCATGCCTTTTAAGTAATCGATACACAACTTTTTCATAGAGCAAATTCATATCAAAAAGCAAACCGATCACATGATTCATCCCCGTTTTAATGTCAGGAGAGTAATTTTGAATAATCAATCTTGCTAGAGTAACCGCTTTTTCATACTTGGCTGTATTACGGTTGAAATGCAAACTTTCAAAAGTGCTATCTATAATATGGGCATCTGCGATGTTATCGAAGTAATTAAGAAGACCGCATACTTCATTATAAAAACAATTGTTTTTGCTTTTCAGTTTCAGTATCCTTAATGCTTTGAACAGAATCTGATTAAATGGATTATTGTGATCGTAAACCTGGGCAGACGTGAAGAACTTTTCCTTGTGCAGATGATTCTGTGCAATGTGTTTGCCTAAAATAAGTCTGCCTTTTAAGAAATTCCTATTGTCCGTATTGTATCTGTATTTTCTGATAAGCCCCTGATGGACTATTGTTTCCACTTCTGCAAGAAAGACCTTATAGAAAAGATCAATAAGTGTTAATTTTTGGATCTGCAAATCTGCCTGGGATATACTATCAATATTCAGATACCCACAGATATGAAGCATATAGACAAGAGCATTATGCCATTTGTTTTTTGCCTCTGCTCCCTGTGCTTTGTCCGACTTGGGCAATATTTCTATGGTAAGACTACCAACCTGTATAACACCGACATAGTTTTTAAAATAGATCCGTCTGTTGCCAATGTTGAGATATTTATTCCCATGCATTTCATTGTAGTTAACAATTTCTTTAAAGTGTTTTTCGGTAAACACTTCGTTTATGGAAAGTTGGGAATACTCAAAGGCCCTAATGACTGCCATAGATCGCCTTGTATTCATCCCACGAATCAGGGATTTGTATTTTAAATCGTTTCTTATCCTGAATATCAGAAAAGTCCGTGTCAAACTCGCTAAAAAGCTGAACCGGATCTTTTTCTTTTAGAAATGCAGGACCCAACACAAGACCTATCATTTGCGGTTTACCATAAAAGTACTCTTCCATTAGCGGGATGATCTTGTTTCTAAACGTTGCCATCAGGTCTTCGATGGTTTTTATATCCATGAAGTAGGAGTGTCCAATCAAATGGTCTTTGTCTAAAAGAAGTTCAATGCGGCTATTAATAGCCTTCAGCATCGCTTTCAAATCAACTTTTTCTGATTTATAACCGAGCTTGTCAAGCAACTCCGGTTCAGGAGCCTTTTCAATAAAGGTAAACCTGCGGCGCAGGGCTGAATCTAGAGCCTCAATGCTACGGTCAGCGGTATTCATGGTGCCTATAAGAATCAAATTAGCCGGCACACCAAAGTCATCTTTTGAGTAGGGAAGATTAACGATTGTCTCCTGCTGAGCGCCTAGGCGTTTGTCTTTTTCAATAAGAGTAATTAGTTCACCAAAAATATTGGCCACATTGCCCCGGTTGATTTCATCAATAATGAGATAGTAGGGTTGAGCCTTGGAGAATTTATCGGTCCGGTCTTCTTTTTTATCCTGCAAGGCTTCCTGTAGATCGCTATAACCAGCCAACTGGGCAGCCTTATCACAGGCGTTGTAGAAGATTCCCGGCTTTATCTCGTATTCAATCTCGGCAATCTGTTCGGTCTCGTCTTCATTTTTATCTTCAGATAGGCGTGGTTTGATTCCTTCAATAAAGTCCTCATAACTGTAGGACTGATGAAAGGTAGTGAATTTATAGAGCTTCTTGAATACTGTTTTTTCTTTGGTTTCTTCTCCGAAGGTGAATCCCTTTTCAGTCAGGCCTTCCAACAGGGGTTTCCACCGTTGCCCGCCGTTTATCCCCGAAAAGGTCATGGTCGATGAGGTGTTCAGGAGGATGGGAGTATTAAATTGGGCAAGCCAGTTTACTTCTACCGTTTGGAAATCGAAAGGTCCCTGCTTGGCTTTTGAGTAATCATAATTCTCTTTTGCCTCGGCGATACCCAGGCAATGCCTTCCACGGATGATGCAAAAGTAATCCCCCCGCCTGACTTGGGAAAATCTGCGACGGATTTGATGGCTGGCAATAGATGAATCGAGTTTTGTTAAATCCCCCAGCTCTTTTCCGCACCATTCATAGCCAAGCCTAGTTCCTTTCTTCAAATCATCCCAGAGATAACCGTTTCGCCCCGGTGCGAGGTGCCAGAAGGTTCTGTTCAAGTTCAGATTGCCCTTATGCTCAATCTGGACGCCAACTTTTTCGTTAGTGTCCAGGTCTTCAATCAGGGAGAGTACTTCGTAGGTTTTACCGGTTCCCGGTGGGCCATAGAGAATGATATTGCACTCTTCACTGATTGCCGCCTCAAATTCACTTTCTTCGGCCACCTCATCCTGGCCGCTAGTATCTTCGGCAGAGACGATTTCCTTGCTTTTATAATCGCAACAAAAGAGGTCATACATCTGTAATATGGACAAGTCATCGGCTGGCAGCTTTTTACCGGAATTGCCAGGACTCAGAATCTTGGTGATCGTTTTGTCTTTATTGATCTGTCCGCTGGCCAGCATTCCAGTATTGTCTTTGAAAGCATCAAGTATGTCTTTAGAAATAAAGCTTTCGGCATATAAAGTCCATTCACCGTTCTTCTTAAAGAGTTGCAGGTCTGTACTGCTGCTTTGCGGAGTTTGGCCTTCAGAAAGAATATGGATATTCCTGAAGGTATCAGACTTTTTATAGGTATCGATGTCTTTGAGCATGGATTCCGAAAAATCCCGGCTGAACTCTATGGGGAAAAAGGCCTTTTTGCTTTTTGCGGTGGAGCGTACGGTAAGAACCACCAGCTCCATGTTGAGGATGAAGTATTTTATAGCGGTGAGCTGTTTGGTTTTGATGCCCAGGTCACTATGGATGATATCAAACTCCAGCACATCATCGCCGGACTTCTTGCCCCAGGATTTTGCTTTCCAGAGCTGGATTTTGCCGCCGCCGATAGTTAAGCAGTAATCGTCCGGCTGTATGCCGTTAAACCAGCTGCTGTCTTTTGTAGCTCGGTAATAGCCTTGGGAAATTTGATCCTTTTCTTTTTTGCTGGATATTTTCCCAAAATAGAGTTTCATGATTTGCCCCCACGTTTAGTCACATACCACCGGCATAGCCG
>DIXQ01000023.1 GCA_002428725.1 Spirochaetaceae bacterium UBA6076 | reverse complement strand
TAGGTCGTCGCCAGGCTTTTTTTATAGAAAGGGCTCCCTCGCGGGAGCCCTTTCTATAAAAAATCAGTCTAAGACAACCTATGCGGAATCAGGAGAATTAGGCGTTGCGCGTATGCCGCTGTTCCAGTCCGACTGATTGCGCTACGTGAAGGCGTATGCCTTCACGAGTCGCCAGACCTTCGTTAAGAGTCGTCAGGTGTTCGTTAAGAGGCAGGCCTGAACACTCATGGCGCTTGTTCAGAGCTAGACGATAATTCTGTCCGAATTTCACCCTATTATAGCTAGAAGAGGCTTAGTTAATTCCCATGCGGGTACCATACTTCGCAACTAGCTGGGAGGTTGTTAAGTGACCTCAGGGGCACGCACAATTCACAAATCGCCTTCCTTAAATGACTTTTTTTGATCATTCAGGTAGATCTGATAGATGCTCTCACAGGCGATCTTATTGAGATTCTCAATGTTAGACCCACCATAATTTATTGTGGAATATGTAAATTCTCCCCCTTCCTCAAATGCTTTGGTAAGGCTTGTCACACAGACGCAGAGCGCTCCGCCGCGTAAACCGAAAATTCTGCTTAGTACCATTACCGCTGCGCTCTCCATATCCCCAGCTATAACATTCATTTTTTGCAGATCCGACAAAAAGTAATCCCAATCGTGCGTTCTAAAACCGTTGAAACTTGTATTCGCCTCTGGTCGTCTTGAATAGAGCGCGTCGATGCATCGGGACGTACCGACATGGTACTTTAGGCCAAGGCGCTCAGCTGTCATGATAGCCGCTTCCACTACCTGGTGATCGGAGACAGCAGGACATTCTATAGGAACATAACACCTCGTTGTTCCTTCAAAACGACAAGCGGAATCGAAAATAACAATATCGCCGGGGGCGACGCTTTTGGATATTCCCGCGCATGTCCCCATTCTTAGAAAAGTCTTCGCCCCGCAACGCGCTAGTTCTTCCATAGCAATTGCAGTGGATGGACAGCCCATGCCCGTGCTGGTGCAGGTAATGGGCATTCCTCTATAGACGCCTGTATATGTGACATGTTCCCTGTTGTCAGCGACAAAACGCGCCTGGTCCCACAGTTGCGCTACCAGGGGGACTCGATGTGGATCTCCGGGGAGTAAAACATAGGGGGCAACGTCTTTATCGGTTGTTTTGATATGGTACTGGGGATCCATGATACCGCTCCTTACTGTCTTAAAGGCTACCTTTTAATCACGAAATTTACTGTAACACTTGTGTTTTACGTGGACAACCTTATGCTCGCATATTCTTTAATTCTCGAACAAAGTCTTTATTTTTTTGCAGTACCTGCTATTAGGAATGGGTGGTAAAGTTAAAATCAGCTCAAGTAAACAAATCTATATTTCCAATGGAGCAGTCTAAAAGGAGGCCGAGATGAAAAAGCTGATTCTTATCGTGCTAGTCTGCACGCTAGCCCTGGCGTCGGCGTTCGCCGCAGATACCATGAAGGGTACCATAAGGTTCCTCACCATGGCGGAATACCACAACGCGCTTGAGGGAGTGATCAAAGCGTTCGAAACTTCTCATCCAGGCGTGACTGTCGAGACGGAAGAGTTTCCCTTCGCCCAGCTCTTCGATGCTATTGAAATCAAATTGGGAAGCAGAAACAGCAAGTTCGATGTGATTCTGACCGACGCTACGATGGTAAGCGGATACGCGTATCGCGGTTTTATCGCCCCATTGGATGAGTATTTCACGGCGGACGAAAAGGCCAAATTCACTCCCGCCCTTGTGAATAGCGGTAGTTTTGAAGGGGATTTTTACGCTCCTCCGCTCAAGAACTCATGCCACGTCCTGTGGTACAACAAAAAATTGCTCGATAAGGCGGGGATTCCATACCCATCCGCTGACCCCAATAATAGGATGACATGGGAAGGGGTTGTGGATATAAGTAAAAAAGTCATGGCCGCCTCAGGGGATTCCACGGTTTATGGGCTTACCTTCGAGCAGATTAGCCGACCATACCAGATACTTCCTCTCGTAAATTCACTTGGTGGCATGGGAATTGGTCCTGATGGCATCACGGTCGACGGCTATGTCAATGGCGAAGGTTTTGTGAAGGCTATGCAATGGTATTCTGATATTCACAATAAATATAAGATAGCTCCCAAGGGAATCGCGCCTAGCGAAACCGTTGGCCAATTTACGGCTGGTAAAATAGCCTTCCTTTCAGCCAACTTATTCGACTATAAAACATTTGAAAAGACAACGGGTTTGCAGTACGGTTACGCCCCACTCCCATATTTCAAAGATGGTAAGCCCGTAACACCGACGGATTCTTTCCATGTCTCGGTGAGCAACTATTCCAAGAATAAAGCGCTCGCAGCCGAGTTTGTGAAGTATTTGACCTTTGGAGAAGGCAGCGATATTTATCTCGATAAACAAGGGGAATTCTCCGCTCGTATCGACGTGCTTAATTCTTATAGTACCAACCCCAAATACAATACCTTCCCGTTCAGCGCCTTTAGGCTTGCTGCCCAGGAAGCGAAAACCACGGCTTTCCCGCGACCATTTTCTCTAGGGTATCGCGAGTGGGAAAGCGTGATTACCGCTACCATGGAAGACATCCGGAATGGGGCTGATGTCAAGCCAGCCCTCGACAAAGCAGTAAAGACACTTACGGCGCAACTATCGATTTATCGCTGATCGATCTATAAACCACGCGAAAGCTCACACCTGGAGCTTTCGCGCGGTGTCGTTTTCCATACCCTGATTTTCCTGTGCGGGAGGATTCTTTTCAATGGGCGGGATCAAACCGGGCTCCGGCTCCAGACGCTTTTTAAGCCGTAATTACAAGCCGTACCTGCTGCTTTTACCTTCCTTTGGGCTTATAGCAGTTTTTAAAGTATATCCTATTCTCTATTCGGTCGCTGGAAGCTTTTTGATGCGAGGCGCACGGGGTGTAATCAAGTTCGCGGGATTGAAGAATTTCCAAATGATTTTTACCGATCCCACCATACTTAATTCGATCTGGGTTACCATCAAATTTAACCTTATCACCGTGCCTCTTCAGATAGTGCTTGCACTTATGTTAGCTCTTATGCTTAATCGCAGGGTTCGGTTTGTGCAAACAATGAGGACGCTGCTCTATATTCCCGTCGCGATCAACATGATCATCGCATCGACGATCTGGAACATGATGTTAAATCCTTCTTCGGGACCAGCCAATGCCATACTCGGGGCGCTTGGCATACCGCCTCAACCATTTCTAACAAGCAGCCGGCAGGCATTGTGGGTAATAATCGTTATTTGCTGTTGGAAAGGCGTGTCATATTGGATGCTTTTTTTATTGGCAGGTCTCCAAAACATAAACTCATCGATTTATGAAGCAGGCAGGATAGACGGAACTACTTTCTTCACGGAACTTTTTTCTTTGACGATTCCAATGCTTAAAAACTCCCTTGTTTTTGTGATCGTCTCGGATACCATGATCAATCTATTCATGTTCATTCCGGCGTACCTGCTTACGGGTGGTGGACCGGAGGGAAGCACCGATACCTTGATGTACGAAGCCTATCGGGCAGCTTTCAAGTTTTCAAATTACAATCGCTCTTACGCGATAGTTACTGTGTTGATGCTCATGACATTCATCGTGATCGGACTGCAGTTTTTTATGCTTCGTGACACGAAAGGAAGTGGGCTTAAACGTAGGTTTCTAAAACGAGGTTTGGGGAAATGATCACAAAACGCGGTACCAAAGAAAAAATCCTCGATCTCCTATATTACGCCACTTTAATTTTCTTTGTCTGCTTCGCTCTCTTCCCGATCTTGTGGTCCTTGAGCAATTCGTTTCGGTCAGAAAACGCAGAGATATTTAAACATATCTCAAAGCTTTCTTTGCATACGTTTATTCCTGAAAAATTTTCTCTTAATAGTTATCGAAGTCTCTTTGTCGATAATCAATTCTATCGACCTCTTCTTAATTCCTGGATTGTGGCGGTGCTGACAGTTTTTTTTGGGTTTGTCATTAATGGTTTGGCCGGATTCGCTTTCGCGAAATTCAAGTTCAAAGGGAATAATGTTTTATTCGGTATATATCTCTTTTCATTCATGATTCCTTTTGAGATGATCGCTATACCATTGTATAAGACCGTGGGGGCTTTTGGCATTCTTGAAACAAGAACAGCCCTCATACTCCCTATGATTGCGAATGGAATGATTGTGTTTCTATATCGGCAGTTTTTCCAAGATATACCTGACGCGTTGATCGAGTCGGCATATATCGATGGTGCTGGTCTATTGCGGGTTTTCTTTCAGCTTCTTGTTCCGCTTTCCAAACCGGTGATCATCAGCGCTAGCCTGATGATCTTCATTCAGCAGTGGGACGCATTTCTCTGGCCTCTTGTAGCGGCGACTAATAAAAGTCTCAAGGTAGTCCAGGTAGCGATATCCGAATTCACCGGCGAATTTACCGTTCAATGGGGTACTATCTTTGCCGCCACAACGATCGCGATCGCCATACCTATTGGAATTCTCATTCCCTTGCAGAAGTTTTATATTCAGGGAATATCCTCGACAGGCTTGAAGGAGTAATGTACTAGAAGTACCCTAATTCTAGGAAGTTTTTGCGGTATGAAAAAGCTGCTCTGTAGAGGCTTTCTCCAATCCAATCTCAGAATTGAAGTGTTTATCGTTATTAGCCTCGTATGCGTAGTTCAATCCTTGATTATCGGCATCGTCATCTGGAGCGTCGATTCAAGGACTATGTTTGACAATGAAAAAGAGAACCTTGCGCAACTTATGAATGTTGTCAATCAGGATCTCGAGAGCCGAGCCGAAGCCGTGAATTCCATCGCGCTGGATATCGCGATCAATGGTGAGATACGCAGTAGTCTGAACAAGAATGATCCTCTGGAACTAGGCCGTGCAAAAACCCTTGTGAACTCCAACCTGTCGAAAAAAGTCATTGCTGCCTCGCAGGTCCTACTCGATCTATCTATCATCGATCTCATGAATAACACCTATTCGACCCGGGCTACATATTTATTGCCTACCGGATTCAAGCTAAAAGAAACTGAGGTATTCCAGCGTGCAGAAGCAGCTAACGGCGCCTTGGTATGGCTCAATGACAACAGCATCATAGATCGTTACGGGGGAGATAGTATCTTTCCCTCCGATCACATGGGCGGCATACGGGCTGCCGCGGTAATACGAGACTACAATAGAGGAGAAACATTAGGGCTACTCATGGTTTCGCTGAAGGAAAATTTTTTCTCAAGCATAAACTATTCGAACAGCAGGCTTCAGAAAATAAGCATTTATATGCTCTCTCCGGATAAAGCGACTGTATATCCAGTCGCTGGCACATCAGGCTCTCTTCACACCGATATCAGAGAGACTATCGACAATTCCAAGGGCAAACAAACCTATGTCATGGCTGACCCTTCAAAAACCCTTGTCTCGTATATCTTCAATGAATCTATGGGCTGGACGCTCGTTAGTACAACTGCATCCGCGGACGTCGCCAGGTTTTTCCCTTCGGTATTGAAAACCCTGTTGCTCTCTCTTTTATTTGCGCTCATTGCTTCCTTGGCAGTTTCCTGGCTTTTCTCTTTAATACTCACCCGGGGAGTCGACGAGATCGCAAAGACGATGAAACGAGTTGAGACTGGAGACTTTGAGGTTCGCATTAAATCAAAACGGAAAGATGAAATTGGAAGGCTTTCGCGGCTTTTCGATGGTATGATGGATAAGGTTAAGGAACTCATCGATACAACGTATAAGCAGCAGCTTTTGACTCAACAGGCTGAATTCCAGGCGCTACAAGCCCAGATCAATCCCCATTTTTTATATAACACACTCGATATGATCAACTGGAGGCTTCTAAGAAACGGAGAGCAAGAGATAAGCAGATCCGTTGTCGGATTAGGCATGATTCTTCAATACTCGATGTCGGCCGAAGCTGTAGTCAGCCTAGATCAGGAGATCCAGAATGTCAGAGATTATCTGGAGCTGCGCAAAGCTAACCATGACCCTGAATTCGAGTATTCTATTAAACTGGCTGAAAGTGATAGTGTTTTACTCCCAAAGCTCACCCTCCAACCTATCGTAGAAAATGTCATTGTCCATGGATTCGGCAGGCGCCGTACCGGGAATAGATTGATGATATCCTGCCTGCCGTACGGCGATGACGAGTATCGCGTTGAAATCAGCGATAATGGCATAGGCATAGATTCATCAATCCTAGGGAAGCTGCTTTCTTCTCCGGGAGATTTCACTAAGGATTATTCTACACGGAAACCACGTATAGGTCTTATAAATGTGCATGAGCGCCTCCTCCATTTCTTCGGATCGGGTTATGGTCTTATGATAGAGAGCGAATTTGGCAAGGGGACTACCGTCACCATACGGACCCCTAAGCGTGTAGATCCGGTAAAAGTCTCGGTGAACACTCCATGAACATTGTTATCCTTGATGACGAAGCGATTATTTGCGAAGGATTATCAACCATGCTCGCGGCTCATGGCGGCAGGCAATGGAACTTATTTGCCATCTACCATGACGCGGAGGAAGCGCTTGAGACCTGTGATTGGGATAAGGTTGACCTGTTGATAGCCGACATTAATATGCCGGGACTCACTGGACTTGAACTGTTATCAACCCTACGCGAGCGTGGTCACGAGACACTGGTAATAATCATTAGCGGTTATATGCAGTTCGAATACGCTCAGAAAGCTTTGCGTCACGATGCTGTCGACTATATTGTCAAGCCAATAAGCGCTGAGAAGTTTTTTATGGCGATTGAGAAAGCCGAAAAAAAGCTAACAGACCGCAAGGCCGAGAAAAATAGCCGGATTTTCATTCAAAACAATCTTGATCGCCTGACGCGGGAATATTTTGGCGAGCTCCTTTTTGATTTTGACATCTTGTCCACTGACCAAAAAGCTTCTTTGGCTGATTCATTCGGGCTTCAGGGCAGGAAATTCGCTATAATGCTTCTTTATTCTCTCGCTAGAAGGGACATTGATAGCAATTCAATCGAAAATGTCATCATATCTGAAAAAACCAAGGTTTTCGTTTACCGGATCGGCAGTGGTATCTATACTATCCTGGCGGTATCCGAAGATGCCTCGTCAATCGACACCACATTCATGCTCGCGCTCGCCGAAAGAGAGATCGGTCCACTACTATGGCATAAGATATCCCGCGTCGATGGACTAGAGCGAATTACCGCCACCTATACCAAGCTCCTCGAATGCATGCGCGATTCTGCGGAACTTAGTTCTATTAAGCCCCTCAGGCCGATAATAGTAAAAGTCGAATTGCCTTCAGCTAAGGGCGACTATGCCCCGGCCGTCATCGGCGCCCTTAATATTATCAAGCTAGATTTTGCCAAGCCGCTTTCCCTCTCTAGACTATCCGAGCAGCTCTTCGTGCATCCTACGTATTTATCCAATCTATTTAAAAAACAAACAGGCATGGCACTTATAGATTATATAAACCATTATCGTATCGAAAAGGCAAAAGAGTTGCTCGCCGACCCCCTCAACAAGATTTATTGGGTTACCGAACAAGCTGGATTCGTCAATCAACGCTACTTCAGCCAAGTGTTCAAACGTATTACTGGACTTACTCCCGTTGAATATCGCACAAACTGCTTCATCCGTCCTTTCGAAAAGCGTAGTGAAGATTAAACAGCCTTTCGGAATTTTTAGATTCTCAGAGTCGTCTGTAATTCTCCTTGTTCCCCACGCGCCCTCGGTGGTACAATCCGGCCGATGATACCCCTGTATTGTTCCTTTATACGAAGAAAAGACATGGATACGGTGCTCTCCTGCCTGGTAACTGATTCCGTCGGACCGGGCGAATACACGGAAAAATTCGTGAAGAACGCCAAGGGAGTCTTCGGTTTCGACACGGCAGTAGCGGTGAGAAGCCCTTATATCGCCCTTTCACTAGCCTTGGAAAGGCTTGGGATTCCCAAGGAAGCCGCCATTGGGCTAAGCCCCCTGGCACCGGCGTATCAAGCGCAACTCGTAGCCAGTATGGGCTATACGCCGGTATTCATCGACCATGACGCCGACACGGCCCTTCCAAAAATTGATACCATCAAAGCTCAGGCCTGCGCCGCCTATATTCTCTTTGAACCATTTGGCATGATGCCAGATAAAACGCTGATCGATGAGCTCGGTATCCCAGTCATCGAAGATGCCAGCCAATCGCTGGATGCGCAGCGGGATGGTTTTAAAGCCGGCACCCTGGGAAATTTCGCCATCTACGGGCTCGAACAGGGTTCTCCCGTGACCTCAGGCGGAGGCGCTCTTCTATTCACCGCCAACAAAAGGGATTCCAGCGTCCTTAAAAACTGTGCCGAAGCTCTAAGCGGGGAACTGACCTTGACAGATTACAACGCTGCACTCGGCCTTGCGCAATTGCGCAGCCTCGAAAGGAGCAAGGAGCGGCGAAGAGAGCTCGAGGCAAAGTTCAGGATGGAGTTGGCCAGAACCCGCCATCACGGATTGAATCAGCCCGGCGAGGGGACTGGAGGGCTATGGTCCTTCGCGGCAATTCTTGAAACGGGCATGAGGGATGCGATTCAGCACGCAAAAAGGAATGGAATTGAAGCGGCGCCCGCCTTTGAGGGCAGTAGTGTAATGGACCAGGGGTTTCCTGAATCCCTCTGCCCGGGGGCTAGATCTCTGGCTATGCGCTGTCTTCTATTCCCATTGCATGAAAAAATTAGTTCGAAGGATGCGGGAACAATAGCCAAGGTTCTCGCAACCCTGCCCTAGAGGAGGGACCATGTCATCCAGCCCTGATTCGACCGTATCCAGGGTTTTTATAATCGCCAACCTGCTCAAGGACGACGCCGCAGGCGAGAGTCTCGCCGCCGCCGATTACTTTAAAAGCAAAGGCTGGTATACGGAAATTTTCCGTTTCGAGGGCAATCCCGCTGGAGTTCCAAATTTTAAGGATTTTAATTTAATCCTGAGCCTGGGGGGAGACGGAACTCTACTGTATGTTGCGCGACTTGCCTCAGGCCTATCTGTCCCGGTGCTTCCAGTCAATCTCGGAACCTTGGGCTTCATTGCAGCCAATCGTCGGGATTCCTGGCGGAGTAGCTTTGAAGCGTGGAACCAGGGAGAGCTGGAGCCTTCTTCTCGGATGATGCTTCAAATCGATGTGTTCCGCTCAGGCCATGCCATGGGCAGGTTTTCGGTGCTCAACGATGGCGTAGTCTCCTCCCAGGGAATCGCTAAAATGATTCGTCTTTGCCTGGGTGTAAATGGAGAGCGCTTCGGATCGTACAGGGCCGACGGGCTCATCGTCGCTACTCCCACGGGCTCCACGGCCTATAATCTCGCCGCAGGCGGCCCGGCACTCCATCCAGAGATGCCTGCGATCGTCATAAATCCAATCTGTCCCTTTACCCTCGCTTCCAGGCCTCTGGTCCTTCCAGCGACCGAAATCGTCCAGATAACCGTGGACGAAACCAGACGCTCCGGCGCTCTTCTCACCATAGACGGCCAGGAAACAGTCCCCTTGGAAAAAGGTGATGTCGTCACCTTCCGGAAATCCCCATTTGATGTCCGGCTCATTGTGCCTAAGGAGCACATCTTCTACCACGCTCTCCGCAGCAAGCTAGGCTGGTCCGGGGTTTTTGATGCTTGAGAGGCTTTCTGTCCGCGATTTCGCCTTGATCGATGAGGCTGAGGTAGAATTTTCCTCAGGCCTGGTGATCTTTACCGGCGAAACCGGAGCGGGCAAGTCCCTCATCGTGGGCGCCATTGGCTTTCTATTCGGCGACCGCGGCGACACATCCATTATTCGAGAAGGAGCAGAGGAGTGCCTGGTTTCTGGCATCGTCGATATACGCGCTATCGAACCGGCACAAAAATGGCTCGCTGAAAGAGATTTAAGCGACGAGGACGGAATTGTCGTTTTGCGAAGAGGTTTGCGGCGGCAGGGCCGGGCCTATGCCTACATTCAAAACAGGGCAGTAAGTCGTAGTGACCTGGCGGAGTTTTGCTCGTTCCTTGCGGATATCCACGGCCAACATGAACATCAAGGGCTGCTTAACCGAAACAGCCACCTAGGGATTTTAGACGGGTTCGGCGAGCTAGATTCGGAACGCGAATCGTACAGGAGTCTTTACGAGGAGTGGGTACAGAAACTCAAGGAATACCGTCAGAAGGTAGCCCAGGCCGAAGGCAGGGAACGGGAAAAGGACATTCTGGAATTCACTGCTTCGGAAATTCGGACAGCCAAGCTCAGACCGAATGAAGATGAGGAGCTGGAGGCTGAAGAACGCAGACTTTCCCAATACGAAAAGCTATTTTCAGCGATCAATACGGCTGCTGAAAATTTGGGTCCCGGGCTTACCGAATCTATGGGTAACGGCATAGCAGCGCTTAGACGAGCAGCAGCGGCGCTCGGTCAAGCTACCGAGATCGATGAAAACCTAAAAGAATATCTTCAACGGCTCCAGACGAGTCTTATCGACATAGAGGATATTGGCGAAAGCCTTAGTATTTACAGGGAAGGATTGCGCTTCGATCCGCGGCGCCTGGAAGCTATAGAAAGCCGGTTGGCGGAAATTAAGCGGTTAAAGAAGAAATATGGCCCTAGGCTTGAAGATGTCATGGCTAGGGGGGATTCGGCCTTAGCCGCGGTACAGGCTTTCGAATCGTGGGATGAAAATAAAAAAGCTCTCGAAGCGGAAATTGCCAAGTGCCAGAAGCGAGCCTTAGCCCAAGCCGAGCTTTTATCCACTAAACGATCCAAGATTTCGTCTGTATTTTCATACAAGGTAGAGTCAGTTCTTTCAAAATTGGGTATGCCAAGGGCAAAATTGCCCCTGGCTTTAAAGCCTTTGCAATCCGCTTCGGGGAAATTAGTGCTTTCTCCCTCCGGCAAAGACGAAGTAGAAATGTTGATAGCACCCAATCCTGGCGAATCGTCCAAGCCGCTTTCGTCGATAGCTTCTGGCGGTGAGCTTTCGAGGGTGGCATTGGCAATAAAGGCGGTACTGTCGGCCAAGGGCAGTCTCTCTACCTTGATTTTCGACGAAATCGACGCAGGAATCGGGGGTGAAGTAGCTGTTGCCGTGGGAAGCTATCTACGAAACGTATCCCAATTCTGCCAAGTGCTCTGCGTCACTCATTTGGCATCCATAGCTGTTAAGGCAGATCTGCACTACAGGGTCGACAAGGTACTGGAGTCAGGGAGAACGGTCACCAGGGTGGAAAAACTAGAAGGAAGGGCGAGGGAAGAGGAAATCGCGCGTATGCTTGCCGGTGACAAGGAGGCTAAAACCTCCTTGGCTCACGCCTCGGAGCTACTCAAGAAAGCTTCAGAGATGGAAAACCACAACGTCTAACCACGACGTTTAAGAAGACTTGGCTTTCCCTTCGGCTAGTTCGTGCAGGGCGTCAAAGGGGAAAAGCTCAGCCATCGTGGTAGTCACGCAGCTTGTTTCGCTGTTGCCGAAACGGACGGGAGCGTCGGGAGGGAAAAATTCGCTTAATACCTGCCTGCAAGCCCCGCAGGGGCTCACCGGGTACTCCGCGTCCGGAGTTGCAATTGTAATAGCCAAAAAATCTCGTTTGCCTTGGCTGATTGCTTTTACCAGGGCGCTTCGCTCGGCACATATTGTTAAACCATAGGAACGATTTTCCACGTTAGTCCCAGTGACTACACTGCCATCAGCGCAGAGAATTGCGGCGCCTACACGAAATTTTGAATAAGGGGAGTAAGAATTATCAGCAGCCTTGAGTGCGGCGTCGAATAAGTTCGGTTCATCCTTCATAATCATTCCTTTTATGTTGACAGATGCAATCCTTACTATATACCATTGTACGATAAGGTCACAACATAGATGAGAACATGGTAAGGCGCACGACAGAACCTCGGTGGAGCAAACGATTTCGCCGATTTGCAGTCTATGCAATCGCCTCGATTTTGCTGCTTCTTCTTTCCCAACGCCCGCTTCTGCCTCAGCCTAGCTTGGAAGTGAGCCTAAACCTTACCAAAGAAACCCTGGAACCGAAGGCGGCTGAATCTGAACGCGCTTTTTTTAATGAAGCTGGACGCAGTTTTTTAATCAGACCGGATCAGCAAGGGGTAGTTGCGCTTGAAGAAGAAAGCGGGAATCCTAAGTGGGAACGGGAGTTCGGAAGCATTATCACCGCTGCCGCAGTGTCGGACAACCTTTCAGCTTGGGGGCTTATGGATGGCAGGATATTTATCCTGGACCAGGATGGGGTTATGCTGCGAATCATCGATCCCCGTAATGATGGCGTAAAATCCACACAACCCTGTGTGTACGCGCTTGCCTTATCGGCGCAGGGTGAATCTGTAGCAATACTATATGGAATTTTCCCACAGAATTTCCTGCTCTACGAGCGCAAGGCCGGCTTTTACTCCTTAAGCTACACCAAAGAATTGCAAAAAGACCTACGGAGCACCCAAAGCGCGGCTTTTTCAAATCAGGGAGCCGAGGTCCTGGTAAAGACCGCAGAAGGACTACTCTACTTTGATCGGAATACGGGAAAAGGGGCTGTCCTGCATCAGGAGCGTTTTGCCGGGGAGCAGGAAATGCTGATCAAAGCCTTGGGCGAAACAGGCTTTGCTTTTTTGACAGCAACAGCCGATAAGCGCCATGCGGGCGTAATACAACATGGAGCGCTCGCGGCATACTTTCCTCTTCCAATAGATAGCTATGGGTTAGCTGTTTCCGGTGATTCCTTTAGCATCTTTGGACAAGAAAAAGATCTTGCATTCACCTGGGGGGTCTATGAGTAGATCCTTCCGATCCGGCCTTTTAACAGCATTTTTAGCGTTTTTCTTGGCTATTCCCCGAGGAACGTTCCTCGTCAGCGCTCAGAATACTAATTCCACCCAGGAAGGTGAAGTTACTGCATTGAGCGCTATCAGTATCACTGTTCCCTCCACCGGGATAAGCATCGATTTTGGGACTCCAATACGTTTCGATTCCGTCAAAGGTTTGTATATGGGAACTGGTGTCCAAATACCGTCCAAAACCTTGTACGTCCCCGCCTCGGGTGAAGGCGCCCTGCTTTTTTACCAGCAAGAAGGACTTTTAGCCTCAGGCTTTCCCCGCTCTCGGGACAACATGATTGCCCTGGCTCATGAAGGCGGTTTTGTATCAGTGTATTCATCCCCCACGCTTGCTCTTTCTGAAGAGCTTAAAAAAGACAAGATAGCTAAAGATGATCGCATTGGTACCTTACATTCAGATCACCAGGGCACAAGTCGCCAAACCGCTGAGCGCCAAGGCGCCGATGCGTACTACTATCTTCGCGTTGCCGACAACCGTTCAAAGCTTTTAGTCAATCCCGCGCTCTTTACCAGCACAATGATAGATCGGGCTGCGCCAAGGATTGAAGAAGTGAGTTTGATCCGCGACGGCTTTATCTTAAAAGCCGACCCAGCCCGCAGGACCCTTCAGCGCTTAGCCCAGGGTGAATACCGGCTGGCGGTGCGACTTTTCGACCCCTCTTATGCAGGTGGCGTTGTGTCCGGCTTGTTCAGGATCAAGGTTGTTCTCGATGGACAGGTGGTCGCGGATAGAAAATTCGACTCAGCCCAGAATCAAGATCAAGGATTGGGGTTTCTCGGTTTGCCGGCACCTTCTTATTCCCTTTTAGACCGGGATATGCGCTACCTCTTGGGTAGTCGCTTTCTCGCCCGGGGCAATCACAGCATGGAATTGACTGTCTACGACTTCAACGGAAACGCTGGAACCTTTCTCTGGCGTTTTATTGTGGAGTAGAACCGAGCTTCGTATTGCCGATCCCTATGCCCGGGAGTAAAATCTATACAATGACAGAATACGAAAAGGTGGCGGAAAGGGTATCGGTAATCAAAGAAAAGCTGGCGGTCGCTGAACAGCGTTCAGGTAGAACATCCGGAGCCGTGAAAATCATGGCGGTTACCAAATTCCATCCCGAGGCTGCAGTTCGGGCGGCGTATCAAGCTGGATTGCGCCTTTTTGGCGAAAATAGGGTGCAGGAAGCGGAGCAAAAGTATTCGGCCACGCTGAAATCAGAAATTCCGGGCATACAGCTCGATATGATAGGAAACCTCCAAAGCAACAAAATTAACAAAGCATTGGCACTCTTTGACGGCATCCAGTCGGTGAACTCGCTTGAACTCTTTCAGGGAATTGTCGCAAAACTTGAAACAAAAAACGCCCAATCGACTCAGGCAGCGGTTGGCGCAAGGCTTAGAACAAAACCGCTGCGGCTCTTCTTGGAGTTAAATACCGCGGAGGACTCCAAGTCGGGTTTCCCCGAAGAAGGACAACTGTTGGCAACGGTGGAAGCCTATGCGAGTATTCTGGAAGAACAAAAGGAAAACATCGGCATCAGCTTGACAGGGCTTATGACCATGGCCCCCTTTACCACGGACGAAGGAGCGATACGAGCCTCTTTCAGCACACTGCGGCGCATTTTTGAAGACATCCGAACGCGTTTCCGGATTCCGGGCTTTACAGAGCTTTCTATGGGCATGAGCGGTGATTATGAAATCGCCGTGGAGGAAGGTTCAACCCTGGTGCGGATTGGAACTGCGATATTCGGAGAGCGACAGTGAGTTTACCCAGGCAGGGTAGTTATGGGCGCAAGGCTTCGCCGGCGGCCTTAATACCATTCCTGCCCTTGATTATCCTGAGCCTGGGGTTTCTATTCTGCGCGCCACTGAGCTGCCCGGCGCAGACTAGTGCGCCACACTGCGCACTTGAAGATGGATATTACAGCTCTCCAATTCCTTTGAGTTACCAGGACGAGGGGCTTAAGAAAGGTGCGGAGAAAGAACCTTTACTGCGAAGAAGCTTGATTATAGCCGCTGGCAGTTTTCCGTTCAGCTATTTCTACACGAATCTAGCCTTTGATTTTGTTCGCTACGCCGTGAACGGCTTCGACAGCCTTTATGCGCCCTGGCCTTTTAGGTCAGTCGGCTCGGTCTCGATCGATACAGAAGAAACCTTTATGCGTCTCGGTGTCGGGGTAGGCTTGAGCCTGGCAATAGGGATAGCCGACATACTCATCCGCTAGCCGAAAGCTTGACACTTCCGAATCGCCCCTCTACTATTGCACTGGATTTCATCTTTCCAGGTGGAGCTGCAGTATGCCAGAAACACGACCTGAGACCGAAGGTTTTAACCTCGACGACGCGATTCGAAAGGTACCTGACTTTCCGGTTCCGGGGATACTTTTTTACGACATCACCAGCGTTTTGGCTAATCCTGACGCTTTCGCCTATTGCTTACGTTCAATGTTCAAGCTTTACAAGGATGAAAAAATCGACGCCGTGGCAGCCATAGAATCGAGGGGTTTCATCTTCGCGGCCCCCTTTTGTCATAAGCTTTCTCTGCCCCTTGTCCTGGTGCGCAAGAAGGGAAAACTGCCCGGCAAGACTATCTCTCAGTCATACGACCTAGAGTACGGTTCGGCTACCTTGGAGATGCACGAAGCAGACATCGTGCCTGGAAGCAGATTCTTGATTGTCGATGATCTTATTGCTACCGGGGGAACTGTCAACGCAACCGCGCAGATGCTGCGGCGCTGCAAGGCCGATCCGGTGCGCGTCTTTTCGGTCATTGGTCTTCCTTTTCTGAATTATCACAAGGCGCTGGGTGATCTGCCGATCAACACGCTTATTGAGTATTTCGGTGAGTAAAGCATTGTAAAAATCGGCGACGGTTTTAAGCGCCCCGCTATAGAAGGAGTTTTCCATGCTCGATCCCCTCGAGAAAAATCCCGCTTGGAAGGGCAGGCCAGGTCCTGTGCTGCTGGTTATTATGGATGGAGTCGGATACGGCCAATATCCTGAGGGCGACGCCGTAGCCAAGGCCGACATGCGGCACTTCAGGGCGCTGGAGTCGAGTTGCCCGAAAACCACCCTGAGAGCGCACGGCAAGGCTGTGGGCTTGCCTTCCGACGAGGACATGGGCAATTCAGAAGTCGGCCATAACGCCATTGGCTGCGGAAGGGTCTTTGCCCAGGGCGCCAAGCTGGTAAGCGCCTCGATAGAGAGCAAAGGCATGTTCCAGGGCAAGACCTGGATTGACCTTGTGGCGAATGTAAAAAAGAACTCAGGCAGCCTGCACTTTATTGGACTTTTTTCCGACGGAAACGTGCATTCCCATCTCGATCATTTAAAGGCCATGCTCGCTGAAGCCGCCAAAGAGGGAGTATCCAAGGTTAGAATCCATTGTCTTCTGGATGGTCGTGACGTGGGATCCCAGAGTGCTTTGGACTACATTCTGCCCTTTGAGGAATTTCTTGGAAGCTTCAATGCCCGGGGTCTGGACTATAAAATCGCCTCCGGCGGCGGACGGCAGTATATCACTATGGACCGCTACGGAGCCGACTGGACAATGGTCCAGCGGGGCTGGGACTGTCACGTGAAAGGAATTGGAAAGCGCTTCGCGAGCGCAAGCCAGGCGGTCCAGGCTTACAGAGCTGAAAATCCAAAATTGATCGATCAGGATATGCGGGAATTTGTCATTGCCGACGCTAGAGGGCCTGTTGGGCCGATTGTCGATGGCGACAGCGTTATTTACTTCAATTTCAGGGGCGACAGGGCTATAGAGATATCAAATGCCTTCGAGGAGGATGCCTTCGACAAGTTCGACCGCGGCGTGCGTCCCGCTGTCTACTATGCTGGCATGATGCAGTACGATGGCGACCTGGGAATTCCCAAACACTATCTGGTATCGCCTCCGGCGATCGACAAGACCCTGGGCGAGTACTTGGTGGCTACGGGTATAAAAAGCCTGGCTATCTCGGAAACGCAAAAATACGGTCACGTCACCTATTTTTTTAACGGCAATAGGAGCGGTAAATTCTCCCAAACGCTGGAGGATTACGTAGAGGTGCCTAGCGACAGGGTTCCCTTTGAACAGCGTCCCTGGATGCAATGCGCCGAGATCACCGACCGGGTTATCGAGGCACTGAAAACAGGGGGCTACAACTTTATACGGCTGAACTTTCCCAACGGCGACATGGTGGGCCACACCGGTGATTTCCAGGCTGTGGTCTGTGCCATGGAAGCCATGGATATCCAGCTGGGCCGACTTGCCCAGGCGGTGCGCAAAGCCGGCGGCATTATGATCCTGAGCGCCGACCATGGCAATTCCGATGACATGTACGAGCACGACAAGAAGACCGGCAAGGTCCTATTAGACGGGGAGGGTAAGCCCAAGGCCAAGACCAGCCACTCCCTCAATCCGGTGCCCTGTGTTATTTACGATCCGGAGAGCCGGAATGAATACGAGCATAAGCTGGTCGATGGCTTAGGCATTTCAAGCTTGGCTGCCACCTGTGTGGAACTGCTGGGATTTGTACCTCCCGCGGATTACGATGCTTCCGTGCTGGCAATGAAAGTCTGAGTTCAGGAGGGGATCGATGCTTGAAATAGAGCTCAAGGCCAGGGTTAGGGACCACGAGGCCGTCGAAGCCCTCCTCTCATCATTCATGACCCTTATCGGGGACATCGACAAGCGCGATGAATATTGGTCGCTTCCTCTCGCCAATTCTTTCTATCCGCCTTTAGGCTTCCGCCTGAGGCTGCGAAGCGAACCTGGCAAGGAAACGGTGACCTTTAAGGAAAAAACTTACTCAGACAGCATTGAAGTGAACAAGGAAGTGGAGTTCGGAATCACCGATGCCGAAGCTTTCAGGAAATTCCTTGAGAAAATATCGGCCATGCTCCTGTACAAAAAACAGAAGCGGGGCAGATCCTGGAAAGGCGAAAACGGTATACTTGCCGAACTGGTCGTCGTGGAAGGACTTGGCGAATATCTTGAAGTTGAAATCCTGGGCCAGGAAGGCCTCGATTTCGATGTCGCCGCGATTAAGAAAAACCTGATCGATGTGATCGAACGCTGTGGCCTTTCAACCCGGGACATCGAGGCGAGGCCCTACTCTCAGCTGCTAGGAATGCCGCGGTATTAAAGCTGGTGGAGGCGTTGGAGAGAGAATGAGGGGAGCATTTTCCGAAAATTTCGGCGAGGCTGCCCGCGATTACAGGATGCTGCTCGATAAAGGCTACCCTGTGGAAGTCAGCATTCGGCTCGTGGGTGATCGATATCGCCTGGACAAGGCGGGGCGCACGATTCTTTTTCGCGGAATTCTGCCCGAAAGGCTATCCCAGGAAAATTCAAAACATCGTGTTGAATTACTCGCCCCCAAGGCAAGCATCGCCTTGGATGGTTACAATGTGCTCTTCACGATGACGAACTATGTAAGGGGCCATCCACTCTTTATCTCTACCGACGGGTTTCTGCGAGACTCAGGAGGGGCGCACGGGCGTGTGGCCGACTCGGCCCAATTTCTCGCGGCCATCGACCAGTGCTGTGCCGGACTGGAGAGGCTCGCTGTCGCACACGCAGAAGTATACCTCGATTCGCCTATCTCACGGAGCGCCGAACATGCCCAGGCCCTGCGCACATCGCTGAAGGCTCACGGTATCCTTGGCGATGTCATTCTAGTTCCGAGCGCCGATTATTTCGTCTACGAATGGGTTGGCGACGCGGTTGCCAGTTCCGATTCAGTGGTTATCGCTAAATCCCGGTCTTCAGTTTTCGATCTCGCTCGCTATGTCATCGAAACGCGCTACAACGCCTCGTTTCCCGACCTCTCGGGTTTCTTCGCATTACAGCGGTAGAAATTGACCAGCTAGCATTGAGGGTTTATTAGGCTAGTAATATTCTCAAATTCTTTATACGGTAACTTTGGGCGCTGAGGGGCTCGAACCCCCGACCTACTGGGTGTAAACCAGCCGCTCTGACCAACTGAGCCAAGCGCCCTAAAAACGCTTTTTATGCGGCGCGCCGCTTAAAAAGCGTTGAGAAAATAGCACACTTACCAACGAGGGTCAATATAGATGGGTATAATCGGCGCAGGCCTCCTCGCCGTGGGGCATGTTTTGCTGGACTATGTAGGTAAAGCTTCCGACGAAGCGGCACCTTTTCTTAAAAACCTACCCTCCCCAGCCCATGTGGATGCGGCCGCGATGGCAGAGATAGTCAAAGCCCTCGCTGATAAGGATGGACAAAGCCTAGGGGGATGGCGCTCAGGAGGGGGGGCGACGCTCACGGCAAAGACCTGGGCGCGGCTAGGGCTCCCCGCTGTCCTCGTCGGATGCGTTGGGCACGATGAGGGAGCTGCCTTGCTACGACAAGAACTCGGCGCGGCTTTCCCGGGCGAAGTACAAAGCCAGGCTGGCATCCAGCTGAAGTTATTCGAATCGGATAAACCAACGGGACGCTTTTGTTTTCTGGATACTCCCCAGGGTAAAAAAATTATCGCGTCTCCCTCCGCAGCCAGGGATGTTCGGCGCTTCGATATCCCGGAAAAATACTTTATAAGGGGCTGGGTTCTCCATATCGACGGCCTGCTTATCGACGCGCCGGCTTGGCTGGAGCGGCACGTAAAAAGGGCGAAGTCCGCGGGCATGGTCGTATCCATGGACCTGTCCACGTCGTTTAATGCGGCGAGAAGGGGGAAAGAGCTTTTCTCTTTTGCGGAATACTACTGTGATGTCGTCTTCGCCAACGAGAAAGAATGGGAAGCCTTGAACCAGGTGGAGTATCCACGGGTTTTTTCAAATTTTGGGACGATTTGGGTGGTCAAGCGAGGAAAGCGGGGCGCCTCGGCTCTGGAAAATAGCTGCTGGATAGATAAGCCAGTGGCTCAGATTATTGAACTTAACGACGACGTCGGCGCCGGAGATGCTTTTGCCGCGGGGTTCCTTGCGGCTCGGATGAAGGGGGAGAGTACAATGAACTGCCTGGCCGGGGGCAACGAAAGCGCCGCAGGGTTTCTCTCCCAGCGAAGATAGCGGTTGTTTCGACAGGCATGCGTGATAAAGACACTTGGCGCCACTTGCGGATCTTATTACATTCTAATAGGCGGTGCATGCATCTAGATAGCGCTGAAGCGCGTCGACGCGGTAAACCGATCGGGATGTCCCGCTATTACAATAACGACAGGAGCAGCTATGCCCGACAATGATATTATTCCCATAGACCAGATTTTGCCCACAAAGCTTCCAATCATATCACTGATCGGTAGACCGATTTTTCCCGGCATATTCACCCCAATAATGATAGCCAATCCCCCGGACATCCATATTGTCGAACAGGCAATGACCGCCGACGGCATGGTAGGGCTTGTCTTGGCCAAGGATGAAGAATCCACCGAGGGGCCTAACCTTTACTCGGTAGGCACAGCTGCCAAGATCGTCAAGCGCATCAACCTGCCCGACGGCGGCATCAACATTTTTATATCGACTTTGAAACGATTCAAAATCAAGAAATTCCTCACTAAAGAATCACCGATCTTTGTTGCCGCAAACTATCTGGACGATATAAACGACGACACCGACGAGATCAAGGCGCTCACCAGGGCGCTCTTGGGCGAGATGAAGCAGATTTCCGAGAACAATCCGCTTTTCTCCGAAGAGATGCGCCTGAATATGATCAATATCGATCACCCAGGCAAGATCGCAGACTTCATAGCTTCCATCCTCAATGTCGATAAAAAAGAGCAGCAACGAGTCCTAGAGACCATCGACGTCCATGAGCGCATGGAGCTGGTGCTTATCTTCATAAAGAAAGAGCAGGAACTCCTGAGAATCCAGAAACGGGTTCAAGCTGAGATAAACGAAAAGATTGAAAAAAGCCAGCGTGAGTATTTTCTCAAGGAAGAACTCAAGGCGATAAAGCAGGAGCTAGGCCTTCCTTCGGACGCTAAAAGCTCGGAATACCAGAAATTTAAGGGTAAAATTGAAAGCTTCGGCTTCGAAGGCGAGATCAAGGAGCAGGTTGAGCAGGAACTCGAAAAGTTCAACCTTATGGATCCCTCTTCCAGCGAGTATATCGTCACCCGCAACTGGCTCGATCTCATTTCCTCCCTCCCGTGGAAGAAAGAACTGTCCAACGATTTCGACATGAAAAAAGCGCAAGGCATTCTTGAGGGAGACCATTACGGGCTCAATGATGTTAAAGACAGGATTGTGGAATACCTGGCCGTGCGCAAGCTAAAAAAGGATTCCAAGGGTTCGATCCTCTGCTTGGTAGGTCCCCCAGGCGTGGGTAAGACCAGCGTCGGAAGGTCCATAGCCCGGGCTATGAGCAAGGAATTTTTCCGCTTCAGCGTGGGGGGCATGCGAGACGAGGCCGAGATCAAAGGGCACAGGAGAACCTACGTGGGCGCCTTGCCGGGGAAAATTATCCAGGGGCTCAAGATCAGCAAATCCAGGGACCCTGTGTTTATGATCGACGAAATCGATAAGATGGGTGCCTCCTTCCAGGGAGATCCTTCCAGCGCCCTGCTGGAAGCCCTGGACCCGGAGCAGAATTTCAGCTTCAGGGATCACTATCTGGACCTGCCCTTTGATATCTCAAATATTTTCTTCATTACCACGGCCAACACCTTGGATACGGTTCCCAGGCCACTCATCGACCGCATGGAGGTTATTCAGATTCCGGGTTATATCGACAGCGAAAAGCTGGAGATAGCCCGCCACTATCTCATTCCCAAGAGCCTGGAGAAGAATGGGCTAAAAAAGGACGATCTGCGCTACACCAGAGACTCTCTTCTCTATATCGCCGAGCGCTACGCACGGGAGGCAGGGGTTCGCAACTTCGAAAAGTACCTGGACAAGATACACCGAAAGATCGCCAAGTCCATCGTATTAGCCCCCGAGGGCAGCGAACGTAGGAAGATCACCATGGACAAGGCTGAGGTTCAGAAATACCTGGGCAATCCTTTGTTCAGGGAGGACGATATCAAAAAAGCCTCCAAGCCGGGCATGGCTGTTGGCCTTGCCTGGACTTCCATGGGCGGCGACACCCTCATCATCGAGGCGGTGGCCAATCCTGGAAAAGAAGGTTTCAAGATAACCGGACAAATGGGCCCGGTCATGCAAGAATCGGCAAGCATAGCCTATACCTTTGTCCGAGGAATCGCGGCTCAAGATTTCGGGGTGGGAGCGGATTATTTTGAGGGTCGGCAGATACATCTGCATATACCTGAGGGTGCGACGCCCAAAGACGGCCCCTCGGCTGGCATAACCATGGCCACAGCGCTTTTATCCATGGTTATAAAAAAGCGGATCAAGGACAGGCTGGCCATGACGGGCGAGCTCTCCCTCACCGGACAGGTTTTACCCATCGGCGGCCTCAAGGAAAAGACCGTGGCAGCCCGGAGAAACAAGATAAAGGACATTATCATCCCAGTGGCCAACGAAAAGGATCTAGCCGATATCCCTGAACATGTCAGGAAGGGAGTCCGATTCCATCCGGTCGAGCGAATGGAAGAGGTGATCGAAATAGCCTTTAGGCTGTGATAGAATACCGCCGCATCATGAAGCTACCGGTATTCTGCGGCAGAGATTGTGGGGGAGACGCCTGTCCATTGCTTGCGCAGGTGGAGGGCGGTAAAGTTGTCGGCATCCAGCACAATCCGGCGGCGGGTGATTTTCTGCGGGCCTGTCCAAAGGGTTTCGCCTTGCCTGCCCAGCACTATTCTCCCCACAGAATTAAGCAGCCCCTGATACGAAAAGGTCCACGGGGAAGTGGGCATTTTGTTGAAAGTAGCTGGGAACAAACCCTTGCCCTGGTTGCCCGAAAACTACAATCCTGTAGGCAGGACTTTGGCAGCACTTCAGTCTTCTGCCTTTCCAGCGCAGGTTCCACTGGAGCCTTGCATAACACCGAAAAATTGAGCCTGAGATTTTTGCGTGCCACCGGCGGTTGCAGCTCGGTAAAGGGTAATTATTCGAGCAACGCGGCATCCCATGCTCTTAAAAATGCGCTGGGGCTCGATTACCTCCGTTCGGGTTTCGATCCGGCAACGGTGACTAAGGCTAAACTCATTGTGCTCTGGGGTGCCAACCTGCTCGAATCAAGGCTCGGCGCAGAGCTGCCGGCACGACTTATACAAGCTTCGAAAAACGATGTACCAATCGTGAGTATAGATCCTCGGCGCACCAGTACGAGCCGAGTCTTAGGCGCCGAATGGATCCCCATACTTCCCGGCACCGATAGCGCTATGATGTATGCGCTGCTCTTTCTCTTCATGCAATTCAAAGCCGTAGACATGTCCTATGTGAAAGCAAGAGTAGCCGGATTTGACAAGCTTGCTTCCTTTGTGCTTGGGCGGATCGATGGTCAGCCCAAGAATCCAGCGTGGGCGGGAAAAATCTGCGGGGTCGATGAAAGAAGAATCGAAGATCTCGCGCGGCGCTGGATTTCCACCAAGCCCGTCATGCTCATCCCTGGGTATTCTATTCAGCGAACAGAGCTGGGCGAAGAAGCCATGCGTCTCTGTCTCGCCCTGCAAATCGCCAGCGAAAACTTCGGACTTCCCGGTGGATCTACGGGTTCGATCAATAATAAACTTCCCGGCCCAAAGGTGGGCAGTATTTCTGAGGGTGAAAGTGATGACGATACGGCTTCGGTCCCCGTACTTCGCTGGCCTGACGCCATTCTCGGCTCATGTCCATCCCTAAAAACTCCCATTAAGGCCGTCTATACGGTGGGCGGAAATTTCCTAAATCAGGGCGCAGATATCGGTAAAAATATACGGGCCTTCGAGTCTCTGGACTTTGCCGTTTGCCACGAGCTTTTTCTAACCCCCACCGCTCGTTATTGCGACGTAGTGCTCCCTGCCGCTTCACCGTTGCAAAAAGAGGATATCGGTATCCCCTGGGCGGGCAATTATATTCTTTATAAACCCCAGATCCTTCCCATGGAGGGGATGGAACGTTCTGATTACGACATTTTTACCGAGCTTTCTTCGATAATGGGAGTAGAACAGGCATTTACCGAAGGGCTATCCGAATCCCAATGGATAGACCGCTTTATCGCCGAGTCCGAGATTGAGGATGTGGAAGGGTTTAAAAATTCGGGAATTTATTTTGGCCAGGAACAGGAGCGATCCGGGCTCGGGGATTTTGCCGCGAACCCGGAAGTCCACCCTCTTGCGACTAAGTCGGGCAAGGTTGAGCTTGATAGTTTCCTTTGGAAAGGCTCGGCGATTGGGGCTTCCAAGTTTTCTTCCAGCACACAGAATGAAAACCCTCCTGGTTGGAAAAGCCCTGGCACGTCTGTTCTGAAAACTACGACAGTCCAGCCTGGGAAGCCTTCGCGTAATATCGATGGCACCGGTGCAAGTTTTCTGCTTATAAGCCCAAAAGCTGGTTTGAGAGTCCATTCCCAGTGGGGATACAGGCCTGGAGATATAGTAGAGAGCCATCTTGTCATAAACGAGACCGAAGCAAAGGAAATGGGATTAAACGAAAATCAAGAACTCCAGATATCCTCCGAAACCGGCTCCACCCTCATCAGGCTTTCTCTGAGTCCCGATATTATGCCTGGCGTGGTTTCTATTTACGAAGGTAGCTGGTGCAGCGATCACCAGGGCAGGCTGGTGCATGGATCGGCGAACTACCTTACTTCGACCCGGGGAACGGAGGAGAGTGCTTCCTGTGTTATGCACGGAGTACCGGTGCTGCTTAAAATTCCCAGCGCTACCTAGAGAAGTCTGAATAGTCTTTGTGACTTATAGCAGCTCTCTTGGCGTCCAACGTCCGCCGGCGAGTTCCAATCCATACACCGTCCTCAGTAGCCGCGCCAAACCTTCGTGGAGACCGGTCGCTGTTTCTTTAATAGCGGTAGGAACCTTAGGATCATCTAAGCCCAAGCCGCTGGTCAAAAGCGTGTCTATCAGAAGCTTCGCAGCCAGAAAACGCTGACGCTTGTCCACGGTAAAAACGGTGAACTCGGGAAGGAGTCCCATAACTTCCCAGGTCACCTGCTCAACCTGAGAATACCTGCCCGCATCCTTGTCCTGATCGCTGATTCGCAAGGGAAGGCGAGAAGCTATTTCATCGATCTTGGGTACTAGGTACTCCAGATCAAAAATGCCCGTGGCGCAGTTGAAGAGACTGGAGCCAGATTTTTTTTCCAAGCCGAGGAGTTCTTCGAATGAAATCGCCGGGCCAATGTCGGCGACCGTCCAATGGCCGCTTTCATCCTCGGCGAGAACGCCGCCCTTGAGATCCAAGGGGCTTCGTCGGGCAAATTCAAAGCCTGCGGGAGATTCGGTCAAGGCCATAACCGCTAATTCGACAGGATCGATGGTGTAGCCTAAATTATCCACATTTCCCAGGTAAGCGTAGCGGATTCCCCGGTACCGAAGCTGGGTAAAGACGTTCTTGAGTACAGCAAAGCACTGGCCATGACCTCCCGGAAGGGGAAGCGCGGCATTTTCTTTGCCAAAGGCCTTATTGAAAATCCCTCGAGGTTCTCCCTCGGTGGAGTGAGTATAGGCACAGATCAAGGGTTGGATACCACTTTCCCATCGGTCAGGCTCGATATCCAAATTACTGGCTAATAGTCGGATAAAATCCGATTTCTCGGCCTTATGGTAGTCGGCGATCAATGCTTCGTGAGTGGCGTGGCTAGTCATCTGGTAGAGGGGAAGAAAACCCTCGCTTCCCCTGTGTCCCCTCGATTCTCGGATCGCTGCCCCTATGTCGTCAGGCTTTTTGCTTTGCCGCGTATTGGTAAATTTCCTTGTGCGAGCGAACTCAAAGGATGTTTTGGCCGCCAGGAGACGATGGCGCATTTTTAGCTCGAGGAAGGAAGGACCAGGGCTTCCATCGGGATTTATAAAAGCCGGTGCGCTACCCTTGGGACGCCCCCTGCATGCTGGAGCTAAGCGTTCGAATTGGTCCTGAACGGCTTCAAAGACGGCTGGACCTAGGCTCAGGTTTTTCTTTTCATCCGCGTAACTGGTGGCAGAACCTCCGTTGAGCACTCCGTAGGCTGTGTAGGGCAAAAGGGATTTCCCGATAGTCTCAAGCTGGTCCCGTGTAAAGGTGGCAATGTTATCCGAATCTTGGCCCTCTGCTTTTTCAACTATCTCCGAGAATTTTATACCTAACCGAGCGAGCCTGGCCGCCGCTGCCCCGGACTCCACAAAAACCACCGGCCGGTCCGGCCTGGAATCAGCCCTGTCCAGGTGAACGATCCGCGGATCATCCAGAGCAGGCAGGGCTCGGATGCAGGGATTTTTCTTACCGGCGGCCAGGCTCCTGTTGAGCTCTCCAAGCACTTCGAGGCTCAACGGAATATCGATATTCTTGCGTTCCATGTCAGCCCGTAGGGCAGGTGATATTTGCAAGGCAACGGAAGCCCCTGGGACAGCAGGTTCTGTTTGGGTCTCGGGCAATCGCTCTGCTGTACCTGTGTGCCTAGCAAAGGGTATTTCAGGGACCTCGGGTATACTATCCATTGGTTGTTCTCCCTAGCTGGACAGCGGCGTTAGCTGCTCCTAAGAGTGATATTGAGTAGTCCCGAACAAGCATTACCGGCAGTTCGGCCAGGAACTTTCGCATATGAGGGGCGTAGTTTCGCTCGAAACTACTCATAAATCGATGGTTCTCCACTAGAAATGCTTCAAGTTTGGAGGAAATGCCTCCGGCAAGGTAAATGCCTCCGGAAGGCAAAAAAACAGAAGCCAGGTCTGAAACCTTGGCTGCATAAAAGCGGACAAACAAATCCATCGTAAGAGCGCAGCGAAAGCTTTTGTGTATCGCCTTGGCGATCTCTTCCGGTCTATTCTGCTCCGGTAGAGCAAGAATAGCAGCGTCAACGCTGGATTTTTCCCTAGGCTGAAGGGGAGTTGGCACATCGTAAGGCTTGGCCATGGCTATATCGAACTCTGGGCTACATAGAAAGGAAAAAATCGATGCGATCCCCGTGCCTGAGGCTGCAAGCTCGGCTCCTGGTGGGTACGAAAGCCTATCGGAGAGCCAGCGATGATAGGCATGGCTGAGTTCGTCCCAGCAGTTGAGCCCCGAGTGTCCGCCTTCCGAAGGAAAGGCGAGACAGCGCCCATCTTTCTGTTTTAAAAGGAAACCGACACCCAGCCCGGTGCCGGCGCCGACGACTAAGGCAAGTCCTTCCTGGGGAGCCGGCGGAATGCTGCCATCGCAATGGGGTAGCTTGACGATTTGGCTGGAGTCTTCGGCGTCGAGGAGGGGGATGGCGTAGGAAATTGCGCCGAAATCGTTAATTAGTATCACTGGAAACCCGAATAGTTCTTCGACCTCCACCGCATCGATATTCCATGGCGCGTTGGTGAGCTGGATTTTTCTGTTTTGTACCGGTCCCGCGCCGGATATGCAACAGATATCCGGTGCCCTGTCGATTCCTTTTTCCCTGGCTTGGGCAAGCAGTGTATCGATAGGTCTTGCTAAGGAAGTTTCTTCCCTCGTGGAAAAGCGAAGAGAGAACAGTATGGTGAATCTCTTCTCTGTCCTTTTAATAAGAGCCAGGTTGGTATTGGTGCCGCCGATGTCGCCGGCTAGGATCATAGAAGGCGTTCCGTTGCCACTCATATGCACTATTCTACCTTTAAAAGACGACTTCAGCTATTTCGTAATTGCGTAAAAACCTTCCCTGCGAGGCTTCGTAGATTTCCAGGTGCAGATGCTCCCCATGGCCGGGTTTCCTGGCGTTTACGCCTGTATTACCCCCGTGTCCAAGGGGGTAGCCCGCGGGGATCAAGTAGCCTGGTTGAACCATGATGTCGTTGAGATGAAAATAAAGAAAGAATCGGCGTTGGTTGGGGGAGTAAAGGATTACCCCATTGCCGGCTTTGGGGGTTATTCCTCCAGAACGGTATTCCGATAGTTCTTCGCCTCCTCGCCAGTTTGAGCTGGTTGCCAGGACTATCGACTCGGACAGGGAAAAAAGGAGTGGACCTTTTTCAAGGCCCGTCGTTGGGTTCGTCTTTACCTCTTGAAGAAAAATATCCAGGGCGAAGGTATGTGAATAATCATACTCCGATTCTCTGGGTTTCGACGATAAGCGGGGTAGGGTAACGCCGCTTTTATAGCCCGCGGCTTCCTCGGCGGCCGCAATAGGATCGCCGCATCGATTCCCGGCTTCCAGGGCTTGGGCAAAGCCAGCGAAGAGGGCTTCATAGGTGGTGCGCAATGGCTTCATGTAGGGAACTAGCTCCACGACGTTTTGATAATAACTGCCCGCCGCTCCCTCTTCTGTCGCATGCTCCCGGTAGTCATCCACATCCCTGTCCCGGGCAAGCATGGCCAGAATAGCCGAGGCTGAGGGCAGGGCTGAAGCGACCTGCCGTTCTGGATTTTTACCCGAACTGAGAGCTTTTTCCACCAGGTAGCTCCCTAGGATTTTTACGTTGTTGCCGTTCAGCAAAGCTATTTGTGAGGGAGCAACTAAGGTTTTTATATCAGTCGTTGACAGAGAAGGAACGACAGTGTCGATTCCTTCGGCTTGGATCCGACCGAGCAGGGCTTCGGTGCTCGGTGTGGGAACCTGGGCTGTCGGCAATTCCTTAGTTCTGTCGGCGGTAGCAGAAAGGCCCGCCAGAAGCACGACGCCGAAGATTATACTCACCACAACGAATCCGAGCATAAGCCATCGCTTAGGCGTGAGTTTCTGAAAGGTCTCTATGGATAACTTCACGGTCTTCCCCGTTTCATGGGCAGACTCCCGCCATGGTCCTGGCGGAGTAAGCAAAGAGCATCATGCAGGTTATCGCATCGTCCAACGCCCTGTGGGATCGCCCGCGCTCTATGCCCAAGACAAAGGCTGCCTTGTCCAGGCTGTAGGAAAGAAGGTTGGGATTTGCCATGCGTAATAACTGTAGGCTGTCCGCTACTTCTGAAAAAGGATTGCCAAAACCGAGTCGGGCGTATTCGGCGGAGATAAAGCCTGTGTCAAAACTGGCGTTGTGGGCTACTGCCACCCTTGTCGTCAAAAACGGATTCAGCAGGTCGACGATCTGGCTAAAGAAGGGTGCCTGGGATACTTCCACATCGATCGCGCAGTAGCGACGTCGCTCCCAATCGAAGGGCAGTGGACAGCCGGGTGAGGCATTAGCAGGAGGCGCCAGCCGCTCGGTACCGGGGGGAAGGACCCAGGCTTGGGAAACTCTATTTCGATCTTCCTGGCCCTGGGTACCGGCGTTGTTGTTTTTTAGAAATCTGGACCACAGTGGAGTTCCTTCGGTGGGATAGGGCATTTTATGATCAGCCTATAACCTTTCGAATATCCGTCTCGATAGCTTTGATCTTTTCCATAGTTTGAAATTTGGCCTTTTCCAAGCCCGCAGTGGCGTCGGTTCTGCAGAGAATGTAGAATTTAATCTTAGGCTCGGTTCCCGAGGGGCGCACTGTCACTAGGGTGCCATCCTTTAGTCTCCATTGAAGCACATCGCTCTCGGGCAGCTCGATTTTTCTTTTTTCAAGCCTGGCGGTTTCCCATTCATAGCCTGTCTTTATGTCCCGGATACTCACCACGGGAATGCCGCCCAGGGCTATGGGCTGCTTAGCCCTATAGCTTTCCATGATACCGCTCATGATTTTCATCCCCTGGGGGCCTTGGAAATACTTGCTTATACCCCGTTCTTCATGGTAGCCGAATTCCTCGTACAACTTATCCAAACGATCCAGGAGGCTCATGCCCTTGCTTCGCCAATAGAGGGTCATCTCGGCGGTTAGTGCGGCGGCGGAGATGCCGTCCTTGTCCCGCACTTCGGGTTCTATTAGATGGCCATAGCTTTCTTCGGTGGCGTAGATAAAGTTTTTGCCTTGGGCTTCGAATTGTCGCATGAGATCGGCGATCCACTTAAAGCCTGTCAGACAGTTATGGCATTCGACGCCGTACTTTTTAGCGATTACCGCCTGCAGGTCTGTGGTCACCACTGTTTTGATGCAATAGGGATTTGATGGCATGCGCCCCTGCTCAGAAAGGGTATGAAGAATGTAATCCAAGTGGAGGGAGCCCAGCTGATTTCCGCTCACAAGGATAAAGTTGCCGTCCTTGTCGGGCACCGCGATGCCCAGCCTGTCGGCGTCGGGATCGGTGGCCATCACGACATCGGCTTTTTCCTTGCGGCCTAGCTCGATGGCAAGCTTCAGCGCCGCAGGCTCCTCGGGGTTGGGAAAGGACACGGTGGGGAATTCCCCATCCGGATCCCTCTGTTCGGGAACGGTGAGCACCTCAAGGCCGAGCTCTCCCATGATACGCTCGAAGAGCATGGCGCCGGTGCCGTGGAGGGGAGTGTAGACGATTCTCGCATCCTTGGCGGTCTTGGCGATGAGCTCGGGGCGCAAGAGTCGGGATTTGACCATAGCTACGTAGGCATCGTCCACCGAGCCGTCGAGTATTACTAAAAGCCCCTTGGCCAGGGCTTCTTCTTTTGATATGGAGGCTACCGAGGTCACTGTCTGTACGCGTTGGATAATCCCTTCGTCGTGGGGCGGGACAACCTGGGATCCGTCATTCCAATATGCTTTGTAGCCGTTGTACTGCGGCGGGTTGTGGCTGGCGGTGACAACAACGCCGGTATCGGCATTGAGTTTCCGTATGGCGAAAGAAAGCTCGGGCGTAGGGCGCAGCGAAGGGAATAGGTAGGCTTTGATACCGTTGGCGGCAAAGACTAAAGCAGTGACTAGGGCGAAGTCGGCGGATCTACGCCGGGAATCGTGGGCTATGCAAGCCGAGAGGGCCTTGCCCGGAAACTGGGTTTTTATATAATCGCACAACCCCTGGGTAGCCTTGGTTATCACCAAGGTATTCATCCGGTTGTACCCACCGCCGATGATCCCCCTCAGGCCTCCTGTGCCAAATTCCAGATCCCTGTAAAAGCGGTCTTCAAGCTCTTTTTCGTCGTTATTCGCTAAAATTTCTTTAACTTCTTGAGCAAAAACGAGATCTTTTTCCTGCTCCGCATATTCCTTTGCCCTGGCTATCAGTGCGGCTTTTTCCATTGCAAGGCTCCTTTCTTACTTGGCAACAATTATTGCGGTAACAATCCTAAGGCGAGTATAAATGCTCTCTCTATTTTGCGCAATTAAAGTATTTCAGAAGATCCATTGGGGTTTCCAGAAGTCCAGCTGCCCCTCCCTCTGTCATCTCTTGCCGTGAACGATATCCCCAGGCGGCTCCCAGGGGGAGCATTCCAGCGGCTCGGCCTGTTTTCATGTCCACTCCCGAATCTCCCACGAATACCCAGTCACTGGCCGGGATTCCCGATGCAGCGACAATGGCAAGCGCCGCACTCGGGTCAGGCTTGTGGGGCATGAAGGGTTTATTGCCTTCGGTGATAAAAAAAGTAGTGCCCGGAAACAATGCGTGGACTATTACGCCGACCATTCTATCGGGTTTATTGGAGAGCACCGCCAGGATTATATTTCGCTCACGTAAGGCTGTCAGGAGTTTCGGAACTTCTGGAAAGGGGCGGGTGAGGTCGAGAAAGTGTTTAGAGTAAAGTTCTTCGGCTTCCGCGTTGACTGCTTCAACCAGGGACTGATCCGCTGCAGCTTCAGGAGGCAGGGCTTTTTGGGTAAGGGTGATAAAACCATTACCCACCTTGGTCTTATACTGGTCTATGGGATGTATCGGATACCCGCGGGAAGCGAGCACCGAATTGAAGGCCCCACCAAGGTCCTCGATGGTATCAGCCAATGTTCCGTCAAGATCGAAGAGGACAGCTCGGGGGCTAGAACTCATCCCGGCCTACCGTCGCCATCGAGGTCTGCATCTTTGCCACCGGCCAGACGAAAGGCTGATTCTTTCTCGCTGATTTCCCGTTCAATCGTCTTGAGCTGACTAAGAAGATCAGCCACTCCTTCCGATGACGCGCCGATCATAGGCTCACCTTTTTCCACCAGCAGTTCGTAGACATTGGCTCCCAGACGCGAGGTTAAAGACTGGGCTTTCTGGCGAAGGCGGAGAATTTCGATTTTCAGCTTGCCCATTTCACTCCAGGTCTGAGCCTGGGCTCCGGCTTTATTCAAGAATTCCTTGGATCCGTCAAAGGTTTTTTCGAGAAAGGATTTTAGATTGTCCGAAAATGCCATAGATTCCTCCGTTCCCATAAAATAAGAAAATCTCAGCGTGACAGTAAAGAATTGAATCGCTATATTATACTAAAAGGAGGCGTGCGATGTCGATATTCTACACCCTCTTCATTGTCGGCTGTATCTGGTGGCTTGGCTTCGCCTTAATAGCCATTGCTAGAAAGCAGAAACCGGTGTTCTTCCTTCTTATCGCGCTCGGCATAGCCTGGGCAGCGCTTGGTTTGGTTCTGGCGCGCTGGGAAGAGCCGTTTACCATTGTAATTTTCGCTCTTCCAGTTTTGATCATGGTACCCATGATGCGCATCATCAACGAATACCAGCGAGGCGTGCTCTTTAGACTGGGAAGGATGATGGCGGTGGTAGGTCCCGGCTTCAATTTGATTCTTCCGTTTGGGCTGGACGTGATGCGAAAAGTGGACATGAGGACTTTCACCATCGATGTGTCCAAGCAAGAAGTGATTACCCGGGACAACGTGCCGGTAATCGTAGATGCTGTGGTGTACTTCAATGTCTTCGATCCAACCATGGCGGTGAACAAGGTGGCTGATTACACCAAGAGCACGAGCCTTCTGGCGCAAACAATTCTGCGTTCCGTCCTGGGGCAGCACGAATTGGACGAAATGTTGGCAAAACGGGCTGAGCTGGGGCAGATACTTAAGCAGCTTTTAGACGAGGCCACCGATCCATGGGGCATAAAAGTGACGGCGGTGGAGATTAAGGCTGTGGAGCTGGCCGAAACCATGAAACGCGCTATGGCAAAGCAGGCCGAGGCCGAGCGAGAGCGACGGGCTAAGGTTATCGCCGCCGAGGGCGAGCTCCAGGCTTCGGAAAAACTTGCCCAGGCGGCAAGGGTTATGTCGACTGCTCCTTCCTCGATTCAGTTGCGATATCTGCAGACGTTGTCGGAAATAGCTGTAGAGAAAAATTCCACCATCGTATTCCCTCTGCCTATAGAGTTTCTCAAGCATTTCGCAGGGGAATCTTTAACGGGGGCGAATATGGGCGCAGGCAAGAATAGCCTTGACGAGACTATCGCCGATAAAGTTGGCGACCAAAGTGAACCAGAGCCTAGGATGAAAGTTGGTAATTGATGAAGTGTCCACATTGCGGCAGTTTGGACGATAAGGTAATTGACTCAAGAAGCCTGGCTAACGGCGAAGCCATTAGGCGCCGCAGGGAGTGCATGTCCTGTGGCTTACGCTTTACCAGCTACGAACGCATCGAGGAACAGCCCTTGATGGTGGTTAAACGGGATGGCAGAAGGGAACCTTTCGAGCGGGTAAAAATTGAGCGAGGCTTGACCAGAGCATTGGAGAAACGGCCAATCTCCCAAATGTCTATAGAAAACCTGGTGAACGAGATCGAGGATGAGGCTGCACAAGTGGCCAAGGCGAGCAACGAAATTTCCACCGAGGCAATCGGCGATATGGTGCTTCGCCGACTCTATACCCTCGATAAGGTAGCATACATCCGATTTGCTTCAGTATATAGAAAATATGAGACAGCTGATCAATTCTTGAAGGAGATTGAATTGCTAAGTAGCAGGGAAAGCGGAGCTGAGCGTTAAAATAAACGCTATCATCAGCTAGAAATCCCGCTGCGGATAATCAGCACCAAAGTCTGTACATAAAAAAAGGGGGCCATCGCAAAAGCGCTGGTCCCCTTTTTTGCGCAAGAATTGCCTGCTATTACGCAGACCACAAACGAGAAAATTATTCCTCTTCAGCCTCGGCGGTCCTGAAGGCCTGAGCAGCCTTGATCACGTCGTCGGCGATCTTGCCGGTGATCGGGGAGTAATGGGAGAACTCCACCTCGAAGCTGCCGGTGCCGGAGGTCATGGACCGTAGGTCAATGGCGTAGCGCAAAAGCTCGGCCTGGGGCGCCTGGGCAATAACTTGAACAATCCCGCCACCAATGGGGTTCTGGCCAGAGATGCGGCCACGCCTGCCCGAAAGGTCAGACATGACATCGCCTAAGTTCTTTTCTTCTACAAAAACCGTGAGATCCATGATGGGTTCGAGAAGCACGGGGTTAGCGATTTTTGTGGCCTCGCGGAATGCGCCCCTGGAAGCGAGTTTGAAGGCCATTTCCGAAGAATCCACAGGATGTTCCTTGCCGTCGGTAATGGCGGTTTTGACGTCCACCACCGGGTAGCCCGCTACGATGCCGGATTCCATAGCCTGCTTAATGCCCTTTTCGATACCAGGAAGAAAACCACGGGATACAGATTGGCCGAAGAGTTTGTTTTCGAATTCATAGCCCGCGCCGCGCTCAAGGGGTTCTACCTCGAAGACTACCCTGGCGTACTGGCCGTGGCCGCCGGTCTGCTTTTTATGGGTATACTCGGCGCCTGATTTCTTGGTAATAGTCTCGCGGTAGGCTACCCGGGGAATCCTGGTTTCCGCCAGAATCTTTGCCTGATTCTTAATCTTTTCAAGGATCATGTTGATCTGGAGCTCGCCCATACCGGCAATAACCGTTTCTTTGGTTTCGGTGTTGTAGGCTACCTGGAAGGTGAGATCCTCCTCCGCCGCCTTGTAGAGCAGTTCGTTGAGTTTGTCCTCTTCCTTTTTGTTCGTAGCCGATATTGCGATGAGATGGACGGGCGTTGGTAGCTTGAGGTGGGCGAAGGCAAAGGGCTTGTCCATGGCCGAGATGGTGTCGTTGGTTTTAAGACTGGCGGACTTGGCGATGATGCCTATATCACCGGCAGAGAGGGTAGATGTGTCCACGATCTTCTTGCCCTGGGCTGTATAGAGCTTTGAAAGTTTCTCCTTTTTGCCGTCCCGCACGTTTATAACTTCAAGGTCGGGACCGAGGCTTCCAGTTATCACCTTGACGAAGGAAAGCCTACCTGAGAACTGGTCGATTTGTGTCTTAATGACAATAGCGGTAGCTGGTTTGGAAGGGTCGACATTCACTTCAAGATCATTGCCCTCCGCATCCTTTACCAGTTCGGCTGCAAGGGAGAAAGGAGAGGGGGCAAGGGTGACAATAAAATCCAGTAATGCCGCTGTGCCTGCATTTTTCACCCCCGATCCGGCGAAGGCGGGAACAATCTTGGCGGTGGCCAGGGCTTCCTTCAAGCCCTTGAGCATATCTTCCTGGCTGAGTTCGCCCTCTAGAAGGTACTTTTCCATCAATTCATCATCGCCCTCTGCAGCTGCTTCAAAAAGCTGCATCCGGGCTGTATCTACCGCATCGTTGAATTCGGCCGGTACGTCGGATGCGACTTCCTTAAGCTCACCCGAAGCCGGCGTAACATAGGCCTTGCGGTTGATAACATCGATGACGCCGTTAAAGGAAGCCCCTTCGCCCATGGGAATTGTAACGGGAACGGGAGTGACCTTGAATTTTTCTTTTACATCGGCCAAGGCTGTGGTGTAGGAAGCCCGCTCCTCATCCATCCGGGTGACGAACACCATGCGGGGTTTGCGTCTGGTGTCTAGGTTGCGCCATAGCTTGATCGTCTCTATTTGTACGCCGGTCCTGGCGTCGATGAGAACAAGGGCGCTTTCGCAGGCGCGGAAAGCTAAGATTACCTCTCCGACAAAATCAGAGGAGCCTGGGGTGTCGATAAAATTGATTTTATTCTGTCCAATGACACAATGGGTCAGTGTAGACTTGACCGAGATTTTCCTGGCGATTTCTTCTTCGTTGAAATCGCTTACGGTTCTGCCGGATTCGATAATCTCCGGTTTGGTTATTGAGCCGCCCTGAAAGAGAATATGTTCCAGTAAAGTTGTCTTGCCGGTACTCCCATGTCCGGCTATGGTAATGTTTCGGATCTGGTCGGTTGCGAACGACATATATACTCCTTGCAGGGTGGAAAATATGGTGGATCCTTAATTATTATATAAGGAAACCCGTGTATTATAAATGATAATTGGTAGGTGTCAACAGTCCTGTTATATTGACATGAGCGTCTTTTTCGGTCTAGCGTAGCGCTGACCGTACGGGACGTAGCCTAGGGGCTAAGGCGTCTGCTTTGGGAGCAGAAGATCGGCGGTTCGAATCCGCCCGTCCCGATGCTTCGCGATTTATCAGGACGTCCTTGCGACGCGGCGGGCTGCAAGCAGTCCGCCCGTCCCGAAGCTTCGCAATCTCAAGGCTCCGCCTTTCGATTGCGTAAGAATTCGTCGCAGCGCGACGAATTCTGGCTACTTGGCAGCCCTTGCGACGATGCGGGCTCTTCGAGTCCGCCCGTCCAGATTCGTAAATGAGTGATATTGCACATGCGAGTTGCGAAGCGTTGATTAGGAATTGTTTGAGATTGCGTAGCAATCTCTGAGTTTACTATCGCGAAGCGATAGTAATACGGGATCATAGCTCAACTGGATAGAGCAACTGCCTTCTAAGCAGTAGGTCGGGGGTTCGACTCCCTCTGGTCCCAACCTTATAGCATAAGGAATTACGTTTTTCCCCGGAAGCCGGAAAGGCCCTATTCACGTGCTTTTTCACGTGTCGCAAAAACCCACCTAAGGAGGTTTTTATACGAGAGCCATTTCAGATTACAAAACGAACCTACAAGGGCAATCTATCGTTTTACGCCCGTTTCCAAAATCCCGATGGCAGCATCATCAAGGAAGTCAAACTCGAGAAGGCCAGGAGCAGAACAGCTGCCGCTCTAGAGGCCAAGAAACTACTCGATCTAGGCGTTCTGCCTCATGCCGACGATCCGCTTATTGTTGACTTCATAAAAGACTTTTGGTCCAAAGATTCCCTCTACGTTCGCTACAGGGCTCGTCATGGGCTCAGAGATATTGTCAATTGTTGTGGATGAAGCAAAAGGCGTTTTTTCAGGTCAGGCAGTTGCTTCATCAACCAGTTCTCCATCTTTGAATTTATTTCCCGCTACAACAAGCGTGAATCGTACCGGGATTATCGGAGACCGGAATCTGTGAGAGGATACGGTCATGGGAAGAAAGAGTCAGTTTTCTCCCGAATCACGAGAACGGGCAGTCCGGATGCTAGCAGCCTATCGGACTTAGCCTTGGGAATTTACCCGTTCACACGATCTGGTCTATTATGAGCCCATGAGCGCTCGATTTGTGATGGTAGACAGAGATACGCCGATGATACTTCCTCCTGATCTCCGGGAATGGATTCCGGAAAACAGCATGGTGCATTTTGTAATTGAAGCCGTCGAGATGCTGGATATCCAGAACTTCTCAGTCAACCATCGGGGAACCGGCGATCTCCAGTATCAGCCGGGGATGATGCTGGCCCTGTTGGTCTACAGTTATGCCACCGGACGTTTTTCATCCAGGGTTATCGAGCATGCCACTTGGTATGATGTAGCCATCCGGTACATCTGTGGCGGGGACACGCATCCTGACCACGATACGATCTGTGCTTTCCGGACCCGGAATCGGGAAGTTTTCAAGGAAGCCTTCGTCAAGGTGTTGATGTTGGCCCAGGAGTTGAGCTATCTGAAACAAATAGGCGGAGTCGCCATTGACGGGACCAAAATCAAGGCCAACGCCAGCAGGCATGCGGCGGTCAGCTACAAACGGGCTGGTGAGATGATCCAGCAGCTTGAGCTTGAAATAGAACAGCTGACCCGGAAAGCGGAGCAAGCCGACAGCTCTCCTTGAGAGGATGGCCTCAAGCTTGCCTGAAGAGATTGCTCGTCGCGTTGATCGGAAAGCCTCTCTGGCGACAGCGCGCAAAATCATTGAGGAACGATACGAGGAAGCAAAAAAACATAAACAGGCCGACTATGAAATCAAGCAGAAAGACCGGGATGAGCAGCGTAAGAGCGGAAGGAAATCTCGGGGGAGGGAACCCCAGCCGCCATCAGATACACCATCGGACAAGGCGCAATTCAACTTCACCGATCAGGAAAGTCGCATCATGAAAGCCGGCAGTGGCGATCATATGGAGCAGGCTTACAATGCCCAGGCGGTCATCGATACCGAAGGGGCCGGTTGTGTACTGTGCCATGGGAAAACAAGGTCACCATCGGACTGTTGAAGATCTCGAGCGAAAATCGGAACCCGAGTCACCACCGGAAACCGCCGGCGTCAAGGAAAGAATGGCGTACCGGCTAAAAACAGCGACAGGCCGGGAAATATACAAGAAGAGAAAAGAAACGATCGAACCGGCCTTCGGCATCATCAAATCTATTTTGGGATTCGATCAGTTTTTGATGCGTGGCCTCGAAAAGGTGAGTATTGAATGGGATTTGGTGACGCTGGCGTATAACGTGAAGCGATTCTATCGCATGACTGGCGGGAGATTGATGCGGCCACCAGTGAAGGTATGATTGCTTGTGATGAATAGAGGGCCAAATCAAGGTCCAAAGGACACTGAAAACAGCCGCCGCTTATGAACTGATGGGTATGTGCTTGTAAAACTGTCGTCGGCCTGAAGACTGGCCCCTCATATCTTGTTTTTCAACAGAGTAAGTCCGACAAACTGCTAGTGTCGACTATGATCGACAATTATATAGATCTGCTATAGAGCGAGAGCATGTCGGCTTGAAAGGGTTTCGAAATCCGCATCCGTGAAAACCCATCCCCGGCCCATTTTTTGCCCAATCTTATATCGATGTGCGTATACTCTGGCTGTCGATGGCGATATACCCACTTTCTTCGCGAAGGTCTTTATATCGTATAGCGTTTCGACACGTCGTTCGCTTTTCACACTTCCCTTTTGTCCGAGGTCGAAAAAGAAGGCTTTCGAGGTAGGAGCTGGAATGGGTAACCCTTCCAACTGAAGTCCTTCGATATGAAACTCGATAGCCTCCCGCATCCTAGAGCGAACTCCGATGACCGTCTGTGCAGTAGCAATGCATCCTGGAAGATCTGGTGCATAAGCAGAGAATCCTGTTGAGGTTTTTTCGATAATGATCAGATAATCCATATTTACTCCTTCAATCCTGCTTGTTTCATAATACTGTTGAGCGTTCCCCGGTCGATTTCATCCGAGGGATGCCCCGTGATGGTAACGAGCCCCGGTTTCATTGAATGCTTGTACTGGCGATGGCTTCCTTTCGTCCGGGAAAGCGTCCATCCATCTTCGGTGATCCGTCTGATAATCTCGCTCACCTTCATAACAGCATGGTAACGCTATCGTTACAATATGTCAAGAACAAACCGATAATACGATTATGCGGATCATAAACCCGAGCGATATCCGTTAGAATTTCTTATTGAGGCACCTGCTTCTGCAGCTCGATGATCAACTTTCCATTCGGGGTCTTCCATGTCGTCCATCCGTTCGCTGTCGTTCGTGATGGATTTACCTTGTTGATGCATCGGATCGCGGTAGGGCAGGTAGGCGTTTTTGAAAATGTCGCGGAAAAGTGCCGGGATTCCGGGATTCTCGGGCATCCTGGAGATGGCTTCGGCATAGAGGTTGAGGGTTTCGTGGCCACCCAAACCCGATCGCATGAGCTTAGCCCAGCCATAGCGCGCGAAATCGCCCGCGAAAAAGCTGCGGATGCCGCTCAGTTCCTCGCTTTCGGCGTCCATGTCGTCCATGAACTTGTAGATGAGGGCTATCGTGATCTGTTCGACTTGGCTCTTGGGGTCGGGCACCTTTCCCACGAGGATGTCCCGCGCGGTATCGATTCGTCGTTTTGTGTCGGTATCCAGCATTTCCTACTCTTTGAATAAATTTTTGTAACTATTCAGCAGGCTAGCCGCTGGATTCGATTTTTTCGGTCAGCTTTCGGAATGAAAGGTGAGCCCGCGATGGCAAGGGTGAGCGCTTCGAGGACAGGAACGTCGTTGCAGAGGGCTGTGGCGATATAGCTTCGTATCCTGCAGAAGTTGTCGCCGCCTGAGTCGCTACGGAAGGTTCCGGATATCTTCTGCTGGACCTTCACCATTCTAAGATTCCGTAGCGGGTACAGGTAGATGTCCTTGACGGGAACGCTCATGGTCGAGTAGCGGTCCTGGCGGCTTCTGCCCTATGTCTGTCCCACGTACTGCCAGTTTGCGGCGCGATAGCAGGTGCCGCGGAAGCGACTGTGATCGACGAAGGTCTCAAGCAGCGCAATCGGATGGCCGTACTTCGTCATCCAGTCGTTCCGGATTCTCCGCGCGATGAGCCCCAGGACACGACTCGCCAGGTGCGGCACCGAAGACCGCGCAGGCGACAACCCGTCCGAGCCGGTCGCGGACGAGATAGCCGATCGTCTCGCCGACGTTCGTCCGGAAACCGAGATAGTGATGTGATGACAGAATTTCGTGCAGTACCTGGGCATCTGGGCTTCGTTCGGTCACGAGCGTTATCCTGAGCGGCGTCAAGCCATCGAGTCTCCCACAAATCGGCTCAGGTGTTTCACGAGGAAACTCGAAGAATACCTGCGTATTCTTTCCTGTTTTCTGAGCCTTGGGTGGCAGGCTTATGAGCCCGCGCTCGTTGAGCTTGTTCAACATGGCCCGACTTGCCATGTCCTTGGGTTGTCCGGTTACTGTCTGCCATTTCCACAGGGCACACAATTCTCGCGATATTTTCCAGCGAGTACTGTCAGGCCTCGCGGCAATCAGATCGCGGATTGCCTGAATGTCTTCGGCGCTGAGTTCCCGGCCCTGCACAATGATCTTCCCAATTTCCAGTTTTCCGCCATAACGCGTTTCGGCCAGCCCTTACCAGCTCCACGTGCCCCTGACGCTTAAGATCCTTAATAACCTTCTTCACCGTCTCGGGGCTAACGCCAGGGCAACGCTCCGAGAGTTCAACCAGGCTAAACTCTTGGTGGATCGCCTCAATGGCTTTCAATATTCGCGTCTGTTTTTCGCCCCGCCCTGGACGCACCGTTGCCGCCTTTTGGGAAAACTCCTTGTACGCCGCCTTCACAACGGACAGAAGATAATTGATATAGAGCCATGGATCGTTGCGGCCATCATGCCAGCCTCTAGAGGAGGCTTCCAGAGTTTCGTAATAACGCTCCTTGCGCTCTTCGATCAATCGCTCGATGCTCACATACCGACCCACATCGTAACCCTGGGCTAGAAGCATCCGCACAAGGAGAATCCTGGAAGCTCGACCGTTTCCATCCCTGAATGGATGTATGCATAGGAAATCGAGATTGAAAGCCGCTATGATGATGAGTGGATGAACAATACTCTCTCGAAGGCAACGGTTGTACTCAGCCACTAGCCTGCCCATGGCCGCTGGAGTTTCGGCCGCGGATACGGTCTTGAAACGAAGCCTCGATCTTCCATCGGGATACGTTTCAATGATGTCGCTATCCTTATCCTTATACATGCCAGAATCCCAGACCTTTCCTCGAAGCAACGCGTGAAGGTCTCGAATAATCATCTCATCGATTTCAGCTGCAGGAGTGCCAGAAAATATTTGATCCAAGGCTTTCTTGTAGCCCTGCACCTCCTCCTCATCCCGATCCGCCACCGAAGCGTTTCCGAAGAGAATGGGCATGACCCGCTCATGGTCTATCTCAACACCCTCGATGCGATTAGAGGAGATAGAACTTTCGACCAATGCAAACTTTTTAAGGCTCTTAAGAACCTGTGGGTATTGCTGAGAATAGAGTTCCTAGAGTCCCTTAGCCTCGCCTAGGTCAGCCAAATACTAGGCTGTCGCAGATGGTACGGTATCAAGCTTAGTAAGAAAGCGTTGCAGTATTCCGGATTGAGGAGCTAGGTCACTGTTATTGACAGTCAAAATTTTCTCCTACATATAGATAGTGTCTGGCCGAAAACCTAGATTTTTTCCCGTAAGCCGATCAAAATAAAGGCATCACGCTCTCAAGAAAAAAATTCGTAGCCTTCTCAACCAGATTATGTGCCCGGGTAGTTAGTTTTTGGAAAGAAAATCGCTTGTCGAATTTATTTTGGACATAGGTATCCTCTAGCAGTCTCTCAGATACGTTTCATTAAGATACTTTTCTTTCGCGTACAGCGGTCTTTTGTATTCTCGCTTTTTCTTCCTTTTCTTCTTTACGGAGCATTGCTCCAAGTATTTGAATGTTACGAGCTAAGACCGCAAGGGTGACATACCGTTCGAATCCAATTAGGCCATGATCCAGACAACGATCGAGCCCATGATTTCCTAGGGCGTTTATTGCCGATTCAACTCTGGAATGCTTATTTTTAGCCGAGACGAATTCTTCGGAGTTTTCCTCTGTTTGTTGCTGTGCGCTTAGTTTGTGCCTGAACGGAAAGGAAATAAATAACGACAGAACAAAGAATAACATGATAAATATTAATCTGAATATTTCATATTCCCACTTTTCAACTATTGAGCGATATGCTATAATTCATAGCATGGCAATGAATTGCCTGATTTTTTGCAATTCATTTTATTACCTGGCAAAGGTAAACTACGGGAGGTAGCCATGCGATATACGGTTAGTCCACAAACACTTCTCGGTCAGGTTGATATTGCCACCATCACCTTTGATGAGCGGTCTCGGGATGAAATACCACAACTTCTGCGGGGACTGCAATATATCTACTGCACTCCCGAATTACGTGCGCAAGTATTTGAAATTCTCAAAGAGCTCACACCCAAAAATGTTAATACTAAAACCGGCCGTCCTGGAATGGAGTTGTGGAAGATTCTGGTAATGGGAACCTTGCGGTTGAACTGCAATTGGAACTACGACAAACTCAAAGACATAGTCGACAACCATAAGGCAATCCGGCAGATGTTGGGACATCCTGATTTCTATGATGAATACAAATATCCGTTGCAGACGATAGAAGACAACGTCCGTCTTTTCACACCGGCGATTCTGAACAAGATCAATGAGGTAGTAGTAAAAGCAGGGCAGAGTCTCGGTAAAAAAAAACGGAGAAAGTCGAAGGGCGGTGCGACAGCTTCGTTGTCGGAACGGACGTCCATTATCCAACCGACATCAACCTGCTTTTCGATGCGATGAGAAAAATCATTGTCCTTACAGCCCGTCTTTGCGAACGCACTTCGCTACCGGAATGGCGGCAGTATATCCATGTGCTCAAGAAAATCAAAAGGCTGTACCGGCATGCGCAACAAGCAAAACGAGCACGCATACGAACGACCGCACGAGCCGACCGGCGAGAGCGGGAAGTACGAGAATCGCACAGAAAATATATCGGTGAATCGAATAAGCTCTTGATTAAGGCGAAAAGCACCATCAAGGATGTAAAAGAAAGCACCGTAGATATTGCGGCAGTTGCGATTATAAGTGAGATAAAGAATTACATACAACATGCCGAACGGCAGATCGATCAAATCGAACGACGTGTCTTTGAAGGCCAAACTATACCGCACAAAGAGAAAGTATTCTCACTATTCGAAGGCCACACCGAATGGATATCGAAAGGGAAAGCAGGAGTTCCCCAGGAGCTTGGATTGAAGGTGTGCGTTATTGAGGACCAGTATGGATTCATACTGAACCATCGGATAATGAAAAACGAACAAGATGTCGATGCTGCAGTTCCATTTCTTAAGGAGACTAAAGCGCTGTATAAGAATTTGACGAAGTGCAGTTTCGACAAGGGGTTTCATAGCCCCTCAAACAAAAGAGAACTTGCAGAGATACTCGACACGGTGGTTCTTCCCAAGAAAGGTAAACTAGTGCCTGAACGGAAAGGAAATAAATAACGACAGAACAAAGAATAACATGATAAATATTAATTAACGATTTCCCAATTTTCAACACTATATGCGTTTAAGCTGGATTTTTTCTAGGTCTCCCTCGTTTCCTTTTTGGTGCGTTCTGGGCCGCTTCTTTTCGGGGTCTTCCTCGTTTCTTTCTAGG
>DIXQ01000006.1 GCA_002428725.1 Spirochaetaceae bacterium UBA6076 | reverse complement strand
AGCTACCTTAAAATGCGTACGTTTCGTCTATTTTCATGCTTTTAGCATGAAAATAGACGAAACTACAAAGCAAATTTCAAAAGTTCACAGACTTTTGAAATTTGCTCATTTCCTAGTAACTTTTCAGATTGTGCATTATTATTATTAATGCAGGACGACAGCAATTTGCTCTTCATGCACCTCCTTTTGTGTTGACCGCAGGGTATTCCTCCTTACCCTGCGGTCTTTTTTTGCTCTAAAGAACTTACATTGATGATCAAGAATTGACACGATGGGGAACTACCATATATTGTATGCCGTCTTCGAAGGAGAATGCCATGGCACAGGTATCTAAAAACGCGCGAACCTCCAGCAGCACCCAGCGCTTCTACTGCCCTTGTGGCGGCGAAGTAAAGATGAAAACCGTATTCGAAAACGGTAAAGTCAAAAATATGGCTGAATGCGAAAAGTGCAAGCGAGTTGAGCGCAAGCCCAGCGATTTCAATTGAAACGCCCTTCAGGCTCCCGACTACAGGTCTGGAGCCTGAACCTTCCTCTACCTTTCCAGTTTTCTCTGTTCTTCCAATGAAACTTCAATGATATTTCGAGCTTTCTCTAGCGCTTCCTTCGCTTCCTTTTTAGTATGTGGGGCAGGTAAAAGGGCAAGGTAGCTGGCCGTAAAGGAAATTTTTCCAAAATTGAATAAAAAATCCTTCAAATTTGCAATCTTCCAGCCTCCCTCCATCGCGGCCACCAGAATGGGAACAGGCTCGACTTCCAGGATTTTTCTATAGCCGGCCGAATGAAAGCTGCCCAGTACACCGGTGCGCGAACGGGTCCCTTCGGGGAAAATTACTGGAATTGTCCCATCCCTGCGACAACGTTTAGCCATTCGCGTTACCTTGCGCATCGCTTCGAGGGCATCGCCACTGCGGCGGACTAGACTGTGGCCGGATACGCGTAAAAGAAGGGATATAAGCGGTATGCCATAACCGAGTTCTTTTTTAGCCACAAACCTGGCCTTTGCCCAGAAAGGTAATGTGCGCATGATAACGACAATATCCAAAAGACTCTGATGGTTGGAAACCACGATAAACCTTTTAGGGAGAGCTTCCTTAAGCCTGTAGTCCACCCTCGGGTTGAACCCTCCATACGTGCTCAGGGCGGTGAAAATTGTATGAATCGCTATATCTTCGTAATATTGGGCGACTCTCATGGCACTGCGCCACGGAAGCACTGCGATAGCCAATAAAAGTAATATTTCCCAAAAAGTAAAAGCCGTCAGCAGAATTAAAAGTATGACTATAGTCACGGCGGTTCTCTCTCAGAAAGCGCTAATTCGTTATCCTATTTAACCAGATACTGGGCTCGGAGTCAATTGCAGTCTTGACATTCACCGTCGCTCTCTGTTAGCTTTCCATGTCGAATTATCAGACTGTTCCGGTTCTTCATGAATCGACTATCAATGCGGGAGGATTCCCTTTGAGCACAAAGAATCTATCGGCCGAAAAAAGAATGCGGCAGGACGAGAAGCGCCGTATCAGGAACAAGGGTGTAAAGTCCGCTATACGTTCAGCGGCCAAGAAAGTCCTGGTGGCTTCGGAGAAAAAAGATGCCCCTGCTGCCAAGGAAGCGCTTCTCGATATGATCAAACGTATCGATACGGCGGCTCGCAAAGGCATTGTCAAAAAAAACGCCGCTGCGCGCAAGAAGTCACGAATGCAGAAGCTCGTCAATAGGCTTGAAGCCTAAAATTGCGAGCCCAGCTCTTGGACCACAGAGCCACGACGCAGGAGCAGATAGAGATAAATCGGCGTCAAGCATCGCTGAAACAAAGAATATATTAGGAGAAGCTATATGGCAGAAAAGCTTACAAAGGCCGAATTAATCGATGCGCTGTATGGAAAGCTCTCCCCTTCGAGCAAGACAACCAGGAAGGAAATTCACGAGCTGATCGACGGGCTTTTTTCTGAAATCAAGGCCGCGATTTTAAACGGTAAAACCGTTGAGCTCCGTGGATTCGGCACCTTCGAGGTGAAGCTGAGAAAGGGAAGAACAAGGGCAAGAAACCCCAAGACCGGCGAGATAGTATCGGTTCAGGATCACGGTGTAGCAGGATTCCGCCCGGGCCGGGAACTCAAAAAATCGGCATGGGACATGAACCCCTCTCTTATTACAAAGACGTTCAAGAAAAACTAGCAAACCCTATGCTGCGGGAGTCTGAGACCTCGATGAGGCTGGGCTCCCATTATTTTTTTGTTACTGGCAGTTCTGTATCTTTGTAAAATCATTGATAATTGACTTTATCGACTCAATATGAAAATATCAGTGCCGTGCCTCGACGATCGAAGAAAAAACCCCTTATCCATTCGACAGAGCTGAGTGCTGCGCTAACTATGTCCGGCGAACTTGACACCCAAAGAAGCCTGCTCATAAAAGGGAAGTTCTCGGGTATAATCCGGAGCGCTTCTCATGTAACAATCGACAAAGGCGCTCACGTTGAAGCTTGCTCTATATCGGCCACATCGATCGCTGTGGCAGGTCAGTTTTCTGGCTCCGCTACGGCAAGCGGGTTTGCGGAATTCTTGGACAAATCTAGGGTCAGTGCCTCGGTGGAGTGCGCATCTCTGAAGATCTCCCCTTCTTGTCACTTTGAAGGACGCATCTCGATGCCTGATCTTGAGCTGCAGGATCTTCGTATAAATAAGGCCTTTCCTGTAGTCGCTCGCGCAATCGACGATTGACAGATCGTCACGGCAGTACTATAGTTATGTGTACGGTCATAAGACCGGCTATCCGTAACAGTGATATAGTGCAGGCGTCCTTGTAGCCGTCGGTCTTTCCGATGTCGAAATTTGCCGTACGAATGAATCAACAGACAATAATTGATACGATTTATATAAGGGCGACAAAATAACCGCCTGGATTCCGTACACAGACGGAGCATTGGATGGCATTAATCCGAAGATCAAAACGAGACGAACCCAGCAAGAAGGACCGAATGGAAGAAACATCTTCTGAATCCTCAGCCCCGATTTCAAACCAAGAACCTGCGTATCTTGAGGGGCTAGGAGAAAGCACAATCGAATCTAAGAAAGCCCAACAATCCCGCATTCACTCGCAGGAAAAACAAAAAAACCTTACCTTGCCCCGGGAGGGTGCAGGGAAAAACGTACCCGGCACGAGACCTGTAAAACGCATTAAACTTAAAAAACGATCAAACCAGCAATCGCTCTCCCAAGGGGAGGAGGAAAGCCAGCCTACACTTACAGAAAACGAAGCATATTCTGCAAGTAAAACTGTAGACACGGAATCCGAGCAGAGCGCAAGTCCGCAGCGTGGGGCTATTGATGTCCTTGCGGCGGCAGCTCTGGAACGGGAGGTACGCAACGGCCTAGTGCGGCGCCAGGAGACCTATGATAAGCCTGCGCCGGACAAGAATCACGAAAACGGCCGACAAGAGTCAGGGGACTCCAGAGCTAGGCTCCTTATCAACGACCTGTCTAAGATGGGCATTAAGGAGCTGCGGGAGCTGGGCGAAAAGTATGGGATCAACCACGAGGAGTTAATTGCCCTTCGCAAGCAGGAACTCATTTTCTACACCCTTAAATCCCACACGGAAAAGGGTGGCATAATCTACGCCTATGGTTCGCTGGAAATACTGCCCGATGGCTACGGATTCCTGCGTTCCCCCCAGAATTCCTACCTTTCTGGCACCGATGACATCTATATTTCTCCTTCTCAGATACGGCTCTTCAATCTAAAGACCGGCGATACTGTCTATGGACAGATCCGGAGCCCCAAGGAGGGCGAGCGTTTCTTTGCCATGCTGCGCATCGAGCTGGTCAACTACGATGAGCCTGCGGTAGCCCAAAATCGCATTCCCTTTGAAAACCTCACCCCCCTCTACCCCAATAAAAAGCTGGATCTCGAAACCAACACGGAAGAACTTTCCACGCGAATCATCAACCTCTTCTGTCCCATCGGCAAGGGGCAGCGAGCCCTCATTGTCTCACCCCCCAAGACGGGCAAGACGATCCTCTTACAGAAGATCGCCAACGCAATTACCACGAATCATCCCGAGGTCTATCTCATTGTCCTGCTGATAGACGAACGGCCCGAGGAAGTAACGGACATGGAGCGCTCTGTCCAGGCCGAGGTAATATCCTCCACCTTCGACGAGCAGGCCACCAGGCACGTTCAGGTGGCTGAGATGGTCCTGGAAAAGGCCAAGCGCCTGGTGGAGCACGGGCGGGACGTTGTCATCCTTCTGGACTCCATCACAAGGCTGGCCAGGGCTTACAACCAGACCGTGCCCACCTCTGGCAAGATCCTCTCCGGCGGTGTGGACTCCAACGCCCTGCACAAGCCTAAACGTTTTTTCGGCGCGGCGCGCAACATAGAGCAGGGAGGCAGCCTCACCATCATCGCCACCGCCCTCATAGACACGGGCTCCAGGATGGACGAGGTTATTTTCGAAGAGTTCAAGGGCACGGGTAACATGGAGATCAACCTGGATAGGCGCCTTTCTGACAAGCGCCTCTTCCCGGCCATCAATATTAAGAAATCGGGCACCAGGAAGGAGGAGATCCTTCTCACCGACGAGGAACTCCAGAAAATCTGGGTACTCCGCAGAGTTATCAATCCCATGGACGATTCCGACATCATCGAGCTCTTGATAGACCGCATGGGCAAGACCAAGAACAACGAGGCATTCCTCAAATCCATGAGCGGGCCAGCCTACTCCGGGGCTGATTGAGCGGTCCGACTTACGCTCTGCGGACCGATAGACGAGGATCGAGAATTATTGTATAGTTGCCAAGCACAGGGAACCGTCATTTGGCCGGTTTTCAGGCATTGTGATAACCAGGACGCAGTGGAGGAAAATATGAAGCAGGGAATCCATCCCAAATATGAGAACTCGACCATCACATGCGCCTGCGGCAATGTCATCGAGACCCGTTCGACGGTAAAGAATTTACAGGTTGAAATCTGTTCGGCCTGCCACCCCTTCTTTACCGGCAAGCAGAAACTCGTAGACACCGCGGGACGCATTGAGCGCTTTAACCGCAAGTACGGTATCAAGTCTCAAGAGAGCAAGTAATACCATTTCCTACCGTAGGGAAAAGAAAAACGCGCCTAAAAGGCGCGTTTTTTATGCTTGTCCAAGTATAGTACATAAGGAACCGAGGTAATTCTCAGTCGCCCAAATTCAAGACCTTAAGCATGGAAGCCATAGCCCGACCAGCCCTGCCCCTGTGGGAGACCCGGTTCTTTTCCCAAGGGCTGAGCTCTGCCACTGTCTTGCCCAACTCGGGCAAGAAGACTAAGGGATCATAGCCGAAACCGCCCCGCCCTGCCTGCTCCCTGGTCAGCAAGCCTGGGCAGGTTTCCTGAACCGCGATATAGCGATCCTCCCCGTAAAGGAACACCAAGCAGCAATAGAAGGCGCAGCGACGTTCGTCTATATCCTTCATGACATTTAATAAAAGCTCGTTCCTCTCCTTGTCGTCCAGTTTTTTAGAGCCGTCGAGGGAACCATAGCGCGATGAGTGAATGCCCGGAGCGCCGTCGAGGGCGAGGACGGAGAGGCCTGAATCGTCGGCCAGGGTGGGGATACCCGCTGTATTGTAGAGCGCCTTGGCTTTTATGAGGGCGTTGGCGAAATAATCCGATCCGTTTTCATCGATCTGGATGGGCTCGATGCCCGCTTCAGCGGGGCTAAGGAGCGTATGCTCGGGTAATAGGGGCCGAAGTTCATCGATCTTGTGATTGTTAAAGCTCGCGACGAGTATTTCCATGCAGGGAGCATAGCGTCTGAAGCTCAGAAGCTCAAGCACAATAAGGGATTTTTCTGCCCCTTCCCGTTTTGAGATAGAACAACCCTGAATCGATTGAACCTTTGGGAAGCCTGAGTAGGGAAGCTATGTCTTTATGCGCTACCAGGGGCTTCATGCGTGCCTTGCGGGCTAATAATCTGTGAAAACGCTGCCGCTGCTGCGCAATCCTTTGCTCCTGCTTTAGTCGAGTCTGAGGATTACAGTCGCTGCATAATTCAGCTTCGATATAGAGAATTCTTCCCCAGGTTTCATTGATCATACCCACCAGTCGCTCCAGCGAAAGCCGCTGGGGTTCTAGGGTAGCTCTAGCTTTGTGCAGCAAGGTTTCCAGCCAGAGACTAGGCACCCCTAGTTTGTGCGCAACTTTTTGCGTAATGGCATCATCCACTTCCCAAGCACATTTTACCGTAAGAAAGAGGAGCCGCTTATTCTGTGCGCTCATGACCCGCACAAAAACAGTAGGGTTGATCTCGCCGATAAAACGTCTGATTTCTGCGCTCGAGCTATCTTCTGTCGTGCAAGTCACAGCCCCTTTATCACGAATCCATTCGGCTTGGAAACTAGACTCAGCGCTGGGATCGAAGTAATGATCCTTAGAATATGTATCGACAGTATCGAAATCAGGAGCAGTTTCGGCAAAAGAATTTACCAACAGAGAGTCCATGATGTTTTTTTTTCGATTATTGCGCTGAACAGATTTTGCTATAAAACGAAGGCTTTTATCTATATAGGCATCTTTTTTATCATCGATTTCGATACTTTTTTGCAGGATGGATAAAAGTCGACCCGCATAACGCAGGAGAGCCTCGGTAGCTTCATCCACCGAGGAAAAGCCGTACCGTTTTGGATGGGAAATTAGTTTTGTCATCATATCCCGGGCAAGAGGTGAACTGAGCAATACCTTTTGTTGGCTCTCCACCTCAGTTTGATATTCACCGTTGCCTGTGGAAATCGTAGGCCAGGTCAAATCAGCGCTCTTGATCACTTTCACGGTTCTACCCTCCCGACACCTTACATTGCAGGCTCCATGCCAAATGCCCTGGCAAAGCTTGCGATGTCGAGTCTGACCACTAGGGTTTTCAAACAGGGTCAACGCCGAGATTACTGACAAAGATACCGGTTTACGATTATTTTTTATTCACGCGAATAAGGAATGTTATGGTTTGTTATAAATCCCTCTCTTGCGCACAGGGACTGCCTCTTTTTACAAAGGGGATTCAATAAACTCGGGCTCGCTGAATACCTCAGCGAAACTGTCCAGAAGCAATGCCTTGACGCTTTCTATGTTCCCCTGAATGGAAAGCCCCGAGGCAAGCCTGTGCCCTCCGCCCCCAAAACGTGCGGCTATGGCCGATACGTCTATTCGTTCCTTGGAGCGGAAACCCACAGTGCACTGATCCTCGGCTTCCTGTTTGATTACAAAACAGGCTTCACAACCGGCTACGCTCATCATAAGTTGATACAGGAGGTCCGAATCTCTAGAAGCCATGCCGTATCGTTGCTGGTCCTCCAGGGAAAGAAAGGATACAAGGAGCCTGCCATCGAAGTGCGCTTCGACGCGAAGAAGGATTTCGCCCAGAAGCTTGCGGGAGTAGAGGGTCTTTCCGCCGTTGATAGCATGGTAAATTTTTTTGGGGGAAGCCCCTGCCCGAACCATCTTCGCGGCGATTTCAAAGGTGGAGTCGCCTTTTTCATCCAGATGTCTGAAAAAACCCGTATCAGTACAGAGTCCAAAAAAGAGGAGTTCGGCTTCTTCCTTGCTGGGTTTATGACCCATAGCTTCCATGAGAAGGAAGATCATGGCGGTAACCGCCGGTGCCGAGGAATCAAGGTAATCGGATTCCCCGGGAATCTCTTTCGATGCATGATGATCAATGAACGCCACGGGAACCTTGGGCATAGTCTCGCCCACCGAACCAATCCGGGCCATGGAGGAGCAATCCAGCACCAGGGCTGCGGCACGCTCGAAATCGCGCTCGGGTGGGGCCTCATTCTTGAATTTGTACTCGTATTGCAGTATTTCCGAACGGGTGAAGGGTCCAGAGGAGAGCAGGTGGACTCGTTTGCCAAGGGTTTTTAAAAAGGAAGCCAAGGCTAGTTGTGAGCCAATGCAATCCCCATCAGGTTCACGGTGCCCAAGCACATAGAAGCAATCATGATTTTCTATAAACCAAATAATCCCCCGGGGGACTTTTCGCATTAAAAAGTTTCCTTTCCGCGACAGGAAGACAGGAAGAAGAGTTTCCGAATCCTGCAGTCGCAACGGTTAATCTATAGTATCATTATAGGCTTGGTCAAGTTTTAATATTCCCCGAAGCTTGTTGCGGGTATGGTAAGGGGGAACGTAGAGGACATAGCACGAGTATAGATGCCCTTTCATCCCACTTCTACGCTCGACATGATTGCACAGGTTGTGGGATACTTTGGCCACAAGGAAGCGACAACAGTGGAAGAGCCGAACTTGAGCAGCCTGCAACAGCGGATATCCGAAGTAGCGAACATTCTCCTGCCGCTATGGCCCGATGAAAAACCACTTATACATTCATCCAACTGTTTCGAGCTCCTCTGCGCAGTTATCTTGAGCGCCCAATGCACCGACGAACAGGTAAACGCGGTAACTCCTGCCCTATTCGCATCCTATCCGAATCCAAACGCCATGGCTCTCGCCGAAGTGGAAGACGTTGAGCGACTTATTCGATCGGTGGGATTCTTTCACACAAAGGCCAGGCACCTAGTGCTGGGCGCGCGAAAAATCATGACCGAGCATGGCGGCAAGGTGCCATCGAGTATGGAGGACTTGCTTTGTCTTCCCGGTGTTGGCCGAAAAACCGCAAATTTAGTCATCTCGAGCTGTTTCGGGGTGCCGGGGATTATTGTTGACACCCATGCTTCCAGGCTTGTATACAGGCTTGGATTGCATGAAAACAGAGATCCCGAAGCCATTGAAAATAAAATACGACAAAATCTGGATGAATCTCTTTACACGGCTTTTTCTCACGCCCTTAACCGGCAGGGCAAGTACCTCTGCAGGGCTAGAAATCCTGTCTGCATCGAGGATCCTTCTTCCTGCCCACTGGAAAAGCTTTGCCCGCGCAGGGGTTTATAAAAAACATACATACAAGGGTTTCGCATAAAATACCGTTACCATTGAATCGCAGCCTTAGACTTACCCCGTTAAATCAACATGGAAACAGCGTTGAACGGTGCGGCTTTTGACGATCCGGTTGCGGCCCTGGCGCAAGAACGATTTGGAATCGATTATCTGTTTCCGCTCCAGCGGATGGCCGTTGCCGGAGTGCTGGACGGGATCGAGCGTGATGAGCCCGTGCGTCAGATGATCCTCTTCCCCACTGGTTTCGGAAAGAGTCTTTGCTTTCAATTGCCGGCATTGTTGGCTCCAGGTCCCAGCCTTGTGGTCTATCCCCTGCTGGCGCTCATGAATGACCAAAAAAGAAGCCTGGAAAAACGGGGTATTCCCTGCGTCCTCTTCAGAGGGGGAATGGAAGATGCAGAGCGACAAAGGGGTATAAGGGCTCTGCGCGATGGAAGCATAAAAATCGGTATCACGAATCCCGAAAGCCTCAACTCTCCAAATCTATCCAAGCTTATCGATACCTTGGATGTTTTTCATTTGGCCATCGATGAAGCACACTGCGTCAGCGAATGGGGAGAGAGCTTTAGGCCTGCCTATCTTACGTTGGGAGATTGCATACAGCGAATAAAACCCAAGGTGGTGAGCGCTTTTACCGCTACCGCGAGCCCTCAAGTTGGTGAAGCCATTGCCCGGTATCTATTTGGAGATAGCGGTTATTCTCTCATCACCGCCGATATGGACAAACCCAATATACGCTATGCCGTAGAATTGAGCGTTTCGCCCAGGCATAGTCTACTAAAGCTTATCCACACCCTGCCCAAGCCTCTAATTGTCTTTGATCAGTCGAGGCCTGGGGTCAGGTTACTCTGCGAGTTTCTGCGCAACCATGGGATCGACGAGGTGAAATTCTACCATGCCGGCCTATCCAGGGAAGAAAAGGAAGCCGTGGAAGACTGGTTTATGAAAAGCGACACCGGGATTCTGGTCAGTACCTGCGCGTATGGAATGGGGGTCGATAAAAAAAACATTCGCTCGGTTTTACATTATTCGGCTCCCCCTTCGGTGGAGGCATACATTCAGGAATCGGGGCGGGCGGGTAGAGATGGGGATCAAGCCCAGGCTGTTTTAATTAAAGATTTATGGAAAGAGGAAATTCGAGGGGCTGCGCAAGCGGACGCTCAATCCGCGGGACCCCAGTCTTCGGTGGATTGGACCGCCCAGGCTAGAGCCGCGCGGGAAGCCCGCAAAAAAGCCTTTATGGAATATGGCAAAGCCAAGGTCTGCCGTCGAGCAAGTCTTCTTTCTCTCATGGGCGGAGAACTTTCGTCGCCCTGTTCAGGCTGTGATGTTTGTGACGGCAGCGCGGCGGCAGAGCCTGAGGGCTTGCCCGAACTTAGGCGTTTCTTTGCCGTAAATCGCTTCCGCTTCGAAAAAAGCCAAAGCCAGCGGCTATTGGGTGAGCCGGCGCCGGGGGCTGCGCCGGCCGAGCAGGGTCGCCCGCACTGGAGCCTCAGCGAGCCGCCAGCCTGCCCCGGCGCCGGCCTCTTGTCAACCTGGAGCAGGGAAGAGCGAGAAGCCCTGCTCGTGGGTGCGCTGGCCCGGGGGGTGCTGGAACAGGGACATTGGTTATACGGCAGGAAAAGACTGGGCCTGGCTGGTTTTGGCAGACGCTTTCGCTCTTGAAGTGTAGCGATTTTGACCATATCATGTAGCATAAGGAAACAAACACATGATCAGTTATAAAAACCTGAATGAATGCGGCGCATTTTCTACGCTGAAAAGCATTCCCAGAGTGGATGTCACCGGTCTTCTGAATCCAGAGCGCATTGGCAAAGCCATGGTGGACATGGCTGTTGGACTTACATACTTCTATGCGGCGGCTCCTGTGGACGAGACTATCCTCGACTGCCTTGAAGATCTTGCCAGGGAGCAGCAGTTACTGGAAAAATACCAGGCTCTTTTATCGGGGGCGATCATGAACACCGGTGAAAAGCGCATGGTTTTGCACCACCTGGCCAGGGGCAAGCTTGGGGATGGCATCAGCGTTTCTGGCACTGATTTGAGGACATTCTACGAGGGCGAACGCAGCAAGGCGGCGGATTTCGCCAGGGCAGTCCACGAAGGCTCGATTCGAAGCTCCACAGGGAAGCTTTTTAAAAACGCGGTGCAAATCGGCATCGGCGGGTCGGACCTGGGCCCCCGGGCTGCCTGCATAGCCTTGGAACGCTGGGCGAAGGCCGAAGGCAGGCAAAAAATGAAAGCTGCCTTTATCTCCAACGTAGATCCCGATGACGCAGACATGGTACTCGCTTCCCTTGACCTAGAGACTAGTCTTTTTATTCTTGTGTCTAAGAGCGGGACAACCCCAGAAACCTTGGCCAACGAAACGCTGGTGCGAAGCAGGTTGGAAGCCGCCGGCCTGGACAGTTCCAAACACATCGTGGCCGTGACCAGCAAGACCAGCCCTCTAGCCCAAAACCCTGGGTACCTAGCTAGCTTTTACATCGATGATTTTATTGGCGGTCGCTATTCCACATCCAGCGCGGTCGGCGGGGTTGTCATGTCGCTCGCCTACGGGCCGGAGTGTTTCGAGGAGTTTCTTGACGGAGCCCATGCCATGGACAAGGCAGCGCTGGAGCCAGCATTGCGGCGCAATGCTCCGCTTCTGGACGCAATGATTGGCCTCTATGAGCGCGATATCCTCGGCCTGCCCTCCACGGCTGTCCTGCCCTATACCGAAGCCCTATCCCGCTTTCCCGCCCACCTCCAGCAGTTGGACATGGAATCCAACGGCAAATCAGTAAACAGGAACGGAGTACCGCTTGCGTACACGACAGGTCCGGTAGTCTTCGGAGAGCCGGGAACCAATGGCCAGCATTCTTTTTACCAGCTCCTTCACCAGGGTACTGATATTGTTCCCCTTCAATTCATTGGCTTTGCTGAAAATCAGCTATCCAACGATATTCTCTCCATGGGAACCAGCTCCAGGCAAAAACTCATTGCCAATCTCCTAGCCCAGGTAGTGGCTTTTGCCAGGGGAAAAGATGATGAAAATTCTAACAAGCGTTTTGCAGGCGGAAGACCCTCCACAATGATACTGGGGAAACGGCTAGGACCAGCCCAACTGGGAGCCCTATTCTCTCACTTCGAAAACAAGGTTATGTTCCAAGGCTTTGCCTGGAACATCAACTCCTTCGATCAGGAGGGGGTCCAGCTGGGCAAGGTATTAGCCAATAAGGTGCTCTCAATTATGCAGGGAGAAAAGAGCGACGACGCAGTGCTCAAGGCTATGGCCAAGACTGCTGGTTTTCTGGAATGAAGCATCTTTCCAATGATTCCACCCTGATAGCCTTCACCGGCGGAGGTACTGGTGGACATATCTACCCTGGCCTCGCGGTTGCCCAAGCCCTCCGAACCATGGGGTATTCCGGAAAAATTCTATGGATCGGCTCAAAAAAAGAGATGGACAGGCAAATTGTGGAAGCCGAAGGGCTGGAGTACCGGGGAATCAGCAGCGGCAAACTGAGAAGGTCCTTTTCCCCCAAGAACCTGGCTGACGTTTTTATGGTGATATCAGGCTATTTTGAAGCCCGAAAGCTTCTCCAAAAGCTCAGGCCAGCCTTCCTTTTTTCCAAGGGAGGCTATGTAAGCGTGCCTCCCTGCCGGGCTGCGGCATCACTCGGCATTCCCTATTTTACCCACGAGTCGGATGTGAGCCCCGGCCTAGCCACTAGGCTGAACGCCGGCGGAGCGGAAAAAATCCTTTTGAGCTGGAACGAGGGAGCAAAAGATTTTTCCGACTCCTGGAAGCGCAAGACCGAGATAGTAGGCAATCCGGTCCGCCCGAGCCTTCTTAAAGGTGATGCTGTAAAAGCTAGGAAAGAGCTGGGAATACCCGAGGAGCTTCCGGTGATTCTCTGTCTGGGCGGCAGCCAGGGATCCCAGCAGGTAAACCAATTGGTGGCTGGACTGCGGCCTATCTTCGCCGGAAGAGCTTTTATTGTACATCAGACAGGCAAAGAGCTCTTCGATACTGTCCCCCAACCGAAACGGGATGCTTCTTACCTCGCCCTTTCCTATATAGGCCAGGAAATGCGGGACATCCTGGCTGCCGCCACTGTGGTGATGGGACGGGCGGGAGCCGGTACGGTGTGGGAATCAGCTGCCTTGGGCAAGCCCATGGTCCTCATTCCCCTGGCGGGAAGCGGTACCAGGGGTGACCAGGTGGAAAACGCTACGATGGTGGAAAAGGCAGGAGCCGGATTGTGTTTGACAGGCGAAAAAGCCGAAGTCGGATTACTCGTCAAAGCCCTCGAATCCTATCTCTTCGATTCCGATACTCTAGAAAAAGCCCGGGCGGCAGCTTTTTCCTTAGCCAGGATTAGCCGTTCCGACGGTTCCTGGGTTAGTTCGGCGGAGCATATCGCCCAACTTATTCTCGATAGGTTAGCCATGAGCCAAGGAGGCGGCCGATGAGTGTGATGGATTGGATATTTACAGGCATAGTGGTTATTATGGCTGTTCGGTGCTTTTCCCGGGGTTTTGTACGGGAGCTCCTATCGGTTGCTGCCTATGTGGTAGGCCTCTTCGCAGGGCTTATGTTCTCCAACAGCCTCATCGATCTATCCGCTGAAAAACTGGGCATCGCAGGCTTGCCGCCGACAATGCTGTACGTATTAGCATTTATTGTATGCTTTGTTCTGGGTTTCCTCGTTATGAAGCTCATCGCCAGGCTCCTTCACGAAGGTCTTGAGGCGGCCAAACTCGATGTTATCGACAAAATCCTCGGTTTGATCCTGGGTATAGGCGAAGGTTTGATCGTAGTGTCCTTGGTGTTGTTGATCCTGGATATACAGGAATTTTTCGATGTGGAAAAGCTTCTCTCCGGATCCCTCTTCGCTACAACGATTCTTCCCATCATTGGCCCAACGATTCAAGAAAGCTTAAGGCCCGCCTTGGAGCGGCAACAGGAGGCTATAAAGCTCCAGGATATCCTTAGGAAGCAATAGGTGTACGAAAATATCATCGGCCAGGATGAGGTCTGCAAGACTCTGGCAGGCGAGATTATCCGTGGCAGCCTGCCCCCTGCCTTGCTTTTCTCAGGTCCCGTAGCCTCAGGTAAACTTACAACGGCGCTGGAGACTGCGCGGCTGCTTTCTTGCAGGGAAAAGGGCGCATGGAACTGCGCTTGCCCCGACTGCGCCATGCACCGAAGGCTCGGGCATCCGGATCTTCTACTCTTTGGCGCCCGAAGCCTACCCGAGGAGATAAGCGTCGCCAAGGAATTTATCTTTAGGAATCCCTGCCAGGCCTCCGCCTATTTTTTTCTCCGTTCCCTGGCAAAACTCAGCGCCAGATTCAATCCCGCGCTCTGGACTTCAGAGGAAAGCAGACTGGGCAAGGCCGCGGCGCTGGTAGAATCCATGAACGAGGCTGCGGATAGAATCGATCCTGCAACGATAGGATCAAAGTTGGATTCGGAAACAGTAAAGGCCGTGGAATCGGCCTATACCGACGCCCTCGCGCTTGGGCCTTTGGTCCCGGAAGCCCCGGTTTTCATGCTGCGGAATATGCGCATCTGGGCTCAGCTGGCTCCGATGGGCAAGCGTCGGACCGTGATAATCGAAAATGCCGACAAGATGCAGGATTCTGCGCGCAACGCCATGCTCAAAATCCTGGAAGAGCCGCCTGACACGGTCCGTTTTATATTGCTCACCAGTCGGAGGGCCTCGATGCTGGCTACCGTCTTGTCCAGGGCTCGCCTCTATTCCTTTAGCCCAAGGGACGAAAAGACCAGCGCCCTGGTGCTCCAGCGGGTGCTTAAAACCGATGAAAGAGCCGAAAGCCTCACTGCGTTTTACGAATCCCGCCTTCCCTTCTCTCCAGGGCAGGCGCGAGTCCTGGCGGAAAAACTGATAGGAAAAATCCTTTTCGATGCAGGCTGGGAGAAGGAAGGCTTGGGAGAATACGGTCAAAGTCTCATAGATTTAGCGGCTGACTCGTCCCAGGATATGGATGGAATTTTAATTGACGTCTCCCAGCAGACAAAGGGTTTCGGCGCCCGGGACAAGGCTCTTGCGGGTTCATTCATCCGGTTTTTACGAGCATTAACAGTGGTTTTTACATCGCTGCTTCAGGAATCGATGGGAAACAAAATTCTTTTAACCATGATAGATCGCTGTTCGACTCTCATCCGAGACGCTGCTATCCAGTACAGCTCCTATAATCGAAATCCAGAATTCCTGTCCCGCCTTTTAGTGGCTTCCTTCAAGGAGCATAGTGTTGATCTAAAGAATCCTGGCTTTCATCCCGAGTTTAGTGACAGCCGGGGCGCGATAGAAGGAGCGCAAAGGCCATGAGAGCCTCATTTATGGGAAAGGCTCTCTCGAGGGCCGATAAACTTACAAAGGATCAGCTGCTCAGCCTGTTCAAGGAACTCCTAGTTTCGAACGAAAGGCTGGAGGCTGCGTTGCAGTCCATGTTCGACGGCATTCTCGTCTGCAACCTGGACCACGTGCCCGTTTTAATAAATAAGACTGCCGAACGCATATTGCGAATCCAGGGCGGCGAAAGCCAGAATCCACTCTGGCAGTCCCTCGCCGACGAAGAACTAAAAGATTTTTTCTATAAGGCCCTTACTTCGGAAGAGACAGTCCTTGGTCAGGAATTTGCGCTCCAATCTTCCTCGGGCACCAGGATAATCGCCATAAGCATTTCAGCCCTCGTCTCGGAGGACAAGATTGCCGGGACGGTCATCCATGTTGAGGATATCACCGAAAAGCGAAAAAAGGAGACCCAGCTGCGGAGGGCGGAAAGTCTGGCGGCGCTCACGACCCTGGCAGCAGGAGTGGCGCATGAAATCAACAATCCACTAGGTTCGATATCCATCCGTATTCAACTTTTAGAAAAGCTACTAAAGGCCTCCGAACCTGATCAAGCGGCTATGACAAAACACTTAAGCGTGGTAAAGCAGGAGATGGAACGGCTTAAGCAGATCGTTGTGGATTTTCTCTTCGCTGTCCGTCCCATGGATGTCCAGCTTCTAAGCGAAAATCCTGGACCGATCATCCAAGAAGTGGCCGATCTGGTGGAACCCGAGGCAGAACGCTTTGGCATTGAGCTCAATACTTCAATTCCTGTCAATCTTCCCAGGCTCTTGATGGATAAACGCCTTATAAAACAAGCCCTGCTCAACCTGATCAAGAACGCCATGGCGGTGATGCCCCAAGGTGGCAAGCTTGGCATAGGGGTCGAGCAGGCCGAAGATGAATTGCGCATCTACGTGTCCGACACAGGAACAGGGATCCCGGAGGATCTGCTGACCAAAATTTTTGAACCCTATTTTACGACAAAAAAAAGCGGAACAGGCTTGGGGCTGACGATCACCTTCAAGATCATCAAGGAGCACTCGGGCGATATCAGTCTGGATTCAAAAGTGGGCGAGGGTTCTACCTTTACGATTCATCTGCCCATTCCCCAAAAAGAGAAAAAACTACTTCCCAGCTGGGAGGATAAAGCAGCCCTGGCTGGCTCACAGGCGGAGGAATAGATGCAGTCTACAATTCTCATTGTCGACGACGAAAAAAACATACGGGATGGTTTGGCTGAGGCCTTTGCCCTGGAAGGCTACACAACGCTCTGTGCCCAGGACGGACAGGAAGCCCAGAGCATCCTGGATGAGCGCTATGTCGACTTAGTGGTGACAGATCTGAAAATGCCCAAGATCTCGGGCATGGAGCTTTTGCAGTTTATCAAACGCCGCTGGCAGAATATTCCTGTTATCATCATCACCGCCCACGGGGACATCAGCGAGGCTGTGGCCGCCATGCAGTACGGAGCCTTGGAATTTATCACAAAACCCCTGGACCTCGACCATTTGCTCAAGTTGACGAAAAACGCCCTGGAATTTCGCGAGCTATCCATAAATAACCAGGAGCTTAGAGAGGAAGTCTTGGCCCAACAGCGCATAAGCTCGATTATCGGCAAGAGCCCGGCGATGCGAAAAATTTTCGATCTGGTACGCAAGGTGGCTCCGACCAAGGCTTCTGTGCTTATCACCGGCGAATCGGGAGTGGGCAAGGAACTCATAGCCGACGCCATCCACAACCTTTCGCCCAGACGGGACAAGCCCTTTATAAAGGTTCATTGCGCCGCCTTGGCGGAGAGCCTCTTGGAAAGCGAGCTCTTTGGCCATGAAAAGGGAGCCTTTACCGGTGCCCAGACGCGCAAGCGAGGTCGCTTTGAGATGGCCGATATGGGTAGCCTTTTTTTGGACGAGATCGGCGAGATCAATCAGAACGTGCAGATCAAGATTTTAAGGGTACTGCAGGAACGGAAGTTCGAGCGTGTGGGCGGTGAATCGACTTTGGAAGTGGATGTGCGCTTTATCGCCGCCACGAATAAAGATCTCAAGCAAGAAATCGAGGAGGGGCATTTCAGGGAAGACCTTTACTATAGGCTGAATGTTGTGAATATCCATGTCCCCGCCCTGCGGGAGCGGCGTGAGGATATCCCCCTGTTGGCGACCACCTTTCTGCATGAGTTTGCCCAGGAAAATGGAAAGGAGATCGATGGTTTTGAAAACAGGGCTAAGCAAGCCCTGTTCGCCTACGACTGGCCTGGAAACGTGCGTGAACTACGCAACTGCATCGAAAGCGCCGTTGTCATGGCTTCGGGCCGGTTTATCGCCATGGATGACCTCCCTCCCGGACCCCGTTCCACTCAGGAGAAAAAGGAAATTCATATTCCGGCACTTTCGAGTCTTCAGGAAGCCGAAAAAATCCTCATAGCCGAAACCTTGGCAATGCTGGGATGGAACAAGACAAAGACCGCCGAGGTACTCCAAATCGGGCGCAAGACCCTTTACCAAAAAATCGACGAGTATGGGATAGCCCAAGCCGCTGAGCAGGCATAGCCGGGCGCGAAGGCCTCCGCTAAGCCGACTTAGCGGAGGCCTTCGCGCCACGGTTGGCTAGGTCTATTTAAAAGAGGCCCTTGCGCCGGCTTGTGAGCTTAGCCTTGAGCCTGATTATCGCCTTGGTATGGAGCTGGCTAATCCTCGATTCAGTGACTTCCAAGATCTGCCCGATTTCCCTGAGCGTGAGATTTTCATAATAATACAGGACTAAAACCTTCTTTTCCTTCTCCGGTAGTTCGTTGATAGCTTGCACGATTACCCTTCGGATTTCTTCTTTTTCAACCTTCGAGTCCGGATTCATGCTCCGGGGAGATTCGATGCTGTCGCCAATGCAAAGTTTTTCATTGTCCTGGTAGGAATTCCAGATATCGTTGAGCGAAAGAATGACCGTAGAGGAGATTTTGCTCATGAGCTTGGAAAACTCTTCCTCGGGCAGGCTCATGGATTCGGCGATCTCTAAATCCGAGGCGGGCCTTCCGAGCCGGGCTTCCAGGAGCATCACCGCCTGTTCTATTTCCTTGGCCTTTTGCCGCACCGATCGGGGAACCCAATCCATCTCCCGCAGATGATCGTACATGGCGCCGCGAATTCTAGTGACCGCATAGGTCTTGAACTTAACATGTTTACGGGGGTCGAATTTCTCTATCGCGTCAAAGAGACCAAAAACGCCGTAACCAACAAGATCGTCGTATTCCACCGAAGATGGTAGGTTAACGGCCACCTTTCCCGCTACGTATTTGACCAGAGGAGCGTACTGTTCCACAAGGATATCCCGGATGCGGTGGTCCTTGCTCTCCTGGTATTGTTTCCAGAGGCGCAACTCCCGGGCTTCGGAGGAGTCGTCGATGGTGAAATTGTGTAATTCTGTGGTTTCCATGGCTGATCGGCCCTCCTGTTACAAGATGTATTTACTTAAGTCCTGCCTTTCGGCGTAATCTTTAAAACGTTGGTCCACATAGGCGCTGTCGATGACCAACTTTTGGCCAGACCTTGTATCCGCATCGAAGGAAATTTCCTCCAATAACCGCTCCAGAACAGTGTGGAGCCTCCGGGCTCCTATGTTCTCTGTCTTGGTGTTAGCCGCTGCTGCAATCTCCGCGATTTTCCTGATTGCCCCTGGCTCGAATTCGAGTTCGAGGTTTTCCGTGGCCATAAGCTGGATGTACTGGCCCACTAGGGCGTTCTTAGGCTCCACGAGGATGCGTTCGAAGTCCTTGTCAGTGAGGGCGGTGAGTTCCACCCGGATGGGGAATCGACCTTGAAGTTCTGGTATTAGGTCCTGGGGCTTGGAAACGGTAAAAGCACCAGCCGCGATAAAGAGAATATGGGTCGTATCTACAGGGCCCCACTTTGTGTTGACCGTTGTACCTTCCACAATGGGCAGCAGGTCCCGCTGCACCCCTTCCCGGGATACATCGATACCCCCGGAGCCCCTTCCCTCTCTCGTGGCGATCTTGTCGATCTCATCTAAAAAGACAATACCCGACTCCTGAACCCGTCTGCGAGCTTCCTGGGCGGCCTTGTCGGGATCTACAAGCTTGTCCATTTCCTCGGCCTCGACAATGGGCCTGGCCTCGGCGACGCTCATGGTCTTCTTTTTCTTCTTGCCGCCGAATATGTTACCGATGCTGCCCAGGGCCACGCCCATCTCCTCCATTTGGGTTCCGGCGAAGAGCTCCATCGTGGGAGGAGCGGCGCTCACCGTCAGTTCCAGCTCCCTGGACTCGAGTTTGCCTTCCCTGAGGAGCTTGCGGAATTTTTCCCGGGTTTCGTTGGGCGGCAGGGGAGATACAAGGGTGGCCTGGGTCGAGCCCAGGGGTTCGACGGAGGTGGAAAGTCCGGGCAGAAGTAGATCTAAAAGGCGCTCCTCGGTTCGCTTGGCGGCCTCGGCTTCCACCTGGATGCGCATTTCCTCCTTGACCATGGCTACGCCCGCCGCCATAAGGTCCCGGACCATCGACTCCACATCCCTGCCCACATAGCCAACCTCGGTGAATTTAGTAGCCTCAACCTTGATAAAGGGAGCTCCGCAGAGCTTGGCCAGGCGGCGGGCTATCTCCGTCTTGCCCACCCCGGTCGGCCCAATCATGAGAATGTTTTTCGGCGCTATTTCTTCTCGCTGCTCCTCCGTAAGACGCTGCCGCCTCATGCGGTTTCGCAGCGCGATAGCCACGGACCTCTTGGCCTCGGCCTGACCGATTATGTAGGTGTCCAATGCCTCGACTATCTTGCGGGGCGTCAGTTCGGTAAAATCGGGCAGGCTCATATTTCCTCCACGACGATTTTGTCGTTGGTGTAAATACAGATATTTCCGGCGATTTCCAGGCTCTTTCGCGCAATGTCCGCTGCGCTGAAACCGATCGACTCCTGGGTAATTCCCTTTTCGGCCAGCTTTTGCTCCATGAGTCTTGATGCTTCGAGATAGGCCAAAGCGGCCGAGTAGGCATAAGGCCCGCCTGAGCCTATGGCCACCGCGTCCTCCGCAGGATCCACCACATCGCCGGTGCCCGAAAGTAAAAGGGATTTTTTGGCGTCCGCAACAAGGAGCATGGCTTCCAGCTTTCGCAGGATCTTGTCGGTGCGCCAATCCTTGGCCAGTTCAACTGCAGCCCTCGTAAGATCACCGCCGTACTCTTGGATTTTCACCTCGAAATGCTCAAGAAGCGCGAAGGCGTCGGCGGTGGCGCCGGCAAAGCCACAGAGCACCTTGCCGCCATAGATAGAACGCACTTTGCGGGCGTTACTCTTCATGACAGTATTCCCCATCGTAACCTGACCATCGCCCGCCATGGCTACATGGCCGTCTTTTCGTACCACGAGCACCGTCGTGGACCGTATTTTCATTCTATTTGCCATATCAGCGCTCCTTAGCCCCATGGGGATGGGCCAACTCGTACACCTTGCGCAGGTGCTCCATGTCCACATGGGTGTAGACCTGGGTAGTGGAAATGCTGGAATGGCCCAGCATCTCCTGCACCACCCTGATATCGGCGCCAGCGGCTACCAATTGGGTGGCGAAACTGTGTCTGAACGCATGGGGTGAAAGGGCTTTTTTAAGATTCGAAGCCCCTTTTCTTTTCTCCACAATTTTTTCCAAACCCCTGACGGAGAGGGGAGATCCCCGTCGGTTGATAAAAACCTTACCGTGATCCTTTATATTGAGCATCTGAAGCCTTGCCGTCCGCATGGGCAGGTAGCGGGAAAGCGCTTCGGAAGCCAGACGCCCCAAAAAAACAACCCGCTCCTTTGAACCCTTTCCCATTACTCGAATGAGCGAGTGGGAATTGTCGACCCTGTCTACCCTTATACCGACAAGCTCCGAAGCTCTGCAGCCCGTGCTGTACAAAACCTCGAAAAGCGCCCTGTCCCTGAGATCGGAAAAATCCGAACCAGAGATGGATTCCATGAGACTGGCGGCCTCGTTCTCGAACATAAATCGCGGTAGGGCTCGCTCTGAAGCCAGGTTCTCCACCTCCCTGCCTGGATCTGAGGTCAAGTTTCCAAAGCGTAGCCTGTAACGGTAATAGCCCCGAAGGGTTGAAAGCGCACGGTTAACGCTGGAAGCTGCCTTGCCTTCCATTACCAGGCTTCCGGCAAACTTGCGGATTTCCGATGCCCCGGCCTCATCGACGTCGCAGGCGCCCAGAAAGGCCTCGTAGTGTTCCAGGTCGTCCTTATAGACCCGCAGGGTCCGCTCCGAGAGACCTCGTACAGACTCGAGATAGGCAAGGTAGTCTTCGATTCTTGTATCCATTCAATCATCTCCCTTATCGTCATCCCGGGAATGAAGGTAATCGCAGGCAGGATTGATACAGGCTTTATGGGTGCCAGAAGCCTTATCGTGCTTTTCCACCAAGAACCAGCCGCACTTGGGACAAAGCGTGTCGGTAGGCTTGTCGTAAGTTACGAAATCGCAGGCCGGGTAGCGGCTGCAGCCATAGAAGATTTTTCGCTTGCCCTTAGGATTTTTGCGCTCGACAATGTCGCCTCCGCATTTTGGGCATACCGCTATAGGGATGCTCTTGGTGTTTTTGCAGGCAGGAAACCCAGAGCAGGCGAGAAAGAATCCAAAACGGCCTAGTTTTTTTACCATTGGTTTGCCGCAGCGTTCACAGACAATATCGGTAACCTCGTCCAGCTCACCCTTCTTGCTGGACAGTGTGGACATAACCTCGTCCAACTTTTTCTTGAAGGGGAAGTAAAATTCCTTCATCGCCTGTACCCAGTCGGCCTTTTCATCTTCGACCTTGTCTAAAAGGCTCTCCATCTGGGCTGTGAATCCGGCGCCAATTACCTCGGGGAAAAATTCCGAAAGAATTTCGGAAATCGTTCGCCCTAAGGCAGTGGGCGTCAGCTGCTTGGCTTGGCGCGAAACGTAATAGCGCTCCAAAAGCGTGCTGATTGTGGGCGCGTAGGTCGAGGGTCTTCCGATTCCCAGCTCTTCCAGAGCCTTTATGATCGTGGCATCGGTATAACGCGATGGCCCTTGGGTAAAGTGTTGGGAAGCCTCGATGCTTTCGACTCCCAACTGTTGTCCTCGTTCCAGAGCGAGGTTGTGGCTAGCTCGTTCTTCCTTGGACGCTGAAAGTTTGATGACCTTATAAAAGCCTTCTTCGATATAGGCTGAGGCAGAGGTTCTAAAAACGCCCTGACCGATTTCGATGTCGGCGGTGACAACCTTGAGGAGAGCGGGGATCATCTGGGAAGCGACAAAACGTTCCCAAACCAAGGTGTAGAGCTTGAGCTCGTCCTTTTGCAGATAGGAAGCAACGGAATCAGGGGTATAGGCTAGGCTGGTCGGCCGTATTGCCTCATGCGCGTCCTGGGACTGTTTGCCTGCGCTGTAGCGCTGAGCTGCCTTGGGCAACTGGGCAGGATAATGCTCGGCCAGCCAGGTTCTCGTTTCCTCTAATGCCGACTCTGCTATGCGCGTCGAGTCGGTTCTCATGTAGGTGATGAGTCCGCTTCTCCGGGATCCGAGGTTGACGCCTTCGTAGAGAATTTGGGCTATCTGCATGGTTTTTTTGCTAGTAAAGCCCAGTCTGTTGGCCGCGGTCTGCTGGAGCGTGGATGTTGTAAAGGGAGGCTTGGGTCGTACAAGACGCTCGACGCTTCGTATGTCGCTCACCGATGCGGGTTTGTCCGCAAGCGCGGCGACCGTGCGCATTGCCTTTTCTTCGTTTCCCAGTTGGGGTTTTTTGCCCATGTAAAGGACTAAATCGGCCTTTACAGTCGATCGGCTGGCTTTGAGCAATGCTTCGATAGTCCAGAATTCCTCGGGAATAAAGGATTCAACTTCTTTTTCCCTATCGCAAATCAGTTTGAGCGCTGCGGACTGGACCCTTCCTGCGCTAAGCCCATTCTTGACCTTTTTCCAGAGCAGGGGCGAGAGGTTGTAGCCTACGAGCCTGTCCAACACTCGTCGAGCTTTTTGGGCATCCACCTTTGAGAGATCGAGGGGTCTGGGGGCACTGACCGCTTCCTTTACCGCAGTCTGGGTTATTTCATTAAAAGCTACCCGCTTTATGGGGAGCCCGGGAATTTTTTCTTCCAGATGCTTGCCGATAAGATAGGCGATTGCCTCCCCTTCCCGGTCGGGGTCCGATGCGAGAAGAACAGATTCGGATTTTTTAGCTTCTAATACAAGGTTTTTGAGTACCCCTGCGCGTCCTCGGATGGTCAGGTACTCGGGTTCGAAACCGTGATCCACGTCGACGCCGATTCTGGACTTTGGAAGATCGATCAAATGCCCCATGGAGGCAAGGACCTTGTAATGGGAACCGAGATACTTCTCTATTGTTTTAGCCTTGGCCGGGGATTCTACAATCACCAGGTTTTTACCCCCGGCGGACTTGGCCGTTTTTTTTGCAGCGGTTTTGCGGTGTGACGTCTTTTTCTTTATTGTATCAGCCATGTTGTTGTATCTCCTCTTTTTTTCCGGCGGTGTAAAATTCCGCGCCCCTGCCGCCACAGGAGGCCCATTCGGCGATAATGTCGTCCGAGGTGGCAACCGCGACGGCTCCCTGATTGAGTAAGGCGCCGCAACCTGAGTTCCTGTTTCCGCCAAGGCAGGCGCTGTGCACAAACACATCACGCCCCTCGCTTAAAGAATGCTCGGCGGTTATAAGGGCTCCCGAACCATCCGGTGCCTCGATCACAACACAGGAGCGCGCCAGGCCGGCGATGATCCTGTTGCGTTCGGGGAAACGGTAGCGTCTAATCTGTGTTTCCGGGGGATTTTCCGTAACAAGACAGCCCCCCTCGTCGAGGATTCTGGCAGCTAGGTTTTTGTTAGAAGCCGGATAGACCGAATCCATGCCGCCGGGCAGGACTGCCAGTGTCTTAGCCCTTCCCCTGAGAGCTCCGCGATGGGCGGCTGAATCTATGCCCAAGGCCAACCCGGAGATTACCGAAATACCCCTGGAAGAAAGATCTTCCGCCAGGCTAAAGGCGGCCTTCAGGCCCCTTCCCGTGGCAGCCCTGGTTCCCACTAAGGCGACACAGGGCATCTCAGCATCGGGAAGCCTTCCCCGCACGTAAAGGCCGAAGGGCGGCCTGTAGGTTTCCCTCAGCTGGGGTGGATACCGGGGATCCTCCACCGTCACGAATGCGATACCCTTATAACTGAGAAATTCTTCATCGCGCCTTGCCTTTTCTAAGCAGTCCGCGGGGTTCCAAACCTCCCTGTTCAAAGAGCGCATGATTATGCCTTGCAACTCCTGAAGCCGCAAGGATAAAAGCGCCTCGGTAGAGCCAATCGCCCGGGATAAAAGGATTTTTTCGTGGCTCCGAAGAAAGTCCATTCTCGCTATGGCCAGCTCAAGTAGCATAGCCTTCGGTCCGGCTGCCTTGGACTTTGGATCGAGGCAGGAATCCTGAAAAAGCGCGAGTATGCGGGGATGTTTCCACTGTTTCATTCTCATCCTCCGGAGATGTGAACGCGCCGCCCTGGGATTCATGCTTCCAAAACCTCCTCGATAGACCATAAAAATCCTAAGACCGGGGAAAATATTCCCGGTGGTAGCTCTGCAGTGCATCTTCTTCTATATGGGTATAGATCTGGGTAGTAGAGATGTCGCTATGCCCCAAAAGCTCCTGCACCGTTCTTAAATCAGCGCCCCCGGCCAGAAGGTGGGTGGCGAAGCTGTGCCTGAATGTATGAACCTTTGCCGACACACCCGCCACGCTTCGTATGCCCGAGAAACGCTTCCAGATACCCTTGCGGGAAATTCCCTCCCCTTCTTGATTGAGGAAAACCATGTCGGTTTTCCTTTTCTTTTCCAATAAAGGCCTGCCCTCGTCGAGATAACGCCCCAGCCAATAATAGGCTTCGTCGCCAAAGGGAATAATCCTCTCCTTTTTCCGCTTACCAACAACCCGAAGAAGTTTTTCTTCCAAGTAGAGCCTGTCGAAACTCAGGGAAGCGGCTTCTGAGATCCGCAAGCCGCAGGAATAGATAAGCTCGAACAAGGCTCTATCCCTAAGCCCGTTGGGTGTCGACAGATCGATGCTAGCTAAGAATTTATCCACCTCTTCCGGGCGTAATACGTTGGGCAGGGTCCGTTCTTGCTTGGGCGTGCGGATGAGCTGGGAAGGATCATCCCTGCGCAAGCTTTCCATCTTCATGAACTTGTAGAGGGAATGGAGGCTCGCCACGAGCCTGGCCATGGTTGTCCTGGACAAGCCCTTGCGCTGCCTCCAGACCAGAAAGGACAAGAGATCCTCCCCGTCTGCTCCCTGGGGATTTTTTCCCTGTTTGGAAAGAAATCCCTCGAGGTTTTCCAGTTCCCTCAAGTAACTTTCAGCGGTGAGGGCGGAGCGCTTTCTCACCAGGAGCAAATGAGCCCGGTAGCGGGTTCCCAGATCGGTCAAAACTTTGCTCCCACCCTTTCAGCGCCAAACTTCTTTTCCCGCAGGATTGTAGGGATATCGAGCTCGTCGCTCTCCGCGGCGTTTTTAAAGCTGTACCCTTTTAGTTGAGCCGGGTTATTCTCGCCAAAAAGCTCGAAGTCCTTGGGCGATACATAGTCGCTGGCCGGCTTACGAATTTCGGGTCTGTTTCTGAGGGCTGCCCGGGCCATTTCGCTCATGCTCTGCTGCCTGAGTGAACCGAAACCGGTGGCAATCACCGTTACCCTCACCTCGTCCTCGATCTTTGGATCGGTGACGAAACCGGCGATGATATGGGCATCATCGTCAGCCTTTTCGGTGATGTAATCGACGATCTCCTGGTATTCCATTAGGGAGAAATCCTCACCGCCGGTGACGTTTATCAGAACGTTGCGGGCGCCTTCTATCTTAGCATCCTCGAGCAAGGGGTTGTTGACAGCCTTATTAGCCGCGTCGATAGCCCTTGCCTCTCCCGAGCCAACACCGATCCCCATGATCGCGTCGCCCTGGCCTTGCATAACCGTGCGCACGTCGGCGAAATCGATGTTGATATCGCCCGCGAGGGTTATGAGATCGGAGATGCCCTGGACTCCCTGCCTGAGCACATCGTCGGCCAGGAGAAAGGCCTGCCTAATTGGTGTCTTTTTGTCGACAACCTTAAGTAGGTTTTGATTAGGGATCACGATAACCGTATCCACCGCCTGCCTGAGCTTATCCAAACCTTCTTCGGCGATCCTGCCCACTACCTTACCTTCAAAGGTAAAGGGTTTAGTGACTACCGCCACCGTAAGGGCTCCCAGGTCCCGGGCTGTCTGGGCAATGATGGGTGCCGAGCCCGTGCCTGTTCCGCCCCCAAGGCCTGTGGTGACAAAGACCATATCGGCGCCCCGTAGGGATTGCTCGATAATCTCTCTGTCCTCCATGGCAGCCTTTTCGCCCACCTCGGGCTTTCCGCCGGCACCTAAGCCCTTGGTGAGCTTAGTGCCTATGCCCAGCTTGATCTCCGCCTTAGAGCGCTCCAGGTCCTGCAGATCCGTATTGACCGCAATAAATTGAACACTCTTAACACCGGTTGAGATCATTCTATTTACTGCGTTGGAACCGCCGCCGCCCGCACCGATTACCTTGATCACGGTGGGATTAATAGCGCCTTCGTCATCGATTATTTCAATAGCCATAGTAGCCTCCCTCGCCCCTAACCGGGGCTGCTAACTCCGCTCAGGCGGGCTTTAAATAAACTTATCCTTGATCCAGCCAAGAACCTTTCCCAGGCTGGAAGCACTTTTTTTATCCTTGCGCGTTGTCTGCTGCACCCTAGAAGGGTCGGCGGCGACGCGCGCGTCGGCCTCTAAGAGCACCAAGCCCACAGCCGTTGCGAAGCCAGGGTTCCTGTACTCGCTCTCAAGCCCGCCGATGATAGGCGGAGAGCCAAGATGTACGGGCAGTCCGAATACCGATTGAGCGAGTTCGCTGGCGCCAACCATCAGGGAAGCGCCGCCTGTGAGCACAACGCCTGCCTTTATTTCCTTGTACCAGCCGGCTTTTTCCAGTTTTTCCTTAGCCATGAGGAAAATTTCCTCCATACGGGGCTGGACTATGGCGCAGAGCTTGCGGCGGGGAATCTCGGTGGGCTCCCTGCCCCCGATCCCAGGCACTACGATGAGCTCGTCGACATCCACCGACTCCAACCAGCAGCAGGCCGCCTCCCGCTTCAGTCGCTCCGCCGAGTCCATGAGCACACTGAGCATGATGGATATATCATTGGTAACCTGCATGCCCCCGGCTGGTATAGCGGCGGTGTACCAGGGAGCTCCTTCTTTGAACACCATCAGGTCCGTTGTCCCACCACCTATATCCAAAAGTAGACATCCTAAATCTCTTTCGTCATCGGAAAGTACAGCCCGTGAAGCTGCCAGACAGCCTAAGATGCGGCGTTCCGGTTTGTATCCCGCCCTGTTTACGCATTTCGCCATGTTTTGGCTAGTGGTTACCGATGTGGTGACTATATGGACCTCAGACTCTAAGCGGACACCCATCATGTGCAGGGGATCCCGTATATCCTTCTGGGTGTCCACAGAATAAACCTGGGGAATGACGTGGAGGATTTCCCTGTCCATGGGAATCGAGACGGCTTTAGCTGCCTCGTGTACCCGGGCTATATCCTCGGTGGTGATTTCCCTGCCCTTGCCTGCCACCGCCACGACACCCTTGGAGTTCAGGCATTCCACATTCGCGCCGGAAACACCCATGACGCAGGAATGGATCTCCCGGCCCGACATGAGTTCGGCGAACTCGATAGCGGCGCTAACCGAGGAAAGCGTCGCTTCGATATTGAGCACTACCCCTCTGCGTAGTCCCGTCGATGGTGCTACGCCCACACCTATTATTTCCAGTTGATCTTCTTCGTTAAAATCTCCGACCACAGCCCGGGTCGAAGTTGTGCCGATATCAAGACCGGCGATAAAGGAATCAGCCAGCTTGTGCCTCCTTGCTTCTGTACACAATGGTACCCGTGCGGAAATCGATCTCTTCGATCTTTTCAGCGCCCTGTCTGCCGGCGAGTATGTCTAGAACCAGCAAGGCCGATCCCAGGCTCGCACGAGTAAGCCTGGCCGGCATTCGAACAGGGACCGTCTTGCCCGAGGGATAGAGGAGAAGCTCCGCCTCGGATTCGGAGATTTTTTCTATGCGGATTTCCGAAAAGGCCGCCAGCGGTGAAGGGCTCAGTTCGGACAGCTCAGCGATATCCTTTAAAAGCGGCTTGAGGTACTCGGGCAGACTCTGCCCAGGGATAAAGTGTTCGAAACGAATGCCTGACAACACGGGAAGTTTCCCAGGCGAAGCTATGGTATCCATGTAGGCAAAGGCTACACCCTCGCTATCCAGGGCTATGGAACGGGTTCCCAGCTCTTCGGTCACCAGAACGCAGGCAACAGCCTTGCGCTCTACCAGCTGGACCATGAGCTTGTCGGGAAAGGCCCGGCCAATACTCACCGATGCCACTTTGGGGTTGACCAGAACTCTCGCTTCCATTGCGGGGATATCGGCATTGATAAGGTTTATCTCCTCGCTGAGCGCCAGAGCGTCGAGAATCTCTTTCTGAAGGACATTTTTCATGCCCTGGACGCTCACAGCCTTTACCCTGGTCACCTGGGGAAGCGATGCATAAAGACCTGCGCCCAAGCCGATGAGCAACACGAAAGCCAGGACGAGCTTGGCGTTTTCGCTTTTGCCCTTCTTCTTGCCAGCTTTTTCTCTGGCTGCAACGTGTTTGCTCAGCGTTGCAGCTTTCTGGTCATAGAGCTTTTTCGGCTTTTGCCTAGCCTGCTCGTTTGTTCTTGCGAGAAAAAGTAGATTCCCGCTTGATTCGACAGAGGAGGTCATTGCTATGCTCGATCGCTTTGCATTAGATTTTAACGCAGGTTCGGAGCTCTCATGCCTACCAACAAGCTTACCAACAATCTTCGATGCAGTACCGCCGGAGGTACCTGGCAGGCCGGTTTCACGCCGGGCGCTGCTTCGATCCCATAGCGACCTTGCCAACGAAGAAGCTTTCTTGCTCCGAAGAGGCACTGAAGCGGGCGACACCTTGATCGACATAGCCTCTCCCAGCGCCTTGGCTTCGCGGTACAATTCTATTTTGGACCGGGAGTTGAGCTTTGCCTCACTCATTATCGTTTCCTCCGGAAATTACCTCTTGATTATGCAAAGCCATGGCTTCGAAACCCCTTGTTTTGAGGGCGTTGAGAATTATGCCCCCCGCCAGGGCTGTGGAGATCAGGGAAGAACCGCCCGCAGAAAAGAAGGGAAGCGCGATCCCTGTAGCGGGCAGGAATCCGCTGACAACACCGAGATTTACTAGAAATTGGATGGAAAGAAGGGAAAGCATACCCAGGGCGAGGTACTGGGGAAAGGCATCCTTTTCCCTTGCTTGGCGCACAACGGCTAAAACGAAAAAGGTCCAAACGGCGAAAACCGCCGCCACACCGAGGAGGCCGGTTTCTTCGGCAAAGGCGGCGAAGACAAAATCGGACTGCACCTCGGGAATCGAGGTTAGTTTACGCGTTCCCAAGCCCAAGCCCTTGCCCCAGAGACCTCCGGACATTATCGCCCGCATGGAATTCTGAACCTGATAATTCATTCCATGGGGGTCATAATCGGGAATTATGTACCCCAAAACGCGGATAAGCCTGTATTCGGAGGATGTGACCATGAGAATAGCCGCGGGTACCAGAAGGACAAATACCCCGAGAAAAAATCGAAGCGGGACGCCCGCTATCCAGAATACCGCTATGCCCGCAAGAAGGGCGAGCATGGAAGTGGAAAAATCGTCTTGGAGATAGATAATCGCCGTTCCGAGGCTAAGAATTAACAGCGGGAAAACTGCCTCCCAGGCTGATTTCCGGATCAAGTCGCCTTTTTTGGCCATGATATGTGCCGTATAGACTAGCACCACAGGCTTCCAAAGCTCGGAAGGCTGAAAATTGGTGAACCCCAGGTTTATCCAGCGCCTGGCCCCGTTAATCTCCACGCCCAGGCCGGGGATTAAGGGAAGCAATAGGGAAAGCAGCGATGCTAAAGTGAGGGGGCCGATAAGGGACCTGACCTTATCCAGAGGAATTTTAGCGCTGATGAAAAAAACAATGATGGCTGGTATGAAAAAAATCCCCTGACGGATGGCTAAATAATTAGCCCCCCAATTCATTCGTATGCCATAGCCGGAAGAAGCTGACCACATGGCAATAAAACCCATTAAAGCCAGGGTGGCAAATGAGCCCAGAAACCCCGACAGGGGGTTCTCGCCGCCTTTTCTCTCGGCAGTCGATCCATCTAGTATTCGCATAGCCATGGCTATTGAATCTTCAGCGTTGAAAGCGCTAGCAGGGCGAACATGCCGCCCAGTATCCAGAACCGGACGACAACCTTGGTTTCTTTGAGACCTGATAGTTCAAAATGATGATGAATCGGGGCCATCCTAAAAAGACGCTTGCCTTTAGTCGCCTTAAAATAGAGAACCTGTAACATCACCGAGCCTAACTCCATGACAAAAACCCCGCCAATGAGGAGGAGAAGAACTTCCTTTTTAACAATAAGGGAGAGAACTGCCAGGACTCCGCCTAAAGCCAGGGAGCCCGAGTCGCCCATGAATACCTCGGCGGGATGGGAGTTAAACCAGAGAAAACCCGTGCAGGCTCCCAAGAGCGCTAAATTGAACACCGTCAGCTCGCCTGCCCCTCGGATATAGGGAATTCCCAGGTAAACAGACCAGTCAGCCCGCCCGCTCACGTAGGTGAGTATGGAAAAGGCAAGAAGGGCCATGATAACCAGTCCCGTCGCCAGGCCGTCAAGGCCGTCGGTGATGTTGACCGCGTTGGACCAGGCGGTGACATAGATCATTGCCAAGGGAATCCAACCTAAGCCTAAATCGATGATGTAGTTCTTAAAGAAGGGAATGTAGAGCTTAGTGGCGCTCTCGCCCCCATTGAGATAGAGCGCCACCGCCACGACTCCGGAGACCAGGAACTGGAAAAACAGCTTTTTACCAGCCGAAAGTCCGTCGGAGTTCTTTTTCTTGATCTTGAGCCAGTCGTCGGCGCTGCCGATGATACCAAAGCCCACGAGGGCGAACAGGGCAACCCAGGTAAGGGGATTGCGCACATCCTGCCAAAGAATCACCGAAACCGCGACGGAAATGACAATAAGAATGCCGCCCATGGTGGGGGTGCCCGACTTAATCAGATGGCTTTCAGGTCCATCCAGGCGCACCGACTGACCAAATTTGAGTATTTTTAGCTTTTTGATGACCAAGGGTCCCATAAGGAATACTATGAGTAGAGCGCTCACCGCCGCGTAGGCTGAACGGAATGTTAGGTAGCGGAATATATTGAAGGGAGAAAAATACTTGACTAGAGGGAGCAATAGTTCACGAAGCATTGCGACTCTCCTCGGCGAAACCCGCCTGGACCAGCCTGTCGGCTAAAAGCTCCAGGGCAAGGCTCCTGGAAGCCTTCAAGAGCACAAGGTCGCCGTCTCGCAGATACGCTTGTACCAGACTAAACAGCTCGTCCATCGAATTTGTGTGGAAAAGCGATTTGTTCGCCCCGGGGCGCAAGGCCGTGGCGGCCAAAAAAGATGCTTCAGCCTCTTCCCCAAAAAAGAAAAGCGCGTCGGCCTTGGACTCTGCGGCCTTGCGCCCCAGGGCTTCGTGTGCCGCTAGGCTTATACTCCCCAGCTCCTTCATGGAACCGAGCACGTAGACATGCCGACCTTGAACCTGGACCGAATCGCAGAGGCTTATGGCGGCGTCCATGGAATCGGGATTAGCGTTGTAACAATCCTTGAGCAGCTTCACCCTGCCGGATAGCAGCTCAGAGCGGCCGAAAAGCGGCTGCACGGAAGACAGCCCTTTCACGGTCAGCGCAGGATCAAGACCTAGCTCCGACGCAATAGCAAGGGCCGCCAACCCATTGAGTAAGTTGTGTCGGCCTGGAAGCGGGAAAACAAAACGCTGATCTTTCCAGGCAATCTCCCAGCCCCCAAGTCCCAGGCTCTCTGCTTTCTCAAAGCCATTGCCGCTTTTAAGTCCAAATTCCAGAAAACGCCCAGGTACCCCCCGGGCAAGAAAGTCCTTGAAGGGATCTTCGTCCCAGACAAAGGCTCTCTGTTTGCCATTAAAGCGGGAAAAAACCATTTTTTTCTCCGCCGCTATACCTTCCTGCGAACCGATCATGCCAATGTGAGCGCTTCCGATATTCGTCACCACTACAAGGTCCGGTTCGTAGATGGCCGCCAGTTCCTCCATCTCGCCCCGGCGGTTCATCCCCATCTCAAAAACACCAAGGGCATGGCTTTTATCCAGTTCGAACATGGACAGCGAAAGCCCAATATCGGAATTGAGGTTTCCCTCATTCACCGCGACGGCGCCCGACGGATACGAAAGCTTTAACGCCGCGGCAATGCATTCTTTCGTGGTGGTCTTGCCGGAGGAACCGGTGACGCCGATGCGCAAAAGGCCTTTAAGTCGCCGCCTGTGTTCTCTAGCCAGGGCCTGGAGCCCGCGCAAAGGAGAATCGGCGAAGATGAGGCAAGCCTTGGAGCTGTCAGAAGCTGAAAAAGTGCGCAAGGCTTTTTCTTTTTGAGCCGTCGCGGCGAGGACGACCGTGGCACCCCGTTCGAGGGCGGCTCCAATGTAATTGTGACCGTCCACTTTTTCTCCAGGCAGGGCAACAAAAAGGGAATTTGGCACAGCCCTGCGCGAATCGACAACCACGGTGACTATGCTCGCTTCAAGATTGCCTCTGCAAGCTGCACCGATGATGCCGCCAGCCTCGCCGGCGCTGAACAGCACTCGCGCCGACTCAGTCATTGCTTGTCCCCCCGTTCCCTGTGGGTGTCAGAATGACTTTAAGGATATCTTCAGGCTGGGCTTTTTTAAGCCCCATGCGCTGGGCTTGGGTTTCGATACGTTCAAGGCTGGAAAGCTGGGTTATCTCAGCTTCAATGCGGCGGTTTTCAGCCATCCAGGCAGCCTGTTCGCGCTCAAGGTTGTCGGCCCTGGCGGCCAGGTCAGCAAATCGGCTGGACTGCCATGTCATAACAAGAGCGACGAGGCAAGCTCCAATCATTAAAAGCCAAAACCTTCCAATTTTCATACCGGCACCCTCGATGTGCTTGGCGCACTCGATATACCAGGCGCTCTTAAAGCCCGCAGCTTGGCTGATCGGGCGGCAGGATTGTCGTCGCATTCCTCTTGGCTGGGTACCAGCGGCGAGCGGCAGAGTTCCTCATACCCCTTTGTCTTTCCATAGTCCCTGCACAGATGCTTGGATATCCGATCTTCAAGGGAGTGGAAGGCTATAACGACCAGGATTCCTCCTGGAGCCAATAGATCGGCGGCCAGGGCTAGCCCACGCTCCTCCCGCTCCAGTTCTCCGTTGACCGCGATTCGTATGGCCTGAAAACTTCTGGTTGCCGGGTGAATTCTTCCGAAACGGTAGGCGGGAGGCACGGCCTTAGCGATAACAGAAGCCAGGAAAGCCGAGCTCCGTACTGGGGCGTTTCTTCTAGCCTCTACGATCGCCCTGGCGATGCGACGAGAGTATCGTTCCTCGCCGTATTTAAAAATCAGGTCCGCCAGCTTGTCCTCGGGCAGCTTGTTGATGATATCCGCAGCCGAATCTTCCAGCCGAGGCGAAAGTCTCATATCCAGCCTCTCGTCAGCCGAGAAACTAAAGCCCCTTCCAGAGCCAAGGTACTGATGGCTGGAAAGTCCCAGGTCGAATAAAATAAAGTCGGGCTTGCGAAATTTTGTATCGGCCTTAGCCGTCTCACTTAGGCTTGCAAGCACCTCGTCGAAAAATCCTTCTTTGAGGCTGAGCCTTTCTGAAAAAGTCGAGAGCCTCCGGGACGAGCGCTCCAGCGCCTCTGGATCAGCATCGATTCCTATGTAGGAAGCCGCAGGCGATGCGTCAAGCATAGCCTGGGCATGGCCGCCGGCGCCCAGGGTACAATCCAGCACCAGGGGAGAGGAATTTTGAAGCATGGCGAAAAAGGAGAGCACTTCACGTACCATCACCGGTTTGTGAATAATAACCTCTGGGCTCAGTCCGGAATCCCGCTTCAACTCCTCCATAGGTACCCTGACGCCTAGAGCGTCAGGCCTCCTAGTTCTTCGGCGGCGCTCATGAACTCGCCCTGGTTCTCATCCAGATATTTTTGGTATTCCTCGGCGTTCCAGATTTCGATGTATTTAGAAATTCCAAGAATGACGCATTCACGGGAAAGTCCCGCCCATTCTCGCAAACTCTGGGGGACGGAAATTCTGCCCAAGCGGTCAATCTCCACTTCCTGGGCCGGAGCTAGTATTCTGCGCTGAACCAATCTGGAACGGGCTTGAAAAAGACTGGTGCTGGCCATGAGTTTCTGCGAGAACTCCTGCCATTGAAGGGGTGGAAAAACCCAGAGGCATTTATCAATACCCTGGGTGAGCACCAGAGTAAGACCAGGCAGTTCGCTCCTCATTCGAGCGGGGAGAGACAATCTGCCTTTTTCGTCCAGGGTATTCCTGAACTCGCCGGTCAATAGATTCATGCCACTATTTCCTACTATTTCCCACAATTTACCACTTAGCACTTATTCTACCCTGTAAAGGGGGACTGTCAACGAATAAGGAAGGCTAAGAATCGACAGAAATAATATTTTTTCGCAGTACCGCTATACGAATGTATAGATAAAATGCGATTTTTCAGGGATTATGGTAAAATTGGGTGGGCGCGAGCAAAAAATCATGTGGAGAAACGAATTGAACCTGCCGACTATTCTTCCCTAAGTCGTAGAGAGTGCCACCAAAATTGTTGGGATTGAAGCAGGAGGAAGAGGAGAGAGCGTAGAAGGGGTATGAACACCTTCATACCACCTTTCTGTCGCAATCCAAAATGTTTTTATCATCAGCCGCCACCCGGGTTGCCGTACACAGCCTTCGAGCGCTGGGGCTCTTATACAACCCGTGCATTCGGTCGTGTTCCTCGGTTTCGCTGTACCTGTTGTGGGACCACCTTCTCCCAGCAAACTTTTCGCGTAGACTACTGGCTCAAACGTGTCTACGACTACACCGATCTCACCGAACGTCTGGCATCCTGTTCGAGCATCCGCGCCCTTGGCAGAGCCTACCAGGTCGCTGGGAAATCCATCCAAAACCGCATCGGCAGAGCCGCTCGTCAGGTCATCGCCTTCGAAACGATACTCTCCTGTTACAGAAAGCCCAAGGAAGATCTGGCCGCCGACGGTTTCGAAAGCTTTTGCGTCTCGCAGTACTATCCGAACAATATCCACCTCTTGGTTGGTACCACATCGCAGTTTGTCTATGCGGCAGATCATGTGACCATTCGCCGCAAGGGTAGTATGACGCGGGAACAAAAAAAGAAACGAGAGACGCTCGAGCAGCGATATCGTGCTGATCCTCAGGGGCTCTGTCGTTCCTTCTTTCGGATACTTGAAGCCAGCTTCTCTGTCCTCTCCGATGGAGGACGTCCTTCTCTTACCCTTTGGACAGACCAGAAACGCGAGTATCATCGGAGCCTTGCTTCGTCCGACTGTGCTGCAGGTCTCCTTGAGTCAGGTCGCTTCGTCCACCGGACTATCTCGTCACGAGTGCCGCGTTCCCGCTGGAATCCTCTGTTCCCAGTCAACTACCTTGATCGAGAGCTCAGGAAAGACCTTCATGAGCATGTCCGTGAAACAGTCTGTTTCGGACGCAATGTGAACGCCCAGATGGAACGGCTTAGTCTCTATCTGTACTACCATAACTTCTGCAAAGCCCATCGATCGCGTGGAGCCTTTCAGTCCAATGCGCTGCTGGCTGGCTACGATCCTCGGTTCATCGCGGTGGAAAGAATAAAATTGTGGGAATGGCGAGCCTGGCATACGAAGATCGACTTAACTATGAGCGATGAGGAGACCTGGATGAGGCTGCGGCGAACACCACTTAAGAATGGCAAAGACTATCTGCCCAAGCATGTCGCTGCATAATGGTGCTAGGATGATAGAGTGCCTACACTATCTACGTTCCCAACAATTTTGGTGGCACTTTAAAACCTGTACCAGCTTGGACCTAATATACATGACGCCGATGGGCTCGGGAATTTCCATGCTTTTAGGTTAGTAGCTCTGACGCCAAAGCCGCAAGATCGCTGTCCTCAGCCCTGGGGTGCACAAAAATACGAATCCGGCGCAGACTGGCCACAAGTTGCTTTGCGGCCTCAGCACTGAAGAGCGCCGAACATTTAGAGAATGGAAGAAGGCCATCTTGCGTTTCCACCTCCAGATCGGTTTCAAAGCTGATTGGCTCAGGTATGTCTATGAGTACCTCGGATTCATTGAGCTCGGCTGCCAACGCCAAGGTGGCTTCTGCCTCTAAACGTCTATCCAAATCGTTTAGCTCGGTATGAACACTCGATTGGGGTTCGAATGGTATGTCAGCCACAAGCTTGTAAAGCCTGCCACCCAGGGCATCCAAGGCGGGTTGGAAGAATTCCCTCTGCCCTTCGGTCAAAAGCCGTTCGAAGGCGGAGTCGTCCAGGCCGTAGAGCTGCTCTGGCGAGAGTACACTATTCTTTAGAGCGCTGAAAATTGTTTTTTTTACCATGGCTGTGGCACAGCGCACCGATGAATGCCAATAAACCGCCCGATACATCTGATATTTAGAAAAAAGTATTGCCTCGACACTCATAGCGCCTCGGTTGTCGATACTGAGGCTTGAATCGGCGATATCGATGCGCCGGAGAATAAAGTCCGCATCCTGGATGCCGTAGGGCACTCCGCAGAAATAGGCATCCCTGGTAAGGTAGTCGATCTTGTCCGGATCCAGGACACCCGAGAGAATACGTCTGTACAAAAGGGTTTCAATATCGCCGGCGTAAGGTCTGTCCCAGTCTATAATGGCAGCCACCTGCTCGGGGTCGGCACCGCAGTCGGCGATCGTGTGGCGAAGCGAGCCCTCAAGGAGCATATCACCGGCTAGGGCTTCATGGGCTGCCAGGGGCAAATCCTTGAGTGAATGGGCATAGGGAAAGTGCCCCAGATCGTGGCAAAGCGCGGCGACAAGAAAAGCCCTTGCTCCTTCCGGTGTGGCAGAATCCAAGCGTCCCCGTTCTGCCAGCGCGAGAGCGAAACGTCGAGCAAGGTGATATACGCCCAGGCTGTGCGCTCTACGGCTATGAGTCGCCCCAGGGTATACCAGGGCGACCGGCCCAAGTTGCCGTATCCCATCCAAAAGCATGAAAGCTGGGTTTTGGCTCAAGGCTAAAAGCGATTTGTCGAAGGCTATATCGCTCCAGACTGGATCGCGGATTATCTGATCGAAGCCCTCCAAGAGGGCTTTATGGATAGTGCTCATGGTCAACCTCAAAGCCGGAGTGTTCTTGTCCAGCACCTAGAGTAGCGCCGAGCACTGGCAAAGGGAAGCTCCTTTCTGGTATCGTCAGCCATGCGTTTCCTCCATGGAGCAGCTTACCTAGCAGCCAGAGGTTTTTTAAATCACCTTCTGGACGAACTTTCGGACTACAACCGACTGGATGGAGAGCTGGTCAGCCGATGGAATGAAGATCCCGGCAACGGCGAAAACGACGAAAAAATTAAAGCACCGCATGTTTACTGGACGCGCACGGTTTGGCTTAAGCCTTTTTTGATGGAATTCGACTCCATCTCCCAGGCAGCCAAGGGATTAAGGGCAATTCAGAGAAACTGGGCAGCCTATCCCACCAACTTGCAGCGAAGAACTGCCCTTATCGTCGAAGCCCTCCCTCCCCTTCCCCTCAAGGAAAAAACCTTTCCCTTCGCCCTGCCTAAAAGCCCCATGGGCGGCTTTACCCTGTTGGGAGAAAACCTATTATTGGGCTCAGCGCTTTGCTCAAGCCCCTTTCCTAATGGGGAGTTTTCTTTCGTGGAGGACAAAGTGGGTCCTCCCTCCCGGGCCTATAGAAAACTCTGGGAGGCCCTAATCATGGCCGAGGCGTTGCCAGGCCCGGGGGATTTCTGCCTGGACGCCGGTGCCAGCCCCGGTGGCTGGACCTGGGCGCTGGCAAAGTTGGGTGCCAGAGTACTTGCAGTGGACAGGGCGGTGCTGGACCCAGGAGTGCTGGGCATGCCCGGCGTTGAATATCTTCGCCATGATGCCTTTACGCTCAAGCCTGGTGATTGCAATCCGGTGGACTGGCTCTGTTCCGATGTGATCTGTTATCCCACTGCCCTGTATGAATGGATTTCTCTCTGGCTGGAATCAGGTATGGCGAAAAACTACATCTGCACAATAAAAATGCAAGGACCTTCCTTCGATAGGGAAACGACGGAACTCTTCGCCCGGATTCCAGGCTCGAAGGTTCTTCACTTGTGGCATAACCGACATGAATTGACCTGGATAAACCTCAAGTCCTGGAGGGATGTGCCAGGAGCAGCGATATCGTGCTGAGCCTTGCTTTATCAAATTCCCAACAATTTTGGTGGCACTTTAAAAGGATTTCAGGAAGATAATCTCGGCGCCGGCGCCTAGCAGGGCTACAAGAATACTGACGACAAGGCCCGCAACCAATACTCCCCCAACGATGGCGAGACAAGCCTTTTTCTTACTCATGCCCAGCACCCAGGCGCCTAGGGTTCCGGTCCAGGCTCCCGTCACCGGCAGCGGAATTGCCACAAAGATGAGAAGGCCCAAATATCCATAGCGCTCGACCTTACCGTGGACTTTCGCTCTGGCTTTTTCCACAAAACGATCGAAGAAGTTTTTATAAAAACCGAGCTTGTACAAAAGCTTATGAATTGTTGAAAGAAAGAGATAGGCTAGAAAAGGCACTAGGGCATTGATGCCCGTGCCGAGAAGAGCGGCCGGAACAAGGTCGATTCCATTCAGGACTGCAAAAGGTATGGCGCCCCTCAATTCGGAAATGGGCAAGAGGGCAAGAAAAGCCGTATAGATAACGCTGCTATCCATCGCTCCGGAGTATAGCCTATCTGCTCTTTTGTAACAATCGCTTTAATTATGAGACTAGGACAATGCCTCAGGATGATTGGTTGTCGAGGCTGCTGCCGTGCAAGAAATTTTGCACAAGGAAATTAAGCTTTTCTGCTTCCGGTTTGATCCAGACAATACCGGGCAGGGCGCGTAGGAAGGTCATTTGCCGTTTAGCATACTGGAGGCTGTGGAGTGAAATAGTATCGGCGATTTCCCGGAGACTCGAGCCTTCCATTTCGAAGAATTCCCTGTACCCTATTGCCTTGAGGCCAGGACAGGAGGAGGTATAGCCTTGGTCACGGAGCGCTTCTACCTCGGCGAAAAGCCCCTCGTCGAACATAGCCTGGACGCGCAGGCTGATACGCGCCTTGAGCTCGTCCCGCGGACGCTCTATGCCGACTATTAAAAATTTATACCCCTGCCTAGGTACAATCGAAGGGGCAAAGCGGGAAGGGGCTTTCCCCGAGGCTCTCAGAATCTCCACAGCCCTAGTGAGGCGATAGATATCCCGTTCGTGGATGCGATGAGCGCTTTTTGGATCCACCGCGAACAATTCAGCCCGCAAGGCCTGGGCGCCTCGGTTTTGAAGATCGGCGGCTACCGCCGCACGAAGCAGTGGATCGGCAGAAGGGGCCGATGGAACGCCGCAGACAAAAGTACGCAAATAAAAACCGGTTCCTCCTGATACCACAGGTAGCCTACCCTGGGAACTCAAGGTAGAGCAAAGCTTATCGGTTTTGTTTGCGAATTCGCCGGCGGTATACTGTTCGTTGGGATTTTTAATGTCGATAAGCTCATGGGGGAGCCTTAGGCGCAGCTCAACACCGGGTTTGGCGGTGCCGATATCCATACCCCTGTACGCTTGCATCGAATCGGCGCTGATGATCACAGCCGAATCATAGTTGCACTTGCCGCCGGCGCGCAGCGATGAAAAAAAACGAGGAGCTCCTCGACCGAATAATTCGTCGAGAAGCTCCGTCTTGCCCGAAGCGGTCGGGCCAGTAAGAATGACTACCTTAGTTGGATACGAATCGATACTCCACCTGCTTTTCAAAAAGTTGGGCGGTAGAAAGCGAGACGACCTTGCCGTTGTTCTTCTCCACATCGGGAGTCTTAAGCACGGCTAATTGGAAGGCACGGCGGTTTATGGCCACAGCCAGCTCATACGAGTTCGCGTTATAATTTATCAATTCATGTAAGGGAATGATCATCCTATCGACTCCTCAATTCTTTCGTACCGCGGTCCTAAAGACCGAGCTCTCCAAGCCGCCTATCCAGATCGTCGAGAAGGCTTGATGCCTCGTACTCCTTGGACAACTCACCTTTTTGAGCACTGTTCCTGTGCAGCTCATCTAAGCTAAGCAGGGCAGTAACCAGGGAAAGCTTGAGCGGATCCACGATTTTCATCTGGTTAGATACCGTGGAAAGCCTGTTTTTCAGCTCTTCCACCAGCCCATGAATGTACTCCGGTGCTTCATCGGTTTTAATAGTAAAGGAGACACCCAAAATCTCAATGGGTATCACATGTGTCGGCGCAGCGACGCTCTGCCCCTGGGCAGAGGCGTCAGAAGATATCGAGCTCATTCTCGGGTCCACCCCGCCTGAGGCCGAAGCTTTCATCAGCACCGTCGGGTTTGGTTCCAGCGGTATCATCGTCAACTTCTGGGCTGGAATTTTCGGAATTTCGAAAGGGCTCTTCCTGGGACACAGGGGCCGACGGGGACAGCTCGACCGCCTCCACCTTTTCGTCCCCTGGCAAAGAAACCTCGGCATGGGCTGTTTCGGAGAGGGAGATGCCCATCACCAAGTCCTCAAAGGCATCCAGTTTATCCAAGGCGTGGGAGAGCCCCTCTTCGATCCTGCTTTGCTCGTGCTTAAGCTGCTCGGCCTTGGCTTCGAATTCAGCAGCCTTGGCCTCGAACTCTACAGCCTTTTGTTCAGCCTGGGCAACCCGCTCACGTAAAGCGGTATTTTCCGCCTCGGCAGCCTGTGCTTTTTTGTCTAAAGCAGCCGCTCGTTCATTGGCCTCGACGGCCTTGAGCGCGGCGGCGCTGTATTTTTGTTCCGCTTCTCGCAATCGCTCATCACCCAGGGAGGCTTCAACTAGTCGCTGCTCGAGTTCGGCGTTTTCTTTTCTGAGTTTTTCAATAAGAAGAACCGCTTTTTCAACCCGCGCCTCCAGGGCGTGGATCTGCTCGAGACTAACCATGGCTTTAAGCCTGAAGCGCCGCTTTCGCCTTCTCGACGACAGCGGTGAAGGCCACGGGATCTGTGATAGCCAGGTCAGCCAGAACCTTTCTGTTCACGGCGATACCGGCCTTGGATACACCCTCGATAAAGCGACTATAGCTGATATCCTGAGCCCTGCAGGCCGCGTTGATCCGGGCGATCCAAAGGGTTCTGAACACGCCCTTCTTGTCCCTTCGGTCCTTGTAGGCGTCGGAGAGAGCCTTGGCTACAGCGTCCTTAGCTACCTTAAAGTTTGAATGGCGTCGGCCCCAATAGCCTTTCGCCAGCTTGAGTATTTTTTTGCGGTGATCCTTCCGCCTGGTGCCGTCTACTGCTCTTGACATTCTTATTCTCCTATTGAGCCCAGTTTAGCCGTTGGGCAGAAGCTTCTTCTTGATCTGGTGCACGGGGCCCGCAGCGACAAAGCCCGGCTTCCTCAGATTTCTCTTTCGCTTGGTTGTTTTTTTAGTAAGGATATGGCGAAGGTTCATCTTCTTGTATTTAACCTTGCCGCTGGCGGTGAGGCTAAAGCGCTTGCTAGCGGCTTTCTTCGTCTTCATCTTAGGCATGATCTACCATCCTTCTCGTCGTTTCATACAATAGCTGCGGATTCGGAAGCCTGAGCCGCAACCTGTTTCTTTATAATCGTAGCCTTGGGCTGAAGCACCATGGACATGAATCGTCCCTCCATGAGGGGTAGTCGTTCCACAATGTAAAAGCCTTCCAGCTTGCCAAGGATCTTTTTCAGGATTTCCTCGCCAATTTCCGTATGTGCCAGCTCCCTTCCCCTGAACCGTATGGTCACCTTGACTTTGTTTCCCTGTTCCAGGAAGGTCCTGATATGCTCGGATTTGAAATCGAGGTCATGTCCGGCGATCTTGGGCTGCATGCGAATTTCCTTGAGCTCCGTCGCCTTCGTGTGCTTCTTGGCATCCTTGATCTTCTTTTCTTGCTCGAACTTGAACTTGCCATAGTTCAGAAGTTTGCATACCGGGGGCACCGACTGAGGAGCCACCTCGACGAGATCGAGTCCAACCTCCCGGGCGATCTTGATCGCTTCCAGGGTCGGAATGATGCCGCGCTGTTCGCCCTTGTCGTCGATAAGCCTTACTTCGCGCACGCGGATCTGCTCGTTGATCCGCAAGTCCTTGTCTGCCAACTGACCTCCTATACTGAACCCATGCTCCGTAACGGGGCTCGGAGAATGGATCCGCTGGGGCAAGGAGCTTCCGCGGTTGATCGGAGCCCCAAGACCGGCGCGTATATTACCATATAATTACAAAACGGGTAAATAGCTGGAGAAGCGCTTGGACCCGTCAAAATTACGGAAACAACAAAAAACAAGCGTCTTAATCGCTAAAAACTCGAAAGACCGAGCTGCGACGATTACTTCTGCTCGATCAAGCCTTACCGGCGGACCCGAGAACCTCCAGGTTTTTATGCATGTACAGCTTTTTAAGCTCATCCCGGGCTGGCCCCAAATACTTGCGGGGATCGAATTCCTCGGGCTTTTCAGCCAGAGTCTTGCGAATGAGGGCCGTCATGGCCAGCCTGCCGTCGGAATCAATGTTGATTTTGCACACAGCGCTGCGGGCTGCTTTTCTAAGCTGTTCCTCCGGGATTCCCACCGAATCCTTGAGCCGACCGCCATACTGCTCGATCATGCGCACATACTCCATGGGCACCGAGGAAGATCCATGGAGGACGATGGGAAAGCCTGGAATGCGCCGCTCGATCTCCTGGAGAATGTCGAAGCGCAGGGGAGGAGGAATGAGGACGCCGTCGGCGTTGCGGGTGCACTGCTCGGGCCTGAACTTAGACCTGCCGTGGCTGGTGCCGATGGAGATGGCCAGGGAGTCAACGCCGGTTTTCTTGACAAAGTCCTCCACCTCCTCGGGTCTGGTGTAATGACTGTGTTCGGCGGAGACATCATCCTCAACACCAGCCAGTACGCCTAGTTCGCCTTCGACTGAAACATAGTCCTTGCGGGAGTGGGCATAGTCGCACACTTTCTTGGTGAGGGCAACGTTTTCATCATATGGCAGATGAGAACCATCGATCATCACCGAGGAAAAGCCGTTTTCTATGCAATCTACACAAAGCTCGTAACTATCCCCATGATCCAGGTGAAGGACTATGGGAATGGGGTAGCCCAGTTCCTTGGCATATTCCACCGCTCCCTTGGCCATGTTGCGCAAAAGAGTAGCGTTGGCGTATTTGCGCGCCCCCGATGAAACCTGAAGGATCACGGGACTCTTGGTTTCCACGCAGGCTTGGATGATTGCCTGCATCTGCTCCATGTTATTGAAATTATAGGCGGGCAGGGCATAGCCGCCGGCCACAGCCTTGGCGAATAGTTCAACGGTGTTCCAAAGACCTAATTCCTTGTAACTTGTCATAATTCCTCCGGAAAGCTTTTCTCGATATATCTTTCCTGTTAATCTTATGGGCAGGCAAGCCGACAGTCAAGCAGGCTCGACTGGCCCAAAAGGTAAAGATGGGGCACCCAATCAGGCACAGGAGTAGGTTGCGACTCGCATTTGGACTCGTTCTTGGACTCGGCCTTGGACTTACCACGCTAGGCTGCGCCAGGCAAATCAGTCGCCCCCTTTCGTCAGCCCTCATCGATGAAGCCTTTGCCGCGCTTTTTCCCGAGACTGCCGCTTTTTTAGCCAGAAAACCGGGACTGATCTTCCCAGAAAAAACGGCGCAGGATACAAGCGCAAACACCGCACAAAAAGAGGAAAACTTCGTTGAACTCACAAACCTGCCTGGTTTTTATAAAGAACTGCTTCTGGAGTGGCAATCGAATGTTTCCACTCCCAAAGTATTGATAGCCAGCCCGCTCGCGGCCGCAACGCTCGCACAAGGCTTTTCGGGCAGCACCAAGTCCCAAAGCCAAGGCGAAACTATTAAAGAGACATCGATAGCCCCAACGGACAGCTCAAAGAATGTATCTGGCTTCCCTCATCTCGTAGTCCCTTTTGGCAGATCTGTTGCATTGAGCGGCCAGGATTACTGGAGCGTAGAGTATGACTATGCCAAAGCCTATGCCGACCTGGGCAAGAAAGCGGCTGAGATAGTCCTGGATAAGGCCAAGAAGCAGGGTTCGGCTGGAGGACAGACGGGGTCGTATTGCCTAGTGGTCTTTCAGGAAAACCTATTGCGCGGAAAAGAAGTGCTCGAGGCCTTCACAAAAAGCTTTAGCTCGATAGCGGGCGAGTCGGCATTAAAAATCGAGTTTCTTTCCGATACCGAATCCGGGGCCAATATTCACGGCGATTTAGAGCGAATTCTCACAACCCACTTGAGCGCTGTACAGCCTGAGAGACCCTTGCTCATAGTCCTCGGAATAGACGATGCCTTTGCCGCAGAAGAAGCGGCCAGCGGAAATATTAGCTTCCCCGGCCCCGGCACGACCGCCCAGCCTGAGCCTTTGTTCATGGCGGATTGCGGATCCTGGGGCAAGGGCCGGGCAAAGGGCAAACTCTTTGCCTGGAGGATCGAAGCCGATGGACGCAAACTGGGAGAAAGAGCCTTCATCCTGGCTGAAACGCTCGCAAAAGGCCAAGAAGCGGAGAGAATCAGTCTTGTACCACTTAAACTCCTGGCACGAAGTGGAATATTTTAAAACTTCTTTCCTGAACCGCATCGATGAGTTCCGTAGGTTCCACCCCTAGCACCGACGCGGCAAATGCGTAGGTTCTTCCGATATCCAAGGGCGACGAAGGCCTGCCCCGATTGGGTGTGGGGTTCATATAGGGCGAGTCGGTCTCGATAAGAAAGGTTTGTCCCTTAGCAGCGATGCTTAGTGCTTCGGAGAGTGGTTCTGCCTTCCGGTACGTCAGATTACCGGCGAAGGACAAAAGACACCCGGCAGCAAGAAATGCTTCAGCCTCCCTGGGGCCATAGTTAAAGCAATGAATGATCACCGGAATTTTGCCCCCAAGAGAGGAGACCACCGCCAGGCTGTCCTCGAAAGCGTCGCGCGAGTGGACGATGAGGGGCAAGTTTCTGGCCTGGGCGAGTGCGGCCTGGGCCTCGAAAAGGGCAATTTGGGCGCCGCACTCAGCCTCCATGTGAAAATAATCCAGGCCGCACTCGCCCAGGGCGCGGCAGGAATCGTGGCTGAGATCGGCCTCCAACAACTCCAGGGAAGCCCCAGGGTCCAAAAAAGCTTCCCGCCCAGGCCAGAGTCCGGCGCTGAAAAGAACAAAGGGATGGCTGCCGAAGTTCTTTCGTCGTTGAGTGAGATCCCCAGGCCTGGTGCCTATGTCCATGATAAAGGGAAGCTGGCTTGCTGGGATTCCCTTTAGTTTCGCCTCATCCCAGGCAGCCTGGTAAAGTTTGTACAACCTTTCCAGCTCTTCTAGGCCGAGACGCTCCCCTACATGACCAAGGTGTGCGTGGATATCGGTGAGTGGAGGCGGTGGAGACGACAGAGCAGGTTTGATTGGAGCTCCGCCCAGCTCATAAGCTTTCTTTCCCTTATTGCTCGTCAGCATGTTTCACCAGGAAAGAAAGTTCTTCACCCTCCTTGCCTACCCTCACCGTATCCCCTTCAGCCAGTTCCCCTGAAAGAATCGATCTGGAGAGGGGATTTTCCAACAGCGACTGTATGGCCCGCTTGAGCGGCCTGGCGCCGAAACGCCTGTCGTAGCCTTCTGAAGCGATAAAGGCCTTGGCCTCGGGGAGTACCTCGATAGCGATGTTCCTCTCTTTAAGCCTGGCTGCAAGTTCATCCAGTCTCAGCTCGGTAATAGCGCTTATCATTGCTTCCGAAAGCCGCTCAAAGAGGACAATCTCGTCGATCCTGTTGAGGAATTCGGGCTTAAAGTGAAGCTTGAGAAGATTGTCGATCTCGGGGCGCACCGCTTCCATGCTTTCGGCTTCCAGAATACCCTCGGAACCGATGTTGCTAGTCATTATTATTATGGCGTTCCTGAAGTCCACCACCCTGCCCTGCCCGTCGGTGAGTCTGCCGTCGTCCAAGGTCTGCAACAGCACGTTAAATACCTCGGGATGAGCCTTTTCAACCTCGTCGAAGAGGATCACCGAATAGGGTCTTCTCCGTACCGCCTCGGTGAGCTGCCCTCCCTCCTCGTAGCCAACGTAGCCAGGGGGCGCTCCTATGAGCCTGGATACGGCGTGTTTTTCCATGTACTCGCTCATGTCGATGCGGGTAAGGGATTTTTCGTCGTTAAAGAGAAATTCGGCCAGGGCTTTTGCGAGCTCTGTCTTGCCAACGCCGGTAGGCCCAAGGAAAAGAAAGGAGCCCAGAGGCCTGCGGGGGTCCGATAGCCCCGCCCTGTTGCGGCGAATAGCGTCAGCTACCGCGGAGAGAGCCTTATCCTGGCCTATAACTCTCTTGCCTAGCTGGGCTTCCAGATCCACGTATTTTTTCGACTCGCTTGAAAGCATTTTGGAAACCGGTATGCCTGTCCAGGCTGAAACCACCCGGGCTATATCCTCCTCCGATACTTCCTCGCGCAAGAGCCTGGACTCGCTCTTTTCGGCCTTCATCTCGGCGGAGAGCTCGTCCAGGCGCTTCTGGGCTTCCAGCAGCCTTCCGTACTTTATCTCCGAGGCTGCGGCCAGATTGCCTTCCCTGAGGTATCGCTCCGATTCGAGCTTTAGATCTTCCACACTCTGTTTAAGCGCGCGTATGTTCTCGATCTTTTTCTTCTCACTGTCCCAGCGTAGCCGCATGGCGTCCCGGCTATCCCTGAGTTCCGCCGCTTCTTCCTCGAGCCTGGCCAGCCGCTCCAGGCTGGAAGCGTCGCTTTCCTTTTTGAGAGCCTGTATCTCCATGGTAAGCTGAATCAACTTTCGCTCTATCACGTCCAGATCGGTGGGCTGGCTTTCGATTTCCATTTTAAGGCGGCTCGCGGCCTCGTCCACCAGGTCGATAGCCTTATCCGGCAAAAAGCGGCTGGTGATGTAGCGGTCGGAGAGGGTCGCGGCGGCGATCAGGGCATCGTCCCTGATCCTCACGCCATGATGGACTTCGTAGCGGTCCTTAAGGCCGCGCAGTATAGCGATGGTGGATTCCACCGAGGGGGCGGCGCAGTACACGGGCTGGAAACGCCGCTCCAGGGCAGCGTCCTTTTCAATATGTTTTCGATATTCATCCAGGGTCGTGGCTCCGATAGCCCTGAGTTCCCCCCTGGCAAGCGCCGGTTTAAGCAGGTTGGATGCATCCATAGCTCCCTCGGCGGCTCCTGCCCCAACAAGGGTGTGCAGCTCGTCTATAAAAAGAATCAGGCTCCCGTCGGATTTCTGGACCTCCTCTATGAGGGCTTTGAGCCTTTCCTCAAACTCGCCCCTAAACTTCGCCCCAGCCACCAGGGAGCCCAGATCCAGGGCTAGAAGTCTTTTTCGCTTAAGGCCTTCGGGAACATCGCCCGAGACAATTCGTTTGGCAAGCCCTTCTACGATCGCTGTCTTGCCCACCCCAGGCTCTCCGATGATGACCGGATTGTTCTTTGTCCTCCGGGAGAGCACCTGCATGACGCGGCGTATTTCCTCGTCCCTGCCGATCACCGGGTCGAGCTTGTCGGACCTTGCCAGGGTGGTAAGGTCCCGGGTATAGCGTTCCAAGATTCTATACTTTTCCTCGGCTTCCTGGTCGCTCGCCCTGCGGGAGCCACGGACCGAGACGAGGGCTGAAAGCACCCTGTCCTTATTCACCCCCTGGGCCTTGAGCAGGGAAGACGCGGCGCCCTCCACAGCTATAATTCCCAGTAAAAGGTGTTCGGACGCGACAAAGTCATCCTTGAGGGCTGCGGCCTCAGACTCGGCTTTAGCCAGGCTTTTTGAGGCAGTGTTGGAAAGATAGAGTTGAGCAGCGGCTCCGTAGGATTTGGGCAACTTAGCCACCAGCGCCTCGGCGGCTTTCGCCAACGAAGCCTTGTCGCCGCCGATCCGGTCTAAAAGCGCGGGAACGACCCCCTCTTCCTGCTGCAACAGGGCAAGCAAGAGGTGTTCAGTCTCCACACTGGGGTTGTCTTTAATCTGGGCCAGGGCGGATGCAGCCCTGATGGCCTCCTGGGCCTTGAGCGTGAATTTTTCGTAGTTCATAGGATTTCCTTGAATAAAAAGATACAAAGGAGAAGGATCCCAGGCAAGTTTACCTGCCCGAAGCCCGGCAAGCTGAGCAGCGCGGCTAGCCGGCCAGCCTCGTCAAGCTGCCTGGCTGCTTTGCGTTCTTTCCAGCCCGAATCTCATCTGCTATGCTTTATCCTATGGATCAACAATTCAAAGCGGTGGTGCTCCACGGGTTTTCGAATGAGGAAGCTCTGACGATTTTACGGGCAGTGCGGGCCTTGGGCATGGCAGGACAGACTCCCGCATTTGCGACGACTACTGTTTCCAATCTAGATTGGAAACTCAGCGAACTGCTGGAGCACCTAGCCGAGGAACATCAGGCTATGATGGAGCGGCACAAGGGGGAATAAGACAGGGCTTCAACGCATAGCCCCGTGAATCAAGCTCTATCACTCTGGATCGAAATCGGGGATCTTTCTCTTTAAGGCCGCGATAAAATCCTCGCCGTTAGAACCCTTTTTGAGCGCGACAAAAACCACATTATCCCTGCCGGAAATAGTACCCAGCACATCTTCCATGCCCATGTTGTCGATAGCCAAGGCTACGGAATCCGAGTGGCCTGAAAAGGTTCTTACGACGACGATACTCTCGTTCCAATCTAAGGAGACATAGCCCCGGAGAAAGTCCTGTATTGAATGTTTTTCCGATTCCTTGCGCTCCTCTTCCGAGGGCATGGTGTAATAGTAGCCGCTATGCCCATCGGCCACCTTTCCCACTTTGAGATATTTTAGGTCCCTGGACAAAGTAGCCTGGGTGACTGTGTAGCCCGCCTCGGCGAGCAACTGCAGCAAGGATTCCTGCGAATCGATGCGATGCGTCTTTATGAGCGACTTGACAACTTTAAGGCGCTCCAGTCTTTCTTTCATGGTTTTTCGATCTCCGTCTGCTTTGGATAGTTACTAGATTATTGCATAAATATGAGTTTTTCTCAAGGAGTTTCGGCTTTTCCGCCCCTGTCCTCTCTCCAGCCAAATCTGGACTGCAGCTTGCGGACAAAGACAGACCAGGTGTTCTGGTCCGAGAAAAACTCCCCTATCGCCCGGTAGCCCGAATTAAAAAGCTTATTGTAGGTTTCATCCCCGGTCTCTATATCGAACTGAGTCATGGGAACTCCCTGGTCGTCGATAAAGATAGTCCTTCCCATGTTTTTTTCCCTGAAGGGCACGAGCTGATCCTGAACCTGGTTGAGCGTTTCGAAGAGGGCTCCAATATAGTCCACCAGCCCCTTGATTTCCTTATGTTTGAGGGTCTGCGGCGAGTCGAAGAGGAAAAATCCCAGACTTTCTGCGTTTACTCCCTTTGTCGTTTTCGTACCGAACTTGGGATCGTCGAAAAGCTCGATTGGATAATTCCACATGAGCCCTCCATCGGCGTAATACTGCAATCCCTGCTCGCCTGGATACTTAAAGGGAATAGCTTCGAAAAATAGGGGAATGGACATGGAAATGCGTACCGCAAGCGCGATTTCCATGTCTGGGGTTGTCTCATAGGAAAATATCCGGCTTTTTCTGTTCGAAATATCCGTGCCTGTGACATAAAGGTCGAAAAATCTCCTTCTGTCTTTATGGATTGCCGTGTTTTGAAAATCCCTGAAAGTGTATGCGTCCTTTGCTAAAGAAAAACGGCTAGCAATAACCGAACGAAGCCACTGATACATATAGTCGCTGGAATACCAGCCCTTTTCCTGCACAAGCCGGATAGAACACTGGAGGTTTTTAAAAAGGCTATGGGTTTGAAGCCTGGCCGCGAGCCGCTTGTCTACAAGTCCTTCGTCTTCGTTCTTAAGATCTCCCTCGGCGGGCACTTTTCGATAGTCCAGGCTATCGGCTACGGCTTTCAGCTCGGCGAAGTCATTGAAATTGAGGGCTAAGACAGCGGCGGTTATTGCGCCTACCGACGAGCCGGCGACTCTTTCGACAGGCCGCATCAAGCCATTTTCATAGAGATGCTTGATCGCTCCTAAATAAGCGGCGCCTCTTACCCCGCCACCTTTAAAGACAAGGTTTTTATACTGTGGCATTGTACGACTCTCCTATAGTTCCGCGAAGGTCATCGCCAAAAGCATACAGCCGCCGGGTGTTGAACAGGAAGGCCTAAAAACGTTAGCGTAGCCCCATGAGCGACGATATTACGCTGTCCAAAGCGCTCGAGCAGAAGGGGCTTTTACCCTATGCCGCACCGGCATACTGGCTCAATCTGGCCTCTGAAGATTATAGAAACTGTCGTCGGGATGAAAAAGGCGTGCCCCTCGATCCCATTCTCGCCCAGGCGCTACCCTCTCCTGCCGAGCTTATCGACGCTCCCATGGAATCCAAGGACCCTCTATACGAAAAGGAGCACTCTCCCCTGCCCAGGCTCGTACACCAATATTCCTCACGGCTCCTCATCAGGGCTACAGGAACCTGCCCGCTCTACTGCAGGCACTGTTTCCGCCGCAATCTGCTGCCCTCGGAAAAAAACTTTATTACAGATATAGAAATTCTCCAGGCAGAGAGATATTTACAAAATCATCCAGAGGTAAGGGAAGTCCTTGTTTCAGGGGGCGACCCTTTGACCGCTTCCACCGAAGTTTTGGAAAAGCTTTTTGCCAGGCTGCGCAGGGCTAGACCCGGAATCTTTTTGCGCCTCTGCACCAGGGCGCCGGTGAGCCTGCCTGAGCGGGTGGATGAAAAGCTTTTATCGATGCTGAAAAACTACAAGCCGATGCGGATTGTTCTCCAGGCTAATCACCCCAAGGAGCTCTCATCTCTTTTTCTAGAAAAAATCGAAAAAATTCTTGGCGCTGGGATTCCCGTGCGCAGCCAGACCGTGCTGTTGCGGGGCATAAATGATGACGCCGATACTCTTGAATCGCTATTTGTGGGCTTGAGTCGGGCAGGAGTCGATCCCTATTACCTTTTCCAGGGCGACCTGGCCACAGGCACGGCGCATTTCCGTGTCCCCCTTTCCCGGGGACTCGCGATTTACCAGGAGCTGCGAACCAGGCTTTCAGGCCTCGAAATGCCCCGCTACGCCGTGGACGCCCCCGACGGCGCCGGCAAGCTGTATCTTCCCGAAAGCGTCGTATCCTTGCAGAAGGAGGGGCAGAGCGGCTACTGGTTGCTCCGGGCTCCTGATGGCTCCCTGCATCGCTATCCCGAGGAAGCCTAGGCTCCCGAGAGATCTGTGGCTATTAAAATTTCCTCGTCAATGGGAAAGTCCAAGCGGCGAGGCAAGTATTCATAGCAACATTCACCTTGATTTTTCGGTCAATGCCCTTACTCGTTCTCATTCCCACTCAATAGTGGCGGGAGGTTTAGACGATACGTCGTACACCACCCGGCCCACGGCGGGCACCTTATTGGTAATAGCCGAGGAAATCGCTATAAGATCCTCCGGATCGAAGGGGTAGACGTCGGCGGTCATTCCGTCCGTACTCTTTACCGCACGCAGCGCAGCCACATACCCGTATTTCCGCTCATCTCCCGCCACGCCCACAGACCGTATGGGGAGGAGCACGCAAAAGGCCTGCCATATCTTGTCATAGAGGCCGCGAGCCCGCAGTTCGGAAATATAGACAGCGTCGGCCTCCCGGAGAATATCGCACTTTTCCTTGCTTAGCTCCCCCAGGATACGCACACCCAGGCCGGGACCAGGGAAAGGATGGCGTCCGACGACGCCTTCGGGCAAGCCGAGAATGCGGCCTAGGGCGCGGACCTCGTCCTTGTATAGTCTGTCCAAGGGTTCGATCACCCTGCCCTCGGTGCGTTTTTTCTCCACCAGGGGACTGCGCACATTATGGTGGCTTTTTATCACCTGGGCTTTTTTTCCTACTCCCTTGCCCGACTCGATGAGATCGGTATAAAGGGTGCCCTGGACCAGGAAGGCTTCCGGGATTCCCAGCCGCGCCACTTCCCGCTCTTGAATCGAAATAAACAGATCGCCGATGATTTTGCGCTTTTTTTCAGGGTCATCTTGTCCCTTGAGCGCGGAGAGAAATTCAGCCTCCGCGTCCACCTTATGAAGGTGCTTGGCGCCCAGGGACGATAGATTGGCCATCACTTCGTCGCTCTCGGCCTTGCGCATGAGGCCGGTATCGATATAGAGCAGGTAAACCTGGGCAGGATCGAGTATTTTGAGCAAAAAGGCTCCCGCGACGGTGGAATCCACTCCGCCGGAGATGAGAAGGAGCGCCGGCTGTGAACCGATCTTCTGTTTGAGTACCCCCGCTTCCTGCTCGAGATATGCTTCCATGCTCCATCCTCGCCTGGCTTTGCAGATATCCAAGACGAAGTTGCCTAAAATTTTCTGCCCGAACTCGCAATGGCTCACCTCGGGATGGAACTGGACACCCCAGCGCATTCCACTCTCGTGCACAAGGGCGGCGGGGATGCCGCCTTCGGATTCGGCTATGACCGTCCAGCCCGCGCCGGGTTTTAGAATCGAGTCACCATGGCTCATCCAGCTGGAGAATCCGCGGCTGACACCTGCAAAAAGAGGGGCGGTTGTGCCCGCATCGAGCAAGATAACCGGCTTGCGGCCATATTCCCGCTCAGGCAAGCGCTCCACGGCGCCCCTAGAGTCCAGGGTCATCCGCTGTATGCCGTAACAGATGCCTAACAGGGGCAACTTCAAGTCATAGAGCCTTGGATCGGGTGCGGGGGCCTCGGCATCGTAGGCGCTAAAAGGGGAACCCGATAGGATAATGCCTACCGCATCCTTGAGCATTGACTCGTTCAGCGTCGAATCGCCGGGGACTATCTCGGAATAGACTCCCAGCTCTCTCACCCTGCGGCCGATTAACTGCGTGTATTGGCTTCCGAAATCGAGGATCAGGATCTTGTCCACGGACTCTCCCTCACAATGGTCTGATTTCTGTCCGAACCCACCGAAATTATGGAAACCGGAGTTTCGGTGAATTCCTCTATAAACTCGATATACTCCCGGGCGCGAAGCGGAAGATCTTCCCAGGAACGGGCTTCGTTAATGCGGGTATTCCAGCCGGGGAATTTTTTCAAGACCGGGACTGCCTCTTCCAGCTGCCGCACCGAGGCGGGGAAGTCCTCCACCACCTTGCCATTTATCTTGTAGGCCACGCAGGCTTCAAATTCAGGCAGAGAATCATAGACGTCGATGTGGGTCAGAACCAGACGATCGATGGAGTTGACGATACAGGCATAGCGAAGAGCCACAAGGTCTAAATAGCCGCAGCGGCGGGGGCGGCCCGTGGTCACCCCATACTCGTTGCCCGTGGTGCGGATAAAATTAGACAAAGAGCCGGGCGAATCGTCGGCAAACTCCGTCGGGAAGGGGCCGTTGCCCACCCTGGTGGTGTAGGCCTTGAATACGCCCAAAATTCTGTCCACCCGGCGGAGGCCTATGCCGCCCTGGGCAGCCGCCCCCGCCGCGCAGGACATGCCCGACGAGACAAAGGGATAGCTTCCAGTATCGATATCCAGCAGGGCTCCCTGAGCTCCCTCGAAAAGGGTCCAGACATTCTTGTGCCTGTAAAGATAGGCGCTGGCGTCTACCGCCATGGGTAGGAGCCTGCTCCTCCATGTATCCAAGAATGCCCTGTCTTCCTCCAACAGGTTCGCCAGACGCTCAGGGTCATCGATATCGGCCAGCCTGATCCCGTCTCTCGAGGCTTTTAAGGAATAGGCCACCCCAATTCCCCTTCCGGTGGTCCCGATAGGTTTTTTCCGTTTAGCGTCGATTTCCTTGTCCAGTTTTCTATAGCTGGGAAGAACAATATGAGCTCTGTCCGAGATGAGCACCCTCCCCTTCCAGTCGACGCCCTTAGACTCAAGGTCTCCCAGTTCGGAGAAAAAAGCTTCGGGATCTACTACCATGCCGCTACCGAGAATGACTGTCTTATCGGGATACAGTATGCCCGACGGCACAAGGTGGAGGGCATACTTAGTGCCGGAGAGCACGATAGTATGCCCTGCGTTGGCGCCTCCGGAAAAACGCACGACGATTCCTGCCTCATGAGCGAGATAGTCAACAATTTTGCCCTTTCCTTCGTCACCCCACTGTGCCCCGATTATCACTAGGTTCATTCTCAGCTCCTCGCTTGATATTGAAACAGCTCGTTCTGGAAGATCTTAGTATATACGACGAGAAAAATCAGCGCTTCCGGGCAAATACCCTGTAATTGATATCGGCAAAGAGATTATTCTTGCGCTCCAAGCTGGTAAGCCATTCGGTATCTACGGTGTTTGCGCAGAGCATTTCGTAAATCTTGGTAAAGTTTGCCACCGATTCCTCGATCTGTCTCCGGGCAAAGTCGCTGGACTGCCCCGAGCGCAGCAGCAAGGGCCAGTCCGAGGACATAGTCAACAAAGCCTCACGAGCGCCCTGATTGAGTATCCGCTCCCGCAAGCCCGATTCGTCGGGGAAACGCTCGGTCAGTTCGGTCATTCGCTCCATCGTCTGCCGGCTGTGACGGTGGACCCAGTCATTGGAGCCGTCCAGCCAAACTTCGGCGTAGCCGCCCTCGCCCCAGGAAGAAAACTCCGGTTCGGAGACGGGGTTGTCATGATTCTCCCTATCGTATTCGCTCAGGGTGACAAACTGCAGGTCTTCCTCATCTTTTTTCCTCGCCGCCGCCCTAAAGAGGGCTTCGAGGAAGAGCGGGCCTTCAAACCACCAGTGGCCGAAGAGTTCGGCGTCGTAGGGGCAAACAATCAAGGGTTTTCTGTCTTTCATCCACTGGGCAGCCGCCCTGGCTGAATTTTTTCGTTCCGAAAGAAAGGCTCTGGCATGCTCCACTACCCTTGCAGACGCGGCCACAGGCTCATAGGGTCGTTTGTTATTGGTATGGCCGGTCACCGCCCAATATTTAAACCCCGTATAGCCCCGTTCTACACCCATTCCCAGGTAGGGGTTTACATAGGCGCTGTCCAAGTCATAGCCGATATCCCTGTAAAAATCCCGGTACACAGGATCGGCAGGGTAGCCTTCGGTTTCCGACCACACAGCCTTGGTTGCCCCCGCATCGCGAACAAAAAGCCTAAGCCCCGAAGGACTCTGCAAGGGGGTAAAGGAGCCGTACTGCGGCACAGGCTTGCCCAGGAGGGCTCCTCGGGTAGTCACAATGCTGTATCGAATATTGTAATTCGCCAGCATCTCTCCCAACCCAGGATACCAGCCAAACTGGGGTAGCCAAAACCCTTGGGGTATTTTCCCGAATATAGTTCTGTGAGTGACTATGGCCGTCTCTATCTGAGCGAGTACTGCCTGGGGAGCGTCCTGGTACAAGGGTAAAAAAGCGTGGGTTGCGGCACTGGTGAGCAGATCGATCTTACCCCGTTTATAGTAGTAATCGTATCCCATGAGGATATTGCGGAAATAAAGCTGCTCAAAGTCTTCCTTGTTGCGTCGGTACAGGGATTCGTAAAGCTGCGCCAAGGGACTAAATACCGAATCTCCGCCCAGACGTTTCTTTTCAGCTGCCGCCAAATCAAGCTGCATATCAAGGTAGCGGGCATAGCGTTCGCCCAAGAGTTTGTCGGAAAGCATGGATAATAGGGTCGGTGAAATAGAAAGACTCAGTTTAAAGGGAATGGAATCAGCGTCCAGTCTCCTGAAAAGCCGAAGCAGAGGAAGATAGGTTTCCGATATGGCTTCGAAGAGCCAACGTTCCTCAAAAAAAGACTCGTACTCAGGCTTGCGCACGAAGGGCAGATGAGCGTTGAGCACTAAGGCAATGGAGGGCTTGTTTATCACAGGCGCTTATTCCTCTTCCGCTGCGAGTATTCTGCTTGGGTTATCGGTACCCGGCTCGGCCAGGTGCAGCCCCTCTAAATCTGAAAGAATGAGTAGGCTTTTTGTCATCTGAGAAAGTTTGGAAAAACCTTCCAGATAATGAATGGGCATTCTGACCTCGTTGGATCGGGCTAATACCTTGATTTTATCGATAGCGCGTAAACAGAGGTCGACCCGATAGGAGTGGCCAGGTCTTGGAATATTAATATACCACTTCCAATCGTCCAGTGTTACCTGAATATCGAAATAACTCCTTCGCCCATCCCCCGTCGATCCCATTTCCACAACCCTCAGGAATAAGCCGACCGCGTTCCCATCTTCGCCCAGGCTGGACCTGCGCTGATCGGCAATATCCCAATAGGCATAGATCCAGGATGGATCCCTGGGCAGGGCTCGGACCATGGTTTCATTGTAGCGGTCAGGCACGCAGGTTGGTATCGGTATCGCGTAGGAAGTAAAGGCGCCACCTGAAAGTTTTTTTTCCTCCACATGGCCCGTGCCATCATGGCTAAAAACCCTTTCTCTGTCCTCGTCTTCCAGGGCTGATATTATTTCTTCAATTATAAAAAGACGATCCAGACCTTCGGGAATATAAAACCCCATACGCTCCGCGAGCAGCAATAATTCCTGATCTGAGAGTAATGACAACTTTTCTGGATTCACGGCCCTATAGTGAAAAACCTAGCCTTAATTGTCAAGTATGCGCATTGCCTCATAAATAATCTCGTCGAAAACAGGTGGTTGCCTCATAAGTAATATCTCGTTCTGAGAAACAAGAAGGTCTCAGGGTACCATAGGGAGCTGAACATGAGGACACGCAAAGAAATAACCAAGGCAGTAGCCACTCGGTATTGCAAAGAAACGAAAAAAGGCAAGGAAGCCATACTCGATGAGTTCTGTAAAATAACCGGGTATAATCGCGATTACACCACCTCGCTCCTGAGAGCCAAAACGATAAAAGCATCAGGCAAAAAAAGAAAGCCCAAACACCAACCCCAACGCTCAGGACGCCCTCCACACTACACCGATCAAACCCATTCGCGTAAAGTTAAAGATTCGCGGACACAGCTATACCAGGCCTTCAGGTGGCCTCAAGGAATCAATCCCCGTCCGCACCTTCGGCGAATGGACTTCCTGTCTCCATGGACACTGCCAGATCGACACCGTAGGCCATGATGGTGGCATCCTCTCGGATCAGTGCGCATTCACCCTTTGCATGACCGATATCGCCTCAGGATGGACAGAGTGCTTCGCTATGCAGAACAGAGCCTTCAAGTGGGTACACGCTGGCCTTGAACATATAAAGGCCTCCCTCCCATTGCTCTATCTCGCTCCAGAGCCGGTAAAAAGAATGACAATTGTTATGTCGAGCAGAAAAACTTCGACACCATCAGAAAACTCGTCGGCTATGCACGGTATTCTTCCCAGGAAATGCTCGAAACCTCGAATGCGCTTTACGATGCCCACGGACTCTTGCTTAACTACTTTTACCCTTCTCAGAAATTGATCACCAAAACCCGATATGGCAGTAAATACAAGAAAATCTATAACCAGCCAAAGACCCCTGCCGCGCGACTGCTCGAGAACCCCGCTGTGGACGAGTCTACTAAAACCCTACTCCGTGCGCGTCTCTCGTCGCTTGATCCACTGGCCCTTGCTCGACAGGTGGACGCGCTTTCAGAACTCTTCCTTTCAATACTGGTGCATGAGGATAGTTCAATGATAAAACCTTAATTACTACGCTAGTCCAGTATCCATTGGACTGGATTCTGACTTATGAGGCAACCACTCCGTAGGACTGGTTTTTGTTATGAGGCAACACGGTATGAGAGAATGGTCTATTCAATGGGTTAGTAGGAAAGCTCACAAGCAGTGTTTTCCCCCTAGTTGTCTTAAATGTGTTTTGTACAATCCTATATTGCATTCTGGTGTAGAGAGAGTGTTCTTTTTCTTGAACAACCTTACGCGCGTATAAAAAATACAATATAAGTGACATAATTATTCACATCTTCTATTGCGTTGACGAGCTTTATAATGGAATATGTTCGATAAGATTCACTTTTAGGTCGCTAAACTCGGAATATAATTAACATTGCATATAGTTAATAAGAATATTCGACTAAGCGTTGAGGATGGTGATATATACATTTAGGTGCAATATATTCCTTTTAGGCGTTAAGCGGTGTATATCGCCGCATAATTTTTCGATAGGAGGTCCTGAGATGTTCAGGAAAACATTCACAGTATTCGTTTTTGTTGTACTACTACTAGGAGGCTTAACAACAATTTTTGCTGCGACGCCAAGATCTGGCGGTACATTGAAGGTCGCCGCATCAAGCCTTCAGAGCCTCCAGCTCTACAAGACCGCCGCGAACGATATCACGGATTCCCAAAGCGTCATCTTCGACACGCTCTTCATTCTTAGCAAGGACGATTTCAAGCCGATTCCGTCGCTCGCTGAGGGATGGACCAATCCCGATCCGCTCACCTGGGTTTTCTCGATCAAGAAGGGCGTTCTCTTCCATGACGACAATCCGGTTTTCCCTAAGGGTACGCGCCGGGAAGTCACCGCCGACGACGTGGTCTACTCCATAGAATTCATGCAGAAGACGAGCACCGCCTATACCCTCGGCCCCATCACCGGCGTAAAAGCTCTCGATCGCTATACCGTGGAAATCACCACCAAGACGCCCCAGCCCTTCCTGGTCAACGACCCCAACAGGCTCTGCCGGATGTGCGTCATTCCCAAGGAAGCCATTGACAAGCTGGGCGAAGACGGCTTCGCGAAATATCCGATCGGCAGCGGCGCATACAAATTCAAAAGCTTTTCCCCAGACTCCGGCCTGCTTCTGGTTAAAAACGCCTTCTATCGCTTGCCCGTATATCTCGACGCCGTGGAATTCGTGGTCATTCCCGATCCTCTGGCCCAATCCATCGCGCTCCAGTCGGGCGAAATCGATGTGATAAAGCATCTTTTCAACCTCGAAATGGCCGACAGCTTCGAGAAAAATCCCAAATTCAACGTGGTGAAGTCCGGCGGTGGTTCGTACCGCGGCCTCGGTTTCAATACGACAGTCGAGCCCTACAACAATCCGGCAGTCAGAAAAGCCCTCTCCATGCTTCTGGATATCGATACCGCTTACAAAGCGATCATAGGCGACCATGGCGAACGCGCTTACGGACAGGTTCCGCCCTGGGTTCCCTTCGGTTACGATACCTCGCTGAAAGACCTCTGGAGCTATGATCCCCCTCAAGGCCTAAAGATCCTGGCTGCCAACGGTTTTAAGGATCAAGACGGCGATGGCTTCCTCGATCTCAACGGAAAACCCTTCAAGATCGAGATCAAGACGCTGGCCGGCTCGCAGGTCAAGGCGCTCACCATTCTCGCGACGCAGCTGCGCGAAAAAGGCATTAACGCGAGCGTGCTCACCCAGGATACGGCCGTCTGGGCAGATGATCTTCTCAAGGGCAACACCACCGTCTTCTTCGACTACAGCTTCGCGGGTACAACCGGATTCCATTCGCTCTTTCACGGAAGCATGATCGGAGCCGCGAACACGCACTTCTACAACAATCCGGAAGTCAACAAACTCCTAGACGAAGCCTTGACGAAGGTCAAATTTGACGAGCTTTCTTCCCTCTGGAAAAAAGCCCAGCGCCTGGTATTCAAGGACACTGTCGGCATACCTCTCTATTTTGAATACAGCTACGCGGTAGCGAGTAAGAAAGTGGTGGACTTTGTGCCTCCATGGGGCGGCTTAACACTCGTCTCAACGGAAAACAACGTCTGGCTCAACAAATAGAACAAATAAATCCATAGGCTCGATCCCGGGTTGCATTGGCAGCCCGGGGCGGGTCCTCGGGCTTGGAGAGGAAGAATGGGTAAATACCTCGCTCGAAGGATCCTGACGACCATCCCGGTTCTCGTCGGCATCTCCTTCATCGTTTTCGCGTTAGTCTCTTTCGCCCCGGGCGATTCGATTAGCCTCATGCTGAGCAATGAAACGGTCAACGTAGAAAACGTAGCAAAGCTGAAGGCTGAGCTCGGGCTCGATCGCCCCTGGTATGTTCAGTATGTGTCGTACATAGGAAAACTCGTAAAAGGCGACATGGGGCGATCCGTGCAGTTCAACCGACCTGTGGCCGAGATGATCGGCGAAAAAATCGGAAACACCTTCAAATTGACCATTTTTTCCTGCCTCGTCTCCCTGTGCATCGCCATCCCTCTTGGAGTGCTCGCCGCGGCGCGGCGCAGATCCATTTTCGATTATTCCGCCACAGCCATAGCGCTGGTAGGCGTCTCGATGCCTTCTTTCTATTTAGGGCTTCTCCTCATACTCTTTTTCGGCCTAAGAATGGGTTGGCTCCCTATTCGTGGACTTCCCACCTATGACTCGACCTTCCTGAAACAGATACGCTATCTCATTCTGCCCTCGATCACCTTGGGGAGCAGCATGGCGGGTATTCTCACGAGGCTCACGCGCGCCACCATGATCGAAGCGCTGGGCCAGGACTTCGCGAGGACGGCCAGAGCCAAAGGGCAAAGCGAAATGGGTGTGCTTTTCAAACACGCTTTCCCGAACGCCTTCCTTCCGATACTTACGACCTTCGGCATGCAGTTCGGCTCGCTGCTGGGCGGCGCCGTCATAATAGAGACGATATTTTCCCTGCCCGGACTCGGTATGCTGGCCATGAACGCCGTAAAATTCAGGGACCTCCCGCTCATCCAGGGAACGGTGCTCGTGTTCGCGATCTGCTTCGTGGCGGTCATGCTCATCGTGGATATTCTGTATGTCTTCATAGATCCGAGGATCAGGTACGATTGATATGAAAAAACGGAAAACTATATTCTCCGGCGCACCGCGGCTCCTCAAGGTGTTTGCCCGTCACAGGTTGGGCATAGTCGGCCTGATCGCACTGTCCGCCTTTATCGTAATTGCGGTATTAGCCCCGGTGCTTGTGCGATTCGACCCCTATACCATGGATCTGGAGCATGCCTTCGTACCGGCGGGAAGCGGCGGGCATCTACTAGGCACCGACAATTTCGGCAGGGACACCTTCTCGCGGCTGGCTTATGGGGCGCGCATCTCCCTTCTCATCGGCATTGTCGTTGTGACGTTGGCCGCTGTTGTCGGAACGATTTTGGGTCTTCTCTCCGGCTACTATGGCGGATGGGTGGATTTCACCGTCATGCGCCTCGTAGAAGTGTTCTATTCCTTTCCCTTCCTCATCCTCGTCATTGCGGTGATGGCCATACTTGGACCGAGCATTTTTAATGTCATGTGGGTACTGGGGCTCGTGCATTGGCCCAGCTACGCCAGGCTCGTTCGTGGCCAGGTGCTTTCGCTCAGGAATATCGAGTTTATCCAGGCGGCCAAGACCACAGGCTGCAGCGACTCGCGCATCATATTCAGGCACATAATGCCCAACACCATAACCCCTATAATCGTGCAGGCTACCTTGGGAATTCCGGGGGCAATTCTTTCCTCGGCAGCGCTGGGTTTTCTCGGCTTCGGCGTCCAGCAGCCGACCCCCGAATGGGGCTCGATGGTGAACGAGGGCAAAGATTATATACTTCTCAATTCCGACATGATTCTCTGGCCGGGACTCTGCATTTTCCTGGTTGTGCTTAGTTTCAACTTCATCGGCGACGCGTTGCGCGATACGCTCGACCCCCGACTCTCGAAACAGCTTAAATAGGAGTGCTTCCATGACTATAGACGAAAGACTTTCCCGCGTGCCTGCCTTTACCCAATTCTATGGAACCGACGAGCTTTACGGCCACGCGAAACGCGTGGCGGAAGCCAATCCCGGCTTCTGCAGCCTGACTTATGTCGGCCAATCCAAAAACGGGGAGAAGATTCCCATGGTCACGGTAGGGAATGGCCCGACTTCCATACTTCTTTTCGCCTCGCCCCATCCGAACGAGCCCATCGGTGCGATGATGGCCTACTTCCTCCTTGACGAACTCTCGGCCAGCCCCGAAATGCGCGAGGGAAGAACCTGGAACATCATTCCCTGCATCGACCCTGACGGTACGAGGCGCAACGAGGGCTGGTTCAAGGGACCTTACACGCTCAAGAACTACGCCCGCGATTTTTACAGGCCGAGGGGAGACGACCAGGCCGAATGGACCTTTCCCGTGGAATATAAAACCTTCAAGTTCGACAAGCCGATTCCTGAAACGAAGGCGCTCATGAAGGCTATCGACATCACGAGGCCGGCTGTCATGTACTCGCTTCACAATTCCGGTTTTGGCGGCGCCTATTACTATATTTCGCGACCGCTCGAGTCGGCCTATGCCGACTTTCATCGCCTGCCCACCGAACGCGGGCTGTCGCTTTCCCTGGGAGAGCCTGAAGCCCCATACTGCAAGGAGCTGTATCCCGCCGTCTATGCCACCAACTTTGCCAGCGACGCATATGATTATTTCGAAAAATTCGGCACAGGCGATCCCGCAAAGTATATGTTCGGCGGCGGATCCTCGAGGGATTACGCGGAAACAGTCAGCAAGCCTTTCACCCTCATCGCCGAAGTTCCCTATTTCAAGACTGCCAAGATCGCCGACACGAGCCCCGTGGGCAAAAAGCACGGAACCGTGGTGCTGGACGGTATCGAGCGCGCGCGCGCGCTGTTGACCTTCGCTAAAAAGGTGGTGGACGACACTTTGGCGCTACTGACCGAGGAACCCGTGTTGCGCGACGCTTCCGCCAGCTTCATAGGGCAGATGCTGAACAGGATGGACGGCGAAAAAGCCTGGGCGATGTCCAAGGAAATCATGGAGCAGGAAGCGACGGTAGCCCAGGAAGCCCATGCCCTCTACATCACTCCCTTCTATCAGGGGATCATCATTTCGATGTACCGTAGGGCGCTCAAAGCTCAGCTGGCCAAGGAATACAATCCCATCATCGAAGAGGCTTACAAAACGCTGGACGCGAAGATCGACGCCATGATGGATGAGATCGGAAAAGCGCTCGACTACGGCACCGTCGCCATACGCGATCTAGTCCAGATTCAGTACGGCGCACTCCTGGCTGTGCTTAATGGACTGGGGCTCTGATGGAGGGGATCGTGGCCGACAATTTGCTCGAAGTGAAGGACCTGAGGACATATTTCAGAACCGAGGAAGGTGTCGTAAAAGCCGTGGACGGCATCAGTTTCAACCTCGAAAGAGGAAAGACCCTGGGCATCGTGGGAGAGTCTGGCTGCGGGAAAAGCGTGACGTCGCTTTCGATTATGCGCCTGATCCCTAACCCGCCCGGCAAGATCGTGAGCGGCAGCATCGTTTTCGAAGGAAAGGACCTGCTCACGAAAACCGAAAAGCAGATGCGCGGCATAAGGGGAAACGATATCTCCATGATTTTCCAGGAACCCATGACGAGCCTGAATCCCATAATGAAGGTTGGAACCCAGATATCAGAGGCAATCCTCCTGCACCAGAAAATCGGCACAACTGATGCCAAGAAAAAGGCAATAGAAATGCTCACGCGAGTGGGCATTCCCATGCCTGAAAAGCGCATGGACTCCTATCCGCATCAGCTTTCCGGCGGCATGCGCCAGCGAGTAATGATCGCCATGGCTCTGTCGTGCAACTCGAAACTCCTCATCGCCGACGAACCGACAACAGCTCTCGATGTCACCATACAAGCCCAGATTATAGATCTCATGAAGAAAATGCGATCGGAATTCGGTACCTCCATAATCCTCATCACTCACGATCTAGGCGTGGTCTCCGGTCTAGCGGACGATGTCGTCGTCATGTACGCAGGAAAAATCGTGGAGAAAGCCGCTGTCAGAGATATCTTCAAGGACGCAAGACATCCTTATACGATTGGCTTGCTCCAGTCTATTCCTCGTATAGATCAAGAGGTTGAGCGACTTCAAGCAATCGAGGGAGTCGTACCGAACCAGCAGGAGATGCCACCAGGCTGTGCTTTCTACCCGCGTTGTGTCCGCGCGACGGAGCGCTGCAGGACCGAAGCCCCCCCCCTGGAATCTTTCGACGCGGGGAAACGTGCCGTAGCATGCTGGAACGCAGTGAAAAGAGAAGCAATTACGATGAGCGATACAGGGAATGCACCGATGGATGGAGGAAAAGCGAAATGAAGAAAGGTGCAGCGATACTGGAAGTCGAGGATCTGGTTAAACACTTTCCTTCCCCGGCCGGTTCGGTAAAAGCGGTCGATGGCATTTCGTTCAGTATCCTGGAGGGTGAAACGCTCGGCATGGTTGGAGAGTCCGGCTGTGGCAAATCGACGACCGGGAAAATACTTATCCGACTTGAAGATCCGACATCAGGGTCGGCACATTTCGAGGGCAAAGACATTTTCTCGATCCATAAAAATGACATGAAAGCTTTTAGAAGAAAGGTGCAGATCGTTTTCCAGGATCCATTTGCATCCCTCGATCCGCGAATGACGGTGGGCGAAATCATCGGCGAACCGCTTCTGGTGCACAACCTCGTCGCCCGGAAACTGATGAAGCCGAGAATCCAGGAACTCCTGAAGATGGTAGGCCTCGACGCAACGCATGCCGACCGCTATCCTCACGAATTTTCGGGCGGCCAACGTCAGAGAATCGGAATAGCCCGTGCGCTCGCCGTGGAGCCGAGACTCATCATATGCGACGAGCCTGTTTCTGCCTTAGACGTGTCCATTCAGGCACAGATAATAAATCTTCTCAAAGATCTGCAACGCAACCACAGACTCACATATCTTTTCATCGCTCACGATCTTGCTGTTGTAAAGCATATATCTGACAGAATCTGTGTAATGTATTTAGGAAAAATCGTCGAGACCGCTAACAAACGAACCCTCTTCGACAAACCATTACATCCTTATACAAAAGCTTTGCTTTCATCAATTCCGGTTCCCAATCCCGACAGACAGGAGGAGCGAATACTCCTTGAAGGAGACGCCCCTTCCCCTGTCTCGCCGCCTACCGGCTGCCGGTTCCATACGCGTTGTGCCTACGCCTACGATCTCTGTAAGTACAAGGAACCACCAATGCTCGAGTACGGTGACAAGCATTTCTGTGCTTGCCATTTACTAAATTAGAGAATGTTTGGATAAAATCATTACCCGATTTTTATTAATGCCTATATTTATATAACACGAAACAATAGTCAGACTAAAAATTAAGTTGCTGTTGTCGAATCCAATGAGTCAGCAAGTATAGGCTTTTTGGTTTTATACTCTCTCCTACGGTGGCTTTTTTTCGGTTTTTGCAGCGGCGATAGACCAGAATTGCGGAAAATCATAAGTACCGCAGCCTCAAGATCGACCCTCGGTGCGTTGAGGGGCTGAATAAAAGCCCGGGCTGCCAGCAGCGATTCCCTAAACTTCTCTCCCGAGTCCTCGCCATCAGCCTTTTGGGGTAGCAAAAAGGATTTTAGAAAATAAGATAGAATCACCGAAAGTGCTCGGGATTTTCCGCCTTGGCCTTGATGCATCCCTTCCTTTTCCTCGATGGCATCGCCAAGATCCAGCTTCAGCGCGTCGAGGCTGTCAAGATCGGAAAAAAGCCTATTTGCGTAGACAATGTCGTCCCTCATCCTTGCCCAGACCGAAGGCACAAAGTACTGAAGTATCCTAAACTCCACTAAAGCCCGGACCACCATCTCAGCCTTTCCGCAGGCTAAAATCTTGAAAAACTCCTCTGTCATCCGGGATGGGCTGACATTTGCTAGAAGCCGTGAGTCCCTGCGAATAGCCCTTCGCAGGCTGAAAGGAATGCTAAAGCCAGCGGACACGCCATACTTTAGGCAGCGGACGATTCGTACCGGATCTTCTTTAAATATTATACCTAAAGGAATTATCGGTTTTACTCGGCCTGCCCGCAGATCCTTGTAGCCCCCAACAAAATCCACCAGACTCAGGTCGGTGGGGTCCAGGTACAGGGCATTAAAAGTAAAATCCCGCCTTAAGACATCCTCATCCATGGTGCCGAACTCGTTGCCTATCGAACCGTTTATGTTGGATCGAAAGGTGCTCACCTCGAAGAGCTGCCCACCGGCCATGATATGTACCAACCTGAAGCGCTTACCTATGACCCGGGCGTTGCGGAACAGTCGTTTTATCTTATTGGGTAGGGCATCGGTAACCAGGTCGAAGTCTTTTGGGCTTTTGTTTTGGACGAGGTCGCGTACCGCGCCGCCCACGATATAGGCCTGATGTCCTTCAGATTTAAGACGCTCGACAATGCGCAGGGCGTCGGGATCGATCATGGATTTATGGATTCCGTGCTCGGATTCAGTGTAGACGAGTGCTTTTTCGACGAGATTGCCTTTTTTGTCGCGCGAATATCTGATGAACACTTAAGAAGCCTCACTGATTTTATACGATTATGCAGTTATCGACCGTTATTGTGCAATATGTCGGGAGCACCAGTCCACAATATCGGTAATCACCTCGTCCTTATTCAATTCGTTGATCGACTCGTGTCTTCCGCCTTCATAGCAGCGGGTCTCGAAATCGACAATATTCAGCGCCTTTATGGATTGAACAAGTCGATCAAAGCCTTCCCTCATGCCAATGACCGGATCCCTGGAGCCACAGAAAAGGTAGATAGGCAGATTAGTCGGCACGCTCTCCAGAAACCCGGGAGCGTAGACCATGTCAAGGCCGTCCATCAAATCGGCGTAAAAGCCGTAGCTGCAGACAAAATTGCATTTGGGATCCGCAAGATAGGCGTCTACGACATTGTTATCCCTGGTGATCCAGTCAGAAGCGGTCCTCGCTTGGTCTACCGTCTTGTTGTAGTTTCCAAAGGTCATGTTCCTGGGAAGCTTGGCGGGGGCATGGGATCCGCGTAGTCTGCTTCCTATGGCGACTACCAGCTTGCCAGCTGCACGCAGCATCCCCGAAGGCTGCTCAGGTGGAGCGGAGAGCACCACGCCATCCAGATACTTGCCGTATATGCTGCAGAGTCCCATGCCCAAAAGGGCACCGAAGGAATGCCCAAAATAGAAAAGCGGCACATCATTCTGTTCCTTTGCGGCGAAGTCCCCCAGCTCGACCAGATCGTCCAATACCCGTCTGAAGCCATCCTTGTCGGCTAAATATCCTCTGTTTTCTCCAGTGTCCGTGTCTCCATGGCCGCGCAAATCGGGAATATACACTGCTATACCAATTTCAGTGAGCGCTTCAGCCAGCTCGACAAAGCGACCACTATGATCGTTCATTCCATGTCCGATCAACACCACCGCCCTTGGTGTCGAAGAAGGAAGGCTACGCCTATACACCAGAACTTTACCATCCGATGCGGAAAACCTCATTCCACTTTCTGTCATCTGCTTTCCTCCGGGCTTAGGAGAATTATTTATATTATAAGTATAAGGTCTGCAGGACATTGGCGCAAGAAGCTCTTTTATCCGTAGGGTGCTGGTCGCGAATCGAGCCGAAAGGCTATACTTGCATTGCATTTTATAAAGGCCGTGGCGGCGAAAAGCTTTCGCCGACGGTAGGGGATATGAGTGAAGACATTTATTAGCCACAACAAAGAAGAAACCATAGCCTTGGGAGAACGCATAGGGGGAGCGGCGCCCTCGGGTGCGGTTGTAGCCTTCAGAGGCGGCCTGGGTATGGGTAAAACCACCTTGAGCAAGGGCATAGCCCTGGGGCTGGGCATAGTAGAGGAAATCAGCTCCCCCACCTATACGATTATTTCAGAATACCCAGGCCGCTTGCTCTTACGTCATATCGATGCCTACAGGTTGCGTGGGGATGAAGACTTCGAGGAGATCGGCGGCTCCGAGCTATTGGGGGTTCCGGGTACTCTCTGCCTCATCGAGTGGAGCGAAAAATTGCGCGACAGCATCGATAAGGAAGCCGCGGTCATCGAAATCGATATGAGCCCCACAGGAGATCGACGCATCAGTCTCAACGGCGCATGGCTGGAGGCACTGATTCCATGAATATTCTGGTTTTCGATTGCTCCTCTGACCTCTTGACGGTTGGGCTCGCGAGAAAAGACGGCAGCCTTTTCAGCCTTGCCGAAAAGGGTTTCCGTCATACCGAGCTGCTTTTGCCATTAATCGGCCGCTGCTTGGAACAGTCTGCCGTACCGGTAGATTCGGTGGATCTTATTGCCTGTACCGGAGGACCGGGTTCCTTTACTGGATTAAGAATTGGGATTTCCACCGCCAAGGGACTTTCCCTCGCCCTGGACAAGCCCTGGGTATCCCTGCCGACCCTGGATTGTATTGCCTGGAGCATCGCGGGGAATCTTGAGCCCTATGCCCATTCCACCCCCGAAAGAAGCGAAACCGTAGTGCCTGTGCTAGACGCCCGAAAAAAGCGGCTCTACGCGGCGATCTATCGGCGGGGCAGACGGGAGAGCGAATATCTGGACATCTCTATTGAGGATCTTCTAGCTCTTGTAGACGCCGACCAGGAGCTAAGCTTTGTGGGACAGGGAGCGGACTTTTTTATCGATTATGCACTGGAACGGCCGGGGTATCGCATCGAGGCCTTGGCGCCGGATCGTCTTGCGGCGGCCATGGCCTTGCTTGCATCAAAGAAGTATCGGGAGCAGGGCGCTGCCTTGGAGGACGAGGCTCCTCTATATATCCGTGAGCCAGAGATAGGCTAGAGCGCTTTAACGAAAATGCGTCGCCTCTTATGCTGACGCTTTGGATAGTCCTTCCATATCCCCTGTACCGCCAGATTAGTCTCCAACTCAGGGTTAGTCTCCGATTCCTTTATTCCATTTTCTATGGCGCTCTTATTCAAGGCTGTCATGAGCAAGGCCACCACGCCCCGGGCTAGATATTCCTTGCGCACCGCCACGAGCATCATATCGATGCTCGTGGGGTTACGGAGCGCAGCCAAGAGCCGGGCCCAGCCGAAGGGGAATAGTCTGCCTTTGGATTTGTACAGGGCATTGGAAAGCGAAGGAATAGTAATGGCAAAGCCAGCCAGTTTATCCTGGGAATCTACCATTATCTTGGTAAAGCGGGGATCGACAAAATTAAGGTACTGGTCGATATAGGCCTGGATCTGCCTGGGGCTTAGGGGTGTGGTCCCATAGAGCCCCGCGTAGGCTTCGTCGATCAGCTCGAATACCTGAGCTCCGAACCTTGAAATAAGCTCACGCTTGGACTTCCACTCGTAGATCCTTACCCCAGCACGCTTGGAGAGTAGTTCATTTACCCTCAGGACCTTTTCGGGAATGGATTCCGGCGTTGTTACCCTGAACTCCACCCAATCCACTTCCTTGGCGTAGCCCAGCCTTTCCATAAATGCAGGATAGTAAGGATAGTTATAAATAGTGGCAAAGGTAGCCTGCTCACCGAAGCCCTCGACCAGCATTCCTTCCCGATCCAGATCGGTAAAACCCCAGGGGCCGTGCAGGCCTTCCATGCCCTTAGCCTTTGCCCAGTCTTCCACCGTTGTAACCAAGGTTGAGGCAACTTCGAAGTCCTCGATAAAATCGATCCAACCGAAACGGGCGAATTTTTTCCCCCATTTTTCCACAAAACGATGGTTGATAATCCCTGCTATTCTGCCCACCATCCTTCCATCTTTCCATGCGGTCCAGCACCGGGCTTCGCAGAATTCGAAAGCGGGATTCTTTTTGGGATTCAGGGTGTTCATATCGTCGAAGAGAAAGGAGGGTACCCAGTTTCGCTCGTTGGCATAGATAATCTCGGGAAAGGCAACGAACTTTCTTAGTTCCGCCCTGCTGCGTACTTCACGGATCTCGACGCTCATGCTTCCCCCTTGCTGCCTTTTTTCGAGGCCTCGTTGTCGGTTACGGCCAACGATTTTTCCCACTCGCTCTGAAAATGCTCATAGGCGGCTATGGTGGCGGAAGAGACAATATCCCCCAGCTCGCCCCGGCCGATCAAGTCATTCCCATCCAGAATATACAGATGATTAAGGGCAGATCGCAAATCGTCCAGCGTAAAGGTTGAGTCGATTCGTCGTCTGCTCTCAAGCCCCCGCAGGGTGCTTTCGAAAACCTCTTGTCGTTTCTTGTCCTGCCAATCCGTGGATGACATTCACGCTCCGCATGCTACTTCTTTGGAATTAGGCCGAGTATAGCGGCTGCGGCAGAAACTGTAAAGCCAAAGTCGACCGCCAGGTAATTGAGCCGCCGAGCCTGCATAAAAGCTACCAAGGCCTTGACTAAGTCGAGAGCTAGCAGGTATAAATCCTGGGTCCTTGGCGAGGTAGCTCAGTTGGCAGAGCAAGCGGCTCATATCCGCTGGGTCGTGGGTTCAATCCCCTCCCTCGCTATCAGGGCCGTCCGATTTCTCGGGCGGCCCTTTTCATTTAGCACAATCCTTCCTATACTCACACACATGACAATAAATACTAAAATTCGCAAACCCGACTGGATCAGGGTCAGACTGCCTGCGGGCAACAAATGGGAAAGGGTTGATCATATTTTAGCACGTCATGGGCTGCACACGGTATGCGACGAGGCACGCTGCCCCAACAAGGGCGAATGCTGGGGCTGTGGCACGGCTACCTTCATGATTATGGGCGATATTTGCACCAGGGGCTGCCGGTTCTGCGCGGTAACGTCGGGACCTGCGGGTCGCCCCCTGCGCGCCGACGAGCCCGAAGCCCTCGCCTCGGCGATACAGGAGATGGGCCTTTCATACGCTGTCATAACCTCGGTGGACAGGGACGATCTGGACGACCGGGGCGCCGGCCACTTTGCAGCCTGCATTCGCGCGATTCGAGCCAAGAACCCTGGTGTGAAGATCGAGGTGCTCACCCCCGATTACATTGACGAGGAAATGAAAATCGTGGCCGCGGCCAAGCCCGAGGTGCTAGCCCATAATGTCGAAACAGTGCGAAGACTTCAGGGCGTGCGGGACGCCCGGGCGAGCTTCGATAAAAGCATAAAAACCCTTACCCAGGCCCGGGAGTTTGGAATAGGCATCACAAAATCCTCTATTCTCCTAGGGCTTGGAGAGACTAGACAAGAGCTTCTGGAGACCTACACCAAACTGCGCCGCGCCAAGGTGGACATACTGGTCATGGGCCAGTACCTCCAGCCTACGCCTAAGGAAATCCCCGTGGTGGAGTATATCCATCCCGACACCTTTGCTCTCTATGCCCAAGACGCTCAGGCTGCCGGTTTTTCCACCGTCGTGGCTTCACCTTTTGCCCGGACCAGCTACCACGCCTTTGACGCATGGAAGGCAGGCATTGCTTCGGAAGCTAAAAGCCATAAGGAGGCCCAGTAATGATCCTGCATTGCCAGGGAAAGCCCGAGGGCTGCAAGCTTTTGCGCATCGAAGTAGAACTAGAAGGCGAGCAAACTAATCGCATCGTCCGTTCGATCAACATCAAGGGGGATTTTTTCGCCATCCCTGAAGAGCGCTTCGATGCGCTGGAATCCTCTTTGTCCAACCTGCCCCTAGAAGGTTTTGCCGCCTTCTTCGACGCCAGGGCCAGGGAACAGGGCTTGCAGATGGCAGGCATACACGGTGAAGGCATAGTAGCAGTCATAAGGAGCGGATTGTATGGCGCATGAGATGCGATTGCTGGAAACGGGCGTACACGACGCCTATTTCAACATGGGTCTTGATGAGGCGATCCTAGAGTCCGTATCCCGGGGTCGGGAGCTTCCCACTCTGCGCCTTTATGGGTGGAACCCCAAGGCTATCAGCCTCGGATATTTTCAGGGAGCCCGTCAGGAGCTAGACCTGGATGCTTGCGCACGCTTGGGCGTGAATGTAGTACGGCGCATCACCGGCGGGGGAGCGGTACTGCACGATAAAGAAGTCACCTACTCCCTATCGCTCCCCGAAACCCACCCCTTGGCGAGGTCTTCTATCATTGAATCCTACGAAATCATCTGCTCGGCCCTTGTGCGGGGCATGGGATTCTTAGGCATCGATACCGAGTTCACCCCGATAAACGATATTCTTTGGCGGGGCAAGAAAGTTTCTGGTAACGCCCAGACGCGCAAGCATGGCTGCATACTCCAGCATGGGACCATACTCTTGCATGTCGATGTTGAAGAGATGTTCTGTCTCCTCTTGGTGCCCAAGGAAAAGGCGACGGGCAAACTCATCGCCGACGTCAAGCAGAGGGTCGGATCCCTGTCTGAAGCCCTGGACCGGGAAGTAGGCTTCGAGGAAACAGTCAAGGCGCTCATTCGGGGATTTACCGAAGCCCTAAACCTGAAGCTGATCCCCGGCAAACCTTCGGAAGAAGAGCTGGCCCGGGCTCGAAGCCTGGCAAAGGAAAAATTCTCCACCGAAGCCTGGATTTTTAAGCGATGAGCCCCAGGGGCGCCATACCGCGCCGTTGCCCGCTCTGCACAGAAAAAGCAGCCCTGTTCTATGTCCCCGATTTGGTCGAGAAACCCTATTATTGGCGCTGCCCTTCCTGCGGCTTTATATTCCTGGATCCCCTTTTTTTACCAAGCAAGAACGCGGCGAAAGAACGATACCTCCTACACGACAACACAGAAAGCTCCAGGGGTTACGGTGAATACCTGGAACGCTTTGTCCAGACCTGCATACTGCCCTTTACGCCCTACGGGAGCCCTGTCCTGGATTTCGGCGCCTGGTGGTATAGAATAGACAACACCCATGTCTCGTTTTATCCACCCGAGGCGCTTGTACAGTTTGCACGGGGCTTTGGGCTTAGGCTGGCGCTTCAACTTGCTCCCGACTCGCTGGTTTTCAATGATCCGACTATCTGATTGAGCCAATTTAAAAAGTCTGTTAAGTTTTGAAAAAGCCTCGATTTTAAACGATTTATTTCGAGCCGTGATTATGATATTATCCCATCTAGAAAAACGCCTTCGCTGAGCAGGAGGCTAGATGTTCGTAGTCGCCCTGATTCAAAATATTTTTCTTGTGGTCTTTGTCGCGGTGTTCCATCATTACGCCGAACGGAGCCTGACAACCAAGCCTTGCCCTTATCGCATAGCCAATGGTCTCTTCTTCGGGCTTTCGGCAATCCTGGCGATGCTCTCGCCCCTTAGAATTTCCGAGGGCATCATCTACGACGCCAGAAGCATTATCCACGGCATAGCTGGCAATTTCGGAGGCCCCTGGGTCGCAACCATCGCCGCGACCGTCTCGCTCCTCTTCAGGTTTTTTGTAATCGGCGGCGATGGCAAATATGCGGGAGCCCTTACCATTCTTCTGGCCGCACTCATTGGAACAGGGGCTTACTTTTTCCGAAAAGCCAGACCCAAGACCGCATGCAGGCTCCCCTGTTTCTGGCTGACCGGCCTTATAATTCATATTTTCACGATCCTTGCCCAGCTTTTGCTCCCAGGCAGACAATGGGCAGCAACACTCCCGATAATCGCCCCGACATTTCTCATAGTCTTTCCCCTGGGCTACACATTGATAGCCGCCCTTTTCTTGGAAAACGAGGAACGCGCCGAGAGCCAACGAAAACTGGAGGCCTCGGAAGAGCGTTACAGAAATTTATTTAATAACTATCACACCACCATGTTGCTGGTTGATCCCGAATCCGGCAAAATTATCGATGCGAACCCCGCCGCCCAAGCCTTCTATGGCTGGTCCAAAGAAAAACTGCTTTCCATGACCGTGCATGACCTAAATACCCTCAGCCCTGGGGAAATCGAACGAGAGATGGAAAGAGCCGGCAGCAGAAAAGCCAACGTATTCCATTTCAGGCACAGGACCGCCTCGGGAGCGATACGAAATGTGGAAGTCTTCTCCGGTCCCGTGGAGTTCAAAGGGCAAAAAGTCCTGTACTCCATTATCCACGATGAAACAGCCAGAATTAAAGCCGAGCAGGAGGTTCTCGCCCTCAACCAAAGCCTTGAACAGAGGATTGCCCAGAGAACAGAGGACCTGCTTGAAGCGAACAGAGAATTAGAGGCATTTTCCTATTCCGTTTCCCACGATCTCAGGGCTCCCCTACGGGCTATTGAGGGCTTCTCTTCTGTCCTAGCAGATGAAGCCGGCCCGGTTCTTCCAGCGACCTCACTACATTATATTGAGAGAATCCGCAACAACAGCACCAAAATGAGCAGCTTAATCGAGGATTTGCTTGGTCTCTCAAAAATCGGACGACAACAGCTTCTAAAAACCAAGTTCGATATGGCAGCCCTAGCCAAATCGATCGCGTCGGACTTGACAGAGGACTACCCCGACAAAAAGGTAAACACAGAAATTCAATCGCCCTTACCTGCCTTTGGCGACCCAGCCCTAGTGGAGATTTTGTTGAGAAACCTTCTATCGAATTCCTGGAAATACAGCATCGAAAAAGAACACCCGGTAGTAAAAGTGTACGCGCTGGATAGGAATGGAACAATGACATACTGTGTCGAAGATAATGGCATCGGGTTCGATATGGTTAACGCTGAAAGGCTTTTTACGCCTTTTCAGCGGCTTCATGAAGACAAGGCCTACAGCGGCACGGGTATAGGACTTAGCATAGTACGAAGAATCGCCGTACGCCATGGAGGTCGAGTCTGGGCCGAAGCCGAAACTGGAATTGGAGCACGATTCTATTTTTCTTTGGGGGCTCAGCAATGAAAGACAAGCAACAGGAAAATTCGAAAATCCTTTTGGTCGAAGACAACCCCGATGATGAGGAGCTCACGCTTTTAGCGTTCCGAAATAACAACATCCACAGCTGCATCGATGTGGTGCGCGATGGAGAGGAAGCCCTTGACTATCTTTTCGGAAAAGGCGCTCATGCCGATCGTGATCCCTGCCCCGCTCCCAGATTGATACTCCTGGACCTTAAGCTTCCTAAAATAGTAGGCTTCGAGGTGCTGCGACAAATCAGGGCTAATACCCAGACTAAGCACATACCAGTGGTCGTGCTCACCACGTCGAGTCAGGATGAGGATATTTTGAACAGTTATATATGCGGAGCCAACAGTTACATACGAAAACCAGTCGAATTTCATAGCTTTAATGAGGCCATAAAAAATTTAGGTATGTATTGGCTTTCACTAAACCAAGCTCCCACATGTTCCCTAAGGTAGAACTATGCAAGTCGCTCCTTTGGAATTAATCAGCACCGCGCTCCGATTTCTCATTGTGGAGGACAATCCCGACGATGTCTTCCTTCTGAAACATCAATTAAAAACAAGCTTTCCTTCCGCATCTTTCGACGTAGCATCGAGCAGAGAAGAATTGATTTCCAGGCTTTCTAATCCTGTCTCCTACGACATCGTGCTTTCCGACTGGTCATTGCCCCACCTGGATGGTCTCGGGGTCTTCTCCATAGTCCGCAAAGCCGGAGTTGATGCACCCTTTATTCTCGTCTCGGGAAAAATTGGGGAAGAGGCCGCTATACGGGCGATTCGCGAAGGTGTTTACGACTATATACTCAAAGACAGCCCTCAGCGCTTGCCTATGGCCATACAGCATGCGCTTATTCAACACAGCCAGGAAAAACGGGCTAAGATCAATAATGACCTCATCGCGCTCCAGGTTGCCGCCCTACAGACAGTGCCGGTGGCAATTCAAATCATTGACCGTCAGGGTTCCACCGAGTGGATCAACGAGGCATATACAAATTTGACAGGGAGAACCAGCGAGGAGGTGCTCGATCAGCCAGCCATCGATTTTGAGACCGAAACCGATTTGGAATGGCTGAAGACTCTTGTAACAAAGTGGAATGAATCGGACGGCGGTATAGTCAAAGGCATAGGCAAGAAAAAGGACAACACCCTCTATATTGAAGAGCGGAGGATCTGCCCGGTAAGAAATAACAGCAGAAGTCTCGTTCAATTTGTCATTATACGAAAAGACACAACCAGCGAGGAACAGGAGAAGAAGGAACTGGAATTGGAGCTATTCTTCTCCAAGCTTACCAGGGAAACCCATAATCTCGAAACACTGTGCCGGCGCTGCATGTCTATCCCCAAAATCCTAGACCTGGACTGGAAGCTCTCAATACAACTTTTTACCAACGGCACGGCGCGCATAAAACAACAATTCGGCAACATCGAAGTCAGCGAGGATACAAATCAATATCGTACGATTTCTACCAAGGAGATCGTTCTCCAGGAAGAGATAGTTGCAAAACTCTATCTCTCCTACCCGATAATTCATGTATTTGATCAGAAACGACTCTCCCTACTCTTGTTTTCACATCTTGAGAGAGCCATGAAGGACCTTGTCTCCCAGGCCAAGATTCAATCCCAGATTAAAAATATTTCCTTTTTAAAGCTGATCAGTAGAACTATCTCCACCTATATGGATTTCGAAACCGTAATGCGCCCCCTGCTCGGCCAAATCCGGGAAATTCTCGATTGCGATGCCGTAGCCCTCTTTCTGGTGAGTGAAGATAAGAAAACCCTTATTTGCAAGGCCAAGAATGGATATATGGCGAATACTCAGATCAACTTCAGCGTGCCATTCGGTGAAGTGATAATCGGCACCACTGCGGTTGAAGGTAGAATAGTATCGGTGTATGACTTTTCAACCATCGAGCCTAAGAGCCAGCTTGGGATTCTCGTAGCCAAGGAGAATTTCCGCGCCCAGCATGCGGCGCCTATCATAGTCGGCGGACAGGTGGTCAAGGGAGTGCTGGAAGTCTGGTTCAGGAGAGAAGGATACAAACCTTCCACCGAATGGTTAGCCCTCTTCGACGCGATTGCCAACCAGACCGGCCTGGCTTTGGATTACAACGAGCTTTATGAAAACCTTCAGAAGGCCTATCACGATCTGGAATCCTCCTATGAGGCCACTATTGAAGGCTGGTCAGCCGCCATGGATTTGAGGGACGAGGATACGGAAGGCCACTCCCTCAGGGTAACCAATCTGGCCGAAAATCTGGGAGTGCGACTGGGACTCTCGGATCTGGAAATTTCCCAAATCCACAAGGGAGCGCTTCTCCACGATATAGGCAAGATTGGGATTCCCGATTCAATCCTCAAGAAACCCGGCCCCCTCACCGAAGAAGAATGGGAGCTCATGCGGAAACACCCCAAGATCGCCTTGGATATGCTCGAACGGATTTCGTATCTAAAAGACAGTCTTGCTATACCGCTCTACCACCACGAGCGGTATGACGGCACGGGATATCCCTTTGGACTAAAGGGAAAAGAAATCCCGTTGCAGGCTAGGCTTTTCGCTATTGTCGATGTCTTCGACGCTTTAATATGCGATCGGCCATATCGCAAGGCATGGACGAGGGAAAAAATTATTGATTATCTCAAGGAGCAAAAAGGACAGCAATTCGACCCTGAAATTGTCGATGCCTTTTTAGCGATGATCGAATGAACCATACAAGCACGTACCCCCTTCATGAAGGCTGCCTCTATCGCTCCTGCGGAGTCTTGATCCGCCACATGCCCGAGGGTTGCTTGGTGGTTTCAGTTCATAGGGGAGAGACTTCCCTTTTCCCCGCCGAAGCATTAGAGCTTCAGCCGGGGGATCTGATAACGGTGGTAGTAGAAAGAGGCAGGGCATCCTCGCTAAAATCCAGACTCCTGGCCTTGGGTCAGGGCAGAGAGGAAACCTGAAAATGAGATATTTCCATGGCCTTCGCTGATTACAAACAAACTCGCCGGCAGAACCCGGAAGACAGCAAGGATTCACCCACAGAACGATCAGCGACCATAGATCGGCCCACCCCTGCCTTTATAATGCTGTCGGTGGTTTACGGCGCTCTGCTCATAGTCTCCAATATAACAGTGACCAAATTGGTCCGCGTGGGACCCTTCCTGCTTACCGCTGCTTTTTTTACCTATCCGGCGGTCTATGTAATTTCCGACATAATGACAGAAGTATACGGCTATAGGCTTTCCATAAAGGCTATCTGGGCCAACTTCATCGCCCAGGCTCTGGTGAGCCTCGTGCTCGCCTTAGCCACGGCTCTACCAGGCATCGATCCTGAGATCCATTCGGCAATGTCCACCCTCTTTTCCACCACATGGAGGATAGTCCTGGGCTCTCTTGGAGCCTACTGGATAGGCGATTGGCTCAACTCCCTCTTGCTCTCTAAGCTCAAGGTAGCCCAGAAAGGCAAGGGATTTTTCTTCCGCGCTATGGCCTCTTCTATTCCTGCCCATTTCCTTGATACCGCCATTTTCACCACCATCGCCTTCGCCGGGGCTTGGCCATTATCGGATATCCAGCACAACGTGCTCTCCGAGGGGCTTCTGGCATCGGTGTATGAACTGGCGATTTTCCCCCTCACCTATGCTCTGGCTCGCTGGTGGAAAAAAAGGGAAAACCTGGATGTCTTCGACAAGGGAATCAGTTATAGGCCCTTCTAAAGCCTCTGGCTCGCCTTATCCGGTTTTAGAAGCCTCAGGAATACAAGCAGCGCCGCTCCTTGGACGAATACCGAGAACAGGGACATAGGAAGTGGGCCGAAATTATCATAGAGAAGGCCGATTATCGCGCTGCCGGCAAACCAGAAAAGCCCAAAGACGGTGTTGAACAAGCCAAAGGCTCTCGCTCTTCTGTCCTCGGGCACCCTGTCCCCAATGGCGGCCTTAAGAATCGACTCCTGGGTGCCTACGCTGATTCCCCAGAGCGCCATGCCCACAAGGATAGCCCAGAAGGGACCCAAGAATACCAATGGAGCTGTGAAGAGTTCCACGAAGAAAAGAACTGCCAGAACCTTAAGCCCCATTTTGTCGTAAAGTCGCCCCATCACTATGGCGGCGGCGGCGTCCACCGCCATAGCCCCGGCGTATAAAAGGGGAATCGCCGCCTCGGTAAAGCTCCCAGTATTCTTAAGATGCAGCCCGATGAGGGGAAAGTCCGTAATGCCCATGGCCAAAAGCCCTGCGGCGAGGACAATTATCCAGTAGGCTTTCGAATAGCCCTTGGTCTCTAGTTCCAGGCTTTCTTTTTTGAGCTCGAACTTCTCGGGATGGGGAAAGATAAAGCGATTCACTAGGGTAAAGAGGATAGCCAGGCCTGCTGGTATGAAGAGGAACAGAAGCCCCTTCCTGTACTCAGCCAAGCTGGCCGCGTCGGGACCTGAGAAAAGAAGAAGGGAAAAGAGGGCAGGTCCCAGGAATGCCCCAATCTGGTCCATGGCCTCGTGGAGGCCGAAGCCAAAGCCGCTCCCTGTCTGCTTGGAGGCAAAGGAGATTACCGCGTCGTGGGCGGGTTTGCGTATGGCCTTGCCCACCCGCTCCAGAAACAGAAAAATCAAGGCAAGCTCCCATCCCCGCACAAAGGCCAGCATAGGCAGCGCAAGAAGCTGGACGGCATAGCCCAGAATTATAAGAAGCCAGTAACGCCTGGTGCGATCGGCAATGCTGCCCGATACCAGCCTGAGCGCATAGCCGATGAATTCTCCCAGCCCTGCGGCCAGGCCCAAGGCGAAGGCACTGGTGCCCAGGAGTTTCAGGTACTGGCCGACCACGCTCCTGCCCCCCTCGTAGTTCATGTCGGCAAAGAGACTGACAATGCCGAAGAGCACTATGAGGAGTATGGCGGCCTTTTTATCCAGGTTTTTTATCCGCGAAACCATAGCGAACCTTTAGCCTATCTTCTTAACCGGAGGCATGCCCCTGGGATTGGGCGCCTTGACGACAAAGAACTCCAGGGTCTCAGAGCCCTGGTTCTGTATGGACATCTTCTGGTTGAAGGGTACGGAAATAATAGTGCCCGCCGGATAGTGGCTGAAGGCTCCATCCTCCAGCGAGAGGCTCAACGTACCCCTGATTACGATCTGGTGCACAAAGGAATTGGAAACGTGGGTCACTACAGCCTTGCCAGGCTCCACGACGATGTGGTTTATGTTCACCCTCTCATCGTCCACGATTTTTTCCACGGTCTGGGCTTCTGTTCGGGTGAATGCATAGGTCGATTCGATCATCAGTCCTCCCCAAGGAGCTCAGGCTCCATTGTCGTGCTTTATGATATGATAATGAATAAAAAGCCCATCGGAAATGGCCAAAGAGAAAATATCTCTATCTGCGCGAGTGGCCCCGCGCAAGCTGCCTCGAGGGAGCCTCCCCTTCCCTATTTGTCCCTGGCGAAGACAAGGGGAATGATGACCCCCGAAACAGTGCCTATGAGGGCACCAGCCGCAACGTCGCTTAAAAAATGATTGCCCGAGCCCACCCTGAGGGCGGCGGTGGCCAAAGCCAGGGCATACGAAGCAAGGGTTACGGGGACCCTGTAGGGCGAATTCGGGTATCGCAGGGCGAAAAGGGTGGAGCTGAAGGCCGCGGCTGAAAAGGCTATGCAGGAGTGCCGGGAAGGGAAAGATTCATCCCCCTCCACCGCCGCCTGGGATGGCGGGCTGTCGAAGTACATATAGGGCCTGTCCCTGGGCACCAAAGCCTTTATGAGGCTGCCAGCGCCGAAGGCCAAGAGGCTGGAGCCGGCGTACATGAGAGCTGTCTCCACATAATCGGATTTAGGCACGACAAAAAGAAGGGCCGCCGGGCTTGCGAAGGCTGCGTATTGGGTAATGTCCGAGGCAATATCCAGAGTCTTGGAATAAGGGAAGATAAGTCCCCGGTCTATAAGGTTCACATCAGCCGATAATAGAGCTTGGGCGAAAATTGAAGGGGTAATGGCTACCAACATGATAAAGATCAGGACAGGTTGACGGGCTCGCTTCACTACATACTCCTTAATGGATGTACATCCATGCCCAATATAAAGCTCGTTCCGGGACCAGTTGCTTCTCCAAAGCCCAGAAGCTATCAGGGTGATCTAATTGTCTACCTTCAATTTCAACCGAAGGAATGACAATGTGAATCAGTTCATGGATCAATATGAATCGTATAACTTCAAGCGGTGTATCGGGATGATTTAAAAGCGGATGCAATACAATTTTTTTCTCAACATCACCGATTTCTATAAATGCTAATAAACTTGCGTGACCTAAAATCCAAATAGAGACCGCGGATGAAATAACACCTGGCACGATACTTTTGGCTTCTTCGAGCAGATCGTAGAGGTCGAAGCTGAATCGAGATAATTCACCCTGAATATTTCTGTGCATCGAATTGATCGTCTTCAAGGGATTTAAGGGTAGTGAAATAAAAAGATTTTTCTTCTCCAGTGGAAATTTTTAGCATTCTTTTCAATGCAACTCGTGCAGCCCTTATGCTGAAGGGAAGATACAATGGTGGTTGCGTAATTAGTATACCGCTCTCCCAAGCCTCCTTAGAAGCGTTATTACTTCTTATAAAAAGATCTTGGAAATACTCTCTTATCTCTTTTGGATTTTTTAAAGGACTCATGCCGTCATCCTTGCTTTTCGATGGCTGCAAGAAGTTGTGCGCGTACATCTCTGCCACTTTCATCCTTTTTCTCCGCCCAGACAAATACACCCTTCCCTTTGGACGCACGCGCCCATAATTGGCCGATTCTTCGCTTCTCGTTTTGTTCCTCACTGCCACGGAATTGCGCACCTTTATATTCTACTACTAGAATACGACCATCTTTTAAACAAGCTACAAAATCAGGATAGAAATCGTACCTCGAAGTAGGAAGCCTGAAACACCATTGGTGTCGAGGAGGTACATTGCGCACCCAAGTTTCTACCTCTTCAAGGGCATCGATTTCTTTGGCACAGGCTAATTCCTCTCCACCATGACTTACAGCATCCACGACAGGAAAGAAGTGTTTTGCGAATCCATACGTAGAAGCAGGTTTAGCTCTCGGATAGGGGCAGCGGTCTTTCGAGAAAGAGAAATCAGTCTCCCAAACGATTCCTTCGTCGAGTTCAGGAAGATCTAAAAGTGATTCGAGACCTGATGCAGCGGCGGTTAATCTATATTCGTTGAGCTTTGCTCTTATTTTTTCTTCAAGAAGATACTTATTGAGAAGCAAGTCGCCAAGCTTGATACGGCGATCATCAATAAGCTGATGGATGAGTCGCGAAAGAAAATCCTGCAACACGAGTTGGGCGACATCGGTGCGTGCGAGCCTACGATCAAGCCAAAACACCAGGTTGTTTAAATAGAACTCCCCGGCTATCTCGGCAGTGAAGAGTTCCCTATCATAGCGCGTATTCTTTGTGATAACTCTGTCTGACACGATATCGAACTCAGTCACTTTACTCTCTGCAGGGATTGAAAATTCCTCTGGACTCAAACGCGCGGGAAAACGGAATGAATCTAAAAGATCAAGCCGCCCTCGATTGGCGAACCAGCCTTCATCAATAGGGATAAGTTCACCCGATACCTCGTCGCGGGAGAAAAGCGAGCCGACCAAGAAAATCTTAGGGCTAGAAGTAATAACACGACGTTTCAATTCCTGCAAAACACGGTAGTTAATTAGATTGTTTGTAATCTCGCGAGTTCGCTCGCCGCCCGAATCGGCGCCAAGAGTCGCCGCTAGCTTCGCTATTGTTTCTTCGCTGATCGTGCCCGAAACTCGAATCAATGGTATACCATCCGAACGCATTCCAGCATTTTCCACATTGAGTCCAGGATGGGGAGCGAAAAGATGGAAGTCAAAGGGAGCGTAGGCGGGGATGGAAATGGAGGAGCCGTCGGGAGCAAGCCCGACAATAAGACCTGAGCCCTCGCCGGGGAATAGATCAGACACTTCGGTCCAGGCTTCCGCTTCCAGGCGTTCGAAGCCCATCTTATCCACAAGGCAATCCCTGAGCGCGGCCGCCGTTTCGGCGAAATTCCGGGACGAAACGTGGGCGTAGGCCTTATTGAGCAGGGCCGATGTCCTTTCCTCAGCGTATGGCATCCGCAGCACCCTGCCGAGGAGTTGTTCAACCGCCCTCGCTGACCTCAGCTCTTGGATCGAGCAGAACACATAGGCGAATGAGCAGTCCCAGCCCTCCTTGAGCGCCTGCACGGTGATGATATAACGGATATAGCAATCGGCGGCAAATAGATTCACCCCTTCTATGCCGCGCTCGTCGCCCGTGGCAACAGCGATCTGAGCGGGGTCTATCCCTTCGTTCTGGATGAGATGATCGCGAAGCTTGTCGGCCGTGATGGCAGTCGGATCGTCTTTATCCTTCGCTTGGGCTTGGAAAAGCACGATCGGCCTTACCACGTCGCCGGAAGCCTTCGCGGCCTCTTCGAGTGACTTTCGGGTGTTGATTGCCGCCGAAACCGCCGTCGCCCAGTTCGAATGTTCGGCGAGGACGATCGGAAGCTTTATCATTTTCTCGGCCTTGAGTTCTGAGGCCGTTGCCTCATGGATGACGTTGGATCCGCTTGCGCCCGAAGTATCAGGCGTTGCCGTAAACTCGATGATACCGAGAGGCGAGAGCCTTGCGAGCGTGTCGAACGAAAGCCTCGAATGCGCGTTGTGCGCCTCATCTACGATGATAAGAGGCTTGAAGACCCGGCAGAGATTGACGAAGGAGTGGACAGGTTTGCCCCGATTAAGGCCCTCAGTGCCAAGCTCCAAGCCCTCAATTCCGTTCAAGACCGCGAAATGGCGCTCCCATTTTTCGGAATGGGCGTAGATTGTGCGGGTTTTCGTATCCTCGATCCTGAAACTTTGCATCGTCGCCACAACCACGACGAGCCGATTGGCGAAGTCCTGCGGGCTGACCGATTCGAGGCCTTCCCGCGTCACGACGAGAGGACGTCCCCAGGCCTCTACGAGCTCCTCACGGTAGGGATGCCCTGCGGTGGTGAGGGCATCGAGGGTCTGTTCCAGAATCACCTGCGAAGGGACGAGCCAGAGCACATGAAGGGATTCCGTTTGGGTATAACTATCGCGAACGATACGTAGGGATCGAGCCGCAAGCCAGGTTTTACCGCCTCCCGTGGGTATGCGGATGCAGACGTAGGGAATATCTTCCAAGCCGGGAACTGAATGCCAACGCGTTATCGATGGGCGCCCTCGCTCACGCCAAGACTCGAAAAACGCTGACTTAGGATCCCCTAGCCTTCTGGTTTTCTCGAGATAATCCTTCAACGATTCAAGCGCTTTATTCTGATATATTTTTGGTTCAAACATGTTCGCCCTCCCCAGATTCGAGAGCGCCTTCCGCGAGCAGGGGCACCACCGATCCCAGATCGTATGGAATTTGCTTGAAAGCGATATTCATCCGTGCGAGCGAAGCTGTGGAATAACTCGTCGCCTCAGCGTAGATGACGCGAGGACCAGGGTGTTTCGGAAGCGAAGCGAGAACCGCTGGGCTGAGGACATTGCCTCCTTCAGGGCGCTTATCACCGAGAATCCCATTATAGAGAAGGTATATTCCCCTACCCTCGTGGACACCGAGCAAGGGCGACGTTGTGCGAATCACTGTGCTAATGGGCGGCGCTTTGGTTTCTCGCCACCAGATGAAGGCCGCAAGATCTGCAAACTTGACCTTGGGGTTGAGACGGCCAAAGGCATCGAAGAGATTTTCGCCAAGTTGTACAAAACGGAAACCTCCCCCGCCACTCCAGCCAACAGCCTTGGAAATTCCGCCCTGCTCGCCTTCGATGACTTTCTGAAGACGAGGCAGGCAATGCGTCACAGCGTGGTCTCCCATCTCGATGCCGATCCAGCGACGGCCTATCTTGTGGGCGACAGCGGCGGTGGTGCCGGAACCGAGAAAGGAATCGAGAACAAGGTCGCCAGAGTTGGTAGCAATCTCAAGAATACGTGCAATCAATCGTTCTGGCTTTGGAGTAGAAAAAGGGGCATCCTCATCGAACAGCGAAAGGATTTCTTTTTTAGATTCTTCAGTATTCCCCACCTCATCTGCTGGCCAGAATGTCATTGGAACAAGACCTGTCTCGTCTGCTTTGAAACGTTTGATTCTTGGTCGCCCTCCCCCTGACTTCGGGAAGTATATTCGTTTTTCCAAGAGATAACGCTTGAATTCTGGTTCTGTTGCCCCCCAACAGCGTCCTTTTGGTGGATCTAACTCTTTCCCAGTCGGAGTAATTATCTTGTACATTTGATTAGGCCGCCATCCTTGTGCCGAGAATGGAACTGAACGCCATGAACCACGAGAATCATTATCTGGGTTCGCATAACCATTCTCATTTGCTTGAAGCAAATTGAGGCTGTCTAATAACCAGATTCGACCCCCCGGATTTCTTTCAAAATCTGGTTTTCTGAAAGCGGGCCGACCATTCCTGGCCCTGCGGAAAAGAAGCGTCCAGGCACTATGGGATATACCCACCAGGCTGTTCATCGCAAGCTGTGGGTAGTCCGC
>DIXQ01000001.1 GCA_002428725.1 Spirochaetaceae bacterium UBA6076 | reverse complement strand
GGGGGAATATCGTGACCCCCGACAGAATGGCCAACAGTCTTCTCGAATCCTCTTATGAGTTCGGCAGCGATGGACCGCCTTGTTCATCATGCGGTAAAGTTTGTGATCGAAGGGAAATCGTACCGAGTGGAGAGTTTTGCCACTCGCCAACAGAGCTTGACTGCCGGTTCCTAACCGGCTATTGGTTAAGGGTGCAGGGGGGTCACTAAAAGTGGCGACCCGGGGTCACTAAACGTGCCGGATGACAACGTTCCCTGGCCCACGGAATGTTGATCTGTTTGACCCCGTGCTCTTTGCACGATACGCGGGGCACCCAGGCGTGCAAGTATGTCTTGTATTGGAAAAAATAGAGATGCTGCCAGACCTGCTCCTTGGCGTCGTAGGCACCGCATAGTGTCTTGCACACTGGGCACTCAAAATGCGACCAACGTTCGAAATCAAGGTAGGTATCCAGCCGCTTTTCTGTCGGCTTGAATTTCGTTTTTGTGACGAACCATTCGCTCCCCAGGCCTAATGTCGCCTGAAATAAGTCTATGTTTTTCATATATAGTGATTATATACTACCCATACGTTTTAGCGAAGAGCCAAAAATTCTACGAGGAAGCGATGCTCTTTGATGTAACGGAAGCCGTCAAGCATATCCTTAAAATAGGGGATTGCTTGGCCTTTAAGTGCCTGTGTGTGAAGGGCTTTGGCGTGGGGAGACACATGCAGAAATCCGACGAGGAGAAGGATGGCCAGGGCGGCGGTAACTGTGTCTATGAAGAAAATGGCTTCGATCTTCATGAAGGAAAAGAGAAGCCCTGAGAGCAGGGGGGCGGCGAAGCTGAGAGCTGATTGGATGCTGCCGTTTATTCCATTGACCCTTGTTAATGATTTCTGGGGCACCATTTGGGGGAGTATGGCGCCGACCGCTGGATGCTGGACTGCCGAGCCAAAGGCGCGCACCGCGGCTACTAGTAGTATTAGTGGGAAGGAGCGATGACCCAAGAGGAAAATGACAGCCATGAGGAGGGTTACCGAGGCGATGAGGGCATCGGCTAGGATAATGAGTTTTTTCGATCGTAGCGGTCAGCCCAGACACCTGCAAAGGGTGAGAGGAAAAAAGTAGGCAAAAAGCCGCAGATAATATACAGGGTCATCATGAGGCCGGATTTTGTCTCTAGGGTGATCTGCCAGAGAAGGGCGTATTGGATCAAGGCAGAACCGAGGAGGGAAAGAGCTTGGCTGGAAAGGAATATCGCCGTGTTTTTCTTCCAGGCCTTGTCGGGGCTCAGATTAGTACGTAGGCCGGAGTTCATGGTGGCACTTAGGTTGGAATTCGAGTCATCGGGCTCGGGCATGGGATCGAAGATACTGAGTTAGCAGGTGTTTCGACAATTCCTCGTCGAATTTTATTGATCAATGCTATATTCAATACTGATGAAGGAACGTACACTTAATGACTTGGGAATACAACGTGAAGAAGGTGAAACCGGTATGGTGAAAAATACGCAGACAGTTGGCGGCAACGATAGAACTGTGATTGGTGTTTCATTGGTGGGTATGAAATCCCTGAAAGCGATCGAAGACTATATCAGTGAAATCGGTCCGGATGCTCGATTTGAGCTTTCGTATCAGATGAGCGCCGAATTTTTAACCCAGGCTGCGCCTCTTATACGTGGAAAGGTAGTATCTGTCCACGCTTGCTGCCCGTCTACGGAATTTTTTCCTAACTTGGCCAGCGCCGATCCTGGGGTGGCGGCGCAAAGCCTGGCCGATATGGAGGCTACTCTTGAGACAGCTCTGGAATTTGGGGCGAAAATAGTGGTGCTCCACGCGGGCTATGTCACCGACCTCGCAATGCCTTCAGCCTATGCTGCCCGGAAACTCATACTCGCCAGGCCCGAATTTCTCAAGGATATCAGGCACGTGGACGGTGCTATCTGCGGACCTGAATACCGCTTGAGCCCAGGGTACATTTCCTATGCCGAAAGGGCTAAGGAGCGGCTGGTTGCGCTGGCGCGGCGTTATGCCCGGGCAGGGGTGAGGCTGGCGGTGGAAAATCTTAATCCGAGGGTGGGGTATTTGTTCCACAGCCCCGAGGAGATGCTAGAGCTAGCGACTTTAGACCCCGATTTATGGCTCTGCTTGGATGTGGGGCATCTCTATATCACGTCTTTTGCCTTTGGTTTTAATTATCTGGATGGCTTGAAGAGGATACTAGGGAGCGGCAAGGTGGCGAGTTGCCATCTTCATGCTAATTCGTCAGCTCCGGGGCGATACAGGGACGATCATTTCAGCTTGAAGCAGCAGGGGTTCCCTTTGGACGATGTCCTGGGAATTGTAGTCACTTCCCGGGCTACCTTAATTGTGGAGGCGGTGGAGAATTTGGCGGTTAACACGCGGATTGTGCAAAGGGCTGTGGCGAGCCTGGGGGCTGTATGACCTACGTTGAGTTGACGAGGGGGCTGCCTGAATCCTTGAAGCAGGAATTAAACCTTGGGATGTTCAAGGCTTACGATATTCGGACCAAGAGCTCGCGACTTACGGGCGACCTTATCAAGCGGCTGGTGACGGCTATTGGGCGCTATTCGCTGGATGTGCTGGGCACTAGGAGGATCTTGCTGGGAAGGGATGGCAGGATTGCCGCCCCAGCCCTCATGGAAGCCGCACTGGAGCTGCTTCCCGACATGGGCATCGACGTCCTGGTGAATCCGCTTCCAATTTCGACGTGTCAGTTCTATTTCAGCCACATGAGAAATCCGGGCTGCGCGGCGGTGATGCTCACCGCCAGCCACAATCCGGGTGAGTATATCGGTCTGAAGCTGATGGCACCGGGATTAAAAACCCTGGCAATGGATTCGGGGCCTGGGGGAGGGATTACTGGGATACTGGCTTACTACCTGGAAGGAGCACCGATTACAGGCGGCCGGGCGCAGCGGGAATGGGCTCCTGCGGCAGGCGTCAGGGCGCAACGAGGAAAGGTGGAGGTGCGACATTACCTTGAGCCCTTTATAGAATATTCACTGCGGTTGGCAGGGGTAGGCAAGGACAGACTGGCCGGGCTGCCGATTCTAGGGGATTTTTTAGGGGGAACTGCAGGGACGGAGGTTGCCGAGGCTTTCGGGTATGCAGGGGCGGACCTGAGGATGCGCAATCTGGTGCCCGACGGGCGCTTCCCCGCAGGGGACCCTAACCCGGGGGTGGCGAAGAGTATTCGGATGAGCCGGGAAATGATGGCTGGGGGAGGGTTTCTTTGCGGGATTTGCTTCGACGGGGACGGGGACAGGGTGGATATTCTGGATTCCCAGGGCGAACAGCTTTCGCCGAGCTTTAATCTTTCGGTGATTTTGCCTGAAATCCTGGGAATTTTTGAGGGAGCACACGCACAAGGGGTCTTTGACGGGGCTTCTGCCTGGAGGCCGCGAATCTATGCCGATGTTAAAACCAATCCTCTGGCGCTCCAAGCTCAAGTACGGCAGGGGCTCGATGTAACGATTATCCGCAATGGCCATTCCTTTATAAAAGAGGCGCTCAGAGAAGGATTCTCTAGACAATACTTGGCCGCCTCGGAGGAATCGGCCCACTATTATATGAATTTTCCTATGGATGTTGGGGATTTCGGAGCCGGCTTCGCGGCGACGGAAAATACGCTTTTCTTCAGCTTGCTAAGCGCCAGGGTCTGGGCGGAGCATCCGGATCGCTATGAAAGGGCGATAGCATCCCAGGCTGGGCTGGTGCGGCAGCGGGAATGGCCTTGTCACTTCAAGGACGAGACTTTGCTGGAAAAAAGTCTTGCCGAGGTGGAGAGCGAGTTTGCTCGCCGGGGTCTCTTGATTATGAAGACGATGGCGGATGGTCAGAGCTTGGATGCTACCCTCATGCGCAGTGGGCTTTCGGAGGTTTTAGAAAAAGACAGCGATTTGTCAGCTCCCTGGTATCAGGTTGCCCAACGCAACACCAGGTCTGAGGAAGGTATTGCCCGCTGGGAGGTTGTAGCGAACTCGGATAAGGACTGCCATGAGGCAGTGGCCTTGATACGGGACATTACCGATCGCTATGTGGGTCTGGGGCTGGCGGAGTATGTGTAAGCACAGAGATGCTTCGTTGATGTAAAAGGGGCGCTCCCACGGTGGGGAGCGCCCCTTTTTTTAGGTGGAGCCTTTTTGGTAGCGGACGGGGCCGAGCCGGCCCTGGTTTAAAAAGCCGCCTCGGTTTTGTCCTACGCGGTGTTAGTTAAAAAGCCGCTTCAGTTCTAACCACGCCGAAAGGTGTAAACGCATACAAAACCGCCTCGGGCAAGATTAGCGGCCTTTAAGGATAAAACTTGCCGCTGGCAGGTCGAGCATTAGGTGGCAGTCGGGATGCTGACGTAGGATAGAACAAGGCGCGGAAGGGGATATTGGTGCATTGAGGGCCATTTCCACCGCCTCGGCTTTTCGCTGGTCAGGGACAGAACAGACGATCATGGCGGATTTGAGGATCTGCCGTATGCCCATGGATACCGCCTGCTTGGGTACATCGCCGAGGCCGTCGAACCAGCCTTCACCTACCTGTTGCAACCTGCATTTTTCATCCAGATCGACGACAATATAGGGTTCTTCAGTCTGGAAATCGGCGGGAGGATCGTTAAAGGCTATGTGTCCATTCTCGCCGATACCTATAAAGGCGACATCGATGGGTTGCTTTTTGATACGCTTAGACAAGCGGGCTAGCTCTGCCTTGAGATCTGGGGCGTCGGCAGCAACATAGACGAATTCTTTGAGGTTTGGCACTTTTTCGGCGAAGCGTTCGCGCAGGTATTTCCTGAAACTCGCTTTATGGTTTTGGCTCATGCCGACGTACTCGTCCAGGTGGAAGCAGGTAACTTTGCTCCAGTCTATGCCCGGCTGTTTGATAAGGCTGGCGAGGGTGGAGAACTGGCTTGCCCCTGTGGCAAGGATAATATTGGCTTCGCCCCGGTCAGCGATGGCTTTACGAACAGCCGCTGCGCCGAGCTCGGCAGCATGGGCGCCCATTATTTCTACAGTCTCATAGATACCGATATTCATGGTTTGTGCCACCTCCAGATGGATTTACTATAATTATCCCGGCATTTGGTCTAAATGTAAATGAGAGATTCGGCTATTCCGTACGGGGTAATTTCCCAAGCAGATTTTCTGAAATGTTGATTAGCTCATTAAGTATTGTGACTATTCAGGAGGGTATAAC
>DIXQ01000029.1 GCA_002428725.1 Spirochaetaceae bacterium UBA6076 | reverse complement strand
GGCGAATACCTCCTGAATAGTCACTAAGTATTCTTTGTTGCGTCAATGGGCTACCCGTGTTAAACTTTTTTTGCTGTTGCATCTACATAGATCGGGATCGAAGTTGTTTCTTTTTTGATCCACAAGGAGGGACTTTGTGAAGAAACTTATTGTCGCGTTACTGATCTGCACCGTGATTGCCGGCGGCGCTTTTGCGCAGGCTTCCAAACAGACGAGGGCTCTAATCTTATGGAGCGCGGCTGCGGAAGACGAAGCTCAGGCGCTTGTGGCCAAATTCAATGAAAAGTATCCAGACATCAAGGTCAGCGTTATTAGAGCGGGATCTGGAGAGCTTTTGACCAGGCTAAACGCCGAACAGCCCAAGCCTCAGGGGGATATTCTTCTTGGAATCGCCAAAGAAACCTTTGATGGCGCCTACGATCTCTTTAGGGCTTATAAGTCGGTGAACCACAATTACCTAGGCGCGGGTGTAAAGGATGTCGCCGCGGTTCCGAAGTATTACGGATTCTCCATGCCGTTGCAGGCGTTTATGGTCAACACCAAGCTGCTCAAGGAAGCTGACTATCCTCGCAAGTGGACTGACCTAGTGGATTCTAAGTACAAGGGCGAGATCATCCTGGCCAATCCGGCGCTTTCAGGCTCAGCGTACGCCCAGCTGTACATGACCTACAAGCTCTATGGCGAGGAATTTGTTAAAAAGCTGGCCAAGGCGGCTACCTTTACCGCCAGCTCCACGGTTGGTCCTGAGTCAGTGGCTAGGGGTGAGTATGCCATTACCGCCACTGGTGAAGGCAATATTGCCAAGTATATTGGTGAGGGAGCCCCGGTTACCTATGTCTATCCCGAGGATGGAACGGGCGCCCGTTTTGATGCGAGCGGTATTATAGCCAATGGCCCAAATCCCAGGTCGGCAGAGCTCTGGATGGACTTTGTTACATCGAAGGATGCCTACACGATTATCAGGAATACAAGAAACCGCCGTGTAGTAGTTACCGACCTGCCTGGACCGAAGCATTTGCCTGCCTTGGGCGAAATCAAGCTGATGCCCTATGACGCAATTGAAGCCGCTGAATTGAGGGAGGATTTGAGCAGTAAATTCTCCGACTGGATGATGTAGGTGTCGACTACCGGGCGAGTTTCCGGAAATCGGAGAACAGCCCGGCCATTGTCTGTGTTCTGTTCTTGCCCCGCGGAGCCTAAGCTCGCGGGGCATTTGTTCTAGTAAGCCTTTCCCAAGAGGATAGCTATGAGTCTCGACCTGAATTACCGTGATGTGAGCAAGGTCTTCGGCGCCGGGGGAAAAAATCCCGTCGAAGCCCTTAAAAAAGTGTCGTTTACGATTAATCCCGGTGAACTTTTCTGTTTATTAGGTCCGTCGGGCTGCGGCAAGACAACCCTGCTGCGCAGCACCGCCGGCTTGGAGAGCATAACCAGCGGGCACATCTTCTACGGGGGAAGGGATATGACCAGCATACCGCCCTTTAGGCGGAATATCGGCATGGTATTCCAGAGTTTCGCCCTGTATCCGCACATGAATATTTTCGAAAATGTTGCCTATGGGCTCCGGGTGCGAAAAACGCCGGAGGCCGAGGTGCGACGCAAGGTCACGGAGGTTATGGAACTTGTGGGGCTGATGGAAGAGCTAAAGCGCAATCCGAGCCCTGCAGGGCTTTCGGGGGGACAGCAGCAGCGTGTAGCGATCGCCAGGGCACTGGTATATGATCCTGACCTTCTATTACTGGACGAGCCTTTGGCCAATCTGGATGCAAAATTGCGACGCTATATGCGGGCGGAGATTAGGCGGATACAAAAGGCGACAAACATAACCACGATATTTGTTACCCACGATCAGGAAGAAGCGATGGCTGTGGGGGATAGGCTAGCGGTTATGCGCCGGGGGGTGGTGGAACAAATTGGCAGCTCGGATGAGTTGTACAATAAGCCGAACAGCGCCTTTGTGGCTAACTTTATCGGCAAGATGAATTTTTTCAAGGCTGAGCTGGCAGCCTGGGATGGGGAAAATGCCAGGGCGAGAATTATCGGTCCGGATTTTGAACTTGATGTGGGGAAGGGGAGGAATCATCTGCCTACGGGGATTGCGGTCGGAAGCCGAATTTTAGTGGGTGCGCGGCCTGAACAGCTTTCCGTGGGATTGCGCGGAGTTGAGGGGGCTATGGCTGGAAAAGTGAACATAATTCAGCACCTGGGTCAGTTTGTCCGTTATGAAGTGAGCGTGGATACTGCTATTTCTGCCCAGCCTTTTGAGGTGGATATGCCTGGCTTGGTTGCGGGGATCGCGGAAGGCGATAATGTGTACGTGAGTATCAAGAAGGGGCTGGCTTCGTTCTATTTACCCGAGGAAGGGCAAAGCGAATGAAAGAACGAAATCTGGACAGCTCGATTTCGAGCGGGGAGCATGGGGGCTTTAAAAAGTTTCTTCAAAAGGACCTTACTCCCTATCTGGTCTTTTTAATCCCCTTGGCATTTCTCTGTTTATTTCTTTTCTGGCCCCTAGCGACGACGCTGCTTCGCGCTTTTATGAAGTCGGGCAATAAGTTTGACCTGGGAGCCCTCGGGGTCTCGGGCTTTGAGAAGTTTTTTACCTCAGCCCTGTATCAGCGAAGCTTGAGGAATTCTTTTATTGTGGGAATCTCGGTAACTAGCTGTTCGCTGCTTATAGGCGTGCCCATGGGATATTTTGTGGCGAGGGTCAAGATTCCTGGAAAGTCGCTTTTGCTCTCCCTGGGTATTCTACCTGTAATAATGCCCTCCTTTATTGGAGCCTTCAGTTGGATCATCCTTTTAGGTAGGCAGGGGGTGCTGCGGTATTTTATCAATATTGTCCTGACTCCCTTGGGCTTGGAGCTGCCACCGATATATGGCATGTTTGGCATGATTTTCTGCATGAGCCTGACCTATTATCCTTTTGTGTTCCTTTTAAGCCACGGAGCTTTTTCATCGGCCAATGCTCTACTTGAGGATGCGGGCATGCTCATGGGAGCGAGCCGCTGGCGGGTCTTGAGGACGATTACCTTTCCGCTGGTGATTCCCAGCATTGGGGCGGCGGCGCTCTTGGTCTTTATCCGATCAATAGGAAATTTCGGCATTCCTGCTATCATCGGAGGGGACCAGTATGTTTTACCTACCTTGATCTATTTCAGGGTGAATGGCTTTTGGGACCTGAACGGGGCTTCTTCTATAGCGGTGGTGAATGTGCTCATAACTGGAGCTGTGCTCTGGTTCCAGAAATACGTGGTAAGCCGCAGGGAGTACGAGACGATTTCGGCTTCCCACGTAGAGATTCAACAGCATAAACATCCGGTTTTAAGGGTGATCGCGTTTTTATATTGCTTGGTGGTGCTTCTTGTATCCCTGGCGCCCCAGATTGTGATCATCGTTATGGCGTTTTTCGAAAAATGGCAGGGGCTTCTACCCGAAGGCTTCACCCTGGCGAACTTCAATAAGATTCCCAAGAATTCCCCAAAGGAACTGCTCAATTCCCTGTATTTGTCAACGTTAGCTACCCTTCTCACGGCGATTCTGGGAAGCATTATTGCGTATATCACCGAGCGGCGGAAGCCTAAGGGGGCGGGCATTCTGGACATGGCGGTAATGGCGCCTTTTATTTTGCCGGGTACGGTAGTTTCGGTAGCGCTTTTGTCGGCTTTTTCGGGAAGAAGCGCCATTCCTCTGGGGGGTACCTACACGATCATCATTATTGCGTATATGGTACGAAGGACTCCCTATGTCTACCGGTCGGTGGCGGCGAGCCTGACCCAGCTGAACCCTTCACTGGAAGAAGCCTCCACTATTGCTGGGGCGCACTGGATCTATACATTCCGAAGGGTGAGCGTTCCGCTGATTCTGCCGGGGATTATTTCGGGATCGATTCTCACGTTTTCGACGCTGCTGCAGGAGTTGAGCACAACAATTCTGTTGTATGGAGCCAGGACGAGGACGGTGCCGATACAGATTTACGGGGCAGTGGCGGACGGGAAGATGGGGGAAGCCAGCGCGCTGTCGGTAATTTTGCTGATTGTGGTGTTCGCGATTGTATATACGACAAACAAGAGCAAGGGCAGGGATTTGTCGGCGGGATTGAAAATGTAACTAATTTAGGCTATTTCAAAACTCAGACGAGTTTTGAAAAAGCTACCTTAAAGATGCGTACGTTTCGTCTATTTTCATGCTTTTAGCATTAAAATAGACGAAACTACAAAGCCACTTTCATCTATGAGAAAGGTCAAGCGGCTTGGGAGTATTTTTCGAGCTGCTTGGCTTTGTTCTTGAAAATAGCATCATTACAATATCGGTATGCCTCCTTGTTTTTAAGCATATAAAAGATAGTGGTCATTACCCTTCTTACCGCACCGGCACGGACTTTACATGCAGCTTTACCCATAAGCTTCTTCTCGCAAAATCTTTTTAGATTAGGACTTGAATCGATAAGATGATTAAGCGCCTGGAGTATGCTGGCATATGCGGCCTTTCTCCCGTGTTTATTGATGCCCTTGATCCGAACACTCATATTGGAGGCATCTACTTTAGGCGCGCTGCTGAGGTAGCAGCATAACTTCTTAGCGGTTTTAAATCTATGAATGTCTACAATATCCGTAACTATTCAGCAGGCTAGCCGCTGGATTCGATTTTTTCGGTCAGCTTTCGGAATGAAAGGTGAGCCCGCGATGGCAAGGGTGAGCGCTTCGAGGACGGGAACGTCGTTGCAGAGGGCTGTGGCGATATAGCTTCGTATCCTGCAGAAGTTGTCGCCGCCTAAGTCACTACGGAAGGTCCCGGATATCTTCTGCTGGACCTTCACCATTCTAAGATTCCGTTCCGCGAGATTGTTTTCGAACGGGATCTCGAAGTTAACCATGAAGGCGAGAGTTTCCTGCATGTAGGCTTGAAGGCGCCTGACGAAGTTTGCGATCTGTGAAGGATCAAGGGTCATTTTGCCGACAGCTTTGGCGGCATCGACCGCGTTCTTTATCTCAAGCAGAAGATCTTTCATTCTGAGCGCCCAGCTCTGGCCAAGTTCATCGAGGACG
>DIXQ01000011.1 GCA_002428725.1 Spirochaetaceae bacterium UBA6076 | reverse complement strand
GCGCTGCGACTGCGGAAAAAGGGTTATAGCAGCAAACAAGGCTTTTGGGATAGCAAAAAACAAAGGCAGACGGCTGGTTCTATCAAGGTGCGAGCTTTTCCCAATGGCGATTCCTCTTCGGTTTCACCTTGTCTCCGCCCGCCCGAGGAGCTATAGTGATTTAATGATCGACATGAGCGCTACGGTTCTCACCTGCCGCTTGGATACGCTTGAAGTTTCTCCGCTCAGTTCGCGAGCCGGTGACAGAACTCTGGAATTCCATGTTCACGCTTCACTACGAAATATCACTGGAATAGACTCGGCGCTCTTCATGAGCACCGGTAATTTTATCATCCCCGATTTTGCTACTGCCCGGAACTTAGCCCAGGGGCTCAGGAATCTGGGTTCTGTTCGAGGCCAAGATACAAAGGCCCTAAGCGCAGGACGACTAAACGCCATGGGCTTGGTGGACGAGATCCTCCACAGGGTCATGCAACTCTATCGCGAACGGATTGACCAGGGAGTAATCCGCCAACTTATACTGGCCGCCGAAGCTGCCATTGGCTCAGATGCGCTTGAATCGATACTAAGAGAATTTTGTTCGCAGTTTCCGCCCAGAGAAGTATACTCAGGTGCAACGAGCGCCGAAGCCTGGCTGACGGGCTCCTCGGCCGGGGGCTCGGAAAGCCCGGGAGTGAGCAACAGGGAGATCGCCTTCGAGGAAATGATCCTTCTTAAGCTGGCCAATGAAAATCCAGCCTTCGCTCCATTCCGCTTTCTCTTCGACGACGGACTGCGTCCCCTGAAGGATATTCCAGACAGCCTGGCGGCGAAAACCTTGTACTCCAAGGTTTTCGCCGCCCTGGACCGAAAAAGCAGCCAAATGCCCACCTTCGGCCCCGCCGGCGAAGAGAGCACGCTCCTCGACCTGCTCCGGATGCCGGCCAAATCTGCACCCGACTCTCTTGAGGCGCAGCTACATTGGATCAAGGAACATTGGGGAGCTCGCTTCGAGACCATAGGGGGCAAGATTCTCTCCGGCCTCGATTTAATCGCCGAAGAGGAACGGCCCTACTTTCCACCCGGGCCAGGACCGGTAGAAGCCTACAGTTATGTTTTCTCCCAAGAAGAATACGAAAAATTCACCCAGGATAAAGACTGGATGCCCTCCCTGGTTTTGCTAGCCAAGAACGCCTTGGTCTGGCTCCATCAGCTATCGATAACCCATAACCGCCCCATTAAGCGCCTGGACGAGATCCCCGACAGCGAACTGGATTCGATAGCCTCCCGGGGAATCAATGGACTCTGGCTCATAGGAATTTGGCAGCGAAGCCCCGCCAGCGAAAAGATTAAACGCCTCTGCGGCAATCCCGAGGCAGCAGCCTCAGCCTATTCCCTTTTCGATTATGAAATAGCCTGGGAACTGGGCGGCTGGGAAGCTTTGGACAAGCTTAGGGAACGCTGCCTATGGCGGGGCATACGTCTGGCCGCCGATATGGTGCCCAACCATACGGGCCTCGACTCAGCCTGGATTCGCCAACGCCCAGATCTATTCATAGGCACCGATCACTGCCCCTTTCCAAGCTACAGCTTCAACGGTCCCGACCTCTCCGAAGACCCCTCGGTTGGTCTCTGGATAGAAGATCACTACTATTCCCGGAGCGACGCAGCGGTGGTTTTCAAGCGCCTAGACCGCAAGACAGGCCATGTGCGCTACATCTATCACGGCAATGACGGCACAGGCATGGCTTGGAACGACACGGCCCAGATCGATTTCCTCAATCCCGAAGCTAGGGCCTTGGTCAGAGAACGGATACTCCACGTTGCCCGGCATTTTTCAATTATCCGCTTCGATGCCGCCATGGTGCTCGCCCGCCAGCATATCCGCAGGCTCTGGTATCCGGCTCCCGGCTCCGGCGGCGCTATACCCTCTCGCTCCGAATACTCGCTTCACGAGGCTGACTTTGACCGGGCTATACCCGATGAATTTTGGCGCGAGGTCGTGGACGAGTGCGCGGGAAAATCCCCGGACACGCTTTTGCTGGCCGAGGCGTTCTGGATGATGGAGGGCTATTTCACCCGCACCCTAGGCATGCACCGAGTCTACAACTCGGCATTCATGAACATGCTCAAGGAGGAGAAAAACTCCCTTTACAGACTCACTATAAAAAACACCCAAGAATTCGACAAAGAAATCTTAAAACGCTTTGTAAACTTCATGAGCAACCCCGACGAGGAAACCGCCGTCGCCCAGTTTGGGAGCGCAGACAAGTACTTTGGTGTCTGCACCATGATGGCCACCATGCCCGGTCTGCCCATGTTTGGACACGGACAGATCGAAGGCTTTACAGAAAAATACGGCATGGAATACCGGCGCTCTTACAGGGACGAAAAACCCGACCTAGCCCTTATCGAACGTCATGAAAAAGAAATATTCCCCTTACTCCGGCGGCGCAGGCTTTTTGCGGGCGTTGAGCAGTTCTACCTTTTCGACTTTATAAACGACGAAGGCCATATCGATGAAAATGTTTTCGCCTACTCCAACGGCATCGGCAAGGACATAGCCCTTGTTTTCTATAATAATCACTGGCAACGCAGCTACGGAAGCATCGTTTCCAGCTGTGCGTATACAGAAAAAGATTCCTATGGAACCTCGCATCTGCATAGAAAATCCTTGGTTCATGCCCTCGAATTGGATCCCAGCCCCCGCAATTACCTGGCAGCCAAGGAACAACGCTCAGGGAATTGGTACCTATATCGCTGTTCCGACCTAAGCAGTTTCGGCTGGAGAGTTGAATTGCAGGGGTACCAGTCACTGGTTTTTAGTGATTTCACGCGAATCCACGACCTTGATGGGGTCTATGAAAGACTCTGGATCAGCCTCATGGGACGTGGGGTCCCCAACCTGGACGAGGCGGTGGAAGAAGCCTCCCGGCCTGAACTCTACCGAGCCTTGGACAACTGCACCGCTTCCCTGCGACGATGCGGCGAAGCCCTGCTCGGCATCGGACCCATGCAGGATATTTCAAGCCTTACGCCCCTCGTGGAGCGCTTGGGAAACGACGCAGAGCACTTTTTCTCCATCCTCGCCCTGGCTATAACCGAAGATGGCGGCAACGAACCAAGCATAGAAGCCCCCTTGCGCGGTCGGACCGTCATCGAAAGCGGCATACGACTCCTCGGAACTCTCTTCGGCCTTCGGCACCCCGAGGATTCCTTCAACCCAGAACAAGCCCTATTTTTCACCCGTCTAAAGACCCTACTGAGCTGCCCCATGGCCCTACGCGCAAGCCTTGATTTTATATTTATCGAAGGATTATCACGAGTAAACCAAGAGGCTAACAGAACAGAAGAACTACGGTATATTCTGGAAAAATTCCTTATAAGAAAAAAACTCTTGTACCCTGGGTTTCTCGAAGCCCAGCGCGGCGATGAAGTTGTAAAAACAAATGGTGAAGGCACTGGGAACCTTCACTCTGCCAGGGCGGTGGAGGTCTTGGGCAGACTCGATACCTCAGCCATACACTCGATAGTCTTCGCCTTCGCCACCAGACCCAGGGATACTAATTTCAGTCCCCGGCTCGCCAAAGGCGAAGAGGCGCCCAGGCAGCTCAAGTCGGCCCACGCCCGGGCAGCGGAGCTTTTACGTTGGTCCGTCGACGACCACGAGGGAAGGCTTGCAATTGGTGTGAACAGTTGGGATGGAAAAGATTATTTTAACAAGGAACGCTTCGAAGCCCTCTTGGAGCTTTGGCCTTGCTTTGCCCTCTTCGAATCCGCGCTGGACAGAATAAAGTTTGAGGCTTCAACCGACATTCTGTCCCTGCTGAAGGAATTATCCAAGATACAGGCATTTGAAATCCAGGCGATCGCCCGGGAAGCCCAAGCGGCAAGCGGCTATCTCATGGGGGCTCTGCTTGCCCATATTGAGCATGAAGAGTCCTAAAGCGCAATCGCCGAAGGATTTAGGGGCCAGTCCTGTCGCGGTTAAGATAGCCTCTGCCCTGGACGATCCGGATCTTATCTTTGTTTTTCCTACCCAGATCGCCGCCGACACCTGGGTAAAAGCTAGCTTGGACTTCTCAGGGAAAACTTGCATCGACCTGGATCGCTTTATAGGCTGGGACAGCTTTCTCAAGTCACTCCACAAACTTCCATCCTCCACGGAGCTTTTAGAAGCCGATTCCCAGAGCAGGCTGCTGTGGGCTTACTCATTGATCAAGAAAGAAGAAAAAAGACCCAGCCTAGAGCGATTAGTCAATCCAGACAAAGCGCCTTGCAAAAGCTTGGCATGGAGTCTGGCTGCGACAGCCCCCTTTTTACAGGAAGCCGCTTCACTCATCCGGGATAAGATGCGCGAGGGCAATTTGCCACCCGACGAGGGGATGATTCGGGATTATGAATTTCTCTGGTCCGATTATGCTTCTTTTTTAAAAACTCAGGGGATTTACGAGCCTGGAAGCCTTCCCTGGCAAGCCCAAGCGCAGGGGCGTAGTTTACTTTTCTACCCCAGCCTCATGCCTGGTTTTTCGCTTGAGCTCTTTGCCCAAGCGGCTGGTTTAAAAATCGAAGTTTGGGAGCCAAAACAACCGAAAAACCTCGCCGCGACCGAATTCAGCAAGCCTGAAATAGCTTTGAAAAACTCAGGAGCTTCCCAATATTCCGAACTCTCCCGATCCTTTCCAACCCCTCATGACTCAACAGATTACTCAACCCAGCAAGCCACCCTCTATTCCCAAACCCCTCTAGCTGCCCCAGCAATCCAATCCCCACTTTTACTGAGTTTCGCCAGTATTCGGGATGAGCTGGAATATGTTTTCGGCGTTTGTCGGAATTTATTGGACCAGGGGGTACAAGCTTCTGACCTTGCCATCAGCCTGCCCAGCCTTGGAGCCGACAGCATAGCCCATGTACGTCGTATCGCCCGTTCCTGGGGTCTACCGCTCCAGTTCCGCGGCGGTAAAACACTTTCCGACTCTCCTATGGGAAAGCTGCTTAGAGCCACACTCCAAGCTGTCGGCGAAGGCTTCTCCCAGAGAAGCCTTAAAACCCTCTTCGATCCCAGCCTCGCAGCCTGGAAAGAAAAGGCTACTAGCCTTGCTCTTTTGGCTCTAGCGCGGCGATACTGGATTCCTGAACTCTCCTCCGACCCTGAGTACATGAGAAGCCTCTGGGCTAAGACCCTGGGACTCGCATCTGAACAAGGCAATTCTATCACCACGTTTTTTAACACCCTGCGCAAATCCTGCGCGGCAATCTCAGGTTCACGCTCCTTCTCATCCCTAAGGATCGCCCTTCACGCTTTTATCGACGATCTTCTCGACGAGACTCATTTTTCGGAGTATACGAACCGTACCCTCCAAAGAATTTTCGAGGAACTCTCATCCCTTGAAACCTGGGAAGTCCGCCTGGCCGACTCATTGCCGTCCCTCTCGCCAATCGAAGTACTCCTGACTGTCCTGGAGCACAGTCGCTACACCCCAACCGAATCACTGGAAGCAGTATCCGTCTATCCCTACCACCTGGGCATCATGTGCGCAGCCAGGCTGCATTTTGTCCTCGAAGCTTCCCTGGAATCCGTCGCCCCGGCTATCGGTTTTCTCTCCCGAACTCCCCAGGAGATCGGGGCTCTTGAGGATGAAGCCACCCTTACCGAAGCCCTTTTCGATTCAATGAACATGGTCAATGCTGTGTTCTGCCACGCCGAAACATCCCTGGAAGGATATAGTGTCGCCCATCCCTATTTTTTTAAGCGTTCGGCTCAAAGGGTTTCCATTAACACTGCAGCGATACCATCATCCCCTGAAAGCCTCGAAACCAAGGCATGGCTGAATCTGGATGCCCTCGCCCTGCCAGACAAGCTTCCTAAACTACCCATTGAGGCAGCCCGAGGAAGCTTCATGAATGCGGATGAACAAGCCCAGACCTTTCCGCCGCCTCTGTTGCACAGCCCGGAAAATCGCCTCCAACAAAAAGCAGAAACCAGGCCAACCTTGGACCCGGCTTCGCTTCTGCGACTAAAAGCCTTCAACGCCGCACCCTTTATCAAGCTGAACCCTAGAGGATTGAAATACCTCAGCCTCTGCCCATTTCGTTGGTTCTTGTCGGGAATTCCGGGTTTGGAAGAAGAAATAGCCGATCCGGCTGTTTTAGCCGAAGGCTCCCTCATGCACGACATGATCCGCAGTCTCCTATCCAAGCCGCAACCGGCATTTGACGAAGAAGACGAGGACGGCGCAACAAGCCCGATCCCCAGCGTACCGAATATGGATGATAGAATCCAAAACGCCTTCAAGCTTGCCTTAAAAAAAACGCTGAACCGAAACGGCCATTCCCTCCAGATAGCCCTGGAATCGGCCTATCCAAAAATTCACGACAGGATAGGAAGAATTCTCGCTTACGAGAGTAGCCTAAACGAAGAAGGCTGGCTTACAAACGACTTCGAGCGAGTTCTCTCCCTGGAACTGCCCGAGCTGGGTTTGAGACTTGAGGGTCGGGCAGACAGGGTGGTTTTTAGAGCCAATTCGGTCGGATTCCCGGGATCTTTATCCCGGACGGCCAGGGATGGGGAGGTAAAAGACTCATCATACCATGCAGTCGAGGACGCGGCGGCACAGTACGCTTCAACTAGCCCCGAATGCCTCCTCATCGATTACAAACGAAAACGCTGCCCCGCCAAAAAAGATTTTCTCGCCGACGACTCGGGGAGGATCAGGGATTTTCAAATCAATGCCTATGCAGCCATGCTAGAATCCTCGGGCAATAGGGTGATCCAAGCCCTCTATTGGTCCATTGAAGATAATAAACCCATCATTGTTTTTGGCTCAGGCAAACAGCGTCCTGACAGAGAATCCTTCGAACCCGAGCGCAGGGCCCTCAGGCAGGCACTGACTGAAGCTTCGCACTGCCTGCGGCAAGGGCGGTTCCTGAAAATCAAACCCTCCGCACAAGCCTGCACCGACTGTCCTTTCAAAGCCATGTGCAGAATTTATTTTTCGGCGGAACGATCATGAATCAGACTAAAACTTCCGACTGCCTTGCCAGGCTCGATCCTGAGCAGCGCCACGCCGCGCTAGCCAGGCAAAGCTGCGTCGTAACCGCTGGAGCCGGTGCGGGAAAAACAACGGTGCTGGCCGCACGTTTTGTCCATCTGGTGGTGGATCGAAAAATCCCCATAGGCGCCATCCTCGCCCTGACCTTTACCAGAAAGGCCGCCGCCCAAATGTACGAGCGAATATACCTGGCCTTGGCGGAACAGGATTCACCCTGGGCCAGGGAACAACTAGAGGGTTTCCAGAACGCCCAGATAACTACCATCGATTCATTTTGCGCCACTATATTACGCAGCAGCGCCCGGGACTTCGGTTATACCCCCGAATTCACCGTGGATGCAAAGGCCAGCGCCGATCTTGCACTTTCTATCGCCCAGCGCTATATCCGTCGCCATCGTAACGATGAAGGCATGAAAGAACTCCTTGCCTCCTTCGCGCCGGATGATGTAGCGAACTCTCTTTTAAAAGATCTGGGAGTCTCCTTCATTTCTCCCCTCGCCCTACGCAGCCCCCTTTTCGAGCCCATGACGGAAAGCCTTACAACACTTATGGCAGAAAAGCGAGGTGAGTCTCTGGGCATTCTTACCACGCTGAGCGAAGAAATTCTTAATCTCGCAGAAACCTTAAGTCAACCGAAAAAAGACTGTTCTGCCGCCATAGAAGCCGCAGCCGGCTACATGAAGAGTCTCGAAAATATAGACCAGCTCTTGTCAGGAAACATTGCTACAGAACTAGCCCAGGCTATTCAAGCATTTTCGGCGCTCATGCTTCGCGCCTACGCGAAAAACGAAGTCGAAATAAAAAATAGGGCGAAAAAACTAAGAGAGGAATCGGCGCGCTTGACTGCTCTCTCGGACTACGATGCCCTTTTCCCCTCCCACATCGCCGTGTTGAAAAAACTGGATGAATACGCCTTCGAACTGGCGGAGGCTAAAAGGCTGGCTAATGTCATGGATTTCAAAGATCTGGGACTCTGTGCGGTAGATGTTCTCAGGCGACACGAAGATATCAGGAACTTTTGGAAACTTAAGATCGACAGCATCATGATCGATGAATTCCAGGACAATAATCACGTTCAAAAAGAGCTTCTCTATCTCTTGGCCGAAGCCCGCGGTAAAACCTCTGATGGAATCCCGAGTCCCGCCGATCTGGAAGAAGGCAAGCTCTTCTTTGTCGGGGACGAAAAACAGTCTATATACCGCTTCAGGGGCGCCGACGTATCGGTCTTCAAGCGTTTGTCGGCGGAATTGGAGCTTAGCGGCCAAGCCCAGACTTCGGACAATACCGAACAGGCCGGTTTCGAAAGTGGGCATAATCTCAGCCTACCCAGCAATTATCGCAGCTCATCGGAACTGCTTCGCTTCTTTAACCTTTTTTTCGCAGGCATTTTAGACGGAGGCCGGGGCGCATGCGGACTGGGAGGGGACAACCAGGGTGACCGGGGTGAGATAGATATCGAAGCAGAAAAGCTTAAGGGAATTGATTATACAAGCTTCGAGGCAGAGTACGGTACAATGCGCATAGGCTCCCCTTCCAGCCAGAACGGTTTTCCGTCTTCCATCAGGTACTACCTCATGGAAAGCCAGGAGGAGCAAGCGGAGGATGAATCCGACCTCATCCCGGGCGTCGAAAACGACGACGATAGGCTTGCTTTCGAAATCGCCGATTTTATCAGGAAAAACCAAGGCTTGCTTAAGGTCCGTCCGGCTTCGCCGTCACTGGGCGAACCCCGCTCCTCGGAGTTCGACGATTTCGCCATACTCCTGAGAAGCACTACTCATCAATATCGGCTGGAAAAACAGCTGCGCAGATTGAACATACCCTACGAAGCAGAAAGCCCCCGAGGGCTGTATTCAGACTCGCCGGCCAACGATCTTTATAATATCCTTTGTTACGCTCTGGACCCCACCAACCGGTCTGCCTACGCAGCGGTGCTCCGATCACCCTTGGTCAGGATATCGGATAGGGCTTTCCTCGACCTTCTATGCAACGAAGACCAAGAATGCGCGACTAAGAGCCTGCCGGCCAGGGACCTGGACCTCCTCGGCAGGATGGAGGCATTTTTCGAAGAACTCCGCAACCGCCTTGGCAGCCTCTCAACAGCCGAGCTGGTCGAGTATGTCTGGCACAAGGCGGCCCTTCGATTAGACATTCTTTCCCGCCCAGAAGCCCATAGTTTTCTTGAGCACTTCGACTTTTTACACCACTTGGCAGCCCTGACAGACAAGGAGGGCAAACCGCTTTCGGCCTTCCTGGAAACCTTGCGATTGGCCATTGAAGGTAAGGAAGAAGCCCCGGAACTGGACAATGTCCCGCGCAGACTCCAGGGCGGCGTAAAAATACTCACCATACACAAGGCAAAAGGCCTCGAGTTTCCTATCGTCATACTTCCCTGGATTGAGAGCAGCGGCAGAACGGGCAGGAGTCAAAAACTCTGGCACATGCTCCCTGAAGGCCTAGCCTTGGATATCAAACCCTTTGACACCCCCGGAGCTGCCGCGACAAATATTCTGTATGCCCTGGGCAAGGAACGGGAAGAAGCCATGGAAAGAGCCGAGCTCAAGCGCCTTCTCTACGTCGCCTGCACTAGAGCCGAGGACCACCTTTTCTTTTTCGCAAAAAATCGAAAAACCACGGATCAAAAAGGCCGTTCGTTCAAGTATTATCTGGATGCATTCTCCTGCGGCTCAGAACATACGACAGCATCCCTTTTAGAATTACACACCCTTTCCTACCGCCCTGTTGAAAACGTTATTACCAAGCACGATGTTTTGCGCCAAGTCCCGGACTATAAGCACTTTTATCAGCGTTACAAGGATCTCGAGCCCCTTGAAAAGAAGTACCCGAGCACCCGACTCAGCGTAACTGCGCTCAACGCCGTGGCTAAACACTCTTCAGGGCTTGCGATCTCATCCTCTGCAACGCTGGACACTACGCTAGCCAGCCCCATTGCAAAATTGCATGCACAACGCTTGGTGCCACCCGAGGTCTTTGGCAGTCTCTGCCATGACATGACAGAATATATGGTTCGTCACGCCAATCTTGAAGGATATAAACCCACTGAAAAATTAATACGCGATCTTGGCACAGATCTGCTGCCCCAGGCACTCGAAGAAGCTGCAAGCCTGGCCAAGGCCTTTCTCGCATCGGAGTTCTGGCGAACTGCTTCCTCATCCGCTACGCGAATAAAAACCGAAGCTTCGTTTCTCTATACCCTCTGCGGGTTTTATATAGAAGGCCGAATAGATTTACTCATCGAAAACGAAAAGGAATGCATGGTTGTGGATTTTAAGACCGATGAGGATCTCGATCCCCGGGAATACCTGGTCCAGTTGGAAATTTATCGCAGAGCCGTTCTAGCGCTCAACGGCGGCAAAACGACAAAGGTTTGTCTTTATTGGCTAAGAACTGGTCAGGTTTACTGGCAGAATGAACACATTATTGACGATGCCATTATTGAAATCGCACATCAAGCAGCCATTGCGGCTCCGAGCAAAAAAGATATTACTCAAAAAGCACTTGAATAAACCATGGCATGAAGGGCTATACTAGACAACGATGGAGCAGACAAAAATCGGGGGAAAAAAAATCGCCGGATAAACCCAGGCTCATAGACTTTTTTGTCCTCATTGTTAGGATAAATTCCTTTACCCTGGGCGGTGGGTATGTAATCGTCCCCGTTATGGCAACAAGTCTTGAAAAAAAAGGCTGGATGGACGAATCGGAGTTCTACGACCTCTTTGCCCGAGCACAGGCTTTCCCAGGCCCCATGGCGTTAAACAGTGCAATGCTCGTATCACTGAAGCTGTTCGGTATAAAAGGAATACCGGTGGCTTTTTTAGGTGTGATTCTACCTCCTTTTCTCGCCCTGATTCTCGTCAGCGGCCTTATCCAGCGTTACGGTTCGTTGCCTGCTTTGCGACGGTTTCTCGACGGAGCGGGGGCTGTTGTCCCCGGTCTCATCGCGGCCTTGATATGGAAAAATTCGACAAAGCGTTCTTGGAACATACTCAGGGTCGTCGAGACCGCGGTGCTTGCCTTGCTTTTGATTCTCCTGCCCTCGTTGAGCCTTCCCCTGCTTCTTGTCGCGATCGTGATCTTGTATTTTATCGAGGGTCTATGCAAACCTTTGAAGTAATCTGGACTTTTTTTAAAATCGGCATTGTCTCCTTCGGAGGAGGATGGTCTATTGTCGGCATCATCCGCAACGAAGTGGTACCCCGTTGGATAAATGAGCAAGAATTCCTTTCTCTTATCGCCATAGCACAATCCACGCCAGGTCCTATTGCACTCAACACCGCCACAATGATCGGCTGGGAACAAGGCGGATTTGTCTCAGCTCTGGGAGCCACCCTTTCGGTGGTGACTTTTCCTGTTATTGCAATTTTAACCGCCACTTACCTTGCACGTTTTTTAAAGTTGCGCGCCGACACACTTAACGAATCGCTCAAGACAGGAAGCATCGCTATGATGCTTATGGCGCTCTGGGCCTTAAAGCCGACCTCTGTTGATCCTGTGCTCATAGCCTTTGCCTTGGGAGCATTCGCGTTGGCCGCTTTTACTAAGATAAACGCATTGTGGGCTATTCTCGGTTCAGGAGCGCTCAACGCGATCGCCGGCCCCGCAATTCGAGCCCTGCTGGGAATTAAAGGATAACGTCCACTGCATGATCTCCGGTAGTGAGGAAGACGAGATCAGCAGGCATGCACCGTTCCCGGGCCGCAGTCTGCCGGCTCTTGAATTTGCTCAGAACCTATTTCCTTTTCCATAAAATGAATAACTCGGTATTTCTTTACAAAGCCGCTGGGCCTGTAGGTCATTTTAGCCTGGCGCAAGCCCTCGTTACCCAGATCCTGCTCCCGGTTGACTAACTTGAAATATTTCTGAAGCGATTGAGCAAAGGCTTGGTTCATAAACTGATATATGCCTTTGTAGCGATCACAGGCTTTCTCGAAGTGAACAGCGAACATCGACCCCTTGGCCATCGGCTCGCCCAGGCACCAGCCCACCGGCTCATCCTGGATGTAGTATACAGCCCCCCGCATTCCCAACTGGGAATACAATTCTAGCCCCTCTTTAGCAGAGACATAGTCCCCATCGAACCCTTTTGAAGCCCTCCATTCCTCCAGCACCCTCATGGCATCGCCAATCCGGTGTGAGGTCAAAGGCCGCTGGATACACTCGAAAGAATTTATAAATCCGTTCACCAGGTTCCGTTTTTTATGGTATTCCTTGCCACTCAGCTCCGCTAGGTCCTGTCTTCGGTACAAATAATCAAAATTATCCCTGTCCTCCCAGACCTCGTAGCCCCGCCCCTCCAGCTCTATCCGGTACTGCGTCACCTGACTCTCGGAGAGATTTTTCATATAGTCGTGGGATTCCATAAGTTTATCGAAAACAGCCATTTCTGGAAAACTGCAGGGAAAATAGAAAAAACGCTTTCCTTCTTTGGTGCCGCTGATTATCAGCCCAGTATCGACTATCCGGGATACCTTGTAGTCATAGACATGGCGGAAAAGGTAGAGATTCGAAAAGCTGAACTCCGAAATCCCCTCTTTCAGCAGGTTAAGCGCTGGGTACATATCCTGTTTCATCGCCAGGGATATGGGAGCAAAATCAGGATACTGAGGAATTGAAGAATTGTTATTCATTGGCTTGATGATACGCTCAGCGGCGCTCTGTCACAAGCGGGCAAGGGCTCTTGCGCGTCTTTAACTGAGAAAGGGCTTACAAGGCCCGGGCTCTTGGACCGGGCTCTGGGATCGGTTGCGCCAGTAGCTCTTTAAGGGCATAATTATACTACTATGCACAATTACGACGAAGCCCTTTCAAAGCCCTACGTTTCAGGTTTGGTGGACAGATTCCTTCGCTACGCGAAAATCGACACCCAGAGCGATCGACATATCGAGGACATCCCCTCCACGAAAACCCAGTGGAACCTCGCCCACCTCCTGGTGGACGAACTCAAATCACTGGGTATTTCCGATGTAAGCCTGGACGATCATTGCTACATCATCGCCAGGGTGCCAGCATCTCCTGGTCTTGAGCACAAGCCTGTCGTCGGCCTTATGGCCCACATGGACACGGCAAGCGACGTCCCGGGCTCGGATGTGCGACCCAGCCTCATCAAAGGTTACGACGGCAAAAGAATCCAGCTTGCAGCTGAAGGCGTCCTCGATCCCGCTGAGTACCCCGACCTGGCCGACCATGCCGGCGACAACATCATAGTCACCGACGGCAGTTCCCTGCTCGGCGCCGACGACAAGGCTGGCCTTGCAGAAATAATGACCAGCCTCGAGTGGCTGGCGAGCCATCCCGAAATAAAGCACGGCCCTATAGAGATTTTCTTCACCCCCGACGAGGAAACAGGCAAGGGCATGGACCTCTTCCCTCTTAAAAAAGTTAAGGCTGTCGCCTGCTACACCTTCGACGGCGGCAAGGCTGCGGAGATCGAGGCTGAATGCTTTAATGCCTACCAAATAAGGGCTGAATTCATAGGCAAGGTTATCCATATCGGCGCAGCCCGAGGCAAATTGGCCAACGCCACCGCCATGGCTTGCCACTTCGTTTCGATGCTTCCCCGCTCCGAAAGCCCCGAAGCTACTGATAATTGGTACGGCTACTACTGCCCCATCGAGATCCAAGGTTCTATGGAGAAGGCTACGGTGGATATCTTCCTCCGGGATTTCTCAACCCAAGGCATGGAAAAGCGAATCAACGCGGTAAAAGCCTTCGCCGCTGCGGTGGAAGCCCAGTTTCCCCTGGGCAAGGTTAATCTGGAGGTAAAGAAGCAGTACCTTAATATGAAGGAAAAGCTCGATCAGAATCCAGCGGTGCTCGAAAAGCTCGCCGAGGCTATACGCAAAGCGCAAGCTGAGCCCGTTATAAGACCCATCCGGGGCGGTACCGATGGGTCCCGGCTTACCAAAATGGGCATTCCCACTCCCAATGTTTTTACCGGAGGCTACAACTATCACTCCAAACACGAATGGACTTCGGTGGCCGAAATGTCCCTGGCGGTACAGAGCGCCATTAATCTGCTGAGTCTTTGGGCGGACACTTAACCTTACTGCCCGCGCAAACCGAGGATTTGGAAGAATTTTCTTTACAGGATTACAATCACAAGGTAGAATCGTCGGACAATCCTGCAATATCTAGTGAATTGTAAAAAAGATTGATCTACCGCTTGCAGAGTTGCCTTTACTGATCATACTTGTTCTTAAGGATAGATGATGCAAGAACATGTCGACACCCAGGAATTGGAAAAAGCCGCCGGCCGGACCGGGGTTTTCAAGGCTGTCGAAATAGATCTGTTACACGAAACCTTGTTGTCATGGAAAAATTCACCGGGCGATCCTTACACCGTCCTCGAGCTGCGGGACGGTAAAAGCCTGGTTGCATTTTCCATCATAAGCCGAATCAGCGGGCGGGAATCCACCTACGACATCCGCTACCTCGTCGTGGATCGGGATTACCGCTCCACCGAGGGCGGCAAGCATCTGCTCCAACTTATCGATGATGAACTTTTAGCGATCAGTAGCTACGCCGTCATTCGACTTGAGAGCTCAGGCTTTAAGTTATTGAATATCGGCCCCGACACCTTAACCGAATCCGGCTACAAGATAATCGGTCACATAGAAAGCTATTACGGGGAAGGAAACGACTACTACTACCTGATTAAAACCGCCTACCGCAATCCTCCGAAATTTACTAAACCCGAGGCGCCCGTACCCGAAGAAGATCTTACAAAACCTGAGGGTGATAACAGCGTGCCGCAAAACGATGATGCCGGGCAGGACAAGTCTACAAAGATGCAGGAATAGAACCGCAGTTCAGAAACCTCTTCAGCGCTTGATTCATATCGCCCCAACCTGGTATAGTCCTTCCGATACGGGCCGAGATAGCTCACCAGGCAGAGCGGCGCACTCGTAATGCGCAGGTACCGGGTTCGACTCCCGGTCTTGGCTTTAGTTTCCTTTACTTAATTCGACATGATACCAGGATTTTCAGGATCGACAGGACTAGAGAACGTATGTACAAATCAGCGATCGCCATAAGCGTTTTCGGTGTATTTCTCCTCATCTGGATGAGTCTTGGAATCGGCATCATTGGAGAAGACGGGAACTCGACGAACGTGGTCTATGCCGGGGTAGTCGCTATCGGGATAATCGGGACCATTTTAAGTCGCAAAAAGCCCACGGGCATGGCTTTGACTCTTTTCACCATGGCCCTTGCCCAGGCAGTGATAGCTATTATCGCCATCCTCCTCAAGGCCGGCATGCCCTGGAGCCCTCCCGCAGAATTGCTCGGCCTCAATGGCATCTTCATCGTTCTCTTCAATGCCGCTGGATTACTTTTCCGTCGCGCGGGAAAGGCTCAAACCAAACGCGACGGGATAACGGGATAATCAGGATCGTCAGGATCTAAAGGCCGTCTAACAAGCCTAAAAGCAGTCGTGACATCATTCTGCACATCCTCCTGTTAAAGAATTATCAATATGCTACCATACCCCATGCACCATGACCCCACTTCGTGGCAGCTCCCTGTTGATTTCCGTATCGATCCGTCTTGGTTCGACCACCCCAGCTCCATCCATGGCAAGACCCACACCATCCGGGTGATGATTTTGGCAGATAGGCTCTACGCGAGAGCACTCGAGGAAGGCCTACAAGTCACGGCGTTCCTCTATCGCGACCTCATGACAGCCGCCCTTATTCACGACCTGGCGCGCAAACACGACGGCTTATGCCGGGAACATGGCATGTGGGCACGGAACATCAAGCGCCCGATCGCCGAAAAATATTTTCTCGGATTCACCCTCCCTGAGAACGATTGGCAGACCATAGGCGAAGCGGTGGAAGCACATTCCACGCGAGACCCCGAGATTCCCTACCCCCAGGGTTCGCTGACAGCACTGCTAAAAGACGCCGACGGACTCGACCGGGTAAGGCTTAAATCTGCCCCGGATCCGAGGTATTTCCGTCATTCATTCACTGAAAGTTATCTTGATTTTGCCTGGGAATTATTGTCCCGTGATGAAAACGATTTAGAACGCAGTTTTTTCAGTCAGCGAAACATTGCTCCCCATTTCTAAAAGAAAATTTTGAGCATTTTGTCGAAAAACATCCCCCTCGGCCCTGCGCTTCCTGCTCTTCCTGCGTTTCCTGCATTCATGTCTGCTTTTTAAACTTTGACCCCTGATAATCTCCGTATACTTTCACCTACTTGGCTTTTCAAGCGTACCAAGCCAAACCAACTGCTTAGGATCTGGTCTCTCTTTGATCCTACCGAAGTTGGGCGTCCTAAGTTTAAGTAAAATACTTTTTTTGGCTATGCACCTGACTCCCCTATACACTATATATTGTGGTCTCGGGTTTTTGGGGTGTTTCTCAATGATGAAAGCGGTACCGGATCGAGCAGCACAGCCTGCTGAACCAACCGAAAAAACAATTTCCCTCTCGATGAAGACGTTCGACGGTTGAAGCGGAACGTAAACTCATCAAGATAGTATTGTAGATTTTCACTACGTACAGCGCCTTGATGGGTACCCAAGAGCCAGCGTTTCAATAAGCTGGCAACACGATGGCACTTCGGTAAGAGATCCTCTCCTACTGTTGCCTCTTGTCGAAGAATTTGATGATGAAATCCACTTGTTTCAAGATCATTGTAACCAGGCCAGCCATCGGTCTTGATAAGAGTTCCAGGTTCCACCAAAAGGGCAAGCATTGTAGTGAGTGTCGCTGCGGATGCATCAGAAATTACAGACAACCGAATTCTTCCTACCTTCCGACCGTCTTCTTGAGCGACTATAAGAACAAGACTCTTGCCCTCCGCACCGCGTCCTCGTTTTCCTGATTTTGTACCACCAATGAATGTTTCATCAACGTGTACAACGCCGGATAATTTGTCTCGGCCTGGCCTAACCATTGCTCGTCGTAGCTTATGGAGCCATGCCCAGGCGGTTCGATAACTTCCTAATCCAAGAATACGTTGTATCCCAAGTGCATTTGCACCATATTTCTGGCTAGTAATATGCCACATAGCGAGAAACCACACGTTGAGCGGTTTCTTTGTATCCTGGAATATTGTCCCTGCAATAACTGATGTTTGAAGACCGCAGTGGCGGCATACATGGAGTCCATTCGCTTTTATCCATGATAAAGTACTTCCACAGCGCGGACATCGGAACCCTTCGGGCCATCGTATGATTTCTAGATATTTCCGACACTCTTCGTCGGTTTTAAACCGTGTTTCTACGTCGATCAGGCTCTTGGGATAATCATCCATTACCCACTACACTACCTGTAGTGGGTACGGCAGTCAAGTGCATAGCCCAGTTTATTTATTCTCACGGAGGTCGTATGATAAAGCTGTTAGTGAAAGGTTTCGCAACATTGGCAATGGCACTCTTCATCGCAGGATGTACATCAAACGCAGCGAAGGTCTCAGCCCTGATAGACGGTACCTATGAAGGAACCGCTCGCGGCATGCAAGGGCCAATCATGGTCCAGATGGTAGTTGCCGACGCCAAGACAAAGTCGGTGGGAATTCTTTCGTCAAAGGAAACGCCCAACATAGCGAAGGTGGCGCTGGAACGCATTCCATCGCGCATCGTTGAAACCCAGAGCCTCAAGGTCGATACAGTCGCCGGCGCCACAATTGCCAGCAACGGCATCAAGAACGCGGTGGACCCGGAAGCACAATCTACCATGAAGCTCACCAGAGCCCAGAAGTCTTCTATGAATACCTACCTTACCCTCGATCCGGCGGATCCCAGCCTGAAATTCGATCGGTACCACGAGTGGAAGCCTGTACTAGACCAGCTCAAGGCCGACATAAAGGCATTCTACACAGTTAACCAAAACAAAACCCTCGGCGTCGACATGCCTGGTTTCGATGCTATTTCCCTTCACATGTGGCACACATATACACCGGCGGTTTACGGCAGTTGACCGACGGCAGCTGGATCGCCCCTAGGATCGATCTAGCCCGGAAGTTGGCCGAAAGCGCCCTTGCTAGCTTAAAGTGGATGGACAACCTCGGCCTCAAGGCCCAGTATGGCTCCACCTCTCTCTACGGCGGCTCTACTGGTCTTTCCACCGTTCTCGGCGCCATGTGGCCCCGTACTCACAGCTTTATGTCCGGCGCGGATCGCATTCCCCAGCTGGAGAAAAAAGCCTTGGAATTCGGCGTTAAGATCTACACCGAGACCGAGGGAACCAAGCTGCTTGCTAACAATAGCGGCAAGGTTGTCGGCGCCAAGGCTGTCCAGGCAGACGGAACACAGATCACCATTAACACTACTAAGGGTGTCGTGCTCGCCTCGGGCGGTTACTGCGCCAATCCCGTCATGGTAAAAGAATACGATAAATACTGGGGAGAAAATCTTTCTACCAGGACTCTTTCTACCAACGTAGGCACCAACACCGGCGACGGAATTATCATGGCCGAGAAGTTGGGAGCCTCCCTCTTCGGCATGGAAGTGGCCCAGATGATGCCCTCATCCGCCCCCACCAAGGGAACCATGACCGACGGCATCTGGTGGGACGCTGCCGAACAGATCTGGATCGACGGCAAGGGCAACCGCTTTGTGGATGAATATGCCGAACGGGATGTACTAGCCAAGGCTTCACTCAAGCTTGACAATGGCATTTTCTACATTATCTACGCAGGACGCGGCGCCGTAAACAAGCCAGAAGTAATGCTCAAGGGAACCCCCTACGACGCGCGAATTAAAGCCATGGTCGAGGGCGGCCATATCTGGTGGGGTAATACCCTGGCAGAGTTGGCTGCTGCCACTGCAAAACCTGCTGCAGGCGTAGCCCCTGCCTACACCGAAGCCGAGTTGCGCGCCACCATCGAGGAATACAACAAGTTCGTCGATGATCAAAAAGACACGGACTTCGGCAAAGGCGTCATCGCGGGCGCCATCGACCTCGCGGCCGTAGACGCCGATCCAAATCTTAGCTTGGCGATCAGCCCCCGTAAGTCTTCCCTCCACCACACGATGGGCGGCGTCCTGATCGATACAGAAACTCAGGTACTCGATACCAAGGGCAATCCCATCCCCGGGCTATGGGCGGCAGGCGAGGTCACCGGTGGAATCCACGCAGGCAACCGCTTAGGCGGCAACGCAATCGCCGATATCTTTACCTTCGGCCGCATCGCCGGCCTGAATGCCGCAAAGTAATAGTATTTAGATAGAGCTTTACAACCGAGCCCCGCCCCCGCACTGTCGGGGGCGGGGTTCTTTGTCTAGGCAAGACGATAGCTGCTTTTAATATGACCAGCCGCTTTTAAATATGTATGGTATGCGACAGGAGAACAGGATAGTCACGATTACCAAGAAGCGCGGTCGATCCTGGAAATCCTGTTCTCTGATATGAAGTGCCTACCGTCAAGGACTAAGTTAAAGAATCTTTCTTCTCTTCTATCCATACTGCAGCAGGGCAATGAGAAGAGGAACGATTCTGCGACGATTGATCAATCTGATATTCGCGGATTGGGTACCGCATGACAATCTAATCATCGGGGATGGCTTCAGTCTTGTCGCGAGGATCGAACAGAAGTTCGCCTTAAGGGTAACAAGAGCATATCCCTTTATCGTAGCCGTTCCTCTTCTCATTGCTCCGCCGCCTATTCCAAACGGTATAGACCTCCTACTCAGCAATAGCGTTCAGTCATCATGCCCCATATAAATCCAGCCAGTTCCCGCGCCGTGGCGGTTACAGCCATCTTCGCCGACTTTCCCTTGTAGACGATCAAGGAAGCTCTGAACCAGGATTTTAGGCCTTATGCGGAATTCCGAGGCGACAAGTGGAACGATCATTTTTTTTCGCGTGTAGAGCGAGGCTAGATACAGCATCGAAGCCACCTGATTGATCACCGTTGCGATAGCAGCCCCCCGCACGCCCATGCCAAAACCGAAAATAAAGATTGGATCCAGAATGGTGTTCAAGCCCGCACCCAAGAGCATGCCCTTCATCGATGCCTTGGTGTTACCTTCGGAGCGAATCAGATTGGAAGCGCACATCGACAGGCCGAAAAAGAAGAACCCCGCCCCCACTATGCTCAAGTACTCCATGGCCAGGGGCATAATCTCTTGGCTTGCACCAAAAAAGGTGAGGATGGGCCGCATGAAGGCAAATAGAAGACCCACCAGGATAGCGTTGACCAGGATAACCGTGGCGTAGGCCGTGCCCACAGCCCGAGCCGCCTCGTCGTGGCGTTTTTCACCCAATCGCCTGGACACGATGGACGCCGTGCCTATGCCCGTAGCCTGGGCTACGGAGGAGACGATCATCTAGGTTGGAAAGACAATCGATAAGGCGGCGATGGCTAGAGGTCCCACCCCCTGACCGACAAAGATCGTATCTACGATGTTGTAAAGGGCGTTGACCAGCATGCCCACGGCGGCCGGGGCACCCATTTTGATGAGTAGAGGAAAAATCCTGTCGTTTTCCAGGTATGCGGTTCTATGAGAAGTGTTCACCCGGGGATTTTACACTTTTTTCATCCTGTTTGGGCAGAGCCCCGCTATAGAAGGCGCTTCTCTCCCTCAAGCTTTCGAAGATGAGTCGCGTCCTGGGATACTTCCATGGTGCCTAAATAAGTACCGTCGGTATCCCGGAGGGCGAAGTACTCAATATGAATAAATGCGCCCTTAGATTGGAGCCAGAACTCGGCGCTGTCCCGCACGCCGCTCTTAAAGGAGCGTAGGATTTCTTCAACAGTGGCGACACTTTTAGGTGGATGGCAATTCTGTACGAGTCGTCCAACCACCGCGGGAGATCGGGGAAAGATCCGATGCGGGGGGTCTGAGTAGAACTTAACTCTGTCGTCGGTGCCGATAAAGGAGATATCGACAGGAAGGTTTTTAAAGATTGCTTCCAACTGCCGAGTGTCAAGGCTGCCGGTGATGGTAGAGAAGTTGTACGATCCTTTTTTGGCCATCGTAGTTTGTGCATCGGTAAACATACGCTCGGGGATAGCCCTGAAGGCAACTGGATAGAGAATCCGCCGCTCACGGTAGAGAAGTGTCCCAGCGGTCATGTAAAAAGCCCCCAAATCCTTCCAGAAGCGGACTTGGGCGGCATCCTCGTCAGTCCCGACACTAGCTTCGGCTTGGTACATAGCCTTAGTATTTTGCATGCCAGCAACAGCCCCCTTCGCCAAGCTCGACTGTAGGGCAAGCACATCATCTTGGAGAGCCCACATAAGAAAAACACACCTGTGTCTGGAGGCTGATTGCTCAAAGAGCGGAAAAAGTTCGTTTTGGAGTCGCTGGTAATGGGTTCGCAGCAAAGAAAAATCGCCTAACTTTTTTCTGATTTCCTCTATCAAGGCCGGGCTATGTCCTTTGCTACCTCTAGGAATAGAACCCTGCCCGGAATTTCCGTTCCTTGGCTGCAGGAGTTGGGCTTGCAGAGCGTTCAATTCTGCTTCTATCAAAGCATCATCTTTTTCCAGTTCGGCAAAGAGACTATGGGCGGGATAATCAGGCAAGGTTTCGGCATCCAAACCCCTGGACGCCGATCGAATAAATCGGGCAACCGGTATCTTCCAGGAGTCAATTGTATCGGTATTGTTAAGCACCTCGTCCAAGGCTTCGTTCACCTCATGAGCGCCAGCGCTGTGAAGAACCTGCTGGTATTTTTCGAATATCTCCTTCGTCACCGGACCTTGATACAAGAGGTGAAGGTACTCGACTAAGGCTGAAAGGCGCTGAGTGCCGTTACGGATTGCTTCCATCCTTTCCTCCGAGATCCGGTCTTTGGTTGTTTCTGCGTCTACTATACCCTGGTTTGGGTGTTTTTTAAACGCTCTTTCAAAGGACAAGCGACTCGATTATAAGGTTTGATAGAGTTTTTTTAGGTAGCAGGGTTTGTTGTCCATTGCGGTTGCCCGCCTAGTCTGTAGCCAGCGCCGGCGATTCTAGATATCATCAAATTCAATAGACACGAGGAAACAAATGACGAAAAACGATATTCTCATACGACTACGCTACGCGCTCAACATAACCGACCTCGCGCTGGTGGATATATTCGCCCTTGGGGGAAAACCTATGAAGGTTGAAGCGATCCGTCCCCTCTTTTTGAAGAAAGAAGATCCTGGATACAGGGAGTGCGATGGTTCAACCCTGGGCAGCTTTTTGCAAGGGCTTATAGTGAGTCGACGTGGGCCTAGGGAAGAGCAGACCAACCAAAGACCACAACCGACAGGCGGCCGCAAGCTGCCCTCCGCCCCTCCTTCTTGGCAGAATAATCCATCCAATAATGATGTGCTTAAGGCTCTGCGAATCGCCTTGCAACTGAAGGATGTGGATGTGGTCGATACGATGCGTGCTGCTGGCGCCGATTTGACCGTCTCTGAACTCAACACGCTGTTTCGCAAGGAGGGACATTCCAAGTATCAGGCATGCGGTGACCAATTCTTGCGCAATTTCCTTAATGGAATTACAAAAAAGTATAGAATCTAGGCTGATAGTGCGATAAATCTGCGGTGTATCCCGGACATTTAATCTTACGATCAGTAAAATTTTAATCGTAACTATTCAGGTGTGGTAAAGCTCAAAAATACACGGAAAGGGGCTGAACTCTGAATTGATAGTTTGATACCATCTGCACCATGGATGGGAAGATCATTGTGCAGGGCCGGGAACTCAGAGCCGATGACATTCAGGCAATCCGCGATCTGATTGCCGCGAGGCCTGACAGTACTCGCTGGAAAATATCGCGAGAATTGTGTGCCCTGTGGAAATGGCAGACAGTAACCGGACAACCCAAGGACATGGCAAGTCGGGCCATGTTGAACAAGCTCAACGAGCGCGGGCTCATAACCCTGCCACCCAAGGCTCAGAAAACAGGAAAGAATACTCAGGTATTCTTCGAGTTTCCTCGTGAAACACCTGAGCCGATTTGTGGGAGACTCGATGGCTTGACGCCGCTCAGGATAACGCTCGTGACCGCACGAAGCCCAGATGCCCAGGTACTGCACGAAATTCTGTCATCCCATCACTATCTCGGTTTCCGGACGAACGTCGGCGAGACGATCGGCTATCTCGTCCGCGACCTGCTCGGACGGGTTGTCGCCTGCGCGGTCTTCGGTGCCGCACCTGGCGAGTCATGTCCTGGGGCTCATCGCGCGGAGAATCCGGAACGACTGGATGACGAAGTACGGCCACCCGATCGCGCTGCTTGAGACCTTCGTCGATCACAGTCGCTTCCGCGGCACCTGCTATCGCGCCGCAAACTGGCAGTACGTGGGACAGACACAGGGCAGAAGCCGCCAGGACCGCTACTCGACCATGAGCGTTCCCGTCAAGGACATCTACCTGTACCCGCTACGGAATCTTAGAATGGTGAAGGTCCAGCAGAAGATATCCAGAACCTTCCGTAGTGACTCAGGCGGCGACAACTTCTGCAGGATACGAAGCTATATCGCCACAGCCCTCTGCAACGACGTTCCTGTCCTCGAAGCGCTCACCCTTGCCATCGCGGGCTCACCTTTCATTCCGAAAGCTGACCGAAAAAATCGAATCCAGCGGCTAGCCTGCTGAATAGTTACTCGTATGGAAGAAAAGGCAAGGGAAATCGTCGTAAAAGGCGCGCGATCCACTTTTTGGATCATGTTCTGTTTTATGCTTTTGCATCAGGCAGACAAGCTGCTGATCGGGCCGCTGACCACTCAGATTATGGATACCTTCAAGATCAGCCATACCCAGATGGGCGCGGTGACCACGGGAGCCTTGATCGTCGGTGCCATCTTCTACCCGATCTGGGGATGGCTCTACGACAAGTTCTCGCGGCCGAAACTCCTCGCCCTCGCGTCTTTTCTGTGGGGGGCATCGACCTGGCTCAACGCCATAGCGCCCACATACCCGATATTCCTTGCTACCCGTGCAGGTACCGGCATCGATGACTCGAGCTACCCTGGGCTCTACAGCCTCATTTCCGACTATTATCCGCCGAAAAAGCGGGGCAAGATATACGGATTTCTGCAGGTGGCACAACCCTTCGTCTACCTTGTAGGGATGATTCTTGCCCTGGCTTTTGGAGCGGTATACGGCTGGCGGAACGTGTTCTTCTACCTCACTGGCTCGCTCGGGATTATCGTGTCCTTCATTATCTTTCTTTTCGTGAAAGATCGGCCGCGAGGCTCGACGGAACCCGAGCTTTCTTCAGTACAGCATTTAGAACGTTTCAAGTTCAGCTGGAAAACCGTGGGCGGTCTTTTCAAAAAGAAGAGTCTCATTATTCTTTTTTTGCAGGGCTTTATCGGGGTGTTCCCCTGGAATGTCATCACCTACTGGTTTTTCGATTATCTAAAGACCGAGCGTGGGTACAGCGATACACAGACGCTTCTGACGATGGTTCCAGCGGTGCTCATTCTGGCCGCGGGTTATCCGCTGGGAGGGGCACTGGGCGACAGGCTCTTCAGAAAGACACCCAAAGGGCGGGTGATCGTGGGTGCAGCGGGTGTGGCCATTGGGGCGGTGCTTTTATGGATTACCATGAACATACCTCTGGCTGCACACCTGCCTTTTGGCATCATGCTGTGTGCTACCGCACTATTCATTCCCTTTGCGTCGCCGAATGTGCTTTCGTCGTTTTATGATGTGACCGAGCCTGAAATCCGGTCCACGACGAATGCGGTGCAGAATTTTATCGAAGCTGCGGGTTCCGCACTTGCCCACTCATGGCTGGAATCATTGCCGATAAAAGCACGCTCGGAAACGCGATCCTCATTATATGCACGGTGGCCTGGGCTGCATGCTTTGCCTTTTTCATCTTTGCGGGGCGCTTTATTCCCAAGGATATCGCGGACCTGAAGGAAAAGCTTGCAGCTCGGGCTGCATCCGGGTCGGTACAGGCCTAGTACGAGAGCCTGCAGAAGTCAGAAAAAGTCCAAGAAGCTACCGTTAAGTTTTTTCTTTCAAAAATGACTTGCTAAAATTGTGGAAAGCGGTTTATAATATAACTAAAGCGTGTTAGTAACGCTATTCAATGCTCGAAGGAGGTTTTTCGATGAAAAAAAACCTGGCTACTGTCATTTTATTGATACTTTGCGGCGCATTGCTTTTTGCAGCGCCAGCAAAGAAGATCACGGTACTCGGCGTCTGGGGAGGACAGGAACTGGACGTCTTCAACGCCATGTGCAAGGCCTTTACCGACAAAACCGGCATTCAGGTCGATTTCGAAGGGACGCGCGATCTCGATGCGGTCATTACGACGCGTGTCGAAGCGGGGAATCCACCCGATGTTGCTGGTCTCACCGGGCCGGGGAAGATGATTGAGCTAGCGAACAAAGGCAAGCTTGCCGACCTTTCCAACATCCTGGACATGAACGCGTTTGCCAAAAACTATGCACAGGGATGGAAAGACCTGGGCAGCGTCAATGGCAAACTTTATGGCATTTTCATGAAAGCTGCCGTTAAAGGACTCGTCTGGTACAATCCGAAGGCGATGAAGGCTTCCGGCCTAGAAGAGCCGAAGAATGGATGGACATGGGATGACATGCTGGCAGAAAGTGCAAAAATCCAGGCCATGGGCAAGACACCATGGGCGGTTGGCATCGAAAGCGGCTCGGCTTCCGGCTGGGTAGGGACCGACTGGATCGAGAACATATTCCTCAAGCAGAACGGACCTCAGATGTACAAGGATTGGTATGAGGGCAAGGTTTCGTGGACCAGTCCCGAGATGAAAAAAGCATGGCAGACCTTCGGACAGATTGTGGCCGATCCCAAGATGGCCTATGGCGGAGCAGCCTATATCAACTCGACCAATTTTGGCAACGCCGCTGCACCGCTTTTCCAGGAACCGCCGCAAGCCTATTTCCACATGCAGGCAAGCTTTATCCAAAGCTTTATCATGAATCAGTTCCCGAACGCCAAACCAGTTACCGACTTCAACTTTGTGGGATTCCCATCCATAAACCCAAAGTACTCGAAGGCAATGGAAGTGGCTGCAGACCTCTTTGTGGCATTCAGATCCACACCTGAAGTGAAGGAATTTATGAACTATATCGCCAGCGCGGAAGCCCAAGCATTCTGGGCAGTAGGTACGGGCGGTCTTGGCACCAACAGGAATGTAGCGCTCACCTTCTACCCCGATGCGCTCACCAAGAGAGCGGCTTCCCTGCTTAACGATACCGAAATTGTGGTATTCGATGCTTCCGACATGATGAAACCAGAAATGAACAATGCATTCTGGTCGGCCGTTGTAAGCTATGTGAACAAGCCCTCCGACCTGGGCTCCATCCTGGCAAACCTCGAAAAGGTCCGCAAAGATGCATATAAATAATGAACCCGATCTCTTGATTCGATGAACGCGTTCTCCTGCGAGGCTATGCCCGCAGGGGAACGTTTCGATATTGTCTAGGGAAGGAAGATGAATTCACAGACGATTCTGATGCTCGCTGTAGCGGTTCTCGGTGTACCGCTTCTGCTTATCGGCTACATCACACTCTCTGAGCGGCTACTGGGCAAGGCTGCGCACAAAAGAAGCTCGTCTGTGCGGGCGATTTTCTGGATTGCGCCTGCAGCTGTCCTTTTGGTGGTATTTCTCGTCTACCCCATCATCACGACAATCATTCTGAGCATGAAAGATGCTGCATCGAAGGGCTATGTGGGGCTTGCGAATTACAAATATGTCTTCACGGACCAGAATATGCTCCTCGTGCTGCGCAACAACCTGCTATGGCTCGTGCTGTTCACGCTGGTCACACTGACCTTTGGGCTGCTCATCGCGCTCCTCGCCGACAGGGTCAAATATGAAGCGGTCGCGAAATCGATCGTGTTCCTGCCGATGGCAATTTCATTTGTCGCGGCGGGTATCATCTGGAAATTCATGTATGATTTCCAGCCTGCAGGAGCACCGCAGATCGGAACGGTCAACGCAGTCCTCTCTGCGGTCATCCCGGGTTACCAGCCGCAGGCATGGCTTTTCAATACGGCCACTAATAATATTGCCCTCATTGTTGTCGGCATATGGATGTGGACAGGTTTTGCCATGGTCATTCTGTCGGCGGGTATCAAGGGCATTCCAACGGATGTGCTGGAAGCCGCTAGGATCGACGGGGCCAATGAATTCCAGATTTTCCGGTTCGTCACGATGCCGCTTCTTGCGCCCACCATTACTGTTGTCGCAACCACCCTCATCATCGATGTGCTGAAGATATTCGACATTGTCTATGTAATGACCAACGGCAATCTTAATACGGAAGTCATCGCAAACCGCATGTACAAGGAAATGTTCAATTATCATAACTATGGAAGAGCAAGCGCTATCGCCGTCATTCTGCTCGTGGCGATAATCCCCGTCATGATCTTGAATATCAAACGTTTCAGGCAGGGAGGAGCCAATGCATAGACATGCTTCTTCCAAAAGTCCATTGTCCCGCCTCGTTCTGCACCTTATTCTTATTGTCATTTGCGCGGGCTGGCTTGTTCCCTCTCTAGGGCTTCTGATTTCATCATTCAGACCACACAATCTCATTTCGACCACGGGTTGGTGGACGGCCTTGCTGCCGCCTTTCAAGTTCACCTTATCGAACTACACATATGTGCTGACGAGGGGACATATGGGCATATCGTTCATCAACAGCCTTATCATCGCCATCCCCTCGACGGTCATGCCCATTTTGATCGCGGCGTTCGCGGCCTATGCCTTCGCATGGATGCGCTTTCCATTCAAGGAGACGATTTTCCTGGTGATAATCGGCCTTCTCGTCGTGCCGCTCCAGCTGACTCTCATTCCGGTACTCAAGCTGTTCAATGCACTCGGTCTGACCGGGAGCTTTGTTGCAATATGGCTCGCCCATACGGGCTATGGACTGCCTTTCGCAATTTACCTTCTGCGCAACTTCATGCAGGACCTTCCCGGCTCCGTACTTGAATCAGCCTATCTTGATGGGGCGACACATCCGCAGATTTTCTTCAAGCTCATTATCCCCATGTCAGTACCCGCAATCGCCTCGCTTGCCATATTCCAGTTCATGTGGGTATGGAACGATCTTCTGATCGCGCTCATCTATCTGGGTGGCACACAGGCGGTAGCACCAATGACAGTGACCATGAGTAATATGGTAAATTCATACGGTGGAGGGTGGGAATATCTGACCGCGGCAGCTTTCATCTCAATGCTTTTGCCGATGCTTGTTTTCTTTACTCTCCAGAAATATTTTGTACGGGGAATTCTCACAGGATCGGTCAAAGGCTAACAGGCAAAAGACGAGCAAAGGACGAGCTAGCAAATGAGCAATAGAAAGCGCAAATCCATATCTCAGGCTGAAATAGCAAGAATTGTCGGCGTTTCCCGCACGACGGTTTCCTTTGTACTGAATAATACGAGGGGCAAGAGCATAAGCGAAGAGACGCGCCAGCGCATTATCGTAGCGGCAAAAGAATTCGGTTATATGCCGGATATGTCGGCAGTCGAGACTGCCATAAACCGCGATGGTTCGATCTGCCTCATGGTCTGCCACTCCGAGTCGGCATTTTCGGATGCCTACATTATGCGGCTCATCGAGGGCATGAGCAGGCCTATCCACAAGGAACGCTATGATCTGCGGGTCCTGCATTTCCGGGTGTCGCGCCACGATTATCTTGAAACAGCAAGAAAAAGCGGCTTCGATGGCACAATTCTTCTCAACACACATGCCGATGATCCGGGCATTGCGGAGCTTGAAGCTTCCAATCTTCCTTTTGTAATCATTGGTGCCCTTCTCGACAAAGGGCTCATCCAAATCGATATCGACAACACCGAGGCTGCAGCTGGCGTTGCGCGCTATTTGCTGTCGCTCGGGCATCGCAATATCGGTGTCGTTGCGCATGCTCCGGAAACCTTTTTTGCGGTAAAAGCGAGGCTGGAGGGCTTCTGCGGAGAAATGCGCCGTAATGGCGTAGAGATATGCGATTCCAACATACGTTTTGCCAATTTCACCGAAGAATCGGGATACGAAGCTGCTCGAGACCTCATATCGTCGAAAGAGTCTCTCACTGCGATTTTCGGTACCAACGATGTTGTTGCATACGGCGTCATGCGAGCGGTGGAAGACGCAGGGCTTATCATTCCGGACGATATCTCTGTCGTGGGTTTCGACGATGATTATCTATCGCTCTATACCAATCCCCCGCTGACAACTGTAACCCTACCGGCGGAAGACATAGGCAGGACTGCAGCTGAAACACTTCTACGCCTCATCCGGGGTGCTCCAGTCCATCGAGGACTGCAGCTTCTGCCGACAAACCTCACCATCAGACAGTCCTGCAGAAAGGTTTGATAGATGTCCAGATGCATAACCCAGACAAGCTTCGATCCCGATCGAGCTGCTCTGTACGAGTCGCTCTTCATGGTGGGGAACGGACATTTCGGAATCCGCGGTTCTGACGAAGAGCGGCGCCATTCCGTCTACCGCGGAACATTCATGAACGGATTCTTTGAAAAAAAGCCTATTCAGTATGGCGAATGGGCATATGGCTATGCAAGGAACCACCAGACCATACTCAATGTAGTTGATGCTGCTTCCATCGAGCTCGAAGTCGATGGTTCGCCGCTGGACTTTGCTGCGGGACTGAAAAGCTATAAGCGATGCCTTGATCTCGATGCGGGCAAGCTCGAACGCAGGCTCGAGTGGGAAAGCCCATCGGGAGTGCATATCCGCGTGAACAGCGAGCGGCTTGCGTCATTCGAAAAGGCGGAAATCGCAGCAATGCGCTATGAGGCAAGCCCTGAAACCGCGTGTTCGCTCAAGCTTGTATCATTGCTGGATGGCAGCGTACGAAACCGGCCTGCAGAAGCAGGGGACCCCAGGGTTGGCTCGCACATCGACCCAAATCCGATTGCTTGGCGCACGGTAGAAGCGCGTGATGGAGCTCTTCTGCTGGCGGGAACCACTGTGCGCTCCGGCCTGGGGCTGGCTGTCGCGGTATGGCATGCTGTGTCATTTTCCAGATCAAGCATTCTGCGGGGTGAGCAATCCGCGAGTGGAGAAATACTTTTTTCATTGTATAGTGCGGATTGTGCTGGCAGCGAACGGCTTCGACTCGACAAGTTCGTCGCGGTGGTCAATGGCAAAGCGGATGCGTTAGAGCAGCTTGCCGATGAAGCCCGCGCCGCAGCCGAAAACGCGGCAAACCATGGCTTCGAGGAAATTGTCTCACTGCAAGCTGACTATCTGCGTACATTCTGGACTGGGGCAGATATACTGATACAGGGCGACCCCACCATGGAGGAAGGTCTGCGCTTCAATCTCTTCCACCTCCTGCAGTCCGCAGGCCGGGATGGCAGAACGAGTATAGCCGCAAAGGGTCTCTCCGGTGAAGGTTATGAAGGCCATTATTTCTGGGACACCGAAATATATGCCCTGCCGTTTTTTGATTATGAGGCTCCAGCTATTGCCAGATCGCTCGTGCGCTACCGGATAGGTATCCTCGAAAAAGCCCGGGAGCGAGCCCGTGAGCTGTCTCTGCCGGGAGCTCTTTTCCCCTGGAGGACCATCGACGGAGAAGAAACAAGTGCTTACTATCCTGCAGGAACTGCCCAGTTCCATATCGATGCAGATATTGCCTACGCGCTCGTGCGCTATTCAGAAGCGACGGGTGATAGAAGCATCATGCTGGAAGGGGGCGCGGAGCTTTTGTTCGAAACTGCGCGATTGTGGATGGGCCTCGGATTTTTCAATCTGCGCAAGGATGGAAAATTCTGCATCCTCTGCGTCACAGGACCCGACGAGTACACCGCTCTCGTGGATAACAATGCATATACCAACCTCATGGCTGAATTCAACCTCCGGTATGCATGGAAAACAGCGATAGAATTACAGGATCAGCATCCTGAAGTATTCAAAGCCCTTGCAGAGCGGATAGGGCTTTCTCCATCGGAAATCGACGAATGGCGCAGAGCAGCAGATTCGATGTACATCCCATTCGACAAAGAAACCGGCGTTGTTCCACAGGACGACCAATTCATGGACAGGCCTGTCTGGAATCTGGCCGAAACGCCTCGTGAGCAATTTCCTCTTCTGCTCCATTACCATCCCCTTATGATCTACCGCAGGCAGGTACTCAAACAGCCCGACACGGTGCTCGCGATGTTCCTCAGGCACGAACGTTTCTCGCTGGCCGAGAAGATGCGGAATTTTCGCTTCTATGAGCCTTTGACTACAGGCGATTCCTCGCTGTCCCACTGCATTCAGAGTGTTGCAGCCGCTGAATGCGGAGAAACCGGAAAAGCCTATGAATATTTCGCGAAGACGGCGCGCATGGACTTGGACGACGTCCATGGGAATTCGCGCGACGGCGTGCATATAGCCGCAATGGCCGGAAGCTGGATATCGGTCGTCTATGGATTTGCGGGTATGCGCGAAGATAAGGACTGCCTTTCTTTCAGCCCGAAGCTGCCGCCTGTATGGAAACGGCTCGCGTTCTCGATTGCCTGGCGCGGCTCGAGGATCAGATGCGACTACACGGCCGAAACATCGACCTATTCGCTGGTATGTGGTACTGAAATCGATATCGAACATGAAGGAAAACGCTATCATCTCGCGAGCGGCGCGCCTGTCTGCATAGACGAACGTCCTAAGCCTCTTGCATGGATTTTCGATCTCGACGGCGTTATTGCCGATACGGCATTACTCCATACGTGTGCATGGAGGCGGCTCGCTGACGAGCTCGGTATTCTCTTCAAGCCTGAAACAGGAGAACTAGTAAAGGGCGTTTCGCGGATGGCGTCTCTTCGTATTGTCCTGGGCAGCCATGTTGCCGAGTACAAGGCAGAAAGCCTTGCAGAGCTTGCTGATCGCAAGAACCGCTATTACCGCGAACTTGTCGAGCATGTAGGTTCTGGCGATATCCTCCCCGGCATGGCGAACCTGCTTGCTTCACTCAAGAATGATGGTTGCATGCTTGTCCTGGCATCAGCAAGCCGCAACGCTCCTGTGATAATCGAGCGGCTCGGCCTCAAAGGCACTTTCGACCGGATTGTCGATGCAGCAGCTGTATGCATGCCCAAGCCCGACCCCGAGATTTTCATCAAGGCGGCCGAGATGGCCGGCGCAAGGCTTAAAGATTGTGTCGCATTCGAGGACGCCCAGGCAGGCATCGATGCGATACGGGCTGCAGGCATTTTCTCGGTCGGCATTGGTGCGAAATTGGTAGGAGCCGATATCAGGTTCAATTCGACTTTGCAGGTGGACAGGAAGGCCATCGAGGACGCTTTCTTCAAGCGTGGCACAACGTGCGGCTGAATTCAGCTAAAATCAATGCTAGACAAGAATTATGATTCATTTTGATGTAAAAGAGATACCTTTCAGCCGCAGAGGTTCCTGGCTTGCCATTTCGTGGATAAAGGCCTCCGACCCTACAAGGCATGTTCCTGAAGGCCTCTATCTGCGCACTGTCAGGGATTGCGGTTATTACCAGCAGCTGTTCAGAATCGACCTGCCTGCGGATGGAGGCCGCGAAATGCGAGCGGAGGCCAGCCCCAGCATAATGCGCCTTTTCCCAGGCGGGGCAGAAGGCAAGCGCAGCCGTGTTGTCGATGTCTGCATGCCGACCACCTCATCCGTCCGCTTCAGAGGAAGAGGGACTGTGCTCAAGCTTTCATCCATCCCTGGTCCCGAGCTTTCGTGTGCGATTCCGCGAGGCGAAGGAAGCTGGATTGTCAACATGCTGGGTGCGGGTTTGCGGCTCATGCTGACGCCCCTGCGCGGGAAGCTCGTTATCGATGCTCCTTGGCAGGCACAGGGCAACCAGCCCATGCATTTCGAAATGCATCCCGATGCTGCAGGCGAGCTTGATATTGTTATCGAAGAATTTGCGCAAGCTTTGACCCCCAATAGGCTCCATGCCTCCTTCGAAGATGAGGCAGCTTCCGTCGAGGCTGATTTTCAAGCATTTGCTTCCCGGCACAGGGCTGTGGAAGCTTTTTCGGGGACTGCGGATATTGCACGCTACATTCTTTGGTCCTGCATGGTAAACCCCGAAGGCGTCATAAAAAGGCCGACCGTTCTCGCGACCAAAGACAGGCTGACCGGTATCTGGAGCTGGGACCATTGTTTTACCGCTCTGGCGCTTTGCACAGGAGACCCAGCCTTGGCATGGAATCAGATCATGACGATTTTCGATCACCAGGACGAATTTGGCGCACTTCCCGACGCAGTTTTCAACCGCCGCGTGGTGCGGAATTTCACAAAACCGCCTGTCCATGGCTGGGCTGTTGCCAGAATGCTCAAGCTGGGGTGCCTCGACAGATCTATGAAAGAAGAAGCATACGCACATTTGGCGCGCTGGACTGATTTCTGGTTTTCATACAGGGATTATGATGGCGACGGCGTGCCGCAATATGATCATGGCAACGATTCAGGTTGGGATAATGCGTCTCCCTTTATGTTCAGGCCGCCCCTGGAAGCACCTGATCTTGCAACCTTTCTCGTACTGCAGATGGATACGCTCGCAGTGCTGGCAGACGAGCTGAAACAGTCGAAAGAGGCTGAGTTCTGGCGTAAAAAATCGAAGGCTTTTCTGCACATTGCGAGATCCCACCTCACTCGCCGCGGCAGGATGGACTTTGTCGCCTCAGGTACTCACGAAGAAATTCCCAACGAGTCACTGATGCCCTTCCTTCAGCTTCTGCTTGGCAATCGCTTGGCAGAATCGACCCGCACATCGCTGTTGAAATCGCTCGAAGAAGAAGGATACATCACACAATGGGGTATAGCCACTGAGTCGACACTGAGCCGGCATTATTCCAGTGATGGCTACTGGCTTGGGCCAATCTGGGCTCCATCGTCGTTTCTCATGATCGACGCTCTTTCCCGCTCCGGGGAAAATGACCTTGCGAGAGAAATTGGTTCGCGCTTTCTCCATCTCGTCGAGACATCGGGCTTTGCCGAAAATTACGATGCCATAACAGGGGCACCATTGAGAGATCGAGCATTTGCATGGACAGCCAGCACATATCTCATGCTTGCGCGCGGCATCGGTGTTCGCCCCTAAAGAAACCAGTTATTCAACCTATATCAACATGCCCGTATGCTCTCTCTTCCACACGCGAAAAACGGACCAGAAGTCGCTTTCAGCCTTGACAGCACAGCAACCCCATGAAAAAAACAAAATATTCGGCGTTGCCGGAAAAGTATTGACAAGGAGGTCTGATAAAAAAGTCCAACCGGGACGTGGTGGGTAGTGATACACTGACCGCGAGAGCGGGACAGAAAATCTAGGTTACTGTTCGGCATTGTATATGGTCTACGAGACCGAGAAGGAGAATGAAGGACCGTAACCGAATCGAACCTTAGTCTACGAGGCTGCATAGGAGAATGGTGACTACCCACCGAATCGACGATTGTCCCGGATTGGAGGAAGGTATGACGATTTCAGGAGGGCTGGACCTGCACAAGACGCAGTTCACGGTTGCTGGGCGAGGAGCGGAGATGCTGTACGGGCGGTATGCGACGACGAAGGAAGGGTATGCTGCCTTTTGGGGACAGCTTGGGCAGCTTCGGAAACGAGGGGTGGAGGTGCAACTGGCGGTTGAGTCGACGGGGAATGCACGGTACTTCAAACGGCAGATGGCACGATGCGGCGACGATTGCGGAGTTTCTGGAGAAAGACATGCTGCCCGAGGCATGGCTGTGCGATGAAAAGACCGAAGGCCTCAGGCGGCTGTTGAAAACCCGCAGTGCGCTGGTACGCGCGAGGATCACGATCCAGAATCAGATTCACGGGATGGTGGTAAGCGTAGGGATGGAAGACAAGAAAACAAGCCTGCAAAGCAAACGAGGGCGCCAGGAAATCCTGGACGCCCTCAATAGCGCCGGCTACGGACTCGAAGTCAACGCGCTTATGGAAACGATAGATAGTTTAAACGAGCGAGTCAAGATGCTGAGCAGCAGATTGCCAAGAAGGTGAGCGAGGATAGGGATGTCCAGCTGCTCCGGACGATATTCGGCGGTTTGTGAGCTATACGCAGTATGCGGCGTATGCGGGGCTGGTGCCATGGGTGCAGAGCTCGAATGAGACAGTGCATTACGGGCAAATCACCAAGCGTGGACCTGAGGAGCTCCGGACGGCCTTTGTGCAGTTGGTGCTCGGGATGGTTCGGAATCGGAACAAGACCGGCAGCTATCGGCTTATGCATGCTTATAGCGCGCTGAAAGAATCGAAGAGCTCGGGGAAAGCGATCATTGCCACTGCGCATAAACTTTCCAAGATTGTGTGGTCCATACTGATGAACGGCAAGGAATTTGACCCGAGCTCTATGAGGGATCGACGAATTTGGGAAAAAGCGGATGCGATGCGGACATCCATAGCACAATCCGCATAGCCGGCGTTGCTGGCTGATGTACTTCAGCGTCAGCGCCCCGGTTGACTTATTATAGGAGGTACGAATATGGCTGAATGGAACAAGTGCCCCGGCTGTGGAATCACCATCAGTGGAGTAGCTGACTACTGTCCCAATTGTGGTGAGCCGTGGACCATACAATGTCCCAATTGTAATATAACCTGGCGTTTCTGAGAATATACCAAATTTTGCCCTAATTGTGGAGCACCGGTAGAAAAACATGGCGTTACCAGAGGAAAGCAAGGACAGGCGATCCCGAATGTTGGTAAGCCGAAGTCCGCCTCTAAAGAAAGTACCAAATAAATAGTGAAAAAACTCTACTTCGTTCCCATAATTCACATGAGCACTGATATGGGCTCCGTGGCTTCAGCTCTGGAGAAAGGAGCTATTGTTGCGATAGGACAAGAATTATGGGAGAATCATAAAAAAACTGTGGCCGGGTTCTGGGACTCAATTGCCCGGTTCTTTTATTCCTTAAACGTCGGCGGTTTCAAGATCTATCAAGACGGTCTGGTTGTTAACGGCACAGATGCACTCAGGATTGTTAAAGAAGACGCTAATCAGGGAAGTAAAAATTATGAGATTATTGAAAATCTTCTGGAAAGAGGTGCAGTTTTAATAAAAACCGAGGATCTCGCCCTAGTGAGAGAAGAATATTCCAATATCACAAAAATAACCAGCTCAAGATTTCTAAAAGATAAAAAGGCTGCTGCTCTCAGATATAAACTGGCTCAAAGCAAGCTGCTAAGACAACGAGATGAGTTTATCGTTAGAAGAATAAAAGAGACTTTAGGAGAAGGTGAGACTGGCATTTTGTTTATTGGAGCTTATCATGATATTTTACCCAAGTTGCCTGACGATCTCCAGGTAAGTCAAGTCAAAGATATAGCTATGGTTAGAGAGTATCAAGCATTACTTACTACTACAAAAGGGCATAATCAGCATTTCCAACAACTTGCTGAATACCTTACATCACCTATTACCAATTTACCATTTAACTAATAGATACTTAAGCCTCTTTCAAAACCCTACGGCGCGAAGTTCAGAAGTAGGGGGATTTTGGGTCTTAGGCTGAAGTTTTCTGAAAACTGACATTTTTCTGATGTACAAACACTTGATTTTCATGGTACTACAGATCTTGGGACAGACTGCCCCTATAACAGCTCTTCTGGAACAGTAACGTTATGCGCTTTTTAGAAGCGCAGGGGCAACGATGTACTGCAGGATCTTGATCGCCGCAAGACACACCACCCCACAGCCAAGAATGAACGATACTTTCTCGATTCCCTTGACATGGATCTGAGAAGGAATCAACCAGTCCTTCAGATGTGCATTCGCCCGTTCTACCGTGCTCCTTGCCTTGTAGTGCTGCATAGTCGCCGGACAGAAGGGTGGTCGTGAATCCTTACGGCGAGCATTGCGGTCAATAATAGGAATTTGTTCCCGTGCCACGATGAACGAGCGGATAGGTTCGGCGTCATAGGCGCTATCCATGAGTGAATACAGATGCGTTACGCGTGTTTCCGTCATCATTTCCAGGGGAATGGCCGCCTGGGAATCGTGGACATTTGCTCCTGTCACCAGCATGCTCACGGGAATGCCTGCATCGATGACATCGAGATGCAACTTATAGCCTTTCCAATACGAAACATTGCCCTGCGAGTTCTTCTTGCAGCCCCACGCACAGTCACGTGAAAGTATTTTGACCGCCTGTTCAAAGGTCATCGTTGTCTGTTGCTCAAGCACGGTCGGTGTTTTATCCAGGGGCTTTTCTTCTTTTCGTGGTCGTCCACGTTTCCGTTTTGCTTTTTCTGGAAGGCGTACTTCGGATTTCTTGTTGCAGGGTGTCTCACGTACCGTGATGGCCGTGGAATCCCTCAGAATATTGCATGTAATCCTCTTACCCAGGTATTCCTTGATGAGTTTACCCAAGGCCTCTGAAAACGCGGTGTCACCAGCGAGTTCGGTTAGTCTTCTAGAAAAGATGGGAAGGCTTGGCACGTTACTGAAGCCGCAGATCTTTCGCAGATTGGGATTGGCGCGAAGCTGTTTCCGCACATTTTCCATTGTCGGAATCCTGAAAAATGACTGGGCGAGGAATGACCTTACAAAAGGCAGCATATAATACGCAGGTCGACCAGTTCGTGCTCTTGGGTAATATGCTTCGGAAGGCAGTGTGTCTTCGATCACTCGAAGAGTTGCGAGAAAGGCCCTCTGTTCTTTTGTAAGATATTCTTCAAAAACGTCGTGAGGATTGAAATCTATGTCGAGAAGCGTTTGAATTCCACCCAGAATATCGGTTATACTTTTCATCATACAGGATCTGTCCCCGCTTTTCATCTAAAATCGGTCATTCAAATAGTTTTGAAAGAGGCTCATCAGTAAAATTTTAATCCAAGATATAAATTGTTTTATGCTCTAAAAATGTATACACTAAAGTAAGATTCTTAGCATTAAAGGAGTGTAATTATGCCCCGTACACAACCTTTCGATTTGCACCGTGATCAATATGAGGATTGGTTTGTGCGTCATCCCTTTGTTTTTAGCTCGGAACTAGCGGCTCTACGCGAGGTTCTGCCTGATGGAAAGGGAGTGGAAATTGGAGTAGGTACAGGTTTGTTTGCGGAAAAACTGGGTATCGCCGATGGTGTGGAACCATCTCCAGCAATGGCTCAATTAGCTCATGCACGGGGAATTCATGTGTGCCGGGGCATTGCCGAAGAGTTGCCCTACCATGATAAAAGCTTCGATTTCGCCCTCATGGTGACCACTATCTGCTTCGTCGACAGTCCCCGAATAGCAATACTAGAAATGGCTAGAGTGGTAAAAAAAGACGGACTCATCGTGTTAGGCTTTGTGGACAGAGATTCTTCCTTGGGAAAACAGTATGAGGAATTTAAAGAGAAAAATGTGTTTTATAAGGATGCAATCTTCTATTCCGCCCAGGATGTCATCACGATTCTAGAATCCGCGGGACTTTCGGTGACAACGGTCCGGCAGACAGTTTTCGGCAAGCTCGACGATATCCTGTCCGTCCAACCCTGTACCGAAGGATTTAGCTCAGGCGGTTTTGTGGTTATCGCGGCAAAGGTATCCTAAGCGATTGGTCCTACTTCGGAGAGCAGTGTAAGCATCGCAAATCAAACGTATACTCCGTAAAGGTGCTCGCAGAGATATTGTCAATTGTTGTGGATGAAGCGAAGAGCATTTCTTCAGGTCAGGCAGTTGCTTCATCAACCAGTTCTCCATCTTTGAATTTATTTCCCGCTACAACAAGCGAGAGTAGCTTGAATCCTTGTAGCTTTCTCCACCCTTTTTCAGCTTCCTTACAGAGCTTATAGACCATGGTCAAGGTTGCCTTTCTAGTCCCATTTCCTTTTGTCTTTCGATGGCGCAGCCGAACAGTAGCGAAGGTCGATTCGATGGGATTCGTCGTTCTGAGGTGAATCCAATGGGCAGCAGGGAAATCATAGAACACAAAAAGGTCGTCTTTATCCTTCGCAAGACATTCCCTGATTTATGAAACCAGCATCGCTGAATCTTTGTCGTAGGCCATACTTCCGCTACCGCGGCCTGGAATCCCATAGCACCATCACACACCACAAGGACGGGCGCATAATGGAGTCCTCGAGACCGAAGACACAAGAGGATTTCTTTCCACGATTGCGTGCTCTCTCTGAATCCATCCGATACTGCAAGCAATTCCTTATTACCAAGAGAATCAGCTCCCATGATTACAAGCAGGCACGAACGTTCATCTTCAAGCCGTGCAGAGCAATACACCCCGTCGGCCCAGAGGTACACATAGTGCTTGCCTGACAGATCCCGTTTGCTCCATGCTTCGTATTCATCGGCCCATACTTCTTTCAGTCGTACCACGGTGGTCGCCGATAATCCTTTCGCATTCGGCCCCAGAATCGCTTCCAATGCGGTCGGAAAGTCATCCGTGGAGATTCCTTTGAGGTACAGCGCGGGCACAAGCGAATCGATGCTCGCGGCTCGTCGCATGAACTTAGGAAGAATCATACTCGTGAATCGTTCTTCTCCTGTTTCGGAAAGTATTCTATCGTCGACGCGTGGACGTTTGACCAGGATTGCCCCTGCTCCGGTGAGAATTGTCCTTTCCGGCTGGTAGCCATTTCTCACGACAAGCTGCCTTCCTGTTTCATCTTTATGACTTTGATACTTCGCAAGATGCTCGGCTATCTCGGCTTCCAATGCCGCTTGTAGCATCTTCCTGGCTCCCTCTCGAATGAGTTCCTCCAGCACCATAGTCGTTTCGCTCATTGCCTTGATCGGTGCCTCGATGGTAGTTTGTCTCACGGACGTTCTCCTTTGGACTGGTTTCGTTTGTTAGCAAAACCTTACCAATAAAGAACGTCCGCTTGTCGAGTAGAAGCGTCGTCTGTCGTATCGCGATATTGCAGCTGAACAGACGCGCGACCCTCCCGGAACCGTGCTTGCGGATTTCCCGCACACGGCTCTTCGATAGCATTCACTGAAACCGGTCTAGTGAGCATACAGGCTATGGTAGATTCGCGGCTTCGGCAGCTCGTGGCGCTTTCGGTATTCAGCGAAAGACGACCAGTCCATACTCATCTTCTGGCTTCGCCTGTTAATCCACTTGAACACCATCCGCACCACTTTGTCGTAGAAATTCCCTATACTCCGAGAGTTGCCGCTTATCCCATAGTAGCGGAAATGCCCCACTAGCTTGGCCTTGAGAATCGTCCACCACTCCCGTATGGGTATCTGATTTCTGATCTCTCTTAGCCACTGGTTCATTTCCTTCAGCTTCGTGCCATTCCGTTTCGCATTTGGACCAGCAAACCGCCCAAACTCGATGATTCGCGTCTTCTCCTCGGCCAGCGTAAGACCGAACTTTTCAAGCCGCCCCTTGAGTGATTTGAGTATTTTGTCAGCTTCGTCCTTGTGCTGCACGCAGATGACAAAATCATCAGCATACCGCACCATTTCTACTGTCCCACGGCACCGGGGTTTCACCACGCGCTCAACCCAAAGGTCAAGCACATAGTGAAGGTACACGTTGGCGAGAATGGGGGAGACGATCCCTCCCTGGGGGGTCCCTGCAGTACTCTCGTGAAACGTCCCTTCCTCCATGTAGCCGTTGCGCAGAAACCGGGCGATAAGGCGCAGCAGGTTCGGGTCGCTTATCCTGTGCCCCAGGAACTTCAGCACCCAGGAATGCGAAACGTTGTCGAAAAATCCCTTGATATCGCAGTCAATCACATGATTGACCGGCATCGTCCAGATGATCTTGTCGAGACGTTCCACCGCCTGGTGGCAGTCCCGCTTGGGGCGGAATCCGTACGAGCAGTCGAGAAAGTCGGGCTCATATATCGCCTCCAGTATCCGGGTTATCCCTACTTGCACTATCTTGTCCTCTGTCGAGGGGATACCAAGTGGCCGCAGTTTCCCGTTGGCCTTAGGGATATATGTCCGTCGCACCGGTTGCGGCTTATAGGCCTGACTCTTCAGCCTCGCCACGAGATTCTTCAGGTTTTCGTCGAGGGCTCGTCCATATTCTTCTATCCCGATCCCATCGATCCCCGCCGCCTTTCCTTCCTTGAGCATCTCAAAGCACTCTTTCAGGTTCGCTTCGTTGAGCAAATAGGCCACGTTGTTGATCTTTGCCCTGTTGTCTCTCCTTGCGATCTCGGATATGAGGGTTAGTTTCGTTATCATGGTAGCCTCGTCTCTTGTACGGTCCATGTTTCTCCTTCCCTCTGCATACCATCGCCGATCCCTTCGAGTGGACGTACTGATCCATTCATGGATCAGTACGTCCTCACGGGCCGTTACCCCGCTACACCTCTACTACGAATCGGTCCGACTTCCGCCCAGCCATTTCCGCTCCCTCTCCTCTTCGGATTGTCGGCGAATATTCCGTTTCCAGAAAACTGCGCGGATCTCCCAAGTTCCTGGAATTTCCATTCGTAGCCATACCGCGGCCTTAGACCCCGATAGAGAGAAAAGCCACT
>DIXQ01000028.1:40949-41548 GCA_002428725.1 Spirochaetaceae bacterium UBA6076 | reverse complement strand
TGTGGAACAGTGGCAGCGTATCCATGGCGCGCCCAGCGAACGAGTCTTGGTGCCCAGTGCGATCACTCAACTCACAAAGTTGGTCGACGAGCAGATGCGCACCGACTTCTTTTCGGCGCGAAGAAGTCGCGCAACATCGAATGCATATCTTGCCGTCGACAGTACCAGCTTCAGCTACTATGGATCCTCGCTCTGTCAGGCGAAGAGTGGACACAACAAAGAGCATGACGAACTGCCACAGCTCAACGTTCTCTTAGTCTATGACCAAGATGACCATGCTCCCTTGTACTATCAGAAAATGCCCGGGAATATTCCCGATTCCCGATCAGTGAAGAAGCTTCTGAAAAAACTGGATGATCTCGGATTCAAAGATACCACGTATGTCTTTGACAGGGGATATTTCAGCAAGGAAGGGATCGACATCCTCGTAAAGCGGAAATGTGGCTTTATCATGGGCATGAAAATAGGATTAAATGCCATCGAGCCTATTATCAAGGCGAATGGGAAACAGCAAATAACACGTCACGCCAACTGGATTGAAAGCAAAAACCTGTATGGGGTGGCGTGCACCCTTGACTGGTCGGTCACGGTGTTGGGAA
>DIXQ01000028.1:0-40779 GCA_002428725.1 Spirochaetaceae bacterium UBA6076 | reverse complement strand
GTGATGACCAGGAAAAGTGTTTCACCATTGAGAAGTCTTTTCTTAATGGGAGAAGGCTTCGTACAAGCACAGAATTGACGACCGATGGCCGTTTGTTTCTGCAGTTCATTTCCTTGATCCTATGCACCTATATTCGTCGGGTTATGAGAGAGAAGAACCTGTTCCCCACCTTCACAATGCTTGGTTTATTCAGGGAACTGGAGTCCATTGAATGTACCGAGCAGGAAGGGAAAGCTAAGGTTCTTTCGGAATTTGTTGGCAAACAAGTTGCTATCTTCGATGCCTTCGGTTTCGAGATTCCCAAGGATTGCAGGCCGTCGACACCATCAAGAAAACTAAGGAAAGGTCATAAGAAAAGGTTATAGCAAAATTCTGTTAAAAATTCACGATTCCAAGGATATCCCATCCTCTGTCGGCGAATGCTCGCGCGTGCCCACCCGTAGCGGCACCCAGATCGAGTATCCTTTTTTCCGCTTCGCGCGGTATCATGGATTCGATGGCTTCAACCGCGGCGGGATTGACCGGAAATAGCTCGTCGTAGAGGCGGCTTATCCTGTCATAGAGTGACATTGATCCTCCCCTGGTTCCAGGTCCCTTTAAATATGAATATACTCACGAAGACGCTCGCAGCACAGCGCCTAGCCGCAATGCGCAAAAAGCCGGGACGAAAACCTTTACAGAGCTTTTCTTTTGTTTTATAGTTGACTGTATCCTCCACAGGACAATTTTCCTGCATAGAGGACAATAGTAGACATATTTATACTGTTTCTTGATCCCGGGGGCCTGCATGAACCTATCCGTCCGCGATGTCTCGAAGCTTTTCGATATTTCTGAGAAGACTGTCTACCGCTGGATTCAGACAGAAAAGCTGCCTCACTACAAAGTCTCCGGCCAATACCGCTTTAACTATTCGGAACTTCTCGAGTGGTCCGCGCTCTGCGGCTCGCGTTTGAACCCCGACTTTCTCCAAGAACTCGAAAACACCGAAGGGAAAGCCGTCTCGATTGCGGAGGCGCTCGAAGACGGAGGAATTTACTATCGAGTTGAAAGCGATTCTAAAGCGACTGTTCTCAGAGCGATTTCTGGCTTGATGAAGCTTCCCGAGGGGACAGATCGCGGGCTTTTCAGACAGTTTCTCATGGCGCGGGAAAAGCTTGGATCCACGGCTATCGGCGATGGGGTAGCCATTCCGCACGTGCGCAATCCTGTTGTACTCAATTTGGAAAAACCTTCCCTTGCGCTTTTCTTTCTGGAATCTCCCGTCGATTTTGAAGCGCTGGATGGGAAGCCCGTCTCGATTGTCTTTTCAATGATTTCGCCTAATATAAAAAGCCACCTGCAAATGTTGTCGAGATTGATGTATCTGCTTAAGAATGACGCGCTGCTGCGACTGCTTCACGCCGGAGCAACGCGAAGCGAAATCCTCGATACGATAAGAAAAACTGAAGAGGGATTTGCTCCATTGGGAGCCGATGCGCATCCCGCGGCAAAAATGGGGGAAGGGGAATGATCCTGTTCAATGTGGGTTTTCTTATAATCGCCCTGGGCTGGATACCGGGATTGGCGCTAAAGAAAGCTTCGTCCATAAATAAGGCTGGCATGATATCGACGATGGCAGGTTGCGCCCTCGTATTGATTTCCTCGATTATCGGAATGTCTGGTGTCTTCGTCGGCCAACTCTACTTTTTCTCGTGGCGCATGCCCTTCGGGCAAGCGCTGTTTTCGATGGAACCGCTTTCAAGCTTTTTCCTTTTCATTATAACGCTTATCTCAGGACTTGCCGCGACATACGCCCCAGCTTATCTGCGGCATTATGGCGATGAGCCCTCGCGGTTTAAAAGCCATTGGTTTTTCTATCAAATCCTCGTGGCGAGCATGATGATCGTTGTCGTGGCTCAAAACGCTATCTTTTTCATGCTTGCTTGGGAACTCATGTCCCTTTCATCGTTTTTCCTGGTTGAATTCCGGAACGAAAAAGCCAAAGTGCGGCAAGCCGGCTGGATGTATCTTGTATTCACGCATATTGGCGCGGCTTTTCTTCTGGCCATGTTCGCCCTTCTGGCGCGCAATGCCGGCTCTTTCGATTTTAAAGCCTTCAGGGAAAGCGCATACTCGATCCCAAAGCCCCTCTCCGGGCTGGTTTTTATCTTCGCCGTTATTGGATTCGGGATGAAAGCCGGATTTTTCCCTGCACATATCTGGCTGCCCGAGGCACATCCTTCGGCGCCAAGCCATGTATCCGCGCTGATGTCGGCCGTGATGATAAAGACGGCGATTTACGGAATCCTTATGACCCTCGCCTTTCTCTCTCCGGTTTCAGCCTGGCAAGGATGGCTGCTTCTCGGCATTGGGCTTGTTTCCGGAGTCGCGGGAATCGGAATGGCGATAACGCGCAACGATATGAAAAGCCTGCTTGCTTACAGCTCTGTGGAAAACATAGGGATAATCGCAGTGGGAGTGGGTATAGGGATTCTCGGTCAAGCATCGGCCAATGGCGTACTGGCTTTCCTTGGCTTTGGAGCGGCGTTTTTTCACGTACTGAATCACTCGCTGTTTAAAAGCCTTTTATTCTTCGGCTCGGGGGCGATACAGACAGCCGCGAACACCCTCAATATCAACGAAATGGGAGGACTTCTTAAGCGCATGCCATTCACGGGAGCCGCTATGCTGGCGGGCGCGGCCGCGATATGTGGATTCCCGCCTTTCAATGGCTTTATTAGCGAATTCTTGATATATACAAGCGCTTTTAGCGCTCGCTTCGAAACCCCGATGGTGCGCGAACTTTATATTGTGCTGGTGCTGGGCGGCTTGGCGCTGATCGGGGCACTGGCGGCCTATGCTTTCACGAAACTGGGTGGAATCGGTCTTCTGGGCGAACCTAGGACTAAGGCAGCGGCACAAGCAAATGAAGTGGTTCCCGCGATGTATGTGCCGATGATCGTTTTAGCCTCCCTCTGTTTGCTTATAGGGATTTTCCCCTCGACAGTTATCGGATTCCTGGAGCCTATGCTCAGCTCGTTGAATTTGTTGCCTCCCGCCGCGGTTCTCGATGGAATGCTCAACTCGCTTCGCGGCATACAGCTTTCCACCTCGGCCTTTCTCGCGTTCATCCTGTTCCTGGCTATCGTACGGAAGTTCATCGCGAGGAATAAATATATCAAGGTCTCCGAAACATGGGGCTGCGGCTATGACAAACCCGATGCGAAGATGCAGTACAGCTCCTCATCCTTCGCGGAGCCTTTTGTGAGTCTGATCGCACCGTTAACAAGACCGAAGGTCGTGGGAGAGCTGCCTGCGCTTCATTTTCCAAAAATGAAAGACTTCAAGGTCGATGTGCAGGACCCCGTTTTGGACCGCGTGGTTGTCCCTGCCTATGGGTGGACGGGCAAACTGTTCGGGAAATTCAGCATAATTCAACATGGAAATACGCACCTGTACGTGCTATACATTGTGCTCGCCCTTTTGGTGGCGCTCGTCTGGGGGCTCGGATTATGAGCGATACGCTTCTTTCCTTAATTCCCTTTGCGATTGCGGTACTATTCGCTCCCCTGTCTGTGGGCATCATCCAAAAGACGAAGGCTTTCTTTTCCGGGAGGAAAGGATTTCCCTCTTCCAAACATATCGGGACCTTTTCAAGCTTCTTCATAAGGGAATTGTCTACAGCAAGTCGGTTTCATGGCTGTTCAAGCTCGCTCCGCTGGCTAGCCTCGCCGCTTCGCTTATCGCCTGCGCCTGGCTGCCTTTCGGAGGCATGACGGGGTTGTTCAGCTTTACTGGCGGATTTCTGCTTATCGCATACCTGTTCGGAGCGGCTCGCTTCGTGACGATGCTCGCTTCCCTTGATACGGCTTCGGCCTTCGAAGGCATGGGAGCGAATAGGGAAGCGCTGTTCGCGGTCTTTGCGGAACCCGCCTTGTTATTGGGATTCGGCGCTGTCATCGTGGCGCCGGGCAATTCTTCACTGGCGAATGCGATCAGCGTCGCCCAGAATACAACTTTTTCCGATTACGGCGTCGTAGCCGCCCTGGCTGCCGTGTCTTTCTTCATCCTTGCTCTTGCCGAGAACTCGAGAATCCCTGTCGATGACCCTACGACCCACCTTGAACTGACGATGATCCATGAAGCTATGATTCTCGATAACAGCGGACCCGATCTCGCCTTCATCGAATTCGCCTCATCGCTTAAACTTTGGTTTTTTTATGTGCTCATCGCTGATATCATCCTGCCGCTTTTTCACGTAGGGCTTGTCGCGAGGATATGCGGCACCTTCCTCATTGTCTTCGTGCTGGCGGCGCTGACGGGGATCGTCGAATCATCCATGGCGCGCCTGAGGCTTATGAAAGTGCCGCAATTTATAGGCTCCGCCGCCGCTTTCGCGTTCATCGCGATCTTGCTTAAGGGTATCCTATGACAATATTGAATGAATTGCTCCTCGTCGCGATCCTTGTTACCAACATCGCGCTTTCAGGCAACAGCAGGCTGAAAACCTGCATCGATATCGTTTCGATCCAGGGATTCGCTCTGGGGCTCCTTCCCGCCGTGATAGGATTGGAGACAGGGATGTCCGTCGAATTGGTGGTAATAGCAATAGCGGGAATTGTGCTGAGAGGGATCGTGTTTCCCCACTTGCTTAAGAAAAGCATCCAAAACGCGAGCGCGAGCAGGGAATTGAAGCCTGTCGTAGGCTATTTCCTTTCGACGCTGATAGCGCTAGCCCTTATCGCGGTTTCGCTCTGGCTGAGCAGAAGGCTCCAATTCCTCGATCCTTCACTTCTGCTTTTTTCGACGGTCGCCCTCGCGACTATATTTACCGGCACCTTCATCATCGTGGGAAGAAGGCTCGCCGTCATGCAGATTGTCGGCTATATACTGCTCGAAAACGGCATTTACTGCCTGGGCCTCGCTTTTGTGAGGGAAATCCCGCTCATTGTGGAATTGGGCGTGCTTTTCGACGCGATTGTCGCGGTTTTTGTCATGTCGGTGGCGACGAATAAGATTCATGAAGAATTCGAGCATTTTGATGTTGCCAAGCTCGATTCGCTCAAAGGATAAGGCTATGGATACCTCTGGAACATTGGATCTGCTCTTATTGGGAGGATTCTTGGCAATTCCGGTTGTGGGAGTCTTGGCGATGCTTGCGTCAACCAAGCCGCGACATGTGCTTGTCATCAATTTCGCCGCCTCGCTTGGGGCGGGAATCCTGAGTCTCGCCTTGGCATTTCGTCTTTCGGGCAGGGATGTAATCAGGGTTGCCGATGGTTTTCTTCGCGCGGATCATTTTTCAGCTTGGCATCTCCTATTGCTGACGCTTGCCGTCTTTTCGCCTTCGTCGCTTTTTTCCTTTTCGTATTTCAAGAACGACGCGGCGGTCACTTTGGGCGGCATGCGTCGCTTTGGCATGCTCTGGCAGGGTTCGCTTGCATCCATGAGCCTGGCGTTGATTTCCGGCAATATAGGTATCATGTGGGTGGCGATCGAAGCATCGACGCTCTTCACCGCTTTCCTGATCTTGCGCGAGGGAAATTCAGCATCTTTGGAAGCCATGTGGCGCTATATCATAATGTGTTCGGTGGGTGTCGCCTTTGCCTTCATCGGAACGCTGCTATTTGCCGCCGCCGCCCAGAAGGCAGGCTTGAACGGGAGCGATAGCCTGCTCCTTGATAAAATCTATAGCGTCAAAGATAAGCTCAATCCTTCCCTCGCGATGGCCGGTTTTGTTTTCATACTAATTGGATACGGGACGAAGGCGGGCTTGGCTCCCATGCACAATTGGCTTCCCGATGCGCACAGTCAGGCGCCGGGCCCTGTTTCGGCGATGTTTTCCGGCTTTCTGCTCAATACGGCGCTCTATTGCATCGTGCGGTTCATGCCTATCGCGAGCGGTGCTCAAGCAGAGCCAGGAAAGCCTCTCAAGCTGCTGATGTTCTTAGGCATACTCTCAATAGCGCTTTCTTCGATATTCATCTTTTTCCAGCAAGATGCCAAACGCATGCTTGCCTATTGCTCGGTCGAACATTTGGGGATTATCGCGTTTGGATATGCGCTTGGGCCGGCAGGGGCCTTCGCCGCCCTTTTCCATACCATGAATCATTCGCTAGCGAAAACTACAGGATTCTTTGCCGCTGGCACGCTTGGCAAAAAGCTTGGCACCAATGATTTTTCCGCTTTCGCCGGCGCAGCGAAAAAGTATCCTCTCTGGGGCGGGGGATTGGCGCTGAGCCTTCTGGCCCTTATTGGTGTGGCACCTTTTTCGGTGTTTATGAGTGAATTTCTCCTCGTCAAAGCGGGGATAGATACATCGGCCTGGCTACCGACCGGGATTTTTCTGGCGGCGACATGCGTTGTATTCGTAAGGATGCTGAAGCATTCGATAGATATCGCGTGGAAGCCGACGGCCTTGCCGGCTTCATCGCCGGAGCTTGTCGGGGCAGCCGATGAAGGCAAAACGAGGGATGGCTTCGCCGCAACATTTATCATCGCGGCGCCTCTTATCCTGCTTCTCGTTTTTGGCCTATGGATGCCCGGATTCCTTTTCGACTTCATCCAAAAGGCGAAAGAAGCGCTGTGGAGCATCAAATGAAGTTGCTTGAAACCGGCAACAAGATCAGCGTGGCTGACATCCCTGACAGGTCATACAATGACTTCAGGGCCGAACTGATCGATTCTTGCGGTGGAGGAAAAGGCGCAAGGATAGTATCCCTCTTCGCGCTGCGCGAAGGCGGGAATCGCCTCATAGCGGCTGTCGCGGATGATAAGGCTGGGACGATAAGCGTCACATCGACGCTAGTCGACTCAACCTATCCTTCGCTTACGCCTGCGTTGCCGCAGGTTCATCTATTCGAACGCGAATTGTTTGAAGCTGATGGGCTGCGCCCTGAAGGCCATCCCTGGCTCAAATCGGTGCGGAACCCTTTCGCTACGGACTTTTCCCGCATGGGAGGAGATGAATCCCATGAGGTAGCCGTGGGACCGGTCCACGCGGGTGTCATCGAGCCAGGGCATTTCCGGTTTCAGTGCTATGGCGAAAATGTCGAACATCTCGAGATTTCCTTGGGCTACCAGCATCGCGGCATCGAAAACGCCATGGTTGGAGGCCCGGATAAGCGCACTGTCCATTTGATGGAAACGGCGGCCGGTGACACTTCGATAGGCCACAGTCTGGCCTACGCACGGATATTCGAGTCGATGGCCGGCGTGATGGTTCCGGCGAGGGCCGAGGCGCTGCGCGCTATCGCTCTCGAGCTCGAGCGCATAGCCAACCATGTGGGCGATCTTGGCGCCCTCGCGGGCGATGTGGGTTATCTGCCAACAAAATCCTTCTGCGGTCGCTTAAGGGGAGATTTCCTCAATATAACTGCCGAGCTTTGCGGCAATCGTTTTGGGCGCAATCTCGTTAGGCCGGGAGGCGTGGCATTCGATGTAAGCGGCGATGAGGCGCTTGCGCTCGCTGGCAGACTGAAATCCCTTCTCGCTCAGGCGGACGAAGCTGTGGAATTGCTCTGGAACACACCATCGGTTCTCGCCAGATTCGAACATACCGGAATAGTCTCCCGCCAGGACGCGATCGATGTTGGACTTGTCGGGCCAGCGGCGCGGGCCTGCGGACTGGATATGGACTCAAGAAGCGACCATCCCACAGGAATGTACCGCTATACCGCCATTCCGGTTTCCACCTCTCTCTCTGGCGATGTGTACGCGAGAGCTATGGTGAGGATGCTGGAATATAGGCGATCAGCGCGATTCATTCTGGATACGCTTGCTTCATTGCCCGCGGGCAAAACGACGGCCGAATCGAAGGCTCCCTTGGCGAGTGCCATGCTAGCAGTATTCCTTGTGGAAGGCTGGCGAGGAGAAATTTGCCACTGCGCGATCACCAGCGCCGACGGCAAATTCCTGCGCTATAAGGTAACTGATCCTTCTTTCCACAACTGGTTTGGCTTGGCGCTCGCGCTGCGTGGACAGCAGATATCCGACTTTCCGCTCTGCAATAAGAGCTTCAATCTTTCCTACTGCGGTTTCGATTTGTGAGGTATGCGCCATGATGAGAGCTTTGAACGCGCGTTTGCGCCAAGGGTACAGAACCAATCCTTTTCCCGCGGAAGACCCTGTGCTTTCGCCTCGCTATGCGGGGCTTCCTCAGCTCGATCCCGGCGCCTGCAATGCATGCGGCGAATGCGAAAAAGCCTGCCCGACGCAGGCGATTTCCGCGCATACCGCTCCGAGTGAGCTGAAACTAGACTTGGGACGCTGCATTTTTTGCGGGGAATGTGAAAAAGCCTGCGACCAAGGGGCGATTTCATTTTCAAAGACCTTCAGGATGGGCGCGACAGAGAGGGAAGGGCTTGTGCTCGGCAAAAATACGGAAATGCGCATTAAACGACTCAACGATGAAATGCTGAGATGTTTTGGCCATGCCATGAAGATTCGCGTAGTGAGCGCTGGCGGCTGCGGCGCCTGCGAAGCGGATGTCAATGTGCTCGAAACCATCGGTTTCGACCTCAGCAGATTTGGCATCGGTTACGCGGCTTCGCCTCGGCACGCCGATGCCCTCCTCGTTACCGGACCTGTCAGCGGGAATATGGAATTAGCCCTGAAAAAAACCTGGGAAGCTATGCCCGATCCTAAACTTGTCATCGCGGTCGGCGCATGTGCCATTTCCGGCGGCATCTATCGAGGAATGCCGGAAGTGCGGGATGGCGCCGACTCGACGCTTCCCGTGAATCTCTATATTCCAGGCTGTCCTCCTCATCCAATAAGCATTCTTAATGGGCTGCTTGGCTTGCTGAATCGTCTGCCTTGAAATGCTTTAAAGTATTGACAAGAATTGGGGCTTTGCGATATAAGTTGCCTATTGCGTGCGGCGATGGTGGAATTGGTAGACACGCTAGCTTGAGGTGCTAGTGCCGAGAGGTATGGAGGTTCAAGTCCTCTTCGCCGCAGCGAGATAACCGCCCCTTAATAGGGCGGTTTTTTATTGCGCATAACTTAGGTCTTTTTCTAAAGGCATTTAAAAACAGATAAAAATTCGAAATAACAGAATCCGAAGCGTAGGTAACGCATTCTCGCAGCGCCCGGAAATGCTTGGCTTTTCTGCTGATCTCCTCTGCTTTGCGCCCCTCCTGGATAGGAATGCGTAAAACCTATACTCTGTACCTATGAAGTTGTTCCGCTACACCGATGCTCCTTCCCTACAGAGTCTAATATTCGAGAAATTCCTTTGGGCAGCCAGGATTAAGACGAGAGCGATGCCTGCCGTGCATGAGTTTAACAAGCGGAACTACTCGAGAGCGCTTATAAGCCCTTCGCCACCCGAATATCTAAAGCTAAGATTAGACATTCGGAGCGAGACCTTTGGGATAATGAAAGTCCACTGTCTCGAACCAAAAGATATGATACCACATGGCACAGTCCTTTTTCTTCATGGAGGCTCGTACCTTTACAACGCTACCAGACCTCACTGGCGTTTTTTGGCGAGCCTGGTCGAAGCTACAGGCTACAAGGTAATGGCTCCGGACTATCCCTTGGCGCCCGAGCACAATTACGCCGATGCCTATAGGCTTTTGCTGCCCTACTACAAAAAGCTTAGCCAATCGATCGAGGCCAAGCCCCTCGTCCTCATGGGCGACTCGGCGGGTGGCGGCTTGAGCCTAGGCTTAGCCATGGCTGCCAGGGACGAAGGCTTTGAGCCTAGCATCGCGGTAGTCCTTCTCTCGCCTTGGCTCGATGTGACTATGAGCAATCCCCACATTGAGTCGATCGATCCCGAAGATCCCTTCCTCAACATCCACGCCCTCGGAACGGCCGGAAAGGCATGGGCGGCTGGAGCCAATCCCCGTAAGCCCTGGATAAGCCCTCTCTACGGGAGACTGGAAGGGCTTCCGCCCATGCATCTGTTTATAGGGACAAAGGATATTCTCATCGCCGACGCCCGGCGATTCAGAGGGCTCTGTCTAGCTGCCAAGGCTGACCTAAGCTTTTATGAATATGAAAACATGGTCCACGATTGGATGCTCTTAGAGTTCAAGGAGGGGAAACTGGCCGCCCAGCACATCGCGACAATTATCAAGAATCTTGTCACAACGGTGGGTGAACCTAAATCTTAGGGTTGAAAAAGGCGTGGACTGAATTAATCCGCGCCTTGGATAGATAATAAGGTTACAGGGGCTTAGCGCTACTGAGCGTTTTCCACCGCATATATCCAGAATTCTTCGTCATGACCGTCATCCACCTGATAATCCTCTGGCAGCTCGGCCGCAAAGCTCGAAAAAGCGGGAATCTCGCAATTTTGGAGCAGGGTCGGGCTGAAGGTTTTTGGTTTCGCATCGACGGTCGACTTTGAAGAGGCCGCTGGGACAATCTCTTCGGGATGCTCGCGCTTCCATTCGGCGACGCGCCTGCCTTTAAGAAACTTTTCGGCCACAGAAGGGAAGAGTTCCAAAAGCAAAGCTTCTTTGTCGTCCAGGGCTAAAAGCCTGCCCCCCGCCTCGGGCAGCTCGGGATTGGGCTGCTTTTTGTAGTTGGAGGTGTCGTAGGGGATTTCCTCTTTGGTGCCGCAGATCTTGAGACGGAAATCGGGATCCACTGGCCAGGGTGTCTTGCCGTAGGATCCCTTCACAAGTTCGGCGAAATTCTTAGAAACATTGGCGTAGCCGTCTTCGCTCTTTGTCTTGGAGACGACATAGTTTACCGCCTGGACTCCGACAATCTGGCTGGTAGGAGTTACCAGGGGAGGCACTCCCGCATCGAGTCGTACCAAGGGCACTGCCTTGAGCACTTCCTCGAGATGCTGTTCCAGTTTGGCTTCCTTGAGTTGAGTCATCATGTTGGTGTACATGCCGCCGGGTATCTGGGCTTTCTGAACGATTGTATCGGGTTCGGGGTAGTTGTAAGCGGCCTCGATTTTTCTGCAGAGTTCCAACGCCTTGTCGAGCTTTCCGCCCACGGTGTATTCCAGGGCATCGTCGAAAAGATGGTTGAGTTCAGGGCTCGGGCTGTCCTTTGAGAGATCCACCACCGGAGGTATGCGTTTGTACTGATCGTAGGCAGCCAATTCACCCCGAATCTCCCTCAAAGCCTTGTCGATCTTGGCGACTGAGGCGTTGTCTACCCCTGTGTCCAGACCCAGTTTGTCGGCAAATACTCTTATAATCTCATAGCCTGGCGCGGCTGGGCCGCCGGAGAAGGAGAGAATTGCCGTGTCCACGATGTCCACGCCATTAACCATGGCGGCGAGAATACTGGCTACCCCATAGCCGGGGGTGCAGTGGGTGTGGAGATCTATTGGTACGCCGACCTCGTTTTTGAGTGCTTTAATGAGACTGGCCGAGCGGTGGGGATCGATAAGTCCCGCCATGTCCTTTATGGTGATCATGTCGGCGCCCAAGGCTTCCAGAGCCTTCGCCTTCTCCACGAAATACCGGATATTGAAAATATCCGAGGGCAATTTTTTGCCAGACAAAAAAGCCCGTAGCTTTTCGGAACCGGTGAATTTAGGGTCCACGGTGTAACAGACCGCGCAATCGGCCAGGCCACCGGCTTCCTTCACGAAGCGGATGGAGGACTTCATGTTCTCTATGTCGTTCAGAGCGTCGAAGATGCGCATTATATCGATGCCTGAGGCTACGGCGTTTTTGCAAAAGCCTTCTATAACAGAATCGGGGTAGGGGTTGTAGCCAAAAAGGTTTCTACCCCGGGAGAGTGCTGTGAGCTTAGAAACGTCGCCTATCCCTTTTTTAATGGCCTCCAGCCTGTCCCAGGGGCTTTCGTTGAGATAGCGCATAACCGAGTCGGGAACAGCCCCACCCCATACCTCCATGGCGTAAAAGCGGGCTTTCTTATAGAAAGGCAGTACTCTATCGATCTGGGCTTGGCTCATTCGGGTGGCGAATTGGGACTGTTGACCGTCCCTGAGCGTGAGATCCCGTATTTTTAACGTACGCTTCATCGATTATTTCCTCCGCGTATAATATTCTTTATGGTGAGCAGGCAAAGTTCAAATACCTGCGAATTTTTAAACACGCTTTGCTTAAAATTACAAAAGCCTTAATCAAATTAGTATACTGTCTGAGTCAAGCTTCGGAAAGTAGTGGGTATCTACAGCCTTTTCTTTTGACAGAACTGCCATATTCGGCTAGAATCGAATAATATGCCGCATCTATAGGATCCTCGATCTTTAACGCTTTGAACGGGCTACTTTCTAAAGCGATGAAGAGGGACTGTCCGTGCCAGAAGGCGCGGACGCGGCGACCTAATAATAGAGTAGGATATGGCTAAACAAAAAAAGGGTTATTTCCACGTAATCCGTGAGAAGTATTGCAAGGGCTGTGGCATCTGTGTAGCGTTCTGTCCCAAGCAGGTTCTCGTGTTGAAAAACGGCAAGGTCTTTCCTGAAAGACCTGAAATCTGCATTGGTTGCAGGATGTGCGAATTCCGCTGTCCTGATTTTGCAATCGAGGTCAAACCCATCGAGGACACTAACCAAGCCAAGGATGTAAATTCCATCGATCTCAGTCTTCCTCCGGAGGCCCACCATGCCTAAAAACGCAAAATTGATGCAGGGTAACGAAGCCTGTACCATGGGCGCCATCGCGGCCGGCCTGCAGTTCTTCGCAGGGTATCCAATTACTCCATCTACGGAAATCGCCGAGATGTGCTCAGAGGAACTGCCCAAATTTGGAGGAAAGTTTATCCAGATGGAGGACGAAATTGGCTCCATCGCCGCCTGCATTGGGGCTTCGCTAACGGGTAAAAAGGCTATGACAGCCACATCTGGCCCGGGGTTCTCACTCATGCAGGAATCCATAGGCTATGCCAGCCTCTGCGAAATTCCCGTGGTCATCGTCAATGTCCAGCGCATGGGCCCCTCCACAGGCATGCCCACCAGCCCAGCCCAGGGCGATATTATGCAGGCCCGCTGGGGCACCCACGGAGACCACCAGGTCATTGCTTTGGCTCCAGGCAATGTGAAGGAGTGCTTCGAGCTTACCTTTAAGGCCTTTGTCTATGCCGAAGCCTACAGGGTTCCTGTTATCGTACTGGCCGACGAGGTAATAAGCCATATGAGGGAGAAGGTAGTCCTGCCCGATCCCAGCAGCTATAAGATTCCTATGCGGGCTATGCCCACAAGCCCCGCGGGCTATAAGCCCTACGGCGCTGACCCAGACGGCGGCGTACCCCTTATGGCTCCCTTCGGCCAGGGCTATCGCTGGCATTGCACGGGGCTTTTTCACGACGAATCCGGAGCTCCCTCGGGCAAGGCTGCCGTCGCCGACCAACTCCTGCACAGGCTTGATCGCAAAATCGAAAAGAATGTTCAGGCCTTGGAGGACTATTACGTCGAAAGCATGGACGACTGCGATGTCGCCGTAGTCTCATTTGGTTCTTCTGCCATGGCCGCTCTTTCTGCGGTGCGAAGAGCGCGAAAAGGAGGCTTAAAGGCTGGCATGCTCAGGCTTAAGACGATTTGGCCCTTCCCCGATCAGGCTATACGAAGGCTCTGCGCCAGCGCTAAAAAAATCATTGTTCCTGAAATGAACTTGGGTCAGCTGGTTCTGGAAGTAGAACGGGCTATCCATGGTAAAGCCGAGGTTATCAAGCTCGGCAAGGTTACCGGCGAACTTTTTCACCCGGATGAAATTTACAAGGCTCTCAAGGAGGCCTTCTGATGGCAGAATTCCTCGATTATTTCCGCAAGGAAAGGCTACCCCATATTTGGTGCCCAGGCTGTGGCCACGGCACCGTAACCGGCGCACTCATCCGTGCTATCGACAAGCTTGGATTGGACAAAAACAAGATCGTAATGGTCTCCGGTATTGGGTGTTCGAGCCGGGCTGTGGGCTACCTGGACTTCGATACTCTTCATACTACCCATGGTCGCGCCATTGCCTTTGCTACCGGAGTAAAGCATGCCAAGCCCAGTCTCAAGGTGATAGTCATGACCGGCGACGGCGACTGCACGGCCATCGGCGGCAACCACTTTATTCACGCGGCGCGTCGCAATATCGACATCACTACAATCATCATGAACAATTCAACCTATGGCATGACCTCGGGCCAGTATTCACCCACAACACCACATGGCATGTTGGGCACTACAGCTCCCTACGGGAACGTGGAGCATGAGTTCGACGTCTGCGAACTGGCCAAGGCTTCAGGTGCCAGTTATGTGGCCAGGGCTACCAGCTTCCATGTAACCCTTCTCACCGACCTTATCGAGAAAGCCCTTATGAACAAGGGATTTTCGGTGGTTGAAGCCCTTACTCAATGTCCCACCTATTTTGGGCGAAAGAATAAAATTGGCGGACCTGTGGAGCTTCTTAACTGGATTAAGGACAGGACGGTGAATGTCAAGGCCGCAGCAGCCCTGCCGCCGGAGAAGCTGGCGGGCAAGCTTCTCATCGGCGAGCTGTACAAGGCCGAGCGTCCTGAGTACTGCGCCACCTACGCTGAAACCACAGCCAGGGTGCAGAGAACCTACAACGACTACAAGGGAGGTAACCGCGGATGCGAACTGAATTCAGACTAAGCGGCTCCGGCGGCCAAGGCCTGTTGCTCGCAGGCATTGTATTGGCCGAGGCGGCCATTCTGGAAGGCAAAAACGCCGTCCAGACCCAGAGCTACGGCCCCGAAGCCCGGGGTGGTTCCTCCAAGGCGGAAGTGGTTATTTCCGAGGACGAAATCGATTACCCTAAGGCCACGGATCCCGATTACCTTCTTGCACTTACGGCGGATGCCTATAAAACCTATGGACCTCTCATGAACAGTGGTCTCATCATCGTAGACAGCTCCGTCAGTCTAGACGCTGAAATCAAGGCTCGGACTCTGTCTGTGCCCATATTGGCCGCAGCCGCGGACACCGTAGGCAAAAAGGTAACAGCCAATATTGTGGCATTGGGTGTGCTCGGAGGGCTCTCGCGGTTGGCCACTAGAGATGCACTTCGCAAGGCGGTTACAGCCAGGGTGCCCAAGGGTACCGAAGAACTCAACCTCAAGGCCCTGGATGTGGGATTAGGATTGGCAGCCCAATCGGGAACGCCAGCAGGAAGCCTTAAGTAAGGAGATCTTTTCATGAGCGATTCTGAAAAACTAAAAGCAGCCGTCGAGGTCTGGAACGCCAAGGCCGACAAAACCGCTGCAAGGTTTCCTGAACGCAAGCAAGCTTTTGTCACAGGATCCAACGCGCCAGTAAACCGTCTTTACAGCCCCTTGGATACCCAAGACAAGGACTATCTTGAATCGGTAGGTCTCCCTGGCGAATACCCCTATACCCGGGGTGTCCAGGCCACCATGTATCGGGGCAGGCTCTGGACCATGCGTCAGTATGCCGGCTTCGCCAGCGCCGAGGACTCTAACGCCCGGTACAAGTACCTTCTAGCCCAGGGCCAAACAGGGCTTTCCGTTGCCTTCGACCTGCCCACCCAGATAGGCTACGATTCAGACCATGCACTAGCCGCGGGAGAAGTGGGCAAGGTGGGCGTCGCTATAGATTCCTTGGAGGACATGGAAACCCTCTTTGCGGGTATTCCCCTGGATAAGGTTTCCACAAGCATGACCATCAATGCCCCGGCCTCGGTGCTATTGGCCATGTATATCGCTGTAGCCGAAAAACAGGGTGTGAGCGCAGAAAAGCTGGAAGGCACAATCCAAAACGACATACTCAAGGAATACATAGCCCGGGGAACCTATATCTACCCACCCGCGCCCTCCATGAGACTAATAACCGACATCTTCGCCTATTGTTCGGCCAAGGTGCCCAACTGGAACACGATTTCCATATCCGGTTACCATATCCGCGAGGCGGGCTCCACGGCCATTCAGGAGGTCGCCTTTACTCTAGCGGACGGCGTAGCCTATGTCGAAGCCGCACTAAAGGCGGGACTCGATGTGGACGACTTCGCCCCCAGGCTCTCCTTTTTCTTCAATGCCCATAACGACCTTTTCGAAGAGGTAGCCAAGTTCAGGGCTGCCCGACGCGTCTGGGCCCATATTATGAAGGATCGATTTGGAGCCAAAAATCCCAAGAGCCTTATGCTGCGCTTCCATACCCAGACCGGGGGATCCACCCTCACGGCCCAACAACCGGAGAACAACGTGGTGCGCGTGGCAATCCAAGCCCTTGCCGCCGTGCTGGGGGGCACACAGTCCCTGCACACCAACTCTAGGGACGAAGCCCTAGCCTTGCCATCCGAGGACTCGGTGCGCATAGCCCTTCGTACCCAGCAGATCCTTGCCTACGAATCCGGCGTAGCCGAGACTCCCGACCCGCTGGCAGGCTCTTATTATGTAGAAACACTGACAGACTCGATCGAGAAGGGCGTCATGGAGTATATCCGACGCATCGATGATCTAGGCGGAGCGGTCAAGGCAATCGAGAAAGGCTACATACAACAGGAGATTCAGGACTCGGCCTATGCCTGGCAGATGGGAATGGAAAAGGGCGAGCGAATAGTTGTCGGACTCAACAAATTCCAGGTAAAAGAAGCCAGTCCCAAAGGACTTTTACGGGTCGATCCCGCGGTGGGAGAACGGCAGGTGGCCAAGATCGCGGCTTTGAAAGCAAAACGCGATAACGCAACGGTTAAAGGTGCCTTAGAAGCCTTGAAGAAAGCCGCCGAGGGCGAGGACAATCTCATGCCGCTTATTCTGGAGGCTGTTAAGGTCTACGCTACCCTGGGCGAAATCTGCGATGTGCTCAGGAATGTTTTTGGCGAGTATCGCCCCAGCGTGATGTTTTAACCAGGGAGCCAGAGTATGGAACGAAAAATTCGCGTTATTGTCGCAAAGCCAGGTCTCGACGGCCACGATAGGGGCGCCAAGGTAATAGCCCGGGCCCTTAGAGACGCAGGGATGGAAGTAATCTACACGGGCTTACGGCAGACACCGGAACAGATAGTCCAGGCAGCCCTCCAAGAGGACGCTGATGTCGTCGCACTCTCTATTCTTTCTGGAGCACATAATCATCTCTTCCCCAGGGTTGTGGAACTGCTCAGGGAAAAGGGTGCCGAGGATATCCTCGTCTTTGGCGGTGGGGTGATCCCTGAGGATGATATTCCCTTCCTAAAATCCAAGGGAATCGCCGAAGTGTTCGGCCCCGGCACACCTACCCAGACTACGGTGGACTTTATCAAGACACATGTAAAACGGAGCTAGGTTACTCATGTACGAGGAACTCGCGCGACGCTGCCTAGACGGTGAGGTTCGTGCAGTGGCGCGCTTTATCAGCCTCTTGGAGGACGGAGACAGACAGGCTTACAACGCCATGTCAGCCTTTGCTTCGACCATCGGACATGCCCAAATAGTCGGAATCACAGGCCCGCCAGGCTCTGGAAAGAGCACCCTCACCGATAAGCTCATCGGGTATTTTCGAAGTAAAGAAAAAAAGGTCGCGGTTATTGCGGTAGATCCATCGAGCCCCTTTTCAGGTGGAGCCATTTTGGGCGACAGACTTAGAATGCAAGGCCATGCTGTCGATCCGGGAGTATATATACGGAGTCTCGCTTCCCGAGGACAGCTTGGAGGTCTCTCCAAGGCCACTGCCTTTGCACTGAGGGTGCTGGAGGCGGCGGGATATGAAATTGTAATAATTGAAACCGTCGGCGTAGGTCAGTCGGAGATTGACATTGTCAAGGTGGCCGACACAGTAGTGTTAGTCTCGGTCCCCGGATTGGGTGACGACATCCAGGTGATCAAGGCCGGGATAATGGAAATCGGTGACGTCTTTGTAGTCAACAAGGCCGATAGAGACGGGGCGGACAGGGTTGTTCGGGAGATAAGGGCAATGCTGGAAACCCAGGCAGCCCTCAAGCGGGGCAGAAGCCCTTCTGCCGGTCCCGATACTCTAGCATCCCGGAGTATCGAGCTTCTCCATCATGGCCAGACAGGGACGCAGGCCGCGGCGCCGGTGGAGCAGACTGGATTAGAGGATCTGCCCCCGGTGATGAAAACAGTCGCCGAGACAGGGGATGGAGTTCAGGAATTAGGCGCTTGCATAGTTTCCCAATTCGAGAAAGCCAGACAAAACGGAGCCTTGCAAGAGCGCCGCCTGCGTTCGATCAAAGCCCAACTTAAAGATATCGCGGCCTGGCAGCTCATGGACCGTTTCGCCGACTCCGGCGGCGAGGGAAGGCTGAAGCGCCTATCCGAGGCGGTGTATTTACGCAAAAAAGACATATACGGCGCGGCCAAGGAACTGACCGCAGCCTTGGTCAAAGGAGAATCGACATGAAGCTGGAAAAATTGGATCATATCGGCATCGCCGTCGAGAGTCTTGGTGCATCGCTGCCAATCTGGGAGGGTGTTCTAGGCTTGCCTTGCCACGGCACCGAGGAAGTGGCCGAGCAAAAAGTAAAGACCTCATTTTTCCCCGTAGGGGACACCGAAGTGGAACTACTGGAGTCTACCGACCCCGAGGGACCCATCGGCAAGTTCATCGCTAATAAGGGCCAGGGAGTACACCATCTCGCCTTCAGGGTCGATGACATCGACGCAGCCCTGGAGGAACTCAAGGCCAAGGGGGTTCGCCTGATCGACGAAAAACCTCGCTACGGCGCCGGTGGAGCGCGGATAGCTTTTATCCACCCAAAGGCGACAGGCGGTGTGCTGATCGAACTAAGCGAACGAAAGTAATGCCTACACCTCAAAGCCATTAGTGAATAGCAAATGAAGGTCTGTGTCGTCGGCGTTGGAGCCATTGGTGGAACCCTGGGATACTACCTTTCCAAGGCAGGCTGCGAACTCTCCGGACTCGCCCGGGGTCAGACCCTTGCCGCCTTGCGACAAAAGGGCCTGCGCCTCAGGGAAAAGAAAGGCGACATTGAAACCGAGGACTCCGTTCCCATACAAGCCAGCGACAGTCCAGATGATCTGGGGCCTCAGGACCTGATGATCCTAGCGGTGAAGGCTCCATCCCTCAGCACCCTGGCTCCCAGGCTGAGCCCACTACTTAAACCCGATACGATCATTCTTCCTGCTATGAACGGCATACCCTGGTGGTTTTTCCAAGGTTTCGGCGGAGAGCTGGAAGGAAGAAGGCTACGCTCGGTAGATCCAGAAGGCTTGCTGGCTTCCTCGCTTCCCACCGAGGCGATAATCGGCTGTGTGGTCCATCTTGGAGCAAGCTGTCCCGAGCCCGGTCTGGTCATGCCGCTTCCTTTAAAAACACTCATACTAGGAGAACCATCTGGCGTATTGAGCCATCGGCTAAAGGATCTGGCCGAGCTTTTTACCCGCGCAGGTTTTGAAACCAGGGTTTCACAATCGATCCAAAACGACATCTGGTACAAACTTTGGGACAATATGACTATGAACCCCATCTCGGCCTTGACAGGTTCTACCATGGACAGAATTCTAGGAGATCCCCTGGTAGAGGAATTTTGCCGACAGATCATGACCGAGGCTAAGACTGTGGGTGAACTCATCGGTTGCCGAATTGAAAAGAGCATCGAGGATCGCCTAGCAGTCTCCCGTACGCTGGGTGCCTTTAAGACTTCCATGCTCCAGGATGTGGAAGCAAAAAGACCGCTGGAACTGGATGCCCTTGTGAGCGCAGTGGCCGAGATCGGCGGCATGGTAGGGCTTCCGACCCCTGCCATAAATACGCTTCTTGGATTGACGAGGCTGAGGGCGAGGGTTGCCGGTCTCTACCCAGATGAGAATTAAGCGCGATTGGGTCTAAGAACACCCAAGGATTTTAGGACTCGATGTGGTTAGGTATAAAACCAGGGGAGGAACGCATGGCTATTTCGGCCAAGATGAAGAACTTTGTCGCCAATGGCTCGATGATTCGAAAAATGTTCGAGGAAGGGGCGAGATTGAAAGCCCTTTACGGGGCTGAAAAGGTCTTCGACTTCAGCCTCGGCAATCCCAACGTGCCGCCTCCCGATGTGTTTAAAACCACACTCAAGGCTGTGGTGGAAGCTGATGAGCCAGATTTGCATTCCTATATGCCCAACGCCGGCCTGCCCGCTGCTAGGGCCGCTATAGCGGCGAGGCTCAGGGCTGAACAGAATGTAGATGTCCAGGCCGAGAATGTGGTTGTCTCCTGCGGGGCGGCGGGAGCTTTAAACATAGTCTTCAAAGCTCTACTCGAGCCCGGCGACGAAGTCTTGGTGAGCGCCCCGTATTTTGTGGAATACAGATTCATCGCCGACAACCATGGCGGTGTACTTAAAGTGGTGCCGACAAAGGCGGATTTTTCTCTTGACCTATTGGCTCTGGAAGCGGCAATGGGACCAAAAACCAAGATTGTCCTTATCAATACGCCCAACAACCCAACGGGGAAAATCTATTCCGCCGAATCACTAAAGGCTTTGGCCGCGGCAATGAAGCGCAGGGGCCGAGAATACGACCGAAGCATATATCTTGTCTCCGACGAGCCCTACCGCAAACTTGCCTATGACGGAGCGGAGGTTGCCAGTCCCCTGGCGAACTGTGATGATTCAATTGTTGTCACCTCGTATTCCAAGGAACTCTCCCTGCCCGGAGAGCGCATCGGTTTTGCGGCGGTCAACCCCGCCGCCGAAGACGCCAAGGATATCGTAGCCGCTCTTTCTCTGGCTAACCGCATACTTGGCTTTGTCAATGCGCCCAGCTTGATGCAAAAAGTTATCGCCCGGCTTATCGACCAGGAAGGGCAGGATAGGGGACTTCCTGCCTGCGTGGATGTATCTATCTACCAGCGCAAGCGCGACATCCTGGCACATGGCTTACGGGCTGCTGGCTATGAATTTTTCATGCCCGAAGGAGCTTTCTATCTTTTTCCCAAAATTCCAGTCCCGGAGGATGAAAAATTTCTCGACCTTCTAAAGGAAGAGAACATACTTGTAGTGCCCGGCTCGGGGTTCGGGGCACCTGGCTATTTCAGAATCGCTTATTGTGTGGACGATGCAACAATCCTGGGAGCTCTGCCCGGATTTACGCGGGTGATTGAGAAGGCTAAAACGCTTTCTAAAGCCTGAGTTCTGTTGATTTAATGAATTCGGTTCTATGAGTATCCTGACAGTCACATTGAAGGGCATGTATAATTGGCTTAATTGTTGTTCAACAGTAATATTGGGTATAGAAACATAGTAACTTCGGGATTATACTGCCTAAAAGGCAATGTCGTCATAAAAATACGCTTTATCGTATTCTACATTAGTATGTGGAATGTTAGAAAGCGTGCATCAAGGATGGGTGTCTGATTATGGAAGAAAAGATAAAATTGCTCGAACAGCGGCGAGCCAAGGTGCTAGCCGGCGGTGGCCCCAAGCGGGTGGCGGCCCAGCATGCAAAAGGCAAGAAAACGGCCAGGGAGAGGATCGAAGCCCTTCTCGACAAGAGTAGTTTTGTCGAGTTGGATGCCTTTGTGGAGCATCGCTCCACCGATCTGGGCATGGCTGAGGTGGAGGCGCCAGGCGAGGGTGTAGTCATTGGCTATGGCACTATAGACGGCAGGACCGTCTATGTGTTCGCCCAGGATTTTACCGTAATCGGCGGTTCCCTTGGCGAGATGCATGCGGCCAAGATCTGCAAGGCCATGGATATGGCTGTCAAGGTCGGCTGTCCCTGCATCGGCATAAACGATTCAGGCGGCGCGCGAATCCAGGAAGGCGTAGATGCCCTCTCCGGCTATGGCGATATCTTCTATCGCAATACCCTTTCCTCCGGCGTTGTACCCCAGATCTCCGTAATCATGGGCCCCTGCGCAGGCGGCGCAGTATATTCGCCGGCTCTTACCGACTTTGTCTTCATGACCGAGGGTACGGCCAACATGTTCATCACCGGCCCCCAGGTAATCAAGGCCGTGACCGGCGAGGACGTGAGCGCCGAAGACTTGGGCGGGGCCAGAGTACATACCGAAGTATCGGGCGTAGCCCATTTCAAGTTCAAGGACGAGGATTCCACCCTCACTGCCGTGAGGAAGCTTCTTTCCTACCTGCCCCAGAACAATATCGAGGACGCCCCCCTGGTCAATTCGGGCGACGATCCTTTCAGGGCCGATCCTGAGCTTGCGGGAATAATTCCCGATTCGTCGAACAAGCCCTATGATGTCCGCAGAGTTATCCAACGCGTCGTGGATTCCGGCGACTTCTTCGAGGTCCAGCCCGACTATGCCAAAAACATGGTTACCTGCTTTGCCAGGCTGGCTGGCCGCAGCGTCGGCATTATCGCCAATCAGCCTGCGGTGCTCGCTGGCGTGCTGGATATCAATGCATCGGACAAGGCCTCCCGCTTTATCCGCTTCTGCGATTCCTTCAATATTCCCCTGCTCACCTTCTCCGATACCGCAGGCTATCTGCCCGGCGTTGGCCAGGAGCACGGCGGGGTTATCAGGCACGGAGCAAAGCTGCTCTATGCCTACTCCGAAGCCACGGTGCCCAAGATGACCGTAATCTTGAGAAAAGCCTACGGTGGAGCCTACATCGCTATGTGCTCCCGCCATCTTGGCGCCGACCAGGTCTTTGCCTGGCCCAGCGCCGAGATCGCAGTCATGGGTCCAGATGGCGCGGCTAACATCATCTTCAAAAAAGAAATCGAGGAAGCCGCCGATCCTGTAGCCGCCAGAAAGGAAAAGATCGAAGAGTATAAGAAGAACTTTGCAAATCCCTACAAGGCGGCGCTGCGAGGCTATGTGGATGACGTCATCGACCCATCCCAGACCAGGGCCAGGCTTTGCGCAGCCCTCTCCATGCTTCTGGGCAAGCGCCAAACCCTGCCGGCCCGCAAGCACGGCAACATACCTTCCTGAGCACTGGAGCTATAGCAATGAACAAATGGCTAATAATGTTTGCAGGGATAGGCACGGTCTTCGTCGCGCTCATTTCGATTATCGCGATTATCCAGGTTTTCCACCTCATATTCGGTAAACGTCCTGAGTCGAAAAAGCAGAAGCCTATTCAAGAACCTAAACCCCAGTCCGGTATACCTCAGGCAGGTCCGGCTCAAGCTGTTTCGCCAAAACAGGCGGAGCAGTCTGCCTCGGCTCAAGCCAAGTCGGGCAACGAGCTTATAGCTGTCATCGCCGCGGCGATTTCCGCTGCCAGCGGCCTTTCCGCTTCGGCCTTTCGTATAGCTTCCATTCAGCCCGAAGGGGCTGGGGATTTGGGTTTTAAAACCCCCGTGTGGGGCAGAATCGAGCGATTCAACAGACAATAAGCGAGCCTTAAGGAGATTTTATATGAAGCAGTATAGAGTAACAGTCAACGGTCAGTCTTACGATGTGGCGGTGGAAGAACTGGGTGCCGGAGCAGCTCCTGCTCGATCGGCCGCCCCAGCCCCGATCGCAGCTCCGGCTCCAGTCGCCACCGGCGCTCCCGCAGCCGCTCCTGCATCAGTTGCCGCCTCGGCTGGATCCCTCACCGTAAAAGCTCCCATGCCCGGTACCGTGATGTCCTTCAAGGTATCGGTTGGCCAGTCGGTAAACCGCGGCGATGTCCTTCTCATTCTCGAAGCCATGAAGATGGAAAACGAAATCGTGGCTCCCCAGGCTGGAAAAGTCGCAGCGCTCAAGGTTCCGGTAAGCGCATCGGTCAACACCGGCGATCCCCTGATCGACCTCGAATAAGGGGGTTGGAAGCCCCATGAGAGAATTTATAGTGGAATTCCTGCAATCCACAGGGTTCCTCAATATAAGTATCGGCCAGTTGATAATGCTGGTTATAAGCTGTGTGCTTCTGTATTTGGGAATCTACAAAAAATACGAGCCTCTGCTGTTGGTGCCCATCGCCTTCGGCATGCTTCTGGCTAATATTCCCATTTCGGGCATTACGGACGGCCCTGTGGGAGATCAGCCGGGCGGGCTTATCTACTATCTCTATCAAGGTGTAAAACTGGGTATTTATCCGCCTCTTATCTTTCTCGGCATAGGAGCGATGACGGATTTCGCGCCTCTAATCGCCAATCCTGCCAGCCTGCTTTTAGGAGCAGCGGCCCAGATCGGCATCTTTGTCCCCTTTATTCTCGCTACCTACTTAGGATTCGACCTCAAGGCTGCAGCGAGCATAGGGATCATCGGAGGAGCTGACGGCCCGACGGCCATATTCCTCACTTCTCGGCTCAAACCCGAGCTCCTGGGGCCAATAGCCATCGCCGCGTATTCCTACATGGCGCTGGTGCCCATAATCCAGCCCCCCATAATGCGAGCTCTTACTACGCCTAAGGAAAGAGCAGTTAAAATGGCCCAGCTCAGGGAAGTCACAAAAACTGAAAGAATCGTGTTTCCTATTGGAGTAACAATCTTTGTAGGGCTCCTTCTTCCCGCAGCATTGCCTCTTGTGGGTTCTCTCATGCTCGGCAATCTTTTTAGGGAGTCAGGGGTTACCGAAAGGCTTTCTGATACGGCTCAGCATGCGCTAATCAATATCCTCACCATATTCCTCGGGGTCTCCGTTGGCTCCACCGCCAGCGCTGCGCGTTTTCTCAACCCCGAGACCCTGAAAATAATTGCCTTGGGGTTGTTCGCCTTTTCTACTGGTACAGCGTTCGGAGTTTTCTTCGGTAAAATCATGTATTTGGTAACCGGCGGCAAGGTAAATCCCCTCATTGGCTCGGCCGGCGTATCAGCTGTGCCCATGGCAGCTAGGGTGTCCCAGGTTGTGGGCGCCGAAACCGACCCAACAAACTTTTTGCTCATGCATGCTATGGGGCCGAACGTCTCGGGAGTTATCGGCTCTGCAGTTGCGGCGGGTGTTTTGCTTTCTATCTTGGGCTGAGCACAGCCGTTTTTTAAAAGGTTATAAGACTTCTAAAGAGCCCATAGCATCAATTTCTTATATCTTTTCCCGCGAGACCTTAAGGGGTTTCGCGGGAATCTTCGCATATCAAGGGTAATGTGGCTATCGCAGGAGATTCTCAATGAAAGTGCACAAATTCGGAGGATCGGTCCTTACCGGGGTCGAGTCTATTGAGCAAATAGTACGAATACTAAAAGGATGTAGCGAAGATCTCGTCGTCAGTTCGGCCTTTTTTGGGGTGACGGACGAGCTCCATAGAGCGGCTGCGTTGGCCGCTTCTCGGGGCGATTACACGACAATCCTAAAAGGCATTATCGACCGCCATATCCTTGTTGCCGAGCACTTTCTTGCGGGTAAAGAACTAGAATTGGCCGTTACCCAGCTAAATTCGCATTTTACGCGCCTTGATGAGTTGCTAGGTGGCGTTGCGGTGCTTCAAGATCTCTCCAGGCGAAGCCTGGATCAAATAGTAGGCTGCGGCGAATTGCTCGCCGCGCCGCTTCTTGCCAGAATACTTATATCAAAGGGCATCGGTGCCCACTATGTCGATGCACGGACAATGGTCGTCACTGACGATTCCTTCGGCGCGGCTCGCTGCGACGAACAGGCCACCCACGCCAGGGCTAGAGCTGTTCTAGCCTCCGCCAAGGGCCTGATCGTCACCGAGGGCTTCATTGGCGCTACGCCATCGGGAATACCTACAACCCTGGGGCGCGGAGGCTCTGATCTAAGCGCGATTATACTCGGAGCCTCCCTGGGAGTGGATGAGATATGCCTATGGTCGGCCAGGGACGGTCTTTTAACCGCCGATCCCGAATTCGTGCCCGACGCCTTCCCAATTCCGGAAATCTCCTATCAGGAGGCATTGGAACTTACCCACTTCGGCGCCAAGATAATCGAGCCAACGGCTTTGCTTCCGGCCATGAATTCCAGTATTCCCGTGCGCATAGCCAACGTCCTGAAACCCGAGGCGGCTGGCACCCGCATTGTCTCGGCCACGGCTTCCAGCGACTATCCGGTACGAGGACTGGCATCGATTCCAGAGGTGTGCCTCTTAAGCCTCCATGGCCTGGGCATGCAGGGAGTCACGGGCATCGCGGAACGCATGTTCGGGGCCCTGGCTAAAAACAGAATAAATGTGATTCTCATAACCCAGGCATCCAGCGAGTTATCCATCTGCTGCGCGATAAAACCCGATGATGCCCAATCAGGATCCAAGGCTTTAAGAGATGAGTTCGCCGCGGAAATAGCCGCTGGCCTCATTGCGCTGCCTTCCATAGAGCAAAACCTCTCCGTCATCGCCGTGGTAGGCGAACAGATGAAGCGGAGAACAGGAATCGCCGGAAGGGTTTTCTCAGCCCTGGGGCGCAACGGTGTCAACGTCGTAGCCATAGCTCAGGGCTCTTCGGAGTTAAACATCTCTATAGTTACAAGAAGCGCGGGAAGAAAGAAAGCGCTCAACGTTATCCATGACGCCTTCTTCCTCGCGGGCATCCGCACAGTAAACCTCTTCGTCACCGGAACTGGGCTTATCGGCGGCACGCTCTTGGCGCAGATCGAGGCCCAAAGACTTAAGCTGCTGAAAGAACACTCCATCAGGATCAACGTGGTGGGAATTTCCAATTCTCGGCGCATGGTAATAGACCAACAAGGCATTCCCGTAGAAAAGTGGAGAGAGCGACTCTCCCAGGGTGAAAAATCCGATCTTTCAAGCTTTGTGTCTAGCATGAAATCGCTCAACCTACCATCGGCTTGTTTCTGCGATTGCACAGCCAGCGACGAGCCTTGCGCTTTCTACGAGAGCATAATGAAGTCTTCCATATCTGTGGTGACACCCAACAAGCGGGCTAATGCGGGCGATTTAAGCCGCTACAAAGCGATTAAAAAAATGGCAAGGGAGAAGGATGTAGTATACGGATATGAAACCACGGTAGGTGCAGGACTACCTGTGATTGGTACGTTGCGCGATTTAGTTGCTTGTGGCGATAAGATATCGCGCATCGAAGCAGTTCTCTCGGGAACCGTCAGTTTTATATTCAACCGCTTGGGTGAAGGCGGTAGATTCTCTTCACTGGTGCTTGAAGCCAAGGAAAAAGGCTATACAGAGCCCGATCCCAGGGATGATCTGGGAGCGATCGATATAGCCAGGAAAACGCTTATCCTTATACGGGAAGCGGGACTGGACCTGGATATGAAAGATATCCACATAGAACCGATTTTGCCCGACAAGCTGGTAAAGGCGTCAAGTGTAAGTGAGTTTCTTGCCCTTTTGCCCGAGGCTGATGAGCACATCGGCGCATTGGCGACGGAGGCAAAAAAGAAGGGAAGAGTGCTTCGCTATGTAGCTATCATTACTCCGCAGGGGGCTGAACTTTCTTTAAGAGATTATGGTCCCGATAGCTCATTCTACAACTTGTCGGGGACTGACAATTTAGTGATGTTTTCAACCGAACGTTATTCGGCGAATCCTTTGGTGATCAGAGGTCCCGGCGCAGGGGCTGCGGTTACTGCCGGGGGTGTTTTCGCCGACATTCTCAAGACTGCCCAATCTTATTTGTAGTAGATACTTGTAGCAAAAGAGAGCCCCAGGACTTTATAAGTCCCGGGGCTCTTTGCATAGTAAAAATCAATTTTTAGCGAGCTGCATCTTCTTCTTATACTTGATTTGCTGATATACAAGGACTACTGCACAGAGACCCATGCCAATGCTATCGGTCATCAATCCAGGATAAATCAACAAGAGGCCGCCGACAAAGGCAACGATTCTTTCGATCCAGTTCATATTTGTTCTGAACCAGGCATTCACTGCTGCTGAGACCGCCGTAATGCCCACCAAACTCGTGGCCAACATCCAGATCAAACCCAGGGGAGTGACATCGAATAAAAGCATTTGGGGGCTCATAACGAATATGTAAGGCACCAGGAATGCTGCAATGGCTAGTTTTGTAGCATTAACCCCCGTTTTCATGGGATTAGCCTTGGCTATACCCGCGCCCGCGAATGCCGCCAGCGCTACAGGGGGCGTTACATCTGCTATTATGCCAAAGTAGAAGGCAAACATATGGGCGGGTAGTATGATGTTGGCTGGAGCTACGAGATTGGGATCTAATCCAGCCTTCTGGGCCATGATCATGACAATGGCTGGGGCGGCTATCGTTGAGGTTATTACGTAGTTGGCGGTGGTGGGTACTCCCATGCCGAGAAGGATAGAAGTAATCATGGTGAAGAACAAAGTTATGAGCAGATTGCCGTTGGCGATATCCACTAACACCGAACCTAGTTTTAATCCAAGGCCTGTTAATGTCACTACCCCGATTATTATGCCTGCGCAGGCGGTGGCGGCGATGACGCCCAACGCGCCTCTCGCGCCAGCTTCCAAACCTTTGATTATTTCTATCGGCTTGATGCGGGTCGCTTTTCGCACCATCGAAGAGAGAATTGAAAGAATGATAGCCCAGAGCGCTGCTTTCATTGGGGTGAAGCCGGTGACAAGGAGGTAAATGATTGCCACTAAGGGGATTATAAGGTGGCCGCGGTCGAGCATTATTCGCTTAAACTTGGGCAGGTCTTCCCTGCTCATACCCTTGAGCCCGAGTTTTTTAGCCTCATAGTGAACGCCAGACCATACCCCAAAGTAGTATAAAAGGGCGGGGATAGCCGCGCCGGCGATAATGCGCGAGTAGGGAAGGCCGGTGAACTCCGCCATGAGGAAGGCTGCGGCTCCCATGATAGGGGGCATGAGCTGGCCTCCGGTAGAGGCGGTGGCCTCCACAGCCCCGGCGAATTCGGGCTTATAGCCGAGTTTTTTCATCATAGGAATCGTGAAGGATCCAGTGCCAACGACATTGGCTACCGAGGAGCCCGACACGGTGCCCATGAGGGCACTGGAGAGCACTGCCACCTTGGCCGGACCACCGGCTGCCCATCCAGCCACTGCGTTGGATAGGTCGATAAAGAGCTGTCCAAGACCGGTGCGTTCCAGGTAGGCGCCAAAGAGAATGAACAGGAATATAAAGGTGCTGGATACACCCAATGGTATGCCGAAAATACCCTCCGTGGTGTAGTAAAGATGCTGCACCAGGGTATCCACCCGTGCGCCGCGATGCGCCAGCTTGCCCGGTATGTAAGGGCCAATGAAGGCGTAGATCACGAACACCAAGGCGACAATGACCATGGGAATGCCAACCACCCTGCGGGCGGCTTCGAGCACCAGGAGTATCCCGATAATCCCAGCCACGAGATCGAAGGCTGTAGTCTGCCCGGCCCTGGTAACCAGGACCTGATAGTTCGCTACGATATAGATCGGCGCCAGCACTCCCAGCACGGCGAGCACGGCATCCAAGGGGTGAAGTTTCGATCGTGACCATTTCTTGCTTGTCGGATAGAGCAGGAAGATGAGACAGAGACCGAAAGAAAGATGGATAGAGCGTTGGATCATGGCGTCCAGTACGCCAAAAACTGCGGTATAGAGCTGGAATACCGAGAAGGTAATGGCCAGCGCCGCGACAAACTTAGCGAAGAATCCGGTATAGACCCTAAAATCCGATTCTTTGTCGAATTTTTTCAGGATCGCCTGACTGTCGACCGGCGCATCGTCGGTCTGGATGGTTTCGCTCATATGCGAGGCTACCTCCTCAAGGAAAATTGAATAACTCTTCCGGCCTTCAGTGTTATCAAGTCTTCTATATCGGCCCATTCGGTAAATGGGAAAAATCCTCCGCCTATCGATATCCCATGGCCGGGCAGATGGGATATCCTAATATCTATTTTCTCATAGGAACGGCGTAGGTCAATCACAAAACGCCCATCCTCTATCCTGAAATTCTCTCCCTCGTCAGAAGGCATGCCCACCCCATAGGTATCGTACCGTATTGCATAAAGCGCAAGTTGTTTTCCTTCGATACGGTATTCTTCATCCACAGGGGTCTTGTGGATGGAATGGACAAAGCGATGGCTGAAGCTTCCATCGGGCAAGATCAGGCTGGCGATGTGCCTGCCTTTTTCGTCATAGAGCCGAAGAACGGGTACAACCCTGAGCCCCCGGAATGCTAGCGCAAGCATAGCGACCGAAATAACGGCAACTATAAGTATCAGCCTGTTTCTGTTTCTCATTGGTCGCGGAAACTTTCAAAAAAAGAATCGGCACCGAAGTCGGAGCAAAGCGTTTGCCGCTTGGCCCGGATTCGGTGCCTCGCATGGTTACGCCACCCCCTTAGCAAGGAGGTGGCCAATACTTACTTGTTCTCCTTGAAGAACTTGTCGGCACCTGGGTGCAGGGGTAGTGACATGCCTTCGAGGGCGGTGGCGAGCTTGATGTTCGCGCCCTGGGCATGGGCTGCTACGAGCCTGGGACCATTGGCGAACATGGTCTTGAGCATTTCGTATACCAGGTTGGCGTCCAGCTTGGCGCTGACGGCGAGCATGGCCTTGACCGCCACAGTGGGGGTGTCGGTGGTTATGCCGTTGTAGGTGTTGGCAGGAACAACGGTTGGAGCATAGAACGACCACTTGGACATGAGCTTGGCCAGGACTTCCTTGTCTACAGGAACCAGGACGCTCTTCTTGGACACAGCGAGGTCGGAAATGGCGGCGACGGGGAATCCGGCGGTGGTGAAGGCGGCGTCGATGTTGCCGTCCTTCAGGTTACTGGCCGATTCGGCGAAGGAGAGATACTGAACCCTTATGTCCGAATAGCTTAGGCCGGCGGCTTCGAGAATCTGCCGGGCGTTGGCCTCGACGCCGGAACCGGCGGCGCCAACCGAAACCTTCTTGCCTTTGAGATCATAGACGCTCTTGATGCCCGAGGATTCCAGGGCGATGAGCTGGACGGTCTCGTTGTAGAGGCAGGCCATGCCCCGGAGATCCGGGTTGACCTTATCCTTGAATAGCTCGATGCCTTTGAGGGCATAGTAGCCGACGTCGTTCTGTATGATTGCGACGTCTATCTTGCCGTCTGCGAGCAGATTGATGTTGGCCGCCGAAGCGCCGGTGGACTGGGCAGTGGCATTCATCTTGGCGATATTCTTGTTCCAAATATCGGCCATTGCGCCGCCCAAGGGATAATAGGTGCCGGCTGTTCCGCCGGTGCCGATAGAGATGAATTTCTGCTGCGCACCCAGAGCGCCCGCGGCGATGAGCAGGCAGAAGAGAACTGCGAGTAACTTCTTCATTGAGACCTCCGAAAAACGATTTGAATCGGTTTAGCCCTCGCGTAGGCGAACGGCGAAATTCCGACACAAGTTAGTATAAAACGACTTTAACCATACTGCAATCGATAATCAGGAAATTTTCATGTTACGATTGGCGAGCAGGGCGATAGCCATGGCTTCTACGGCATCGCCTGAGCCCACTGGGCCAAACCCTTCCATGGTTTTAGCCTTTATCGACACTTTTTCTTTATCGATGCCGAGGACCTTCGCTATAGAGGCGATGATCTCTTCTCGATACAGCTTGATCGTAGGCTTTTCCAGAATGATAGTGCAGTCGAGGTTCTGAATCGTCCAGCCTGCGGTTTTAATTTTTTCCGAAACGATCCGGGCTAGGGTAGACGAGTCCGCGTCCTTCCATGCGGGATCCGTAGGTGGGAAATGTGTGCCGATATCCCCAAGGGCGATCGCGCCCAGAAGAGCGTCGATAATTGCGTGCCAGAGGACATCCCCGTCGGAGTGCCCCGATTCGCCCTTATTATGGGGGATTTGCTGCCCTGCCAATAAAAGCCTACGCCCGGGTACCAGGGGGTGTATGTCCCAGCCTTCACCGATTCTTATGTTTGTACTGGTGGAGCCATTCATGGAAAGGTCCTCCGGGTAAGTGATTTTTCGGTTTTCTCTGTTCCCTCTCACGTAGACGACGGAGCCTATGTAGCGGTCCCAGAGGGCTGTGTCATCGGTGCAGGCCCAGGATTCTTCCGTTGCGCGGGCGTGTGCGGCGGAGAGTGGGAGCAGGGCGAAGCCTTGGGGGGTTTGTGCGGCCATGATGCCACTTCGTTCGGGATGCTTCGATACAAACTCCGATGTGTCAATAAATTTCGGGGTGTCCGCCAGGTCGCAGAGGGGAAGGCAGGCTCCCATCTTGCGGGTTGCCTCGAGCACTGCATGTATTGTGGAAGCGTTGACCCAGGGACGCGCCGCGTCGTGGATGAGGACGGCGAGAGAATCCAGGGGAAGCGACGTGGCGCGTGCTTTCTCAAGAAGCCCTTCCAGCCCCAAGGATACAGAAGCCTGTCTGCTAGCTCCACCGGGTATAAGGCACAAGCCGCAGGGAAGCTTTTCAAGCTTTTCTCGAACGACAGGGTCAAATGCTTTTTGGAATTCCTCGAGCAGAGGTTGGGGATAGGTTATAGCCACGCCCAGCAGATCCGGAATACCTAGAAAAGGCTCTAAGGCCATTTGCAGGATAGTCTTGCCCTCGATCCTGACCAGCTCCTTTTTTGATTTGCCAAAGCGGCTACTCGATCCAGCGGCGGTGAGAAGAAGAAATACCCCTCCCTGTAAGGGAAGATTAGGCCGAGGAATCTCTGGGTTTCTCCGGCGAACCGGTTCCATTGCCTTAACGCTCCAAGCGGGAGAGGATGAGCTGGACAATTTCCTCCTTGGGTTTTCCCAAAGAATAGGAGATTTCGTCCTGAAGCAGGTTTATAGCCGAATCATAGAGTTTGCGCTCAAGAATGGGCAGTTCTTTTATTTTCGACCTATGGTAGAGGGAGCGCACCACGGCGGCGATATCCATAATAGAACCTTTTTTCAGCAGATCCAGGTTCATTTGATAGCGGAGCTTCCAGTCCGAGGGTATGGGTGCATAGTCCTCTGAAATAAAAATGAGTGCTTTTTCGGCTTCTTCACTGGGCACTATGGGACGCAAGCCGAGGCTTTCCGCCTTTTCTACCGGCACCATAACGGTCATGTCGGAAAACTCGAGATAAATAATGTAGTAAAGTATCTTTGAATCCTTGAAGGACTTCTCTCGAATCTCCAGAATGCGGCCGACTCCTTGGCTAGGGTAGACAACGCGCTGATCTAACGAATAGGCGGGGACCTTTGTATTCTCCATAATTGTCCATTATAGCTTAAAAAAGGGCCTTCGTCAAAGCATGGGCGGCCTTGCCGACAGTCTTCTACGGGATGTATTGTTCAAACAGTACTGCATACAGGAGTGCCTACCCATGGCGATTCTCTGGTGGCGTGACGCTGTCTTTTACCAGATTTATCCCTGGAGCTTTAAAGATTCCAACGGCGATGGCATCGGCGATCTGGAAGGCATACGGAGCAAGCTAGAGTATCTATCCTGGCTGGGCGTCGACGCCTTGTGGATATCTCCTTTCTTTCCTAGTCCAATGAAGGATTTTGGCTACGATATAGCCGACTACCGGGCAATCGATCCCCGATTTGGAACAATGGATGATTTTATCGCGCTTATTGGAGAGGCTAAAGCCAGGGGATTAAAAGTAGTCCTCGACCTGGTGGCCAACCATAGCTCAGACCAGCACCCTTGGTTTGTGGATGCCAGGAGTTCTAAACAGTCGCCGCACCATGATTGGTATATTTGGTCTCCCCGGCAAAAAGGCAGGCCTAACAATTGGAAGGCGCTTTTCGAGCTAAAAAGCGCATGGCATTTGAACGAGCAAACCGACGAATTTTACCTGGGCACCTTTACCAAGCACCAGCCCGAATTCGATTGGCGTAATCCCGAGCTGCGGGCAGAATTCTATGACATAATGCTCTTCTGGTACGGCCTGGGTGTGGACGGATTTAGGCTGGACGTGGCAACCGCCTATACGAAGGATCCAGCACTGCGATCCAACCCTCCATCCTTCGTTGCTATTCCCGATTTTTTCCAGCGGCATCTCTATGACAGAAACCATCCCGATTACCATGGCATTTTCAAGGAAATGCGTTCCGTCGCCGACACGAAGGCCTCCACTAAGCCATTGGCAAGTCTTCCGGGACAGCGTGTGCTCATAGGCGAGCCGCACGGCCAGAGCCTTGAGCTTTCAGCATCCTGTTATGGTAGATCGGACGACGAGCTTCATTTGGCTTTCAATTTCGAATTTCTCGACCAAATTTGGGATGCATGAGCGTTTCAACGAGCAACTGAAGCCTGGTACAAAGCGTTGCCTGAGCAGGGTTGGCCTAGCCTCGTGTTGAGTAATCACGACAAACCACATCACATTTGGCGTTACCGGAGTAATGATAAAAAACTCACTATCGATCGCGCTAAAGTAGCCGCGACCATGCTTCTATGTTTAAAAGGAAGTCCTTTTCTCTATTACGGCGAGGAGATTGGGATGAACTGCCACCGCCTCGCAAAAAAAGATCTTCGGGATCCCCTGGGGATTAATACCTGGCCTCTGGGCTTTTTAGGCCGTGATCCTTCCCGGCGACCCATGCAGTGGAATGCCGATTTTGATGCGGGTTTTGGCTTTGCCGAGTCTTGGCTACCCTTGGATCCCGAGTGGCGAGCGTGCAACGTGGCGGCGCAGCGCGGCGACCCTGCCTCCCTGCTAGAATGGTATCGTGCCCTCCTTGCTCTGCGCCGCACCCAAGCCGCGCTGCGCCGCGGCTCCCTACACTTTATTAAAGGCCCCAAGGGCCTTTTTGCCTGGGAGAGAATCCTCATTCCCGAATCCATGGCAGGCGGCGAAAATCGTGATTCCTCTTCAGCGATAAGAGCCTATCTCAATTTTCGATCCAAGCCACTAAAATTTGTGCTCGACGCACCCTTGAAGGTATTGCTCTCCAACAAGAGGAAGACCGGCATTTCGCTTCATAAAGGCAGTTTTATTCTTGAAGCTTCCGAAGCCTTGATCGGCGAAGTATCGAGCCTGTGAATAACTTTCGATTTATTACCAGCCACGGATGGTACTTTTTGCCTGGAAGGCAAATTTTAGATACTTTCTATATAGCAAGCTGCGCTTGACTGGCAGTAAAGTGAAAACCGAGGCGGAATGCTCGGTGGTTGCATCAAGGAGAATGTTCGTGAAAATTGAAGAAAACCCTAAAAAACCGCTCTTTTATTATTACGGCATTGTAATGCTGGTTGTTTTGGTACTCAATGCCTTTATATTCCCATCCATGGTCGAAAGCCGGATCGTGCAGACCGATTACAAAAGCTTTTTATCCCAGGTCGAGTCGGGCGCCGTGCGCTCTGTGCAGATCGATGACGCTCAGATACGTTATACGGCATTTGATTCTGCGGGCAACGAGATAGTCTACAATACTGGTAAAGTAAACGATCCCGGTCTCGTGGACAGGTTGTACGACTCTGGGGTTGAATTCAGCCAAGTCATACCAAAACAGAACTCTCCTCTGGTTTCTCTGCTAAATTGGATTCTTCCCTTGGCGCTCTTTATCGGAATTGGACAGCTAATGGCCAACAGGATGGGCGGCAAGTTGGGCGGCATGGGTAATGCTATGGCCTTCGGTTCGAGCAAGGCAAAAATCTACGTTGAAGCCCAGACGGGTAAATCTTTCGCGGACGTGGCCGGAGCGGATGAGGCTAAGGAAGCCTTGCAGGAAATCGTTGAATTTCTCCACAATCCGGGAAAATATAAGGAAATTGGGGCATTGGTCCCCAAGGGAGCTCTTCTCGTAGGGCCTCCCGGAACTGGTAAAACCCTTCTAGCCAAGGCTGTAGCTGGTGAGTCCAAGGTGCCCTTCTTTTCTATTTCTGGATCAGAGTTTGTCGAGATGTTTGTAGGCATGGGCGCGGCCAGGGTTAGGGATCTGTTTAAGCAAGCCAAGGAAAAAGCCCCTTGTATCGTGTTCATAGATGAGATTGACACTATAGGAAAATCACGCAACTCCGGGATCTATGGCGGAAATGACGAACGCGAGCAGACCCTCAACCAGTTGCTCAGCGAGATGGACGGCTTCGAAGCCGACAAGGGCGTAGTCATTTTGGCCGCTACAAATAGGCCCGAAACTTTGGATAAGGCTCTCTTGCGCCCCGGACGCTTTGATCGGCGCATCCCTGTGGAGCTTCCCGATCTGGCTGGCCGTGAGGCCATTCTCAAGGTACATGCCAAAAAAGTTAAGGTTGGTGAAGGAGTCGATTTTAACGGTATTGCACGAGCTACCTCAGGCGCATCCGGCGCCGACTTGGCCAACATCATCAACGAGGCGGCCCTGCATGCGGTCAAAATGGGCCGCAACGAGGTCAATCAGATTGATCTCGAGGAATCGGTGGAGGTAGTCATAGCCGGCTATCAGCGCAAAAACGCTGTCATATCGGCTAAGGACAAGCAGGTCATAGCGTATCACGAGATCGGCCACGCCCTTGTGGCCGCTAAGCAGAAGGACTCGGCACCGGTTCACAAGATCACCATCGTGCCCAGAACCTCAGGCGCCTTGGGCTATACCATGCAGGTGGATCAGGTGGAGCAGATTCTGCTCTCCAAAGAACAGGCGCTGGATAAGATATCCGTTCTCATGGGCGGCAGAGCCGCCGAACAACTGGTTTTCGGCACTATCACCACCGGAGCCGCCAACGATATAGAGCAGGCTACGAAGATGGCCAGGGCTATGGTCACACGCTTTGGTATGAGCGATGTCTTTGGGATGATGGCACTGGAAACTGTAAACAATCCTTACCTTGGAACCGACTCTACTCTCACGGTATCCCCCGCCACCGCGGCCAAGATCGACGAGGAAGTGCTCAAGATCATCCAGTCTTGCTTTAACCGCGCCACCACCATTCTACAGGATAACAGGAATAAGATGAACGAACTCACCCAGTGCCTCCTAAAAAAGGAAACCATGACTGGCGAGGAATTTATGCGGGTCTTAAACTGCCAGGAAGCCTGCGATAATTGTTAATATAGGCTTTTTAAGACTACGCACTCTCTCAGCGTTACTTCTCGGTACTTTTTTCAAATTTAATTGACAGCGATGAGGCAAAGTCTCTTTATCTGGAAGCCTCCGAGGCACTCTACGATGAAGTTGATCCATTAGGCGAAAATTCGGGAAAAGGATTTTCGTCTAAGGCAACACCTACTGAAACAATATCTCATACCCTGCCTACTGTCTCAGCAAATGGGGTAACTATGTCAGGGACTGTAACCGGAACAATCTCATCCGATATGCCGACATCTATCACCCCAGATACTTCTGGCACCTTTACGAACTCCGTCGACATCACCATGGACATCGAAGGCACTATGGATGACGTAGTAGTGCCGGACCCCGATGATTCTTCAAAGCATTTCACAATTTCTGGTTCTATCGAACATTATATGAAGATGTCTATGCAGATGACCATGTCGATGGCTGCGCAGAGTAACGCCATTACGCCGGATGGAACACTCGATCTCGAATTGCGCCATACAAGTACGTTGACTGTGATAAATAATGATGGAGTCCAGGCGACCTTCAAGCTTACTTTTGAAGACAATCCGGATCCAATCGATCTTGGGAGCATGGGCCCTGGTTCAGCCGATCAAATGCCAAGCGGGGCGAACGCCTATCAAAAAACAGCGAAACTGTACACCTATGATGAAAAAGGGAAACTACTCACCGAAGCAGATGTCTCTATTATGGATATCCCCTGGATGATGGGAAGCCTCATGGGAGGCGGAGGAGCTCCTAGCGGCGGCGGGACATCTCCTGGAGGTGGTTCCGAACTTCCTCCACCCCCTCCTCCGGAGCCTTAATGTTTTTTTTACTGCATGTAAAAATTAGTCTTAAGAGGTGTTTGTAATGCATACTCCTTGGGGGTCTGTGGTATACTGCCACAGGCCCTCTGATTTATTAAAACGGCGAGTTTAAATTTCCAGGGTCAAACCATAGAGTCTCTGCATGAAGAAATTTGTTCAAATATTGTCGCGCCGCTCGACGGTGGTGTTTTTTTCTCTCGTATTGCAGCTCGGGGTATTGGTTGCTGTACTAGGAGTCTTCTCCGGTTCATTCTATTTGTTTTCCGCAGCGAGCCTCGCCTTGAGTTTCATCGTCGTCATCTGGATTTTAAACGACTCAAAAAATCCTGCCTTCAAGCTGGCTTGGATCATCCTCATTTTGGTTTTTCCGATTTTCGGGGGGGCTTTTTATTTGCTCTTCGGAAGGAACAGGCTGGACAACCGAATGCGCAAGAAGCTGGCCAGGGCTGCCGCCTTTGTTTCCGATGCACCGCAGAACAATCGGACGTCGGAAGCCCTTAATGCTCTGGAAGCGCAAGATCCGGATGCGGCGCTCCAGGCACGGTATTTGAGTACCGCAGCGAAGGCTACGCTTTACCGTTTTAGCGACACCGTCTACCTCAGCCCCGGCGAGGAGGCCTTCGTCGCTATTCTGCGGGAGCTCAAATCCGCGCGAGCCTATATCTACCTTGAATTTTTCATCATCGCCGAAGGCGGAATGTGGACAAAGATTCTGGAGATTCTGGAACAAAAGGCTGCCGCTGGCCTGGATGTTCGGGTTATGTACGACGATTTTGGCTGCATGGGGCGCTTACCCAGAGATTATTGCAAAATTCTAAAGGCCAAGGGGATTCGTTGCGCCGTATTCAATCCCTTCAGACCGATTCTTTCATCAACCCACAACCATAGAGACCATAGAAAAATCCTGGTTATAGACGGCTTCACAGCCTTTACAGGCGGCATCAATCTCGCCGACGAATACATTAACGAGCTCGAGCGCTTTGGTCACTGGAAAGACAACGCTATTATGATAAAGGGCGAGGCGGTGGAGAGTTTTACCAGGATGTTTTTGCGCCTGTGGAACTTTGCGGCGTCGGACCGCTCTGATCTGCCCCGGCCTCCCGAAGACAAGGCGCCTTCGCAGGTTTATGGAGACGGTTTTGTGTTGCCCTATGAGGACAATCCCCTGGATGATGAGTCTGTGGGGGTGAATGTTTATCTCAACATGATAATGAAGGCCAGGCGGTATCTTTATATCACAACGCCATATCTTATTATCGACGAGGGGCTTTCAGGCGCTCTTTGCTTAGCGGCTAAGAGCGGGGTGGATGTACGCATCATCACCCCAAGGGTGCCGGACAAGTGGTATGTGCATACGGTAACCAGGGCAAACTATCGCCCCTTGCTAAAGGCTGGGGTAAGGATATTCGAGTACAGTCCGGGATTTATTCATTCGAAGAGCTTTCTCGCCGATGACACTATTGGAACGATAGGTACCATAAACCTAGATTTCAGGAGCTTTTATCTACATTTTGAGTGCGGCGTATGGTTGTACGGCCGCAAGAGCCTGGCAATTTTAAAAAATGATTTTTTGTCCACCCAGGATCTTTGCAGAGAGGTGAAAATATCGGAATTGGATGAAGAAAAGTTTTTTCGCAAGGTTTTGGGATGGCTGCTTAAGATTTTTTCCCCGCTTTTTTAGTTTTTATCCGCGTCAAAAAGCGTATTGTGCTAGCCAGCGGGGCGGCTCCGGAGCTCGCTATGAGGCAAGCTCTCGGGAGCCTAATTCACTCCATGCTCAGATAGCTCCGGGAATCGTTCTTTCCATCTGGCCAATCTCGAAAGCCTGGGCTGAGATAATGAGGCCTTGCTCTTCGATATAGGCTTTAACAACATCACCGATTGATACTACTCCCACCAGCTCATCACCATCTTTGACCGGTAAGTGCCTAAATTTGCGGGCTGTCATGATCTTTAAGCAATCTTCCATAGAGGTCGATAGCTCCACGAACCAGGGATCAGGAGTCATGATTTCCTTAACCTTTGTCATATCACAGCTCCGGCCTTTTATGATGATCTTTCTTGCCAGATCTCGCTCGGAGAAAATACCCGCAAGTTTACCGCTCTCATTCAGCACCAGAATCGCTCCGATGTTCTTCTCGCTCATTTTAACCAGGGCATCTACAACCATGGCATCTATGCCGATACTAACGATTTCACTTCCCTTGGCGTTAAGAATATCCTTTACCGTTTTCATTGCACATGCCTCCATTGCCTTTATTTGTCCGACTGTATTACGAATATTAATAATTTATAATATTACTACACCAAAAGCTATAGTCAAGCTTTAAATGATGCGCTTTGGATTTTCTCTGGTTTATCGTTACCTTTGACATATAAACATTCCTGAATATAGGAAATTCTTATTTAAAGGAGTAGTATATGTCGTTTATAGTACCCGAATTGCAGTATTCTTTTTATGCCCTCGAACCATATATCGATTCTGAGATAATGATGATCCATCACAGTAAGCACCACGCCGACCGCTTTATTAGCCCCTAGGGGAGTCGAACCCCTCTTTAAAGATTGAGAATCTTTTGTCCTAACCGATAGACGAAGGGGCCTCGTGAAGGAAAGAACTCTCAAGAAGAGTTTTTTCCTTCACGTACGAGTTTTTGCTGGAAGCAAAAACTCGTCTCTGTCTATGTAAAAGAGCCAGTAGGTTTGGTATTTCCCCAGGGAGGATTCGAACCCCCACAAGCAGATCCAGAGTCTGCCGTGCTACCATTACACAACCGGGGAATGCACGTTAACCGGCGCATACAATATAGTCTTAGGACGTTATTAGTCAATCCCTTCTAGGCTTTGCCTTGGGATTTGCGGATATCGAAGAGTTCGAGCTGGGGCCTTTCCTCTCCGTTCCAGCGGTTGACTCCGAGCTTAAAGAGCAGATCGATCTTGTCCCTTGTCTTGAAGGAAAAATCTCGCTCCAGCCGCTCCATGATTCCGCAGTAACCTTTTATTGGCCTGCTCAATAAGTCTTTATACCAGGTGAAATACCTGGGTTTTTTCATTCTTTTTTGGAATATTATATTGTGCCTAGTTATATATAGTTTACCCCCGTGCTATACTGCCCCCACGAGGTGCCCCATGTACGTTCAGCCACTCTTCGAAAAGAAAACCGGCAGAACCTTGCTTTTTTATTACACCGCACGACGCGTCAAAGGGAAAATCATCAAGACCAAAGTCGCTCGAATCGGCTACCTGGACGAGTTCCTCGACACCTTTCCCGACCCCTTATCCCATTTCCGCCAGGAAGCCAAACGGCTGACCCAGGAAGCACAGCAAAAGACGCGGACCGTGAGCTTCTCGTTGGATGAGCATTTCTCGTTCAGCTCGGGATACGATAAGGCCGAGGACGCCGCGGTGGAGCGTGCAGAC
>DIXQ01000034.1 GCA_002428725.1 Spirochaetaceae bacterium UBA6076 | reverse complement strand
AAGCTATCCATCAGTTCCGACATTGAACTCTCTCCTTCCAGACTGCATATACCTAGACCCTGTAGCGGATAAAGTTTTCAACCTAGCTCCGCTCATCCTATCGATGACTGGACAGTGTGCCTTTCCGCACATGATAGGGTAGGTTTTCCCCCCAGTCAACGCCAAAGTACAAAAAAAGTTCAAAATATAAAACGTCATTTTAATATCCTTGTTAGTATCCTTGACAGCATCTTCGGCATTGACGAAACTGAAGCCCAGCCGATAGGGGCTCAGGCTCTCGAAGTAGCTTAGATTTTGGCCTGATGATCCTCGGCAACATGAGGAGAAATTGATGGGTGATCGAGGTGCACGCGTAGGTGGCACAGTTGAAGGCATAGTTAGCGGCACAAAAGTACGGAATCGATGGTTTATGGTTACGATGGCTACCATACTCATGATTTGCCTTGGGACTGTTTATGCCTGGAGTTATTTCCAGACCCCTATAATGGAAAGCTACGGTTGGAACAATTCCCAGGTTTCCCTCACTTTTTCTTTGGCGATATTCTTTTTAGGGCTTTCGGCCGCGGTAGGAGGAATTTTTCTGCCTAAACTAGGGCCAAGGATACTCGCCCTTTCTGGAAGCATTCTCTTCAGCCTGGGATATGCAATCGCTGGAATGGCGCTTTCTATTCCTTCCTTGCCCCTTCTATACCTCGGCTACGGGGTAATAGGCGGCACGGGACTGGGTTTGGGGTACGTAACCCCGGTGGCGACCGTGGCAAAATGGTTCCCCGATAAAAAAGGCCTGGCTACAGGCATTGTGGTAATGGGGTTTGGATTTGGCGCACTGACGATGAGCAAAATCCTTGCTCCCGGTCTCATGGCCTGGACAAACGGCAATCTGGTGTCGGTATTTTTCTGGCTCGCCCTGTTATTTGCGGTTCTCACGATCCTTGCATCTCTTAGCCTAGCCAATCCTGCTCAAAAAAACGCAGCAACGCCTATGAACCCAGCGCAGGCGTTTCAAGACGCAAAACCAGCAATAGCTTCGGGTCGTTTTATCCTTGTATGGATACTGTTTTTCTGCAATATCACCGCAGGCATTGCCGTGGTAGGTTTCCAATCTCCCATGTTCCAAGAGTTGGTGGGAGCGAATAATCCGGGTTTAAGTCCAGCCGCCTTGGCGAGCATGGGGGCTACGCTCATCGCGGTTACCTCCCTTTTTAATGGATTTGGACGGTTTCTCTGGGGAGCCGTATCCGACCGGGCAGGTAGGATAAAAACCTACAGAATAATGTTAGGAAGCCAGCTTGCGGTATTCGCCCTGCTTGCTTTAACCGGAAATCCTTGGGTTTTCGCCGTACTGGTATGTTGGATACTGCTCTGCTACGGCGGGGGCTTTGGTACCATGCCCGCTACGATTTCAGAGCTCTTCGGCGCCGAGAGAATGACAGTGGTATACGGGGTAGTCCTTACCGCCTGGGCAGCAGGCGGCGTTGTTGGACCTCAGATTACGGCATTCTTAAAGGATAAAATGCCCGAACGGGCTTCTTCGCTTTCCTTTATAGTCGGCGCGGTTTTTATAGCCCTGGGATTTACCGCTTCCCTGTTCATTGGCCGGAAAGAGCAGAACCGCGATCGCTTATAGCCATGAGCACCCGCTCCGGTGTAAAGGGGGTTTCAGTGAGCCTTACACCTGTCGCGTTGCGCACAGCGTTGGCGATCGCGGCCGGGGGGCTGTCAATACTCACTTCAGCCACCGACTTTGCCCCAAAGGGTCCCGAAGGCTCATAGCTTTCCGCGAACTCTATGATAATTTGGCCCACATCTTCCCTGGAGGGAATGGAATAGGTTTTTAAGCTATTGGTAAGAAGTCTCCCTTTAGCGTCGAATTTGACATTTTCGAATAGCGCCATTCCAATACCCTGCATTGCGCCCCCCTCCATCTGGATACGGGCTAAAGCTGGGTTTATGGCAACGCCGCAATCTACCACCGCTACATAGCGGAGCAGGTCGATCTTGCCCGTCTCTGTATCGAGGTCTATCTCGGCAAAACCAGCCACATAGGGCGGCGGCGATTTTGGCCCGCTGAAAGAAGCCGTCGCCGTAAGTGTGGCCATTTGCTCGCCGTCGTGATACAAGGTGTCTAGGCTCAAAGATTCAAGATCCTGTATGACAGAGCCGTCGCTTTTTAAAAAATTATGCCCATCAAATCGCACATCGTCACTTGAAATGCTATGACGTTGTGCGACTGCTTGTATGAGCACTGATTTCATTTTTTTTGCAGCCCTAAGAACAGCGTTGCCCGACACATAGGTAGTGGAGGACGCATACGCTCCCACATCAAAAGGAGTATGGTCTGTATCGGAAGCATATACATTGATCGAAGCAAGGGGTACGCCGAGCTCTTCGGCGGCTATCTGGGCCAATATGGTATCACTGCCCGTTCCCAGATCCGTAGCCCCTATTCGTAGCTTGAAACAGCCTCCGTCCTGAAGCTCCAAGGTAGCCGAGCCCATGTCCACCAAGGGAATTCCCGAGCCCTGCATGGCTATGGCCATGCCCTTAGCCCTGATCTTTCCGGGCGCGATGCTTCGAACTAAGGGTTCATCATCCCAACCTATGAGGGCACGACCGCGGTCTATGCAATAGTCCAGCTTGCAAGACTCAAAGACCATCTCAACCCCTTCCCTGCCTTCGCCCATTACCCTGTACACATCGCTGCTTTCGCCTTCCTGTACCATGTTTTTTTTACGAATCTCGATTGGATCCATTCCCAGCTTATTCGCCAGTTCATCGATCATGGATTCCAAGGCAAAATTGCCCTGTACAGCGCCGTAGCCCCTGAAAGCCCCTGCCGAGCGGGTGTTTGTGTACACCACCTTTCCCCCAAACCGAACGGCTTCCACTTTGTTATAGAGGGGCAAGGTCTTGGAGCCTCCCACCATGAATACGGTGAGCGCGTGCTCCCCGTAGGCGCCGGTATTGGACAGGACACCCATGTCGATAGCCTTTATTTTCCCGTCTTTGGATGCGCCGATCCGCATATCGATACGCATTTGATGCCTACAAAACGTGGCATCGAAGACCTCCCTGCGGCTTAGCGCACAGCGGGCAGGCCTGCCCGTGGCCAGGCATACGAGGGCCACGAAGGGTTCTACGTGCACATGCTGCTTGCCCCCGAAGCCTCCCCCTATGCGCGGTTTTACTACCCTGATACGTGACAGGGGGAAACCCAGGGCTTGGCCCAGCAAACGACGCGTGTGAAAGGGATTCTGGGTGCTTGTGTATACCACCAACCGCTGATGAATATCCAAATACGCGAAGGCAGCATGGGGCTCAGTGGCTACGTGCGCCTGGGATTGTGTTGTAAAGCTTCCGTCTACGACGACATCGCTTGCGCCAAGAGTGGCTTCCACATCACCCAGCTCCATGGAATATGCGGCGGCGATATTGCGCAATGGTTCGAATCCAATGGGGAACATGTCGTGAATTTCTTTTTCAGGATGGATGACAATGGGATTATCCGCCGCCTTTTCAAAGTCCAGTACAGGCTCCAATACCTCGTACTCCACTTTGATGCTCTTAAGCGCCTGGCGGGCTATTGCCTCGTTCTCGGCGGCGACGATAGCCACCTCGTCACCGACAAACCTCACATATTGATCAAGGATAAACCTATCGTGAGGACTAGGCTCAGGATGCCCCTGCCCTGCCCTGGTATAGGGTATGCGAGGGACATCGCGCCAATCTAAAACGCAGGCCACCCCCTTTATCGCCTTGGCTTCGCTGGAATCAATAGTTTTTATCTTGGCAAAGGCATAGGGGCTGCGAAGAATTTTGACGACCAATGCATCTTTGGGCGCCATATCGTCTGTATATACCGGTCTTCCTAAAATCAGACTCTTTGAATCGATTTTAGCCACGCTCTGATTCACAACACTGAAGGTTTTATCCACGTTGGGCCTCCAGATACTTTTCCAAGGCGCGCAAATGTCCCTGATACCCTGAACAACGACAGAGGTTACCGGCTAGGTAATGTTTTACCGCCGCCCTGTCGAATCCCCTAATTCCTTGGTCTCGGAATTCCTTTTCCATGGCCAGTGCGGTAAGCACAAAGCCAGGGGAGCAGTATCCGCACTGCTCGGCGCCCTCGGCGGCGATATAAGCGCCAAGCTCTTCAGCCTCCTTGGCCATTCCCTGGATCGTCGTGATTGTCCTTCCCTGAGCCCTGGCGGCCACGACGGAGCAAGAGGCAACAGGCACTCCATCCAAGAGCACTGTGCAGAGGCCGCAATTGCCGGTACCGCAGGCTTTTTTTACCTCGGTGAATCCAGCATTCCTAAGCACATCGGCGAGAATATCGCCAGGTTCACATTCTACTGTCACCGCCTTGGCGTTTACTGTGCAGCTGAGCGTCATGGCAAGGCCTCCTCTAGTGCCCTTTTTACCAACACCGGGCATATGCTGCGCCGATACGTGGAGCTCGCCCGTATATCATCGCCAAAGGTAAGTTCCTGGGCCGCAAGCGCTCCGGCTTGAACTATGGCATCTTTGTCAGGCTTAGGCCGGCCGCCTAAAATCTCAGCCGCTTTTAAGGCTAGACGAGCGGCTTGGGGGCGCGCGCCAACCGCCACTCTCCACCCCGCCACCCCACGAGAAACGCAAACTGACAGAACAGGAAAATCATTGTAAGCGATCCTCAGCGATTGGTAGGCAGCCGCCTCTACTGGGGGAAGCACAATTTTCTCTATCAAGACTGCGCTGCTCCGGGGGCTGCGCAAAAAATCTTCGAGACTGCAAGCCGGTTCCTTATAGCATACAACACGGGCATCCAGGGCTAACAGCACGACAAGAAGTTCTGAAAAACCATAGCGCCCCGCGACGGAACCGCCTACGCTCACCACGTTTCGGATCTGAACGCCTGCGATGTGGGCTAGGGCATTGGAGAAGAGCGAGCCGTACCTATCTGCGAGGAGTTTCGATGTTTCCAGAGCCCGCGCGGTAGCCATAGCGCCCAGGACAACCGAATCTCCCTCGGCTCGTATGTACTCCAGCCCAAGGGCACTGAGATCAACGGCGGAAGTCATCTTAGCGCTGGTGGTCGCCGACCATGCCCCGCCCCCCAGGGGTTGCCCCCCCTGTTTGACCACAAGATCATAGGCCTCGTTCAGACTCTCAGGACGATGATAGTGTTTTATTTCCATCTTTGTTCCTTACCAATGAGTCTACAATGCCCGCCCCTTGGCCGCAAGGTTAAAGCTATCAAGCTTCGAGGAACTAAGCTTGTTTCAAAGCTGAACAAAACAACAAAACGGCTGTATCGAAATTGAGCAGTTAAAGCTATTTCCACCCATTCTCCACTCCTTTTGTACACAAAAATCTATTCCTTCTATACTAGCCGTCGGCAAAATACGTAAAAGCGAACCCTCGTAGGAGCATAAAAAACGATAAAGCCAGTGGTATTCGGCGATTTTTTACTTTATCATGGGACCTGTGCATCAAACGGCACATAATTTGCGTAGTTATTCACCGTGGAAGTGCGCTCCCTACGAGGTTTCTTTTGACAGAAACCCCGGGGGGTACTACAATCATTTTCAGGAGGCAACAATGAAACGTTTGCAGAAAATCCTGGCTCTCGGACTAGTCCTGGTGTTTGCAATGCTGACAACCCAGGTCTTCGCTGCGGATTTTAAACCCAAGGCGGAGTATACGATGCAGGTCAACGTCGGTCCGTTGTATGACTGGGGTGCCGGAGCTCAGCGCTGGGCCGATCTCATCAAAGAAAAAACCGGCGGGAAGGTCATCGTAAAGCCCTATTTTGGATCTTCCCTGCTGGCCGGAAAGCAGACTAACTGGTACCAGGCTGTCGCCGACGGCGCCATCGACTTTGCGGTGGAGTCTACAATCAACGCTTCCGGTACAATTCCCGCTCTCAACCTCTTCAATCTTCCATTCTTTATGCCCAGCTATGAGGCTGTGGACAAGATCGAAAATGGCAAGGGCGGCCAGATGGTTATTGAGCAGCTCGAAAAGGGCGGCGTCAAGTTCCTAGCCTGGGGAGAAAACGGCTACAGGCAGATCACCAACTCCAAGAAAGAGATCAAGACCCCCGACGACATGAAGGGACTCAAGTTCCGCGCCGTTGGTTCGCCGATCTTCATCGACATGTTCAAGGCGCTCGGTTCCGATGCCACCATGATGTCCTGGGCAGATGCGGTTACCGCATTCCAGCAGGGCGTTGTCGACGGCCAGGAGAACCCCAAGTCGGTGCTCACCGTTGTCAAGATCTGGGAATACCACAAGTATCTGACCAATTGGGGCTATGTACTCGATCCCTTAGTCTTTGTCGTGAACGCCAGGGTATGGAAATCCTTCCCCGCCGACATTCAGAAGGCTATAGCCGAGGCAGCTCTCGAGGCAGGCGAGTATGAGAAAGCGCTGGCCAGGGCTTACCTGGATGGCACCAAGTCCGCTGACCTGCTCAAGTCTAAGTACGGTATAGTGGCCGAAGACGCCTACGCAGCTGCAAGGGCTAAGGGTATGGTTATCACCGACCTTACCCCCGCCCAGCTCCAGGCATTCAAAGACAAGTTGGCCCCAGTCTACAACGCATGGGTGCCCAAGGTCGGCAAAGCTATCGTCGATGCGGCGATAGCGGACATGAAATAATCGTATAAGTTCGTTGTTCTTTGCGTTTCGGCGGCGGGAAGATTTTTGCGCAAAAATCTTCCCGCCGCCTATTCCTGAGCCAAACCTTCGCTCCGCTTCCAACTATTGGCGAGGGTTTCCTCATATCCGGAGCAGGTAATGGCAAAAAAGAATAAATTTCATTTGGATGAGCTTTTAGGCGCCTTTTTTCTGGGGGTCATGTCGCTCATCACCTTCGTCAATGTGGTTAACCGCTACTTATTCTCTAAAAGCTTAGCCTTCAGCGAGGAAGTGGTCGTCAACCTTTTTGTTTGGATAACCCTTTTAGGTGTTTCAATAGCCTTCCGCAGGGGAAGTCATCTACAGATGACAAACCTCTATGACAAGTTTTCACCAAAGCTGAAACGCTTATCAATAGGGATATCCGGCATCATAGGGGTCGGGATCTTCATTTTTCTCATCTATAATTCAGGCAGAGAAATATACAAGAATATGACTTTTTACCATAGCATATCGGATGCTCTTGGAATTCCCACTTGGATCTACAGCCTCGGAACCCCGGTTTTCTCTCTTTTCGTACTGAAAGAAATAGTATCGAGCACATTAAAGGGTATCAAAAAGAACAGCACTCCGGCCGAAATCGCCCAAACCGCAAAAGGGGGCAAATAATGGCTGCACTAATCGTATTCGGCATCTTCGTCGTTCTTATCTTTATTGGCACCCCTATCGGAATCTCTTTGGCCACTGCAGCCATGGGCGCCATTATGAATTTCGACCTTGGCACAGCAATGATATCCAGAAACTTCGAAGCGAATATCGCAAAGTTCCCGCTGGTGGCCATACCCTTCTTTATCCTGGCCGGCGTCCTTATGGAAAAAGCCAAGATCGTTGACGGCATATCCAAATTCGTCATCCTTGTCGTAGGCAGGGCGACAGGCGGCCTGGCGATCGCCGCGGTCATCACCTGCATTTTCTGGGGAGCCATATCGGGTTCTGGGCCTGCCACAGCAGCTGCCCTGGGTCTGGTCTTTATCCCTACAATGATAAAACAGGGCTATGACAAGTATTTTTCGGCCAGCGCTATAGCGGCTGGAGCAGGATTATCCATCATCATACCTCCTTCAATAGCCTTCATAGTCTACGGAAACCTCACCGATGTGTCGGTGGGCGCCCTATTCCTGGGCGGCATCGTACCTGGCGTGATTGTGGGATTATTCCTAATCATCGCCGTCTACTTGAGCTCCAAGAAGCACAACTTCAGGGGTGAGCTGCAGCGGGGCAGCCTTAAGGAGATTGGAAAGGCATTTTTAGGTGCTTTCTGGTCCCTTCTGGCACCGGTTATAATTCTCGGATCCATCTACGCCGGCATAGCGACCCCTACCGAATCGGCCATAATGGGTGTGTTTTATGCACTATTCGTTGGCCTCTTTGTGTATAGAACCATCAACTTTAAACTGCTCATTTCCGCCCTGTCCGACACGGTAGTAGCCTCGGCCACGGTCATGTTGGTTGTAGCAATGGCGGGCATCTTCTCCTGGGCTGCATCTACCCTGGGGGTCATCGACGCCGCTGCAAACCTGGTATCGAGTCTTACCACCAACAAGCTGGTATTCCTCTTACTCATCAACGTGGTAATGCTGATAGCGGGCATGTTCCTGGACGCAATTTCTATCACCTATGTATTTATGCCCATCATACTACCGGTGCTGCTGAAACTGCAGATCGACCCCCTGTTTTTCGGTGTCGTAATGGTCGTAGCACTCGCAATTGGCCAAATAACGCCTCCTGTGGCGGTCAACCTCTATGTAACGGCAAATATTATAAAGAGCAACATCACCAACGAGATGGTCAAATATGTCCTGCCCCTGGTGATTGTGTCGATTCTTGCTTTGCTGGTTATCACCTTCTTTCCTCAGCTTACCCTCTGGCTGCCTGTGGCATCGGGGCTTTATACGCCTAGATTCTGAACATATATAGCTCCGTACCGGAGCTGCACAAAAAGTAAAAGGCTGCCCGTTGAATTCGGGCAGCCTTTTTTTAACATGATAATCGGACCATCAGGATTTACTAGAGAATTATTGCGCTCTTTTCTCCCTAACACCCAACTAGGTTCAAGGAACTTCACAAGGAGTACTGCTTCATCTTCCTGTAGAGGGTGTTTCTGCTGATACCCAGCATCTTCGCGCAAGAAGAGATATTGCCTTCGGCCTCCTTGAGCGCCTTGATCACTTGGCGCTTTTCCACGCTTTCGAGATCGAGCAGCTCAGGGTCTGATTCGGGCGCAGGATCGGCCTTGGGCTGGTTTTTTTCCTGGAGTTTCCCCTGGATGCTGGTAAAGATATAGTCCGGCAGCTCGCGCATGGTGATGCGGTTATTTCTTGATATGAGAATGGCTCTTTCGATGACGTTTTCCAGCTCCCGGACATTGCCGGGCCAGGGATATTCCTGGAATGCCTCCACCACAGCTTTGTCCACCTCGGGAATAATCTTTCCATGGTGGAGTGCGTTCTTGGTGACAAAGTGGGATACCAGCAGTGGTATGTCGTCGAGGCGCTCGCGCAGGGGAGGCGGCAATATGCGAAGCACATTGAGCCGGTAATAGAGGTCTTCCCTAAAGGTGCCTTTCTGGATTTCGTCCCTGAGTTTCTTATTTGTGGCGGCGATTACCCGGGTATCGACGGTGATCATTTTTGTACCACCAATCTTGGTAAAGCTCAGATCCTGAAGAACACGCAAGAGTTTTGCCTGCATATCCAGAGACATTTCCCCTATCTCATCCAAAACAATAGTCCCGCCGTCGGCTTGTTCGAATTTGCCCTGGTACCCTTCTTTTCTGGCGCCGGTAAAGGAACCTGACTCGTAGCCGAAGAGTTCACTCTCAATAAGGGAATGGGGAAGACTGGAGCAATTTACTATTATCAGAGGTCCTGAAGCCCTGGCGCTGGCATGATGGATAGCATGGGCGAACATTTCCTTGCCCGTGCCGCTCTCGCCTTCTATAAGGACCGGGGCATCGCTCTGGGCCGCCACACGGGAAAGGTTAATCGCTTCCAAGAATACCGGCTGATTTCCTATTATGTCTGAAAAGGAAAACTTTGCCTTGGCTTTGCTCGCCTTAGGGTGAATCCGATTCATGGTTTCCACCAGCCTAAAGGTATCGATAACCCCTATAAGCCTGGATTGTTTATCCCTGATTACAATAGCCGACTTAATAAACCGTAGCCTGCCTCGACTAGGGCTCTGGATCAGTACTTCCTTTTCAAGATAACCCCGGCCGCTTTCCAGGACATCAAGAATTACAGGGCGAAAATCGACAATTTTTGTTACGTGCTTGCCCTTGGCTTGACCCTGGTCCTGGCCAAGAATCTGCGCACCTATGCGGTTTAAGTGTATAACGATACCATTTTTATCCAGAACCAAGACGCCGGTGGAAACCGATTCTATGAGCGCTTTTATGATCGGATTGGTACCGAAGGACAGAATGCCGCCCTCGTCTAATAGTTCATTATTCACCGCTGTGTCGATGGTCATGGTGCTATGGATCCAAGGGATCATCCACTGCCTCACTTCTGAACATTTTAGATATAGTAGTGTCATATTTTGGAACAGTCAATTTATTTATTCATTTATGGTAGTAGAAGCACTGAGCTTTTTTATCGATCTTGACCATGTAAATTTGATGAAATTGACAACGTAATGCGTTTATCTCCTTTATAAGAAATAAAAAGCCTTATAAAATAAAAGAGTTAGTCGTTTACCCTTGTTAGTGTTCATTAGGCATGATTATTGCAAGTTAATTATGGGAGGAATCTATGCCGTTCCAAAAAAAAGAATTCCCTGATAAGTTCGCAGCACTGAGCAAGGAAGACAAAGTAGGTCTCTTGCGGACAATGGTGAGAATCCGCGCTTTCGAATCGAGGGTTGAGGAGCTTTTCCTCAACAGGAGAATCCCCGGCTTTGTGCATCTCTATATAGGCGAAGAAGCCATAGCATCTGGCGTGATGGCCAATCTGTCCAAGAATGATTGGATCACGTCTACCCATAGAGGTCATGGCCATGCGATCGCCAAGGGAGCCCAGATCCATAGGATGATGGCCGAACTCTTTGGCAAGACCACTGGCTACTGCAAGGGCAAGGGCGGTTCCATGCACATCGCTGACTTTTCGGTGGGTATGCTGGGAGCTAACGGAGTAGTAGGCGGCGGTTACAATATCGCCGTGGGCGCTGGAATGTCATCTATGATCAAGAAAACCGATCAGGTGGCTGTCTGTTTCTTCGGCGACGGGGCCTCCAATCGTGGAACCTTCCACGAAGCCATGAATATCGCCTCGGTATGGAAGCTGCCTGTTATCTTTGTGAATGAGAACAACCAGTGGGCTTCCACTACGCCCACCTCCTTTGCCACTTCGGTTGCTCGGATCGCGGACAGAGCCAAGGGCTATGGGATGGAAGGCTACACGGTGGATGGCAACAACGTTATCGAAGTGTATAACGCGGCAGCAGCCCTGGTGGAAGCCGCAAGGAAGGGCAAGGGCCCTGCCTTGCTGGAGTGCCTCACCTATCGTATTAAAGGACACTACGTGGGAGACCCAGAAAAGTACCGGACAAAGGAAGAAGTGCAGAAGCACTTTACCGAAAACGATCCGATAATCCGCTATGCCGACTGGATGAAAGGCAAGGGGCTTATCGATGACGCGGCACTGGCCACCATGAAGGCCGAGGCGGAAAAAGAGGTTGCCGACGGCGAAAAGTTCGCTGAAGACAGCCCCTTACCTGAAAAGGAGGATGCCTACAACGACCTCTTCTCATTCTCCCCCAGCGAATTCCCGGAGGTGGTCAAATGAAGACAATAACTTTTTCCCAGGCCACACTCGAGGCCATGCGCGAAGAAATGCAGCGGGATCCCACCGTATTTGTCTATGGTGAGGATATCGTACGCCAAGGCGGTATTTTCGGCCAGTTCAAGGGCTTGCCCGAGGAATTCCCCGGCAGGGTCAGGGACGTGCCCATCAGCGAAACCATGATAGTCGGCGCGGCATTAGGCGCTGCCCTCACCGGCACCAGGCCCGTGGCGGATATGCACTTTGCCGATTTTATCGGGGTAGCGTTTGACGAGCTGGTGAATCAGATCGCAAAAAACCGCTATATGTTCGGTGGCCAGGCTAATATTCCTTTAGTGATCAGGGCTCCGGACGGCATCATCAATTCCGCCGCGGCCCAACACAGCCAGAGCGTAGAGGGCTGGGTGCAGAACATTCCTGGACTTATCGTCGTAGCTCCCTCCAGCCCCGCTACCGCCAAAGGCCTGCTTAAATCGTCTATACGACAAAACGATCCAGTGATTTTCTTTGAGCACAAGGTACTGTACCCCCAGAAGGGTCCTGTCCCCGAAGAGGAATACCTAACCCCCATCGGCAGGGCGGAGGTGAGAAAGCCCGGCAAGGACGTCACCATCGTAACTTACTCGATCATGGTCCAGAAATGCGAAGAGGCGGCCATGGAGCTGGAGAAGGAAGGCATCTCGGTGGAGGTGATCGATCTTCTCACCTTAAAGCCTCTGGATATGCAAACGGTGGTCGATTCGGTAAAAAAGACGCACCGCTGTGTAATCGTGCATGAAGCTGTGGTAACCGGGGGTTTAGGTGCGGAAATAGCCTCCCAGGTCCAGGAAAAGGCTTTCTTTTATTTGGACGCCCCTGTTATGAGAGTAGGCGCCAAGAATCTGCCCATAGCCTTCAGCTCGGTGCTGGAAAAATTTATCGCAGCCAACCAGGACGACATCAAAAGGGCTGTACGCAGCGTTCTCTATAGGGAGGGCTAAGCGATGGCGCTGAATATTCAAATGCCCCAGCTTGGCCTGACCATGAAGGAAGGGCTCATAGCCGAGTGGAAGAAAAAACTGGGTGATCCTGTCGCCAAGGGCGATGTTATCTTCTCGGTGGAGAACGACAAGGCCACCGTGGATGTGGAAGCCCAGGGCAGCGGCCTGCTGGCGGCTGTCTATGTCGAAGAGATGGTGACGGTGCCGGTGGGCACCGTGGTGGGGGTTATCGCCGAAGCCGGGGAAAAGGTCGAGGCTAAGGCCGCGCCAGCTTCGGCAAAAGCAACAGAAAAGGCTGCTATTGCCGAAACGAAATCATCAGCAGTGGCACCTGCAACTCCTGAGGCCCCTGCTGCGGATCCACATGCAGCCCTCACTGCCGATTTGAGCGCGGCTCCCACGGCAAAGGCTCAGGCTAAAGTTGCGCCGCCCAATCAAAAACCGCCCCAGGCTGACGGTTTTGTGCTTGCATCGCCCCTGGCTCGACAAACTGCTGAAGCTTTGGGTATTAACTTGACCGACGTTCGAGGAACCGGACCGGAAGGAGCCGTGGTAGAAAGGGATCTACCCAAAGCCGAATTAGGCTCCATGCCGGCATACGAAAAACAGAAAGCTCCGGAAAGGGCGGCTTCCGGACCGATCCTGCCAGTATCCGAAGAAGGCTCAATCATCAAACTTTCCAAGATTCAGATGATATCCGCCGAACGGCTTGCCGAGAGCTGGATGACTATCCCGCAGTTTACGCTTTACGACGAGGCTGATGCGGAAGCCATTCTCGAGCTTGCAGCGGAGTTCAAGCAGAAGGGAGAGCCTGTATCGCTTACGGTGATTCTAGCCAAGCTTCTTGCCCATGCGGTAGCGGACTATCCTTTGGTGAACGGCTCCTGGCTGGGCGATGGCAAGGTAATGAGCTATTCCAAGGTCAATGTCAACGTTGCCATGGATACTCCGGACGGACTGGTGGTGCCTGTGCTCCGGGATTGCAAAGGCAGGGGATTCAAGGTTTTGGGGGCTGACATGAAGGCGCTGTCGGAGAAAGCCAAGTCCAAGAGCTTGAGCCCATCGGATTACAAAGGTGGTACCATTACGCTGTCCAATCTGGGCATGTTTGGCATAAAGCGCTTTAGGGCTATCGTCAACCCGCCCCAGACAGCGATTATCGCTGTTGGTGCCATCGGCGACAGGCTTGTGCCCGGCGACGAGGAACTGGAAACCTACAGGGCAATCGAGTACAGCATCACCGCAGATCATAGAGTTGTGGACGGTGCCTATGCGGCACGGTTCATGGCGCGCTTAAGGTCGCTGATCGAGGACCCATTTTTGCTGCTTATGTAAAAATGACTGCCGATACGAGAAATGAATCGGCGTAAATGAGGGCGGCCGCGGAGCCATACTGGCTCCGCGGCCGCCGCTTTTTCGCCGCATCCTGCTCTCTTCCACAACAGCCCCGCGCCATACCCCATGTCCTCTATCGGTGCGGCACAGGCCTACAAAACGGTTGCAGCTGTATTTGCAAAGGTTCAGGCTTTGTGAACGTTGACGTTGCCCTTGAGTTCGGCTCCTTCCTGAATAGCCAATTCCTTGGCCTTGAGGTTGCCCTCGATAAGTGCCTGGGATTTGAGCACAATCTTCGTCGCGGATTCCAAGTTTCCCGTAACATTGCCATCAACTTCGATTCGTTCTGCTTTTATATCCCCGTGGACAAAGGACTTTTCCTCCAGGACTACAGCCGAGCTAGAGGCTACGTCGCCTTCGATGGTGCCGCCCTCTACTAAAAGTGAACGCAGGCTGAGGTTCCCCTCGATCTTACCCCGGAGCAGGATATCCCCCTCGCTCACCACGTCGCCCTGAACTGTGCCTTCGATCAAAATATTTGCCTGGGATTGGACGCTCCCTTTTATAACCATATCCTGGGTGATAACCGCCAGGGGTGTCGAAGATTCGGGTTTCCAGAGTGTTGGCAATCCTCCTCCCGATAAGCCAAAACGGCTGTTGAAGTCCTGGGAGCCGTCTGCGAAACCGTCGGGGGTTTCCTGTCCTTTCTCCTGAATGTCGCTCGTGGCGGTCTTTGCGCCATCCTCGTCTTCGTCGCTCTGTTTTAGACCTATGAGTTCTTCAACAGCTTTTGAAAAATTCCCACGCTTTTTCATGTTGTCCTCCTCATCGTCGCATGCTATCTAAGCTACTCTATGCTAACAGGCTGTGCAAGTCTTTGCCCTTTATTTAATTGAATAATCCTCCCATAGCAGATGAGTTTTCAGTTAGGGTATATGAACATCGGAGGCTTGACCGAATTGTCTAAGGCTTTGAACACATAGCCCTCATTGTTGAGTATGTCGATAATCGGGCCAAGTGCTTCACTGAGCACTTTTTTATCGTTATCGTGCATGAGAACGAAAGCCGGCCTCCAGCAGAGTCGCACACCGTTCACCACATTATCGATAATACTCTGGGTAGTGGCCTCGCTTATGGCGTCGCCGGCGCTTACGTTCCAATCGTAATAGATAAATCCCCGCCTCAAGATTTCCGCTACCATTGCATGGTACTTTTCAATATTGAAAATATTGATCGATCCCCCTGGGAAGCGGAGAATGGATGGCTCTTTCCCTGTCTCGGCCTTGATGTAAAGGTAGTTTCGATAGAAATCGTCCAGGAGATTTTCAATACTCTCGTAGATAACATTGTAGCGATGGGAGTAACTGTGCATGCCCACCGTGTGCCCCTCCTGGGCCATGCGCTTGAGCTGGTCGCTCAGCATCCTGTTGGATTTACCATTCACAAAAAAGCTTGCGGGTACTTCTTTTTTCTTGAGTATATCTAAAAGAGCAGCTGTTCCTTCCGAGGGGCCATCATCGAAGGTTAGAAATACGGTTTTTTCGCTCACCAGATCGTTGTTAAACCCATAAAATGTTGCCTTAAAGTCTGGATAGAGCATCTGATAGCCCAGAACGGGGGCTTCCCGAACAATGCCGGCGGGCTCCAGCTCAGTGGCGCCCACCGTCACCGCATCATCGGGTAAAAACTGTGTCGAGTCCAGTCTTTTTTCCAGGGACTTGTTTTTTATTAAAAGGGCCACGCTGAATCCTGTGGAGATTAGTATGCTCAAGATGAAGGCGATCAGTATGAGACGTTTATAAAAGCCTACACTTTTTGCGCTCACGATTCTCTCATACCCTTTTCAGTCTTAGATATGAATTGCTCTCCCCATGCCTGCCTTGGCGGCTTCCATTATTCCCTCTGACAGTGTCGGGTGGGCGTGGATCATCTGGGCGAGTTCTTCCAGGGTAAGCTCGGCATAGCTGGCCAAGAGGAGCTCATGGACAAGCTCGGTTGCTCCAGCTCCTACCACTGAAGCCCCCAGAACGGCTCCCGTATCAGGGGCAAACACAATCTTGACCTGGCCTTCGGGAACCTCGGTGGCGACAGCCTTGCCAATAGCCCTGAAGGGGAACCGGGCTACCGCATGACGGACAGCCAGATCCTGGGCCTTTTTTTCGGAGAGGCCAAAGGAAGCCACTTCCGGGTGGCAGTACACGCCGCTGGGAATGGTGTAGGGATTTATTTTTATCTCCGCCGGAGCCTCGGTGCCCAGCAACAATTGACCTATCCGCTCGGCTGCTATCTCACCTGACTTGGAGGCCACATGGGCCAGCTGGGGGTGAATGCAGATATCCCCGATCGCATAGATACCCTCGGCGGATGTTTCGTAGTAATCGCCGGTTTCGATAAAGCCCCGGTTCATCCGAATCCCTAAAGCTTCCAGACCGATATTGTCCGTGTTGGGGGTTCTACCAATAGAAACTAAGAGTTTATCCGAGATTATCTCGGTTTTAGTTCCGTCCTTGAGCTGCACGTGGAGTACCGTTCCTGCCTTGGTGACCTCGGCTTTTTCCGCCTTAGCAGAGCAATGTATCGCCACGCCCCGATCGGTAAAGGCTTTTTCCACCACCTTGGCGGACTCGGGGTCCTCCAGGGGAAGGACCTGGTCCATGAGTTCTACCACGGTGACCTTGGTTCCAAAGGATGAAAGTATGTAGGCGAACTCCATGCCTATAGCTCCGGCGCCAAGTATCGTGATGCTCTTGGGAAGGGTTTCGGAGAGAAGCATGCCCGTAGATGAAAGAATCTTATCCTCATCGATTAAAAAGCCCGGAAGGTTTTTCGGTCTTGAGCCTGTGGCCAGGATAATAGTCTTGGCTTGTACGAGGCTCTGTTCGCCATCTTTTTCCACCAGGAGGCTGCGGGAATCCCTTAGGCTACCTTGCCCGAGAATAAACTCGATCTTGTTTTTCTTGAGCAAGTACTGAACGCCTTTTGAGAGCCGCTCGGCAGCCGTGCGTGATGACTTCCACACGTTGCGAAAGTCGAACCCCGAGGTGTCGACGCTTGCTCCACCTGCTTTAAGGAGCGCCAGACCTTCGCTATAGAGGTGTGCGTTGTTTATCAATGATTTTGAGGGGATACAGCCTATATTCAGGCAGACACCACCTGGTTTATCCCGCTCTATTATGGCAACTTTGAGCCCCAACTGGGACGCGCGAATGGCCGCTACGTAACCGCCCGGCCCTGAACCTAAAACCGCAACATCGACGTTTTTCTCCTGCATGTCGAAAGACTCCTTTCATGTTGGTGTCGCCATTATACATCGCTGTTTAATGGAAATCACGCTGACAAACGAAAATTATCCTATCTTTTTCGGCTCTACCTATATAATCAATTTGATAGGATTGGTCGATATCGCGGCTAGATCGGACAAAAACGCAGCGCCGACTGCTCCATCAATGCTCCTGTGATCACAGCCTAGGGTAAATACCAGGGTCTTGGCCACTTTGATTTCGTCATCTTCGCCGACTATGGGTTTTTTCTTTATTGCCCCCATGGCGAGGATAGCCGGGCCGGGAGGATTAATTATCGCGGTGAACTCGTCAACACCGAAGCTGCCCAGATTGGTGATAGTGAACCCCGCTCCCTCGTATTCTTCGGGATTCAGCCCCTTGGTTTTAGCCTTGTCTATCAATGCGGAAAGCTCGGCGTTGATTGTTTCCAGGCCTTTTTTATCGCAATTCCGGACCACCGGTGTAATTAGACCGTCGGGGAGCGCGACTGCCAGGCCGATATCCACTACGCTTCGCTCTTCTATGGTTTCTCCCCTCCAGTACACGTTCATGTGGGGGTGCTTAGCTAAAACGGAAGCCGCAAGCTTCATGAGCATCGCATTGAGCGAAATCGGCTTTTCTCTGCCCTGGTTAAGCTCGATTCAAGCTTCGACAAAGACGGGATTGCCTTTTCGCGCTTCCGCCACCGCTTCTTCGATCACCGTGCGCACATCCAGGACATCCATACCGTCGCTAACCAAGCCTTTCATGGAATAGGAGGCGGCGGTAGCGGCGAAATCGGACTGGAATGGTGGCAATTTTATCCAGGGATTTAGACTGAAATATCCAAGAAACCCTGGGATTGGATTCCAGATGCCTGACCTTTTCGTTGTTCGCGGCCGTGACGGCGTAGAGGGCTCCCTTAAGCCTGGGAAGAAAAACTGGGCTCATCCAGCGGGGATGGGGGCGTTTTCAGTGTCCACAGTTATGAAAACTCCAATTCGAACCTCTTCAACAAGATCCTGTACTTTTTCAAAAACGGATTTTTCCCGCATGCCTAAGCCTCCTTTGATACGTGGGAGCGCGAAGTCGGTTTGGACAACCTATCCCGATGGCTCGCCTCCGGCTGAGAACCCAACGCCTGCTCGGCTGTTTCTTTCATCTGAAAATAGGTAGAAAACGAAAAAGCCCTTGCCCTGAACCTGGCGAAGTATGCATCCTGCACTCCTTCTTGAAAGCCAAGGATTCCTTTCTTTACAGAGAATAAAAAAGGCCCCCCCTTGTGAGGAAGCCGGAATGAAAATCCTGGTGTCGCGCCGTAGATCCAATCCATAGATCGAAGCCGAGCTTCTTCCTGGCCTATCCGGTCCAGCGTCGCTTTCTTTGGTGAAAATTGAGCGCAAGGTTTTCCACAGAGCGCAACCGAGAGTGAACGCGCAATCTCTTTAACTTCCGCCGCAGCGCCGATGGATAAAATATTGGCTGCTGTGGCCGGAACCGAGGGTAAGGAACGGTCGTCCTCGGTAGAAATTCCCCCCAGGGAGTGCTCCAGGGCCTTAAGATCGCTGGATACCAGGAGCGTCCCGTGGTGGAGCACCCTATGCTTGCCAAAACGCCGGGCTGTTCCCGAAACCTTGTTGCCGGAATGGGCGCTGGAAGTTCCGCAATACAGCCCTCCCCTCTCCCCCGGTTTCACCGGGTAGCCAATATCGCACAATGCCCCGGCTATCATGGCCAGTTCGGCTTCCTTGTCATGGATTTCTCTGGGAACAATGAGGGCCCAGTTCAAATTGCCCAGATCGTGGTAGACTGTTCCGCCGCCGGAGTCGCGCCGATAGATTGGAAAGCTAGAATAGGGATTAGCTTCTTTCCAGGGATTCTGGTTACGCCCTATCACGAGGCAGGGTTGGTTGGTGTAAAAAAGAAAAAGAAGAGAATCTTGATCCCAGGTATCGATGAGGGTCGATTCCATAGCGAGGTGCTCAAGAGGTGAAGCACCCTTCAGGATGAAGCTCTCTCTATTCATGTTATATAGAATATATCGAATATTGCCCCAGAGGCAAAATCGAGAGCTCGCAAGCGGCGCCTAGTCCGAGTACCCTCGGTACCGCATATAGAAAAAGAGAGAGGCTGTCATAAGAGCATGCCCATAGTCTTCCGCCCCGATCATGTCTATGGCCTCACGCTCGGGGACAAGGAGAATTTCTATCTCTTCGTTATCATCCAGGGTTTGATCGCTGTCCAGATAGCAGCCTTCGGCGATAAAAGCGTGAAAGGTATTGGTCATAAAGGCGGGATTGGGCGAAAGGTCGCCCAAAGGTAGGATCATCTCAGCCCTATAGCCTGTTTCTTCCAACAACTCCCGGGCGATTGCCAGGACTGGATCCTCGCCTTTGTCGATAATGCCACCGGGAAATTCCACCGATATGCGACCAGTCCCATGCCGGTACTGGCGAATCATGACAAATTTCCGACCCTCGGGGGTGTCGACCACGGGAATGACACCAGCCCAATCGGGAGCGTTGACAAGGTAAAAAGCCCCCTGCTTACGTCCGTCGCAGGTTTGACGGTCGCTTTCGGAAACGTTAAAGATACGGCAATCGGCGATTTTTTTTGTTTTAGTTTCCAGCCAACAGCAGGGCATGTCCACGGGCTTCCTCCGAATAGGCAATATACTCCCAAAGGGTCCTATCGTGAAGGGCGATCCATGGTGCTTTGGATCTATTAGCCCTTATTGTTTGGTTTAGCCGTGTTTAGCGAGCTGTTCAAGAAAGTAGAGCCCGGCGTTAAGTTCAGGATGGATCCTTTCGAGAGCTTTTTTAGTCACCTCCCAGGCAGAGGGAGGCAGGATTTCTTCGATAATTCTATAATTATAATAAGGACTCCCCTTAAAAATACCCGTTTTGGCGGATTCCCGTAAGATACTCACCGTATTCTTGATTCTATCCTCTTCGCCCTTGACCAGATTTTCAATTTTAGATTCCTCGTCACACAATTTGGTTTTTATGGCGTCGAAAAGGCTTTGATACTCATAGAGCCTGATCCGGGTGATTTCCAATACCAGGGCCGCGCATTCCATGTACTTGAGGTGCAGATTGCGTTCGTGCTCCATCTCCTTGGGAAAATTTGCGCTTTCCTGATGCGGTGTGAATGAAAATTTTGGAACTTTTCCTGGCTTAATAAAATAAAAGTAACCGGCAATCCTGCCAAAGGTTCGCAGGGTATCCAAGTATCCTAAAAGTTGGAAATCCCGCAGAAAATCACGATCGAAATCGAAGATCCAACCCATGTTGATGGAGCTTTTTATATAGGCTGTTAGACTCCCCTCGTACTCGACCTTCCGGTTCCTTCCCAGCCCTCCGATATCCGAGACTATGAGCCGACGATATCCCCGCTTTCGAGCCATTTCGTAGGGGATATTCTCAAACACGCCCCCATCCACGTACTTTTTGCCTTCGATCACGGGAGATTTAAAACCAGGGAAGGCAGCGCTGGCCATCAAATAATCTAAAACCCTGCCCTCCTCCATATCTTCCAAAAACATTTCTCTGGGCTTGAGGCTGGAAAGATCCACGGTGACAATGCCCAAATCCTTGCCAGAATTCCGAATTTTCGATTCATCGATGTACGCTTCGAGAAGTTTTCGCAAGGGACTTGTGTCGAGACCCTGGTGGGCAATAAGGGATCGGAAGAGCTCTGGGGCATCCTGGAAGGCTTCGCGTCCCACCGAGAGCCGTCCTTTTTCGATAAATCCAGACGGCAGGGCGATTATGGAGTCGAGGCTGATGGAATCGATAAAGGAATCGTAACTATCCTGTTGATCCTGGGCTAGAAGTCCCGCCACGAGAGCCCCTATCGAGGTACCCACAAAGGCATCGACCTGTATGCCCATCTCGAGCAGTGCCTTCCATACCCCCAGGTGATAGATCCCCTTGGAGCCCCCCCCTGCCAGTACAAGACAGAAGCCATCGTTCCAACGGTTCATGCTTTGCCCTCCTATTGCTGGAATTATCGCCCAAGGCAGTGCTGTTTTCTAGAGTCCCCTCGCCCTGAGTATGTCATGTACATCGACATTGTAAATGGCGTTTTCGATATTGAAATACGCCCAAGGACTCCCCTGGTCCAACCACAGGGCTGATCCAGTAGCGAGAACCGAAGGATCCTTCCCGGGGCTGTTCTCGTTCCTGGTAATCCAAAGAATCTTCTTCTTGCCCTCACCGGCCTCTCTGTAGCGCAGGGATTCAAGGGTATCCACCTTTGCCGTCTGGGGATCGAAACGGACTACGAAGCTTTCCCTCTTCCGTAAAGAACTGTGGTTTCAACCTGAGTCAGGGTATTGCCGAAGAATGTCATATTATAACGCTCCACCGAAGCCGGTAAACCCTGGGGAAGCGCGATAGGAGGCACAAAAAAGGCTCCCCGAAGGAAGCCTCTTTTTGCTATAGCAGGGGCAGGACTCGAACCTGCGACCTCCGGGTTATGAGCCCGACGAGCTGCCAACTGCTCTACCCTGCGTCGTGTTGGAGAAAGCTACATTAAACTGTAAAAAATGTCAAGGTATGGAAAGCGGATGGCCTTTCCGCACTGCTTCCTTAAGTATCTACTCCACCGAGTCGCCTCGTCCGTGGCACCACAATCTTCGATGCAGTTACTACAGCTTGAACAGCCTGCGCAGATTTGTACTCTTGGCAACCCTGTGGTGAATGTATAAAAGAAAAATCGCGATAGGCAGAAGGGCAAGGGCGGTAACTATCGACCAGCTTAAACGCATGGGATTTCCGATAAAAATATCGATAAAAAGTTCGATGCCGAGGCAAAAAATGGCACTGCCTGAAAAGACAAAGGCGAGGATATTAAGCCCTTTTCGGCGAGTGTTACGGGCAAGAAGGCTGATGATCGCCGCAATGCCTTCGGCGAGAAGGCATATCGGCAAGGCTAAACGCCAAGCCCATGCGTCCTTGCCTATGATAAAGCCGAGAACAAGGAGAAAAGCAGGGGGAGCTAGAGCGATGAGCAAGATCTGCAGCCGAGGCTTTTGGCTCAGGATGAGAAAGGCCGTAGCCAAAGCCCATATGAACATGAATGATGCCAGAGGGTAGAGGGACCAGGAAATCCGCCGGACCACGAGGAAATTTATGAGAACTACAGTGACTGAGGTAATTCCCAGGACTACGGAGAGAATTTCCCAGGCCGCCTTCTTTTTTTCTGCTCTGGTAAGAGATTCATCCATATCGGCTTCGATGAAAGGGCTGGTATGCTCACCACATTCAGGCCGCGAGATTTGAGTTTCGGTGGATGTTGAGGCATGGGCAAACCGCGGATTTTCGGCGCCACAGAGGGGGCAGCGTTTTGCTTGGCCTATTTCGACACCGCAGTCAGGGCAGTAGGGCATGGTTTACTCCTCATCTGCGCGACAATACACGGCAACAGAAAGTCCAAGATCGCGCAGACGCCTAAAATAAAGCTGCTCCAGTTGTCTGGATCGGAGCAGACTTCCAAAACTGATTACAAGCTCATCATTATAGGAGAGCACCGAGGCATTTGTGAGAGTGGTTGTACTGGGTGCTGGAGAAAAGACAACCGACTTCACATGGGCTCGTATACCCGGGGGCAGACGTAAGACCCCTAGATTCGAAATAAAACCGCTGAGCATGGATTCTCCCAGCACTGAAAACAATATTTTCCCGGCGATATCCTTAAGGAAAAGCGGAATTACCCGGACAATCGGGTTTCTGGTTCCACCGGCGTTGCGAGCTATCTGCATGGCCAGGGATTTTGGATCGCCTTCTATTTTCATTCTGTGATGAGCGCGTTTTACCAACTCGTCAAAGCTTCTGGCTCCCAAGTCGAGATTTTCTTTTAAAAGAAAGAAAAGAGAAAAATTCCGGTTAGTCTTGGAAGTGAAAAATTGCCGGAGATTGACTGGTATCTCAACAGAAATTATTCGTTCTCGTGGCTTTTTGCTCTGGGCGAACCAGAGGCTTTGAAGAGCATCCAAATAGACGGCGCCTAAAAAACCGCTAAGGGTAACGTTTCTTTTCTTAACTTCGCTCAGCACCTCAGAAAGCTTAAGCCTTCCCACTATTATCCGGTACGAACCCCTAGGAAGTTGCTCACCTTTCAGGTGCCAGGCCTTGGGATTAGCCTCGGGCGCAGGAAGCGAGCCTGGGAAATAGCGTTGGTATGCATCTTCATATTCTTCTGGTGGCACAGGACTATCGGTGGATAGAATATCGGCATTTTCAGCCTGGCCAAGCTCCGAGCCAGCCTTAATTCCTAGTAAGGAAAAATATTGCACAAGAAGGCTCTTCATGAAGGACATAGCGCCAGCGCCATCGGTGAGGGCATGGGAAAATTCACCGGCCAGCCTGTTGCCCTGCACTCGTATGCGGAACATTCTGGTGCCCCGTTTATTGATGTTCCACCCCTGACTTGGGCTGCCTTGATCGGAATAAACGCGGGGACTAGTCTTGCACTGATCCAGGTAGTACCAAAAAAATCCACGTTTTAAGTTTACATTGAAGTAAGGAAAACGGTTGGTACAGTCTGTAAGCGCCCGGTTCAGTACATCGAGATCGATGGGGTCCTTAAGTTGGAATTCGAACCTGAACAGGCCTGTATTCACCGTATTGGTTACCGCAGGCATAATGATACCTGCGTTGTCCAGACCATACCAGGCTCCCGATTCATCCACACGCTTGGTTTGGATAAACTGGTGAGCCTTGTTCTTATTCATGCTCAATTATAGGAAGGGGGCAAAGGGTAATGCAAGCACAAGGAGGACCGTGACCAAGAGAGCGGGAATGAAGTCGGCGGTCTTGATCTTTTTTATATCCAGCAAACCTAGGCCAATCATGATCACCAGGGCTCCCCCTATGGCAGTCAGCTCCGAGAGCATCACCTCAGTTACAAAGGGTTTTATCCACACCGAAAGAATCGTTAGGGCACCCTGGTACACAAGCACGGTCAGGGCTGAAAATATCACTCCCTTGCCCAAGGCTCCGGCAAAGATCATCGACATAAAACCGTCTAGAATGCTCTTGGTGAATATGATCGAATAATCGCCTTCGGTGCCGGCCTTAAAGGAACCAACAATAGCCATCGCTCCGGAACAAAAAAGCACGGAGGCGTTGAGAAATCCCAGAGCGAAGCTGTTTCCTTCGGCGCTATGGTCAAAGCGATTTTTAAGCCTTTCACCGAAGTTCATGATAGCGCCCTCGATATTGAGGGCTGTACCAGCCAAACCGCCAAGGATGAGAGCCAGGGCAAAAGCCAATAGATGCTCGGTAGTGAGGGCCATTTGTATGCCGATCACCAGGGAGGTAATGCCAGAAGCCGCGAAAATTATTTTCTGATACTGCTCTTTTATGCCCTTGCGCAAGAAGAGACCAACAAGAGAGCCCACCACCACAGCAAGAGCGTTTATTACCGTTGCAATCATTGTTCACCTTCCGCCAAGACCCGGGCGGCAAAGCCCGCGATTGACCCCGGCCGCGGAAGTATAGCATAATCGCCTTTTGTAAGGGGAGTCTATGCAGCAAAGATCGATAAATAGCGTACGAAGCAAAGTTCAGGGCAGGATAGGACTCGGTCTTACGATCATCCTCTTTCTTATACTCGTCCTTAACTCCTGCGCGACCAAGCCTGAGCCGGTGCTGGAGAGCGCTAGCTCTGCTGAGATAATCCAGCGAGCCCAGGAAAAATCCGATATCTACGACTGGAAAGGGGCTCAGTTCTATTACAGAACCCTGCAAGAGCGCTTTACAGACGATCTGAATCTTCAGGCGACAGCTATGTACGAGCTCGCCTTTATCGAGTACAAACAGGGGCATGAAGAAGCGGCCAGGAAAGGTTTTCAGCAGGTGCTCGCCCTCTACGAAAGCCCCGAAGGCGCCTCGCTTCCTCAAACATGGAAAATTCTCACCGAAAAGGTGATGGCAAAACTGCCCAGCCCCAGCACCACAACCACGAGCCTGGCACAATAAAGGCAAACTGGGCTCTATTGAAAACTTTTAGGACTGTGTTAGGAACTTGCGGGGCGAGGCTAGTCTTTTTTTCTAGGACTCCGAAGCAGAAACGGCTTCTGCGGTTTCTACCCATTCTTCATTGAGCAATTCTGTTTCCTCTTCAATCTCAGCCAATGAGGCTACTATCTTTTTTACCCTAAACCCATCGGAATAGACTTCGGGCTTTGCCATTTCCTGCTCTAATGCCCTTTTGCCTTCTGCAAGGTTTTCAAGCCTGCGAAGGATCTCTTCTTCTCGTTTTTTGAGCTTTCGAATACGGGCTTTTTCGGCCTTTTCCTCTTCCCAGGAAAGAGCGGGACTAGGCTTGGTGCCGCTTCCCTGGCTTAATTTCGCTTCACGGTTTGTAATTTGAACGGATATCGAAGCCGCAGCGCCCAGCGCCTCTTCAGAAAGCGCTGCCTTTTTTTCCAGATAATACGAATAGCCGCCGTAATACAGCCGTGGAGTAGTGCCAATCTCCAGCTCAAGGACAAGATCAGCAAGCTCGTCGATAAAGCCCCTGTCGTGGGAGACAAAGAGCACAGTGCCCTCGAAGGCTTTAAGCGCTTCGAGAAGAACGTCCTTGGAGGTGAGATCCAGGTGGTTTGTCGGTTCGTCCAGCACCAGGAGGTTGGCGGGATGGAGGAGCATTTTCAAAAGAGCGAGTCTGGAACGCTCCCCGCCCGATAGCACGGAGACTGACTTTTCCACATCGTCTCCCCTGAAGAGAAAGGCTCCCAATAAATTACGAAGCCTGGGCACAAGCTCGTTCGGGCAGACAGTCTCGGCTTCCTGCTCGACCGTGAGCGCGCTGGACATTTTCTCCGCCGAATCCTGGGCGAAGTAGGCGATCTCAACCCCCGCCCCAGGGACGATGGAACCGGAAAAATCCTTGTCTACGCCGGCGATTATGCGCATCAGCGTGGATTTACCCGCCCCGTTTGGGCCCACGAAAGCGATTTTTTTACCTCGCTCGATCTCCAGCGAAAGCGCTTCTATTACCGAGAGGGACCCGTAGGATTTGCTTAAGCCTTCGATGCGCAGGGCGATTTTGCCCGAACGGGGCGCAGCCGGGAATTTGAAGTGTATATGCTTCATCCCCTCCGGTATTTCAATAGGGATTATTTTTTCCAACATCTTGATGCGGCTTTGCACCTGGGGGGCTTTAGACTCTTTGTAGCGGAAACGGCGGATAAAATCTTCTATCCTCTGAATTTCTTCCTGCTGCCGTTCCCAAGCGGCGAAAATTGCGTCCAGCTCCCTGGCACGGCGTTCCTCGTAGGCGCTGTAGCTGCCGGGATAGCGGGAGAGTTTACCGTTAAAAAGTTCGTAGACTTCCTTGATGGTCACGTCAAGAAAATAACGGTCATGGGAGACTAGCAGTACCCCTCCCCTGTAGTCGGCAAGGTAGGCCTCCAGCCAGCTGCGGGCTTCCAGGTCCAGGTAGTTGGTGGGTTCGTCCAAGAGCATTATATCCGGGTCTTCTAAAAGTATTTTTGCCAAGGCCAGACGCATTTGCCAGCCTCCGGAGAGATCCTGGGACCGTCGTTGGAAGTCGTCTGGCCTGAATCCAAGACCCCTTAAGACTTCGGAAATCCGTTCTTCCCTTCTGAAGTAACCTCCAGACTCCACAGCCCTGCCGATATCGTCGAATTCCTCCAGAATCCTGGCTGTTTGCCGCTCATCCAGACCGGGCTCCTGCAGTCTGCGGCCCAGCTCTTCCTGCCTGAGGAGCAATTCGAAAAAATGGGAAAAAGCCTGTTCGGCTTCTTCGAGCACCGAACCCTGACCCAGGACTACCTGAGTTTGGGGGAGGTAGGAAATTCTAGCGCCCTTGGTAATGGCCAGTTCACCCGAATCCGGAGCCAGTTGGCCCACGGCTATCTTCATTAGCGTCGTCTTGCCCGCACCATTGGGGCCTGCAAGGGCCGCCCGGGAGCCCTCCATGAGATTGAGGGTGGCTGATTTGATCAGGTCCCTGTCACCGAAAGATAGGCTTATGTTGCTGAGCTGTACAAAGGCCATGGGGCTTATCCTTTAATTAGCCGGGCTTAAGTCCAGGCTAGTTGTCCCGAGTTTAGCCTTAACCTTGCCTGCGAGATTTCCTGGGGGAGACAATTCCAAGGGTGCCAGCTCCAGCCTACCGCCCCTAAATGCGTAAGCAAAATCGCTTCTACGCCCGGTATCGTCGGAATACATCGAAAAACCGCCATTCCACTGGACAATCAATTCTTTGGAGAGCCTAAGTCCGAAAACAACAGTTCCCTTTTGCGCCGATTCGCTCTCGGTGGAAACCGGGGTAAAGCCGGTGGGCAAAAAGAGCGTATCGTTCCATGCATAGGCACCGCTGGGCCAAAACTCTAGGGTTCCAGCAAAGGGCGAAGAAAAACGCAGTAGTCCAGCGGCGTCAATTCTGGCTCCGGCTGTCTTTGCCGCTTGGAAGAAATCCTTCAGTGCCGCGCTTTGTCTGGCTTCCTCCCTTCGCATGGCGTCCCTAATAGCCTCGCTCTCCACAAAGATAAAACGAAGATAGGTATCCGAGATCGACCAGCCGGCGGTATCGTCCGGTTCTTCTGCAGGAAGCGTCGAACCCCAGGAGGCCAGGAGGCTGGTGCTTCCTTCGAGTTTTATACGCAAAGTACTACCCACGAATTCCAGCCAATCACCCTCCTGTTCTATGGCGCTGTAGCGGAACACCTTGGATGCCGCCGGAAGCTCAACGCGTACTTGCCTGTTCAATGCGTCGCCAAAAAGCCCAAACCGAAGCGAAAAGTAATCCAGATCGACCTGGTTTTCATTAACCATAGAACCATACCAGGCAGGCCTCCAGGTTTGGGAGAAAACGAGGTTCGCAGCCTTGGTCTCTGTTTGCGGCTCCTCCTGAATTTCTAGCTCATCGTCCTTTGTTTCGTCGAAGACAGAGAGGGCGTAACTGAACACATAGCCCCTGGTGCCATCCTCCGCTACCACCAAGTACCAATCTCCGGGAAGTTTTTCGCCACCGGTGTACACGGCGTCGCCCTCGGCCTTGGCCAAGGCTTTTACCCTCTCCCCTTCCCTCATCCGGTACACTCGGCGCGCATCGGCGTTGTTGGAAGGAGTCTCGCGCATCGGCAGACCGTCCCGTTCGGCGATAAAGTAAATTGGGGCTAATTCCCCCAGGGTTTCAGCCGCTTCAAGGGCTGCTTTTTTGCTTCGATGGTAGTCGACCTGCCAGAGCGGAACCTCGAAGCGTTCGTCCGTATCCTGAAGTCCGATGACATATTGTTTGGTGATATTGGATTTAAGGTACACAGGGACGACGAGACCAGCCTTGAGTTCCGTGCCCTTAACCGACCATAGGACAAGGCCCCATCCACTATGGGAGGAGCAGGAAAAGAAGCCCATGCCGGCCAGAATCAGACAAAACGCGGCAAATATCTTGTTGAAGCCTTTAAAGGCGGGATATTTCGTATTTTCCATTCCCGCGGATTGTACACCTAGAAACGCTCATGGGTAAAGGCGCAGCCCTCTGGGTATACCTAAACACTGGCAATTGACCGCGGATATGGTATTATTATCATTTACACTTAAGAAAGGAGCAGGAAAATCCATGAAGGCCAGCCGGCAAAACAGCAGCAGCGAGCCCACCGCAGCGATAGAAATTGGCTCGACGGGCATACGGCTGCTCATAGCATCTATCGATACCACAGGCTCGATAAAGGTCCTCGACAGGGCGGGTAAACCCAGCCGCATTGGCCGTGATGTCTTCACCACCGGGAATATCGGTCGAGAAGCCATACGGGAAAGCGTGGCAGTCCTCCTTTCGTTCAGGGAGCTATTGCACGGCTATGGTATAGAGCCGGATCAAACCAAGGTGATCGCCACCAGCGCTCTTCGAGAAGCGGCCAACAGGGACACCTTTCTAGACAGGATTCAGCTTCAGACCGGTTTTAGAATAAGGGTTGTAGAAGATATAGAAGAAAACCATCTTATGTATTTAGCCGTACAGCAAGCCCTACAAGACGATCGAAAATTCCTTTCCCGCAGCAACGCGATGATTTTAGAGGTAGGAGGAGGGACAACGGAGATAATGCTGCTCAGGCGCGGCAAGATGGTTTCGAGTCACAGCTTGCACTTTGGCACCCTCAGGCTGGAAGAGCAAATGAGGGAAGCCGGCGCATCAAAGCAGTATCTACAGGAATATTTAGAGAGCAATATCAAGAATGCCTGTGATCTAATGACCGAGGATATGCCACTAGAAACCATAAAATCCTTCATTGTCATAGGTTCTGACGCGAGACTGGCGGCCTACTATGTGTCAGGTAAAAATTACGAGGGGTATTCGCTGCTGGATCGGACAGGATTTACAAAATTTGCCTTAAGCGCCGCGTCTATGTCGGTGGAAGAATTGATCGAAACCTACCATTTGCCCTGGACTGAGGCAGAAGGTCTAGGGCCGGGTCTTTTAATAGAATCCCTCTTTCTCGCCAGGACCGGCGCCGAAGAGCTTATAGTCCCAAAAGTCTCAATACGCGAAGGACTTTTGCTCGCCGACTCTAAGGGGCTCGATCCGGCGATTGAAGAGGAACTGCGTCGCCAAATTGTGGCGTCGGCACAAGCCTTGGGCAAACGATACCACTACGACGAAGCGCACGCGCACAACGTCGCCGACTTAAGCGTCCGCCTCTTCGACTCAATTTGCGATGAGCACGGCATGAAGCAACGCGAAAGGCTCTTGCTGGAAACCGCCGCGATTCTCCACGACATCGGCACGTATATACGGTCTTCCGGGCACCATCGCCACGGTGAGTATATTGTATCCAATTCGGAAATTTTCGGGCTCAACCGAAGTGATATAAATATAATTTCTAACGTTGTGCGCTATCATAGAAGGACGCCCCCCTCCCCTACCCATGTCAATTATATTTCACTACCCCGCGAAGATAGGACAATAGTGATGAAACTGTCCGCCATACTACGGGTAGCCGATGCCCTGGACAGAAACCATACGGGAAGAATGTACGATGCGCAATTTGAGAAAAATGGAGATCGTTTAATAATACGGTCGGCACGAAATTTCGATTTTTCGCTGGAGCGTTTGTCGCTGGCCGACAAGGGCGACCTTTTCGAAGATACTTTCGGTTTGTCGCCGATAATAGTATGAGGACAGCATGAGCAGCCTTCCGATGATCAACCGCGAACTGGCATGGATTGAGTTCAACGCTCGAATCCTGAACGAAGCTACCAAGCGTTCCTTGCCTTTGCTGCAACGATTGAATTTTTTGAGCATAGTCTCCTCCAATTTCGATGAATTTTTCATGGTGCGAGTGGCGGGGCTTAAAAACGAAATACGCCAAAGCGAAGAAGGAAACCCTGAACGATCCAGCGGCAGTCAGGGCACCGACACAGCACAAGGGCTTTTAAAATCCGTCTCTGCCAGAGTCAGGGAGATAGTGACACATCAGTACAGCTGTCTAATCGAAGATGTCCTACCCGGCCTGGCTGAAGCCGGCCTAGAACTTTTAGCCCCCTCATCCTGGAGTCCAACGCTTAAATCCTATCTGGAGGCTTATTTTATCGAACAGGTCTTCCCCCTTATTACGCCTCTGCGATTCGACGAAGAGGAGGAACTGCCGACCATAGGGAATTTGCAGATCCATTACGCCTTTGAGCTGAGCGATAAAGAAGGAAGGCGGCACTACGCGCTTGCCCAGGTGCCAAAAAACTCAAGGCGATTCGTTCTTCTGCCCGACGAAGAGCACAAGGACGAAGAAAAATTCCGCTTCGCCCTCTTAGAAGATTTAATTATCAGTTTTGCCTCCAAACTCTTTCCCGGCTACTCGGTGGAAAGCGCCTTGGTGTTCAAGGTTACCAGGGACGCCGATACGGGAGTGGACGAGAACAGGCAAGAAGATTTTTTAAGCGCTATGGAAGAGGTGCTGGCGGGAAGACAAAATTCCACCCCGGTGCGACTCAGTTATTCTGGATCGTCAAAGCGGCTTGAAACGCTGCTTCGAAAAAGGCTCGGACTGGGCGAGATCGACTGTTACTCCTTGGATGGACCCATAGATCTAGCCGGCTTTTACGAACTTGTAAGCCTGGAGCTTAAAGGGGAGACAGGGAAGGCGTTGCGGCTCCGAGACAAGTCCTGGAAGCCCATTGCCCTGCCCAGTCCCGAGGGTATGAGTATCTGGGAAGAGATAGAAACAAAGGACAGGCTGCTTTTTCTTCCCTACGAATCCTTCGGCGCCATACAGCGCTTTTTAGACGAAGCGGCCGACGACCCCTCGGTGCTGGCGATAAAGATGACCCTGTATAGGACTTCGGGCGATTCTCCTGTGGTAAAAGCCCTGATCCGTGCGGCTCGAAACCGCAAACAAGTGGCCGTTGTGGTGGAACTGAAAGCCCGCTTCGATGAGGAGCGAAATATCAGCTGGGCTTCGACCCTGGAGCAAGCCGGCGCGATTGTGACCTACGGAGTGGCGAAACTTAAGGTGCACGCCAAGGCCGCCCTTGTACTGCGCAGGGCTAGAGACGGCTCAATACGAAAATACCTCCACCTGTCCACCGGCAACTACAACGATAAAACAGCCAGGATCTATTCCGACCTATCCTTGTTTACAAAAAACGAAGAACTTTGTGGGGAGGCATCGGCCTTTTTCAATATGCTCACCGGCTACTCCACGATTCAAAGTCTTAAGCATTTAGCCGTAGGTCCTTTTGATCTCAAAAATAGGCTCCTTACTTTGATTGATAGGGAAATACAGAAGAGCAGCCTAGAATCGCCCGGTTTGATAGAGATGAAACTCAACGCCTTAGCCGACAAGGATATAATCCAAGCCCTCTACAAAGCGTCGAAGGCCCAGGTGGGGGTGCGTCTCAATGTGCGGGGTGCCTGTACCCTGTTGCCGGGTATAGCCGGTCTTTCAGATACCATCGAGGTGAGAAGCGTTGTCGGACGCTACCTAGAACATAGCCGAATGCTACACTTCCGCAATGGGGGCCAGGATGAGGTCTATCTCTCAAGCGCCGACTGCCTGCCTAGAAATCTTGAGCGCCGGGTGGAACTGATGTTTCCTGTGCTGGACGAATCGCTGGCAAGAGCCTGCAGGGAGATCTTTTCCATATACTTCAAAGACAACGAACACGCCTACAGAATGAAAAAGGACGGAAGTTGGGAGCCTGTCACCGCCCAGGAAGGGGAGAAAAAAGCCTATGCCCAGGAATTGCTGTACAAGCGAATAGAACGTCTGGCCGAGATAGCCGAGGCTCCGCCTGAGCAGCTTGTGGTGCGTCGGCGTTTTAAAATAAGCTGAGCTTTAATCGCAGCGGCGAATTACCACGGGATAAGAGTCCTGAGCACGCCCCTTCTGCACTATAACCCCAATAGCCAGGGTGAGCAGAAAGAAGATACCCGCGGAAGCCACCGCCGGGGCTTCGCTCGTACTGGGGAAAAGTAGCCTTCCAAGTCCATACCCGATAAATAGAGCGAAAAGTGGAAGTCCCAACACCCAAAACGCGCCCTTTGCCTGTTCGGTTCCTGAAACCTCTATTTCCACGGTATCGCCTTCGGCGAGTTCCAAGCTTTTAGCGTTCAGAACTTTGAGGTCCGAGCGGCTGGCTTTACATGCTCCGTTGTGACAGGATTCGCAGCCCTCGTGCATCGCTATGGCAACCCGGACGATCCTGCCTTCAATTGCTTTGATCGTTCCCGTTTCTCTCATTAATAGTCTCCTTGCAGGGGATACGGAAGCTTTCTATAGCCTCAGCCCGGCCAGAATCGGCGATTCGCAAAACGCAGCCTTGAATCTCCAAGCCCTGGTCTCCATCCTGCGCCCATACCCGAAGGGCTGTCATGTATTCTCTTATTTTCGCCTCGGGGTTCATTCCTCCAACAGACAGAATACTGCCTGTTCGACCACAGTCGGTTATCGCGGCGGTTCCTGCTGGGCTTACCCGGGCATCGGCGGTGAGGGCTTTGGAATGGCTTCCGATAACCGCAGAAACGCGACCGTCCAGATAGACGGCCATGGTAAGTTTTTCGGCTGTTGTAGCAGCGTGAAAATCTACTAGCACTGTCTGGCATTCATTTTTTATCTTGCCGAGCACTCGGTCAGCGGTTAAAAATGGGTTCTCGGCATGTACCCTAGAAAAGCTCGCCTGCCCGAGCAGCGAGAGTACCGCCAGGTTTCCCTGTGGAGTGGTAAAGAGCTTCCACCCCCTTCCAGGATTGTCGTAGGGATAGTTTGCAGGTCGTAAAACCCAGCCCGCCCTAGGATAGAACTCCGTCATGTCGGGTTTGTAATAGGCACAGTCGCCCACCGTAAGACAGTCTAAGCCGAGTTTTCGCAGGTATACCGCATGCTGAACGCCCAGGCCCGCCCCGCCGGTGGCAGAGTCTGCACAGGCAAGGATGAAATCCGGTTTATACCGGTTTCTCAGTTCAGGCAGGGTGCTCTTAAGGGCAAAAACGCCTGCTTTGCCCGTAATTTCACCTATATAGACAATAGAAAGACCCATTGATCACAATGTACAGAAGAAGGGGTGTTTTGGGCAATGCGGCTGCACGCATAGATTCAGTGCAGGATTTTATTGATTAGTGTACTGCTGCACCTCGTCGAAAACGTATTCGAGCTTAATGCCGACTGCGGAAAACAGAGCTTCGCTCTCTGCGCCGTCGTGGTATCGCCGCTCACAGACAACCCGCACTATGCCGCAGTTAATAATCATCATCGCGCAGGTTCTGCACGGTGTCATTCGGCAGTAAAGGGTCCCACCTTCGATGGCGACACCCCGTTTGGCAGCCTGGCAAATTGCGTTCTGTTCCGCATGGACAGTTCTGACACAGTGCTGTGTTACAGAGCCGTCCTCGTGGATTACTTTCTTGAATTGATGACCTACCTCATCGCAGTGGGGCAGGCCGCTGGGAGCGCCGACGTAGCCAGTGACAAGAATCTGATTATCCTTGGCGATGACACAGCCTGAACGGCCCCGGTCGCAGGTTGCCCGCTTGGCGATGGCGTTGCAGACTTCCATAAAATACTCATCCCAGGTCGGTCTTTTGTATACTGATTCAGCCATGGATCTATGATGACTTTTACGCGCACTGGAGTCAAGCCAAAGCCTGCCTCGGGCTTTTCAGATACGCGCTTTTCTGTTATGGTAAGCCCAGTTTTTCTCTGGAGGCGTGCGTGAGAAGTATTTACAGAGGCGCTATAGCTCTTTCATTATTTTTTATTGTTGCAGGTATGGTTTCCTGCCAGGCATCCCAGCGGCCCGAAGGCATGTACGCGATTTTTGAAACCTCCAAGGGACAAATCGTCGCCTCGCTGGAATTTGAAAAAGCTCCAATGACTGTGGGAAATTTCATAGGCTTAGCCGAAGGCACTCTGGACGCGACCCAAGGCAAATCTTTCTATAACGGAACCGTATTTCACCGGGTCGAGCCAGGCTTCGTGATCCAAGGCGGCGATCCGCAGGGGAACGGCACGGGCGGACCAGGGTACAGGTTCCCCGATGAATTTTCGCCCGACCTCAAGCATGAGGGTGCGGGGATTCTCTCCATGGCCAACGCCGGCCCTAATACCAATGGCAGCCAGTTCTTCATAACCTTGGGAGCCGCCGCTTGGTTGGACGGCTTACACTCGGTTTTCGGCAAGGTAGTGGAAGGACAGGAAGTGGTTTCGGCTATTGTCGCGGGCGATCAAATTAAAAGCGTCAAAATCGAGAGGGTCGGCAATGCGGCTAAAGGCTTTGACGCTTCGCAAAAAGCGTGGAATGAGCGTTTGAGCGCGGCGTACGCGGCTTTGCGCGCAGCCGCCGAGGCTAAGCGCCAGGCCGATAAGGCAGCCATTCAGGCATCCTGGCCAGATGCCATTGAAGACGAGCATGGGATATTCCAAAAGGTGCTCCGTAAGGGCTTCGGCGACATTCCAGCCAAGGGCGATACTGTATCGGTCATCTATAAGGGAATGCTTCTGGACGGCACCGTATTCGATCAATCTGCCCTCTCGGGAGGCCCTTTGACCTTTACCATCGGCACCGGTGAAATAATCGACGGCTGGGATAAGGTAGTCTCCTCGATGCGCAGGGGAGAAAAACGCATAGCGATTATACCTCCAGAGCTGGCATACGGTTCGTCAGGGATAAGCGGTGTCATTCCCGCCGATTCTTTCCTAGTCTTTGAAATGGAGCTAACCGCGATTAAAAAGTGAAAACTTCGATAAAAAGTTGCGTCGCTGGAGATCGTGGAGATTTTTGACATTTCATTAAAATGCCAGATTTTTGGATCGAAGTTTGGAGAAATTGGAGAATTTCCACATTCTTCGATCCAGAATATTGCAATTTTTCGTTTAAAAATCCCTAATGTTTATCTAAAAATTAAAATCATAGAACTCCGTCTGGGTAGAATAAAACTACGATGGACTATGATGATGAAGATCCCTAAGGGTTGGGCCATAGGCCTTTTTGTCTCACTTCTACTAGGGACCGCGGTAGGCCCTGCGCGAGCCCAGACAAAAAGCAATAGCAATTCCATAACCATACAGATAGTAGCCTATGTGCCTCCCATGCTTCGTTTAAACCTCGATTTTTCCAACAACGGGACCCTGCAGTTGAATGGCAGGGTATCGGAAGAGAAAAATCTTGAAACCCGAGGCGCGCAGAGTTTTTCCTACAACAATGCAGGCAGTTCGGAGTTTGCTATCCAATCCGGCGCTACGATACTCCTTGGCTACGCTTCACTCTTTTCCAATCTGCCGGGGTCGTACTCGATTGTGGTTGCTTCGGCAAACGGCGGCTTCCTCCGAAATAGAGAAGGAACCAGCGGGTTCCAGATTCCATACCAGCTTATGCTTGGTGATCGACTCAGCTCAGCTCAGCAAGGAAATTTCCACTTTGCCCTTAGCGGCAAAGCCGGGAAAAGTAGTCCAGATTTTTCGGTTGCGTTGAGTTTTGGCGAACTCAACGCAACCGAGGGCGATTATTCGGATAGTTTGAGCTTTTCTATCATTGCGGGCTGAAAATACTCCACAGAGTAATCCTAGAGAATGAAAATCCTCATTGGCAGCCGGCCTGTATTTTAGTATTTTTTAATTTATACTCGGCACAAAGGCCGGAACCAAGGGAGGTTAGAGATGAGTTATAGTATGACCACTACATGGAAGGGCGATATGGCCTTTGAGGCTGAACTTGACGGTCACAAGGTACTCATGGACGCGGCGCAGGACAACGGCGGCCAGGATTCCGGCCCTAGACCTAAGCCGATGTTACTCGCATCATTTTCAGGTTGTTCAGGCATGGATGTTATATCCATACTCAAAAAAATGAGGGAGCCCTGTAGTTGGTTCGAATTAAAAGTCGACGCCGAGAGCAGCCAGGACCATCCTAAACGCTATACGAGCATTAAGCTTCGCTATCAATTTAAGAAGAGCGACAACTTAAACCCGGTAAATGTCCAGAAAGCCTGTAAGCTTTCCCAGGATAAGTACTGCGGTGTAAGCGCCATGCTTAAGGACGCGGCCAAGCTTGAGTGGAGTATAGAGTATCTATAAACCACGTTATTAAACAAAGGATAACGGGCAAAAGCTTCTGCGCCTTTGGTCAAGGAGCGGAGCAGGAGCTTCAGCCCCAACAGTTTTTTCGGGTATTGAAAAAAACCCTTTCCCCCATTATACTCTCGGCAGGTGGCTAATTTTCTAACGAACGGGATTAAACCGCATACCTTTCAACAATTTTCCCAATGAAATTACCAGCGCTGCCATTGCAAGCCTTGCCGAACAAAAGGACGCTTTTCTGCGCGGCCTATACCATAGTGATGAGGTGAATGGAAACTATGTCCATAGATATTCACACAATGCGAAACATAGGTATCTCAGCCCATATCGATTCGGGCAAGACAACCCTCTCGGAACGTATACTCTTTTACTGCAGGAAGATTCACACCATTCACGAAGTGCGGGGCAAGGATGGCATGGGCGCTACCATGGACTCCATGGATCTGGAGCGGGAGCGCGGCATTACTATCCAGTCCGCTGCCACCAACGTAACCTGGAAAGGCCACCCGATCAACCTTATCGATACCCCGGGACATGTCGACTTTACCATTGAAGTAGAGCGCTCACTAAGAGTTTTAGACGGCGCCATCCTGGTGCTTTGCGCGGTGGCGGGTGTTCAGTCCCAGTCCATAACTGTCGATAGACAGTTAAAGCGATATCATGTTCCCCGCTTAGCCTTTATCAACAAGTGCGACAGAACCGGCGCTAACCCTTTTAAGGTGAAGGCACAGCTCCAGGAAAAATTGGGACTGAATCCAGCCTTTGTAACGCTTCCCATCGGGCTCGAAGATAAGCTCGAGGGTGTCGTTGACCTTGTATTGATGCGAGCGGTGTACTTCGACGGGCCCTCAGGCGAGGATATTCGCTATGCCGAGATCCCCGCCCATCTCAAGGACGACGCCGCCAGGTACAGGGAAGAATTGGTCGAAGCTGCGGCTATGTTTTCCGACGAATTAGCCGAAGCATACCTAGAGGGAGAATACTCCAACGAACTGCTAATAGCCGCGATCCGCAAGGGCTGCATCGCCGAAAAACTCGTACCTGTCTTCGTGGGTTCGGCTTACAAAAATAAGGGCGTCCAGCTTCTGCTGGACGGTGTCGCTTCCTACCTCCCCGATCCGACTGAGGTGCATAATTTCGCCCTCAACCTGGACGAGGGCGAAAAGGAAGTGGAGCTTGTTCCCGACCCCGCCGCTAAACCTGTAGCCCTGGGTTTCAAGCTGGAAGATGGTCAGTACGGCCAGCTCACCTACGTACGCATATACCAGGGCGAGCTTAAAAAAGGCGACGAGCTTTTGAATACCCGCTCACGCAAGCGCTTCAAGATTGGGCGGCTGGTACGCATGCATTCCGACTCTATGGAAGATATTCCCGAAGGTTACTGCGGCGATATTGTAGCCCTTTTCGGTATCGAATGTGCCTCTGGAGACACTTTCTGCCATCCGGACCTCAACTACGCCATGACCAGTATGTTCATCCCCGAACCCGTTATTTCCCTGGCTATCGAACCAAAGGATAAGAAGTCTTCTGACCAGATGGGCAAGGCATTGAACCGCTTTTCCAAGGAAGACCCCACCTTCCAGACCTATGTGGATCCTGAGTCTAATCAGACCATAATAAAGGGCATGGGCGAGTTGCACTTAGAAGTTTATGTAGAACGTATGAGGCGAGAGTACAAGTGCGACGTTGAGGTGGGAAGGCCCCAGGTTGCCTACCGGGAAGCCATTACCCAGCGTGCCGAGTTTAACTATACCCATAAGAAACAAACCGGCGGCTCGGGGCAGTATGGCCGTGTGGCAGGCTATATGGAGCCCCTGGAGACAGAGAACTACGAGTTTGTCGATATGGTTAAAGGCGGCGCCATTCCCATTGAGTATATTCCCTCTTGCAACAAGGGCTTTAAGGCAGCACTGCAGAAAGGTAGCCTGATAGGATTCCCCATTGTAAACGTGCGCTGTGTTGTCAACGACGGGCAGAGCCACTCAGTAGACTCCTCCGATATCGCGTTCCAGCTAGCCGCTATTGGTGCTTTCAGAGAGGCATACGAAAAGGCTAAACCCGCCATCCTCGAACCTATTATGAAGGTATCGGTGGAAGGACCCAATGAGTTCCAGGGCAATATTTTCGCTTCGCTCAACCAACGTCGGGGCATTATAACTTCAAGTACCGAAGATGGCACCTTCTGCAGGGTAGAGGCCGAGGTTCCTTTAGCCGAAATGTTCGGTTACTCCACGGTTATCCGCTCGCTGACCCAGGGCAAGGCCGAGTTCACCATGGAATTCTTAAAATACGGCAGGGTACCCACCTCGATCTCGGATCAGCTCAAGAAAGATTATCTGGAAAAGCGCAAAAAAGACGCTCAGCGCTAAACGCTAAGGATTATATATTTTGCCCGTCCGCGATTATGCGGGTATACTTAGGAAGGAGGGTTCATGCTAAAAGAAGAATTCATATCCAAGAGTCCGGTGCGTGTTCTGGAAAAATCGATAGAAGGTGGTCTAGGAAAAGGTAATTTCGGCGTCATAGCTTCCCGCAAGGGTATTGGAAAAACCTCTGTCCTGGTACAGGTGGCCTTAGATAGGCTCATTCAAGGTCAGAAGGTGATCCATGTTTCCTTCAACGCCCACACAAGCTATATCATTTCCTGGTATGAAAACATCTTTGACGAGATTGCCCGACGCAGAAATCTGGAAGACTTAGGAGAGCTCAAGGACCAGCTGGTTCGAAACAGGGTGATCATGAATTTCACCCAGGAAGGCGTGAGTGTTGAGCAGATAACCAGATCATTAAAGGCTATGATTATCGAGGGCGGTTTCGATGCCAAGACTGTCATTGTTGATGGCTTCGATTTTTCTCGGGGCACTGTGGAACGTTTTCAAAAGGTTAGGGCTTTTTTGGCCGAGATGGGACTGGAAGCTTGGTATTCCTGTACCCTTTCTGGCGAAGAGCCGCTCTGCGACAAGAACAATGTCCCTATACTGCTCAGGGAGCTGTTGCCCTTGATTTCGGTGCTCATTGTCATGGAGCCGGCCAGGGACTATATTCACTTCAAGGTAGTCAAAGATCACGAAATCCTCAATCCCCGGGATTTAAACCTTAAGCTGGACACCAAATCGCTGTTAATAGCCGAGAATTGAATAATTTGCCCGCTGGGAAACCGGATCGGGGAATTTAGAAGCCGCCTGCGATATTTTTGCTGGCGGCTTTTTTTCACGCAGTATTTCCTTGCTGTCTTAACCGAGTTTTGTACAGCGTTTTACAAGGTGTTGGAAACCTCACTTCTTGAACGGCTTAAACTCGAAGGAATCGATGGTCACCTCGATGAGCCCGCGGCCCGAGGGCGGCTGGGTTCCCTTGGCCAGGTAAAGGTTCATATGCACGTTGGGGCTGGGCTTGGGCACCGCTTTGGGGTCTGCGAAGCTCCAGGCTGCTATGATGTCCGGGGAGCCGTCCTCAGGCCGCGGACCATAGCCCTTCCACGATGAAAAATCAATTCTTCCCTCGGTCCATTTAAAACTATAGCTCGCCGGCTCCCTAATTCGGGACATGTCAAAAGTAAAGAGTTGGCCTGGATTCTGGTAAGGCTGAATCACGTACTGGCCTTTAATAGGCGCGGTTGTAACACCCCAGGCTGAAAATTCTATGTCGATTTCCCTGTGATTATAGGCGGCTCCGCCCGAGTAAGTAAAAAGCCCCAGGACTACATGGGGATCCATATCCTTGGGTGGAGTTCTCAGTCTGAAAATATACTCCCCATAGCCCATCCGCTCCTGGGATGTCACTTCGGCGGCATACCAGATGCCCTCTTTCTGGAAAATTCTCAGTGTGAGGGATCCGTCCTCGTTTTTTATAACGTTAATATCTTTCCCGCCGAAGGTATTACCCCCGGGCCCTTCCGGCTTGGTGGTTCTTCGTACTATCCAGCGCCGGGATGAAAAGTCGACGTTTTGGAGAGGAAGTCTTTCCTGGGACCAAAGAGGGCTAACTAGAGAGAAGGCAAGAAAAACGACGACTAACAAGGCGGTCGATTTCATGATGCTTCCTTTGCCCGTTATAAGGCAATCAGCCTACAAGATAGTACAGGCTGCTGTCTGCGCTTAAAGCATCCCTAATGGGGTACCAAACGGTAGTTGTCATCAAGCTCTGAAGTATGGATTCTTTTTGATTGCCCTTTAAAAGCACCAGTGTACGCCGTGAATTCTTGAGCGCCCAGGCGCTGAGGCTCATGCGCAAGGCCGGTTCCGAAGGGGCCAGGGTTGCAAGGGTCAAGGCGCCTTGCGCTGCATTATCCACATCAGCCTTGGAAAAAAGTCCAGCCGTATGCCCATCGGCGCCCATGCCCAGGATCGATAGGTCGAATACAGGCTTAAGTCCAAGCATTTCCGCCAGCTCTTTTTCATAGACTCTGCAGGCAGCCCTTCGCTCGCCCTCGGGCCAGAGGTGGATTGTCGGCTTTCTCGTCCATCGCGAGCCTTTGCCCAGGAGCTCTTCGATCAAGCTCCCATTCCTTTGTGGGCTGTTCTTGGACACTTCCCGCTCATCGCCAACCCAGAGGTGGATATCCAAAAGCTTCGACAGTTTTGAACACGCTGGATCGATGGCCAGGGCTTTATAAAAAGCTTCAGGGGTAGTACCGCCAGCCAGGGTAGCGTCAAAGCGGGACTGTCCTCGGGCTAGTGCGTCCTCGAGACAGGCCTGAAATGCTCCGAGGATTGCGGCTACCCAGTCTTGTTCTTGCTGGAATCGATTTACCGACAAACTCATGAAGGGATTTCCGGTATAGGAGATCCGGCGGGATAGAACAGTAGTCCGCCCTTGTCGGGCGGAACCCCGGGATCGGTTTTAGCCCAGGCTTCCTCCAGGGTGTCCACGATCCGCCAGGCTTGCTGCGACTCGTCGGCGCGGATAAACAGGGTGGAGTCGCCCGCCAGGGCGTCGGCGATAAGACGTTCATAAGCCTCGGGGAGGTATTCGCTGACCTCTTTAAACGAAAAGCTGAGTACGTTTGCCTTTATGGCGGACTGTCCAGGAATTTTTGCGTTGAAGCGCAGCCAGACACCCTCATCGGGCTGTATCTGTATGGTCAGCGTATTGTTCATGAGACTCTCGCCGCATTGGGCGGTAAAGAGAGCGGCGGGCGGCCTTTTAAAGTGAATGACTATCTGGCTGAATTTTGAGGCAAAGGCCTTGCCGGTCCTCAGGCGTATGGGTACGCCTGCAAAACGCCAGTTATCCAGCTCAAGCGTCACCGCGACATAGGTTTCGGTGCTGGAATCGGGCTTAACCCTGGTTTCCTCCCTGTAGCCAGGCAGACTCCGGCCCTTGGCGTCTACACCCCGGACGTATTGGCCACGCAGTGCTCGGCTAAGGAGGGAGGCTGGGCTGTAGGAAGCGATAGACTGGAGCACCTTGACCTTTTCATTGTGAATGCTCTCGGGATCGAGGCTGGCTGGAGGTTCCATGGTAGCCAGGCACATAAGCTGGATCAAGTGATTTTGGAGCATATCCCGGGCTGCGCCGGCCGAGTCATAGTAGCCGCCCCTGTCTCCGATGCCCTCAATTTCGAACACCGATATATCGATGGACTCGATATGGTGTCTATTCCAGATAGGCTCGAATACCGAATTGGCAAATCGGAGGTATAGAAGATTTTGGACTGTTTCCTTGCCCAGGTAGTGATCGATTCGGTAGATATCCCGCTCCGCGAAGCTTCGCTGAAGTACCGCGGTGAGAGCTTTAGCGCTCTCACCGTCCCTGCCGTAGGGTTTTTCCACAACCAGGCGTCGCCATCCCTGCTTAGGCGACGGTTTTACTCCGGATACAGCCTTCTGCCCCCCCCTATCGCGGCGAGAGCCTAGACCTACCTCGCCGAGCCGATCGGAGATCTTTCCGAAATGCTCGGGACCCACAGCCAGATAAAAAAGTATGTTTTTGGGAATTGAATCGATATTCTTAAAAAATCCGCTCTCCCTGCCGGTTAGTATATCGGCCAGTCGGACATAGCCTTGGGCATCCTCCAAATCGGAGCGCAGATAGTAGATACGTGAAGAAAACTTTTTCCATTGTTCCTCGTTGAAAGCACTCGCCCTTGCGAAGGATTCGCAGCCCTGCCGCAAGCCTTCCCGGAATTTTTTATGATCCAGATCCTTGCGGCCGAAGCCGACCATGAGAAGGTTCTCGGGAAGAATCCTCCCTAAAAAGAGATCGAAGAGGGCTGGGAATATTTTCCGGTGGGATAGGTCGCCTGTGGCGCCGAAAACGACAAAGACCGCGGGTTCGGGGTTATAACCGCCGGAGTCGAGACTGCAAACCGGATATTGCTCAGTCTTAAGTTGCAACAATTCGCTCCTCCTTGCCGGGATACCAGTGAAACCACTGCTCTTCGGCTCCGTTGAACAGATGGTGAATGACTGCGGGTTTTAAGCCGAAGATCTCCCCAAAGTCTTCCCGGTCGGTAATAAAGCCCATGTTCCAGCCGGCATCTCTGAACCTATCCCGCATAGGCCCCAGTTCGGTATAGAGCGCGACAGCTTCTTCAGGGCTGCCTAGTCTTTTACCGTAGGGGGGATTAGCTAAAAGATGCCCCTTAGCGCTGAAGGGGCTCACTTCCTGGGCCTTCGCGCAGGAGAACTGAATCCAGTCCTCGACGCCTGCGTCGGCGGCGTTGGCTTTCGCAGCCTCCACGGCGTCTGGATCGAGATCGGAAGCCCGTATGTCAACCTCCACATCGTTCCGTATTCGAGCCTCAAAATCCTCCCGCACGGAATACACCTGTTTGGGCGAAACAATAGGCATATGTTCGAAGGCGAATCGCCTTGTAAGACCGGGTGCGAAATCTAGGGCATAGAGCGCCGCCTCTATGGTTATGCTTCCGGATCCGCACAATGGATCGAGGAGGGCGAATTTTCTATTCCACCCTGAGAAGAAAAGAAGACTGGCCGCTATAGTCTCCTTTAAGGGGGCTTCAACGGATCTTCTTCGGTATCCTCGCTTATGCAATGGGTCTCCCGATGTATCAATACCCACCGAACACTCGTCCCGGTCCAGATAGATCCTCACACCCACGGTATTTCCCGTTTCGGGCATTGTACGCATGCCAAAGCTGTCCATCAGTCGCGAATAGGCTGCTTTTTGGCCCATGGCTTGGAGGCTGGCTTGGGATGCGAGCTTAGAATCTTTGCTTCGAACCCGTTCAATGTGGATTCGAGAATCCTTATAGCAGCATAGCTCCCAGGGCAGAGAGGCTATTCCTTCGAAATACGCATCAAAGTCCGGCGCAGCAAAACGTCCTAGCTCCAAAAGTACCCGTTCCGCGGTTCTAAGCCCGATATTAGCCGTGGCGAGGTCCGTGGCCAATCTGTCGCTTTCCAGCTCGAAGCTCAGCCTTCCGGGCCGGCGGTCCAGGGGCTTGAGTCCTAATTTGATCAGTTCCTGGGCGGTGATTTTTTCCAGCCCAACGGCGCAAAGGGCAATGCCCTTGAATGCTGTTCCCATGCCCGCAGTATGGACAAGTAGCTGGACTTGCACAAGGCTGGAGTCTGCCTGCCAAGGCAAATCTTAATCCTGATTTGTACCCGCCTGTTCTTGTTTGCCTTGTATAATTTTCCAGGGCACCTTCACGATCCAGATTGACCCACAGACCCGGAAAGCCCTATTGTTGCCCCATGGAAAAACCCGCGGCCGCTTTTTCTCTGTCCAGCGCCTTCAAATCCAGTGTGCCCGTGCTCCTGGGCTATGTGACCATAGGGTTTGGCTTTGGTCTTTTGGCGGTGAATAATGGTTATCCTGTATGGTTAGCGCTCTTCATGAGCGTCTTTGTCTTCGCCGGGGCGGCGCAATATATCGGCATCAGCCTTTTCGTTGCGGGTGCCTCGCTGGCGGAAATCGTGCTCGTGACCCTGGTGGCCAACATCAGGCACGCTGCCTACGGATTGTCACTTATTACAAGCTTCGGTGCACACCCCAGAATAAAGCCCTACCTTATTTTCGCCCTGACCGACGAGACCTACGCGCTCTTGAGCTCATCCAAGCCCGAGGAAAGGGCAGACGGGGGTTTCCTGCTGGCGGTGTCGGCGCTGAACCAATTGTACTGGGTAGCAGGCACAGCCTTGGGCGCCCTCGCGGGTTCTCTGATACCGGGCAAAGTCCAGGGTTTGGACTTTGCCCTGAATGCGCTCTTTATCGTGCTGGCGGTGGAGCAAGTTTTAAGACTCAAAAAAACGCTCCCCTTTGCCATCGCCGGTCTTTCTATCTTCTTTGCTTATAGGCTCATGGAGGGCAGTGGAGCCATGGCCCTGGGATTGATCATAGCCACTGCAATCCTCGCAATCTATAACAGAACGAGGACTAGGCAAAAGCGAGGAGATGGCAATGCTTAGCGTTCCCCAAGCCTTTACCGCCTCGCTGGCCATGGCGGCGGTGATTCTCTTTTGCAGAGCCCTACCCTTCTTGTTTTTTTCGGGCAAGAAGACCCCAAGGTTTCTATCCTTCGTGGAGCTCTACATGCCAGCCTTGGCCATGACAGTTCTCGCCCTCTCCCCCTATGCGTCGCTGAACTGGAGCGAGGCACCTCACGGCCTGCCAGAGGTCTTGGCAGGGCTTCTGGTCGTGCTGCTCCATCTATGGAAACGCAACGCGCTTGTGAGCATCCTGGGCGGCGCGGGGATGTATATGGTTTTAGAAAGGGTCCTGGGAGTCTGATCGACAAGCCTGGAGTCTGACCAACAAGGCTGTAGGTATAATGACAGGAAAACAGTTTCTCTTAGTCTGTATTCATCATAAGTTATTGACACTCCCGCAGGCTTCGGGGTAGTATCCCCTCGCTTTCGGGGGTGTAGCTCAGTTGGTAGAGCGCTTGAATGGCATTCAAGAGGTCAGGAGTTCAATTCTCCTCACCTCCACGAACAAGCTCCGTTTTTATCGTCAATAGATTTAGATAACTCCTTTCTTCGCCCTTTTCCCACTCTTCTTTAACGCGTAAAAAATTCTGCTGCAGCCGGATTACGGCCGCATCGATTGATGAGTCATCCATGCGCACGCACACGAATTTTTTCTTAATGCGCATTATGTTAGGACCAAATACTAAAGACACCGCGGTATTGACCTTTGATTCCTTGAGCAATCCGGCTATTCCGCCAGCCTTAACTGGATCGGCATGGACGCTTTCTTCCTCTTCTACGGTATTGATGATTCGCATCACATAGGTTATGGCCTTTTCATCAATATCGTAGATGTCAAAATATCGAGCGTCCCCAAAGTGGCGACGCATAAAAGTTTTGCCGTCATCGTTTGCAAAGGCAGCTCGTATTTTCCACATTCCAGTGTTTATCCTGTTCAGGAAAAATCCTGCAGAGAGCCTTTTTTATAAGCCTCGAATGCTTCCTTAACCGTCATGCCGCCTGCGCCGGTAAATATTTTGAGCTTCGCTTTTTGCAGAGCCGCGGCGGCATTCCCTCCTGGTCCATTACCGGTGATGAGCACGTCAGGGGCGAGATCAAAAAGCTTTTGCGCAGTCTGCGGACCAGCTCCGTGGGCAATGCCTTCCACTTCTCGATTATCCGTGTTCGTTAGTGTGTCCGCTTCTTCGTCGTAGACGACAATATAGTCGGTGCGACCAAAACGGGGATCTATTTGCGCGTCCCAATCGATTCCCTTTGCGGTAAATGCAATTTTCATTCAGCTCTCTCCTTGTTGTTCATCAACTATACGGCAGACCCGCTGCCACGTATCGGTAAGATTTTTTTTAAGCATCCCATTGTCAAATTCGACTATCGTCTGCCCTGCGACCATCGCCTTAGTAAAATTTTCCTCATAGGGCAACCGAGCCAGAAGATCAATGCCTTCTGCTCTTAAATATACAATGATCTGTTCAGTAATTTCAGGGTTGATATCTGCTTTGTTGACAATGCATCCCGCATGAATTTTAAAGTTCTTGACCAGTTCATACACGCGCTTTAAATCGTGAATTCCCGAAACAGTCGGTTCAGTTACCAACACAACATAATTCGCCCCGGATAAGGATGACACTACTGGGCATCCTATGCCTGGTGAACCGTCCACGAGGACATACTTTTTCCCTTGCCGCCGAGCCAGCGCTTTGGCTTGATTTTTAACATGTGCCACCAGCTTCCCCGAGTTATCAGCTCCTATGCCCAGCTTGGCATGGACCATGCTAAAACCCCCGCGGGTGTTTGACATATACCAAACACCTACTTTCTGCGATATGTTGGTGATGGCGCCTACCGGGCAAACCCGAGCACAATAGCCGCAGCCTTCACAGTTGAGCGTGTTGACTGAATATCGTACACCCTCGCGATCAATCGCATTGAAGCGACAAACTTTCGCGCATTTATCGCAGGCGATACATTTTGTTTGATCAATGCTGGCTACTTCACCGCTGTAAAAGTCCTGTGATTCGCCGAGATCCGGCTTTAATAATATATGCATATCCGCCGCGTCGACATCGCAATCAACGGCGACAAGATCCTTAGTGCCGAGAATCGAAAACGATGCGGTGATCGAAGTCTTGCCGGTGCCTCCCTTGCCGGAGATTACGACAATTTCTTTCATTGCCTGCCCCCTTCCGATAATGAGCGGATATGCAGGGCAACTTTTTCTAATTCTTTTTTAAATTCTGGAAGCTGGGTGTATATTCGCTCACCCCGGGAATACAGCTGGGCAGCCCGTCGGTCGTTCGGCAGGCGAGCGAGCACCGGAATATTCTCGACCGCGCAATAGGCATCCACTTCGTCATTGCCTATCCCATGGCGATTTATTACGATGCCGATGGGTTTTGACAATTCCCGCATTGTTTCCACAGCAAGGCGCAAATCATTCAATCCAAAGGGTGTAGGTTCCGTAACCAGAATTATAAAATCAGCGTCCTTGGCCGCTTCGATTACCGGACAGGATGTTCCGGGAGGTGCATCGTAGATTTTGAATCCAATACTGCTGTATTTTTTCTTGACACATTCCTTTGTCTGGGCGATAAGGGGGACTGCTTGTTCTTGTCCAATATCCAAGCGGCTTTCCACAAAGACTAGATTCCCAAGCTTAAAATGTGTCGTCTGGCCCATGCGCATTGGGACCATCGGTAAGCAATTTGTGGGGCATAATTCCGAGCATGCAAAACAACTATGACAAAGCTGGGGGAACACCATGATTTCTTTGCCTAGTTTTATGATTGAATGAAAATTGCACACTTGTTGGCAAAGACCGCAGAGGGTACAGGCATCGCTCTCCCACCGGGGTATCATCTTGTATTTAATTTCGCGAGCGATTTCAGTTCCATTGATAAAAAGACCTGAGTTGGGTTCCTCTACGTCTAGGTCTACTAATACAACCGGATCTTCTTCCGCAAGCAGGGTCGCAAGGTTGGTGGATAGGGTGGTTTTACCCGTACCTCCCTTGCCGCTTGCGATCACGACATCAGACATTAGCTTTTCTTTCTGTCATTATAGAGCTCTTCGCGAATCAATGTTCTGCCGCACTTAGGACACTTAAGGCTTGTGCAGGATACCCCAGGCTGGTGCGGGACGTGAATGTTGCAGGCTACACAAATGCAGTCTCCTCCAGGGCCATAGGCTCCACCGCTGTTGCGGCCTCCCCTTCCACTATTAAAACCACGACCTGCGCCTCGACCGGTTCCCGGACCATCGCCGCCCGCAGGACCTGTTCCGTCTCCTCTAGGCATAGATTACCTCCTTCGTGACTGTAATCTTTAGAACCATTTACAGGTTTAGTATACTTAGGTACACGGAATGCTGGCAACTCACCTCATAAACCCATTTCCCCCAGCCTAATTTGAAACGATTTCTTTGGCATTATCAGCTGGTATAATTCTTTATTAAAATCGCTCCTTGGCCAGGCTTAGGCTCAGTACAAAGGGATATTGATAGACCGTCCCAGGACTGATGGGAACGGCAAAGGAGACTTGGCTGTTGCCAAAGAGCTTAGCTTCCAGTGTCGGGGTGTATTGAAAGCCCAGGGGAGAAAATTCAGCTCCCGCGGCGCCGTAGTTTATTGGTACTTTTGCAGTCAGGCTAAAATCCTCGTTGAAGGCATAGCTTGCCGATGGTGTAATCCTTCCTGTCGCGCCACCAAAAGCGCTAAACCAACTCGCGGCCACTGTTACGTTGCTTTTTAATATATTGCTGAAGGTTACATTCAAGGCCGAGTAATACCTGTCGGGGTTTTCAAGATCACCGGGCAGAATAGTCTTGGCGACTATTCGCGGATCATTCTCGGCCAGAATAGCCAGGCTTGGGTCGGCATAGCCTTCGCCGTTGTACCAGAATTGCCCCGAACTGCTAAAGACGCCGTTGCCGAGGGGGTCTGTGTATTTATAGGAGAAGCCAAGGGTAGCCTGCACCACGGGACTGTTTTCTGTTGTGTAGGTGCCGCCTGCATTATCGGCGTAGGTTTTATCCGATCCCCAGGCACCGACAAGCTCTGTGTAGAGATCTACCTCTCCCACCGGAAAGGTGGCCATGGCTATGAGTTTGGGCGCCATATCGTAGCGGTAAAACCCCGCTATGCCCAATTCCATGGACCCTAGCACTGTTTCATATTTAGGGGCAATGGCGATATCGGCGACGGAGCTGATTTCATTGGATATAATGTAGGTGTAAAAATTGGACAATAAACCTGAAGCGTGCAGTTTTAAGGCTACAGGACCGGTACGCTCTGCATCCGGATCATCCAAATCTATAGGGGTAAGGTTGAGCACATCGGCGGGACTGAAGTACCGCCCGACGCCCCAGGCTATTGTTTGCTTGCCCACTCTTCCATACACTGCTTTGGCGATATTGAAATCGGCGTATAATTCTTGTATTTTCACCGCCTCTTCTACATCGATCAAACCATCACTCGAACCATTGGTTTCCGTATCTATGAAGGGGTACTCTGTTTCTGCCTTCGCGAAAAAGCGGAACGATTCCACTGGCCGTGCATCGAGGTTCAATTGGAGAACGCCCGAGTAAGAAAAATTCTTGTCCCAGGCTTTTCTAAAATCAGCAGCAGCCTCGAAATAGAATTGGCCGCCGATGGTGACCTTTTCGCTGATGAGGAAGTTTTCTTCCAGCGGCGCCGAAATCTCTTCTATGTTCTCCTCTGTGATCATGTCTGGATTTGAGAACATGTCGAGAAATGGATCCGATTCCTGGGCTCCAAGTTGCATCGGCAGCAAAGCTACGGCGGCAGCGAGCAGCACCGCGGGAAATCGCAAAAACAGGCGTTGGCCGATTTTGTTAATCCTAATCATGATTTACTCACTTATTGATCTTTTCGATATAGGCTTTTGAAAAAACCGTGTCAGGAATCGGCGCCAACGAGATGTTGAACATAGTCACTGTCGTCTGCTTTCCAGCAACCAGTTCATCCTTGTAAATAGTAGTAGTGGCGATATATTTGTCGTCAATTTTTGAATAGGTGGGATAGTAAGTTGTTCGAAGCAGGCGATCGGTGAGGCTGTAGCTCTGAATCATGAGAAGCACAAAATTGTCTTTACGCATATAGGCTTTTTGGAACGCATAAGGCACTTCCTCGTTCACCGCCTTTAGGTCGATTATGTAAACATCGAAGGCGCCCAACTTGCCTTCTTTAAACCCGACAACAGTATAGTCCGTGGCGATTGTGGGCTTTTTCATGTCATTATTTTTTACATCAGTACCTTCAATATTTTCTTTTAAGGTAGTGTGGGTAAAATTCCTGCTCTCCGGATCGTAGCTCCACATGTTCTCATCGATGCGGAGCTTTCCCTGGCCCTTGTCCACCTCAGGTAGCAAGGTAACCATTACCATGGCATCGTTGCCATCCCGCCGGAACTGGGTGTACTCTCGAACCTTTGGCTCAGTGAAGGTCGGATCCGTGGAAACCATCTTGATAGTGGCCTGAAAATCGCTGCCGGAAAAGGTTGCGCGATAGTCTGAAAGGCTCAGCTTTTCCTGCAATTCTTCATTGGTAATCGCAAAGGCTGAAGCGCTAGTAATTGTAAAAAACGCGGTTGCTAGCAGCAGGCGCCTGGCGAATTTAAACGTATTCATCATTTCAAATCTCCTAATTTTAATGGGTGCTGCGTAGGGCAGCGGCCGGATCTAATAGCGATGCGCGCCGTGAGGGCGAAAACGCCGCGATGACGCTCAACGCGATAAGGGAAGCCAAGACTATGGCTACCATGACGTAGTCGATAACAAAACTGATATGCCCTCGAAGCAGGAATAGACTGTTTATTCCGCTCATAGGCAGCAACTGCGAGGCAAAACCGATTACAAAAGCCAATAGAATTCCGGCTAAGCTGCCGGCTAATCCGAGAAAGATCGCCTCGTAGAGAAAAACCCAGAGCACTTCCTTGCGCTGCATTCCCAGGGCGCGCATGGTACCTATTTCTTTGGTCCGCTCCAGAAGCATCATGCGGAATGTATTTCCAATTCCAACCATTGTAATTACGAGAAGTATTCCAAAGGCAGCCTTACCTATGGAGTCTAAAATCGAAAGAAGGTTGTCTACGGTTTTCATCATATCGTTTATGGTGCTGATAGAATAAATAGGCTTACCTACTGCCGCATCAGTAGTAGCTCCAGGAACTCCGGAAACACCGGCCACGGTGCCTAAGCTCGATCGCAGACTGCTCATGCCGCCACCCATGCCACCCATGCCACCCATGCCACCCATGCCACCAGTTTTTCCAGTCGCGGGAACAGGACTTGTCACAGTTTCACCGCCTGTCGCAACCGTGGTGCTCGTCGTTGGATCTGTTGTGGTCGGACGGACAGAGACTGTCAAAGTCTTGGCCATGGTCTCTTGAAGTATGGCGGCTGCAGCATCGGTGCTGTCAGCATCCTTCAACAGGATATTGAGGGATTGGAATTCTCCGGGCTGCAGGTTTAAAGCCTTGGCAGTGTAGTCTAAATCTGCGTATGAGTAAGCATCGGCGTAATCGCTGGTATCTTTCGCGATACCCGCCACAATAAAATTGACCACATTATTCTGGTTTGTCACCGTGGTCATTCGGGCAAGAATTTCGTCCCCCACCTCAGCCTTGAGCTTTAGGGCAAGTTTTTCGGGAATTATTATCGAATTTTCCGCCATCCCTGAATCGAAAGAACCCGAAACGAGGGGCAGCCGTTCTTTTAGAAGAGCCTCCTCCTTCCAGTCTACTCCCATAATGGTGGCAGAGGATTCAAAGCTTCCCATTATCAGAGAGCCGCGAATGCTGGTTCGTTTTAAGACCGACTCAACCTCGATACCCGCTTCATCTATAGCCGCAACCAAGGGGGTTTCGTCACGTATCACTTGTATAAGGGTTCCGGTTTCTAGGCGTTCCACACCGCGTATATACAAATGGCCACCATAGAGATTAGTAAGATTTCCCCTTGTATTGCCCTCTATGCCGCCCGTTATACCCGTAAGTAGGGTTATCGCAAAGGCACCAAAGGCTATTGCTGCGATAAGGAGCAAGGAGCGGCGCTTCTGCCTAAGAACATTTCGTAAGGCTATCTGTCTAACTATCATTTTTAGCTCCTATTCGTTCCGCATTGCGGTTACAGGGGGTATGGCCACCGCTATCGCTACCGGATATGCGGCGGAAAGAATGCCGATGCCCGCTATCATGCCAAAGGCTGCTAAAATTGTGTCCAGATGAAGGGCAGGATAAAAGATCGCTCCGCCTGTAAGCGCCTTGAGGTATTCATTGGTGATGGGTATTCCCACCGATCCGGAGATAAGCACCGCGGCGGCGCTGATAATCACCCCAAGGGCTCCGGCGGTCAAGGCTATGACCAGGGTTTCAAGACCAATCATTCGCATGATAAATGATTTAGTCCCTCCCAGCGCCCTGATGGTTCCAATCTCGGGGATTCTCTCGGATACGGAAATAACCAAAGTGTTCATTATGATAATAGCCGCGACAATGGCGATGGCGAGGATGACTATTTCGAATATTGTTTTAATGTTGTAGACCATCTTTGCGTTTGCCCCGGCTCCTTCCAGCCAGGGGGCTACCCTTGCCTCAATGCCATTATCGGAAAAGAAGCGCTCCAGCTCCCGGATCGCCGCCGCTTCGGAACTGCCTTCCTTTACATCCACCAGCACGTAGTGATAGGCGCCGGAATCGGTTTTAGAAAGCTGCTCTCGCTGGCTTAAATCTCCCAGAAGGTTATCGTAGTCTGCTGCGCTTTCTTGTATCTCAATCTCTTCGGCTTCTGCGGTCGATCCGAAGAGGCTATCGATATCAAACTCGATATATTTTGTGTCCTCTTCAGTAAGGGCTACTCCAGCATCTGCGCCGACGGTCATGCCATAGAGCCCACGAACCGTGTCCACATCTACAATGTTGACTGCGTTGAGTTCTCCGGTAACTTCCTTGAAGGCAAAAAATCCCCGAACGGTGACATCCCTAACTTTTATCGCCCCCGTGGAAGTAGTGCTGGTTATTTGAACTTGTTCCCCTAGCGCTAGAGGACGCCCTAAATTCTTTTCAAGCGAAGCCCTGCCCCGCTCATTAAGAAGAATTCCCTCTTCTCCGGGCTGTAAAAAGGCACCGTCCAGAAGGTTTAAATTATCAGGGAACATGGCTGCATAGCGGGTCGGGTCTACACCAAAGAGCAGCGTAATCGCCCTCCCCAATCCATCTTTAGAAAGCAGGCCGTAGGTGGCTGCCTGAGGGCTGAAGCCTGCCATATTTTCCTGGCCGAGGAGATATTCTTCAATCTTTTGAAAATCTGGTACATTGGGTATGGGTTCGGCAAAACCATTCATGGCTTCCTGGCTTATGGAGAAAAGTGAAAGGCTTCGGTTGGCCGAGGCTGTGATGATAAGGTCGCCCGAAAAATTATCGGTATAAGTGGTCTTAATGCCTTCGGTAGCGGTTTTAACCAGGGAATTCCCGAGCACGAGGATTATCATGCCCACCATGAGGATTAATCCTATGATGAGGCTTTTAGCCTTGTGCTGAAGTAAATTTCTAAACGCAATTTTTAATAGGACCGGCATGCTAGGCCCCCTTGCGGATGTTTTCGGTGATCAAGCCATCTTTTAGGCGGATCACGTGATCAGCAATGCCTACCACCGTGGCGTCATGGGTGGAAAAAATAAAGGTAGTGTCCATCTCATGGTTGATTTTCTTCATCAGCTCAATGACTTCTTCGCCTGTTTTTGAATCCAAATTGGCGGTGGGCTCGTCGGCTAGAACAATGGTGGGTTTAGTCACCAGAGCCCTGGCAATGGCCACCCTCTGCCGCTGTCCGCCTGAAAGTTCGTTGGATTTATGATGAATCCAGCGCTCAAGGCCAACTTCGGCTATGAGGTATTCTATCCATTCTTTATTTTGCTTCTTGATTTCAGAGCTTTTTGTTCCAGCCTTGCCCAAGAGAAGGGGAAATTCGATGTTTTCGTACACATTTAAAACGGGAATCAGATTGAAGGACTGAAAAATAAATCCTATCGTTTCGTGGCGCAACATGGTGGTCTGATAATCATTTAGCTGGGATATATCCTTGCCATTGACTATCACCGTGCCTTCGCTGGGTGTATCCATGCAGCCGATCATATTGAGGATCGTCGATTTGCCCGAACCGGACGGGCCTGCGATGGAAATAAAATCGCCTTTTTCGATCTCGAAGCTGACACCCCGCACCGCGGGGACTTGGGTTGTACCCAACATGTAGTTTTTCTTTACATTATCCAGAGTTACTATGGCCATATATTCCTCCTAGAGTACTCGCGACAATATTAGGCAAATAATATATAGCAATAATTGTGCCAAATAGTAACACTAATATAAGCAAGCCAGGAAACTTATTTATTATTTTTATAATATAGAAATATAGTAAACCAGACCTTTTGTCACGTCAAAAGTTAGTCCATTTTATTACATGGCACTACTATCGATGGGTAATAAATACCCAGTTGCCCGGGAAAAATCCGTATACTGGAGCAAAATGAGTCGTAATTTGGAAAAAGAGGTTTCTTAAACCTTGATTTGAATCCAGAACAGGGAGCCCTCCCCTTCCCAGCTCTCCACACCGACGGTACCGCCATGAGCGGTGGCGATGTGACGGACGATTGCAAGCCCAAGACCAGTGCCACCCTGTTCCCTGCTTCTGGATTTATCGACACGGTAGAAACGTTCAAAGAGACGGGGCAGCTCGGCGGCGGGGATACCAGGGCCATTGTCCCTGACCTCGATGCGGATAAGGCTATCGGTTTTTCTGGCGGAGACTGAGACAACTCCGGTTTTAGGTGAGTATTTGACCGCGTTGTCTAAGAGATTAAAGACAGCCTGAATTATAAGTCCACCGTTTACCTCTGCGATGATCGTTCCAGGGCAATCCAGTTCGAGCTTGAGGTTTTTTGCCGCCGCAGCATACTCCACCGAGGCGAGAGCCTCCTGTATGAGCTCCCGAAGGTTTTCAGGTCTCGTTTCCAGGCTTCCCTTCTCCTCCTGCTGTTCAAGCTTAGCCAATGAGAGCAGGTCGTCTATAAGCCTTTCCATTCTGGCCGCGTTTCGGCCGATGATTTCAGCAAAGCGTTTAGCCTTGTCGGGGTCTTCTAAAGCGCTGGCCGATAGTGTTTCGGCAAAGCCCTTTACCAACTGCACGGGCGTTCTAAGTTCATGGGATACATTAGCGACAAAATCCCTGCGGATCGTCTCCAGGCGACGCAAAACCGTAAGGTCGTTCAGCACCAACACGACACCTTCTGGTTTATCTAAATTGTTTTGTCTTCCGTAGGCTGCGGCGAGAACCTGAAAACTACGCTGGCTCCCCTGGCGATAGAGCGTGATGTCGGCTTCAGCCGCAGCGGCGGTTTTCAGGGCCCTGCGCGCTACCTCCTCGAGCTCCGGTGAACGGGATACCTCAAGAAGGCAGGGCTTGGATTTTTTGGATGCTGCCGAAACCATGGTCCCTGAGTCTTTACCCCCGTAGGTCGGCGAATAATCGAAGAGCTGCCGGGCTGCATTGTTAGCCATACGCAGGTTGAGATCAGAATCCAGGGCGAGAACAGCTTCCGAGATGCCTTCGAGGATGGCTTCCACTTCCCTTTCCCTGGCCTCGGCCGATTCGGCACGGGCTGAGAGCTCCCCGGCCATGGAGTCCAGGGCTTGACCTAAAACTCGTATCTCACGGGAGCTATGGGAGAACTGTCGCTTGTTTTTAAGTTCAAAGCCGCTGCGGGGCACCGATTCTGCCGCTGCTGCCAAGAGGCCCAGGGGCCGGGTTATGCCCCGGGAAAGGTATATGGCCACTAGGGATGCCAGGGCAGCGGCGAGGGCGATGACGGTGACCAGGAGAAACTGCAATTCAGAGAGTCTGGACTCCATGGCCGGGGTATCCAGGGACAGCCTGAATGCGGCGATAATCGTGCCCTCCTTGTCTTTTACAGGGAGGGCGATGTAGCGCTGCTCCATGCCGAGGGTGCTGGATTTTCGGGTAGCCTTGGCCTGGGCTCCAGAGAACGCCTGGATAATTTCGGGCCTGTCGCCGTGATTTTCCATTGCGGCTGGATCGGCCTTGGAATCGGCTGCTACCTTCCCGTCGGGGTACACGATAGTGATCCTGTACGAAGATGCCCCGCCAGCTTCCAGAGCCCAGCGCTGCAAGGCGCCGGAATCGGATAGATCGGGCAGGTAAGCCGTTAGCAGGCCGGCGGTCTCGCTTAGGGCTCTATCGTTTATCTCGTCGTGGATCTGCCCTATCAGCGTGCTGGATAGAAGAGCGAAAACCAGGCAGAGGGCAAGGCTCAAACCAAGAAGCGACGCCAGTGTCTTGCCAAATAGTGTTTTCATTGTTCTGCCCGAAACCTGTAACCCACGCCCCTGACCGTTTCTATGAGGACGCCCCCTTCGCCTAATTTCTTCCTGATTGAGAGTATTTGCACATCCACAGACCGATCGGTGACGGGGTAATCTTGCCCCTTCACAGCATCGATGATCTGACCTCGGGAAAAAACCCTGCCTGGCTCGCCCATGAGGCATTTTAGTATCGCAAATTCGGTGGCCGAAAGCTCCAGCGTCCTTTCCTCGAATAAAGCTTCGTGGCGAAGAGAATCCAGGATAAGGGAGCCTCTGCGGATCATGGTCGAAACGCTTTGCCCTGAGGATCGCTCTTGACCCCTTCTGAGAGCAGTCCTGATCCGAGCTACCAAGACTCGCGGGCTGAAGGGTTTTATAACATAGTCCTCGGCACCCAGTTCGAGCCCGGCAACGACATCGGCATCTTCGCCCTTGGCGGTGGTGATGATAATGGGGATATGGTCCTTGCCGGCCAGATTCTTGGAACGTCTTAAAAATTCGAATCCATCCATGCCCGGCAGCATAAGGTCGAGGATGATGCAGTCGAAGTCCCTGGTTTGCAAATGGGAGAGTCCTTCTTCTGCGGATACCACGGACAGTACATCCCAGCCTTCTGCGTGGAGGGTGTAGGAGAGTAGTTCTCGTATATCTCCATCGTCTTCAACGACGAGGATTCTGGCCTTGGCCATAATCCCTCCTGCAATACTCGTCATTAGTATACTGAACATGGCGTACAGGGCAAGATTTCCCAGCCCTTTCAAGCCCATCGCCAACAAAGGCAGCGATGATCAGTCGTTAAGCTCGAGATGTTTTCCTTCCACCATGTAGACCACCGCCTCGCAGACATTGGTCATGTGGTCGCCGAAGCGCTCGAGATAGCTTGACGTGGTTAGTAACTTGGATGCCCGTTGTATAAGCTCGGGATGATCCTTCATAAGGCCTAGGGTTTCCTCGATAAGAGCCTTGTGTTCGTGATCGATTTCGTCGTCCATCGAGGCTGTTGCCCGCGCCGCTTCCACATCCCAATTCAGATAGGCGCTCACCGCGCCTTTGATCATCCGCAAACCTACCCCCGCCATGAGGTCGAGCCTGCCTATCTGGCGAAAGGGGGCTTCACCCGCCAGCTTGATGGCTGTCTTGGCCAGATGGGCTGTGTAATCCCCCGCCCTTTCCAGATTGTACGTCACTTTAAAGACGGTGACGAGTTCCCGCAGATCTCTGGCTACGGGTTGCTGAGTGGCGATAAGCACCGCCGCCGCATCTTCGATGGCAAGCTGAAGCGTATCGACTTCTTTGTCGCCCGCCTTGGCTTCTTTCGCCAGCGATACATCCTGGTTTTTTAAAGCGGTAATGGCCTTGGCGAGATTTTCCTCAACCCGGGTAGCCATACCGAGAATATCGTAACGGAGTTTTGCCAGCTCTTCCTGGAGGGCTGTTCTGGTGCTCATGGGTTCCTTCCTCTATCAACCGAAACGGCCCGAGATATAGTTCTCGGTGCGCTCATCCTTGGGATTGAAAAATATTTCCTTCGTCGGGGCATACTCGACGAGGTCCCCGTTGAGAAGAAAAGCCGTGAAATCCGATATCCTGGCGGCTTGCTGCATATTGTGCGTTACGATGACGATAGAATACCGGTGCTTAAGCTGGCCAAGCAAGTCTTCGATCTTGGCTGTAGAAATCGGATCCAGGGCACTGGTGGGCTCGTCCATGAGAATCACCTCGGGGCTCACCGCCAGGGCACGGGCTATGCAAAGCCGTTGCTGCTGCCCACCCGAAAGGGCCATGGCGCTTTCTTTTAGCTTATCCTTCACCTCGTCCCAAAGCGCCACCTGGGTAAGGCTGGATTCCACCAGCTCATCCATGTCGCCCTTATACCCATTTATCCTGGCACCCCAAGCGATATTTTCGTGAATAGTCTTTGGAAAGGGGTTGGGCTTCTGGAAGACCATTCCTATCCAGCGCCGCACTTCCACGGGGTCTACTCCTGAACCGTAGATATCCGCACCGCGAAAGAGAACCTGACCTGTGGTTTTTGTGCCTGGGATAAGTTCGTTCATCCTGTTAAAGGCCCGCAAGGCAGTGCTCTTGCCGCAGCCTGAAGGGCCTATTATGGCTGTTACCGCGTTGCGGTCGATGTTCATGGTGAGGTTTTTGACCGCCGTATGTCCATTGGAATATTCTATCGAAAGATCGATCACTTCGAGGCATGCTGTTGTCTTCATTGGGAGGCTGCCTTTTTATTGCTGTATTTTGTGCGCATGTAGATGACGCTGGCGTTGAGCGAAAGAAGGAGCACGAGGAGTACAACAATAGCTCCCGCAGCGAGGTTTCTGAATTCCTGTTGGGGTCTGGCGCTCCATTGGTAAATCTGTATGGGCAGGGTGGTGAATTTGGAAAACGGCCCTGTGGGATCCATGGATAAAAATGTCGAAGCCCCCACGACAACCAGGGGAGCCGTCTCGCCGAGCGCCCTGGAAATGGCCAGCACTGCTCCGGTGAGGATTCTGTCCGCCGAGGCGGGCAGAACATGGTGCCAGACGGTCTGCCATTTTGTAGCCCCCAGGGCGAGGCTGGAATGCCGTAAACTCTGGGGCACGGCACGCATGGCTTCCTGGGCGTTTATTATTATAATTGGGATTACCAGGATGGCCAGGCTCAATGAGGCCGAAATTACCGTTCTGCCATCCAAGGATGTTCCTTCGGCTTGAACCCCGAAGATGGCGCCCGATGTAAGGGGAGCCAGGGCTCTGACAAAGAGCGCCAGGCCGAGCATTCCGTAGATGATCGATGGAACTCCCGCCAGATTGTAGATATTGGTGCGGATCATCCTGTTAAGCCAGTTGTCCTTGGCGTATTCCTCCAGCCACACAGCCGCGGCAACGCCAAGGGGAAGGGCAACAAGAATGGTGAAGAGTATGGTCAGCAGGGAGCCGAGGATCGCTCCACGGATTCCGCTGCGCAGGGGGTCCGAGGACTGGGAGTTGGTTAGCAGACTGGCGTTCACCCAAGAGCGGAATTGCAGACTCCCCCCTTGATAATCGCTGACCGCGCTTTCCATTATGGATGCCTTGAAGAAAATGCTTTCAAAGAGGCTCCACGTGGCGACCACGTGGGGCTTTAGTATTTCCGAATCGATGATGCCCAGAAGCTCTGCTTTACTCCGTTCAACGAGAGGAAGCTCGGTGTCGAGTTTTCGGTATAGGCGGCGGGAGAGCCTATCCTGGAGAATTTGCTGGAGCCCCAAGATGTCCTGCTCTTCCAGCTGGTGGCCTTCGGGCACAAGGCTCGCCGGATCCTCCTCGGTCTGGACCAGGACATAGCCAAAGGCTTGATTCACGATACCCGCAAGGAGGGCGGCTAGAAAGAAAACCGACACGATGGTGCAGAGCAGAAATATGAGTTTCCAGCGACCGGATTTTTTGCGGCGCTCTTCAAGCCGGGAGTCGAGTTGGCCTGATGTGGGAAGCGAGGAGCTCATTCGTAGACCTCCCTGAAGCGACGCACGATCCGCGTAGAGAGCATGTTAAGACCGAGAGTAACGATAAAAAGAACCAAGGCTATGGCGAAGAGGCTCTGATAATCCATGGAACCATAGGAAAGATCTCCCCCTGCAATCCTTACGATATGCCCTGTCATAGTCTCGGCGGACTTGAAGGGGTTAAGGGTGAGCTTAGGCCCGGCGCCTGCCGCCATGGCCACGATCATGGTTTCGCCCACGGCCCTCGATAGTCCCAGAATAAAAGCGGCAGCTATGCCGGAAAAAGCGGCGGGCACGACAATTGTAAGGGAAACTTCCAGCTTATTAGCTCCCATGGCGTATGCCCCTTCCTTGAGCGATCGGGGGACCGAGGAGAGGGCGTCCTCGCACATGGAGGCGATAAGAGGAAGGATGAGGATACCCATGACCAGGCCGGCGGACAGGGTGTTGTACACATCCACCCGCTGTTGTCCGAAAAGGTTTCGAATTATCGGTGTGACGGTGTTGAGGGCAAAATACCCGTAGACAACCGTGGGTATGCCTGCCAGGAGTTCGAGAACCGGTTTGAGAAAATTTCGCACCCTGCGGGGGGCGTACTCGGAAAGGTAGATCGCCACCAAGAGGCCTAGTGGCAGGGCTAGAAGCATAGCCCAGAAACTGGTGACAAGCGTAGCGCTCAAGAGGGGGAGGATGCCGAATCGCTCTATTGCGGGCTGCCAGACCGTGTCGGTGAAAAACTCAACCAGGGATACTTCTTTGAAAAAGGCAAAGGCTTCTATGCCCAGGCTGGCGACGATACCGATGGTGGTGAAGATGGATATAGAGGCGGCAAAAAATAACAATGCCTGAATAATCAACTCCCCCGGCCTGGGACGATACAGTAAGGTCCGGGGGAGCGAATTGGCAGGCTTGGAAATGTCTCCAAAGCCCATGGTAGTTTAGAACAATCCCTTCATAGCCTCGGCCAGGAGGGTCTTGGATTTTTTAAGATCCGCTGCGGGCGCCGGGAAGTAGCCTACCTTCTTGATGAGATCGTTAACGTAGGTGAGATAGTAGGTGAGGAATGCCGCCACCTGGGGCTTAGACCGTATGACACCGGCGTCGGAGTAAAGGAAGAGGGGTCTGGCCAGAGGGTAAGTGCCCGCATCAACGGTGGACTGGTTGGGCTCGATACCTTCGATCGACACGGCCCTTATTTTGCCCTTGTTCTCGGCAGCATAGGCGTAGCCGAAGTAGCCGATGGCGTACTGGTCGGTGACTATGCCCTGGACAAGCACATTGTCATCCTCCGAGAGCTGGAGATTCTTAGCCGAGAGTAAGGGTTTCTTATCCTTCTTGAACACATGCTCCACGAAGTAGTCGAAGGTTCCTGAATCAGTGCCGGGGGAAAAGCGCTTAATCTCCTGCCTGGGCCATTCCTTTCTCACATCGGACCAATACTGGGCGGTGGAGAAAATAGTCGCTAGTTCGGCGATTGTCAGGTTTTTCACAAAGTTGTTGGTGGATGAAACAGCCACAGCTAGGGCATCGGTACCGATTCGGAACTCGATTGGGTTGCGGGGCGGGTTAAGCTTGGCCGCCGCGTCGATATTACTCTGTTTGATCTTGACTGAGGCGTTGGAGATATCGGTCTCCCCGGTCTTGGTGAAACGATCAAAACCGGCGCCGGAACCGATCGAGTCAATGGTTACCTGGCCGCTGAAGCCTTCCTTGACGAATTGTTCGGCAATGGCTTCGGAGAGGGGAAAGACAGTGGAGGAACCGGCGGTGACGATGCGGCCGGTGACCTTCATGGGGTTGATGCCTGGCAGCAATCCATCCGAATCGTCGGAGACGCTGTCCAGCCAGGAATACTTGGCCTGGGCGCCCAGGGACAAAGCCGCGAAAAGAATCAGGATCGCGATTAACGCTTTCTTCATCAATGTTCTCCTTTAACGTAGGTTTCGCGGCAAAGATACGCCTGTAATGTGAGTTTTTTATGCGGTGATTGTTAAATTTCGGTTAAAACAAGGCAAATGCACCTGGCGGGGGTCGGCGAGTGCTTTGGGAATCGAATGCTGCAAAGAAAAGGCCGCCCGAGGGAAGGCTTTCCCTCGGGCGGCCCCGAAAAAACAATAGTCTGTACCAATCAGCCCAACGTATGCACTGACGGTTATTTCGTCTGGCTACGGCAGGCTGATTTCCAGTCTTATTTCAGCCAGCCCTGCTCCACAAAGTACTTCCTGGCTCCGGGGTGATAGGGAATGAGCATCTGATCGTCGGGAAGTACGAGGTTGGGGGTGAACTGCTTGAGCAGTGCGGAAACCTTCTGTACTTCGGCGATGTTTTCATACACGGCCTTGGTCATCTTGTAGACCAGGTCGGCGTCCATATCGGCCCTAGCCATGATGACATCGGGAGGAGTGCCGACGGTGGGAACCGGAGCTGGCTGGTGGGGATAGGTGTCAGCTGGGATATTGGCCTTGGTGTAGGTGGGGTTGACCTTCTTGAGGTTTGCAAGCGCTGCATCGGTGATGGGGATGAGCTGGACTTTGCCATCCAAAAGCAATTCCATCATGCCGGCCGAACCCATGGCGAGGCCGAGAATGGCACCGTCCACAAGGCCGTCTTGCAGCATCTCGATGCCCTGGGAGAACTCAACAAAGCTCACTTTCATGTCTTTATAGGTAAGCCCATAGGCAGCCAGTGTCTCCCGGGCGTCCACTTCACCGCCTGAGCCTACGGGACCTACCGCGATGCGCTTGCCTTTGAAGTCGGCCACCGACTTGATGCCGGAGGACTTGGAGGCTACTACCTGGAAAACGTCCATGAAGAGACCGCCTGTGATGGCGCGGATCCAGGGCATCTTCTCGGGGTAGGGAGCTATGCCGTTGGTGGCTCTCCAAGCTTCGAGGGAGCGCACCTGGGCGATATCGGCGTCCTTGGTTCTAAGGAGGTCGATATTATGGGGGCTTCCTCCGGTTGCGATGGCGACGGCCTTGATGCCGGGGATCGCTTTGTTCCAGATGGCGCACATGGCAAGGCCGGTGGGATAGTTGGTGCCGCTGACGCCCGCTGTTCCCATGGTGATGTGAGTGATCTTCTGGGCGAAGAGGTCGGAGCCGCCGAGCACCAGGGCGATCATGGCGATGATGATCGCTTTTCTTCCAAACTGTTTCATTAAAGAAACCTCCTTGTATCTATCGATTTGCAATATATTCGATTCTGGCCGAACTTGAGCCCGGCCGCTGAATCCTTTCTTTGCTTCCGAGTGGCCATACATCATTGGCTATGGCCAACGGATTTTTCCTTAAGCTGCTACAGCCTTAGCATTCCTTTTAAGTACCTGGATAACAAGCCAGCCCGCGATCGTCAAACCTAGACCGATCAAATCCGTGGTAATGCCAGGGGTTATGAGCATGAGGGCGGCTACTATAAACACCGGCCTGAGCCATATCGGAAGCTTGATTGTGAGATAACCTTCTACCCCCACCGCAAGAAGGAAGGTACCGGCGAGGCCTGTAACGGCTGCCCACACGATCTGGGTGGCCGAGTCGGCGATCAGAAGCATGGCCGGTGAATAGATGAAGAAGAAGGGTACGATAAAGCCAGCCAGTGCTAGCTTGAAGGCGGTCCAACCAACGGTACTGGACTTAGCTCCCGCTAAGCCCGCACCTACATAGGCCGCCAAGGCGACGGGGGGCGTTATCGTGGAGAGACAGGCGTAATAGAACACAAAGAAATGTGCCTGGAAAGGTGCAACGCCCATTTTAGTAAGTATGGGAACTGTTATAGACGCTGCTATGACATAGCAGGCCGAGGTGGGCAATCCCATGCCCAGTATTATAGCCACGATCATGCAGAGCACTAGGGCGATGATGAGCCTACCCTGGGAGAGCATGACTATATTGTCCGCGAGAATTGCGCCGATTCCAGTCATTGCGAGAACCGCAATGATAAAGCCCGCGTTAGCCATGGCCACGCCGATGGAAAGCGAACTTCTAGCGGAGTTCACTGCCACATCCTTCGCCGCCTTAAGATCGATTCTAGTCTCTTTTCTCACCCATGAAAGTATGACGGTGAAGAGTACGGTATAAAAAGCTGCGTACAGGGGAGTTCGTCCTTCGATCATTAAATACACCAGGACGATCATGGGGAAAATCATGTGACCGTACCGGAAGACTGTACTTTTCACATTGGGAAGGTCTTCCTTTGCCAGGCCTTTTAGGCCGAGGGACCGAGCGCGCAGGTCGATCTGGAAGAATACAGAAGCAAAATACAGCATGGCAGGTATAATTGCCGCTGCGGCTATGCTGATGTACTTCATGCCCAAGAATTCAGCCATGATAAAAGCGGCCGAACCCATGATGGGGGGCATGATCTGTCCGCCGGTGGATGCAGCTGCTTCCACGGCGCCCGCAAAATGAGGCTTATAGCCAACCTTCTTCATAAGGGGTATTGTAAAGGCCCCGGTGGTGGCTACGTTGGACGCGGCGCTGCCCGAGATAGTGCCGATAAGAGCTGAGGCCACTACCGCTACCTTGGCCGGTCCTCCTGTCATCCTTCCGCCTAAGCCGAGGGCCACGTCATTAAAGAGTTTGCCTAAACCGCTTCGTTCCAAGACTGAAGCGAGAATGACGAAAATTATCAGGAAAGTGGAGGAAACCTCTATGGGGATGCCGAAAATACCCTGTCCAGTGAGATACAGCTGGTAGATAATCCGCTGAATAGAGTGTCCCCTGTGGGAGAGAACACCGGGCATGATTCTGCCGAAATAGGCGTAAAGAATGAAGATAATTCCAAGGATTAACAGCTGGATCCCCACCGATCGTCTGCAAGCCTCCAGGATCAGGAGAATGAGGATGCCGCCGAATATATAGTTGTCCAGGGTAGCAACGCCCGCCCTGATCAGGAAAGCGTCTCTTGCAATGATCGTATATACAGTGACGACCACCGTAACGATAAAGAGGCCAATATCAATGTAACTAGGTCTGTTTTTAGGCGACTTGCTGGTAGCCGGAAAATACAGCCACACCAGGGCGAGAATAAAACCTACATGCAAGGCTCGGTGCTTTATTGTCTCCGGCATGCCGAAGCGCGCGGTATAGAGGTGGTAGGAGATAAATACGACGGAGATCACAGCGATTACGATCTTCCAGAAGGGCAGAAAGTTTCTTCTGTACCTGGATTCTACCTCCGCTTTTTGCATTATTTTGTCTGCATCAACGGAGGTCGCTCCCTCAAGCGCGATCTCTTCTTTGTTCTTCTTCACACATTACCTCTCTTAGTACATATGATTGGAGCTAAAGGCCCTTCTAGCAACCGAGACAGCCCAATTGTGCGACGCGCCTGACAATCGATCCAATTATATCCTATATCCTATATGATAAATTGTATCATGGGTTTTTTTGGTGCGCAAGAGTGTAATTTACTTCTGTAGGTACGCGTGAATCCCTTGATGAACTAGTCGTGCAGAATTATTTGTTTTTTATAAACGCTTCGATAGTTCTGGCTTCTCCATTTTCGAGGTGGGTCTTTACGCTTTTTTCTACCCTGTCTACGTCGCGGGACAACAGGGCGTCCACAATGGTGAGGTGCTCGTCCAACACCTCATCAACCACTTGTGTATGCATCTGCACCGAACCCTCGGGGAAATAGCGAATCCTTATGGACATCTGATGCACCCGGCGGATACTGTCTCGCAGCACTGCATTGGATAGATGGATATAGAGGGTATCATGGAGCTTCGTATCTAAGCCGACATAGCGGTCGTTGTCGAAGGGAGCGGACTTCATATCTAGAATTTCTTTTCGAAGTTTGAGCAAATCGCCTTCGGGAATTAAATGACAACTCTTCGCAGCGGCGTAGGGTTCGAGCAGCAGGCGCATTTCCCAGTTGTTGCGAATATCCTGAGTTTTAATCTCGGTGACCATAGCCCCCTTGTTCGGGATAAGGGTTACAAGGCTCTCGGCTTCCAAGCGCACCAGGGCTTCCCGTACCGGGGTGGCGCTCACGCCGAAATCCTCTGCCAGCTTATCGATTGGTAGCATAGCTCCGGGCAAGTAGGCATTTTTCATTATTGATTCTCGAAGCGCCTCATAGATTTGATCGCGCATGGAAAGAGTGACGATTTTCCGCATAGGGAAGGCCTCGGTTTTATAGGATAATCACTAGTATAATCCTTTATATCGCATAGAATATATCATCGATTCACGTAAGGGCACAATAGACAAAATCCAAGAATGGGCTGTATAAAAAGCGCTACTATTGCACTTACCTGTGCCTTGCATGGAAACGATTAAACCGAAACGCGCTTGCTTAATCAGGCTCCATATGCTAGTATATATGATATAGGATGTTTAATATATTTGGGTGTTTTTACGAAGCGCCCAAGGGAGTGATATGAGTACTGTTGCAGAACAACTGATAGCCAAGTTTAAAGAACGGGGCATGCGCTTCGTATTCGGCGTTCCTAGTGGTTCTTGGCTCTATTATATGGAAGCAATGCGAAAGCAGGACCTCGATTTCGTCCTGGTGGCCAATGAGGCCAGCGCCAGCTTTATGGCCGATGTCTGTGCCAGGCTTACCGGAGTCCCGGCAGCCTGCTACGGCACCGTAGGACCAGGCGCCGCCAATCTCAGCACCGGCGTGCTCGGCGCCTTACTGGACCGATCACCCATGATCGCTCTCTCCAGCGAACCGCCCGAACATTTGCTTGGTCGCACAGTGCAGATGGCTTTCGACCAGCAGGCCTTTTTCAAACCACTCACCAAATGGACGACACGGCTTTCGGCGGAAAGGCTGGATCAGATTGTCGACCAAGCCTACAGGATTGCCCTCTCCGAAACCCCTGGCCCTGTTCACATCGGTCTTACCGAGGATATCGGGAGCAGGCAGGCGGTTTCTTCAGGAAGTTCTTCCCAAATACTCGGATCCCTGGCACAACCGGCTCCCGCCTCGCAAGCCCTGCTCTCCGCCATGGAAAAATGCTTTAGCGCAAGCCGCAAGCCTGTGATGGCAGTAGGCCTTTCGGCGGTCCGCGCCAAGGCGGGCCCCCTTATCGCCGCGATTGCGGAAAAGCATGGTATACCCGTAGTCCTCACTCCCATGGCCAAGGGCATACTCCGGGAAGACCATCCCTGGTATACCGGAGTCCTCTTCCACGCCCTGAGCGACAGGGTGGCTGAAACCCACAGTCAGGCCGACCTGGTTATCGGCGTGGGCTACGATCCGGTGGAGTTCAACTACGAAGACTGGATGCCCAGGGCAGCCTTGCTCAGCCTGGATAACGTGGAGGCTGATATCGATCGCGCTGCCTACCCCGGCGTCTGCGATATCGTGGGGGACATCGGTACTTCCTTAAAATATCTGGCCGCCCTCCCCACGAAGGCCTCAGACTGGGACCAGAAAGCCCTGGAGCAGAGAAAGCTGAAGATGTTCGCCGACCTCGCCCCTCCCGAAGGCAGCTTCGGGCCCAGGGCAGCCTTGGCCATACTCAGGGAAATCCTTCCCGAAGACGGCATAATGACCTGCGACGTGGGTGCTCACACCCACCTCATCGGCCAAGCCTGGCGGACCCCGGAGCCAGGGCTGCAGATCATGACCAACGGCAATTCCTCCATGGGCTTTGGCGTACCCTCCGCCATCGCCGCCAAGCTTTGCAGGCCAGACAAAAAAGTAGCCTGTGTCAGCGGTGATGGAGGCTTCCTAATGATGGCCGGAGAGATGGCCTTGGCCCGACGACGAAAGCTCCCCATCGTCTTCGTTATTCTGGCGGACCAAAACCTGGAACTGATCAGACTTAAGCAGGCCAGAAAAAATTTCGAAAGCTATTCGACGGTGCTCTACGAGGATGAATGCCCCACGCCTAATTACATTTTCGGCGTACCTGTCCTGCGAGCTGACACGGCGGCTGAATACAGAAAAGCCCTCATTCAAGGCTTCGAGACCGATGGACCTGTGATAATAGAAGCCCACATCGACCCTACAGAGTATTTACAGCTGATCATGCGGAAACATAAATAAGGAGAGCAAAATGCAGAACACTACCAATTCAAATTTATTCAATCCCGAGGCCTTCATGGCTGATCGGCTTGCAAAGGTGCCGTTTTCGGGGATACGAAAAGTTTTCGACAAGGTTAAGGAACTGGAAGCCGTGGGCAAGGACGTAATCCACTGGCAGATCGGCAGGCCTGACTTCGATACCCCCGCCCACATCAAGGAAGCGGCTATCGAATCCCTGCGCAAGGGAGAAGTGCACTACGCCCCAAACCTTGGAACGCCCGCCCTGCGAAAGGCCATTGGAAACCGGACCACTATCGATACCGGCATAAAGGTCAACGGCGAAACCCAATCCATCGTCATGGCCGGTGCCAACGAGGGCATCATGGTAACGATGCTCGCCCTCCTCAATCCCGGCGACGAAGTGATCATCGCCAACCCCAACTGGCACCACTATAAGTCCTGCGTATCCCTAGCCGGCGGCGTGCCCGTGGAAGTGGCCACGAAGGAATCCAACGGTTTTGTCTTGGACCCCAAGGATGTGGAGGCCAAGATCACTCCAAAGACTAAGATGCTCTGCATAACCTCCCCAGGCAATCCCACAGGAGCTGTTCAGAGCGCCGAAAGTCTGCAGGAACTGGCCAATATAGCGAAACGCCACAACATCTTGGTGGTATCCGATGAAATTTATTCCCGTATTTATTACGGAAAAGAAGCTGTCGCTCCCAGCATTTATTCTATCCCCGGTATGGAAGAGCGCACGATAATCATCAATGGCTTTTCCAAAACCTACTCAATGGACGGCTGGAGGCTGGGATGGACGGTGGCCTCCGAGCAACTGACCAGGGCCCTCCTTAAAGTCAGGCAGTACACCACAGTCTGCGTAAACACCTTTATCCAAGCAGGAGCCGCCCACGCTCTGAACGCCGATCAGAGCTGCGTGGATGAGATGGTAGCTCAGTTCGCCGCTCGACGCGAAATACTCCTTAAGGGACTAAAAAAGATCCCCGGACTTACTATTGTCGAGCCTCTGGGGGCTTTCTATCTCTTTCCCAATATCAACGCCTTCTGCAAGAGCTCTTCAGAGCTGGCGGATTACCTCCTAGCCGAGCATGGCATAGCCACCGTGGCGGGAAGTGTTTTCGGATCCGCCGGCGAAGGACACATTCGCATAGCTTACTCCTGCTCCACCGACGAGTGCGCCCGGGGAGCGCAAAGACTTGCCCAAGCCCTGGAGGCATTTAAAGCCCGCGGCTAAGGTTCACGGCTAGGGTTTATAGTAGGGTTCTCGCCAGGGTTCTCGACTAGTCGTGGGATAAATTGACAACCCAGGGGAAGCTATCTATAGTTGGGTTACAGACTTCCCCTTGGAGTGAAGATGGATTCGATTCCCGAACGTTATAAGCCCCTGCTTTCCAAGCTTATGGAGGGTCAGAATGAACCCGCCATACTCACGGAGGACAATGTCTACCAGGAAGGCCGAGGCAAAATTCTTCCTTACATAGACCAGATATTGGAAGATCATCTCCTTTCAAATTCACACATCGACGGGTTCGAACATCTGGCTGACCTATACAGCCGAGCAATCCAGGGCGAATCCTGCCTGCTTCTTGTAGAACACTATTCGAATTTCGACCTCCCGGTATTCCATTACCTTCTGCGCAGGCAGGAAGAACCGGGTAAAAAAATGGCCGACTCCATTGTGGCCATCGCAGGAATCAAGCTCTCCGAGTCTAATCCGATGGTCAGCGCTTTTACAAAGGCATACACGAGGCTTGTTATCTATCCCAGCCGTTCCCTGGAAATCATAAAAAAGCGCTTCAAAGAACCGACAAAGCTCTACCACGAAATCAGAAGAAGCATGGCTATCAACTGGGCGGCGGTAAAAAAGCTAGCCGAACTCAAAGTCTCGGGTCGCCTTGTCCTTGTCTTTCCTGCTGGCACGCGGTTCAGGCCCTGGGATCCTGGTTCGAAAAAGGGCGTACGCGAGATCGCGTCATATATCAAAGGCTTTGATAATTTCTGTCTCGTGGCTATAAATGGAAACATCCTCAGGATAAACCCTTCAGGTGAAATGGAAGACGACCTGTTGCATAAGGACAAGGTGATTTTTACTGTCAGCAAGGTCTATAAGAGCGAGGAGCTTATACAACATGTAAAGGCTGAACATCATTTTAAAGAAGATAAAAAACAAGAATTGGTCGACCACGTAATGGAAGACCTTGAGATGATGCACATCGAGGCGGAAAAAAAGCGATTGTCCGATCCCGAGACCGGCGCTTAATCGGCAATTAGAACTGCACTAGCGCCGAGGTCCGAACAGCCTTTTCGCCGGATTTATGCCAAACCGGATAATAAAGTAAAGCCAAGACCATAGAAAGCCCGCCAGATGCGTGAGATGGGCGATGGAACTCCTGAAACTTAGAAGCTGGGATAATATCTCAATGCCTGCGTAACCAAGCACGAGTACCGGAGCCCGAACGGGCAAAATACCATAGAGAAAAATCCTCGCCTCTGGATTGAGCACCGCAAAAGCCAAGAGCAGGGCGTATACAGCCCCGGACGAACCTAAGAGCATGGTGTACCATGATCCGGTGGCCACATAGATGCCGAAAGAAGCTATGCCTGCCAGGGTTCCCGTTAAAAGATAGAAAAGCAGGAATTCCTTGCTCCCCATGCTCCGTTCCACCGCTGTGCCAAAAATAAAAAGACCAAGCATATTCACCAATAGATGGGAAATATCCGCATGAGCGAACATGTAGGTAAAAACCTGCCAGACAAAGCCCGAAAGCATGGCTGCAGGATTAAGCGCCATATACACCTTGATGAGTGGAAAGATATAGCTTAGGGCGAAAAAGAGGATATTGGCTGCAATTAAATACAAAGTTGCATTATAAAAACTGTACCTAAAAGGTTTCCGTAGTGTAGCTAATGATGTCATTTATATATGATACGAAATTTTCAAGTCCAGGAAAAGGCATTAGACTCAAGACTATGCTTAGAGGCTTTAGCCAGCCAAACCCTGAATCATGGCGGTCAGCTGACTTAGCGTAAAAGGCTTGGAGAGTAGGTCTTTCATTCCCGAAGCCTTGCAGCGCTCCAGCTCCTGTGCCCCTACCCTCGCACTCATGCCGATAATTTGCGTTCTGGCAGAAACCCTTGAAGACCGTATCAGTTCGCTGGTTTTATAGCCATCCATGCCGGGCATAAAGCAGTCCATGAAGATTATGGAAAATTCCTTGGCCGAGCATCGCGCCAGGGCTTCTTCCCCAGAAGCCGCGAATTCAGGCTCATAGCCTCGAAGCGACAGCATCCGTCCCATGATATCGCGATTGGCTTCGCTATCATCGACGACCAAGATGGAAACGCTGCCGAAGCTTACCTTTGCCTTGTCACCGGATGTCTGTTTTCTCATCGAATCGAGGAGTATTTGCGCTTTTTGGGATCGCGCCGGCTCGGGCTCAAACTTGGGTTTTGTTTCGGCCTTGCCTTCATCATCCACGACGCGTAAATGCGCGAAAAGGTCCTTAGGATCACCCGAGAACATTACATCCGGCATGTAGAGCTGGCCTTTGACCGAAGGCCCCTTGAACTTAATTGTAACCGTTTCTTGTCCAGGCACTTGCGGCGCTCCGGGTACGGGCTCCGGCTCTGTGCTGGGCTTACTCTCAATGCCGGGCACACCTTCAATCCTGGTCGCAGGTTTCGGCTCAACTACAGGATGTGTCGCCTTTTCTCTGGGCAGGTGACTCATCGGCCCGTCGATAACCTCCGGAAAAGGTGTTGCTAGCCTTTTCCCTTGCTCCGCGAGAAGAGAAAATAAAGGCTCTACATTCTTGGTTACTTCTTGGTTCTTACTTCCCAATGCCCTGATCCATGCGAAAAGAAAAAAAGCTCCGGCTAATGCCGCTACACCTAAAAGGTAAAGCGAGGGACTCAATGCCAGCCATCCTTTTAAGGGCATTGTATAGAGCCGCCAAGCAAGCCCTGGCAGATCTAAAAGTGCTGAGGTTACACCTTGTTTATGCGCTCCTGAATCACCGGCTATCTTAAGATCAGAAAGCTTAATTCCATTTCTGCCGGCATTGACGTTTTCTTCCAGTTGTGCAGATTCCTGCTGGTCAACCGCAGCGAGGGCGAAGATAAAACCCGGATAGGAAGCATCCAGCGCTAAGTCCTCAACAAGCCCATTGAAGTCTACATTGACACTGACAAAACCCCAAAATTTTCCGGCACTGAAAACAGGATATCGAATAAAGAGCACCGATCCTTCCTCGAGGGCTTCGAAGGGTCCGGAAAAAACAGGCTCTTTTAATTCCATAGCCTGGGTGAGGGCATCCCTGCGTTCGGGATTGGAGAGAAGATCGTGGCCGATCAGGGACTCGCCATCGGTTTCAGGGAAATGATAACGAACTAAAGCAGAAGGAGCGAGGCTGATCCCTGTCACAAAAGGCCGAGAAGACAACAAAGACGAGGCTATGCGAGCGGCTTCGGATTTTGGCAGCTCGGGGTTTTTAGAAATAGACGCAGCCATTACCGATGCCTCAAGCTGCAGTTCGCTCATGTAATCTTTTAGCTCGGTGGCTGCCCTGATGACAACCCCCGAACAAAGACTCCGTTCTGAGGACTGGAGTCGGAGAGCGATACTCGCAAATACACCAATAACGACAAGCGCGTAGAGAAGAGGCATGATTAGACTCGATAGCGTCGACGACCTAGGTTTGCCTGCTTTTGACATTGTTTCGGTCACATCCCTTTCCTCTGAACCAACATATTACCCCGAAAGGAAAAGACCCGCAAGAAAGGCTGATTCATTTATTCCCCAGGGTTTTATTTTCACCGACACGCAAAGGAATATGAAAAAAGCCAGGGCCGTCCGCGAAGGCGGACGGCCCTGGCCGCTACAAGGCGCCGATCGGAATTGAACCGATGCATAAAGGTTTTGCAGACCTCTCCCTTACCACTTGGGTACGGCGCCGATGTGGGGCACACTATAGCTTAGGCGCCCCGTCTCTGTAAAGAGCTTTTAGAATTCACCCTTAGAAAGCGTTACCCGAAGGTTGCGCCGCATTGGCGATCTTCGGCTGCTTAGTTTTCTTGTTCCTCGAATACCACCAGGTAACAAAACCACTGGCGATAAAGATAGTCGAGTAGGTTCCCGACACCATGCCGACAAAGAGAGCCAAAGCGAAATCCCTCATACTCCCGGTAGTAAAGAAAAAGAGCGCGAGTACCGTTAGCATAGTCGTCGCTGTCGTTATAATTGTCCTACCAAAGGTGAGTGTCAGGGAATCATTGACCACATCGATGAACTTTTCGTTCGGTTGAAGTCTCTTCTGTTCGCGGATGCGGTCGAACTGAACGATTGTGTCGTTGATCGAATACCCTAGAATGGTGAGGATGGCGGCTATTGTCATGGAGCTGAACTCCATCCTGGTCCAGACAATAAACCCTACCATCACAATAGCGTCCTGGGCTATCGCCAGCACGGCTCCAATGGCATAACCAGCTTTAAACCGAATAAGGGAGTAAAGGAAAATTAGCAGCAGGGTAGCACCGACCAGCAGCAAAGATGTGCGGGAAAGCCCTTGTGAATATCGAGCTCCCACAAAGTCCGTCTTGAGCACGACGACCCTGTCTTGGCCAAAAACCGACTCGAGCCCGGATACTACAGCCTGCCTCGCCGTGGCGGAGAAATTGGGGTCCTCACCCGGATCCTCGACACGAATCAAGTAACGCTGACTGGATTCGGGCTTAAGCGTTTGCACCGAAATCTTGCCAAGCCCGCTTATCGCTTCGCGAACCTGTTCAATAGTTGAGAAGAGTTCGCCCTCTCCCGAAGCTGCCCTGTGGAGCTTGATGGCATTCTGGCTGATCAACGTGTTTCCCTGGGATGTGGGAAGAAGGAGATTAGAGGGAAAGCCTTCCTGTGTTGGATCTACCGATACCTCAACACCAGCTTCGGCAGTCAGCACACCAACCAGCTCCTTGATAGTGCCGTAGTCTTGATAGCTCAAGACGACCGTTCGTTGCTCTATTTCCGCTCCTGAAAATACCAGGGTAAGGTCCTTGTCGGATACTCTGAGTTCGGCGTTGCCTTTGTCCGAATACGAGACACTACCCACAGGATATGCCAGCTGTACAGTCTGGTTGATTCCCGGCTGGAAATCGACACCGAGGTTAAAACCCTTGGTAGCGTATCCAATGATACTAAAGAGGATCAGCCCCGCCGAAATAATGGCGGCGGGAATAAAAAATCGGCTGAATCGGATTACGCGTTTCATTTATTTGATCCTCCAGCTGATGGAGACGTCCTTCTGCTTAAGTACGTCGGTGCCGAAATCGAAGATGAGCCTCGATACGAAGAGAGAGGTAAAGAGGCTGGTCATATTACCGATCGCCAGGGAGATCGCGAAGCCTTGGATGGCTCCGGAGCCAAGCTGAGCCAGGAATAAGGCTGCGATTATAGTAGTGATATTCGAGTCCATAACCGCCCAGAAAGCATTATGGAATCCAGCGTCAATAGCCGCTTTTCTCGATTTGCCTACCCTCATCTCTTCCTTTATGCGCTCGAAAATTACAACGCTTGCGTCGACAGCCATGCCCACGGTGAGAACAAAACCGGCCAGTGAAGGCAGCGTAAGGGTGAGCTTAAAGGCGGTAAGCACAGAGAGTACGACATAAAGGTTGATGATCTGAGCCAGGACTGCATTGATGCCGGCGCCTTTGTAATAGGCGAACATGAAGACAAAAACCGCCAAGAGGCCGACAATAATCGCCCGCTGCCCTTGAGCGATGGAGTCTTCGCCCAGAGAGGCTCCAATAGCCTGCTGGTTAGAGACACTCAAGGAAATGGGAAGAGCGGCGGTTCTCAGCAGCGTAGCCAGGTTTTGGGCTTCCACTGCGTCGAATCCAGAGATGCGCACCGATTCTCGTATGGGTTCCTGAATTGTGGCGTAGGATTTAATCCTATCGTCCAACATCACAGCCAGGGACTTGCCCACATTGGCGCTTGTCAACTCGTAAAAGAGATCACCGCCTTCCTTGTCCAACACAAAATTGGTTTCAGGTTGACCGGTTATCGGATCACTCGATACCGTGGCGCTCTGCACATGGCTACCGTCCAGCCCCGGCTTTGCCTCGAGCACGAGGTATCGGCCGGTGAACTCATCCAAGCCGTAGCTATCCTTGGTGTACACCCTGCGGATTATTTTCCCTTCGGGGACTATGCCAGGCTCAGAGACCGTCATAGTCCTTTCGTCAACACCCAAAGGGTTGGCGGTTAGGTAAGCATCCAGGGCTGAACTAGCTTCTGAATCGACAATGTAAAAGGCCAGATTACCCTTGCCCATTATAATGGAGTTAATCCGTTCAGGATCGGCGGTTCCAGGGATCTCGACATAGATCTGATCCTCGCCCTGACGGCGGATAACAGGCTCGGTAAGTCCAAACTGGTCGATACGGCTGTTGAGTACTTCCACTGCCCGCTGCATGGCGTCCTCGCGATCCGCCGCAGTTAGATTCTGTCCAAGTTTTTCGGCGAGGGCATCCATATCGGCTTGAATTACCACCGACATGCCTCCCGCAAGGTCCAAGCCTAGCTGCAGTGCATTGCCATGGCGTTTTTTAAGGTCCAAGGATCGTTCCCTGTATTCGGCCTCGACGGCGTCGAACATAGAACGTTCGCTGGAAAAGGCCGCAAGAATGTTCGAGGCATTCCACTCACCCGGGAGGGACTTCTTTTTGGCCTTATACGCTTTTTTCGCTACCTGCACCACCAGATCGTACTGTTTGGACAGATCGGAAGCATCGCCGGCCAAAGCCTTGGCCTTTATATCGGTAAGCGCCGAATAAGCCATTCTGCGGGAAAAGTCCCTGATCTGCTCCCTAGATCCAACAGCCACTGCCTGATCCTCTTTAGGAGTCAGGAAGTACCAATGAATTGTCGGAAACAGGAAGGCGAAGGCGACGGCAATCACCAGGATTACGATGATCAGACGACGGATTTTACTCATTCCGGTAACTCCACTTTAGTATCGCAGCGTCCAAGACCCATCCGCAACGTCATTGCGCGGCGCAGGCAGTCCTCGAACGAGAATTGCCTATAAACGGGCATCAGACCTTTGAGGCTATTTCTTTTCTTCTTCGGACTTTTCTGCTTTTTCGGCTTTATGAGTCTTCTCTGCCGCGACAACAGGTTCCTCGACGGCTTTTTCCTCTACTCTGGCTGGCGCCAGAGTAGCGATGGCGGACTTGGTAAACTCGATCCTGCAGTCGTCATCCACTTTTACTACCACCGTGGTTTCTTTTACCGCATGCACCATACCATGAATACCGCCGATAGTGATGATCTTGTCGCCCTTCTTGACGGCTTCGATCATCTTCTTAGCCTCTTTTTGCTTTTTGTTTTGAGGCCGAATGATTAGAAAATAAAAAACCACGAAAACGAGACCGAAGGTGACGAGGGTCGAAACCATCTGACCGCTCGAACTTCCTGTCGCAGCCTGGAGAAGCACCAGGCCCTGGGAGATAGAATTCATATTCAATCCTTTACGTAAAGATTCGAAAAAAACTAGCACGGATACCTAAGACTCGTCAAGCTGAAGGCTTAATGGTCACATCTTCTAGACGGGCTATTACTCGCTTATACTAGTACCCGCCTTACCTTCCACCGCTAGGCTGGCGTTTTCCATGGAGGTAATGATCACCTCGGCGCCACCTCGCTTTATAAAATCCCGGGCGGCTTCGATCTTAGGCCCCATGGAGCCCTTGGGGAACTGCCCTTCCGCTAGATAGCGTTCGCACTCCGCTATGCTGAGCTTGTCAAAAAACCGCTGATCGGGTTTTTTAAAATTTACAGCCACTTTTTCAACCCCAGTTAGAATTATCAACTGATCCGCGTCGATAAGATTAGCCAAGAGGGAAGATGCTCTGTCCTTATCGATGACAGCGTCTACCCCCTCAAGACTGCCGTCCGATTCGCGGTAGACAGGGACGCCGCCGCCTCCTACGGCAATAACAATTTTCCCATCCCGTACCAGGTCGCGGATCGTATCCTTTTCCACAATATCCAGTGGAATTGGGCTGGGCACTACCCTTCTAAAGCCCCTGCCCGGGTCTTCTTTTATCAGCCACCCCCGGGCGGAAAGCTGATCAACCTGATCAGCCCTGTAGAATGGGCCCACATACTTAGTCGGGTTGAGCATGGAAGGATCCTGGGGATCTACCACTACTTGGGTAATAAGGGTTACAACGTCTTTGCGGATTCCCGCCTTGAGAAGGGCATTGGCCAGGCTCTGGGCTATCATGTAGCCCATGGAGCCCTGGGTATCCGCCACGATAACCCCCAAGGGTGAGGGAGGAACCTGGGCACTGGCTGCCTCGTTGCGAATGAGATGGACTCCCGCCTGAGGACCGTTTCCGTGGGTAAGTACAACTCTGTGCCCCTTGGCTATCATGTCGACAATGGCGGCCAGGCTCTTTCTTGTGTTGGCGAATTGCTGGGTTATCGTGCCCTCGGTGCCTTCCTCTATTATGGCGTTTCCGCCCAGTGCGACCACAATAGTCTTACGCTCTTTCATGGTTGATCCCCTTTTTATCATCGACGCAAAAAGTACCTTTGCATCGACCACTGCCTGATCAATGACGCCGGGTGGCAACGCCTAAGCTCCCCGAGCCCGGGTCGCGGCCTCTTTGCCCCCAACTTTTTGGATACGACGGAACCCCAAGTATATCATTTTAGCCTAAGCTGACAAGGTAGATTCGAAAATAAGGCTTTTCTATATAAATATTTATTATTAGTGAATATTTATCCTTTTACTTAGATTTTCCTCTGCACACTTAAACTTCCTACTTGAAGAAAAACACCTGAGCCCGCTTGCTCATACCCCATAAGAGACTCGCCGAATTTTCCGATTCGCTGTATACTGCCCTTATGCAAATAGTGAGAGCTCAGGTATTGGGCATGTGCATGGGCGTACGCCGAGCGGAAGAAAAAGCAAAAAAAGCAGCAGGGCGAGCTTCCGAGCTCTCCAAACCCGTTTTCACCTATGGCCCTCTCATTCATAACCCCCAGGCGGTCCAGGCTTTGGAAACCCTAGGGGTCAGAGTGCTGGAGCCGGAAGCCTTCGAAAGGGGGGAGTTGGATGAGCAGGCTAAGAATTCGATAGTGGTCATTCGAGCCCACGGAGCCCCACCCGAAGCCCTGCTGCGCCTAGAATCCCTGGGTGTCGAAGTGATAGACGCCACCTGCCCGCGGGTGGTCAAGAGCCAAAAAAAAGCCGCATCTTTGATAGAAAAGGGGTATTCCCTTGCCATTGCAGGGGACCGTTCACACGGAGAAGTCACCGGAATACTTGGCTACGCGCCCGGTGCCGTGGTAGTGCAGAACGCCGGGGAAGCCAAGGCCTTGGCTAAGGAATGGGAGCGCAAACCCATAGCCCTTATCGCTCAGACGACGATAAAAAAGAGCGAGTACGACGCTATTGCAGCTGAGTTTGAGGTTTATTGCCCCTCGTTCCTGGCCTTCGACACCCTTTGCCCGGCCACCGCCGAGCGCCAGAAAGCGCTTAAAAAAATGGCTGAAAAAGTAGAAGCCTTGGTGGTTGTGGGCGGCAAAAACTCCGCCAACACCCAGCGGCTCTTTATGGCAGCAAAGGAAACAGGGAAGCCGGCTTGGCATATCGAAACCGCCTTGGAGTTGCCTAAGGCAATTTTTACATACCGTTCTGTGGGCTTGACGGCTGGGGCCTCTACCCCGGATTCGGTAGTTGACGATGTAGAAGCGACACTCATGAAAGGAGAACCCGATGGACATGCTTCCTGAATTGCTGGGGCGAAGAGCCCGAAGGGCTATTTCGAATGAGGCTTTGGACAAGGCTGTGATAGCACGGCTTTTGGAAGCAGCCACTCTGGCGCCTTCCTGTTTTAACAATCAGCCCTGGCGCATACTAGCAGTCGAGCGGAACCAAGAGAACCCGCACTACCAGAGTCTGGCCGAGTCCCTTACCCCAAACAACGCCTGGGCGCTGGAAGCCCCCCTGTTGCTCGTTTTTGCCACTGCGTTGCACCTAGATTGCAGACTGGACGCTGGGCGGGACTATGCGTACTTCGACCTGGGGCAGGCAGCCATGGCCCTGCAGCTCCAAGCCCAGCGGGAAGGCCTCTACGCCCACCCCATGGCAGGCTTTTCTCCCAGCAAGCTGAAAAACGCGCTAAAAATGCTGCCTGAGTTGGTGCCCCTTTGCGTAATCGCGGTGGGCAAGCCCGGCGATCCAGAAAAACTCGCCGAAGGCCCGCGGAAAAGCGAGTTTTCACCCCGCAGCAGAAAGGCCGTGAGCGAGATCGCCTTTTCTGGCGATTTTTCGACACCCTGGGCTTGAACTCCATGGCGTCCAATAAAATTATCGGTATATGCGGGGGCTCTGGGTCGGGCAAGACGACAATTGTGCGAAAAATCTCGGAGCTCGTCTCGGACTTTGTCTTCATTCCCCAGGACAACTACTATAAATCGGCGGAATTTATCTCCAACGCCAACATAACGGCCTTCAACTTCGACCATCCCGACGCCTTCGATAACCATCTGATCGTCGAGCAATTGGGCGCGTTAAAGCAAGGTGAAAGCATCGATATGCCCACCTACGATTTTGTCCATCACCGCAGAACCCAGGAGACAATTCGTGTATCGCCCAAGAAGGTGGTCATTTTCGAAGGCATCATGGTCTTTACCAACAAGGATGTCAGGGATCTTATCGACCTGAAGATTTTCGTCGATACCCCCAACGACATTCGCTTTATCCGCAGGTTACTCCGGGACATTAAAGAACGGGGTAGGACGCTAGATTCCGTGGTCGAGCAATACATGAACGTAGTCCGTCCAGGGCATTACCAGTTCATAGAACCCACAAAGGCCTACGCCGATATAATAATCCCCGAGGGAGGAGAAAACGAGCGAGCACTGAATGTGCTAATCTCGTTTATCAACTCGGTGATCAATACCTGAATCGAAGTTTGCAGGCGCAGGTTCTCAAACAGGCATACCTTCCCATGCGCCCGCCCGCGACGCAGCTTCTTATTTGGCGGCATCCAGCAAGGCCTGAAGCCCTGTTTTAAGCTCAGAAAAACTTAAACCCTTGGAAGTCGCCCAATCGCGTATAACGGCTAGATCATGGCCTATCTCGCCGCCAGTTACCGATTTTATCTGCTCATCGCTTAAACCCCAGGTTTTTAGATCTTTAAAGGTAGTTTTTCCCACGATAGTTCCCGCAACTGCGCCGCTGCCTCCTCCGCTTGTTCCGCTTGTGTTGGCCGGACTCGGAATATGAACCGTCGTGCTGGTCGTCGTTGTTGTCGTAGCTACTGTGCTTGTTGTGCTTGCAATGCTATTCGGTATTGGAAGAGCAGCAGCTTCCTGGGGCTGCGCCAACGTCTGTTCCGCCCCCCCGTCGGCAGCAACTGCGGGTAAAGTTTCGGGATTCCATGCTCGTGTCGCTACTTCCTCAATCAGCTCGGGTGAAGTCTTACCTTTCTCTCTAAGAATTTCTATTGCGGCGTAAGGGAGAATCGTTGTCTCCTCGGGTAGGTGAGGAAGCCCGGTTAGCAGGCTCACGAAAAGCTTTACCGCATCGGTGCCGATCTCGGTGCCCGCCGGAAGGCTAACCGCTTCAAATACCGTTTCCAGAGTATTTACCTTTGAAGCAGGATCTGTCGCTCCAAAAGCTTCCAATAATAGCTCGACTTCAAAATCAAATGCCTCGGCTATATCATTCCAGGCGTAAGAGCCGCGGATGTCCGAGGGATTCGGCATGCCTGCGAACTCACCATCGCGAATGGCCACAGGCTGTTTTGTGCCTTCGGTTTTCCAAACTCCGAGCAGTTTTGCTCCCCCGATTCCAACGAACAAGCTGACGACGATAAAAATACCCAGGGTTTTATAAGTGATTTTCATTGTTCACCCCCAAGATCTTTTTCCACCTTCTTCGCTGATTTTTGTCCGAAAGTATCCTTGACATGACCAGGAAGCGCGAGCATATCTACCGTCGCCGGTACAGGACAGGCCGCCTCGCTCGTGCATTCAAGGCAGGATATGCATTGGTGATCCCTCACCACCGTGGCTGTCGACACCTTAATATTCATTGGGCAGGCCTTATCGCAGGCCTTGCAGGAAATGCAGGTTGGAGCGTTTCGCCTGATTCCGAATACCCTGAAAAGGTTGAAAATTCCCAGGAAAGCTCCGTATGGACAGGCGTATTTGCAGAATGGTCGTTCCACAAAGAGAGAGAGCAGAACTACCAAGCCTAGGGCGATATAGCCTGTAATGGCCACTTCTCCGGTCCAGAGATTAAAAAGCGTAAAATACGGATCGTACTCTTGAAAAATAAGCGTGCCTGATACCGCAGTCATATAACTCACCCAAATGAGAACCAGGTAACGCAGGTAGCGTAGAACTTTGTCCAAGCCCTGAGGCACAAAGGTATTGTATTTCTTACCGAACAGTTTTTTACCAAGAAAAGCCAGCCATTCTTGAAATGTGCCGAAGGGACAAACCCAACCGCAGATAACAGGGCCGAACAAAATTGCAAGTACGAGCCCTATGCCTGCAAGCACGAATGATGATTCGTGTACCTTTTTCACCATTGTACCCACGTTGAGAAACTGCCAAAGGCTTACCACCCCACCAAAGGGGCAGAGCGAGTGAAGCGAGGCATCGGGGATGAGGGGAATCGTAATTCCCTTTTCTTTTAGAGCTTCTGTTGTAGCAGTAGCAGCAACAATAATGAAAAAGACTATTTGGATAATCCTTCGAGCCTTGCGCTGGCCCTTTGCCCTTTTCCCGGCAGTCTTGGTCTTCATACTTCCTCCTAGAAAATACAGGAAAGTAAATGCAGCTTTTATGCCAAAGCAGCTTCTTAAAAGACAGTATACCATTATCGACCAGATAAAATTAGGAAATCCGCCCTATCTTAGTTTTTACAAAAATAAATTCTATTCAAAACGCTCAGACTTTCAATAATTGAGATCGCAGAAAGACAAAATGGACGGAAAGATTTTCCCTTAAGGGATTACTGATGAAAAATGTGGGAAATCCTTTCCCATCCTTGTAAGGAAACGATTCAATTAGGCAAACGGCATGATCGAAAATTTCAAAAATTGCATTGAGTTTTTTTGTATAACACATACAATTCTATACAACGGTCCAACTGAGGAGAAAATATGAATATTCGTAAAAGTGTTTTTGCTCTCGTATTTTTCTGCGCCTTGCTGTTTAAGCTTACAGCCCAGCCGGTTATAAGCCAAAAACAGGACATCGCCATTTTTTCCCTCGGCTATTATGGATGGAATATCCCATCACAAGCACTCGGCTCGATAGACGGGGAAATCCAGAAAGTATTCTCCGACCTGGGCAGGTTTACCATTCTCGGCGTTACACAACGCTTTTCATCCAACGATATCAACAGCTTCATCGATACGGTAAAACGATCCAAGCAGAGCGACTTCACCATGCCTGAAAAATTCCAGTTCGGCGAGTCCTTCCTCACCGAGGGGGAATTTAACCGGTTGACGGGCGCCTTCATTGTTGTTGTTCCTGTGGTAGTAGAATTCAATTCCTACTATGATTTCGAGAATCTCAAGTACAAGACCAGTATCAAGACGAATATTAGCTTTCTCGATATGGCCGCAAATGGCAGCTTGCTTGCGATCAAGACAATCGAGACTTCTGGCAGTCACGATAAAAACCAGTTCGAGTCAATTCAATCGGCAATTTCATCCATACCGCCCCAGCTCCAGTTCGCCGTGCGCTCCATACCGCAATTTCAAATTAACACCCGCATACTCAGTATCAGCGGTTCCACGGTCAGGCTCCAGATGGGATCGGACATGGGCATCCAAAAGGGCGACGAATACGCTGTCATTGAATCCGCCACCATCGAAGGCTTCGATGATTCGAGGGAATCGGGGCTTATCGTTATCAAGGAAGTGAGCAGAGAAGTCTCCACAGGCCAGGTGCTTTACAAGTCGGGATCCCTCGGTAAGGACACCCAACTGAGGGAAATTCCCAGGCTGGGCACCGAGCTGGATCTGTACCTTCACTCCATAGGCGATTCCAGCGCTGGCTCTATCGTGCCGGGATTGCGCGCCACCCTCTCCCGGGGTTTTTATTCCTTTAGACCATTTGTGGCAGCGCAGATTCCCGTCGCTTTGATGCAGGATTTCCTCGTTTTCGAGCTAATTCCCCTCGAGATAATTCCTGTCAACGCCCTAATCGGCGGCGAGTACGTGATAAATGTGGGCAGACTCTCGGTTGCACCCAGCGCGGCATTTGGGGCCTCGTACTTCTCCGTGACCACGCCTATTAGTTCTACAGATACGGATTTTCTCTCCCATGTGGGAATTCAGGCCGCAGTCAGGGTGGCTTACCTATTAGGTAGAAACTCAAGGGTTTTTGCCGACTTAGGTTATGAAAGCTGGATAGCGATAACTGACCTTTTCGGCAACCAAAGCTATTCAGGTACGATGATCGGTGCAGGGTTCACGTTTAAGCTTTGATTATTTATCGAAGATCTTCCGCGAATGCGCGGGATATGGTGTTCCGCCGCCCCGCTTCGACTTCGACGCGAACGGCTTGATTCTGACCATACTCGCCGACTCGGTAAAAGCAAAAGCGCACTTCGGAGATAGCATCGGAGAAAACTTCGGAAGAAACTTCGGAGAAAAGATCGATGAGAATCTCAATGAGAGCCAAAAAAAGATTCTTGAGTTACTTGGACAAAACTCCCGATTGACCGCAAAGGCGATGGCGGAACAAGCAGGTGTAACAGCCCGTAGTATCGAATTGAACCTTGATAAACTCAAAGAGCTTGGTTTTTTGGCACGGATAGGCCCAAAAAAGGTGGGCATTGGAAAGTTCTGAAGTGAAAACTAGGGAGAAAACTAGGGAGATCACTAGGGAGAAGTCTAGGTAGAAAACCCATAAGGTATATTGCAAAAATAAACCTTATGAGGTATAAATTGTAAATATACCTTGTGGGGGATATATGGATGCATTCATCTTCACCTCCCAACAGCTCGCCAAGACCCTAAAAAGCCGGCGTAAAGCGCTCAAACTCACCCAGAAAGAAGCAGCGGATCTCGTTGGCCTCCTCCCCAAGACTGTGTCAGCACTGGAGTCGGATCCCGATCGCTGTAGCCTAGAGAGCCTGCGGAAACTCCTGGCCGCGCTCAGACTCGAACTGGTTCTTACCCCGAAGGCTGAAGCCGCCGATCCGGACCGCAAGGCGGAGTGGTGACGATGGGCAGGGCTTTGAAGACGAAACGCCTCGGCGTCTGGATGAATGGGGTTCTCGTCGGGTCCTGGTCCATCCGCCCGGCGGGTACGCACGAGTTTCGTTATGCCGCAGCCTGGTTGAATTTCCCCGATGCCCGCCCCATCTCCCTGTCGATGCCGCTCACCCCAGAGGACGACCCATATACGGGGGCTGTCGTGGAAGCGTACTTCGAGAACCTCCTGCCCGACAGCGTCGACATACGCCACCGCATCCAGAGGCGCTTCGCCATTAAATCAGGTTCGGCTTTCGACCTGCTTGCCGAGATCGGAAGGGATTGCGTAGGCGCCATCCAGCTTCTACCCGAAGATGAAGAGCCGTCCGGGATTCGGACGATCGAGGCGGAGCCGCTGGACGAGGCGGGAGTTGCAAAGGCATTGCGGAACGCCGTTGCATCCCCCCTGCTGGGCCAGGCTGGTGGTGACGACTTTCGGATATCGATAGCCGGAGCCCAGGAGAAATCAGCCTTCCTCTTTCACGAAGGACGCTGGTGCAGGCCTTTGGGGTCGACGCCCACAACCCATATTTTCAAACTGCCTTTAGGCTCGATTGGGGCGATGCAGGCCGACATGAGCGATTCGGTCGAGAACGAATGGCTCTGCTCCCGCCTCATTGAAGCCCTTGGAATACCAATCGTCCACAGCGAAATAGCATCGTTTGAAGATCAGAAAGTCCTCGTCATCGAGCGTTTCGACCGGAGGCTGGCCGCCGCCGGCTCGTGGTGGATCCGCCTTCCCCAGGAAGACCTCTGCCAGGCGACAGGCACGCATCCCGGCGCGAAGTACGAGTCCGAGGGCGGTCCTGGAATTGCCAATATCATGAAGATCCTCCTGGGCTCGCGAGATGCTTTTACCGACCGGAGGACCTTTCTCAAGGCGCAGATCCTTTTCTGGATTCTTGCGGCTTCCGACGGGCATGCCAAGAATTTTAGCCTCTTCATCGAGCCCCAAGGCCGGTATGTGCTCACCCCCCTCTACGATGTGATCTCGGCGTATCCTGTCTTGGGGCACGGCAAGAGTCAGCTCGCGCCCGAGAAGTTGCGCATGGCTATGGCGGTCACGGGGAAGAACCGCCATTACGAATGGTCGCGGATCGAAGCTAGACATTGGATCTCCACGGCGACTTTGTGTGGCGCCCAACCGGAAGTGAAAGGTATATTCGCCGAGCTTATAGAGGGAATTCCGAAAGCGATACAGACCGTGTCGGCCATGCTTCCGGATAGATTTCCCGAGTCGATCGCCAATTCCATTTTCGAAGGTGTCGCGGCAACCGCGGCTCGCCTGAAAGGGGGCCTGTGATGAGTTCTGTCGGCCAGATCGAGCGCGCTACCCAAAATCGCGTCATAGATCTTTTCAAAAACCGCTTGGGCTACGACTACTTCGGCGACTGGCCCGATCGGCCGGGCAACGCCTGCATCGAAGACGAGTACCTCGAAAAATGGCTGGCCGCGAGCGGCGTGGCCGAAGCCATGGCCAGGCGGGCGATCTGGGAATTCCACAAGGCCGCAGACGATTCGAGCGCCACCCTTGCCAACCGCAACAAAGCAGTTTACGGACTACTGCGCTACGGCGTGAAGCTCTCGCCCGAAGTTGGGGAGAATCACCAAACCGTTTGGCTCATAGACTGGGAGCAACCCGAACGCAATCATTTCGCCCTAGCCGAAGAAGTGACGGTGGAAGATAGCCTGCCTTTCGGACGGGAGCAAAGCCTCGACCAAGCGGCCCGATATCGTCCTCTACGTCAACGGGATTGCCCTGGGCGTCCTCGAACTCAAGCGGGCGAGTGTCTCGGTTTCAGAAGGCATACGCCAGAATCTGGACAATCAGAAGCGCGAGTTCATCCAGCCCTTCTTTGCCACGATGCAGTGGATTATGGCGGGCAATGATACCGAGGGCCTGCGCTACGGCACGATAGAGACGCTGGCAAAGTACTATCTCTCCTGGCTCGAGACGGGCGAAAATACAGGCTGGAAATTCGGGAAAGGTCGGGGCGCGAGAGAATAACGCTCAAGGGCCTGGCGATAATGGAAATAACGGCGCGGCCCGGGGCGGACGCCGATCGCCGCCGCGCAATCTTGGAGCGCTGGTACCGGGCGCAGCTTAAACACGATCTCGCTCCCCTGCTTTCAAAGTGGGAGACGGCGATCGGCGTCAAGACGGCCTCCTGGGGTGTGCGGAAGATGCGGACGCGCTGGGGCAGCTGTAACCCAAAAGCAAAGCGTCTCTGGTTCAACCTCGAATTGGCGAAAAAGTCCTTAGATTGTCTGGAATACGTTGTCGTCCACGAGCTCATCCATCTCCTGGAGCGGCGCCACGATGCACGATTCAAGGAGCTGATGACCAAGCACCTGCCCGAGTGGAGGTCCATTCGAGAATCGCTCAACGCCGCACCATTGGGGCAGGAGCCCCGGGAGTTATAAAGGTATTGTGAAGAGAAAAGTTTAGTACGACTGAACGGTAATCAGCACCCTTCGGTATAATAGTGATGGACAATCCAGCCCATTATATTTTTTAGACAATCCTGGTAATCCTGTTTTTCCCGTTATCCTGTCTAGGTATGGCTCAGGGCAGCGAAGCCAGAATGTCCTTGCCAAAGGATAAAGCCCCAAGCTCCCTGAGGGCACTGCGCTTTGCACTGGCTTCGTCGGAGGCCAGGACCTGCCTGCTCTTGTCCGCAGCGTAAAGGGTGTCGCCGGTACGCAGATCGACGATCGTTATAGTGGCGCTGGCCGAAGCCAGGAATAGGCCAGATTCCTTGCGCACAGAGTCGATTTTCGCACTGCCATAGGCAAGTCTAAGCGTACCCTCGGGCACCATGGCTCTAGCTTGGGCCAGCAAGCGGTCTTTGGATCCTGCCAGCAATTCAGGATCCAGATTGAGACTCCGTACCGAAAAGCCCTCCTTAACCAGGGCTTCGGATAGTCCAGACTGGGTAGCGTTGAGGTTCATAAACTGCCCATTCTCATCCTTGTCGATGATGTACAGGGCTATAGGGATCTCGGATGCGCCGGAAGCGGCAATATAGGGAAGCTCTGCGTATTTGGTTCTTATCTCATCCTCCAGGGCTGCCACCTGTGGCTCGAAGCCAGATCCCACCTTGTCTAAAAGATCCATAGACGATGACAGATTCAGTTGAACCAGAATCTTTCCCCGCCCCACGAAGTCCGGCGCGGGCAGGTCAAGATAGGCGTACCCAGAAGCGTCACTTATAAAAGAGGCGGTTTTTGTCCCCAGTTGTCCATTGGGCAATTTTCGGGTGTAACCGATCATGAGGGTCGCTCCCGGCAAGGGCCTTCGGCCCAGGGAGTCTACCCTGGAAACTTGGACCGCCAGGGGCTCGGAAAATGCCTTGCCCAACGAGCCATGCAGAGATTTTCCGTCTCCAATCACAAAACCAATACCGGCAATCTGAGCCCTGGCCTTGTTGGCATTGCGCTCCAGCTTGATCGCGGCGTTTTCCACCTCCGCGCCTGAGGCCGCCACCATCGCCTCGATATACCTGTTGGCAGCGTCCAAGGCTCGACCTTCGGCGGCAAAGGCATCGCCCTCGGCTTCTGGCTTAGCCACAGCGTCCGCTCTTTCTTTAAAAAGGGCGGCAATGCGGTTTTTTTCATTTTCAAGTTCCCTGGTTTCATAACGAGCTAGGATATATGCGGTGGTTATGCCTGTTTTTGGCTCTTTGGCCAGGTGTTTTTGGGTAACCTGAAAACCAGCCAAACGATTATTAGACTCTGTCTCCACGGTCTGACGGAGATCGGCGGAGTAGGAATCCAAGGAAGCCCTGGCAGTAGCGCTAGTGCTTACCCGCACATCCACGCCGATATACTGCATAATCCCTGCGATGAGTCTGTCAGTCGCGTCGCCTATGGCTGTGGCCGGATCGCCTGAGGAGGCCGAGCCTGTGAAATAGGTATAGGTTCCATCGGGAGAAGGCGGAGACAGGGCCCATTGAGGCAGCTTGGGACTAGTCGCGCAAGAAACAAACAGGACAACCAGTACCACTAGCGGCAATCCAGGAAGTATTTTTTTCATATTGTTTCCTTGCCTCGGAGAACCCCCATGGGTACAACGAAGCAGCCGCCGGGAGCTTTTTTTACAAAAAAGCTCCCGGCGGCGAACACTTCATCTATAGAAGCGTCATCACTTACCGTCGAAGAAATCCTTGGCGACGGTATTCTGCACTAGATCAATTGCCCGCTTGGTCTCGGGGGTAGGAGGCTCGGTGCCTTCTAAGGCTTTAAGCATCATATCGAACTGCTGTTGGAGCATTTCCTTGGAGATAGTCCAGAGCTGGATAACCCTGTAAATCTGCTTGTCGGGTTTGTTGTCCGAAGTGAAGGTCTGAACCTTGACCCACCAGTCAGTGTCCCGTCTAAAGCCCGAATATTCAGCCTCAGATACGCTGGCTACGAAGCGCTCGCCATAGACCCCGAAATTCTTGGAATCTGCGTCGGCGACATTGGCTCCCTTGAATGCGTCCTTCACCCTGGTGGAGAGATAGGAGGCTAGCTCAGTCTGGGCCTGCATGCGCTCGGCTAAAAGCTGTGCGCTCTGGAGATTCTGGGCTTCAAACTGGGCAATAAATACCACATAATCGCGGTAGTCAGACATTTTTTCCACGTCCTTGGAGCCGCCAATGATCGCTGTTTCCACCCAGCGCGGCGTCTTTACCCCGAAGGCAGTACCTTTATCCTCCAGAAGAACCTCTCCCTTGCGCAGCGGTGCCTTGGTAGCGCAGGAAAGGGCTGTGGATAGCACCAGCACCACGACGATAACCATTACAAACCACTGACTTCTTTTCATCATCTTCCTCCTGATGCATTTACACTATAGCCTGGCCTCCGACTGGACGAAACACTCCTATCGGCGGCAAGGCCCCGAATTTTCGCTCGACTCAACATTTTTATATCTATAGCTCGGTTTTTTCGTTAAAACCGCAAATCTTACAATCCACTGTTAAAGGTGAATGACTTGCCCCGCATGTATACCAGGTACATGTCGGGCAGCATGGCTGAGATCGCGGCATCGTAGATGGCTTCCTGGGCTTTAGCCTTGCTCATAAAGCCGTACAGCGCGATCCGGGTCTCGCCTGGAGAAAAAGAAAGCTGCTCGGCTTCCTTGAACTTGTTCCCCAAGGCTCGCACAAGTTGGGAGGCCTGCTTGGCGTCAGGAATTTTCTGGGCGATAAGCTCAAAGCGCACCCCCCTGGAGAGGGAAGCTCCGTAGAGCGCTTTGGACTGCTCGGTAACCTTGGGCATGGATTGCCAAATGCTAGCCGCCAGGGCGTTGGACACCGCCGCGTCCAAGGAAACTGGGCTGAAGGTCGGCGGACTCATGAATGCGATAGATCCCAGCAGCACCGCGGTAGATGCCTCAAAGAGTTTCATGGTGCCCTGGGCGCTGCCGCTAAAGGCACCGGCCTGACCCGAGCCTGATACCTGGGCGTCGATTTCTATGTAGATATCGGCGTTGAATTTCTGTGCCAGGTACTGGATCATGTCGATGGATCCGCCGGTCTCTGCCTGGTAGGCCGAGAGCTGATCTTTTTTATTTCGTTCTATCTGGTCGAAATCGATAACCGACAAGCCCTGTTTTTCTATGAGGTAACGGTTAGCCTGGCTGACGCCGATCCTCGCCAGCTGGGGATCGAGCCCAGAGGATTCGTTGTAATAGACCATATAGCTGAGGCGGTTAAGATAATCGGCCAGGAATGCCTGTTCCTCCTGGCTCAGGCCCGAACTCAGCCCCGCCGGGCTGGAGCTTGGCCCGCTGGGAGGCAGCCCGCTCTGGGACTGAACAATCTGGGTGGCTGTGCTCTGGGGGCTTGCGCTGCCAGAGGATGTGCTCGAGCTCTGGGTCGAGCCTGTGCCCTGGGAAGGGGCTGGTTGCACAGGTGTTGCGGGAAAATCCGGGGTAGAACTCCCCTGCACTATCTCCTTGGCTCTGTTACTTTCAGTATTGACTTCCTGCACAGGGACCTCAGTTGCGCAGGATGCTACCGCAATAACGATCGTTAAAACAGAAAACTTTTTCAGCATAGGTCCTAATCTCATCGTTCGCCCCCTTTTCCGGACCAGCGAGAATAGATGGGTTTATTATCGTATATCCCGTTAGAAATACAAGAACAATTTTAAAAAACCGCTTGCCGCTTCGCAGGGAATTTTAAAAACCTCGCAAGCGTCCATCTGCATACCGCTAGCTTGTGTGCAGGGTTCAGGCACCGTAGAGTTCGACTATGGGAAAAAGACTCTTCCTTGCCATCAATCCCAGTGTGGAATCGCGACAGATGCTGGCCGTATACACAGCCAGCCTCCACAAAGGCCTTGCAAATTTTAGCCCCCGCTGGATAAATCCAGATCGTTATCATCTTACCCTGTATTTTTTCGGTGATGTGGATGAAAGGAAAATCCCCTATCTCGACCAGGCATTCTCTGCCTTGGATGGCTTGGTTCCCCCTCCCCGCCTGAGCCTTGAAGAGCTCATTTTTCTGCCCTCGCTCCGCGACCCAAGGGTATTGAGCCTCCGCTTTTCCCTTCAGGCGCCCACAACCATAGACCCGATTCTGCGAAAAGCTCGAAAGACAGTCGGCGGCGAACCTAGCCTCAAACCTTGGCTTCCCCATCTCAGCCTAGCCCGATTTAAGGAACCTCGCACAAGCCTCAGAAAGGCCGGAATTCAAGGACTAAGGCTTGATCTCCCGCAACCGCCTAAAATCGAACTACTACCCACGACATTCGAACTCATGGAATCCTTTCTCTATCCAGGTGGGGCAGAATACGAAATCAAAAAAAGCTATCGCTTCGCTTCCACCTAGAGTGGCATTTACTTAAAGGGCTGCGTTTGCTTTAGTGCGGTGAAACCCTCCAATTTTGCGTTCCAGCCAAAAATAGTTATTTTTTAACATAAGACTATTCAAGGAGGCAGATATGGCTGAAAAAGATAAGGGAAAACAACAACAACAACACGTAAAGGCAAAAAATCCCAAGCTCGAACCCTGCGAAAAGCCCCACACCATGGAAACATCCAGGTCGGTGGACAAGGAAGAAGCCTGCGACGAAGGCGTGAAGTGAGTTTGACCCGCGACACAAGCCAGGGCTCCCCGGATACTTCTAACCACTGACTACAATGCCGCGGTCTATTGCATAGAAGGAAAAATTAACTAATCGAGGCTTTTTCAAAACTCAGACGAGTTTTGAAAAAGCTACCTTAAAGATGCGTACGTTTCGGCTATTTTATTAGCATTTCGTTTTGTGCCTATTGACAAATATGACCAGTGGTCATTTAATGACCGCTGGTCATATCATAATGGGTATCGAAGAAAGAAAAACGCGGGAAAAAGAAAAACGCCGGTATCTCATTCTGCGCAAGGCCAAGCGGCTTATCCTTGAGCGGGGCATAGGCTCCTTTTCCATGCAGGACATAGCCCTAGCCTGCGAACTCAGCAAAGCCACTCTCTATCTCTATTTCGAAAACAAGGAAGCTATCCTCATAGAAATTTTAGAGGAGGCTATCTCGGAGTTTACCCAGGTGGCGAGCCAAAGAATTCCTGTAGAAGGCACAGGCCTCCAAGCGCTTCAAGCGTTGTGGGCAACCTATCTCGAGCTTTTAGGTGAGTCTCAAGATCTGGTGATCCTCACGGGAATAAAAAACTATCTGGACCCGGAATTTCCCTTCGGCGATGCCCAGGCGTCTGAAAAATTCACCAGGGCAACAGCCGGCCTTGTGGATCTCATCGAATCCCTCCTTCACAGAGGCATGAGCGACGGATCGGTCTATAATAGCGAGGCCTCGGGCAGACAGGCCCGCACCGTTATCATGATCGCCACCGCGGTGATCGACACCGTAAGCCGGGTGCCCCGCCCACAAAGGGATACGGTGCTCATGCGCAATAGTATGCGCAATACCTTCGAACTAATCCTGCGAGGCTTAGCCTCGGACAAGGTAGACCGCTCGACACTCTGGCTTTCTCAATGAATCGATTAGCCGTACAAGTAAAAAGGTTATCGGGTAGCCCCGACGAGAGGATAAGATAATGGGAAAATTATTAAAGCATCCTCGGTGGATTATAGCCATCGTTAGCATTATCACGGTTTTTTTCGCTCTGCAGATTCCCAAAGCAGAGCTGGATAACAACAACTTCCGTTTTGTCCCCGACGACGATCCAGAGCTTTTAGGCATGAAGTCGGTGAACGAGAACTTTGGAAGCCAGCTTTTTATTTTAGTTGGATTGGAGCGCAAGCACGGCACGGTGCTGGACGCCCAGTTTATAGAAAAACTTAGGGCCTTCGACGCAAAGCTCTCGGAAATTTCCATCATCGCCTCAATAACCTCTTTAAGCTCCACAGACTACCTCACCGGAAGGGGCGACGCGATCATAGCCGAACCCCTTGTGCCCGAACTCTACTCGGGAACCAAGGCCGAGATGGCCGAACTCAAGGAGAGGATACTGAGCTGGGACCTGTACAAGGGCTCCCTGGTATCAGAGGATTTTTCAGCCACCCAGGTTCTGGTCTACCTGGACACGTCGGCTGAGAATGCCGGCTCCCCCGAAGTTGTGGCGGTCCATCACGCCATCAAGGATATCGCCGAAGAAATCGGCTTTCCGAACACGAGGGTCTATATCACTGGCATGCCGGTGTTCAGCTCGGTAGTGAACGACGCCATGGAAGAAGACCTGGTGGTCCTCATCCCCCTAGTCATCTTTGTCGTAGTCCTCGTCCTCTTTCTTTCCTTTAGGCGTTTCAGCGGAGTTGTACTTCCCCTTCTGACAGTTCTCGTCTCATCGATTTGGGCAATCGGTGCCATGGCTTTGCTAGGGGTAAAGCTTTCCATACTCTCCACGGTTCTCCCGGTAATTCTGGTAGCGGTGGGAAGCGCCTATGGCATCCACGTGGTGAGCCATTACTACGATGAATTGGCGGAGAAAAAAAACCTAAGCCCGGAAGAGCACAGAGACCTAGTGTATGCGGTGATCAAACGGGTGGGCAGTCCCGTGCTTTTGGCAGCCCTCACCACCTTTGCAGGCTTTATTTCCCTAAGTTTTTCCAAGGTAGCACCCATATTGGAATTCGGCATCTTCGCCAGCTTCGGTGTGCTAGTGACCTATGTCGTCTCCATCACCTTCGTGCCGGCTATCATGATCCTGCGGGGTCCAGCCAGCAAGCTTCCCCGCTTTAAAATCAGCGAGATGAAGCCCGGCCAGGAGGACCCCTTAAGCGGCGCCATCGCCGACGCCCTCTGCCACACTTCCACAAAAAAGCGCAGCGTCTTATTCATCAGCTTTATGGTCATTCTAGTGTCGGCGTTTTCTCTGGGGAGCCTGGTGATCGACAATGTCATGGTTGAATATTTCAAGCCCACAACCGATGTGGTGCTCTCCGATAGGTTTATCCGGGAAAAGTTTGGTGGATCCAAGTCCGTAAGCCTTGTCGTGAGCTCGGAAGAACCGGGAGGTGTCTTGCGTCCGGACGTGCTGGGTGCCATGGACGATCTGGCTGCCTATCTGCGAAGCTCGGTGCCCGAGGTAGGCAAGACCACGGGCTTCACCGATATGATCAAGCGGGTCAACCAGGTATTCAACGTGGATGAAAGCCCCGAGGGACTCAAGCCCAAAGCAGAGGAAGCGGCGCCTGCATTTGGATTCTCCGATTTTGGTTTTTCATCATCCGAACCCCAGGAGCTAGAACAGGAAGCAGGAGAATCGGAAATCGCTGACTCCGCGGCTGCTGATTCAGGCGGTGGAAGCCTTAGTGATACGATCGACAGCCTAGACAAGCTTGCCCTGGTAGCCCTACTCGACAAAGCCTTGACCGAGGACAGAGGGACTAGTCAGAGCGCGCTGGCCTTGGTGGAAAACCTCGCCAGACTTACCAACTACCAGGGCAAGGCCTATTACGAAATCCCCACGGACCCGGCGCGGTACGGCAAGAAAACCGACGAGGAACTCAGGCTTCTCATCTCCAATTATCTGGTACTTCTCTCGGGCGATATCAGCGATTTCGCCGATGACCCCCTGGAACCCACATCGATCAGAATGCAGATTCAGCTCAAGACCATAGGGCAGATCGACACCAATCGGGCTGTATCCGCCATACGCGAGTATATCGATGAGCGCTTCCCCGAAGACATCGAGGTAAAGATCGCCGGAGACGCCCTGGTGGAAGGCTCTCTCAACCGCCTGGTGGTTGAATCCCAACTCAGCTCGGTGGCTATCTCTCTTCTCATGGTTTTCATTATCCTTTCGATATTCTACCGCTCCGCAGTCGCAGGCCTTATCGGATTAGTGCCCCTGGGCATTACAATTTTGCTCAACTTCGCGGTGATGGCCCTGGTGGGCATCAAACTCAACATAGGCACGGCTATGGTTTCGAGCATAGCAGTGGGCACTGGGATCGACTACACCATCCACTACATGGCGGCATTCCATCACGAATACCTGGCCACGGGGGGGAAGAATAAATTCCTGCGTAGAACTTTTCTCACATCGGGCAAGGCCATACTTTTCAACGCAGTCTCGGTGGGCGCGGGCTTTGCCGTGCTCGCCCTGTCCCAGTTCAACATTTTAGCCGAACTGGGCCTCCTTATCGCCCTGGCCATGGGTACCAGCTCCCTGGTGAGTCTCACCCTATTGCCAGTTCTACTAACTGTCACAAATCCAGCCTTTATCCGGCGGCCCCTGCCCTCGGATAAAAGAGCGGAAACTTTGGAGGCACAACAATGAAAAAACGCATAGCCATACTTCTAGCCTTGCTTTCTGTCGCCGGCCTGCTTTGGGCCCAGAGCGCTCAAGAGATTATGGAGCGTTCCCGAAACCGCATCGAAGCTAAGACCGTATCCACCCGGGCAAGAATGGTCATCAGTGCCAAGGACGGCAGCACCACCGAGCGTCTGGTTGACCAGTACACCAGCACGGAAAACGACATCACCAAGACGGTGGTGGTTTTCCAAAAGCCCACCAGCGTTGCCGGCACGCGCTTTCTCACCATAGAAAATCCTGGCAAGACAGCGGATCAATGGATCTATTTGCCATCATTAGGCAAGGTGCGGCGCATCGCGGCCAGCGAGGGCTCAGCCAGCTTCATGGGCACCGACCTATCCTACGACGATCTCTCCTCGGCGGACAGGGACCCCGACCTGGACAGCTATCAACTACTCCGGGAGGAAGTCTTGAACGGAAAAAACTGCTGGGTGATAGAAGCCAAGCCTAAAAGCGCTGGCTATCAGTATTCCCGCATGCTGGGCTGGATCGACAAAGAAAACTATCTTGCAATGAAGATGGAGCTCTACGATAAAAAAGGCAAATTAACCAAGATCATGGAGATGGGTGAGGTAAAGGATATTCAAGGCAGGCTTAGCCCTACTCTTACAAAGATGAGTACGGTGCAGGCCGGCACTTCCACCACGATATACACGGAAATAATGAAATATGACGACCCCATTCCGGCCAGCGTTTTCACCGAGCGCTTCCTGCTCACCGGCAGGCCTTAAAAGGAGTGCGAATTATGAAAAAACACCTTAAAAACTTTATATTCCTCGGGCTTTTAACCCTCCTTATCCTCTACGGCGCCCCTGCCCTGGGAGCCCAGGCATTCGGATTCGGGGATAGTGGAGAGGCTGGCGACAGAGATCAGGGCGCCGGCGCGGCCGCGGGAGCTGCTGTTGGAGCTGCCCCGGCCTTATCGGGGCCTATCGTTGGTGGCGAGTTTTCCTTCGGCTTCCTGGGCTTCCCCGACGAACTCCTCGATGGAGACTATACTAACAGCACAGCCCTTCCCGCGGCCGCGATCAACCTCACAGCCTCGGGCTCCAAGGCCGACGCTCATATCGCCGTCAAGCTCGACGAAGATTTATTAGCCAACAAGCCAGAGGATATCCTCGACGAAGCCTGGCTACAGCTTTACACAGGCCAAACCATTATCCAGGGCGGCCTCATGCGCCATACTTGGGGAAGAGCCGACAGCCTCAGCGTCCTGGACATCCTGAATCCAAAGAATTTGAGCGACTTAACCCTACGGGACGAACAGGATCGCAAGATTCCCATCCCTATGCTACGGATAAACCAAGGCTTAGGCAGCCGCTTAAGCGCCGATTTCGTGTACCTTCCCTGGTTTGAGGGAGACAGGATAGCCATGAGCGGCCCCTGGGTCGCCACGCAGCTTAAGCCCTTCGCCGCTGCAAACTTCGTCTTTCCGGCAACTAAAAGTTTCAATTACGGCCAGGGTGGCCTGCGCCTCAATGCCAGTTTCAGCGGTTTCGATCTAGGTGCCCAGTACTTCTACGGAAGGCTTACGACTCCCTACATGGATACCACCGACGCGGCCATGTTCCTTCTGGGCGTCCCGGGCACAACCATCGACATCGGCTACAACCCCTATCAGCAGATCGGCGCCGATGTTGCCTTCGTCCTAGGCGGCTTTAACCTAAGACTCGAAGGCGCAATCAACCTCACCGAGGACAGCGCGGGCACGGATCCCCTGGTATACAACCGGCACGTCGTCTGGTCGGCGGGATTCGACCGTGACCTCTTTGCGGGCATCAATCTCAATTTCCAATCCTCGGGTAAAATCAGACTTCAACATGACAAGATCGACAAATCCGCAACCTCGTTAGATATCGAGTCTAAATCCGATCTTACCTCGACCCAGTTGGCAGCCCTCCTCTCTCGCTCCTTCTTGCGGGATACGCTGAAGGTTGAGCTTTTAGGACTAGTAGGTGTGGAGAAACTGGACTATATGATTGAGCCGGGCTTGGTGTTGAGCATCGGTGACGCTGAAGTTGCCCTGAGGGGTCGCTACTTTGGCGGCGACAGTTCCGGCGAATTAGGCCAGTTTAATAACAAGAGCTATGTAAGCCTTTCATCGAAGTACAAGTTCTGAGCTCACGCCGGCACAATGATGTTGTACAGCCCATGCAGCCTTTCCATCACCAGAGGGAAGTCGCAGCGCGCCAACTCCTCAACCTCCCCATCGCACTGCAGAGGCAGGCGCTCAGGGTAGCTCACCTCAATTTTGTCAGCGTCGAAGTGCAAGACCTCGCCGATGCCTTCGTGAAATCCTTTCTCGATGGAACCCTTTACCAGGAGCTTTTTTAAAAAGCCGGTCTGGGAGACCGTGATCCCGTTGCGCTCATCGGGCAGAATCCGCTTGTTCGAGCCATATTGCCTGTTGCCCGAAGCACCCAAGGCTACAAATAGTCTGGGGATTTCACTCTCATGCACCAGCTTTCCAGAAGAATCCCAAGCCTTTAAACCCAGAGGCACTACCTTGTAGGCCCTGTCGTAAAAAAGCGTTGCCACATTCACCCAGAACTTGTAAGAATCGCCGGGGAAGTGGGACTTTAATTTATTGGTGCGGTCAGCGACGTAGGCGTCCAGGCCCACGCTGGCAATGTTGAAAGACCAGAGAGGAGCCTTGCCCCCGTCTTCCGCAGGACGCACCTGAATCGCTGGTCTTCGCTCCAGCGTCAGGGGTCCAAGAAAGCGCCCCAGGGCGGCACCCAAGTCTCTTCCCTCCGAGCCATCATTGCCTGTTCCCAAGGGGAGCCTTAAAAGGCTAAAACGGTCCTTTTGATCCTCGCTCAGGTGCACAAGGCGCTCGGCCGTCTCTAGGCTGGTGCCATCGCCCCCGGCGGTCATAATGATATGCAGCGAATCTTTGCCGTTCGCCGTGGAGCGTTCCAATACCCTCTGGGCTATGGCAGCGGCATGGCCGCAGCGCTCGGTATGGTGAAGATAAACCTGCGGTTCTTCGTGCCGGAGCGGAAGAGCCAAGGCTTTTTGGACTACTTGATTCAGTTCCCGTTTTCTCTTGCCGGCAAACCTTGGACGCTTGAATCCCCCCGCAGTGGGATTGGCGATTATGTCCACCACAAGCATGCGGTCGGGAAAAGAAGGAGAATGACTTAAGATTGCGCGAACTCCCTCGGCCAGGTCTTCAGGCTTCATGGGCACAAGAATATAGCGTTAAAACGACTCTGTCCATGTACCCCACCTCCCTAGCGCGCAGGTATAGAAAAAGCTGCCTAGCTTAAGTCCGCTGGAGTAAAGGGAAGGCTAGCCTTTCACCGCGCCCATGGTTAAGCCCTTCACCACATACTTCTGAAAAATCATGGTGAGAATTATAGCGGGAGTCATGATAGCCACAGCGGCGGCCATTACCGCCCCCCAGTCAACCTCCGCGTAGGAGACAAAGTTATAGACCGCTATTGGAAGGGTTTTGGTCTTCTCCATGCTCAAGACCTGGGAGAACATGAAATTGTTCCAGGAAAAAATAAAGGAGAGCGTTATGGAGGTGACGATGCCCGGTGTCGCGATAGGCAGGATGATTGAGAGGAATGCTTTTTGCCGCGTAGCCCCGTCTACCATGGCCGATTCCTCCATCTCCAGGGGAATGCTCTCGAAGTAGCTGGACATAATCCACACAACAATGGGAAGGGCAATGAGCATGTGGGAGAGGATGAGGGCTACGTAGGAGTCCATGAGCTTAAGCCGGGAAAAGATAATATACCAGGGCATCAAGAAGGAAATGCCTGGCATGAGTCTAGCGACGAGTATGAAGACCGAAAGCTTTTTTTGCTTGAATCGAGCTATAGAGTAAGCCGCTGGCAGGCCCAGTAAAAGGGAAAAGCTCACAGCGCTTAAACCCACGATAAGGGAATTCTTAAAATACTTTAAAAAATTCTGCTCCGCAAACACCCTAATGTAGTTATCCACAATGGGTGAAAAAATTATCCTGGGAGGCCATGCGACAATATCCACCTGGGTTTTGAAGGAGGAACTGAGCATCCATAAAAAAGGAAAGAGCACCGGACCCGCTATGCATAGCATAAGGATGAAAAACAAAATGCGATGTATAGTTTTTTTTCGCATGGCAGCCTCCTAAAGCTCGAAGCGCTTACGCAGCGCCATTATTCCCAAGCTGAATGCCAGGACAAGTATAAACAAGAAGACCAATATCACCGAAGACTGCCCCATGCGGAAATATTCAAAGGAATACTTGTAAGCCATGACGTTGAGCGTTTCCGAAGAATAGCCCGGCCCTCCACCGGTCATGGCGTAGATAATATCGTAGGTTTTTAGCGCATCCACGCTGCGTAGGATCATGGCGGTCAAAAGCGTCGGACTTATCATGGGAAGGGTAATTTTAGTAAATATCTGCACCGCGTTAGCCCCGTCCACCTTAGCCGATTCATAGGGTTCCTGAGAAAGGCTAGCCAGCCCGGCAAGAACGATAAGGGCTATCATGGGCGTCCACTGCCATATATCCACCAAGGCCAAGGAGGGTATAACGGATGCGGAGCTGGACACCCAGGCAGCCCTTGGCAGTCCGAACAGACTCAAGACGTAATTGGCCAATCCGATGGTAGGGTCGAAAAAAAGGTTCCACACTATGCCGATCGCCACCGGTGTGGCGACCAAGGGCAGAAGAAGGATAAGCTTCATTATTGATTTGCCCTTGAATTCTCTGTTCAATAAGAGGGCAACCGCCAGTCCCAGCACTGTCTCAACCACCACCGCTATGGCAGTAAAGGAAAAAGTCCTGCCTATAGCCTCCAAAAACCGGGGCTCCCTAAGTACCCGAAGGTATGATTTAAAGCCAACCAGGCTTAAAGGCATGCCCGAGGTGAGATTCCAGTTGGTAAAGCTCAAAAAAAGGGTATAGATAACGGGGAAGAGCATCATGACGATGATGAAAGATACCGCGGGTAGTGGAAACAGAATCTTAAAATGTCGTTCGACGAAGCTTCCTTTCGTCATGGATTCCTCCTACTCGATTGCAGCGAAAATATAATTTTTATTAAGATTAGACGCTTCTCGCACTTAAATCTAGATAAATAAAGACAACACTGCCCCGGGAATTTGCTTATTACAAACCCTGGGGCATGCAAGAAAAGCGAGCGCGGCCACGAGGCCGCGCTCAGATCGCACAACGCAAGAATCAATACATTCCGTACTCGCCGGTGTCCTCCAGCAGTTCGTTGACCTGCTTTACCTTTTGCTTAGCGAGATCGGCCAACTTCTGGGATGTGCCCGCGGTGTTGATGGACTCAATGATCACCTCGCCGATGAGGTCGCGGGCGTTGCCCACGGCGCTCATGTAAGGTCTATCGAAGGGATTGCCGTTCTTTGCGGCGAAGGCCTGGGTCGTCACGAGCTCTGGATTTGTCTTGGCTACCACAGCGGGATCAGCCCACGCTGAGTCGCGGGACATTGGGATGCTTGCTACGAGGGCTTTCTTGGCCAGGTCGGCCGAAGTAGCCCATTTGATGAAGTCCATAGCCTGCACCTTGTTCTTGGACTGACGAGCCACCGCCATGCCCCAGGAAACCACAAAGAATGGGTTGTTGGTTTTCGGGCCTGCGGGCATATTTGCGATGCCCACATCGGCGGCGGTTACCTGGCTCTTGGCCGGGTCGACGATCTGGCCGAAGAATACCGAGGCGTCGGTCCACATAGCCACCTTTCCAGCCTGGAAGAGGGGCATTATGTTCTCCCACGACATGGAAGTAACACCAGTGGGTCCGTAGAGGGCCAGGAGCTTGCCATAGAAACGGGTGGCTTCCAATGCTTCCTTGGAATCGAAGACCGCCACACCCTTATCGAGGAAAGCCCCTCCATAATTATAGAGGAAGGACGAAATCTGAGTTACCGCTGCAGCACCCTTGCCCCGGGATGCGAAGCCGGCGACATCCGCGGAATCCAAAGCCTTGGCCGCAGCTTCTAGCTCGGTGAAGGTCTTAGGAACCGAGAGTCCGGCCTTCTTAAAGAGATCCTTTCTGTAATAAAGAACCTGCCACTCGGTAACCAGAGGCACCAGGTAGGGCTTGTTGCCGAAACGGGCGACTCCCATGGCGCTATCGGGATAGTCGGAAAAATCATAGCTCGTCAACGGCTCGTACCAGCCGTTCTTGTAGAACATCTTCCCTTCCTGGAGCGGCCTGGTCATAAAGACATCGACGGAGGAAGAGTTGGTGGCAAACTCGGTGGTGAGCTTGGTGGTGAGCTGGCTCTCCTGCAGGCTTTCGACATTGACCTTAACGCCGGTAGCCTTTTCGTATTCGGGAATGGCTGCCTTTAATAGATCACCGTAGGGGTGGTTAGCCACTAATACACGGATTTCCTTGGCCTGGGCTCCGGCTCCAAAGACCAGGGCCAGAAGCATGAGAACAGCAAGTAATCTTGCTTTCATGAAAACCTCCTGAATGAAAATATAGGATATACGCTACCCTATTTTGAAAGTATCACACCGTTTTATATGGCAGTCAAGATATGGGGTTGAAAAATGTTTTCACCGAATTGGTTATTTTTTTCACGATCTCCTTTACAGAATTAGGCTCAGGTGATACAAACATGCCTATGAGGATCGGATAGTGGCCGAACAGAGCTGCATGTACCTGATTCACTCCTGTTCCGACGCGTTCAGCGCCAAGGAGCAACGTGTGGCCGAGTACATCAGCCTTCATCCTTCCGAGGCCGTGCACCCCAGCATAGACGAACTGGCCGCCCGGATCGGCGTATCGGTCTCTACCCTCCTTCGCTTTGTCAAAAAACTGGGCTATGGCTCCTATCAGGAATTCCGCATCGCTCTGGCTACCGAAACACTAAAGCCCGAATCCCGCTACTACGAAATAGAAGTGGGTCAATCCGAGGATCCCGTGGGCATCTCCTGCAGGGCGTCCCGGGCGGCATTGGACATGACCGAAAAGCTCGTGGACAGAGCTTGCCTCAAAGAAGTGTCCGCATTGGCGTGTAAGGCGACATGCGTCTGTCTCTTCGGGCTTGGTGGCTCGGGGCTCGTCGCCCGGGACGCCCTGCACAAACTCATACGTTCAGGTATCCGCTGCCAATCCGCCGAAGACTTTCATCTCCAGCTCATGATGGCCTCCCAGATGGGCAGAGAGGATCTCGCGATTCTCATTTCCCACACCGGAACAAACAAGGATAGCCTTGCTATCGCCGATGTAGTGCGACGAAACGACTGTCCCCTGGCAGTCATCACAACCTACCCCAGATCGCCCCTTGCCAGAATGGCCGACTACCTTCTTGTGGCTGGAGCCCCCGGCTCCTCGGTGATCTCCGAGGCTTTTTCCGCCAGAATAGCCCACCTGGCTATCATCGATTCGCTCTACATCGAAGTGATGGAAGAGCTTAAAAGCAAGGGCTTGCAAAACATGGAAAAAATGCGATCCGCGATAGCGGGAAGAAGGATATGAGTAAACTAATTTCAAAGATCCACTGGTCTTTGAAAATCACTTATAATAATAAAGGCGCCTGCCAGGCGGCGGGACAGTGGAGGGAACATGAAGGCTGACATTGGACTAATAGGTTTGGCGGTGATGGGGGAGAACCTGGTGCTCAACATGGAGAGCAAGGGCTTTAGCGTCGCTGTCTACAACAGAACCACCAGCAAGGTGGACGATTTTTTGTCGGGCAGGGGTGCGGGTAAGAAAATCTTAGGATCTCATTCTCTTTCCGAGTTGGCATCCCTCTTGAGTTCACCCCGCAAGGTAATGATCATGGTCAAGGCAGGCCAGGCTGTGGATGACACCATAGCCCAGCTTCTGCCCTACTTAGACAAGGGTGACATTATTATCGACGGTGGCAATTCCAACTACGAGGATACCAGGCGCAGAGCTGCGGAACTAGAAGCCAAGGGTTTCCTCTTCGTGGGCTCCGGCGTTTCGGGAGGCGAGGAAGGAGCCCTCAACGGACCTTCCCTGATGCCCGGTGGTTCGGCGGCGGCCTGGAACCATATCAGGCCTATTTTTCAAGCCATAGCGGCCAAGGTGGAGGACGGGAGCCCCTGCTGCGACTGGGTGGGCTCCGATGGGGCCGGCCACTTCGTTAAAATGGTGCATAACGGCATAGAATACGGGGATATGCAGTTGATCTGCGAGGTCTACCAGATTATGCGGGACAGGCTGGGCATGAGCGAGGACGAGATGAGCGCTGTCTTCGCCACGTGGAATTCAGGCGACCTGGACTCCTACCTGGTGGAAATAACCAGGGATATCCTGGCCTACAAGGACGAGGATGGCAGCCCTCTGGTTACTAAAATCCTCGATACCGCGGGACAGAAGGGCACGGGCAAGTGGGCAGGCTTCGCGGCTCTCAATTTCGGCGTCCCCCTCACTCTCATCGGCGAATCGGTCTTTGCACGCTGCCTTTCAGCCGCCAAGGCCGAACGGGTTATCGCCTCGAAAATACTCACCGGTCCCAAGACTTTAGCCTTCAGCGGAGACAAGAAGACCTTCGTGAATGATCTAGGCGCAGCCCTCTATGCGGCCAAGGTGGTTTCATACGCCCAGGGCTTTCTCCTCATGGCTGAGGCTGCCAAGGAATACGGCTGGAGCCTGGACTTCGGCTCCATCGCCCTCATGTGGAGAGGAGGTTGTATAATCCGTTCGGCTTTCCTGGGTAAAATCAAGGAAGCCTTCGATAAGGACAAAGCCTTGGTTAACCTCATGCTCGCGCCCTTCTTCGCCGAAAAGCTGGCAGCCAGCCAGGCCAGTTGGCGCAGGGTGGTGGCCGAATGTGCAGTCTCGGGCATTCCAGCGCCGGCCCTCTACTCCGCCCTTTCCTACTACGATGGGATGCGGACAGAGCGCCTGCCGGCCAATCTTTTACAAGCCCAGCGCGACTACTTCGGCGCCCACACCTACGAGCGGGTCGACCAGAGCCGGGGCAAGTTTTTTCATACCAACTGGACAGGCCACGGTGGAACAACCTCCGCCTCTACCTATACGGTCTAAGCCCATTGCGGCATTACGGCATATAAGGAGTATAACGATGTTAGAACTTAAGATTCCGGCGAAGAAAGCCGGTGGATTGGATTTTCTCTCCCTCGGAGCCCTGGTCACCAGGCTTGATCCGGGCATCGTCCCCTTCGGCTTTGCCGATTTTTACCAGGTCCACGTTTCCGGCGGCGAATTTAACGTGTCCGCCAATCTAGCCCGCTGTTTCGGCCAGAACACGGCCGTTACCAGTGCCATGGTGGACTACCCCATCGGGGCTAAGATCGAAGGCGGAGTGCGCACGATGGGCGTCCAGGGCATCTACAAGCGCTTCAAGCACGACGGGGTGCGGGGACCCAACATGGCCCAGGTCTGGTCCGACCGAGGCCAGGGCGTGCGCGCCCCCGTGGTCTTCTACAATAGGGCCAACGAAGCCGCCGCCCTATTAAAGCCCGGGGATTTCGATTGGGACGCCCTCTTCGCCAAGGGAGTCCGCTGGTTCCACTCTGGCGGCATCTTCGCGGCACTCTCCCCCACGACGCCCGAACTGGTTATCGAAGGCATGAAGGCGGCTAAGAAGGCCGGGGCTGTGGTCTCCTTCGACCTCAACTACAGGGCTAAGCTCTGGGCCGCCAACGGCGCGGGGACTTCGGCATCCTCGGTGCTGGGTCGCATCGCCGAACAGGTGGATATCCTGGTGGGCAACGAAGAAGACCTGCAGATGGGCCTGGGGCTCAAGGGGCCGGACATACACGCCGCGTCCAAGCTCGATCCCGAAGCCTTTTACCGCACCATAGAGGAAGTGAAAGAACGCTGGCCCAACGTCAAGGCCGTGGCGACCACCCTCAGGGACGTAAAATCCACCAACCGCCACCTCTGGAGCGCCGTGCTCTGGCTGGAGGGCAAGCGCTACGCAGCACCCACCGCGGAGCTGGATGTCTACGACCGGGTTGGCGGAGGCGATGGCTTTGCCGCCGGTCTTTTCTATGGCCTGCTAGAGGGCAAAGAGCCCCAGGAAGCCCTGGCCTTAGGCTGGGCCCACGGCGCATTGCTCACCTCCTTCCCGGGGGACACCACCATGGCGACCCTGGACCAGGTAGTGGCCTTTTCCAAGGGCGGCTCAGCCAGGATTCAGCGCTAAATACGAAACATAGCTGCGCCAGTGGCGATAGCAGACCGGTGCCGCTACGCAGTGGATGAACGGAAGTATCAATTATTAGGAGGCCCCATGAAAGCCCTGGTATTGGAAGCGTATAACAAGCTCGTCTACAGGGAAGATTACCCTGAGCCACGACTTAGGACCCCCGAAGATGTAATAGTCCGAATCCGTGCTTCGGCCATCTGCGGTTCCGACGTGCACGGCATGGATGGCTCCACAGGCAGGCGCATACCGCCCATAGTCATGGGACACGAGGCTGCCGGTGAGATCGTGGAGACCGGCTCAGCCGTGCAAGGCTTTAAGGTAGGGGACAGAGTCACCTTCGATTCCACCGAATACTGCGGAAAATGCTTTCACTGCCGAAGGGGAGAAGTGAATCTCTGCGACAACCGGATGGTTCTGGGTGTTTCCTGCGCCGACTACCGAAGGGACGGCAGCTTTGCAGAGTACCTTGTGGTGCCAGAGCGCATTCTCTATCACATCCCGGCAAACCTGGACTTTGCCGCGGCATCCCTGGCCGAGCCCACCGCTGTAGCAGCCCATGCCGCCGCCATCTCGCCCATTGCCATGGGCGATTCCATGGCGGTGATAGGTTCGGGCCTCATCGGTCTCTTGCTCATACAAATCCTGAGAGCTCATTCTCCAGGCCTCATCCTAGCCTTGGATACCGATTCGGAGCGCAGGGCGGTGGCTCTGTCGGCCGGCGCTAGTTTCGCCCTGGACCCCGCCGATCCGGCCAGCCCAAAAAGGATCCTCGAACTCACCGAAGGCCGGGGCGTAGACAGGAGCTTCGAAGCCGTAGGAGCCACAGCACCCATAGCCACTGCCATAGCAAGCACCCGCAAGGGAGGCTCGGTAACCCTCATAGGAAACGTAAGCCCCAAGGTTGAACTGCCCCTGCAGTCGGTGGTCACTCGGCAAATTAGCCTATTCGGTTCCTGCGCCATGGCCGGAGAGTATCCTTTGGTTCTAAGTCTCTTGGCCTCGGGAAAAATCAAGAGCGAATTTATCATCAGCGCAAAAGCCCCTCTGTCCCAGGGAGCTGAATGGTTCGCCCGGCTCTATGCCCGGGAAAAGGGTCTGCTCAAGGTAGTCCTGGAACCCTAAAGAGGAATTGTCATGGAAAAAATCCGCTTTGGTCTCTACGGTTACGGGAAAGTTGCCCAGCTCCACGCCAAGGCCCTGGTGGCGAGCGAAAATGCTCAACTGGTGTCGGTATGTGGCAGGGACATAAAAAAAGCCCAGGCTTTTGCCACCCAATGGGGCATTCAAGCCCGGACATCCGCCCAGGAAATGGCTGATAAGGACAAAGCCCAGGCGGTTATCGTCACCACACCTCACCCTCTTCATGCCCAGGGTTCCCTAGAATGCCTTGACGCCGGTCTTAACGTGCTAGTGGAAAAACCCATGGCCCTCAGGGTGGCCGACTGCGATGCCATGATCGCCGCCGCCCTCGCCCAGGGGCGCCACCTCGGAGTGATAAGCCAACGCCGCTGGTACCCCTCGACCCGACGTATAAAAACCGCCATAGATCAAGGCTTCCTCGGCAGCCCCCTCTTGGGCCAGGTGACCATCCTCGGCTGGCGCGACGAAGCCTATTACCGCTCGGACCCCTGGCGCGGCTCCTGGGCCGGCGAGGGCGGTGGCGTCATCGTCAACCAGGCGCCCCACCAGCTGGACCTCCTAGCCTGGTTCATGGGCAGGGTAACCGGGGTCCAGGGATCCTGGATAAACGCAAATCACCCCTATATCGAAGTGGACGACTCGGCGGTGGCCACGGTGTACTTCGCCAACGGAGGCCTGGGTTCACTCTTCGTCTCCAACTCCCAAAAGCCGGGCATCCACGCCAAGGTGGCGGTGCACGGCAGCTTGGGCGTTTCGGTGGGGGTTCAGACCGACGGGGGTGCCATGTTTATCGCCGGCATGAGCGGGGTTCTAGAGCCGCCCTACAATGACCTTTGGACTATACCTGGTCAGGAAGATATGCTCGCGACATGGAAAAAAGAGGATGCTTCTTATTTTTCCCGCATAGATCCCACCTGGCATTTTTTTAAGCTTCAAATAGAAGATTTTGCCACGGCGATACGAGAAGGGCATAAGCCCGCCGTCTGTGGGGAGGACGGTCGAGAAACGGTAAAAATTATCGAAGGAATTTATAGTTCCAAGGAAAACCAACGTCTGATCAGATTCTAGGCTTCTTCGGATACCACGTTGGGCAAAGAAGTCGTAGGCGCTGGGCTTGGATTTATATCGTGCTCATTTTTTACATGCGGACTATTGGATTCTTCATCACCGGATGTCTTGGGCGAGAGGGCTTCGTCAATTTTTTTTTCATGCATTTTCCCCTCGGGTTGCGTTGCGGCCTCCACTATCCGTACCGACTTTTTATTGATCTCGTGGATAGTCTTAAAAACATATTCCCTATCCTGACCTTCAAACTCGAGACGAGGCATGAGTCGGGAGAAAAAGCCCTGGACAAAGTGCTCCATCCGTGAAACCTGGTCGACGTAGTTGGACTCGTGGTTGAGTATCATTACGGTACAGGGAAGCGGCCGGTTGTAACTGCCTATAATCTTGAAGCCGAGTTTTTCGTACATGCGGATAAGCTTTGTCTCATCGCTGAATACGTCGAGGAAGATAGTGTCCACATCCCTGCCGCGAATATAAAGATAAGAAAGTACCATGAGGCTGAAGGGCACAATGGAGCCCCGTTCTTCCCGTATAATAGCCAGGCGGTCTATTTCCGCGTAGGGTTTCCCGTCTAGATATCCGGATATGTCGAAATTTTTCTGGATGGGGATCTTTCCCTCTAATTCACTCAGGTGAAGTGTTGTGGTTCCCACTGGCTGCATGCCCTTGTAGGCTAAAACGTGGAGTGCGTTTTCATCCTCGCTTCTGCGAATCGATTCTTCCAGGTATCCCTTCTCTCCCACAAGGATTTTACGCTGAAGGTAAAAGGAATCCTCGATTTGTCTCGAATCCCTTGCGTGCAAAAAGCGAATCTTGTTTCTTTCCATATTCGCGGCGGGCAGAATAATCCTGAAGGTTGTTCCTTTTTTTTCTTTTGAATCGATAAGAATTCTTCCGCCTAATTTGGAGATGATATGGTGAGCTATGGAAAGACCAAGGCCAGTCCCCGCCCCCGGGTCTTTGGTGGTGAAGAAGGGATTGAAAACCTTGTCCAGGTTTTCTTTTTGTATGCCCAAGCCCGTGTCCTGAACGGTAATTATCACATCCGCCTCTTCCTGTTCCACCCCCAGAGACAGAGTCCCGTCTCCGTTCATCGCCTGTACCGCATTGACAATAAGATTGAGGAAAACCTGTTGCAGCTCGGTGGAATTGGCTTGAACCTCGCTGGCCTGGTCGTAATCTTTTTTTACAAGCACCGATCCAAAGTCAATGCCGCGCATCGCGAGTTTTAACGAATTTTCGAGAATAGTGACGGGCTTTACAAAATCGGTCTGGCTCTTGGTTTTTCTAGAGTAAACCATAAGGTCGCGAATGACTTCAGCGGCGTTCTGGGCGTAGCGGATAATATCCTGTGCATATTCGCGCAACCTTGAATTTTCAAGAGTCTCAGGAAGCATGAGGTCGGCGGTGCCTAAAATGGCGCCTAAAGGATTATTGATCTCGTGCGCGATGCCCGACACCAGGGTTCCGATACCAGCCAACTTCTCCGATTGCACAAGCTCTTCTTGAAGCGTTTTCTGCTTGGTGATGTCCTGGAAGAATTCAAGAAAAATCGGCGACGAGGATTTTGGCACCGAGATGGGATAGAAGTTGAGCGAGAAGGTTAGAAGCCCCTTTACGTCCTGGCGCTCGGCATTAAAGGGCAGCCTTGTGTGTAAGCAATCCTGAGCCAAACATTCGATGCAGGGTCTATCCCTGTTGAAAAAAGCTTTGTAGCATTTGTTGCCAATGAGCTCTTCTGCGGATTTTTCAAAATAGCGACGTGCCGCATAGTTAACTTCGATAATATTATAGTTGATATCCTGTATCGATATGGGCGTGGTTATGCCGTCAAAAAAGGCTTCCAGTTTGTTCCTGCTTATCTCCAGCTGGTTGTTGATATTCTGCAGCCGCTTTTGTTGCTGACGCAAGCGCTCGAAGGTTATGGCGTTTTCTAAGGCTACCGAGCACTGGACGCTTAACAACTGGAGCATCTCTACATCGAACTGGTTGTAGTAGTCCTTGTCCACCTGGGGGCCCAAGACGATAAAGCCATTGAGCCTTTCCTTAAATTTAAGGGGTAGCACTAGGCTTGCCTGTATTGTCTCTCCTACTCCACCTTTTTCCAAGGGTATTTCGATCATCCGCTGGGGCTGGTAGAGGTACTGGATTTCGCTCTTGTCGACTCCCTGATGAACCGTGAAGCTCCGCACCAGTTCGCTACCCCGCTTTAGACTTATGGATTGGTCCTGTCCCTCCACCAGACCGCCGGCGAAGGGCAGTCTCTTTGCCACGTTTATCTTGTAGTTTCTATCGTTGAAATCGTTGACCAGCATGAATGCCCACTCCAGCCCGAAAGTGGACATAATTTTCTCGATAGTCAGGTTGCCTAAAGTTTCCAGATCGACGATGGAGGTAAGACTGGCAGAAAACACCCTGAGGCTCTGATAGTAGCTGAAGGTTTTACCACCGTAGATGCGCTCGAGAAATGAAAGAGTCGTTGTACGCAGGGGCGAGAGTACGATGGAGGTGATAAACCCCAGGATGAGGGCTAAAAGGAGGATTCTAGGAAAAGGAATATTGTTATTGAGGTGGAAAATAGGCACGAAGAAGAAAAGGAAAAGAGCGCCAGTTAAAAGCGATACAAAAAAGGTCAGCAGGATATTGAGCACCGTGGACGAATAATGGATGAGGCGGTACTTGTAAACGGCGAAAAAAATGATTGCGGCATTTATTGTGGCCGCCATGAGATCTATGGGATACTTGCCCAAGGGCTTATAGAGGTTGACCGCTACACCACCTATGATGGTGGCGGCACCGTAGATAAGCAATTTCAAAGTCTTGCGCTGGAATCGATTTTTGTTTTCCTTGAGTTGCTTAGCGAGCAGCAGGATAGAAAGGCCTAGAAAAAAATAGGCCAGGGAATAGGAGATGACTGCTCCCGGTCCGAGTACATAGTAAAATCCATCGCTATTGAAGCCGGCGTCGGTGACAACCTTGGAACTCAGGTTAAGATACGCCATGAGCACATAGATAATGTAGCCGGCGTAAAGAAAAACCCTGTAACGGCGCTTTTCGGTACCCGATAGATGGATCATCGTGGCCAGGAAGGATATGGGTCCGCCAAAGAGCCCCATAAGCATAACCTTGTTCCAAAACAGGGGGCTGAGTAAGCCGGTATTGGCGTGCATCATAAAGGAACCAAAACTCCAGAGGGCCATAAAAAACATGTACTGGAGAAAGGAACCGTCAACCTTGTCTTTTCTGCTGTAGAGCCCAAAGACAATGAAGACTATGTATATAATAAATGATAATGCTGGAATCAGTGATGAAGCGTCCAAAATCATGCCGGAATCCCCTACTTTGAACGAGTCTAGTAAAACGAGAGCCATTGTAGCACAATATATAATGCAATGGTACTTAATTCTTCTATAATAGCTGGCTTTTCATTGCTGCTCTTGGCTGAATTTATGGAACTGCAGGGGAAAAGGGCTTTTAAAGCGCTCCGTAGTCTCGGCTACAGCCTGGTTATAGCCGCCCTCGCACTCTACGCCTACCCTGCCATAGAGGCTATTTTGCGGACTCCGGTAATGGGCAGCCCCTCCCAAAATGGGCTTACGAATGAGGCGCAAACGAAGGCGGCTGTCTTTTTATCCACCCATCCTAATCTTTTCTGCATACTTTTTGCCTTGGGCATTGGATCCGCCGCTATGCTCATCTGGACAGTCTTTTTCGAACTCGCCCTGGGTAAGAAAAAACTGCGGGCAGAAGCAACCAATACGGTCAGTTGGGGTTCCTACGGTATCTGCAGACATCCGGGGTTTTGGTGGCTAACCTTGTTTATGCTGTGCCTGGGCATTTTACGGGGATTCTTTTCCTCTGTTTTATCCTCATTTCTCGTGATATTCTTCAACTTTCTGTTGATCGAGGTGCAGGATCGCCATAGTTTCCCGAAGCTTTTCAAGGGGTACGAAGCGTATCGAAAAAAGGTGCCTTTTCTTATACCCAGGTGTATAAAAAGGGGTATTTTTCGCCAATAAAAAATGAGTCCGGCACGACGAAGGTGTGACGGACCCTTATGGAAGGACAAATGGCAAGCAGTGTACAGCGCACAATCCTTGTGGTAGACGACGATCCAGCGATCCGGAAGGTTCTTTCCTTAGGCCTTGAGCGACTGGACTTCAATGTCCGGCTTGCGTCCAACGGACAGGAAGCTATTGATCTGCTCGGTTCAGCCGGACTGGAACCCGATTGCGTGCTTCTAGATATACGAATGCCTATTCTGTCGGGCAGGGAAGCACTGCCCAAGATCCGCGAGATGGTCCCCCTTACGCCGGTGATCATGCTCACCGCGTACAACGATCTTGCCACAGGCCTGGATGCCATGAAAAACGGCGCCTTTGACTACCTGGTTAAGCCAAGCCGCCTGGAACATATCGCCGAGGTAATAGGCAAGGCTGCCCGCTACCGGGATATAATGCGGGAAAAATTCGAGCTTGACAAAAAAAAGGAAGAATACCGCCAGTCCCTTGAACGGAGTATTGAATCAACAGCCCTAGAATTGAACGAAACGTATCGAAAGCTCAAAACAGCCAACATGCAGACCGTGCAAGCCCTGGCAGAGACTATTGAGGCCAAGGACCAATACACCCAAGGCCACTGCGAACGGGTCAAAAATCTTTCCTTGAAGCTGGCGGAAACCTTGGGTCTCCCTGCTGACCAGATGCAAGCCTTGGAGATCGCAGCCCTTCTTCACGACATAGGCAAAATTGGCATTCCGGAACGGATTCTCAACAAGGCAGGACCTCTGGAACCCGAAGAGAATGAGGTGATAAAGATGCACCCTATCATCGGGGCTCAGATACTCTCTATCGTGGAGTTGTTCGCCAAGGCGGTGGACGGAGTGCGGCACCACCATGAACGCTGGGACGGCCAAGGCTATCCCGATGGGATCTCAGGCGAGGACATCGATCCATTGGCCAGGATCATAGCCCTTGCCGACACGTTTGACGCCATGGCTCAGACAAGACCCTACCGGGACGCCCTGCCCATACAGATGATTCTTGAGGAGATCCGCAGCCAGCAGTCTAAGCAATTTGCCCCCGAGGTTGTGGATGCCTTTTTCAAGGCACGTCTCTATGAGGAATATCTGGATTGGAACTTGTCACTACCTACCTGAATCTCGTCGCTACCTGAAACTTGATCCCCAGGGCTTATTTGCCGCGTCGGCGCTCAGAACCGGTAAGTAAAACGTCCGGGCACGGTTTCGCCGGTCTTGTTCCAGAATACCGAGCGCTTAAAGCCGTAGAGCACCGCCTGGTCTATCTGGGAATCCCCAGAGGACTGGAGAATCTCAGCCCCCCTCATCAGGTTATCTTTGGTCACGGTAAAGCCTATCACCACGGGAGTAAGTCTATTACTTGCCCTATAGTCGGTTTTGGTTGGATCGTACCCCGCGTCCTCGAGAATTTGCCAAAGGGGCTCCCGCTGTTCCAGCGGTACCTCGGACTTCAGCCTGTAGTCTGATCCATCGAATTCGTAATAGGTGGTAAAGGCACGCTTGCGAGCCTGGGCAGAGTAGATGATCACATTGGGCGGCATTATAAGATCGGGGATTGCGTTATAGACCGAGACTGGCACGCTCCGGGGCAATGGAAGACTGGAATAGACGGGCTGGTAGATATTCTGGCCCACCGTTCCCTGGGAACCACCGAGGGTCGTATCGGAAGAGCTGCCTTTTTCGGACTTGCGGATCGTGACTGTATCACCCGAATAGGGCACAAGCCCCTTGCCAGGCACGTAGAGCATGGTGGAAGTTTGGCTGATATGGGAACCCTGCTCCCGCTGCCCGGGCACCCAGGGTTCGGCCGGCGGCGCTTGCTCGGTTGCGGAATCCGGAACGGAGGCGGCCTGGGCTGCCTGCACGGCCGAGGGAGCGCCCGGATCGGGAGGAATCGGCTCGGAGGCGACAGCGACCAGGGGCTTTTGGACCGGCGCCTGCGGTGGTGGCGGCGCTGCCGGCGTTTCGAGCCGGGATGGGGCGGGAGCAGCCTCTTCCACGGGCTTTTTAGGACTATCCACCTTGGGAGCCTCGGCCTTTTCCAGCACAGCTTCGGTCTTTTTGGGCGCCGAGGGCTCGATCTTCTCCGCGATCTCCCCCTCTTCGGAAGGCTTGTATGAACCCAGGCCTATATCATTGGTAGTAGGTCCGGGCATGGTGAGCATCACGGTTAAGTTGGAATAGTCTTCTTCCCTAGGGTTGAGAATCTCCAGGGCGAACCCTACGGCGAAGGCGAGCAGATACAGCCCAGCTGTTATGCCGACGGAAGTGAGTTTTCGCTTTCTCTCCTGTTTTTCGGCATAGCTTTTAGTGGGATTCATCGAACCGCCTTTTCCTTGCGTGTTATAAGGCCCACGTTTTCTATGCCGTTCATTCTAAAAGCGTCAAGCACCGAGATTATAAGCTGATACGAGGCGCTTGCCCTGCCCTCCAAGACAGCCCGCAGACTGCCGGTATCAGAGCCCGCCACCCGCTGTTTGAGGGTGTCGGGCAAGCCTTGCAGGCTCGTCCTGGTCTTGTCAACGTAAATCTCGTTCTCCGACATGACGACAACGCTCAGGGCGGAAGAGGATACAGTCTGGGCGGTTCTAGACCCGGGCAGATCGAGGCTTATCCCCGGAGCTGCCCTGAAGGTTGTGGTGATCATAAAGAATATGATGAGCTGAAGAATGACGTCGATGAGCGGCGTCATGTCTATGCCCGTTTTCTTGGCCAGCCGGCGTGAACTCATAAACCCTCCGAGCCGCTCTTTTCGGTGACGCCGTTCTTCGCGTTGATGAGGACCACAAGGGTATTCACCCTACTCTCCAGTATGGTGATAATACTATTCACCCTGCTTACAAAGTAATTGTAGAAAATAACTACAGGCACCGCGACCACAAGACCGCCTACGGTGGTGATGAGGGCTTCAGAGACACCGCTGGCCAGGGCAGCTGGATCGCTCACGGCGCCGAACTTGCCCAGTACGCCGAAGGCGCTCATGGTGCCCGTGACTGTTCCCAAGAGTCCCAAAAGGGGAGAGATTGTGCTGATAGTTCCCAGGGCGGAGAGCCCCTTTTCCAGGGCTGGGGCTTCCAGGGCGGCGGCATCCCTTAGGATATCCCGTTGAACATCCTCGCTGTGGTGGCGGTTTTCGATGCCGATCCTCAAAAGGGTGGAAAAGGGCGAGAGATTTTGATCGCAGATGGATAGAGCCTCGTTGTAGTGACCCTCTAAAAGACTGGATTTGATGCGTATGAAGAGTTTATTCTCGTCGCCTGAGATGCGGCGGAGATAGAGAAAGCGCTCGATGATGATTACGCAGGCGACCACAGAAAGAGCCATGATGACCCAGAGGATGGGTCCGCCTAAGATAATGAAATCGAACATGAAGACTCCTTGCTGGTTAAAATCCCTACATTAGTTTATCGGAAATATACAGCCGGTCTGAACGAATATCCATTTCAGAAAAGAATTATCTAGCCCGCCTTGGCGATTTTTGAGGAAATTAGTCTGTCAGAGAAGCTGTTTAGCCTATTCCCCCCGCTGGTAGTTAGGCGCTTCCCTGGTAATCGTTATGTTGTGGGCGTGGCTTTCGATCAGGCCGGCGTTGGTGATCCTGACAAAGCGGGTCTTGTTGCGGAGCTCCTCCAGGGAGGCAGCTCCCGCATAGCCACAACCGGAACGTAAGCCCCCGATGAGTTGGTAGACAAAGTCGGCGAGTCTGCCCTTGTAGGGGACCATGCCTTCGACACCTTCGGGGACAAGCTTGTCGGAGGATGCCCCCGACGGAGATGTTGACGGGGAGCCTGAGCTTCCGGCGCTGGTGGCGTAGCGGTCTTTACCCCAGCCCTGGAGGGCTGCCATCGAGCCCATGCCCCTGTAAGTCTTGTATTGTCTGCCGTTATAGAGCACGAGCTCGCCGGGGGATTCCTCTAAGCCCGCCAGAAGGCTTCCGAGCATTATAGCCTGGGCTCCCGCAGCTATAGATTTGACCATGTCGCCGGAGAACTTGATGCCCCCGTCGGCTATGGCCGGTATGCCAAAGCCGGAGGCAGCCTTGGCGCAGTGATAGATCGCCGAGAGCTGGGGCATGCCTGCGCCGGAGATTATCCGGGTGGTGCAGATGGAGCCGGCGCCGACGCCGATCTTGACGGCGTCGGCGCCGGCCCTTGCCAAGGCTTCCACGCCTTCGGGGGTTACAACATTGCCCGCGATGACGGGCATGGAGGGAGCGGCAGCCTTGATGCGCTTGATAGCTTCGATCACCCCTTTCGAGTGGCCGTGGGCAGTGTCGATGACAAGGGCATCCACGTTTCTGGCGCTCAAAAGGCTTAAGCGCTGTTCCAGATCGGCTCCGACCCCGACAGCAGCGGCCACCAGGAGCCTGCCCTTGGAGTCTAACGCGGCGTTGGGATAATCGGCCTTCTTGGCAATGTCCTTGACGGTGATGAGGCCTTTGAGTCTACGTTTTTCATCGGTGAGGGGAAGCTTTTCAATCCTGTGTTCCTGGAGGATGTTCCTGGCCTGTTCTAGGGTAGTGCCCACCGGCGCGGTGATCAGTCCCTTGCTGGTCATGAAAGAGCTTACCGGGGCGTTATCATCCTCGGGTCCGCAGAAACGGATATCTCGGTTGGTGAGAATGCCGACCAGTTTTTTGTCCTCTCCGCTGGTGATGGGAATGCCAGAAATCTTGTATTTCTGCATGAGGCTCCTAGCCTCCGAGAGGGTGGCATTTTTCTCCAGGCAAAGTGGATCGAGTATCATGCCCGACTCAGAGCGCTTTACCTTGTCCACCTCGCCGGCCTGCTGTTCGGGGCTCATGTTCCGGTGAATAACCCCTATGCCGCCCATTCTGGCCAGGGCTATGGCCAGGGCGGATTCGGTAACCGTATCCATGGCCGCGGAAAGCAGGGGGATATTGAGCCATATACCGGCTCCAATATGGGTTTTAGTATCCACCTGGCTCGGCAGGACCTCGCTCATGGCTGGGACAATGAGTACGTCGTCAAAGGTAAGGGCTGTCTCGGATTCGAAAAGTGCCTCGTTCATCCTGATCTATCTCCTATTCATTACTTAAAAGCGAAGATTTTTCAAAGGTCAGATGAATTTTGAAAAATCCTCCAACAAATTCCGTACGTTTCGTCCATTTTTATGCTCCAAGCATAAAAATGGACGAAACTACAAAACCAGCAGCAAAAGTCAAAAGACTTTTGCTGCTGGCTCAGTGTCTGAAGTGACGGACACCGGTGAGTACCATGGCAATACCGGCCTTGTCCGCGGCGGCTAGGGACTCCTTGTCCCGTATGGAGCCGCCGGGCTGCACAATCGCCTTGATCCCCGCCGCCGCGGCTTCTTCCACCGAATCGGGGAAGGGAAAAAAGGCGTCCGAGGCCATAACCGCCCCCTTGGCTTTTTCGCCGGCATGGCGGGCTGCGATGCGTACCGAGTCGACCCTGTTGGGCTGCCCGGCTCCTATGCCCACGGTCGCGCTGCCCTTGGCAAAGACGATTGCGTTGGATTTCACCGACATGCAAGCCTTCCAGGCAAAAGCTAGGTCCTTAAGTTCTTCCTCGGTTGGGGTGCGGGCCGAAACGACTTTCCATGCTGAGGCGGGAGGATCGCCCATATCGATGTCCTGGCGCAAAAAGCCTCCAAGAACGCTGCGAATCTCGAATCGCGGTCTTTCCTTGCCGGGGATAAGTACCCTAAGGTTTTTCTTTTTAGCCAGCATCTCTTTGGCTTCCGGACTAAAGCCCGGCGCGACTATGCATTCGGCGAAGAGCTCGCCCAGGGTTCTCACGCAATCCCCGTCGAAGGGCCCGTTCACCGCGATGATGCCGCCAAAAGCCGATATGGGGTCGCAGGCTATTGCCTTGGAAAGAGCCTGGGCGAGGGATTCGCCGGAAAGCTCCCGCACTTCGGCGATGCCGCAGGGAGTGAGATGCTTGACCACCACGGCCGTGGGGTTGTTAAAACGGCTCACCGCGTGCCAGGCCGCGTCCAGGTCGAGGATGTTGTTGTATGAAAGTTCCTTGCCCTGCAAAAGCCTGCCCGCCATGGGGGATCCTCCAGGCGCGGCCGAGTAGAGCGCGGCTTTCTGGTGGGGGTTTTCGCCATACCGGAGGTCCTGCACCTTCCAGCCCAAAAAAGAGAGAATCTCTGACTCAGGCGCTGCTTCTTCGACCTCTTTTGTTGCCTCTTTTACAGCCACCCCTTCTTCAGCGGCGAACCACGCGGCTATGGCCGCGTCGTAGGAGGCGGTGCGAGCGAAGGCCTTCCCGGCGAGCCGCCGCAGGGTATCGGAGGATAATTTTTTATGGCTTTCCAGCTCAGAAAGCACACTGGAATATTGCTCCGTGGAGCTGATAACCGCCACCCTTTCGTGGTTTTTGGCGGCGGCTCTCAAGAGCGCGACGCCGCCGATATCGATTTTTTCGATTATCTGTTGTCGTGTGCTAAAGGGGTCGGCTATGGTCTTTTCAAAGGGGTAGAGATCCACGACGACCATGTCCACAGCCTTGTAACCCAAGCCTGCGATTTCGGCTAGATCGGCGCCAGTCGCCCTGGCCAGGATGCCCCCGTGAATAGCCGGGTGAAGTGTTTTGACTCTTCCTCCCAGAATTTCCCGGGCGCCGGTATAGTCCGCGATCTCCTCTACCTCGATGCCGGCGGCTTCGAGGGCTTTTGCTGTGCCGCCGGAGGCTAAAAAGCCCCAGCCGAGGCGTGAAAGTCCCGCGGCGAATTCTACCAACCCAGTCTTGTCGTAAACAGAAAGAAGCGCTATAGGCATAGTATCAGCCTCCCTTTGTATGGTTTTCAGACGTATTGAGACTAGCGGCGAGCCTTGCAGCCGCCCGCAGTACCAGACGATGCTCCAGCCTGTGCATTTCGGCTTCGAACGCTTCGATGCTCTGGAAAGGAGAGAAGCCGAGCTTCTCCGATTCCAGCACAGGGCCTGTATCCACTCCCTCGTCGGGAACCAAGTGCACCATAGCCCCGCTGTGGTCGATTTCTCCCCGCCCGTAGGCTTCCCATGCCCGTTGGATCGATCCGGTGCCGGGGAAGCAACCGGGCAAGGCGGGGTGCAGATTATAGATTCGCCCGGGGAAGTGATGGATGAAGGCATTGCTTAAGATGCGCATCCAACCCAGCAAGAAGATAAAGTCGGGCTTCCAGGGTTCTACGATCTTGGCCAGTCGCGCGTCGTAAAGCCGGCGCGAAGCGTTCCGGTCCAGGCCGGGCTCGCGGCGATAGGGAAAGGCCTGGGCGGGCACGCCTGCCTGCCTGGCTCTTTCCAGGGCGGGAGCTTCGGCTTCAGAAGAAACGACGAACACAGCCTCTGCATCCAGAGTTCCGCTCAGCGAAGCGTCCAGGAAGGCTTGCAAGTTGCTCCCCCTTCCTGAGACGAGTATGACGAACCGGGGTTTTTTCGAGTCTGATCCCTGAAAATTAGAGGTTCGGTTCAAGATTTGCGACCGAACGGTGTCCTGCCTGCTCATCGGGCCTTTCCCCCGTTCGCGGGAGTTTCGGGAATCCCGGCCGGAAAATTTTTGAGAATAACCTCTCCCTTTCCCGGGACAAGCGAGCCTAGGAGATAGGTTTTTTCGTCAACAAGGCTGGCAAGGGAATCAAGATTTCCCGGGGCGATCACGGCGATCATGCCGATGCCCATGTTGAAAACCCTGTACATTTCTTCTGGTGCTACCTTTCCCTTTTCCATGATGAGTCTGAAAAGAGGCGGCATCGGCCAGGAGTCGACGCGTATCACGGCATCCAGGTCTTCGGGGAGCACCCTGGGCACGTTGCCTTCGAAGCCGCCGCCGGTTATATGGGCTAAGGCCTTTATCAAGCCTGGTTCTTTTTCGAGCAGGGGATAGAGTAGTGGGAGGTAGGAGCGGTGTGGTTCCAGGAGCGCTTTGTAAAGAGGCTTGCCGAGTTTGTCTGAATAACACAGGTAGTCCTCGTCTAAAAAGACGCTGCGAGCCAAGGAAAATCCGTTTGTATGAAGCCCGCTGGAGGAAAAACCCACCAGAAGATCCCCTGCCTTTACACCTGCTGCCGGCAGCCTTCGATTTTTTTCGACGACGCCCACGATAGCCCCAGCTAGGTCGAATTCGCCGGGCAGATACACCCCGGGCATCTCGGCTGTCTCTCCCCCGATGAGGGCGCAGCCCGAATTTCTGCATGCATCGGCCATTCCGCCGACAGCCGCGGCGACTATGGATGGATCGAGTTTTGACGAGGCTACATAGTCCAGGAAAAAGAGGGGCTTGGCTCCCTGGACGAGGATATCGTCAACGCAGTGGTTGACAATATCCATGCCTATGCTGGAGAAGCTGTTGAACTGGGAGGCGAGTTTTACCTTGGTGCCGACGCCGTCGGTGGAGGCTACGAGGACAGGCTCTTCCATGCCGGCAAGGCTTGAGGCATCGTACATGCCGCCGAAGGATCCGATGCCCGCTAGGACCTCGGGTCCGTAGGTAGAGCGCACCGCCGCTGACATAAGTTCAACGGCCTTATCCCCCGCTTCGATGTCTACGCCCGCGGCGGCGTAACTGTTGGCGTAGGTGCTGTCTGCGTAGCTGCCCAATCCCGCAACGATGCTTCTTCCATTGCCGATATCCCTTCTGTACCTGCTTCGGGGAAGATCGATGAGGGCAAGGCGGGAGTAGGCCGCCCGAAGGGCGGCCGGGAGGGTATCGGCCCAGGCCGAGACGGAGAGTAATCGTCCACCGGCTGCCTCGACAGCGCCGGAGTCGGAGAATCGGGTGGCTCCATGGAACACGAAGCCGTCGCCTGAGCTGCCGTAATCGATCAGTGGCCTGGCTTGGTCGGGCTCGGAATCCTGTGCATAGCCCTCGGAAGCGAGAACCACGGTGGCGCAGGAGCCTTGCTTCCAGCGGACGGAAAATTCATCCAGCCTTCCCTGGGCGCAGGCAACCATGACTTCTCCCAAATCCGACTCCAGCAGGGGCAAAAGTGCCTGGGTCTCTGGATCGCCGAAACGGCAGTTGTACTCCAATGCCTTCGGACCATCCTTGGTCATGATGAGACCTGCGTAGAGCGTCCCCACAAAGGGAGTACCCTCCTCGGCGAGGCCGCGGCAGGCTTTTACCAGAAAGGTCTCGGCAAGGAGTTGAGCCTGAGCCAGAGCCTTGGGGCTGGCCGAGGCTATCGCGCCCATGCCGCCTGTGTTGGGCCCTTTATCGTATTCAAGAAGGCGTTTATGATCTTGGGATGGCGGCATGACCTGGACATTCCGGCCGTCGCAAAATCCCAGGAGTGATAGTTCCTCCCCTTCTAATTTTTCTTCTATCACTACCTCGCAGCCCGCCTCGCCCAGGATCTTCCCCTTCATCAGGGATTCGAGAATAGATCTGGCCTCTTCGGCGCTTTCGGGGAGGAAGACTCCCTTGCCGGAAGCCAGGCCAGTCGCCTTGATGACAAAGGGCCAGGGCGAGGACTGTATGAAGCGCAGCGCAGCATCCGCATCGTTAAAAACTCTGAAGTCTGCGGTGGGTATGCCCTGTCGCTGCATGAAGGACTTAGCGAAGCTTTTAGAGGATTCTATCCGCGCCGCCGCAGCGTTGGGACCGAAACAAAGGGGGGAATTGGCGGGGCGGAGCTCCTTGAGCCGGTCGGCAAGGCCCAGGGAGAGGGGAAGCTCTGGACCGACAACGACCAGGTCTATGCCGTAGTCGGTAACGGCTTTGAGAATACCGGGGATGTTGTCAGCACGGAGCTTCAGATTGGTGCCGAGGCTGACTGTGCCAGCATTTCCGGGGGCGCAGTAGAGCCGCTGGGTAATGGAAGAGCTGGATAGTTTCCACGCCAAGGCGTGTTCCCTTGCTCCCGATCCGACCACAAGCAGATTCATAGTTCCATCCTTCCTTTAAAATTCAAAACGGTTCTTGGTTTCCGAAAAATCCACTGCAAATGGATATTCTCCGGAGAAGCAGGCGGTGCAGTATTTGCTTAAAGAGCCCACAGCCTTGCCGGCCGCTTCCAGCGAAAGATAGGCCAGGGAATCGGCGCCGCTCCACTTGGCCAACTCTTCAACGGGAAGAATATTGGCGATTAAATCCTTCCGCTCTCCCATATCGACGCCCATCATACAAGGAAAGCGTACCGGAGGACTGGAGACGCGAACATGGATCTCCTTGGCGCCGGCGTTTTTAAGCATTGCGACCAGGGGCCGAATAGTATTGCCCCGGACTATGGAATCGTCGATGACTACGATACGTTTCCCTTTTACCGAATCGGTGAGCACGTTGAACTTCAATGAAACGCCCCGTTTGCGCAGAAAATTGGAGGGCTCGATAAAGGTTCTTCCGATATAGCGATTCTTCACAAAGGCCTCGCCGTAAGGGATGCCTGAGGCTTCTGAGTAGCCTATGGCCGCTGAAATGGAGGAATCGGGCACGGGTATTACCAAATCAGCATCCACCGGAGAGTCGATAGCAAGGCGGGCTCCGAAGATTCGCCGAACCTCATGAACTGAAAGTCCGTTCCACACCGAGTCGGGACGGGAAAAATAGACAAATTCGAACAGACAGGAAGCCTGGCGGATGCTCTTTGTCTTCAAGCCTTCAAGCCTGCTACTGGTTACCCTGCCTTCCCTGTCGCAGAAAACGATTTGACCTGGTTCTATTTCGTGGATTTCACGGCAGCCCAGGGTAGAGAGGGCGCAGGTTTCGGAGGCTGCTACAAAGGCTTTCTCCGCGGTAAAGCCGTAGGCAAGGGGTCGCAAGCCCCAGGGATCCCTTGCGGCGAAGACTCCTTCCTTGGTGAGCAAGACAAAGGAAAAAGCACCGGTCCAGCCACCCATGGCTGCCTTCATCCGGCTCATCCATTGGCGTTTTGGGGATCCGGCTAGATCCATGATCATAAGCTCTGTGTCGCTGGCCGAGGTGAGGCCGACGCCCTTGTCCAGGAGTCTGCTCCGGATTTCTCCGGCGTTGACCAGGTTGCCGTTGTGGGCCAAGGCCATGGGACCGTATTTAGAATCGATGACAAAGGGCTGGAAGTTTCTGCTGCTTGAGCTTCCCGTGGTGGAGTAGCGGTTGTGACCTATCGCCAAAACACCTCTGAGGCTTTCGATATCAGCTTCGGAGAAGACCTGGGACACGAGGCCCTGATTTTTCCGAACCGAAAGGGAATAGCCATCGAAGGCGGCTATGCCCGCAGACTCCTGTCCCCGGTGTTGGAGGGCGAAAAGCCCATAATAGATGAGCCTGGCTGCGTCTCCATTGGGGGCGTAGATGGCCATGACGCCGCACTCTTCCTTGGCTTCCGCCCAGGATGGAGAATGGAAGGGATTCATTGTCCGGTGCCTTCAGGATAGAGTTCTGCGCCTAATCCGGCGTCGTCTGTCTCGATCCTGTCCCTGGCTTCCTGTTGAAAGGCTTTTATCTTTTCGCCGATCCCAGGTTCTGCGATAGCTAAAATCTTTGCCGCGAAAAGGGCGGCGTTCCTGGGGTCGAGCACGGTAGCCACAGCCACACCGGGGGGCATGCGGAGCGAGGAGTATATATCGGCACCGCCGAACGCCTCGCTGGGCGGCGGGCAGGCGATGACCGGGAGTTCTGTGGAGAATTCCACTACGCCCGAGAGGGCGTTGGAAAGACCGGCTATGGTGATAAAGACACCGACTTTATCCTTTTTCTTTTCCTCGGCGAGTATGGACAAAAGCTTTTCGGGTGTCTTGTGCGCCGAGGCGATCCTGGTTTCACTGGGGATTCCCATCTTGTACAAAAAGTCGATTATCCGCGCCGCGTGGTTCGAATCGGATTTTCCGCCCATCAGGATGAGGACCTTTCTATGCTTCATACTACGATTCCCTCCTTGGCAAGGTTAGCGATAAGCCTCGATTCCACTGGATAGGATCCAGGTCTGAAGGCGTCGCCGGTGAGGAGTTCATAGGCTTTTTGATAGAGCAGGGCTGTATCGGCCCATACCGAATCGGGAAGCAGAGGTAACTCGCCGTCGCCCCTGTAACCAACCTCGGCATAGCACAGACGGACGAATTCTTTATCAAAGAGCTCGGGCTCTATGCCCTTGTCCAGACGCTCCTGGTAACTTTTGGACTTCCAGAAACGGGAAGAGTCGGGTGTGTGGATTTCGTCTATAAGCATGACAGAGCCATCCCGGGCAAGACCGAACTCGTACTTGGTATCCACGAGGATCAATCCCGCATTGGCGGCTATTTCGCTCCCTCGGTTAAAAAGCGCGAGGGAGACTTCCATGACCCTGTTCCACGTGCCCTTCTGTAGGTATCCCTTTTCGGTTACCTCGGCGATCGTGAGTCGTTCGTCATGGAACCCGGGAAGGGCTTTTGTGGTAGGAGTGATGATAGGCTGTGGCAGTTTCTGGTTTTTTTTAAGCCCTTCCGGAAAGGAATAGCCGTAAATCTTTCGCTCCCCCTGGGAGTAGCGATACCAGAGGGCTGTGGAGGTGACTCCGGTGATATAACCCCGCACGATCACCTCCACAGGAAGGGGAGAAGCCAGCTTGACAACTGAGGCGTTGGGATCGGGCACTGAAAGGAGATGGTTGTCCACGATATCGGCGGTCCTGCGATTCCACCAGGCCGAAAGCTCGTTGAGCACCTGGCCCTTCCAGGGAACTGCGCCGACCACTCTATCAAAGGCAGAGAGTCTGTCGGTGGTCACCAAAAGGCGCCGTTCCTCGTCCAGGGAATACCAGTCCCTCACCTTGCCCGAATGCTTTTCCAACTTTCCCTGGGACAAGCCTGTGAAAGAATGTGACAGCCTGGCCTCAATTTCTTTCTTCTCAACCATATAAAGCTCCTTGATCAATAGCGTGGCGCACTCCATTCTTAAAAAGAGTAAGCCCAGACCCCTGCCTTCCCCCGTGATAGGAGCGGCCGGCAGGGCCTGTGAGAACATTGTCCTCGGGATGGGGCATGAGTCCCAGGACATTGCCCTTGGGATTACAGATGCCCGCAATGTCATAGGGCGAGCCGTTGGGGTTGTAAGGCCATAGTTCGCCGGCCGGCTCGCCCGTGGCCAGGGCATAGCGTAGGGCTACGAGGTTCGCGGCTATCAAGGCATCCATGTGAGCCTGGCTGGAGGCGAGAAAGCGGCCTTCTCCGTGGGCAACCGGACAAACCACAGGCTCTTGGATGCCCTTTGTCCAGATGCAAGGGCTTTTTTCGGCCTTGATGGTAACCCAGCGGCATTCGAAGCGGCCATTGCGGTTGTTGCTGAGGGTAAAGCGCCGTTCGTCCCCGTCGGAGGTAAATAACTGCCTGCCCGGTAAGAGTCCGGCCTTGACCAGGGTTTGGAAGCCGTTGCAGATGCCAATGACTGGCTTGCCCTCGTCGACAAAGCGGCTTACTTCGTCCTTGAAAAAAGAGGCGATGTCCAGGGCAAAAAGGCGGCCGGCGCCGAGGGCGTCGGCGTAGGAGAAGCCGCCGGGGATCACAAGAATCCTGGCCTGACGCAGAATGTTTGGGTTTGCTCGCAGTTTATTGACGTGGACAATTTCGACCTCGGCGCCGGCCGCTTCTAAGGCAAAGGCCGCGTCCAGATCCCGATTTATCCCTGCGGCGTGCAGGATGAGGGCTTTGGGTTTCATACTCATCTTCCCTCCCGGCTTTCCTGGCTGTCCAGGACACTAGATGGTTCGGCCTGGTCCAGTATTTCGGCGCTCTCCCGGAAGTACGCTCGCTTTAACGCTTCGATCTTAACCAAAGCCAGGAGTTTTTTGCCCGCACTTGCCTGAAGCAGAGGGGCGGCGCTAACCTTTCCAATCATTATGAAGGGAAGATTCGAAAAGTGCTGTTCAAACGAGGAGGAATTGCCCTGCTCTACCTCAACCACAAGGCAACCATTGGTTTCGCCGAAAAGCAGAAGGGCTTGCCAGGCTGGGTTGTCGAGCGAAGCTCCACCATTCTCTCCTTCCGTCCTTGCCGGGTACTTCAAGGCGGCGCTCAGGTTTTGAAGGTCGATGTGGACACCCAAGCCGCCTGCGATGCACATCTCCGCCAGGGCAGTTCCCAATCCCCCCTCGGAGAGATCGTGACAGGATTCGACGAGGCCGGCTTTCAATGCCGTATGCAAAGCCCTGTAGACACTGGGCGCCAGATCGGAAAAGCCCGGGGCGGCAAGCCCTGGTCTGTCTTCTAGAATATCCATGAGTACCGAAGCCTCGTAGAACGGCGAGAACTCGCCGATGAGATAGAGCAGTGAATCCTTGTGTTTAAGATCGCTGCCCCGGACCGCCGAGAGTTCAGGCACGATGCCCATGGCTGATATGAGGAGAGAAGGCGGCACGGCGATTTTTTCTCCGTTCGGTCCCTCAAATTCGTTATTGAAGGAGTCTTTTCCGCTGACAAAGGGTGTTCCGTGCGCCACCGCCGCATCCTTGCATGCCTTCGCCGCCCTAAGAAGCGTCCAGAGGTTTTCGGGCTTTAAAGGATCGCCCCAGCAAAAATTATCCATCACCGCGATGCGCTCCGGATCGGCCCCCACCGCCACAGCGTTGCGGACCGCCTCGTCCAGTGCGGATGCGGCGGCGTTGTAGGAATCCGCTTCCCCGTAACGGGGATTAAAACCGTTAGATATGGCCACCCCACGCGTTAAATCCGTCTCAAGGGGTACCGCCACCGCAGCGTCGGTTGGACCGGCTTGATCCGGTCCAGCGAAGGGGCCGAGTCTCGTGGCGCCCTGCACTTCGTGGTCATAACGGCGGATGGCCCATTCCTTCGAGCTGATGGCGTGGTGCCCCATGATCGCTGTAAACAACTCGTCGATGCCGGGAATCTTCCCTATAGGCAAAGACCGCGGCTCTTGCATTTCCCCGCGGCCTGAAGGGGGCACGGCCTTCATGCGACGCCGAGGCATTCCTTTGTGAAGAAATCCGCAGTCCAAATCGAGAATTACTTTTCTATTAAAACGCACCACTAAGTTGCTAGATCCGGTGAAGAAACCAAGGTCACAGTATTCCACGTCGTTAGCATCGCAAAGTTCAGCCAAAGCAGGAAGTTTTTCCGGCGGGACCGCGAGAACCATCCGCTCCTGGGCTTCCGAGAGCCAGATTTCCCAGGGGGCGAGGCCTGGGTACTTTAGCCTCACCTCGGAGAGCTCCACGTCGGCGCCTAGCTCCGAAGCCATCTCCCCTACTGCGGAGGAAAGACCGCCGGCGCCGCAATCTGTTATGCCCGTATAGAGACCGGCGTCCCGGGCTGCCAGAATGAGTTCTGAGAGTTTTTTCTCCACCAATGGAGCGCCTATCTGCACCGAGGCGCCGGCGGTTTCCATCGTGCTTCCGTCCATAGTCATGGAGGAAAAGGTCGCTCCTCGGATGCCATCCCGCCCCGTCCTGCCTCCCAGAACGAGTATTCTGTCCCCTACCCTGGGGTTGGAAAAGAAGGCCCTCCGGGGTGCAATGCCTGCGCAACCGCAGTACACCAGGGGATTAGCCGCGTATTTTTCGTGATAATGGATGCTTCCGTTCAGCGTGGGGATGCCCATCTTGTTGCCGTAATCCTGGACCCCCGCCACGACGCCTAAGCGAATCTGCTCCACCGAAAGAGCCGAAGTCCCCTCACCCCGACCGGGAATTCCAAAGCAGAGTACATCGGTGACCGCGAAAGGTCGGGCCGAGACCGCCATGACGTCCCGTATGACGCCCCCGACCCCGGTATTGGCTCCTCCAAAGGGTTCGACCGCCGAGGGATGGTTGTGGGTCTCGACTTTGAAGGAAAGGTCAAAATTTTTGTCAAACTCGATTATGCCAGCGTTGTCCTTGAAGGCCGAGATCACCCAGGGGGCGTCGATTTCATCCGTCGCCGCTTTGATGTAGGTTTTCAGAATGTTATCGACTTGCGAGGGAAGTTCGCCAGTTTCCCCATTTTCCACATCGATGAGAGCCTTGAAGGTTTTGTGGAAACAGTGCTCGCTCCAGGTCTGGGCTATCATTTCGAATTCCACGTCAGAGCAAGCCCTGCCCTGGGCTACAAAGTAATCGCGGATCGCCCTCATCTCCTCGGGGTCTAGAGCTGCTCTTCTAGAGCGGTTGAGTTCAGCCAGCCCCTGCTCGTCCATGGTATGGATGGGAATCCATGCTTCCGGGGGAATCTCGGTATCGCTGCCGGGAAATGCCGGTTCCACCGCACCTAAAGCCCAACGCTGAACCACGGGATTTGCCAAGAGTCGTGAGGCAAGCTTGTCCAGATCTTGGGAGCTAAGGGTATAGCCTTTTTCGCATTCTATTTCGTAGCGCAAGCCCGTGGAAGCTGCCTGGATGCCCGAGACACCTAGCTCCTTCCCTGAGCGTAGAATCTCGTCCGCTACAGGATCGGTCACTCCTGGGTGGTAGGCTACCTCGACCGCGTAACCCTCGCCCTCAGGCACCAGTGGCAGGGTATGGATATCGCAGGTCTGGGTGACTGGGTCTGATAAAAGAAAACGCCCGAGGAAGCCTAGTTCCTCGGGCGCTATTTTACCACGCACAAAGTAAATCTCGGAGCGCAGTACGGCTTTGATCCCTTCGAATCCCAGCCGCCTCGCCTCGCGCACAATCAGCGCCGAGGACTTAGACCCCGGCTTTAATTCCCGGATCGTAAAGCGATGGACAGGAGATTGATGTTCCATACAAATGCCTATCATAGGCAAAAAAACTAGTCAAGGAGTCAAGCTTACTAAATTCGGATTTTCAAGAGCGCCCGGTCGCGTAGTACCACTGCAATTATTGGGCGAGCCTTGTCTTCAACGTTCTCGAAAACTCGGCTGCCCTCCTGGGGGCGTCTCCTAAATACCCTTCGATGCGCATGAGCTGGTCGATTTTTTCCGCCGTGAGCAAACGAGTAAAGAAGGGATCGCCGGCTATGCGCTGTCGCAAAGGATTCTCAGCTCCGCTACGTTGGATTTCCCAGGCCGCTAGAGCATGTTCCCTCAGCCTTTCGTGGGTTTCCTGCCTGTCGGCGCCGGCCTTGGCCATGGCCATCATGACCCGCTCGGTGCAGGCAAAGGGCGCGTAGCGCCTGAAGGTTCTCCCCGCAGCTTCCTCATCTAAGCGAAAGCCGCCGATAATTTTCTGCGCCGTTTTTATAAGCTCGTCTGCAGCCAGGAAGGATTCAGGGATGCTGCTCCTGCGATTGGCCGAATCGTCCAGGGTCCGTTCCAGAAGGGAAAGCGCGGCGTTGCCCCAGGCTACCTGGGGATAGGCAGCTAAAAGCCTGGACAGGGAATCGATTTTCTCCGCGTCTATGGGATTGCGTTTAAAAGGCATGGCCGAGGAGCCCACCTGTTTGCTGCCGAAGGGTTCGGCTAGCTCTCCGATGGGCGGAGACTGGAGTATCCTGAAATCGAAAGCCATTTTATGAAGCGCCGCGGCCAGGCCGGCCAGCGCCGCAAGTACTTGGTACTCCTGGAGCCGGGGACTGGTTTGGGTAGATACCGGGAAAAACTTTATCCCTAGTTCCGCTTCAAGGGCTTTTTCAAATTCAGGAAGCTTGTCTAAACCTATAAGTTCAGCATAGGAAGCAGAACTACCGACCGCACCCTTGAAGCCCTTTCCCCTGACCCGCGCTTCAAGGTCTGCAATGGCTTCATAGGCCGAAAGCAAGTCTTGGGCCCAGACAGAGCAGCGGTACCCAAAGCTACTAGGCTCAGCGGGCTGAAGATGGGTAAAAGCCATTACGGGAAAATCGGCGTAGGCTTCGATCTTTTCCGCAAGGCTAAGTAAAAGGCGCTTGAGTCCCTCTCGCACGAGGCCTAAAGACTCGCGGATTCTCAGGGCATCGGCGTTGTCTTCGATGTCCATCGAGGTTGCGCCCAGGTGAATGATTCCGCCGGCGTTGGGGCATTGCTCCGCAAAGGCTTTAATCTCCGCCATGAGATCGTGGCGGATCTCCGCCTCTATCTCAAGGGAACGCTCGATATCCACTTTTTCAACCTTGGATTCCAGCTCGCCAAGCTGCTGGGGACTTACAAGGCCAAAGCGCGACTGGACCCGTGCAAGGCTTACCCAAAGCCTTCTCCAAAGTTCACGTTTATGCGTTTCGCTCCAGAGATGCCGCATGCGTTCGCTACCGTAACGCCAGGAAAAGGGGGAGAGATAAACGGAATAGTCTTTCATACCTCGACTATAGCAGAAGGAGAGATGACTGAAAATACTGAGGAGTTTCAAGAAATTCATGATTGGCTTGAAGCGAGACAGGCCCCGGGGAGCGTCTGTCTTGTGCGGGGACGACCGGAAGCCGCGGCGCCGGCCGCTCCTAAACCAGATAAGGAGGGAGCATGAATTCGCTAAATAGCATTCTTGTAGAGGGCAATCTAGTCAGGGATCCGGATTCGAAAGTTCTGCCCAGCGGAAACCAGGTCTGCGACTTTACCCTGGCTTCCAATCGCTACTATAAAAACATCGACGCGGGTCTGGAAAAGGAGGTGTCCTATTTCGATGTGGAGGCCTGGTCTCGCCTCGGGGCTAGCTGTGCCCAGTACCTCAAAAAAGGAAGGGGCGTCAGGGTTGTAGGCAGGTTAAAGCAAGACCGGTGGGTCGATCCTGAGGGCAAGCAGAAGGCCCGGGTTAAGATCGTCGCCGAACACGTTGAGTTTAAGGCGCAGAAGCAGGGTGATAAGAAGGAGGAAGATGCAGAGACAGTTCAGGAGGAGGTGGACGAAGCCTCGACGGTGAGCGTCTTCTGATTCGGCTCGTAGACTTGCATAGCCTGCATAGCCTCCCGGATAGCTTGATGTAGCAGCTCAAGGAAGCATTCTTTGGTCTCGGGGTTCCTCATGCGCGCCGAGGGCCCCGAGATGCTCACCGCTCCGGCAAAATCGGAGCCAGGGAGGCGGAGAGGCATGGCATAGCAGGTAAGACCCACCTCGTACTCATCGCGGTCTACGCCGTAGCCCAGCTCTCTTGCCCTCCTCGCTTCGCGTAGCACATCCTCAGGCTCCACCAAGGTGTGCTCGGAAAACCTGTGCAAGGGCGCGTTGCCGAGGATTGCCCGCACGTGATCATCGGGAAGCAGAGAAAGAATCGCCTTTCCCACACCGGTGCAGTACAGGGGCAGTCGGTCGCCGGGAACCGAGCGCATGCGAAGGCTTCGATTGGCTTCGGCACGGTCGAGGTAGATGGCAGAATCACCGGCTAGGCAGGCCAAGTTAGAGGATTCTCCCGATTCCCTGGCCAAGCGTTCAATCAGGGGACGAACCTTTTCCACCACCAGGGCCTTCACCGGCACCTTGTTGCCTAACTCAAACAGCATAAGCCCGAGGGACCAGCCAGTAGGTTTTTTTACCACTACCCCCCTGGATTCCAGCACTGCCAGGTAGCGGAGGGCAGTTGCCTTGTTCATCCCTGTCTCTTTTGAAAGACGGGCTAGGCTTACCTCATCCTGAACCTTTGCGAGATAGAACAATATATCCAGCGCTTTACCAGCTGACTCACTCATATATACCTTCTCTGTTCAGTAAGGGTAGTTCTTTCGACTCGCAAAAAGTCGATTGTTGTTTTAAAAGAACTTCGAAGTAAAAACAAAACTGCGTTTCATTAACTGATACAGAGTATAGCGTGCTATAAATCTGAGTCAAGTTACATTTCAACTGATAAAATCTCAATCCTGGAGACGCTAATTAATAACCTGGAAAGGCACTAGGTATAAAACCCGCTTGCGAATCAGAGCTGCACTTTCCTGCACCTATGAACGGTGATCGGGCTTGCTCTTTCCAGGCTTGCCCTTAAAACCCCTAGCTGGATCTCGCCCGGATTCCCGGTTTGGGTTTCGCTTTTGCGCCCTTTCAGGTCCCCTTTCTAGGCGTTTACCCTGGGTTTTTCCTGAGCTTTCCCTTGAGTTCCTGGCACCATAGCCTCTGGAGGCTGCTTCCGGTTTATTCCCGGCCCTGAAGTCTTTTCTCTCGCCCTTACGGCGAGAATTATCAGGATTGCTGACCGTAGCCTTTTGCGAACCAGCCTGTTTTTCCTCGTCGTTATAGAACCCATCTTTCCAGTTAAACCGTGAGCTATCGTCCAGCGGAAGGGCGTTCGCCGCAGCCTTAGCTATGTCCCTGAACATGCCCTTTGTGGTATTTGCGCAGGAAAGGTCGAGAATGAACTTGTCGAAACCCTCTTTTTTAAGAAAGGGAACCCTGTCGATGATGGAAAATGGCTTATCCGGGCTGAGAATTGTATAATCCCGGCGTCCGTTGAGCTTATAGGAGCTGCCGTCCCGGTCCACAAAGCTCGTTGGCCCATACTTTTGCGCCAGATCACCCCGGATCTTAAAAAGATGGGGATAGGAGAAGGTAATGGGCATAAGCGTCCTGGGGGGCAGCTCCTGGGCAAGGCGCATCAAGTTTTGCTTGGAAATCTCTTGGGGGGGAATAAGGTATTTTATCCTCTGGTCAAAGAGAAATGCCGCAGCCCAGAGATTGAAGGCGTAGAGCCAGGGTCCGGCGATCAACTCCAATTCCTTGCCCCGCAGAAGAGAAAAATGGGCGAGGTTGTTGACCACCAGGGTTTTCACTCCCCTTCCTATCCAGTATTCCAATTCGGGCTCCAGCCACGCCGCGTCGGCCTCGGGATAATAGGGATCCAGCCATAGCACCAGCCTGTCCCGCTTGTAGGGAATGCTGTCCTCGTTCTTGCGCAGCGCTTCTGCATTCAGCTTATCGAAAACGATCATGGCTTTTTGGGGCGCAGCAGCCAAGACGGCGTACAGATCAGCCACCTTGCCCACCAGGGCGTAGTAGCCAGAGGGCATCAGGGCTGTCTCTTTTGGTGAAGCCGCATTGAGCTGTGGCCTGGGCGCGCTATCCCTGGAAGGGAAAGAACGGTAGCGGTCCAGGCTATGGGGAAGTATACCCTTATAGCGACGCGCCATAGAGGCTGTCTGGATTAGGTACACATCGTCATTCTGTCGCCAGTCGCCTTCGATTTTGAGCAACATACCGCTGATGTGGCTCTGGATGCCCCGAATCTTGGCGGTTATTCTTCCCGAATCATCGGAACGATGAATCCGTATGGAATCCCCTTCTGCCAGCCCATCGAAGCTGTTCATCAAAGCCCAACGCTCGTCATCGATGCTTCTCGCGTCCTTTATCCTACCCAGGTGTATGCCCGTGCCGCCCGCTTGGTCAGGATGTATATAGTCAGGATTCCCGCCCTCCATAAAAAAGCTTGTCTTTCTGCGGGCGAAATCGGCTTGGAGCATAGCCCTGGACTTGGCTAAAGCCCGTTCCTTGTCGCCGGCGCAGTTATCGATGAGCTGACGATAGGCGGCAACGACAGTGCCCACATACTCAGCGGACTTCATTCTCCCTTCGATCTTGAATGAATCAACCCCGATCTCCATGAGACGTGGAACATAGTCGATGAGCTGAAGATCGTCGGGGGAAAAAAAGTAGCCCTTACCCTGTTCGCTGTCGTAGAGCCTGCGGCAGGCTTGGGTGCAGGCTCCTCTGTTAGCGCTTTTGCCCCCGAGATAGGAGGAAAAAAGGCAGAGGCCTGAGGCAGAAACACAGAGCGCCCCGTGTATAAATACTTCGAGCTCCATGGTCGTGTTCTGCCGTATAGTCTGGATCTCCTCCAAGCTTAGCTCCCTGGCCAGTACCACGCGCTTAAAGCCTTGCCTGGAAAGAAAATGACAACCCTTGGAGGAAGAAAGATTCATCTGGGTGGATGCGTGTAGGGGAAGAGCCGGAAAATTTTCCCTGGCCATCTTGATGATGCCCAGGTCCTGGACGATAATCCCGTCAGCCTTGAGACGGTTAAGGTACTGAAGAAGCTGATAGACCCTATCGGTCTCCCGCTCCTCGAACACCGTATTTACCGTAACGTATATGCGCCTGCCCCGGTCATGGGCGGCTTGGAGAGTGGCCTCAAATTGATTGAAGGCAAAATTTGCGCTGCGCATCCGGGCGTTGAATGAGCGTAAACCCAGGTAGACCGCGTCGGCGCCTTCACTTATTGCGGCGTCCAGTGCCTCGGGCGAGCCCGCTGGAGCCAGTAGTTCAGGAATTTTCACATCACTTTTATAGGCTGAATGTTCACGGCTGATCAACCCGTCCGAAGAAGGGTTAATACTATCCGAAGTTTTGTTAAAATAAGGCCTTAGAAAATCAGCATGAACCATAATTGGCGTTTATGCCCTTCCCAACAGGCTTCGCCCTTATTTTTCGTTGGAATCGGTGAAAATTTTTCATAATCAGTCTTTACCATGATATCCGCCGGAGTTCGTGACACTCGTGAAAAATTTCTATATAGTATTTGTTGCGACAATTCCTGCTTTTCGGAGAAACCCATGGATCTTCACAAGACTAGAAACATAGGCATCATGGCCCACATCGATGCCGGAAAGACAACCACCACCGAGAGAATCCTCTTCTATTCGGGGAAAACCTACAAGATCGGCGAGGTTGACGACGGTGAGGCTACCATGGACTGGATGGACCAGGAGCAGGAGCGGGGAATAACTATCCAAAGCGCCGCGACGACTACCTACTGGCATAATTACCAGATAAACATCATTGACACACCGGGACACGTGGATTTTACCGCCGAGGTTGAACGTTCTCTCCGCGTTCTGGACGGGGCTGTGGCGGTGTTCTGTGCCGTAGGAGGCGTCGAACCACAATCTGAGACCGTCTGGCACCAGGCCGACCGTTACAAGGTGCCCCGCATAGCCTACGTCAATAAAATGGACCGCTTGGGGGCTAATTTCGACGCGGTTATCGCCGACATGAAGGCAAAACTGGGAGCCTCTCCTCTCCCGGTATCCCTGCCGATCGGCGCCGAAGGAAGTTTCGAGGGGATTATCGACCTAATCGGTATGCGAGAGCTCCGCTGGAGCGACGACGGCATAACAATCACCGAATCGCCCATCGCACCTGGACGCTTCAAGGAAGCGCAGTCGAAAAGGGAAGCCCTCATCGACGCCCTCTCGGCTCATTCGGACTCCATAACCGATCTTTACCTAGAGGGCTCCGAAATATCAGCCGAACTTATAAAGAAAGAGTTGCGGAAGGCTTGTATCGGCAGGCATCTCGTGCCGGTGCTCTGCGGCGCATCCAGGCGGAATGTTGGTATCCAGCCCCTTATCGACGCTATTGTTGATTATCTTCCCGCGCCGGATGAGGTCGAAGCCGCCAAGGCTTTTCATTTAAAAAAAGAAGAAGAACTTTCAGTGCCCTGCATTAAGTCAGGCTATCCCCTAGGCCTAGTTTTCAAGGTCCAGTGGGACAGGGAGGCGGGTCCTCTGTGCTACGTGCGTATTTATTCAGGAGTTATCCATAATTCCAGCGTCGTTTATAACGTTTCAAAGAAAAAAAGGGAGCGCATCACCAGACTCTTGCGCATGCACGCCAACAAGAGCGAACCTCTGGATTCCGCCGAAGCGGGGGATATTGCCGTTTTGGTTGGGCTCAAGAACGCCCAGACCGGGGATACAATCGGTACCGAAGGTTGGCCCGTAGTGCTAGAGCGTATGCACTTCCCAGAACCTGTAATCTCAGTATCCATAGAACCCAAAACCCTTTCGGACAGAGAAAAGCTCAAGGAAACCTTGGATATTCTCTCCCGGGAGGACCCCACCTTCGCGACTAAGGACAATGAGGAGACGGGCCAGCTCATTATCTCGGGCATGGGAGAGCTCCATATCGACGTGCTCGTCACACGGATGATCCGGGATTTCAAGGTCCAGGCCAAGGTGGGTAACCCGCAGGTGACCTACCGCGAATCGATTACCAAGGAAGTACGCCACAGGGAAGAATTCTCCAAGGTGCTGGCCGGCAAGGAGAACAAGGCCGCCCTGACACTCCTGGCATCACCCCTGCCCAGGGGAAGCGGCAACCGTTATAAGAAGCTCGTTCGTGCTCCCCAGGTACCCGACGAAATCTTCGACGCCGTGGAGCGGGGTATTACCTCGGCGTTCGCATCGGGGATTCAGTTCGGCTACCCCGCGGTGGATATCGGCATTAGCCTGGTGGATATTGAATACGATGAACTTACTTCGAGCCCCTTCGCCTTCGAAGCCTGCGCCAACATAGCCTATGACGAAGCCTGCAGGGCTGCGAGGCCTGTGCTCCTGGAGCCTATCATGAAAGTGGACATTCTCACGCCCAAGGATTTCGTGGGCGAGGTGATGAGCCTTGTGTCCCAGCGTGGAGGCCTGATCCACGGATCGGACTCCAAAACCTTGACCGAGGTTGTCCACGCACAGGCGCCGCTGTCCACAATGTTCGGGTTTACTACGAATCTGCGATCGGTGAGTCAGGGCAGGGCTGTTTTCTCCATGGAATTCAGCCACTTCCAGCCTAAGCTGCGTTAGAGTGTTTTAGAAACAGGAAAGAATATAGGCGCCCAGAAGGGTTTCAAGCGTATACAGCTCGTCCCGGGATTCTATTTCCTCAGTGGAGCGCATCTGTTTTTCAAGCTCTCCCACAAACCAAAAGAAAAGTCCAAACTTAGGATCGATGCGGAAGGCATACTCCAGAAAGTCCGGTGCCCTACCGGCCGATCCAAAGAGGAGGGAGGGAATAGCCCTGGCTATGCTGACAAAGCGGCGGAAAGCGGAACCCATCCTTTGGGCTCTGTAATCCTCCACAAAAACCTTCAAGTCCTCAAAGAGTATTTGCTTCGGCTTTTCCTCCGACTCGTTCACCCAGGTTTTATTGACTAAAAGTTCAACGTTCTCACGGAATACTCGAAGCAGATGAAAGGTCCTTATGAGCCGCTGATCGTTGCTACAGTGCACATAAAAGGCAAACTCGCCGGGGTTGCCGAGGACGTCGGCCAGGCGGATCGCGTATGATTCCCGCTGGGCGCCCTTTTCGCGGACCAGAGCCTGAAACAGCTCTAGCGTCCTTTTTTCGGTGTCGGTCAGGTAGGCATCCAACACTGATGGTTCGGCATAATCCATGGGTGTACGATGTCGAAACCTACCCTTTTGGTCAAGGGGGTGGATCGTCGTCTCTTAGAGCCCGCTATTGCCCGCTGTTTCCAGAAAAATATGTAGCGGGTTTTTTATCTCAGCCACAATAAAATTTTTATACCCCGCCTGGTAACAACCCTTGCGCCGCCATGGGCAATAGTAAATAATTCCCCCCATGAGTAACGATATCATTATAAGTCGCGACCTCAATGTGGGCAAAGGCTTTGTGGATTCTGAGCATCTCAAATCCGGGGAAGACGAATACCGGATTCGTAATGAGCAGTTTTTAGCCACGGGTAAGGATCCATCCCACTACCGCAGGTTGGAGCCCTTCGAGCTAGAAACCCTGGTTAGACAAAACAATAGCTGCAACGATTGGTCACTGTTCTATGTGAGTGATCCCTTTGTCCCGGAGCTGATTAGCAATTCAATTTTTGCTGGTCTGGTCCGCATTGGGAAGATGGAGCGGGTTTCCTTGGAGCATCACGATCTTCACGTTTTCGTCGGCATTGCCAACTCCCAGATCATCGCCTGCGATATAGGGGACAACTGCGCCATAAATAACTGTACCTACGTGGCTCACTACATTATTGGCGACAATTGCATTCTCATCGACAATGCCGAAATTCATGTGTCCAATCATGCAAAGTTCGGCAATGGCTTTGTCGCCGAGGGCGAGCCCGAGGACGTCCGGATCAATATAGACGTAATGAACGAAGCCGGAGGTCGGTGGATCTACCCCTTTAACGGAATGAACTGCGGCGATGCCTATCTCTGGGCTCGATTTAGGGACAGAGAAGAGCTTATCCACCAATTCTGCCGGATGACCGACGCCCTTTTCGACCCGCGACGCGGCCGGTACGGCATGATTGGCGCAAATTCGATAGTCAAGTCCAATGGGATCATCAAGGATGTGATGATAGGCCAAAGCGCTTACATCAAGGGCGCCAACAAACTAAAAAACCTGACGATAAACTCAAAGGAAGAGGCAAGGACCCAGATCGGCGAGGGCGTTGAACTGGTGAACGGTATTATCGGCTACGGCTGTAAAATTTTCTATGGATGCAAGGCGGTGCGATTCGTCATGCTGGACAACTCGGCGCTTAAGTACGGAGCCAGGCTCATTCACTCCGTACTGGGCGAGAACTCCACCGTTTCCTGCTGCGAGATCCTCAACAACCTCATATTTCCCGCCCACGAACAGCACCACAACACCAGCTTTCTCATAGCCAGCCTCATACGGGGCCAGTCCAATATGGCTGCCGGAGCGACCATCGGCTCCAACCACAACTCCCGGGCTCCCGACGGGGAGATCGAAGCGGGCAGGGGTTTTTGGCCCGGACTTTGCACCTCGGTAAAGCATTCATCCCGTTTTGCCTCTTTTTGCCTCTTGGCCAAGGGAGATTACCGCTTTGAACTAAACATATCACTCCCTTTCTGCCTAGTGGACAACGACTTCAAGGACGACAGGCTGCTGCTCTCCCCCGCCTACTGGTGGACTGGTAATCAGTATGCCCTTATGAGAAACGAGGCGAAGTTCAAGTCCAGGGATAAGCGCTGGGATACGAGCCTACGCTTTGAGTATTCGCCCTTTGCGCCCGACACTGCCCAGGAAATCATAAACGCCCTGGGCTTGCTGGAAGACTGGGCAGGCGCGGCGCTGGAAGCCTACAGGACAAGCGATCCCGAGGCTTCTATAAAGCTTGCGATACCCTCGAAGCTCACGGGCAAAGCAGCCGGCAAGGCACTTTTGCAGGGACATCGGGATCCACTTCCCTTCGATGTCCTTGCCCAGGCCGTGGAACACTCAAGCCGCGCCTGCGTGGTACGGAAACCCTGCAGGGCGTACAAGGCCTATAAGGACATGCTACTCTGGTTTGCTGGAAGAGAGGTCCTGGCTTACGCTTCCTCGGCAGGGAATACATCCAGCTGGGAAGCCCTGAGCAAGGCCTTAGCCCCGGATTCGCACAATGGGATTGGAATGGAGTGGGAAAATCTAGGCGGTCTTTTAGTCAGCCGCGCCAGGCTTGAGGAAATTTTGGAAAAGGCTGAAAAAGGAGCCTATCCGACCTGGAAGGAATTCCATGGAGAATATGATAATCTTTCTACCATATATTCCTTGGATAAGCTGCGCTACGCCTGGGCTGTGCTGGGCTGGCTCTATCCTGATCAGGGTGAGGCTGCCGGTGCCGCTGCAGGTCCGTCGAAAAAATCGCTCCTCCAGGCCTTGCAGGACCTCGCTGCCTTATCGGACTTTGTCGCTGAGCAGGTTTACCTGTCCAGGGCTAAGGACTGGAGCAACGCTTTCAGAAAGGCCACCTTCCGCTCGGATAAGGAAATGTTCGCCGTGCTGGGAAAACCTGAGGAAAATTCCTTTGTCAAATCGACAAAAAAGGACATGCAAAGCCTGAAGCTGACTATCCAGAGCATGGCTGAAGCGTTATAAGCTGCCGCGTCCCGCCTGCCCGTCCCGCCTGCCGTGTCCAGGCGGCGGGAGCCTGATCTCACGCCGAGCCTGGGCTCCCGCCGCTATCGAATAACCCTGAACAGGACCGGCGATTGTTCTGAGTTCAAGGCTCCGCAATTAGTCTGTCTATGAGGCTCTCATCGGCCTCTTCCGGCAGGGTGATGAGCCCCAGATCGCCGTGGTTTTCGTTATACTCCCGGCAGGTCTCCTGGGCGTGGACATTCAGCGCCCAGGCTCTCCGGGCCACCCCGCCCATCACATCCCAAGGCATGGCCATACGGATAATCCTGTCCACCCGCTCCGAACCGTCGAGGACTAGGCCGAAGCCGCCGTTCACCGCTTTGCCTATACCCACCCCTCCGCCATTATGCAGGGCTACCAGGCTCATCCCCCGGGCAGCGTTGCCTGCGAAACACTGGGTCGCCATGTCGGCCATGACGTTGGATCCGTCCTTGATATTGCTAGTTTCTCTGAAGGGGCTGTCGGTACCCCCCGTATCGTGGTGGTCCCGTCCAAGCATGACCGGGCCGATCTCGCCCTCCCTGACCATTCGATTAAAGTCCAGGGCAATATCCCTGCGACCCAGGGCGTCCTGGTAGAGGATCCGCGCCTGACTTCCCACCACCAGGGCATTCTTTTGGGCATCCCTGATCCAGATCCAGTTATCCCTGTCCTGGCCCCGCCGCTTAGGATCGATGCGCGCCATGGCGGCGGCGTCGGTTTTATGCAGGTCCTCGGGCTTCCCCGATAAGCAAACCCAGCGGAAAGGTCCATAGCCGTAATCGAAAAGCTCAGGTCCCAGTATGTCTTCAACATAACTGGGGAATACAAAGCCGTCTTTTTCATCTACGCCGTTGCGCGAGACTTCCTGAATCCCTGCGTCAAAAACTGCTTTGAGAAAGGAGTTGCCATAGTCAAAAAAGTAGCTGCCCCGATTCACTAGACTTTGTATCGCCCTGAAATGACGGCCTAACGACTCGTCCACCAGCGCTCTGAACCGGGTTCTGTCCTCGGACAAAAGGCGGGTCCGCTCCTCAAAATCGATGCCTACCGGGCAGTAGCCGCCCTCGTAGGCGGCATGACAGCTGGTTTGGTCGGACAGAAGGTCTATGCGGAAGTCTTTTTTCTCCGCCGCCGCTTCCAAAAGATCCACGATATTGCCGTGGTAGGCTACGGCGATTGTTTTTCTTTCCGCCGCCGCCTTGCCGGCCAGCTCAAAGGCCTTGTCCAGGGAGGCCGTGACGCAGGAAACCCAACCCTGGGTAAGCCGTGTTTCTATGCGGGAATAGTCCACCTCCGCAATGATCGAAGCAGCCCCTGCGATCACTGCGGCCTTGCCCTGGGCGCCCGACATGCCCCCGAGCCCCGAGGAGACAAAGATCTTGCCCGCCAGGTCGGCTTCGGCTGGAATGCCCAGCTTGAGTCTTCCGGCGTTTAAAAGGGTGTTGTAGGTGCCGTGCACGATGCCCTGGGGGCCGATGTACATCCAGCCGCCTGCTGTCATCTGGCCGTAGTTGGCCACCCCCAGGGCGGCGGCGATGTTGAAGTCCTTCTGGTTGTCGAACATGCCGACCATGAGGCCATTGGTGACGATTGCCCTGGGGGCGAGGGGGTGGCTCGCGAAAAGCCCCAGCGGATGCCCCGACTCAACCACCAGGGTGCTTTCTTGGTCGAGGATTTCCAAATACTTGCAAATAAGCCGGTATTGCATCCAGTTCTGGCATACCTGGCCAGTCTCGCCGTATGTGACCAGCTCATAGGGATAGAGGGCTACATCGAAATCGAGATTATTGTCGATCATTACCCTAAAGGCCTTCCCTTCGACGCAGCGGCCAGCATAGGCATCAATCGGTTTGGCGCTGATACTGCCCTGGGGCCTGAATCGGTACCCGTAGATCCGTCCCCGCTCGCGCAGCTCGGATAAAAATTCTGGAGCCATCACATCGTGCCAACGCTTGGGGATATATCGCAGAGCGTTTTTTAATGCCAGCCTTTCCTGAGCCGGGCTTAAGGAAGCGTCACGGCGAGGCGCTCTTCGTATGCCCGTTTTAAACTCTGGATAGGGCGGTAATTGCTCGAAATCGAGGGCTAGGGCTTTGATTCCCTGATTATTCATACCAGCAACCTCCTCATAAGGAGCCAAAGTACTTGTTTTCTGGCCAGGTAAGGGTAAGCTTGCCTGGCTAACATTTCGAGTATACCCTACTTTATCGAAAATAGCCTCGCATTTTCGCTTTGAGAAGGACATGATAAATGAAGTATTAATGTGGAGTCTTGACAAAAAATCAGTATATTTATATTTTATTATATAAGGAGATTATTATGACAGAGCATCTGAGCAAGCAGGATTTTATCGATAAGGTATTCGATTTTGAAACGAAAAGAGAATGGGATTACAAGGGCGAGCTGCCTGCCATAGTCGATTTCTACGCCGACTGGTGTGGTCCCTGCAAAATGGTATCACCGGTGCTGGAAGCCCTTTCCAAGGAATACGATGGGAAGCTCAAGGTATACAAGGTGAATACCGACAAGGAGCCGGAGCTCTCCGCGGTTTTTGGAATCCAGAGCATACCCTCCTTCCTCTTTATCCCTGTGAAAGATCAACCTCAGATGGCCATGGGAGCCCTTCCCAAGGCAAGTTTTGTCTCCGCGATAAAGGATGTTCTTAAAGTCAGCTGACTTTATCATCTGTGATAACTAAGAGTTCTTAGCCATAAAAGCGGGCATAAAGCAACCCATAAGTCGGCAAAAACCCTTTGCCAAGCCGACAAAACTGGTCTATTCTTCTAGAGCACATTTTCTATACGGGGCGCCCTGTGCACGAGGCGCCCTTAATCTATAAGGAGCCTTCGATGGAAAACACGATAACCTGGTGGAAGTTCGAAGCAGTGGCCGAGTTTATGAAAGCCGGATTCGAGGCGGTGGGGGTGCCGGCGGTGGAGGCGGAAGTCTGCACCGACGTGCTCATCGCCGCGGACAAGCGGGGTGTTGATTCCCACGGTGTCGGCCGTTACAAGCCAATCTATCTGGATCGCATATGGGCGGGCACTCAACTGCCTAAAACCAATTTTGAAATTGTAAAAGAAAGTCCTACCACCGTCGTCATAGACGGGCATAACGGTATGGGCCATTACATCGCTAAGCGCGCCATGGAGATCGCCATAGAAAAAGCCGACACGTACGGTCTGGGGATGGCGGTGGTGCGCAATTCCACCCACTATGGCGCTGCTTTTTACTACCCAAATATGGCGGTGGAACGGGGCATGATCGGCATGACCACCACATCGGCAAGACCTTCTATAGCGCCCACCTGGGGCGTGGAGCCCATGCTGGGCACCAACCCCATGACCTGGGGCATGCCCTCCGACGAGCCCTTCCCCTTTATGGCCGACTATGCCACTTCTGTTACTCAGCGGGGCAAGATCGAACTCTACGACAGAATCGGCAAGGATCTCCCCGACGGCTGGGTAATCGGCGAAGATGGCAAGTACCGACACGATACGCATCAGGTTCTGATAGATCTCACCAAGGACAAGGCAGCCCTCACACCTCTTGGGGGACTCGGCGAGGACCTTGCTGGCTACAAGGGCTACGGCAACGCAATGGTAGTGGAGTTGCTCTCCTCAGCCCTCTCGCAAGCCAATTTCATGAAAGCCCTAATGGGCGTCAAAGACGGAAAGCCTGCTCCCATCGAGCTGGGTCACTCCTTCTTGGCTATTAAGATTGAGGCCTTCTGTGATCTAGAAGCCTTTAAGCATCAAGTGGGAGAGATATCCCGGCAGCTTCGGGCATCCAGAAAAGCCCCCGGCGCCGCGCGCATCTGGACTCCCGGCGAGAAAGAATACGATGTATTCCAGTATCGCAAGGACAAGGGTGTGCCTTTTAATGAGCCGCTGAAAGCTGCCTTTAAGGCTGTTAAGGAACGCTGCAAGCTGCCCCACGTACTACCCTTCTGAACTTCTCTTACTTAGTTCCTCGAACCTTGTTGTAAAAGAGGTCGCCCTGGGATTCGGGGCGGCCTCTTTCTTTTCACATGAGGGTGACATGTGGGAATGACATAGTTACATGACATAGCTATAAGAGAGAAAATGCTTGGCGTAATAATAAAGACTAGACTACCGACTCAGCCCCAACGTTTTTTAAAGTCTTCCATAAAGGAGACGGCAGTTTTTACATCCACCAGCGTGCAGGCGTTATAGATTGAAAAGCGTATTCCACCCACCGATCGATGCCCCTTTACCCCAATGATGCCCGCAGCTTTGGCTTCTTTGACAAAGCCTTCCTCCGCCTCGGGAGTGGGTAGCCTGAAAACAACGTTCATAGAAGAGCGGCTTTCTTTTTCCACAGGATTACGGTAGAAGCCGGCGGATGAATCGATTGCCTGGTAGACAAGAGCGGCCTTTTCTTCGTTGATCCGGCCCATGGCTTCCAAGCCCCCGTTTTTTTCGAGCCAGCGCAGGGTAAGATCGAGCATGTAGATGGAAAAGCAGGGTGGCGTATTGTAGAGCGAATTATGATCCGCGTGGACCTTATAGGAAAGCATAGTTGGAAGCTCTTCCTTTTTACGCGCCTGCTCAAGAAAATCTTCCCGCAGGGCGACAAGGGTAAGCCCTGAAGGCCCAAGATTTTTCTGCGCTCCCGCATAGATAAGAGAAAAACCGTCGGCGGAGAAGGGGCGTGAGAAGATATCGCTGGACATGTCGCAGATCAGGGGAATATCCTTCACTAAAGGCCAGGTTTTCCATTGGGTCCCGAAAATCGTATTGTTGCTGGTAAAATGAACATAGGCCGAATCGACGGGGATATCCACTTCAGAATTCTTGAGAATCCGGGTAAACCCACCCTTGGGATTTTCGCTGCTAATCTCCGTACAAACACCAAAGCGCCGTGCTTCCTTGACGGCCGCCTTGCTCCAGCTGCCGGTGATAATATAGCTAGCCTTGCGACCGTCGTAGAGATAGTTCATGGGCAGCATAAAAAACTGGCTTGACGCTCCTCCGGTGAGAAAAAGAATTTTCCACTCCCTGCCCATGCCGGCCAGACGTCTGAAACGCTCCTGCGTTTCATTGTGGAGCGCTTCGTATTCCTTGGAACGGTGGGAAACCTCCATAACCGACATTCCTGTCGATTTCCAGTTCAGCATCTCATCTCGAGCCTCTTCCAGCACTTCCTGGGGTATTGCCGCCGGACCTGCGTTAAAATTGACTACTCTTTCCATGGAGTTTACTCCTTTTCTTCCCTTTGACTGTAAGCCTGGAGCCGTTTTTCGATTGCTTCGCCGAGGCGCAGAAGATTCTCAGCCGTGGAAGCCCCAAGATGGGGAGTACAGAGAAGGTTGGGGGCTGAAAAAAGCGGCGATACCCCAGGCGGTTCTTTTTTATAGACATCCGTGGCGTACCCGGCTAATTTGCCCGACGCCAAGGCTGCCGCTATGTCTTCCTCAACCACTACCTCGCCCCGGCATGTATTGATGAGCCGCGATCCATCTTTCATAAGGCCGATGCGTTCTGCATCGATCATTCCCCGGGTTTCAGCAGTCAAAGGGATGTGAAGGCTGACATAATCCGACTCGGCCAATACCTCTTCCAAGCTTTTTAATTCAGCCAGGTCCGACGATTGGACAAACGCGTCATAGGCAAGAACCCTCATGCCAAAAGCCCTTGCCCTCGATGCCAGTTCCCGCGCAATTCTACCCAGGCCAATAAGCCCCAAGGTTTTACCGAAAAGCTCGGTGCGTTCCAAATCCTTTTTCAACCACTTGCCTTCCTTCGTCGAACTATCGGCAAGGCAGATATGGTTGGGAAGGCTGAGCAAAAGGGCGAAAGCCAATTCGGCTACCGCGACGCTGGAAGCCTCGGGGGTGTTGTCAACCTTTATTCCCTTGGCTTGGGCGTGATCAATGTCGATCGTATCCACACCGACTCCGCCGCGGATGATAAACTTAAGCGCAGGGGCTGAGTCCATCATGGCAGCGTTCACCTTGGTTTTGGAGCGCACGATTAGCACCTCGGCTTCTGAAAGTCTTTCCATGTCTGAATAGACTTCTCCAAAACGAGAAAGTCGTGCCGGTAAATCGGGGAAGAAAGCATCGGCGAGCAGAATTTTCATCACAACCTCCTTGCGTGCACTGCGGCTCTGCGAAGGACCGGTATTTATTAAGTCAGCGTGGGCGGAGCAAGAAAATGTGTCCCGATAATAGTCAGGGCATTAAGAACTGTCAAGGAGACAGCCTCAATTGATGCATATTTATACTAAAAGTATGCATTATTCCCCGGGTTTTATGCGTCTAGCCTCAATATAAAAACGCTTTTCCGGAGCCTCACCCATGGAAAAACTTTTCCTGGGCATGACACCGTCTTTCACAATTGTGGAAAAAAACGATGATTTGTCGATGGGGGGACAGTAGAGCCCTAGACTGTCTGGTCGTTCGGAAAGCGAAAGCAGGCTGCCCGAGCCGTGGATATAGTCGATTGCGCATCCGGGCCTGGACTTCAGATAGCGATCGAGAAAATTCTGGAGGCTCCCCACGGCGAGCTTGGCGTTCGGATTGACAAAGCGCAAAAGGCCAGCCCTCCCCCGCATTACCCAGGCTATTCGATGGGCAGCCTCAGGGTCTTCCTCGTCACAACGGCTGAACGCTTGGTGCGAATCGGGCAGCTGGATTATTTCCACGCCTTCGGTTTTTAAAGCAGCGAAAAAATCCCTGGAGTCCAGGTTGAACAAAACCCTGTGTATGGGATGAAAGGGAAGCCCCTTATTATGAATGTTCACAATCTCCGCAAGCGCGAAGCGGGCTGGGTGGTTGTGGATACGCGCCGCCTTTTCCGTATCGGTTCCAGCCATGCTGGAGATTTGGGTTTTAACCTCTTCCCAGATAGCCTTGGCCGTGGCCAAGGAGTGATTGCCATCGCCGACGGCGAAAAGCAAAGGCTCATCGCTGCCGTGCCTGCGTGGGAAGGTTTTGGATTTAGCCATACCGTGGAGCGCCAGGCTTATCTGATCGAGGCAAGGCTGCTCGTTCAGTAACCATGCCCGCACATGGCCGCCGCCCTCCATGAGTTCGAAATCATAGAGCTTTTTATAGTATTCCTTGCGTCTATATAAAGCTTCTACCAAGGTCTCTTTCGGATCGTCCACCAGCACCATCACGTGAGGAAGCTCTAAGCTCGCCGCCCTTCGGATAGCCATTCTGGGCGGAAGACGGGAGAGAATTATCCCTTCGGTGGGCCGAATAAGACTTTTAGAGCCTTGCCGAAAATCGTAGCGTTCGAGATCGAGGAGAGCCAAGAGACCTAGTCGCGGGCTGGCAACGTAGGGAGTGCTGCGCTCCACAAGGACAAAGCCCTGACCTGAACTCGCGAGGTAGCCTTTGTCCAGATATAGGTCCATGGACCTGTGGATCTGGTTTATCCTGTCCTGGGCGTCTTTATCCTCCAAATAGCATTCGGGGAAGATCAAATTCAGCGTAGAGGGCTTGTCGTCCACAAAATGCCTAACCCGCTCCCAGTACTCTCTTTCCGAGGAATACTGATCGCAGGCGACGACAGCCCATACCTTGAGGTCTAATCCGGCGGCTGGCAGAAGAACCTCGGGTATCCCGAGGCCGAATTTTTCCAGATTTGCGCTTTTTCCGTTCATCGTTTTTCTTCCAAGTGGTATCGTACCCGCAACAGGGTTAGCAGTTTTCTGTACACGAAGAAAGTCCCTCCCATGGCCAGGATAAAACTTATGGCCATAGCCCAGACAACCGCTGTGGGAGCCAGTATCCGGGCCAAGCTGATCGAATAGACCCAAAGAAAAAAAAGAAAAAATGCTGCGGTGAGCACAATGTTTCCTATCGTCGCCACTAGAAGAAAAAGGAGTGTCTTAGTTCCCTTGGTCATGACGAAGGTCCTTCGGGGCGCTGGCTAAAAAGCCGCTTAGGAACAATAGGATCGCGCCTATGGTTATGGCTGAGTCGGCAATATTGAAGGTGGGAAAGCGCTCCATACCTAAAAAACCGAAGAGAGAAAAAGAGAGGAAGTCTACTACTCCTTCGGGCCTGAAAATCCGGTCTATGAGATTCCCAGTCCCTCCGCCTACCACAAGGGCTATTGAAATCCGCTGGAAAAAGCTGAAGCTTTTAGATCTGAGGGAATAGACTACCGCCCCAAAGAGAAAGATTGCCGGCAGCACTATGAACAGGAAGATGCGAATAAGCTTAGAAACCCCGTCCCCGATGGAAAAGGCAATCCCCAAGTTTCTTGTATGCACTATCCAGAGAAAATCATTCATAAGACGAAAGCCGATGCTATTCTCGGGAATAAGGGCGACGATTTTTGCTTTTACTACTTGATCGAGAATTATTATCGAAGCCGAGAGCAGCGCTGAGAGTAAGAGTGCTTTCCTGTGACCTGAGCTTTCCCGCTTAAGGCTCGATGGCGATTCCATGATCTCGGTCAATATAAGCTTCCCAGGGTTAAAGACCCGTCGGCAAATCGATAAAAAGGGTTTGAAGATTTGTCTCAGCCTTGACCTTGGCTTCGACGGCCTTTAGTCCCCAGGTCTCGGTGGCGTAATGACCGGCGGCGATAAAGGTAAGCCCGCCTTCCACTATCTGGTGGTATACCGAGTGGGAGGGTTCTCCGGTAATAAAGGCGTCAATACCCTTACCGAGAGCTTGGAGAGCCTCGAAGGGAGCTCCCCCCGAGACAATCGCCACGGTGGATATAATCTTGGGGCCAGCGGGGATTAGTGTTCTCGCCGAACTGTTGTCAGAAAGAATGGCGGCGATCAACTCATCCGCCGAACGGGGATGCTTAAGCCGTCCCGAAACCCCAATGGAAACCCCGTGGTAAAGACCGAAGGGTTTTCTTTCCTCGAGCTGTAGAAGATTTGCCAACTGGGCGTTGTTACCCAGCTCGGGATGCATGTCCAAAGGCAGATGGCAGGCATAGAGTCCCATGTCAGCCAATAACAAGCCGCGGATACGCTCAAGCATCGGGCCTTCGATGCGGGAAGCGGGGCCCCAAAACATTCCGTGGTGGACAAAAAGAAGATCGGCGCCGGCAACGGCTGCCCTGTCTATGGATGCCGCGCAGGCATCCACAGCAAAGGCTATCTTGGTGAGCGGTTTTAGCGAGCGCCCGACCTGGATTCCGTTTAGTGAGTCATCGATACTTCTAAGCTCGTCGATTTGCAAAAATGAGCGACACCAGAGGTCAAATTCGGAGAGTGTCATAAAGTAAGCATACAATAAAAGAGCCTTCCGGGGAAGGAGGCAAACCCCGGAAGGCTCCTGGCAGTCAGCGCTGCCGCTGTTAGGGGATTATCCCGTTTCGCCACCGGTTTCATCCCGTTCTGTCGAGGAAAAACATATCGCAGGAAATAAAAATCGTCAAGTGAATATACTAGAATTTATATGAAAATATATGAAATTATCGCAAAGAATGCGAGTGCAAGTCCCAAATAGTTCCTTTATGCACGATATAATAGAGCGCCTGGACAGGAAAGCCTTTAGGGGTGAAAATAATTCATGCCCAGCCTCGTGTTACTTCTTGGTCCCATGGCTTCAGGAAAGACCTCGCTCTGTAAATTACTTTTTCATGCCATGGAAGACAGCAATCTTAAGCCCTTTGCCATAATCCAGGAAAATCGGCGCGATGCAAAGGGATACCCTGTAGCACTTAGACTCATCGAACTTCCCGGTGGCAAGGAGTGTTTTCTTGGAGCGAGGGCTGGAAATGTCGAGGAATTATACAGCGGTGAAGGCTCCGGCAAGGAACTGAAGCCCTTTGTGTTCGAGCGCTCGGCTTTCGCCTGGGCCACGACAGAGATCGCCCAGGCCCTGGCCAAAGACTGCGGGGCGTTAATCATCGACGAGATAGGCCCTTTGGAGGTCCTGGAGGGAGGGGGGCTCATGACCGCCTTGGAAGCGGCGGCGAAAGCCGAGCGCGTGCCGCTCATTGTAAGTCTGCGACCAAGTCTTGAGGAGAAACTGATGCTGCGGCTTTCTCGTTTTCCATCCAGACAAATATTACGGATCGCCACCGACTGTTCTAAGGGAAAAAATGACTTATTTCCCCTTATCCAAACTATAATTCGGCATTGTCAGGATAAAAAATGAACCGTATAGTATAAGGCGACGTGATAATGAAAAAACAAAAACAACGAGTTCTGCGGAGATCCCTATGATTATGTGGAACGCCGAGCTGGCAAAACGCCTCTCATGCACGGAAAAAGAAAAAGCCGCTCTGCCTGAATTGATAACCAGCCTCCTTGACTTGGCAGATAAGCTGAGACTGGGCGGCATCAAGTCGCAAAGCGGCGTCGAACTGGCAAAAGATCAGGATATCCTCGCCTATGGATTGCGTATGATCGCCGAGGGTCTTTCGCTAGAAACCCTGGAAGAAATCCTGGCTATCTACCTGGCGACGAGCACCTTGTCGGGGTATGAATTCCTAACCCAGTGTATTTATACGGAGGCGATTCTCAGCATTGCGTCAGGCGACTCGAGGGAGTTGCTGCTGCGAAAACTAGCACCTTACTGCGGCGCCGAAAAAGCCTTTGCTCTACTGAAAGCCCAAGAGCCCCCGCGCCGCGCAGAAACGCCATGATCATCAACGTCCTCTGCGAACTTCACCGCACCCTGAACCTCGAGACGAAAAAAGGCGGAGCAGAAAAGACAAAAAGCCTTACACGTTCGAAGAAGGTTGCGGAAAAACTGAATCAGGCAGATGCTGTCCACCTGCAGAGTCGTTTTGCCGCCCTGCCGAAAAAGACGGCAATATATTTGGAGTTAGCGGCCCGCTTCGTGCTCACAGTAGCCCAGTATCAACGGGAGGGTAACCAACGAATATTGGCGGCCGCAAGAGAAGAGCGGCGGCGTCTACTAAAATACGCATATTCATTAATTGCCTCTTCAACAGCCCCTGAGCTGGTTCGTCAGGCTTTTTATAGCGCAGGACTCTCAAGCGCTTCGGGTTACGCGGATGAGTGCGAGTCGGAGATGTTTATCACGGGGACTCGACTTGCCATTACCAAGGCTCACCCCGTGGTGATAATGCGCACGATGACGGCATATCTAGGTCTCCAGGTATTCGACCAGGTAGAATCCTGGCTTTTGGAGCATTTCAGCGGGAAATTGGAGGATGACGAGGAATTGATCATCCCCGGCGACCTTTCAGAAATCTTATCTGATACAAGACTGTCTCCGGGACAGATAGATCTGGCGGTTCGTATGGCGGGGCATCAGCTCATCGCTGCCAGCTTAGCAGGCTGTCCCAGGCAGACTGTCGATCTAGTTAAATCCCTGTCCTATTCCAAGCTTGGGGAGGCCCTTTTGGATTGGAATATCAGGGAAGCCAGGTCTAGGCTATCCTCAGACGAACTCTCGGATGCCCAGAGTGCTTTTATGGAGCTTCTCGGTTCGCTGGATGAGCCTAACCCCGCCGAAATCCGCCAGGAAAACTGGAGCAGCGGCGTTGATGAAAGCCTGGTGGCTGATATCAGCAGTCTTATAATGGAATTGGATGAACGAATACTCAAGTCCGTAGTAGCAAGTCTGGATCCGGCTCTTTTAGCCTCACTCATCCAGGCTATGGAACCCATTGCCCACGATAGACTCTTCTCCTGCGCCCCATCGAGCCGCAGTAAAAAGATTTTAAATGCTCTGGAAGCCTCCCAGGCGCTTTCTCTGAACGAATTGACGAGGAGAGCACAGATTTTCGCACAAAAAGTGCTTTCTGAATTGGCGCCCAAGGTCAGACAGAGCTCCGCGAAGTCGCTCCAGCTTTCGGCCAGCTTGAGACAGCACCTTACCTCGATATTGAGCAGGGAATAATCCAAGGCTCGGAACTTACGCCATTCCTCTCTGGCTCATTTATGGAGCAGTTGCCTCGCCCGTTCGGTAGCCTTCATCACCGATTTTATGAGGGTAACCCGCAAGCCTCCCTCTTCCAGTTCCATAATGCCATCGATTGTTACGCCAGCGGGGGTGGTAACCTGGTCTTTGAGTTTGGCAGGATGCTCTCCGGTGACTAGCACTGTCTTGGCGGCGCCCAGGACAGTTTGAGCGGCCATCTCTATCGCCACATCCCTGGAGAGTCCCATTTTTACACCACCATCAGCCAGAGCTTCGATCACGATATAGATATAGGCTGGACCCGAGCCGGAAAGTCCGGTTACCGCGTCCATGTGCTCTTCTTCCAGGCACAGAACCCTGCCGACGGATCCGAAGATTCCCGTGACAATATCTGCCTGGGCTTCCGAAACGTTTCGTCCGCAGGAATATACGGTCATGCCCTCGCCCACCGAGATGGCCAGGTTTGGCATGGTACGTACCACAGCCACATAGCCAGGGACCCGGGATTCGATGATATCCAAAGGAACTCCCGCCGCGGTGGATACTAAAAGACTACCCTTGCGAAGATCCCCTGAAATAGTGTTGAGAATGTCCACGATAGCCTTCGGTTTTACCGCCAGAATAACGATTTCGGATTCGGCAGCTACCCTCCGGTTGTCCAGGCTGCTCTCTACCTTGTACCGCTCATGCAAGTCAGCCCTATGCGCTTCAGACCTCACCGAGAGGATGATCTCCTCTGGCTTGAAAAGTCTCCGGGCAAAGGCTCCCAAAAGGAGGGCTTCACCGATTTTTCCAGCGCCAATTATTCCTAGTTTATAACTCACAAGGCTTCTCCATTGGGCACCTTCGCTGTTTATCGGAGCGCTTCTTCCAGCACTACTGATGCTTCGGTGTCTGAATCTCTGTATTTTACGATAACCGGGGCTTGGAGGGATAGCCCGCGATCATGGGCCCAGGCGCCCTTTGCGGGTCGGGCTCCGGGCACCACAACAGCCCCGGGAGGGACTTCGCCAAACCACTCTTTTTCATACACCAGGTCAAATATTCTGGTGGAAGCGCTGATTATGAGCCCCGGGGCGAGCACGGCACGCTGTCCTATGACAATTCCTTCGAAGACGCCACAAAGCCCACCGATAAAGGCTCCGTCCTCGATGACCACAGGTCTGGCCTGGGGTGGTTCCAGTACTCCCCCCACCTGGACACCCGCCGATAGATGAACCCTGCGCCCTATCCGCGCGCAGGAGCCTACAAGTACATGACTGTCCACCATGCTTCCCGTTCCGACGCTGGCTCCTACATTTATGTAGGAAGGTGGCATTATTACGACACCTGAGGCTATGTGGCTGCCCCTTCTTGCTGAGCTGCCGCCGGGCACGACCCTTACCCCGTCGGCGGCCATGAAGCGGCGTGGGGGAAAGGCTGGCCTGTCGTAGGCGCCGCCCGGCCAGTCCCATTCCGCTATGCCACCTGCCTTGAATCCTGAAAGAATAGCCCGTTTTACCCAGGGCACCGCTTCCCATTTCCCGTTCGAGTCTTTTCTGCTCGCTCCCAGTTCCCCGGCCTCCAAGATAGTGAGAAAGGCCTCCCATTCCTGCTCGTCGAAGGATCCCTTGGCTTCGAAGATTTTCTCCAGCTCTCCGACCTGAAAAATTGAACCGTCGCGCTTAATGTCCATTTAGTTCTCCTATATCAGCCTTTGAAAAAATCAGCAGCGAAATCGTCCATTGAATACACACCTCTCCTGCCCCAAATCCAACGAGCGGCTCTCATGGCTCCGGAGGCGAAAACCCTCCGGTCTTTGGCCCTGTGGCTTATGGTCAGGGATTCCAAGGGGGCATCGAGCACCAGCTCATGTCTGCCGATCTCGAAACCGGTTCGAAGGCAGGCGATATTCACCGTATCCTTCTCCCAGGCGCCTATGTTCCAGCCCGTGAAGCGGGGGCAGGATTCCTGCACCGCCTTGGCTATGCTCAGGGCAGTGCCCGAGGGAGAGTCCAGTTTCATTCTGTGGTGGTGCTCAATGATCCCCAGCTCGGCCTCCGGATCCGCCGCGGCGTAGGCCCCCATGAGAGCCGCGAGTCTGCGCATGAGCGCTACACCCAGACTGAGATTGGGGGATACGAGGACGCCTATACGTCCGCCTACCCGCTCGGCCAGGTCGGGAATTTTCCACCCCGTCGTGGCAATGACCAGGTCGGTTCCGGTATCGATAGCCCAGCTTAGGTGATCAAGAACGGCTGATGCATGGCTTGCGTCCACCGCCACCTCCACCCTTTCCCGAAGGCAGGCTTCCCTCCCCTCGGTCCAGCGGAGCTCCAGCGCCTCTGGACTGGCCGTATACTTCGCGATCTCCATCGCGATGGCGCCACCTAAACGGCCGCGCCCGAATATTCCCAATCTCATGTCGCAGCCCCATCGTCGATCCCCATGCCGGGATTCTCGAAAAACGCCTTATGGAGTCGACGCAGAGCGCTTTCTGCCTGATGTGCCGAGAGTACGATACTCAAGTTGATGTCGTTCGCACCCATGCTGAGCATGTCCACATCCATATCGCCCAGTGCGTCGAACGTTTTTCTTAAAAGGGTCGGAGTCTCCTTGAGCATATCGCCAACCACGGCAATGACTGCCCTGTCCCGCACGATTTCCACACTGCCTAGCTCGCCCAACTCGGTAGACAGCCTGTCTAATGGGGCTGCCATATCCAAAGATACGGAGACGCAAACTTCCGATGTGGATACAAGATCGACACTGACACCCAGGCGTCCGAAGGCTGCAAAAAGCCTGGCCAGGAAGCCTGCCTGATCCATCATCAGTTCCTGTTTTATCGAGACGATTGCCACGTTCGGCCTCATTGCCAAGGCCGCCACCGCTTTCCCGCTGGATCCCCCGGGGAGAATAGTGCTGAAGCGCCCCGAAGGCTTAGTTACAGAACGCACAGTAACCGGTATGCCCGCCTCGAGGGCCGGTTTGATAGCGATCGGGTGGAGGACCTTGGTGCCGAAAGCCACGAGCTCGGAGGCTTCTTTAAAGCCCAGCTGCTGAATTGTCTTAGCCTGGGGAACGATTTTCGGATTAGCCGTGGGCAACCCTTCGTAATCGGTCCAGATTCGTATCTCCGATGCGCCGAGAGCGGCGCCGAATACGCTGGCCGACAGATCCGAGGCTCCCCTTCCAATGCTTGTCGTGCTGCCGAGGCTGTCAGATCCTATGGAGCCTTGGGTGACAATACAGGGTTGGTTTTTTAAAAGCGGGAGAAAGAGTTCTCTGCAAAGTCTGTGGGTGCTGGGAAGATCGACCCGAGCCCTGCCAAAGCGGGAGTCGGTACGGAGCGCTCTCCGTGCGTCCAGACAGGGGGCGTTGAGCGCAAGGGCGGCGAGAATGCTGGAAAGTCGTTCCCCCGCTGCGGCTATCTCGTCCATATTTCTATCGGTGAGTTCGCCCACGAGGCGCACACCCTGGAGTCTCGATTCTAAGGCTGCAACCAGGGCTTTGATTTCTTCTTCGGCGGCCGCAGCATTCTCGCCGCCCAGTTGCCGCGCTATGGAAAGATGGAGATCCCTCAGCTCGGCGCACACTCTATTCGCAGTGCCAAGGTCAGCCTTTTCGGCGGCTCCGGCGGCGAAAAAAAGCGAATCTGTCACACCCGCTAAGGCAGAGACAACGACGAGGCATCGTGGGGACTTTGAATTTACCCTCGTCTTGGGCTTAGCCCCCGACGCAATAGGAAGCGTGGCAGTATTCCGAACCCGGTCAACCATCAGTTTCAAACGCGCGGCGTTAGACAGAGAAGCTCCGTCGAACTTCATAACCACCAGATCCATTGTCGTACCTCCTTGGCCTAAGCCAATGTCAAGTTCATTAAAAAAAAAGTCGACACGAGGGGTAGATAGCTAGGATGCTCAGCCTTTGGCATGAAGAGCTATCGGAAGCCCACTCCTCGATCCGAAGGAGCTGCACCGGGTAACCCTTCGCCACACAGCGGCACAAGCCGGTTTGGCAGGAAGAAGGAGATACCTATGGCACTCCACGGGTTTTGGATTCCCGCGACAGCCGCCGGGTATTAGCCCAGTCGTCCAAGGTTTGCGCGAAAGGCGCGCCAACCCTTCGGCGATCCACCCCTTTCCCGTAGCATCCTCAGGTCCTCGCCTTCCGCCACGATACTGTTGGGGATCGCTCCTCCATCGGTTGGGTGGACCCTATCATGCCTGGCACGAGTATGCAAGTGTCCGTTAGCGCTTAGGGCTTTTTCTCTATATCGCCGTGAATTCTCAATGCTATGGGCACAGCCACTTCAAGAATTGGGCGGATGAAGGCTATACTAGCCCCGATCCACTGGAGATAGACAAGCAGGAGAAGCCATGACGGCATCAGGCTCGCTACGCAAAGATCCCATAGTTGAGAATCTTGCTCCACTTTTTGCTATGCAGAGAATTTTAATGATGCATAGTGACGTTCTCGCTGCCCTTCCTAGCTGCATTTTAACCATCGCTAAAGAATTCCCCAATTCAGAGGTAGTAGCCTGTTTTTCTGAAGACCAGCGTGAGGCTATGAGCGTTGTAGCCGCTGTTCCTGATTCCTTGAAAGAACAATACGCTTCGAGCCCAATTAGATTGGGAAGCTTCCCCTGTGGACTGGCTTTGGAACAGGAAGAACTCGTATCGGTGGCAATCCCTGGCAGAGGTTACTGCATAGAAGCCCCTATTCTCCAGAATCAGCGTATCACAGGCGCTTTAAGCCTGCTCTTCCCACATATTTCCGGTGATCATGCACGACCAGGGAAGATAGATCATAATAAAAAAAGCCAACTTTCATCCTTTCCTGGATTAGCAAAAGCCCAGGACTTGATCCGTTGGAGTTGCTTTCTCATCGAAGAAGCGCTGAGCCTACGTTCGGCCATCTTGGGCAGAATCGACAGACAGGAAGAGAGAATCATCAACAAGGGCTACGCCGACTCCTTTCAAGCCCAGCGCCAGGACAAGGGCGAAGGCATAGCCTTTCACGGCATGATCGGCAGTTCCGATGTCATGAAAACTGCTTTCCGCATGATAGCCCAGGTGGCGGTAACCGATGCCACCGTGCTCTTAAGCGGCGAAAGCGGTACAGGCAAAGAACTGGCGGCAAGGGCGATCCACGAGTGCAGCACCAGGGCTGCCGGACCCTTCGTGGCGGTCAACTGCGCGGCCCTGCCGGAAAGCCTTATCGAAAGCGAACTCTTCGGCCACGAAAAAGGAGCCTTCACAGGCGCCGTTGCCAGCCGGCAGGGCCGCTTCGAAGCCGCCCGGGATGGAAGTCTCTTTTTAGATGAAATTGGAGATCTTTCGCCGGCGGTGCAGGTAAAGCTACTGCGCATACTCCAGGAACACAGCTTCGAACGCGTAGGCGGCAATAAAAGCATAAAAACCAATGCCCGGATCATCGCCGCCACCCACCGAGATCTACAAAAAGAAGTGCAGGAAGGCCGCTTCCGGGAAGATCTCTTTTTTAGACTTAACGTTTTTCCCATCAATATCCCCCCCTTGCGCGAACGGGGCGCCGATATTCTGCTTTTGGCAGATCACTTCGCTGAATCCCTGGGCGCCAGCCAGGGCAAAACGATAAAACGTATATCAAGCCCGGCTTTAGACCTTCTCATGATCTATCACTGGCCAGGCAACGTACGGGAGCTGGAAAACTGTATCGCCAGAGCCATAATCCTCAGTAGAGATAGTGTAATCCATTCCTACGACCTGCCCCCCAGCCTCCAGTCTGCATCATCCACCGGCACCGAGCCTGCTTCCAGCTTCGACGGTGCCATTGCCAGGCTCGAAAAGGAAATGCTCGTCGAAGCTCTTAAAATTGAGCTCGGCAATTCCTCCCAGGCTGCCCGGCGTCTCGGGATAACCGAACGAAGATTCCGCTTTGCGCTTCAGCGCTACAAAATTGACTACCGGCAATTTAAGACAAGATTGTAACTATTATCATCATAAACTACAATTTTGTAATTTTATAACAACAATTCCCCGAATTTATTGATTCTTGATAGGCGACCAGTTATATATTCCTCATTAAACAATTCCTAAGAAGACAATAAATTACAAATATGATGTTTTAATCTTAAAAATTTATGCGGTTTTTTCCCTTTTTGGCACAGGTTATGCAACAATATTCCCCGTACCGCCCTTAAAGCGGCGGACGGAGGAGTTTTTATGGACGTTCGAGAGGAAGGAACAGAAAGCAGGCTTTTAGATTCTTATGGAAACCATTGCTTTTCCAACAATGTGATGCGGGAGCGGCTTCCCCGTTCGATATATGCCGAGCTTATGCAGGTCCAGGCTGGCAAAAAAGAACTCACCCTCGAAGTGGCCGAAGTGGTTGCCTCGGCGATGAAGGAGTGGGCATCGGATAACGGCGCCACCCACTATACCCATTGGTTTCACCCCCTCTCGGGCCTAACGGCGGAAAAGCACGAGTCCTTCGTGTCTCCCCTTCCCGACGGCGGGGTTATCGTCGAATTCTCAGGTAAAGAACTGGTCAAGGGTGAGCCTGACGCCTCTAGCTTTCCATCGGGAGGTTTGAGGGCTACCTTTGAAGCCAGGGGCTACACCGCCTGGGATGTAACCAGCCCAGCCTTTTTAAAGACAAATCCCAGGGGAGCGACCCTCTGCATACCCACTGCCTTTGTCTCCTATAATGGCCATGCCCTGGACAAAAAAGTTCCGCTTTTGCGGTCCATGGATGCTTTGAACAAGGCTGCCTTGAGGCTCCTCCACCTTCTAGGTGAAAAAGACGTAGAGCGGGTCTTGCCCACCGCTGGACCGGAGCAGGAATACTTCTTAGTCAACGCAGATTTGTATAAGAAGCGGCCCGATCTTCTGCTCACTGGAAGAACGGTTTTCGGGTCCATGCCGGCTAAGGGTCAGGAGCTGGAAGATCATTATTACGGCGCCATCGAGGAGAAGGTGGCGGCATTCATGAGCGAACTCAATGCCGAACTCTGGTCCATGGGTGTAGCGGCCAAGACCCAGCACAACGAGGTAGCGCCCAACCAGTTCGAAATAGCCTGCGTCTTTACCCAGGCTAATATCGCCGCCGATGACAACCAGTTGGTCATGGAGACTCTGCGCAAGGTGGCTAACCGCCACGGCATGTCAGCTCTCCTGCATGAAAAGCCCTTTGACGGGGTAAACGGCTCGGGCAAGCACGTCAACTGGTCCTTAAGCACCAACACGGGCTCTAACCTCCTGGATTCTGACAAGGCGCTCTCCGAGGACTCCCAGATAGGCACCCTTGGTCTTGCCCGCTTTATTCTCTTTACCATAGCGGTTATCCAGGCTGTGGACACCAGGGCGGGTTTGATCCGCGCTTCCGCCTCCACCGCCGGAAATGATCGGCGTCTGGGCGGCCATGAGGCGCCTCCATCCATCATTTCGGTATTTCTAGGCGAGCCTTTGACAGAACTCTTTAACTCGCTCATCAACGGCAAGAAAAGGCTCTTCGTCAATATGGGAAAGGTCGAAACCGGGGCCAAGAGCCTTCCAAGACTGCCCAAGGATTTTTCAGACAGGAACAGGACAAGCCCCTTTGCCTACACGGGCAATAAATTCGAGTTCAGGATGGTCGCCTCGTCCCAGTCAGCCGCCACGCCGACCATGGCATTGAACGCCGCTGTCGCCGAGAGCCTAGAAAGCCTGGCTGACAGGCTGGAAGCAGAGTTAGGCAAGGGCACAACGGTGGAAGAAGCCGCCCTGCGCGTAGCCGGCGAAGCCTGGAAAGCCCACCGCCATGTGGTTTTTAACGGCAACGGCTATTCCAAAGAGTGGATAAAGGAAGCCGCTGCCCGGGGCTTGCCCTTCTTCAGGTCTGCCGTTGAGGCAATACCGGAATTCATGAAACCTGCCAACGTGGAGATGCTTTCAAAACTGGGCATCCTAAGCGTTGAGGAAGCCGAATCCCGCTGCATTATTTACCTCGAGCGTTATGCCAAACAAATCAATATCGAAGCAGGCGTCGCACTGGACATTGCCAGACGCTATGTGTTCCCCGCCGCCTCTAAGAGCGCAGAAAGTTTTGCCAGAGCCGCTTCGGGCTTAGCCGCGGTGGGAGCTCCAAGTGTTGCCCAGGAGCAACGCGCCCGCCGTCTCGCCTTGCTTAGCGGCAAGCTCATCGAAGAAGCGGATAGGCTGGAGATAGCCTTAAGCGATGCCCAGCGGATCGAAGACGGTTTGGCCGCAGCCCAGGCGTATCGTGAAGCCGTTGTCCAACGCATGGACAACCTCCGCCTGGTGGTGGACGAACTTGAGCGTCTGATGCCTAAGACCGAGTGGCCCCTGCCCAATTACGAGGATCTTCTCTACTCGCTCTAAGCGCTCAGCCTTGCTATACTAAGGGTTGATGCGTTGGTTTAGAAAGCTTATTCCCTGGATTGTCATCGCCGCGACTATAGCGGCGATGATCTATTTGCCCGATGTCGATCCCGAACGCTACACGGACTATTCTAGCCTCTTTGGCACCGAACGGCGACGACAAGCCAATGCTGGCTTTTCGGTAGCTGTCTGCAAGAACGGGAAAATAGTCTACCAAGGGTCCTTTGGAAAAGACGGAGCGGGCAACCCAATAGCCAGGGATTCTCCCATGTACCTGGGTCCTAGCTCGGAAATCCTTTCAGGCGCCCTTCTCTATTCCCTGAGCCTTAAGGGCAGCCTTTCGCTAGACGACGATATACGCAAGCACCTTCCCAGTTTAGACATATCCATACCCCGTAGTTTAAGAGACATAGAAAGCCTCAAAGAGAACGATACAGCGCTTGAGGAAAACCTGATAACCATTCTCCAGATAGCCTCCCACGCAGTCGATCTAAGCGGACGGGACTTGGAAGCCTTCCGCTCCAGGATCTCAGGCATGGAAGCAGGCCAACTGGATCCGGAATTTTTCCTGCTTTCTCGGTTTTCCGCCGAAAGCGCTCCGCGCTCAAGGCTCGCATATCGGCTTCTTGGTACTATTATGGAGAACGCCGAAGGCCAAAGCTTTCATAAATTGCTCGAATCGAGCCTGCTAATTCCCTTGGGCATGCACGGCACCACCGCCGATCCTGACTCACTCCAGGGCATCGTTGTAGGTTCCGGCCTCTTTTTCGGTTTGGCCTTTCCCTATGACTCTAGAGTCCCAATAATCGCGGCCCCAGCTGATGGCATTGTAAGCACCGCAGAAGATGTCGCTAGATTTCTCTCCTATATCACCGCCCCCCCCAGCAAAGGCATAGCCAGCATTCCTCCTGCCAAGGTGACCAATTTATATCAGCCCCTGATGCCCGACTCTAGCTCAGGTTTCGGCTGGAGGGTGGAAAGCACAGGCGGCGACAGAAGAGTATACCAAGGCGGGTCTGTAGAGGGTTTTTCATCGCGGGTAGTGATCTGGCCGGAGCGAAACGCCGGCATTGCCATACTATCGGCCCAGGGAGGAGTAATTCAATCCAATATCGTCCTGCCCTTGCTCACTCAGGCGGCGGAGAGTCTCTTGTTCACCGGCTCCAGTCCCCGCCTATTCGCCCTAAATCGAGTGCTGATTATCCTCGGTATTAGTCTTCTGGTCTATCTGATAAGCCTGCTCATGCAAACCACAATCGCTCGGTCCTGGGCTCGGAATGTGCTGGAAAAACGCGAACTGGGAAGACTCAGGGTTTTTCATCTCTTTACTCTGGGAAGGACTATTTTGGGCGTTGGGTTAAGAATCGCATTGCTCTTCGCTGCACCCTATTTGGTGGGACAATTTCTGGGCACTCCCCACCTGGGATATCATGATCTTTTTACCATGGAGCCCGGCAGCTGCGCTGCGCTGATAATCCTCCTTTCGATAGGAACCATGCGAAACTGCTCCAGGCTAGTCTGGCTGTACCGCATCAACAGGGGATAACTGGTGAAAGTGAGATAATAGCGCTATGATTGATCTGGCTATTCTCAGCCTAAGGAAGTATGTACAGTTTAATGAATAGAACCGATGTGGTGATAATAGGCACAGGCCCGGCGGGCTTGGGCGCGGCTTTCGGACTTCTGGAAAAGAAACCTGAACTCTCTATAACAATCCTCGACAAGAGCGAGGTGTCTTCCGGTGGCTTGCGGAACGATTGCAAGATGAATTTCACCTGGCCTATAGGCTTTCCCGAAAGCTGCTGGGACCAGAGTCAGGCCGAGATGTATCTGCGCAGGGTGGAGGATTTTCTCGAGCCTTCCATCATGGATAAGAAAAATGTAGGGCGCTATACCCAAAGGGCCGAAAAACTGGGGGTCAGACTTCTAGAGATCCGCCAGTCCCACCTGGGCACCGATGGAGGCCTTGAGTTGATCAGGCGGCTCATCGGAAGGTTGCGCGACCTGGGCGTGGAGATAGCCCTAGGCGAAAAAGCCAAGGATTTCGACCTAGAGAGCAAGCTGGTCCGAACCGATAAGCGGGAAATTCCCTATAAACAGCTGATCGTGGCTCCCGGCAGAGGCGGCTTCGCGTTTCTCCAGAAGTTGATGAACAAGGCGGGCATAGCCTACAGGGATAACATAGTAGATATAGGATTGCGCATCGAGACCAGGGAAGAGCGCTACCCCATTGTGCGGGACTACTACGATCCAAAATTCTACTTTCCCAAGAAAACCAGAACTTTCTGCACCAATTCCAGATCAGCTTACGTGGTGCAGGAAAAATACGGCGATGAGGATACAGGGCTCTGGTATTCGGTAAACGGTCACGCGTGGTCATCATCCCGCCCGGAAAACGGATTGACCAATTTCGCCATTCTAAAGACCGTAACGCTCACCGCTCCCCTGGCTTCAGGCCAGTCCTACGCCAGAATGCTGGGCATGCAGGCGGCCCTTTTAGGCGGCGGTCGGCCTATCATGCAGCGGGTGGGGGATTTCAGGCTGGGCAAACGTTCCTTCGCCGAGTCATTTACAGGAGATCTCTACGATTTTGAACCGACCCTGCCCTCCTGTACCCCCGGCGATATAGCTCTCTCCGCCCCAGGCAAGATACTTAATTCGGTCTGGAACGCCATGAAGCTTCTGGACACCATAGTACCGGGGCTTCTGCATCCCAGCACCATAATGTACTACCCTGAGATCAAGCTCTACGCCAACAGACCGGCCTTTGTGGACGAGTACTTCAGGGCAGCCGAGAACCTGTACCTGATCGGGGATGGAGCCGGCACCAGCAGAGGTATAACCTCGGCGTGGGCCTCAGGTCTGCGGGCGGCGGAGGGGATTCTGAGATCGCTTAATTGAGCCAAGGAGGTTTTCATGGCCGATACGACGATCATTGATCCAGCCAGGCAGGTGGAACTCAAGAAAATAATCGCCAGATTGCACGACGGGGAAGCGCCGAACGAACTTAAAAAGGAATTCGCTTCCCTTATAAAGGGGGTGAGCGCGGCGGAAGTGGCGGCCATGGAGCAATCCCTCATCGATGGGGGGCTCCCCGTTGAGGAAGTGCAGCGACTCTGCGAGGTCCATGTCCAGGTATTCCAGCAGTCCCTCTCAATGGGCAAAAAACCGAAGGAGCTGCCCGGGCATCCAATCTACACAATGCTTGAAGAGAACAAACAGGCGCGAAAAAAAGCCTCCGTTTTGGTGGCTGCCGCCCGGTCTTGGGCCTGGGGCATAGGCACAGTCGACCCCGCCACTGCAGCCTTGGAAGATCTTGCCCAGATTATTATTCACTATACAAGAAAAGAAAACCAACTCTTCCCCTATTTGGAAAAGGACAATTTTACCGGTCCATCCAGGGTGATGTGGGGAAAACACGACGAGATCCGAGCACGGTTTGGCGAGGCGAGAAAAGCGCTGAAAGAATCGCCCCGGGCTTTTCTCAAGATCGCGAAAGCCCTGGCTTCCTCCATACGGAAAATGATTTTTATGGAGGAGCACATACTTATCCCTGAGTCGGCCAGAAGGCTCTCGGAAAAGGACTGGGCTGAAATACGTTTGGGAGAGGATGCCATAGGCTTTGCCTGGGTAAAGCCCGACTCTCTGTACGATGCAGGACTCGTCTTGGCCACCCAGATAAAGCCGGAAATACCGCTGCGAATAAAGGAAATCCAGCCTGCGGCACAAATAGCACAAATACACGAGACGCCGGAGCCCAGCATCCAGGCTAAAGACGGGGATTTGCTCGAGCTCGCTACGGGACGCATAGACAAGGATATTCTCGATCTAGCACTCAAGACCATGCCAGTGGATATCAGCGTTGTGGATGAAAACGACAGGGTGCTCTATTACTCCGACGCCCCCCATCGAATATTCCCCCGTAGCCCAGCGGTGATCGGCAGGAGCGTCCAAAACTGCCACCCGCCGAAATCCGTGGACATTGTCAATAAAATTCTTCAGGCTTTTAAAAACAAGGAAAAATCCAAAGCCCGCTTTTGGATCAAAATGGGCGGACGCTTTATTCTTATCGAGTATTACGCGCTGTACGACGCCGAAGGAACCTATAAGGGCACCCTCGAGGTAAGCCAGGACCTCACCGAGCTGAGGGCTCTGGAAGGTCAGCGGCGGTTATTAGACTGGGAATGAGGCTCTTTTAAGGCCAACCACACTTCAGGGTCAACCGCGTCGTTGTTTAATAAGTCGGACTCGTGGGCCTTCCGCTCCGGGAAAGACTTCGACGGTGCAGGGTCTTTTTGGTTTTTGCGTAGCAAAGTTGGCAAGGGAGAGTATTTCCGGCCCCTCAACATCCTTTAGTGAATAGGAAAGCTCTAGAACTGACCTCATTCCCTCGGCAAGCGCTCTCGACCAGGCTCCGTTGAAATGGATTAAATCCAGGGCAGCCGTTACCAGCGCTGCCTTGCCCTTCGACATGAATGCTTTCTCCACGTAAGCGCACTGCAACGCCTCAATCTCGAGCTGGTCCATGGTTTCCCATCCAAGGGGAGGGGCGAAGGATTCGAGAAAAGCCGATGCTTGTAGCCTCAGTGCTGTTACCACAGCGCCGAACCAGGGCACAGCCCTTCCACGGGAATAAAAACAGCTTAAGGCTGCCGCAAGGTGCCCGGCTGCTTTCATATCCACTACGGGAAAATCCGGGTGAGACTGTAACAGGTAGGGGGCTTGGGTATCGTATACCAGACCGAATGTTTCGCTCTCTAGTCTTAGCCTCGTCCCGGGGAGCACTGCCAAAGGAAATACGTCGAGGTGATTGGGAGAAAAAGAAAGCGCAAAATCGACACTTTTTTTAAAGCCCGCCAGCCTGTCCCCCGGAAGGCCGTAGATAAGGTCTAAACCGAAGACCACCCCATTTTCATTGAGTAAGTTCAAACCACGGACGAATTTTTTAGCATCAAAGCTCCGCCCGTTGAGCGTTAATACCTCTGGGCTGGAGCTCTGCAGCCCTATTTGCACAAAACAATAAAGCTGGGTAAAAGCCTCGGCTTGAGCTGTATCCAAAAGCTCCGCCCTTAGTTCAAAATTCCAGCCGATTCGTGGAGCCCTGGAGGAAAGGATTTTTAGGATTCCTAGCGTTCTATTCCTGTCAATATTAAAGGTGGGATCCAGCACAAAGATCTCTGCGACCCCTGCCTGGACGAAGAGCTCCAGCTCGGCTTCGATCCTGGACTGCGGAATGTGGCGGACAAGGCTGCTCGCCCTACCCTCGTAGCAGTAGGAACAGTGGTAAGGGCAACCTCTGCTAAGCTCCCAGGACAAAGCGGCGCCTTCACTGGGCGTAAGGATGCCCATGAGCCAAGGAGAGGGGAGCTCCCCTGCCAGGTGCGGATCTGGACGAATTAACGCAGCGCCGTGGGGTAAAACAGCCGTGGGGTCGGAACTCATGGGTGCTGCTACTCCAAGGCCGACTATCGTTCGGGCATACCATTGGGCAAAACTAAATTCCGCCTCCCCAAGAAAGACTGCATCGAAGGTTTCGCCGCCGCCTTTTTCAGCCAAGGCCTCGGCATCGGGACCTCCCGCGACTAAAAGGAGCTCCGGGTGGAGAGCCCGCAACTTCCCGGCAAGTTCGAGCGCTGGGACAGAATTCCAACAGTAAAGGGAAAATCCCACGAGAAGAGGTTGTTCATCCATGATTCTGTTTAGAATATTTCGGATTGGGCTGTCGGTGGTGGGAGTGAGAATGTGTATTTCGTCTTTGCTCAGAAGCCCGGCGTTGACCAAACCAGCGGCAGCGCAGGCAGAACCCAGGGGTATCGCCGCTTTATCCTCAGGCGCCATAAGACTGACCAAGAGAACCTTGGTTGATTGTTCCGCCATAGGGCTGAAGGCTAGCACAGCCACAGGCCGGGGCTCAAGAGCGCTCGCCTTGACGCTCCAGCCCCGCCGGTGTAGGGTTTCGTCCCATGGATAAAAGCGCTAAAAACCTGGCTTACCCTGTCCTTTCCTGCCTCTTCGCGGCACTCATGGCCGTGGGTGCTTTTATCGCCATTCCCCTGCCCTTCTCGCCTGTACCCATTGTTCTCCAGACCATGTTCATGCTTCTGGCAGCCCTGGTTCTCGGACCCTGGTGGGCAAGCCTGTCAACCTTTCTATACCTGCTCCTAGGCTTTATCGGCCTGCCGGTTCTCTCCGGAGGGACAGGAGGGCCGGCCAGCTTTCTCGGACCGACGGGAGGATACCTTGCGGGCTACATTCCCTGTAGCATTGTTGTCGGGTTGATCGGGGAAAAAGCCCGGGATAAATGGCCTGTATTATTTTTAGCCTGCCTTGCGGGCATGCTGCCGATCTATGGTTTTGGCCTGCTTCGACTCAAGGCTGTTTTGAATTCGGACTGGGAGAGGGCTATTACCGCCGGAATTCTGCCATTTATCCCGGGAGATCTTGCAAAAAGCCTCCTGGCCGCCCTCCTGGCCCCTAAGCTCAGCGCGGGCATTCACTCCATGCCCGCAGGCCCCTCCAATGGCTGAGCTCTTCCTTCTCCAAGGCCTGACTCACCGCTTCCCCGACGGCAGCGAAGGCCTGTCCGGCATCGATTTGAAGCTGGAAGACGGCGAGTTTGTCGTTCTCTCGGGACGCAACGGCTCGGGCAAGACCCTTCTTGCCCGGCATTTAGCAGGCCTCTCCCTTCCAAACGCGGGGAGCATCCTTTTCCGCGGAAGGGAAGCGACATCCCGCCGGAGCAGGCTGCGCAGGGCAGTTGGCTTTGTCTTCCAGGACAGCGATTCGCAGATAATAGGCCAAAGCGTCGCCGAAGACATTGCCTTCGGACCTGCCAACCTCGGTCTGGAGGCTGAAGAAATCCAGCGCCGGGTGCGAAAAGCCCTGGACTGGGCCGACCTGGCTGGGAAGGAAAACCGCAGGCCCGAAACCCTCTCCGGCGGTGAGCGCCGAAGGCTTGCCATCGCGGGAGTCCTGGCCATGGAGCCGGAATGCCTGATACTCGATGAGCCCTTTGCAAACCTGGACATGGAATCGGTGATGGAAATCACCCGTATTTGCGGAGAACTCAATGCCCGGGGTATCACTATTCTTGTCCTCACCCACGAATTGGAAAAAATCCTCCACCTCGCCAGCCGCCTTCTCATCCTCGATACTGGACGACTCTGTTTCGACGGCATACCAGAAGAAGCCAAACCCGAGGACTTCTCCATGCACGGACTGGCCTGTCCCTTTCAGGGGCATTTCCCCTGGAGTTTCCCCAACCCTGCCGAAATCGGAGAGAAGAAAACGTGAATCCCTTCGCCCTCCAGCCTCTTGCCGGTCCACTTCCACGACTGGGAGCCCTTTCTAAGGCGGTTTTTCTGATCTGTCTCAGCATTGCGGCGATGCGATTTGAAATTCTTCCTGTGAGTCTTCTCTTTGTGCTCTTTTTGACGCTCAGCACCCTTATGGGGCTCAGTCTGCGAGAAAGCGCCGCAGCCGGCCGAGGATTGTTCATTCTTCTGGCATTCAGCGCCCTTGCCAGGGGGCTTTTCCCCGGGGACGGAAGAATCTTTGCCTGGGAAAGCCTTGGCCCTTCGGCGCTCTACGCCCTGCGTCTAGGTACGATTTTTATCGTAGCCCGGCTTTTCTACACCAGCACGAGGGTATCGGAGTTGGGTAATTATTTTAGTGTCGCTTACAGATTATTGCGGGGTTACAAGGTTGCCCCGGCTTTCCATGTAGTGACTGAGCGCAACCAGGGTGCCGCGATTTCCCAAGACTCGCCTGAGCGCAGCCGGCGTGCCGCGGCTTCCCCGGGATCACCGAAGGCCGATCGCTCCTCCTCCCTCGCCGCGGACCCCGGCATGATGCTTACTTTGTCCTTGGTCTTTATTCCCAGGACTTTCGAAAACTACAGGAGAATCAGAGAAGCCGCAGAATGCCGAGGCTTCGGCGTACGAAAGAAGCGTCTTTTTTCGGGCTTGGAGCTGCTCCAAGCCCTGTTATTCTCCAGCATCAAAAACAGCCTTAAAACTGCCGAGGCCATGGAAGCACGTGCTTATTCGCCAGAACGTCGAATCATTGTTTCTGATCTTCGATCTGCCGATATTCTGCTCATGGTTTCTGGACTGGGCATGGCGATCCTGTCTTTCATCTAGAATCTTGCCGCAGGCCTTGCCGCAAGCCCAGCTATGCGCCTAGCCGCGGCTAACACAATCCCAGCGACTCAGCTAAGGCTAGCTAACATAATCCCAGCGACTCAGCCACGGCAATCTTTCACCCCTTCCCAGGGTTGCACAGTCCAGTCTTCCAATGAATCGCTCCGGTCGGTACCCAACGCGGTGGTAGACTCAGGCCTTTCGAAAAAGCCCTGCGCGGCATTAAAAAACCTTGCCTGCCAAACCTCCACTGGCTTGCTCTTGCCCTGCATCAGCACGTCGCCTAGTCTCCTGAATACAAAATCCTTCGAAGCTTTGGCTTGAGCGACCGTATCGCCCGAGAGTAAAAGCCTAGTGCCGATATATTTATTGGCCTCTTCAAGCCTGCTGGCGGTGTTGACTACATCGCCCAGGGCAGTGTAGTTGAAGCGCCATTGAGAACCCATGTTTCCCACGATCGCTTTTCCAGTATGGATTCCTATGCGAGTCCGGGGCATGGAAAAGCCCACAGCTTCGAATCCAGCTATGGCAGAGTTCAGGGCTTCCTGGCAACGGAGCGCTGAGCGCAGCGCTCTAATCGCATGGTCTTCCTGGCTCAAGGGGGCGTTCCAGAACGCAACAACGGCATCGCCCACATATTTGTCCAGCGTGCCGCCCTCGGATAGAATGCACTGGCTCACAATGGAGAGATAGCGGTTCATAAATTCCGCCAATCGCTCGGGACTCAAGGATTCTGAAAGAGAAGTAAAGCCCTGGATATCCGAAAAGAATACGCTGATAGTCCTCTCCTCACCTCCAAGCTTAAGCAGCCCAGGGTTCCTGCTCAACGCAGCGATCACCTCCGGCGATAGATACTGGGAAAAACTTCGCTTAAGAAATGCCCTGGTCCTACCCTCAACCACATAGGCGAGAACAATCCCCCCCATAAAACTGAAGGAAGCCGCGGCCAGTTCCAAACCTGGCTGACTAACCAGGCCGGCTTCATAGAAGAAGAAAGCAACCAATAGCGGCGTCATAAAGGCCAGGAGCGCGGTGCCAACGAGGACTATAGGTTTTTTAAAATAGGATGCGCAGAAGGCCGCTGCCGTTCCGATCGACAGGACAATGAGCAGTTCCCAAATCCAGCCCAGGGGATTGAGCAGTCGGCCTTCAAGGACATTCTGAACGAATGTCCCGTGTATCTCAGCCCCAGGCATAGCGGGATCTGTGGGAACGGCCTGACGATCTAAAAGGCCGGGGGCTGAAAATCCGAAGATAAGGTACTTGTCCTTAAAATATTCAGGTTTTATCTGAGGCTCTCCACCCTCCCTCAGGCTGATAGCGCTAAAAAGTACCTCAGCGGCATTCCGGGCGGGCAGGCTGGGAGAAGGCCCCAGGAAGCGTAAGAAAACCTCCGTTCTATCAGGCAAACCTTCACGATGCTCACCCGTATCCAAAACCGCCAGCCCGAAGGAAGGTGCTTCGATGCTTCCCGGCTGGTATTGACGGACTACACCGTCTTTGTCCAGCAGTGCTGCCACCGACCCAAAACGGACATTTTCCACCGGCAACGCCGAACGCTGGGTAGGTCGCATTGGATCGAGGGATTCTGCCAGGACCACGTTGCCCGCTTTGTCCATCGCCCGTGCGCATCGTAGATCATCGCCAGGTCCAAAACCAGATGTTTCAGTGAAAAGAATGTCGAAGGCCGATACTTTGGCTTCTGCGCAATACTCGGCAAGGATGCCATAGAGCTCCCTGGGCCAAGGCCAGCCGAATCCCAGGGTTTCCTCTACCCAGGCAAGGCTGTACTGGTCGATATATATGAGTTCCACGGGGCTGGTAAAGGCAGAGCGGCCGGCGCCGGCGGAATCACTTTGCACAGTAGCATAGGCAGAGCGGCCGGCGCCGGCCGCGGTATCGGCAGTGACAGGAGCAATACCGGTCTCAGCATTCTGGCTGATTTTAGCGCTCAGCGAAGCCCTAAAATCGTAGAGACTTCGCTCCAGAGCGCTGGAAAGCCCGGAGAAAAAAAATAAGGCAGAGAGCCCAAGTCCCAGGAGAAGACCAAAAAGACTCCTATATATCGGTTTATTCAGAGGGGAAGCAGCGCTTAGACTCTCCTTCCGCATTAAAACATTCCTCTAAAAATCTCAAACCGCTCCATCCGGGCAGACCAGCGTTCGTTGGGGCTAGCTTGGCATTCCTCATCTTCCGGCCGAGGATTAGGCCAATAGCATTTCCCAGGCCTATCTCCCATAAGGCTGTCAAGCGGATCTTGCGCTCCTTCGGGAAAGATTAGTTCGTCATGCAGGGCTTCGATCCTAAACGAAGGGTTTGGGTGTGTTTGAGCAAAACCGCTGGGCGCCTGATCCTGGGAGGGTAGCGCGGCAATCAACCTGTCCAGGGCGCCGGGATCGTATGCGGCTCGAAGAAGAATTTTTTTTGCCTCCCGATCAGCCTGAAGCTCGAAACTCTGGGAGTAGCCCGAGATCAGGAGCACCGTGGCTATCTCGGATATGGCCTCACCAAAGGCTTCGGTAAAGGAGGCTGCCTCGCCGCCCGAAGCTAGCCCTGCGCTTAGGGCATAGTCTGAGGCTATCTGGGCTAAGCGTGAACCCTGAATCGACGCCAGTCCATGCCTAAGCGCCACATGGGCTATCTCATGGGCTAGCACGGCCGCCAGCTCGTCCTCGTTCTCCACCTTGGCCAGCAAGCCCCGGGTGATAAGAATATGCCCGCCGGGAGAGGCAAAGGCGTTGACTTCCTGACTATCCAAAACCGCAAATCGGTATCCTCTATAGATTTCGGGCCGAGAGGAAAAAAGAGCCAAGCCTTGTCCTAGTTTATTCAGATAGTCGGTTAGCTCAGGGCAATCATAGAGCCCATACAGAGAAAAAATCCTAGCCGTGACAGCTCTGCCTATATAATACTCTTCCCTCGGCGTAAGAGGCTGGGTTGCCTCGGAGGCAGCCTTTGCGGCAGCTCTGAATATAGCTTCCTGGTATCTGTCCATGAGGCCTTGGCTGAAGGCGTCTGAGGCTAAAAGTTCCAGGCTCTGTCCTAGACTGAGGCAGGATCCAAAAAGCAGACTTGCAAGAATAACTGCGATAGCGGATAAGGCTGTAGCCGAGCTTCTCCCGCTCCTCCTCATCCGCTGGATCCTTTCACGGCGCTCGGCCCTCCAGGAATCCCACCAGAGCGTCTTGACTGTACTCAAAATCTTCCATCGCATCGACAGGAGCATAATCCACTTGGGAGTTCTGGCGATAGGCCTGTTCGGCCGATTCGCTGAATCCCTTTCCCGCTAGGGCGATTTCGCTGCCTGAGAAGCCTTGTTCGGCGGGCTTGATGTTATCGGCTTCGAGGCTGGTCTGGGTGAGGGCGGAGAGGAACATGTAGCCCAGCCTCGTGGAGCCTGGCACATACACCTTGACCCATCCATCTGAAGCAAGCTCGTAGAGAATTACCTGTTCGCCGTAGCCTAGGGTGGTCAGTATAGGCGCCAGGGCGGAAGGGTACTCACGTATCTGGCTTCGGTTTACCTGAACGCTCAAAACCATGGGCTCGCTTTGGCCGTTATAAGCCCAAGCCCGTGCTGCGACGGAGGAAAAAAGAAGGAGAATAAAAAGTACAAGAAACAAAGACCGCTTTGATGCGGCGCTGGTTTTCGTTAAACCCATATACCACCACCTTGGGCGTAAAAACCCAAAATAAGCATAGCGCAGTTTGCCTAAATCGACAAAGTTAAGGGATCTTCCAATGCCTTGCCCCATTCCAGCAGGGCATGGGCCATAGCCCTGCGCGGAGCCGGGGTGTCCGGATCGGTGAGCAGGGTTTCTCTTAGCCTTCTGTAATCCGCCAATTCGGTAGCTCCTTCACTGGAGGGAAACTGAATCCTCGCCAAACAGAAGTCCCTCCATTTTAAACGCTCGGACTCGCTCAAGGTTTCAGGAAAATTGCGGGCAAATAGCCTGCCGGCAAGACGCAGAATCCTTTCATCCTTAAACTTCGCGGCAAACAGTGAGCGCTTAAGTCCCATAAGCCCTTCCAGGGACTTCTTTCCTTTGGCTAGGTCGGCATGGAAGCGCTCGAGTTTGGCCCTGTCCGCAGGCGGCATAAATCCACCCGAGTAGAGGCTAAGTTCGGGTTCGTCCGAGGCGGGAGCGGGCATGGGTTCGTCGAAGACTCTCATGAGTGTGTCGACAAGCCCGAGACTAGACCCGATAAAAGCCAGGCGCTTGGCGCATACTTCCCTATCCAAGCCCAGTCTCTCCTCGGCTTCCTTGGACAGGGTGGAAAGGGGGGCTAAAAAAGGACAGTGATTGAGTCTGATTCGGGAGAGCGGGACCCGGGGTTTGTCGCTTTCACCTGCTTTGGTGAATACCCTTGCCCGGATTTCCTCAGCGGAGAGGGAAACCAGCTCGCCGGGATCGAAGCGGAGGTCGATGGCAATAAGCTGGTTACGATTGGCTGGATCTATGCCCACCGGAGCTATAAGGGTACTGCAGCCTCGAGGACTGCTGTATTCCGCGGAGGTATGGAGCAACATCCTGCGGGCCGAGAGGTTTATTAGGGGTTTTAGGCTTTCACGCTTTCGGTGGCTATAATACCAGTCGTAGAGGCGCCGCTGTCGTTCCCTGACCAGGCGGGCAAGAGCAATTGTCGCCCTGATATCGGAGAGCGCGTCATGGGCGGCGCTGTGCTCTAGGCCATTGGCCTTGGACAGTGCCTCGAGTTTAAAAAGCGGCTTGCCAGCCTCGTCTCTAGGCCAGACAATATCCTCTGGTCGAAAATCATGGGCGGCCCTGAGTAGATTGATAATATCCCAGCGCGAATTGCCATCGGCGTATTCCCTGGCGTAAGGGTCGAAGAGGTTTCGATAGAGCAAATGGCGAATGAATTCCTCATCGAAATTGATTGAGTTGTATCCTACGGCGATGGTGCCCGGGCGGGAGAACTCCTTTAGCAACTGCAACGCAAAGTCATACTCGCAAAGCCCTAGCTCAAAGGCTGTTTGAGGGCTTATACCATGTACCATGCATGCCGCCGGCGAGGGTAAATAGTCCATAGGAGGCTTGCAGTACAGCTTTATGGGTTCGTCGATCTCCTGGAGATTCTCGTCGGTGCGGATGCAGGCAAACTGGGCTATCCTGTCATGCCTGGGATCGATGCCAAATGTTTCCAGATCGTACCAGAGAATGCTCGAGGCCATAGTTCAACTATACCGGCTTTAGGATCATTCAGGCAACAGCGCCCCTGCCTATTTAGCACGAGCGGGTTTACTTCTTTACTTCGTCCTCTGGATCGATGCTGAATTTCGCATACTCGAAGCTTTCGCCACCGATCCATAAATTGAGCATAACCCCGCCTCCGGGATTCCTGAGCACATCGGCGTGCTTAATCTGCCAACCCACCAGATTGAGCCTGGCGCTTCCCAATAGATCGTGGCCGGCCATTTGTCCGTAATATCCCGCCAATTCTGGACGTCGAGCGGTATTCAAAGCCTGCTCGATAGCCTTTATCTCCCCATCGCTCCGAGCCCTGTCGTCTATGACCGCCAAGTGGATTCCATCCTCCTCTTGGTGGAGTGAGATAACCATTTTTCTAGGTTGCTCCTGGAGGAGAAAGCTCGATAATTCACTGATAAGGTGAACTAAAAATTCCCTTCGTTTCATCCACTGATTCCTTTTCTGTTAACGCTCGGTGCTTGTCTTGTACCACTCTATTACCGACACGATGAGGGTGGCAGTGAGCCCACCGGCGAAGCCGTTGTTGTACAGATTCATGCCCCCATGCCACGTGCCCGAGCGTTCAACCAAGACAAGATGTAGAAAGCCAGCCAGAATGCCGATCGCCGGGCCAAATTCCCCGGCTATGGGCGCCAGAGCTGTACCGAAGATAAAAGCCAGTATTACCCAGGATTCATTCAAAGGCTTGCAGAAAAACAAAGCTGCGGCTAAAAGTCCTAGGAAAATGGGGAACACATTTTTGGGGTGTTTTCCAAAAAAGCCGAAGCCCATAAGGGTCATCAAGCCGCCGATAACCGGTCCGTTAAAGGGAGCCCCGACAATAGCCACATAGGCGGAGTAGGCAAGACCTAGAATACCTACGTTTAACAGGGCGCCCCCAAGGCCACTGAGTTCGCAAAAATCCGAAGGCAGACGGCCGGGAAGTTTCACTATCGACAAAAATTCGTTCCAGGATTTCTTACCACAACAGATAAAGGACATGCCGATGGCTATAAGGCTTAAGACTGGAATCAGGAGAAAAAGCCAGGGCGTTGCCGCGGTTCCCCAGGATGAAAATGATGCGATACTCTTGCCGCCGGCATTGGGGAGCGATGCGGCAAATAGCCCGATAAACCCTGCGGTGAGCCCTACATTATAGAGGTTGTAACCCTGGTGTAGATGGAGCATGGCTATCGCCAGGGGAGGGAGAACGATACCAACAGCCAGACCGACGGCTAATGATACGGGCAACGCTAGAGCGGGCGCCAAACCCATTTCAAAGGCGACAAAACTCACCAGGGGGCCAAGCGCGGTGCCGAACATTCCTATAAGCAGGTATTCCCGGGGCCTTTTCTTTACGATGAGTGCCGAGAGGCTCACCCCCGCCATGATGGGTATACAATTAAGCGGGGTTTTACCAAACAGAGCAAAACCTATCATGGTGAAAATCGCCGCAATCGTAGGTCCCGATAGCTTTATGCCGTTCACCCGAACGAAAAGCCAACCGAGGATGCCTACCACCGCTGCATTGAGCAGGGCGGCGCTGGTACCCTGCAGAGCGGTAAAGTCGCTTAAAAGCCTGGCTGGGCTGCTCTGGAGTCGCCAGAAACCTTCTATCGCTGCGGCGAGCCCATTGGCAAGAATGCTAAAGAGAAGAAAGAGTAAAATTGTCGCAGCAAGAAAATAGGCAAGAATGCGATCACGTAAGGCCACGGCACCTCCGATTTTTTTCAGTCTAGGGTATCGGGGAGTGCTGGTCAATCTTTTTTTTTACAGCCCGGCCTTGGCCTTTACCCGTGCCTGACCATCCAGGGCATTTTGAAACCTCGGGCTTATTTTAAGAGACCTTGCATAGGCCTCATACGCCCTTCTGTACTGAGAGAGGATTTCCTTGACCGTTCCGAGTCTATACCACCAGTAGTACATGTTTTTTTCCAGGGTTGTAGCGGTAGAGAAGGCAATATCCGCATGCTCGTATTTTTTTAAACGCACATAACACTCGCCCACATAATAATAGGCGCTGGACATGCGTTCGTCGTTTTCGGGGGCACTTTGAAAGTATTGGGAAAAATAGCGAAGGGACTCCTCGGTTCGACCGAGGAAATACAGGGATTCGGCGAGTGTTTCTACAATGCGGTAGTCCTGGGCTGCGCGTAGGGCTTTTTGCGCAGCTGCAACCACTTCATCGTGCCTTTCGAGCCTGAAAAGGTTCCAGCACTGGAGACTGATATAGTCGTTATTCAATGGATCAGAGGCTAGGAGCCGTTCTGCGCCTTGGAGCGATGCAGTAAATGCCTTGGCAGCCTCGGCTTCCTTGCCTGCGATCTCGGCCTGGCGACCCCGCAAAAAAAGTTGATAGGCAGCCTGGTACTCGGAGCGTTTTTCCAGCGCCGCGGGCGTAGCGGCGCCTGACCGGGAGGGGCTTTGGGCGTAAACCCAGAGCGTCACTAAGAGAAACAAGAAAAGGAGAAATCTTTCCTTGACCACCGAGTGCAGGACCGTCGTCGACCGCCCCTTTACGTTCATTGTTACTGCAGTACCTCGTTTATCGCCGCCGCCGCGCGGCGTCCTTCGCCCATGGCAAGTATAACCGTTGCGGCACCAAGTACAATATCGCCGCCGGCGTATACACGCTCAATGCTCGTTTTTTGTTTTTCATCCACGAGTATGTGCCCCCAGCGATCCACCGAGAGCTCGGGGGAAGTGCGAGAAATAAGGGGGTTAGACTCGTTGCCTACCGCTACGATTACCGTGTCGAAGGGGACAATTTTTTCGCTGCCCTTTATCGCCACCGGGCGTCGCCTTCCGGATTCGTCGGGAGCTCCCAGCTCATACGAGAGCACTTCCAAACCCACGACCCTGCCGTTCTGGTCTCCTAAAACCTGGGTCGGGCTGGATAGGAAATCAAAGATTATTCCTTCTTCCATGGCGTGGACCACTTCCTCGCCCCGGGCGGGCATTTCCTCCCTGGTTCTGCGATACAGAACCCGGACTTCCTCGGCGCCCAGACGTAGCGCCATGCGGGCCGAATCCATGGCCACGTTTCCGCCACCCAGCACTGCCACGCGCCGGGAGGGATACAGGGGAGTCGCTGCCTTGCCAATTTCATAGGCTTTCATGAGGTTAGCCCTTGTAAGGTATTCATTTGCAGAAAAAACGCCGACGAGGTTTTCCCCCGGGATGTTCATGAATTTGGGAAGCCCCGCCCCGGTTCCAATAAAGACGGCATCGAAGTCGTCCTCTTTAAGCAACGAATTCAACCTCCTCGTTCGTCCGACAAGGAAACTCATCTCAAAATCCACACCCATGGATTCCACGACTTCAGCCTCAGAGGCGACCAGGGCTTTAGGGAGCCTGAACTCGGGAATGCCGTAGACCATGACGCCGCCAGCCTTGTGGAACGCTTCAAAAATTACGACTTTGTGACCCTGTCGGCGGACATCCACGGCACAGGTCAGCCCCGCAGGGCCGGCTCCCACCACCGCCACCTTTTTGCCCGTGGAGCCAGTAACCGGAGGAGCGGCTAAAAGCCCAGCCCCACGCTCGTAATCGGCAACAAAGCGTTCCACCCTTCCAATTTGCACAGCCTTGTCTACTCCTCCCAGGGCTTTGCCCACGGTACAGGTCAATTGGCACTGTTTTTCCTGGGGACAGACCCTGCCGCATATCGAAGGCAATAGGTTGGTTCGTTTAATGACTGCTACCGCGCCGGCAAAGTCCCCATCCCTGGCTTTTGCGAGAAATCCGGGAATGTCGATGCGCACCGGGCACCCCGCCACGCAGGGGGCGTTCTTGCATTGGAGGCAGCGGGCCGATTCTAGCATTGCCTGCTCCGGGGTGTAGCCGGTGGCCACTTCGAACATGTTTGCCCGACGGACCATAGGGTCCTGGCTGGGCATATCCTGCACAGGAATCTGCAGCCTCGCTTTTGGACTGAGGGGAATCGATCGTATTTTTACCAGTTCTTCCCTGGCCAGGGCTTCATGTCGCGCTCTATCCATGTGACTCATCGATTGTTGCTCCTCTCGGTAATAGTCTCGGCGGCATCCTGAGCCGCGCCCTGGGCCTTCGCAAGCTTCTGCAAGGACATTTCCAAATGGCAGCGATCATGGGCAGCCTGTTCAATGCTCTTGTACGCCCCAAGCCTGCTGAGCATCTGTGCCCAATCCACCTCATGGGCATCGAATTCGGGGCCGTCTACGCACACAAACTTGGTTTTCCCTCCCACGGTTACCCGACAGCCGCCACACATGCCCGTGCCATCGATCATGATTGTGTTGAGGGAGGCCAGGGTCTTTACGCCGAAGGGCTGAGTGGTGGCGGCGCAGAATTTCATCATAATGGGGGGGCCAATGGTAACCACGAGATCGGGCTTGGGGTCCCTGCTGCATAACTCTTTCAAAGGCTCGGTAACCAGGGCTTTTCTGCCCGCCGAGCCGTCATCGGTGACGATTATATGTTCATCCGCCAGGGCTTTCATCTCTTCCTGCATTATTAGGAGTTCGGCGGTGCGGGCTCCTGATATTACCGTAACCCTGTTGCCGGCGTTTTTCAGCGCCTTGACAATGGGGTGCAGTGGAGCAAGCCCGATGCCACCGCCTACGCAAACTGCCCAGCCGTAGTTTTCGATATGGGTGGGATTGCCCAAAGGTCCGAGAAGGACGATCGAATCGCCCACATTTTTGAGGGCTAACTTGTGGGTGGATGCGCCTACGGTTTGGAAAATCAGTGTGACAGTTCCCTTTTCCTCATCAGCATCGGCTATGGTAAGCGGAATGCGCTCCGAGTATTCCTCATCGTATTGGACGATCACAAATTGACCGGCCTTACGCTCCTTGGCCACCAATGGAGCGAGTATCTCCATCCTATATACTTCTTCAGATAACTGTCGTTTTGACAGTATTTTATGCTCGCTGTGCATGCGCTTCCTCTCCGCGGCTTGTCTCCGCTGCTATTGGTATGGGGCTGAGTATGACATTTTTCATTGAGAGAATAAAGAGGATCTTAGTATACCATAGAACCTAGTCGATGATCGAGTCTTCCGGCCAGGTTCCCTTTATGCGGCTCAACGGAGCTGCCCTGCAGCCGGACCCGAGGATGCTCCCGGGATTGAGCACGCAATTACATCCGATCTCGCAACCGTCCCCCAAAAGGGCGCCAAATTTTACAAGCCCCGTATCCAGTAACTCGAGTCTGCCTTTATCGTTTAGCGTGCCCTTGGGCAGGAGGGCTGCCCGTACCCTCCGCTTATCCAGCCTTAGGTTGGAGAGAATGACTCCAGCTCCTATGTGGGCTTTTATGCCCATGATGGAATCGCCCACGTAGTTGAAGTGTGGAGCCTGAGCCCCTTCCAGCAAGATAGCTTGCTTAAACTCGGAGCAATGCCCCAGCACACAGCCGGCTCCGGCGATTACATTTCCCCGGATATAGGCGCCCTGCCGCACTTCGCAGCCTTCGGCCAGCCATGCTGGACCTTTGATATATGCCCCGCTCTCCACAATACAGCCTGAGCCAAGATGGACCACCCCTTCGATATGGACGCCCGGCTCCACTCTCACCCCAGGTCCGAGCCTGAGATCGCCATGAATATATGCATCGCCCGGTCCTGCCGGTGTTCTCCCACTTAAGGGGTCCTCCGCAAGCAGTATGCCAAGATAGGCTTCCAGGGAAGAAAGGGCTTCCCAGGGCTCCTCTAGATAGGCGAAAAGCCTCGAAAAAGCGGTCGCTTCGCTATCAAAGAGGAGGGGCAATCCCGCCCATTTTTTTACGTTTGTTCGTGTCTTCGTACCGCAGCTCCCAGTTTTTCACCCCAGAGCGGTGAGGGATATTCCCCCTTCCGAATCCGTTCCAACGCCGCCTTCCGAGCATCGGCCAGATCCTCGGGATTGGTCAATCCAAAATAGTGCTCGTATACCGGCAATACCCGAAACGATGCCTTTCCACTGTTTACGATTTTTCCCATCACTTCGGGCAGTAAAAATTCCGACACAGCCCAATGCCCCGGATCGGTAAGAAATTCCAAAAAGAACTCGCGAATCCATGGGAATAGCTCCGGCCTCAAACCCCACATATTCATCGATATGAGCACTTCAGGGTCCAGGATTTGTTCTCGTACGCTCTCGCCGACAGAAACGATCTGCCCGGCTCGGCGCATCACCGACTTGTGCTCCCGTATTCCAACCAGGCAGCCCCGTTCATCCACATCGCAGACCGCACGGGAAACAGTCCCCCCAGGGGGGACAACGCCTGAGAGTTTGTAACCTGTAAGGCAGCACTCGGGAGGAGACTTATTTTCTCCAGCATCAAAAAATCGTTTCATCGCGGCGAATCCCATTCGTCCGTAAAAATCATCGCCGTTTATCACCGCAAAGGGACCGTCTTGAAAAAAATCCCAGGCGCAGAGCAGTGCATGGGCGGTTCCCCAGGGTTTTTTCCTTCTCGTTGCCTCGATCTTTGCCACAAGCGATTCAGGGACATATTCTCGAGGGTCCTGGTACGCAAATTCTACCGGCAGCCCGGGTGGGAGCCTGGAGACCAGACTTGCTTTCACATCCTCTTCCATATCCCTTCGGATGAGAAGCACGATACCCGAGAAACCGGCTCTGCGTGCATCAAAAATATTGTATTCCGGAAGGCTTTCGCCATCCGGGCCCACAGCCGCCAATTGTTTAGGACCGCCGAATCGTGATCCAAGGCCTGCGGCGAGAATAAGGAGTTTCATGGCTTAACTATAGTGTGGCCATCCAAAAGGTCAATCACCAAGGGCCTCTGGTTAGGAGGGTAAAGCGGGCTTTGGCCAAAAACTCTTATCTAAGGCATCAATATCTATTGAAATAATCGGAAAACCGATATAGGATTGAATCGCTTTTCAGTCGGGCCCCCGCATTGCAGCACCACAGTACTACATTTTCATGTCAACACCGGTGAGGTATAAGGGGTCCCGAGCGGGAAAGCACAGAATCCCCATCTTTATTAAAGAAGGAGCCACAATGGCAGATTCCAAGAACATGGTGATGATCGATGGTAACGCCGCAGCGGCTTATGTTGCCCATGCCTGTTCCGAAGTGATTGCGATCTATCCCATCACCCCATCCTCCCCCATGGGAGAGCTCGCCGATGAATTCTCGGCCATGGGCCGCAAGAATTTGTGGGGAACCCTACCCCAGGTTGTCGAGATGCAATCAGAGGCTGGAGCCGCCGGCGCGGTTCACGGAGCCCTGACCACAGGCGCCCTTTCAACCACCTTTACCGCATCCCAGGGATTGCTCCTCATGATCCCCAACATGTTTAAAATCGCAGGTGAGGCGACATCCACAGTGTTCCACATCGCCGCCCGCGCGGTAGCCGCCCAAGCCCTGTCTATTTTCGGCGACCACCAGGACGTAATGTCCGCCCGACAGACTGGTTGGGCTTTGCTTTCGTCCAACAACGTTCAGGAAGTCATGGACATGGCCTTGGTAGCCCATGCCGCCACGCTCAAGACAAGAGTGCCGTTCCTTCACTTTTTCGATGGCTTCCGGACCTCCCACGAGGTGCAGAAGGTAGAGGAAATCCCCTACTCCATCATGAAGCAGCTTATCAGCGATGATCTGGTTCGCGAACATCGCGCGCGAGGGCTCACCCCTGAAAAGCCCTTTATCCGCGGTACGTCCCAGAACCCCGATGTATATTTCGCGGGCAGGGAGGCCACCAGCAAGTTCTACACCGCAACCCCCAAAGCCGTGGAAGAAACCATGGATGAATTCGCTAAGCTCACCGGCAGGAAGTATAAGCTCTTCGATTATGTGGGAGCCCCGGATGCCGAGCGTATCGTAATCGTCATGGGTTCCGGCGCCGATACGGTTGAAGAAACAGTGCAGAACCTGGTAGCCAAGGGTGAAAAGGTTGGCGTGATCAAGGTGCGGCTATACAGGCCTTTCTCCATGGATCACTTCATCGCCGCCATACCAGCCACTACCAAGGCTATTGCTGTGCTGGATAGGACGAAGGAGCCGGGAGCGATCGGCGAGCCGCTATATGAGGATGTCAGGACAGCGATTGGCGAAACCATGGGCGCAGGAAAAACACAGTTTGCCAGCTGGCCTACCGTGGTCGGCGGTCGTTATGGTCTGGGTTCCTACGAGTTTACCCCCGCCATGGCCAAGGGTGTTTTTGACAACCTCAAGGCAGAAAAGCCTAAGAATCACTTCACCGTGGGCATCATCGACGACGTGGCCAACACTAGCCTTCCCTACGACGAGGATTTCCAGCTGGACGCCGCAGGTGTAGTGGAGTGCCTCTTCTATGGACTGGGTTCCGACGGCACCGTGGGCGCCAACAAGAACTCTATCAAGATCATTGGCGACGAAACCCCCAACTCAGCCCAGGGATACTTTGTGTACGACTCCAAAAAGGCGGGCACTTACACCATCAGCCATCTGCGCTTTGGCCCCAAGCTTATCAAGAAGTCGTATCTCATCTCCAAGGCCGACTTCCTTGCCTGCCACAAGTTCTCCTTCCTGGAGAAGCTGGACATGCTGGTCAACGCCAAGCCAGGCGGCACCTTCCTTCTCAACAGTCCCTTCCCCGCCGACAAGGTATGGGACGAGCTGCCGATGGAAGTTCAGAAGCATATCGTTGACAAGAAGCTTAAGTTCTACGTGATCGATGCCATGAGCCTGGCCGAACAGGCCGGCATGGGCACCAGGATCAACACGATCATGCAGACGGCTTTCTTTAAGATCTCCGGTGTACTGCCCGAGGACGAAGCGATCAGCATGATCAAAAAGTACACCGAGAAAACCTATATCCGGAAGGGCGCTGATGTGGTGGCCAAGAATATGGAGGCTATCGATCTAGCCCTCACCGCCACGCACAAGGTCAGCCCTGGAGCCGTAAGTTCCAAGTCCCATATCTTGCCGCCGGTGCCTGAGTCGGCGCCCGCCTTCGTCAAGGAAGTCATCGGCGAGATCATCGCCGCCAGGGGAGACAAGATCCCCGTGTCCAAGCTCCCCGAAGACGGAACCTTCCCCACCGGAAGCACCAAGTACGAGAAACGCAATATCGCAGAGAAAATTCCCGTGTGGAACAAGGATATCTGCATCCAGTGCGGTAACTGCACCATGGTCTGCCCCCATGCGGTTATTAGGCTCAAGGCCTACGATCCAGCCTATCTCAAGGGCGCACCCGAAACCTTCAAGAGCACCGACGGCAAGGGCAAAGAGCTGGCAGGGCTAAAGGTCACACTCCAAATAGCCCCCGAAGACTGCACCGGCTGCGGCGCCTGCATTAACATCTGCCCGGTCAACGACAAAGCCAACCCTGGACGCAAGGCTATCAATCTCGAGCCCCAGCCTCCACTGCGGGAAGCGGAGGTGAAAAACTGGGACTTCTTCCTCTCTATCCCCGATACGCCCAGCAAGTATCTCAATTTGGCGCTGCCCAAGGGTATAGGCATGAAGCGGCCTTTGTTCGAGTTCTCCGGCGCCTGCGCAGGTTGCGGCGAGACGCCTTATCTCAAGCTCATGAGCCAGCTCTATGGCGATCGTGCCCTCTGTGCCAACGCCACAGGTTGTTCCTCTATCTACGGCGGCAACCTGCCTACCACGCCCTATACCACCCGCCCCGATGGCCGCGGTCCTGCATGGTCCAACAGCCTTTTCGAGGATGCGGCGGAGTTCGGCATGGGGATGAGGCTCACCAGCGACAAGAAAACAGAATACGCCAAAGAACTCCTAGCCCAGGCCAAGGGAAAGGGTGTCGACGCGGCGCTGGTGGACGAATTACTTGCCAACCCGATGGCCACCGATGAAGCAATAGATGCCCAGCGGGCACTGGTAGATAAGCTCAAGAAGTCTATTCAGGGATCCAAGGAAGACTGGGCCAAGGAGCTGTACAACGTCGCCGAAAGCCTTATCGCCAAATCTGTGTGGATAATCGGAGGTGACGGCTGGGCTTACGACATCGGTTTCGGCGGCCTCGATCACGTGATAGCCTCGGGCAAGAATGTGAACATTCTGGTCCTTGACACCGAAGTGTACTCCAACACCGGCGGCCAGGCTTCCAAGTCTACTCCCATAGGCGCCATTGCCAAGTTCGCCACCGCGGGTAAGGAGACCATGAAAAAGGACTTAGGCATGATCGCCATGAGCTATGGCTATGTGTACGTAGCCCAGGTCGCCTTGGGAGCCAATATGAACCAGACGATCAAGGCATTTAGAGAGGCCGAGAGCTATGATGGTCCCTCCGTAATCATCGCCTATTCCCACTGCATCAACCAGGGCATCGACATGATGAAGGGCATGAATCAGCAGAAGGCGGCGGTGGATTCGGGCGTATGGCCTCTTTACCGCTACGACCCAAGGCTCAAACCCCAGGGCAAGAACCCCTTCCAGCTGGATTCCAAGGAGCCGGACTTTAGCAAGCTCGAAACCTACATGTATGCCGAGGTGCGGTTCAAGTCGTTAAGAGCCGCCAACCCTGAGCGCGCAGCCTTCTTGCTGGAAAAGCAGCGCGGTCTTATTGAACGCAGGTACAAGGAATACCGCTATATCGCCGACAGAAGCTTCTAATTGGCGCTAACGTTTACGCGCCTAGGTTGACTTGCAACCACAGGCACGGGGGCGACCCTCAGGGGTCGCCCTTTTTATTGCCCCGGTTCTTGATCGGCCCTCTGCTTAAACGCAATGTAGGAGGCTTAGGTATTGACCCGATTCCTCTGCTCGGCTACTTTAGCCTTCATATGAAAAAGATCGCGGCATATAAGTTTACCCTGGCATCAGCCTGTATAATTATTGTCGCGCTGCTTTTGCCATCATCCAGCTTTTCAACCATGCCTAGTTTTATTGGCATAGATAAAATTGCCCATTTAGCCCTTTTCTTTGTCTTTTCGCTTTCGTACGTTCTGGAATATCGAAAGGAAAAAGGCAAGGCGCCCTCCTTTTTCATCAGTATGCTTATTATTGTTTTCTTCATACTCGGATCCGAGTTTCTTCAGCTTTTTACCACATCCAGGCGCTTCGAATGGATAGATATGCTCTATGATCTTTCGGGAGCCTTGGCGGCTTTTTTGACATCCCTGTTTATCTATCGGAAGTCTCGAAGCTAAATCCCGATACGCCACGCAAAACATACCTGCCCTTTTGGGAATAATTCGATTAAAACCGGCTCTTCACTGGCATGAACCTTCATGGTATAAAGCAAGTAAGCTTACTTTCCGCACACGTTACCAATCTCAGATGGCTTTATACCTAAAAGTACCAAGTAGCACCTAGTTGAAGCAAAAAAATGTTTATTGTTTTGGGGGCTTGGCATGATGAACGAGAGCTCCGACAGTCAGCAGTCTCTTTTATTTAGAAAGACAGGCTTGTACTTCGCTTTTATCTGCGTTCTATATATACTTTTTTTCATCCTGACGCACATAATCAGACATTCGATTGTTGCTGATCTGAAGCAATTTTCTCCAATGCTTTTAGCTCTAGCGATCATCGCCGCACTCTTCGTGCTCAGTGCTTTGCAAAGCCAACTCAACTGGGTACAGCCTGTCTTGCTGATGGCTATGACGCCGCTACCGATGATCTATTCCCAAATACCGATTTTAAGTTTAGGAGTTTTCACAGCCGGAGAGATTCTTTTCTATAGATTGGGAATGTTTGCCCGGTGGAAATTGATCAAGTTCGCGCTTTCAATTCTTTATTTCTTTTTATGTCAAGCAATCCTGGGGATAAAAGCTGGAGAAAGTCTTTTTAGTATATTCATTTATGTTTTATTTCTCTGTCTCTTTCTTTTTTTTCTCCTGATTGTTTATGGTGAAAGATGGATTATCTATCTCAAAGAACCTAAGCCTATCCTTTTGCTTTCTAGCCTGGGCATAACAAAAAAAGAAGCTCTCTATCTCAAAGAGCTCTTGGAGGACAAATCTATGAAGGCTATTGCCATCGATAATAAGGTCAAGGAATCCACTGTACGAAACACATTGTCAGGGGTTTATAAAAAGTTCAAAGTTCCGGAAAAATCCGCGCTAAAAGCCAAATGTGCCCATTATTCAATCAAATACAAATAGAGTTCCTCGAACCTTGTTGTAGTTGAAGCAACGATGAGGGTAGAAGGCGTAAAGTGGGTATGGATACCTTTTCACCCCCCTTCTGCGCTCGAGCTAGCTGCATCCATCATCAGCCCAATCATTCTCTCCCCTACCACGCATACGTCCCCTGGGGCTTCTATCATACCAAAGCCTTCGGTAAAGTCCCCCGTTACCGTTGCACCACCTGCGGCAAAACCTTCTCACGCCAAACCTTCAGCCTCGACTACTACGCCAAGCATATCCACTCTTACCAGAACATCATCCAACGCCTTGCTTCCTGCGAAAGCCTTTCGGCCATTGGTCGCGCCCTTGACGCCTCAACCGACACTATCGCAAACCGCATAAGCCGCGCATCCCGACAATCCCTGGCTCTCCATGCTACCCTCAGCGAGTGCTTACATCCCGATGAGGATGTGGTCGCCGACGGCTTTGAAAGCTTCTGTCGCTCCCAGTATTTCCCTAATAACATCACCCTCTTAGTCGGCGCCAACTCCCAGTATGTCTATGCAGCTGATCATGTCACCTTACGACGAAAAGGACGAATGACAGAAGTGCAGAAGAAAACGCGCGCAAAGCTGGAAGCACGGTGGAAGCCTGAGCCGGGTGGTGTAGAGCGTTCCTTTTCTCGTATCGCCCATGAAACGTTGCGCATCTATGCTGAAGGAAGGCGCTCACCCCTCACCCTCTGGACCGATGAACATAAAGCCTATACAAGAGCCCTTGCCGGCTCACCGCATCTAGCGCTTTTACTGCAGCACGGGTTCATTCGCCATAGCGTCGTATCCTCCCGGGCTGCACGGACTACCAGGAACCCGCTGTTTCCGGTGAACTACCTGGACAGAGAGCTGCGCAAGGATCTGCACGAGCATGTACGCGAGACGGTGTGCTTTGGCAGGAATGTGAATCGGCAGATGGAGCGACTGTCGGTGTACCTGTTCTGGCACAATAGCATGAAGCGGCACAGGGCGCGGGAAGGACCGAGTTGCAATGTGGACTATGTGAACAATGACGTGAAAAGAGGTATACGCGACTTAAGAAGTATGTGGGAATGGCGCTCCTGGCGGACGCTGACTGAGCTTTCCGATTGGATGATCGAGACCTGGGAGCGGTTAAGAATAACACCGTTATCGAAGAAGCCTGATTATCTGCCTGGGTATGCGCTGATGTAGGGATAGGAAGTGAAGAAAAGAAAAAAAAGAGGCCGCTCTGTACCCCAGAGCGACCTCTCCTCCAACAAGGTTCGAGGAACTAAGTATTGAATATTTGGCTTTAATTATCTATCGTGGAGCAAACGAGAGGTATCCATGCTTTCCACTTCATCCACTTTAGAGCAACTCGCAGGACTTACCGCAGATAACATAAAACCGGCAGCCCGGAATGCGGCCGAAAGTTTTTTCCGGCTTTTTACCATTGTCGCTCGTTTACGAGCACCCGACGGCTGTCCCTGGGATAGGGAACAGAGCGTCCAATCCATTCGTGGTAATATTGTAGAGGAAGCTTATGAGCTAGTGGAGGCCATAAGCGAGCAAGACAAAAATCATATTAGGGAAGAATCGGGAGACCTTTTTCTTTTAGCCGCCATGACTGCCTACATGTGCGAGCAGGAGGGCAGTTTTACCATGGCGGAAGCGCTTGATTCAGTGTCAGAAAAACTTTTGCGCAGGCACCCCCATGTCTTTGGCGACACAGTGGCCGACACGCCCGACGCCGTCGTACACCAATGGAATAAAATAAAAGAACAAAAGGAAGGCAGGCGTAAAAAAGATTCAATACTGGATGAGATTCCCAAGCACCTTCCACCCCTAGAACGCGCTTACAAGCTTCAAAAAAAGGCTTCAAAAGTCGGTTTTGATTGGACCAGCCCTGAGCCGGTCTGGGCTAAGGTCGAGGAAGAGTTGACCGAGGCTCGGAAGGCTGTGGAAACAGGTGAAGGTAGCGAGGTGGAGGCTGAAATCGGGGATCTTATATTTTCAATGGTGAACCTCTCCAGGGCACTGGGAATAGACCCCGGCCTCGCCTTGATGCGGAGCAATGAAAAATTCTCTCGACGCTTTAGAGAGGTTGAGAAGGGAATGAAGGAAAAGAATCTGCCCATGTCGGCCGAAGCCTTACAGGTTATGGACGCGCTATGGGAAAAAGCCAAGGAAAAACCATGGCAATGAGAGATCTCACAACCGGTGATGAGACAAAACAGCTTATCGACTTTGCCCTGCCCATGTTGTTCGGCAATATTTTTCAGCAATTCTACAACATGGTGGACAGTTTTGTTGTAGGTCGCTTCGTCGGTACCTCAGCCCTGGCCGCGGTGGGCACATCATTTCCCATTATTTTTTTCATGTTAGCCCTAATTCTAGGTGTGAGCATGGGATCTACCGTCCTAATTTCTCAATTTTTCGGCGCAAAGGACTGGAAAAAGTTGGACGACGTAGTCGCCACCAGCTATATTTTTCTTTTCGTCGCTGGCTTGCTGATGACCATCATCGGACTTGCGGCAGCACCGATTATTCTCAAGCTATTGGCTGTTCCCGAGGGTATTATGCCCGAAGCCACCACCTATTTGCGCATCACCTTTGCAGGCATACTGGCCATCTTCGGATACAACGGCGTCGCCGCAATGCTGCGTGGTATGGGAGATTCCAAGACGCCCCTTTATATTTTGATAACAGCAACCCTGGTCAATGTCGTTCTCGATCTTCTTTTTGTAATCGTTTTTCACTTGGGCGTGGCGGGCGTCGCCTGGGCTACCATCATATCCCAGGGGCTTTCATTCATCGGAGCTCTAATAGCGCTGAACAAACGCAATCCCTATCTGAGACTGGATGTGAAAAAACTGCACTGGGACAAATACAGTTTTTCCCACATGCTGAGAATCGGCCTCCCTACTGGCCTTCAGCAAACCCTAGTATCCCTTGGTATGATGACCCTCTCCAGAATCGTCAATGAGTTTGGCCCCCAGACAATGGCAGCCTTTACCGCTGCATCGCGGATAGACTCCATAGCCGCCATGCCGGCCATGAACCTAGGCGCAGCTATAACTACATTTACCGGCCAGAATATTGGAGCAGGTAAACCAGAGAGAGTAAAGCGCGGACATCTGTCGGCTATCGCGGTCAACTCTGGGATATCCCTATTGATGACTCTTACAATCCTTTTATTTGGCCGGAGACTAATGGGTATTTTTACCAATGATCCGGAGGTTATAGGAATAGGTTCAAGCTACCTTATCATCGTCGGATTATTCTACGTGGCTTTTGGAATTATGTTTATCAACAACGGTGTCATGCGGGGAGCCGGTGACGTTTTTATCCCTATGATCAATACCGTGCTCGCCCTCTGGCTCGTAAGGGTTCCCGTCGCCCTTCTCTTTACCCGGGTATTCCATATGGGAAGCGACGGCATCTGGTGGTCTATTCCTGCCGGCTGGATGGTAGGCATGATTTTCTCAACCTGGTATTACAGAACCGGTAAGTGGAAAAACGTCAAGGGCTTTAAAAACAGTCCTATTAATGACGCAAAAGCGGTTTCTTGATCCTCTAATCTAATTTCCTAAAGCCGATTTCTGTACTATAGTATTTTTATGGCTGCTCCTCTCTCCCTTGCCAGGCTTAAATCGGCACGCAGAGACTTTAATATTTTCAATCTCCTCAATTCATTTTCTTTTGTATTCGTGTCGGGTTCATTCATCACCCTCTTCGCAGTGCGCCTAGGGGCTTCCAACGCCGTCGTAGGCATACTCAACGCCATAGCCTATTCCACCTATTTTTTAATGCCCCTAGGAAAGCGGGTGGTTAAATTCAAGCCAATAATCTGGACCTTCGGCTGGGCCTGGGTAGGCAGGTACACAGCCCTTGTGCCCATTCTCTTCGCTCCGATGGCGGCAGCGGGGGGGCACGAGGGAATTGCCATAGGACTACTAATCGCCGGTACCGCTGGATTTGCCCTCTCCCGAGGCGTCGGCATGATAGGGAACAATCCTGTCATTGCGTACATAGCCTCTGGGGGTGGCGATAAGCCACGCTCCGACCGGGGTGAATACGTTGTAACAACTTCCATAGCCAGCTCTGTAGCCAGCATGGTGAGCGGCCTGTTGCTCGCACTGTTTTTAGGGGAAGATGCCAGCCCTGGAACCTACGCAATTGGTGTAGGTATCGGCATCGCCTTCGGTTTTGCCGGCAGTGTCTTTCTATTGCGCCTGCCCGAGCCTACGGATTTCCTGCCGGGAAAAACCAGTTCGCTTATAAAAGCAACAAAAGAAGCCGCCAAAGACCATGGCTTTCGCCGATTCATCCTCATTTTTATGGTTCTAGCCCTGGCCTCGGGCATGGGGCGCTCCTTTTTGCCCGTCTACGCCAAAGAAATATTCTCCCAAGGCGACGATGCTGTCATGATCTACGCCCTCATCGCCAGCATGGGCTCGGTAGCCATGGGATTCCTGAGCAAACTATTAGTGGACAGACTCGGCTCCAAGCCTCTCATGATCATATTCAATGCAATTGGTCTAATTAGTTTCCTGCCTATAGCGCTTCTCCCCTCCGGATCTGTCATCGGCTACTCAATGGCCAGCATCGCCTTGATTCTCTCGCTTATACACTTTCTTTCCAATTTTGGCCTGGCCGGCGGGGAAAACGCGGCCCATAACTACTATTTCGCCTTGGTTCCCAAAGAAAAAAACCTCGATCTGTCGGTTACCTATTATATTGCCTACGGCTTAGGCGGAGCCCTTGGTTCGGGCCTGGGAGGATTGCTGCTCGATAGCTTCATAGCAGCGGGCCTAAATCCCGTAGGAGCCTATCGGCTGCTCTACGCCGTCCTCTGCCTCGTAATCGGATTGAGCATCTTCTCCATGCGCAAACTCAAACGCCTGGGATCCCGCAGCGTCTCCCAGTCCTTAGGTGTCATGCTCTCCCCCAGAGACCTGCGGGCTTTTGACCTGCTTTCTAAGCTGGACCGCAGCTCGGCGCCCGAGCAGGAGGTCAGACTCATTCAGGAAATCGGTCAATCGGCTTCATTGCATACCCAGGAAGAACTTCTGGATTATCTTCACTCGCCCAGTTTTGAAGTGCGGATGCAGGCTCTTTTGGCCATCGAACAAATGTCCAAGCTTTCGGTGCACCTAGTCCGTCCCCTGATCCAGGAAGTGGAACTCCATCCCTTTACCACCGCCTATGTCGCCGCCCGCATACTGGGCACCCACCAAAGAACAGAAGCCCTGCCGGTACTTCGCAAGGCCTTGGAGATCGAGGATTACATCCTCCAAGGCAGCTCCCTCATAGCCCTGGCCAATATCGGCGACAGGGACTCCATCCCCATGGTCGAATCCATGTTGATGAGAAGCACAAACCCAAGGGTAAAGATTTCAGCTGCCCATGCGCTCCAGGTATTCAATTCCAGGGATTCCCTTCCCGTATTGGTCGCGAGCCTCCGAAAGGATGATCCTTCCGCCTTTGTCTCGGACGAGATAATCCTGGCCATAGCGGCAATAATCGGAATCATGGGGGAGTTCTATCCCCTCTACTCGGCGTTTAGCGAAGACGAAGCCCACGGCCTAGCCCTCCTGGAATCCTCTGCCCAGGATATCATCGCCGACGCAAGAACAATGGAAGAATGGAAGCAGGGCGTTCGAGAATTGTTCGATCCAAAGGAGCCAGACGGAAGAAAGATCGCTTCGCTGATCCATAGAATCGCCAACGACGAGCGGGTAGAGATGATCTTCGGGGAGGCTATCATCGATCCCCAGCTTTGCTACAAGGGCATGCAATTCCTGGCCACAGCCTATCCTCTTTTAATCAGTCAGCAGGCAGAAGGATATGGGGCTTTCCCGGGTCGCTCTGGAACTTATAGAAGATAGCCGTATTGCCAAGAATTCTCACCAGCTCACTTCCCGTCGAGGCGGCAAGCTTTTCTGAGATTTCCCGTTTTTCACCCTTGAAATCCATGAACTTAAGTTTTACCAACTCATGTCGTTCTAGGAGGGCTTTGAGCTGAGCAACCATGGCGTCGCTTGCCCCAGCCTTTCCCAGCTGGACAAGTACCGGTTCCTTGGATGCCAAGGCACCGAGATAACTGCGTTGAACTGAAGTGAGCATAGGGTCCTCCAGAATTAGAACGGGAGGGAAAGCAGCAGCCTGTTGAGAATACCGACCAAAGCCCCGCCGGCCATTCGCAACAAAATAAGGACAACAAGGCCGGTGAACAAGCCCTGCTTATACTGCAGCGCCCTGCCGCGATGGATAATTCGATTTATGTGGAACAACAGGGGATTGAGAATTGCGTCGATAACAAGCCAGATGGGATGAAGAGTGTTCCACCCAAACATAAATGCGACGATTCGCAGCACGGCACAAGCGAGTAAGAAAGAAAGCACAAAGGACAAGGCCGACCAGGCTGCCGCTAAAAGTAGTCCCAACACAAAGCCGAAGGTTATTCTGCCCGAATAAGCTAAGGTTGAGAACATCCGATTAAGCACCGAAAGAACCGTCAACGCCGCTATAGGGCTAAAATCGAAGCGCTCGGTTCTGAACAACTTGATTCTTGAAAACATTCTCAAAAAGGGATCGACGATCGACGCGAAAAGTAGCTCTGCCTTGCCCAGGCGGATTCCAGGAATCCAGGCCATGAACACCCGCAGTGAACAGAGAAGCATATAGAAGGAGCTAAGCGCTCCGAGTATCCGGAATAAGGTAGTCAAAACCATAGGCTTACGATACTCGGCAATCAAACTTTTTACAACCATTCTAAACGCGGCCTGCACGTATGCTGCCTTGTCGCTCTCACCTCTGGCGGACGTGGTGGCAATTAAATCTATCAAGGCAGCCTCGTCGAACGCGATGCATCCCCCATTCGCTTGTGATACAATAAAAGCGATGTTCAACGTGGAGGAACCCCAGATGGAGAACGCTGATATCCGCATCGGCACATGCGGCTTCTCCTACTCCGAGTGGAGGGAAGCCTTCTACCCCAAAGATCTCCGCCAAAGTGAGTTTTTGCGCTTTTACTCTCTGGTTTTCCCCTTTGTAGAACTAGATTATTCCTGGTACGCCATGCCCAAGGCTGAACAGCTTCTGGCAATGACCGAGCAGACTCCCCCAGATTTTCTTTTTTGCCTCAAGGCACACAAAAGCCTAAGTCACGAGATCGGGGAGAACTGGCAGGAATCGGCGGAGCGCTTCTGTGTAGCCGCCCAAGCCCTGGCAGGCAGGGGGCAACTTGCCGCCATCCTCATTCAGCTCCCCTATCGCTTTTCATATATCGCCGAGAATCGTGTCTACCTTGGCGATCTTTTGAGCGCACTGGAGGGCTTTCCCCTGGTGGTTGAATTCCGCAACGAATATTGGTACCAGCAGCGCGTTTTCGACGAACTCTCCAAGCGCAAGGTCTGCCTAGCCATTATCGACAGGCCCGATCTGCCCGGCTTGCCGCCTGAGTCCCAAATACTCACCACCGATCGAGTCTATTACCGGCTGCATGGACGCAACAGCACACAGTGGTGGAGCGGGGATGCCACATCGCGCTACGATTACGAATATTCCCCTGAAGAACTCAAAGACAGGGCTCGCATGATAACAGCCATCTCGCACAAGGCCAAACAGGTTCTCGTGGCGTTCAATAATCATGCCGAGGCTAAAGCGGTAAAAAATGCCCGCAGCCTTAAAGGCTACATCAAGAAATTCCAGCTCTAGACCGACCCAGGCTCTCGCATAGTCCGGCTGGATAAAGAAAAGCTACCGTATATGATAAGGCGAGGCTGAACCAAAGACTAGGACTTGTCTGGGTCCAGCGGAGCCTCGGCCAGGGCTTTCATAAATACTTCCTTCGAAGAAATACTCTCTTTTTCCATTATAAAGCAGCCGGAAGTGCCCAGTACCATGATCACCACTTTTTGAAGAATGAGAAGATTTGTGGATAAAACACTCCAAAGACAGTTTTTCATCCGCTCGTCATCCCTCGACCGCACTATGAGCTCAAGATACCCAGCCTCGTGCAGCACCGCGGAAACCCAGCCAGTCTTGGCCACGAACTCAGCGGTGTTGGTAGCCCCTGGGGCAATCGAAGAATGTGTGGCAATCCATGAGCTGTGGAAACCCGGAACTTTGATTACCCTGCCGTCGGGCAGTATCCACGAGGCGCCATGCGCTAAGACAAAGGGCTGGGCTGGTGACATGAGGGTACCTCTTAAAAAATCTTGCTTGGACCGGACTTAAGACGGTCATTATTCGCTCTGGTTTGTATAAGCTCATCCTCGCTCAGTTTTGGAATAATGCTTTCAAGACTGGGCATTTCGGGCCATCGGCTCAAAAAATCTATAAAATGCTTTGGGGAAGCTGCGGTGATTCGGCCAAGCCCCGGAAGCTCTAGCGCCCAAGCCCAGAGAAAGAGTCGCCTTGCTCCCACTTCTTTTTTGAGCCTTCTGTTCAGGGCAAAATCTCCATAGCGATCATCGCCGATTATAGGATGTCCGTGCATGGCGCAGTGCCGCCGTATTTGGTGAGTTCTTCCCGTACCAAGCCTGAACTCCACCAGGCTAAAGGCTGGGGATAATTCCGAGTTCCCTCCCCTTTTAATCAATGCAGACCTATCTAAGGCATTTTTACCCTTGATCAATTCCGACTTCTCTGCGGCACTATCAACATTCACACCAGGAAGGGGGCTAAAATGTATTACAACCTTATAACTAGTCTCGGCTTCCTGAATTCGTCCGGCTACCGCGAGCGCGTCACGGTATACTCCCCGCTCTTTCTCTGGGGAGCCTATACAGATTGCAAGATAGCGTTTATGAGCCTGTCGTTCTGAAAGTACGCGAGACCAATGAGATGCCGCCTCCGAACTCTTTGCCAGCATCATGCAGCCTGCTGTTTCCTTGTCCAAACGATGGATTGGAAATACGCGACAGCCCAGCTCTTTTTCCAACACCGACACAACCGAGCCCACAACCCCTTCCCCCGGCTGAGAAGCCAAGCCCGCAGGCTTATCTATCACAAGAAGAGCATCGTTCTGAAAAAGTATGTCGATCATCCATAAAGAGCCTACAAGAGGGAAGTAAGGGCACGCAAGCGTTTATGTAGTTATTGTCGGGATTTTTCCACTTATTGCTTTTTATCCATTCTAATATTGCGCAAATTCTGACATTTCATTACATTTATCGCATAAAGCCATGAAAACTATACGATTTGTCCCGGCTGCGCTATTCTTCCTTGCCGCAGCCCCTTTCGCCTGGGCTGCGGAAACGGCCGAACCTGAACTCGGCACGCGCATGACCCTTCTGGTGTTGCAGCTCGCGGCAATTGTTTTCGCAGTCCGGGCTGGGGGCAGTCTGGCCCAAAAGATCAAATTGCCTTCGGTGGTCGGCGAGCTGATAGTGGGCATTGCCTTGGGGCCCTATGCGCTGGGAACCCTATCACTGCCCGGCTTGCCGGAAGGACTCTTTCCCCTGGCTGAAGGTTTTGCTGTGAGCCCCGAGCTCTATGCCCTCTCCACTGTGGCCTCCATAATCCTTCTCTTCTCCTCAGGGCTGGAGACTGACATCAACATGCTCCTGCGCTATTCCTTTGCCGGTTCAATTATCGGTCTAGGGGGCGTGCTCTTCTCTTTCGGCCTAGGGGCAGGCTTGGGCGTTCTCCTCACCGGCCAGTCGTTCTTTTCGGCCCCATCCCTCTTTCTGGGCATCATGAGCACCGCCACATCGGTGGGAATCACAGCGCGCATCCTATCGGACAGAAAAAAAATGGATTCCCCCGAAGGAGTGAGCATTCTTGCCGCCGCGGTTTTCGACGATGTTTTAGGAATTGTCTTGCTCGCCGTGGTCATGGGGATAGTCTCGGCGATGGGGGGCTCCGGAAAAGGGCTATCTCGATTGAGCGTTCTCGGAATAGCGCTAAAGGCCTTCGGCATCTGGCTCGGCTTTACCGCCTTAGGCCTAGTTTTCGGCAAAAAACTTTCAGAGTTTCTTAAAAAACTGGGAAACGAAGCCCATTACCCAGCCTTGGCGTTCGGCCTCGCCCTCCTCTTAGCGGGCTTTTTCGAAACCCAGGGCCTGGCCATGATAATCGGCGCCTACATCGTGGGAATAAGCCTTTCACGCAGCGACATCGCCTTCTTGATCCAGGACAAAATCAAACCCCTCTACGATTTCTTTGTACCCATTTTCTTTGCCACCATGGGCATGCTGGTGAATTTAAAACTTCTTTTAGACCCAAGAGTCCTCGGCTTTGGTCTAGCCTACACCGCCACCGCAGTCCTGGCAAAAATTCTAGGATGCGGCATTCCCTCGCTCTTTCTGGGGTTCAACACAAAAGGAGCTCTCCGAATAGGTATAGGCATGGTGCCCAGGGGTGAAGTTGCCCTTATCGTCGCTGGGATTGGGCTTTCCGGGGGTATACTCGATCCCTCGATCTTTGGCGTGGCGGTGCTCATGATACTTATCACAACCCTCCTAGCCCCGCCCCTCTTCAATCAGGCAATAGGCCATCCGGGAAAAGGAACAAAAAAGCCCGTTAAAGGCTCCAACACCGAGAGTTTCAGCGTTGAGTTTCCCTCGAGTGAAATCCTGGAGCTAGTGTCTTCTTCCTTTTTACGGGAAATGCAACGAGAAGGCTTCTTTGTCCAGCTCATGAGCATACGGGACGATATCAGCCATATCCGCAAGGGGGAGGTCTCGATTTCGCTGGTGGCAAAAGGAACAACCCTTTGTCTGGAAAGCGCTCCAGAGGACATTCCCCTTGCAAAGGCAGCCCTTCATGAAATCTTGGTAGAACTAGACTCGGATTTCGAAAAACTTAAAGAGAGCCAGGATCCCGAAAAGTTGCGCGGCTCTCTGCATGTGGAAGAAGGGCGCAAAGATCCGGGCTTTAGGCGAGCTCTGAGTCCCAGTTGCGTCACTGTAGGCCTCAAGGGCGAAACCAAGGAAAAGGTGATCGCTGAACTCGTGGAACTACTAGATAAATCCGGAAAACTGAAGAACAAGGAACTGCTCTTAAAGGATTTGATGGAGAGGGAAGCCCGCATGAGTACGGGCATGGAACACGGTATCGCTCTTCCCCATGCCAGAAGCTTCGGGGTGGATATAGCGATCATCGCTATAGGAATTCACAAGGAAGGTGTAGACTTTGGCACAATCGACGACTCGCTGGGAAGAATTATCGCGCTCATAGCCAGCCCAGCCGACGATACCGCGCCCCATATGCAAGCCCTTGCTAGCCTCGGCGCCGTCCTCGGCGATGAAGCACGGAGGGCTAAGCTCCTGGCCGCGGAAAGCGCCTCGGAAGCTTATGCGCTTTTAGTAGCTAAATAGACCCCTATCACCGTAGCAGCGCCGCCAACGAGTTGGGCGGGAGCAAGCCGCTCGCCTAACACGATAAATGAAGCCGCGACCGACACCACAGGAATCAAGTTGATAAAGACGCTCGAGCGGCTTGCTCCCAGCTTGTCCAGGACCATAACCCATAGCCAGTAGCCCACCGCCGAGGCCAGGACTCCCAGGAAGACCACGTTCAGCAGCACCGGGGTTGATACCCGTACAAAGCCTTGGCCTTCAAGCATCGCAAAGGGAATGCACCCGAGCATGCCGAAGAAAATCTGCCAAAAAGTGACGCTAAGAAGCGGATACTTCAAACCCAGTGGTTTCGTTAAAAACGTGTAGCTCACCCAGGATACGGCGGCGCCGATCATAAACAGATAGCCCCCCGAGGAAGAACCTGCCGTTTCTGATTTAGCGACCATGACCGCAACGCCGCCGAAGGAGATAAGAATTCCGAGAACGACCGACTTTCCCGCCCGCATTCGGTAGAAGATCATATCGACCAATAGGGTGAGCACCGGGATAGTTCCAATGATGATCGAAGATTCCGAGGCTGACAGCCGCATGATCCCATTGTTTTCGAAGAAAAAATATAAAGTCACCCCGATGAATCCACTGGCGATGAGAAGTGGAAGATCCCTGGCCTTCACTGAGAGGGAAGTCTTGCGGATCAGGGCTATCAAGGGCAACAGGACGCTTGCGATGACAAAGCGCGAAAGGGCGAGGGTCATAGGTTTTAGCTCAACCACCGCAACCTTAATCGATAAAAAAGTAAGTCCCCATATACAGGCTACTGCAAGGCCAAGCACAGCCTCGGTGCGGAGTTTGAATTTACCCATGGCGCTACTATATATCCCCATGCGACCGCTCTGTCCAGAGCGACGATCCCTTACTATACTAGGGCTATGGATGAAATTCGCCTCGATGGTTCTTCCCTCAGCATTGAAACGCTTCTCGCCATCGCCCAGGAGGAGCGCAAGGTCACGCTGGACGATGAGTCTATACAACGAATGCTCGCCTCCCGCGCTGTGGTGGATGCCTGTGTTGAAGAAAGGCTGGTGCGTTACGGCATTACCACAGGCTTTGGAAAGTTTTGCGACATAGTCATCTCCCAAGAAGACAATGCCACGCTCCAGAAAAACCTTATAATGAGCCACGCCTGCGGACAGGGGCAACCCTTGCCCAGGGAAACGGTCAGGGCTGTCATGGCACTCAGGGCAAATGCTCTTGCGGTGGGCAATTCGGGCATCAGACCGGAAGTTGTGCAACTGCTACTTGCTATGCTCAACGCGGATATCCTGCCCGTAATACCGGAAAAAGGTTCCCTGGGCGCATCGGGGGATCTGGCACCCCTTGCCCATATGGCACTCCCGCTTATCGGACTTGGCGAGGTACTCTATAAAAACGAACGAATGGAGGGCGGCAGAGCCCTTACTCTTGCCGGCTTACAGCCTGTGGTGCTCCAGGCCAAGGAAGGCTTAGCGCTGATCAACGGAACCCAGGTGATGACAGCTATTGGAGCCCTAGCCCTTCACAAAGCCTGGGAACTCTACTGGAGTCTTTGCCTTGCCTCATCCTTGAGCCTGCAAGCACTCAAAGGCATCGTGGACGCCTTTGATCCCAGAGTCCAAGACTTGCGCCGACAGCGGGGACAAATCCGATGCGCCGCCCACATGAGACAATTGCTGGAAGGTTCCTCGCTCACAAGCCGACAAGGTGAGCAACGCGTTCAGGATGCCTATGCCCTCCGCTGCATTCCCCAGGTTCATGGCGCGAGTCTGGATGCCCTAGCCTATGTCACGGGAATTCTTGAAGCCGAACTAAACGCTGTCACCGACAATCCCCTCATCTTTCCCCGCCTGCACGGCGAAAACTCCGCCGAGGGCTCAAATCCCCTACCAGCCGCAAGCTCTTCCCGCGCCGAATCTTCAAGACCGCACAATTTCAAGGAAGATCCCGGCGATATAATCTCCGGCGGCAATTTCCACGGCCAACCCATTGCCCTGGCCATGGATTTCCTGGGCATAGCCTGCGCCGAGTTGGCCGATATTAGCGAAAGGCGGATCGAACGGTTGGTAAATCCAGCCCTTTCGGAAGGGCTTCCTGCCTTTCTTACCAGTTCTGGAGGCATTAATTCTGGATTTATGATCGTGCAGTATGCTGCGGCAGCCCTAGTTTCTGAGAACAAGAGCCTTGCCCACCCTGCAAGTGTCGATTCCATCCCCTCCAGCGCCAATCAAGAAGACCACGTATCCATGGGAACCATAGCGGCGCGCAAAGCCGCGATGATTGTCGAAAACGCACAACGCGTAGCCGCCATGGAACTAACGGCGGCGTGCCAGGCTCTGGATTTGCGAGCGATACAACTAGGCATTCCCTCCATTGAGCCCCTGCTCTCCCCTCGCAGCGCCCCGGCGTATAGGCTTGTGCGCTCAGCGGTAAAGCGCCTGGACAAGGACAGGGTAATGTACCCAGACCTCAATTCGGTTTTCGCCCTCATCGGCGCGATAAGTCGCGAAGCGAGCCACACGCTTGGGCAGCTTGAGGATTAATCTCTGGCAGGCAGGAATGCCACGCCACAACAACAAGCCTGGCACAGAGCCGTTTGGCGGCTTGGCACAGTGCCCACGGAGGATGCTCTATGGCGGTAAAACGTGATTATGGATTAACGATCGATCGAAACTCGAAGCCAGGGCGCAGTAAGCTTATAGCCTACATTAATATAAAACTGGCGAGTCTTGGTTTGCCGATCTTCTCAAAGGAAGGCACCGGCTTTGTGGATCTAGCCTCGGACATGTTGGAAAGCTTCAGACAAAAGGACAGAATCCTCGCAAACCACCTGGCGCCGGCGGACAGGCGTATTCAGGATTTTCTCGATTCCTATCTGGAAGACATCAAAGAACAGAATCTGCCACGATTGCCCTCCAAGACCCTGGTGCTCGACCGCTACGGAATGGCCCGGGAATTATCCCTGCCCCCCGAAGGCCACAGCCACCGCTCCCCAACTCTGACATCCTATCGAATTAAAAACGGAGTGCTCCACAACCCCGCTAGCGATAAACGAACCACCGAAGGGGTCTTTCACATCGCCGAGGGAGGCCTTCCCGTGCCTCCGGACAAAAAAGAAGTACCTAAGCCTGTCTTCGCCCGGATTCTCAAGGCAGCCCTCAATCCTCCGCCAGAACTTTTAGAGCTTCCCTTTACCGCCCAGGAGAGCGAAAAGGCTCGAATCATGCTCTCCCTCCTTTTACGACCGGTAGTCCGTCCAGAAGTGCAGGGCTATTGTGACGAAAGATCCATGGAAATCCGCTTTTTCGCCCCAGCCTCCTTGGCGGCAAGCCTGGACTTTGTGGAGAGCATTTTCGGAAATTCCGGCGATCCCCTCATACCAGAAAACGATGCTACCCTCGATCCCCTTCATTGGACAGGAACCACGGGTTGCATCATTCTTGCCACTCACCTTCTTGGTCTTACAAAAAAAGAACTAGGCCTTCCAAACTGGACCGATGCCAGCCAGCGGCAGCGCCGGGAGGGCATGTGTTGGAAGGATCCTTCGGAACCATACAACGACGGTAAACCTTTTAAGATCTCTGCCCGGGACGAACGGGGAGTCATCATATCGGTCATTGCCGATAATTACTTTGGCTACTCGAAAAAAGAGATAAAGGCTCAAATTTCCTATTCAGCCAACCTCTTAGGCCTAGCCGAGGAAGAACACGCCGGCGGAGCCCTGGTCTTCCCAGCCTATAACTTAGGCACCCGCTTTGTTCCTGACACCAATCTCAATTCCCAGGGACATAGCTTTGCCAAGGTTTTAGAGCTCATGGGCAATCGCCTGCTAGTTCACGAGGAAGGCTATGCCAGGGACGCTCTGTTTCCCGACATAGTGTATCTTCCAGAGTACGCTTACATTTCCTTGGAGGATCAAAAGGCCCACTGGGTGCAGAACGGCCAAGAGCGCTCCTTGAGAGTCCTTCCCAACGAAGTCTATGTGCACCCTACCGGCTATAGGGTACGCATGGAGCGCCACACAGGCTCTGGAGCATGGCGCCTTATCGGCAGCACAGCGGAAGGCCTAGTCTGCCATAAACCCTGCACTGTCTCGGGCGGCGGCAAGTCGGAAATTGCAAAACCTATTTCCGACGCTATAACCTATTCACCCATAACTATCGCCGATTTTCACAAGGACATGACGGCGGTCAAAGAAATAATCGAAAAGGAATACGGCGACCGCTTCGTGGACAACCAAGAGAACCACGGCAAGGACGCCCGGAAGATACTGTCACCCAAACGTTCCCTAGGTTCAGTTATCAAACTACTCACCCCCTCCCCCCTCTACACCGAAGCCTACAATAGCTGGCTAAAAAGTCTTCCAGAACGAATTAAAAGCCTAGTGTTTCTGGTCAAGCGATTCTACACACCAGACTGGGGCGAGGACTGGCTGTCCCATTTTTCAGTGGATGTGGTTAACGGCACGACGGGCAACATCTTAAAATTCGAGAACCGATCGGTGCTCGGCTCGTACCTGCGAGTAGGCCAGACCCCTGAAGGGCTGCGCCGCAGCTTCAAGCTACGGCAGGATTTCATGCCCGCAGAAAAACAGCAGTGGGAAGACGATATCACCGCATCCACGGTAGTGCCCGCCGCTTCTTTGAAAAATCTCCCCAAATGGGCGTCCATGCATTCCAGCCTGAAATTTTGCCGCAATGTCGAGGCCAGGTTTTTCCAGCGTCCCGACGACGCTATTGTCCGCGGTTACGATAAGCAAGCCGAAAAGGATCTGGCCAGATCGGACAATTTCTTGAGCAATTTCGAGCCTCTGGACAAAAAGACGGCGGAAGAATTTGTGCAGATGACCGTTCAGTTCTCCGACTATTCCGAAGACATGAAAAACTTTATCAGCACCGCCGCCACCGATCCGGACTTCCAATATTTCGCAGCTTCGGACAAACCCAGAATCGTCAACGGATCCCCCTCAAAAAACCCTCGATACCTCCAGTTGGATCCAAACTACGTAAATCCCCGGGAACGTTACCTGGCCGACCTGGGACCAAGGCTCTACAGAAAGGTAAAGGCCGAAGAGACAGTGCTCCACCCCGTAGGGGCCATCCTCCCCGGACGACGAAATAATCCCTCGGACAAAAAAGCAGGCATTCGCCCCCTTGCGGTCTACGGACCTATTCATTACCAGGAGCTCCCCGAACTTTTCATGGATTTTATCTGCTCCCTTACAGGGAAAAGCCCCTCCACCACCGGAGCCGGCAGCGAGGGAGCCCTCACCAAGGGCCCCTTCAATCCCCTGGTAGCCACCACCGACCTCAACAACGCCTTGCTTTCCTACATCCTCACCGGCTACTCCGGCTTTACCACCGCCGCGGGCTACATCGGACCCAAGTACAAGGTCGAGCACGACATCTCCCTTCTCGTGCCCGAACTCTGGTCCCGGCTCAGCCCCGAAGAAAGAGACCCCAAATTCCTAAAAGGCTCAGGATACCTGGAGCAGGTAAAAGACTTTGAATACCAGGGCAGACTAATTCCCGCCTCCCGCCTAGGTTGGCGTATAACCCCGCTTTTCGCCGCCACCTACTTAGGCCGCCTCTTTGACACCCCCGCGGCGGTCTTCACCGAAGACATGCTCAGGCCTGAGCTGCAATCCCTTCCCGATTTTGTCGACGGAATCGAAAACATAGTCCAAGCCATGGAACGATCCGCCAAGGCATATATCGAAGACGGTTCGGTGGAGGCAGCTATTCCACCCTTGAAGGCCCTGCTATGGGTTATGGCAACAGGGAGCTACGAGGGCAAGAATATTCACGATCCTGAGCTGCGAGACCTCTTCGACCGGGACTATGTGCTCGGCTCAGACTGGTACGCCCAGCGCCTAGCCGCCTATCAGGAAAGGGAAATTTCCTATCTCCGCCACTCGGTGGATTCCCTTCAGCGCTTTATAGAGGATGAAATCGAAGATTCAAGCTCAGCCGCAGCCCAGGCTGCCCGGGAACTGGAAATGACAAAGCGAAGACTGGAACGCCTAACTAAGGGCGATTACTCAAAGATTCTCATCGGCTCAATAGGCAAGGACCCATTATTCAAGGGCATCCCGACCTCATGAAAGGCGACCTTCTTATTGTCAACATAGGTCAGCTTGCCACGCCTCTGGGCAGAGGCCCAGCACGCGGCCTTGAGATGAAGCACCTTCACCTGATCAGCCATGCCGCCATACTTGTCGAGGACGGCATCATCGCCTACGCCGGCGTCCAGGAGGGCCCCGGATACAAAACTGCCCTCGAAAAAGCCCGCGCCGGCGCCTACCCCCTCCTGGACGCCGGCGGCAAGACCTGCGTACCCGGCTTTGTAGACAGCCATACCCACTTTCTCTTTGCCGGCTTCAGGGCCAATGAATTTTTCTGGCGCGCCGAAGGCCTTCCGTATATGGAGATCCACCGACGCGGCGGAGGCATCAACCGGACCACCCAAGCCACTAGAACCGCCAGCTTCGAAGAACTTCTCGACTTAGGCCGGCGCAGACTCTCGTCCATGCTCGCCCAGGGTATAACCACCGTGGAGGGCAAGTCCGGCTACGGCCTGGACAGCATCACGGAGCTGCGCCAGCTACAAGCCATGGCAGCCCTGGACGCCCTGCAGCCCGTAGATATCGTCCGCACCTTTATGGGCGCCCATGCTGTGCCACCGGAATTCAAGGGACGCCCCTCGGAGTATATCGACTATATCATTTCCGAAGTCATGCTCCAGGTCGCCGGACAGCGCCTGGCCGAGTTTGCCGATATCTTCTGCGAAAAGGGCATCTTCGAACTCGAAGATGCCAAGCGCTACCTCCAGGCTGCCAAAGCCCTAGGCTTAGGCATAAAAATCCACGCCGATGAAATCAAAGCCCTGGGCGGAGCCGGCCTGGCGGCGGCAATGGGCGCCATCAGCGCCGAACACCTGCTTAAGGCAAGCCCCAGCGACCTGGCGGCCATGGCCCAGGCGGGGGTTATCGCTGTCTGCCTTCCCCTCACCGCCTTTGTGCTCAAAGAACCCTACGCCGACGCCCGGGGCATGATCGACACAGGTTTAGCCGTCGCCCTGGCCTCGGACCTCAATCCCGGCTCCTGCTACAGCCAATCCATACCCCTCATCTTCTCCCTCGCCGTGCTCTACATGGGCTTAAGCTTCGCCGAAACCCTCTGCGCCCTTACCCTCAACGGAGCCGCCGCACTGGGCAGAGCCGACAAAATCGGCTCATTGGAAGTTGGCAAAGCCGGTGATATTCTCGTCCTGGACGCCCCAGAGGCCTCCCATCTGGCGTATAATAGTGGCATGAACCTTGTGGTGAGTACGATAAAGAACGGAGTGTTGGTCTATCCTCAATGATCGAAGCACCACAAGCTTCGATGCACTTACCTCGGACTTCGAGCAATCCTTTTTCTTGTGGATACATAGATGAGCACCGCCGATATCACCCCCCCAAAGGCCATGAGCAAGGCAGCGGTAGGTTTTTCTCCGTAGATCACAATGCCAATGAAGAGCTGACCACAGGGCGACACATATTGAATAAAACCCATTTTTTGAAGGCTGATGCTGTTAGCTGCCTGGGCAAAGAAGAAAAGCGGTATCGCCGTGATCACGCCGGCCATGATCAAAAAAATAGTTGTCAAAACTCCATCGTTCCAAAAAGCGCCAGCACCCGCCGCCTGACGGAAGAACAGGAAGGCCAGCGCAAAGGGTGCCGCTATGAAGGTTTCCACCGCCAGGCTTATTAACGGATCAATTCCCACTCTTTTCTTGAGCGCCCCATACACGGCGAAGGAGACAGCCAGCGAAAGGCTCACCCAGGGTACTGAGCCATAGAGTATTGCCGCACCGACGATGCCAGCAGCCGCCAGGGCTACCGCGAGTCTCGTCCAGGGATCAACCCTTTCCTTAAAGAACAAAGCACCGAGTAAAACCGAAACCAGTGGGTTTATGTAGTAACCCAAGGCTGATTCGGCTACCTTGCCGATATTAACGGCCCAAATATAAAGTCCCCAGTTCGAGGTAACCACGATGGAAGCCAGAAAAACGAGGAAAAACTTTTTCTTTTGCTTTAGGAGCTTGCCAATCTCGGAAAAGCGTTTCCAGGCAATCATCAGTATTAAACAGAATACCCCAGCCCAGACAATCCTGTGGGCGAGTATCTGCATGGATTCGACATGTTTGAGCTGCTTCCAATAGAGGGGGAAAAGTCCCCACATTCCATAGGCGGCGAAGGCCGCCAGGGTTCCTATGGTCTCCGGGGAGCGCTTATGCTGTTTATTGGATTGGAAATCGCCAGCGTGCATACCCCGCATGATATGCCTTTTTCGCTTTTCGCGTCGAGTACTCAGCCCACCGGAAGCAAATTCCAACTCTATTAAGGAAATGCTATGTAAGAGGTTACAAAATGTAAATATTTCAAATTTCGAAACTTCCGTTTCAAAAATTGAGATTGTATTATATCACGACTCTGAAAATCTGTCAAATTTTTTCGATTAAATCTTGACTTCCGGCTCCAGGTAGGTTTCTATCAAACAGTACAGAGACTGCGAATACTGCAAAGCGGTACGCAGCGCCAAGGAGGATTTATGAAACGTCTTTCGCTCGTGTTAGTGCTCGCCCTCGTTGCGGCATCTATTGTCACCGCCCAGGACATCAAGGTCGGAGGCGTAGGCCCTGTGACTGGCGAGGCAGCTACCTTCGGTGTATCCACTAAGAACGGCATTATGCTCGCCGCCGAAGAGTGGAATGACAAGGGCGGTCTTTTTGGCAACCGCAAGGTCAAGATCATCTTTGAAGACGACAAGGGTGACCCCGCTGAGGGTGCCACTGTCTACACCAAGCTGATCCAGCAGGACAACGTCGTGGCCATCATCGGCACGGTAATGTCCAAGGTAACCCTGGCTGGAGCCCCCATCGCCCAGGCAGCCGGCATTCCCATGATCAGCTCCACATCCACCAACGAGATGGTCACCAAGGTAGGCGACTACATCTACCGAGCCTGCTTTATCGACCCCTTCCAGGGCACCGTAGGAGCCAATTTCGCCTACAAGGACCTCGGGGCAAGAAAGGCTGCAGCCCTCTTTGATATCGGCAATGACTATACAAAGGGACTGGCTGAAAACTTCAGGAATCAATTCCTCAAGCTTGGCGGCCAGGTAGTGGCCTTCGAAGGCCATCCCTTCGGCGCAACGGATTTCAAAGCCCAGCTTACAAAGATTCTGGCGGGCAAGCCCGATGTGCTGTATTTGTCGGATTACTATAACGACGTAGGCCTCATCGCCAAGCAAGCCCGTGAACTTGGGTTTAAAGGCCAAATGGTCGGCGGCGATGGGTGGGACTCCCCCGACCTGGTCAAGATCGGCGGCAAAGCAGTGGATAATGGCTTCTTCACCAACCACTACGCGGCTGCGGACCCCAGGCCTATCGTTCAGGACTTTGTCAAAAAGTACAAGGCCAAGTTCGGCGCCGAGCCCGATGCTATGGCTACCCTCGCCTACGATGCGGCAAACATCATGTTCGACGCCATCAGACGCGCCGGCTCAACCAAGGGCAGCGCAATCCGCGACGCGCTCAAGACAACCAATCTGAACGTCGTGTCCGGCCAGGTTACCTTCGATGCCAACCGCAACCCCATCAAGTCAGCGGTCATCATCGAAATGAAAGACGGCAAGCAGGTTTACAGAACCACTGTCAATCCCTAATCTCCAGCATAAGGGGAGGGCAACGCCCTCCCCTTTTTCCAATTCATGCCGCCATGGACATTTTTTTGCCAGGCGGCTTTGCCTTGCTCGACAAAGGGCCGATCAACAAGGCATAGTACTACCACGCGCGTGAGTTCCAGCCTTTCAATGCCGGGATTTACGGAAAGGAACGCCCAGAATGGGAGCAATATTCAACGCTCAACAAATCGTTAATGGCCTCCAGGTAGGCTCGATCTACGCACTCATCGCCTTAGGCTACACCATGGTGTACGGCATCGTGCGCCTCATCAATTTCGCCCATGGCGATTTTTTCATGCTTGGCGCTTATGCGGCATACGGAGTCTTTTTTGCCTTTAATGCTCTTTTTGTGGGTAAAACCGGTCTTATGGCCTTTGTTGTCCTTATCGCCTCCATGGCGGCGGGCGGCATTATAGCCCTCCTGGCCAACCAGCTAGCTTATAAGCCCCTACGCTATAAGCCCAAGCTGTCATCCCTCATCACGGCCATAGGCGTATCCATGTTTCTGGAATACTTCCTTTCGGCACTCCCCGCGGTGGGCCCTTCGTATCGCTCATTCCCCGATATACTCCCCAGGGTGAACATCAATCTTGGAAACGCGGTCATATCCAATTATGTAATCATCGATATAGTCATTGCCGCAGTGCTCATGGTGGGACTCACCCTCCTAATAAAAAAAACTACCCTGGGTAAGGCCATGCGGGCAGTGTCCCAGGACAAGGATGCAGCCAGGCTCATGGGTATCGATATTGAAAAGGTAATCGCCTTTACCTTCCTTATAGGAGGATCCTTCGCGGGAGCCGCCGGCCTTCTGGCGGGCATGACCTATCCGCGCATCGTGCCCTATATGGGCATACAGCCTGGCTTAAAGGCCTTTATCGCCGCCGTCTTGGGGGGCATCGGCAACATCCCAGGCGCAGTGCTGGGAGCCTATATCATGGGCCTGGCCGAAACCTTCGCCTCGGCCTATAACTCCCTCATCGGCGAGGGCATCGCCTTCGCCATCCTCATCGTCGTCCTTCTGGTGAGGCCCCACGGTCTCTTGGGCGAAAAATTCGCCGACAAGATCTAGGAGGACGGGATGAAAAAACTCAATCTGCCAAAACTGCTAATCTTCGTTATCGTCTTCTACGCCGCCATACAGATTCTCTATAGCACAGAGATGATGAATGGCTACATTCTCCACATAATCAACCAGTCCCTCATCTACGTAATTCTGGCGGTAAGCCTCAATCTCATTAACGGCATCACCGGCCAGTTCTCCCTGGGTCACATGGGCTTTGCCGGTGTTGGCGCCTACGTTTCGGGCACCATCTCCACCCTTGTGTTCAAAATCAACCCCAGCACACCCGGAGGCATGGGCATTTTCATTCTTGCCATCGTAGTCGGCGGACTCGCCGCCGCTTTCGTAGGCTTTCTCATCGGATTCCCCTCCCTGCGCCTCAAGGGCGACTACCTCGCCATTGTCACCCTGGGTTTTGGCGAGATAATCCGCACAATTTTCAATAATATAGATTATGTGGGAGGCCCTCGCGGCCTTTTAGGCATTCCTAAATTCTCCAACTTCACCACCATCACCGTCGCGGCCTTAATTACCATTGTGGTAATCCGCAACCTTGTGGAATCCTCCCATGGCAGGGCTATGCTAGCCATTCGTGAAAACGAGCTGGCCGCCGAACTCGTGGGCGTAAATACTACACACTACAAGGTGCTCGCCTTTGTAATCGGCGCATTCTTTGCCGGCATCGCTGGCGGCCTTTTCGCCCACCTTTTGCAGATGGCCCACCCCACTCAGTTCGGCTTTATTAAGTCAGTTGAGGTGCTCATCATGATCTACGCGGGCGGTGTGGGATCCATCACCGGCTCCACTATAGCGGCCTTTGCTCTTACCTTCCTCTCCGAAGGCCTGCGCATTGGCATCCGAGCAATCGCCGACGCCACGGGACTTCCCATCGGGGGCGAATGGCGCATGGTAGTCTACTCTCTTCTCCTCATCTTCATCATGCTGTTCAAGACCGAGGGCCTCATGGGCACCAAGGAAGCCAAACTCATCAGGCTCAAGGAGGTGGAGTGATGCCGGCGCTACTTTCCATCAAGGGAATGACCCACTTCTTCGGCGGTCTCAAGGCCGTTTCCAACTTCAGCTACGATATCCCCGAGGGAGTTATCTACGGCCTCATAGGTCCCAACGGCTCGGGCAAAACCACCACCTTTAACCTGATTACCGGAATCTACAGCCCTACCGAGGGCAAGGTGTTTTTCAAGGACAAGGACATTACCAGAGCTAAGCCGTATAAGATCGTCCAGTCCGGAATCGCCAGGACCTTCCAGAATCTGCGTATATTCTCCAGCCTCACGGCCTTGGACAATATTAAGATCGCCAAGCACTTTGGCTCAAAATCGGGCCTGGCAACATCGGTGCTCCGCCTACCCTCCTTCATGAACGAGGAAAAGGCGATTAAAAAACAGTCTCTGGAACTTCTGGATCTTATGCACCTGTCCCACAGGGCCAAGGAAAGCGCTAAGAACCTCCCTTATGGAGAACTTAGGCGCCTGGAAATTGCCCGAGCCCTTGCCACCAACCCCAAGCTCCTTCTTCTGGACGAGCCCGCTGCGGGCATGAACCCCAAGGAAGTCGAGGAGCTTATGGGGCTCATCACCCGTATACGAAAGGAATTCAGCGTGACAGTATTTCTCATAGAGCACCACATGCAGGTAGTGATGGGAATTTGCGAATACATCAAGGTAATCGACTTTGGAGAGACTATCGCAGAGGGCATACCCGAAGCGGTTGCCAAGGATCCAAGGGTTCTGGAAGCCTACCTTGGAAAGCGGGGCGCCTAATGCTAGTCGTTAAAAATCTCAAGGTAAATTACGGTAAGATCGAAGCCATAAAGGATGTTTCCTTTGAAGTTCCTGACGGAAAAATCGTTACCCTTATTGGAGCCAACGGTGCGGGTAAGACCACTACCCTGCGGGCTCTTTCGGGCCTTGAAAAAACCTCAGGCGGTTCAATTTTTCTTGATGGCGTGGACATCACCAACCGGGAGGCCCATAAAATGGTTCCCCTGGGCATCAGCCACGTACCCGAAGGCCGCAAAATATTCCCTACCCTCACTGTACGCGAAAACCTTGAGCTCGCCGGCTGGACTGTCAAAGATAAAAAGCAGGTCAAGGAGCGCATCGAAGAGGTCTTCGGGCTTTTCCCCAGGATCAAGGAAAGGGCCACACAGCTGGGCGGCACCCTCTCGGGCGGCGAGCAGCAGATGCTGGCTGTGGGCAGGGGCATTGTAACAGGCGGCAAGATCTTGTTGCTGGACGAACCTTCCATGGGCCTAGCCCCCGTTTTGGTGGACGAAATCTTCTCCCAGATCCTGGCTATTAATAAAAAAGGCACCACCATTCTTCTGGTAGAGCAGAACGCCGCCGAAGCCCTGGACATAGCCGATTTCGCCTACGTGCTGGAAGTGGGCTACACCACCATCCATGGCCCGGCCAAGGAAATCGCCGCCGATCCCCGGGTGCGTGAGGCATATTTGGGCGTTTGATCCTGAGGGAGTCGGACAGGATAACGGGACTGACAGGATTGACAGGATAAAAACTAATCCAATTACGCGGTCAGCGTTCCGATTGGTACAACATTGACGCCATCATTCCGTCTGAAAGCAAATCCGTTGGCGGTAATCACCGTTAGTGCGGCAGGAGATCCCATTTGTTCTTGATTCACCTTCTTAGAAAATTTCAGAAGATTGGATGCCGCATTGTCTTGAGCGCCAAAGCCCAGCTTGATTTCAAATGCCGCCCACCTTCCATCAGGATACTCCAGCACCGCATCCACTTCGAAATTTGTTGAATCGCGATAATGGAATACTTTGGCATCATGCAGCTCTGCATAGATCCTAAGATCCCGAATTACCATCGATTCAAAAAGCAATCCGAAATACTCCAAATCATCTATCAGTGTTTCAACGGAAAGCCCCAATGCCCCAACTGCGAGTGAGGGATCGACGAAATGACGTTTAGGGCTTTTTCTAAGCGTGTCGCTGCTGCGGATATTGGTGTTCCATGCAGGCAACTGCTCCGCAACCATGAGGCGTTCCAAAGCTTCGATATAGGTAGTCGCCGTTTCTGTCGATACAAATCCATCGGTACCATTTGTATCTTTTACAAGCGTGGCAAGAGACGCTTCTGTCGAAATATTTCTGGCGAAAGATTGTATCAGCCTCTTCACCTTCTGGGGCTCACGATTACTTCCCGAAGCCTTGTTTATATCTACCTCGGCAATCAATGATATGTAATCTCTTATATATCGAAGACCCTCCTCCGCATTTGCTCCTAGGAGGCCCGGCCATCCGCCCATTACAATTTTCTCCGCCAAATTTTTTAAACTAAAAGCGACTTCCTCAGACTTTGGAATAGCCCCTGTGACTAAACCTTCCAGACTCACTTCGCCTGTGGACCAACCACGCTCATACAATGACATGGGACGCATGTTCAGAATGGAAAATCGTCCCGCCCCTGAATGGAGCCTAGCCTGGTCGCGAACGGAAGAAGATCCGGTAAGAATAAACTGCCCTTTCTTTTTTCTTGTGTCCACTTCATGCCTGACATGATTCCAGATAAGAGGATACTCCTGCCATTCATCGATCAATCGGGGGACTTCCCCCTCCAGAACCAGACTAGGATCAACTTCCATTCGCACTCTTATTGTTTCATCAATATCCATTCTCGCGATGCTCATTGCCTTTTGCTTAGCAGTCTCGGTTTTTCCACACCCCTTGGGCCCTCGTATCAGCACGGCCCCAGAACTGCGCAACCTATCTTCCAACAATGAATCCGCGAATCGAGCCAGGTACATAAGCCCTCCGAAGTGAATCATACGACGGGCAAGGCTGCATGTAAACCCGCCATTTGGCATTTTGTGACATTTTCATTCGATATTTTGTGATCTTTATATTCGATGTTTTATTAAATAGTGATTAGGAGAGCCTCGATACATAAGTATCCTGAGATTGTTCACGGTTTTATCGTGTATGCCCCTTCGCCTGGCAGCTCTACAAAAAAGACGGTGTTTCCTGGCTCACTTTCACACCATAAACGACCACTGTGCACCTCGGCGTTGAAATAACTGTTTCAATCCACGCACCCGATACTGTGCCATGATTCGTATTGCCTATTTCATGCCAAGCCCTCACGCGGGGTGCGACATTTTCCAGGTGTGGAGCGTGCCGACATAGCTGTGGTTTCAATCCACGCACCCGCGCGGGGTGCGACCTGACCCATACTCTCGGGGCCGTGGGCGCTCAGAGTTTCAATCCACGCACCCGCGCGGGGTGCGACGTTCTTCGCGCGCTCAATGACGCCGGTACTCCCCCGTTTCAATCCACGCACCCGCGCGGGGTGCGACGTCTATGCCTCCCTAATGACCCCATCGTCTGAATGTTTCAATCCACGCACCCGCGCGGGGTGCGACTTTCCTTGACCGCTACACAAAGCAGAGTCAAGAGTTTCAATCCACGCACCCGCGCGGGGTGCGACCCTCGCAGGTTCATTTGCCTCCGGACCTGTTACTGGTTTCAATCCACGCACCCGCGCGGGGTGCGACTTGCTGTACCTCCCAATATAGCCTCTGTCGAACCGTTTCAATCCACGCACCCGCGCGGGGTGCGACGGAAAGGGAAACGGCCCCGGCCTGCTGCTTTATGATGTTTCAATCCACGCACCCGCGCGGGGTGCGACATGCGCTTATGCGCTTCATTAAGCTTGTTAGTCTCGGTTTCAATCCACGCACCCGCGCGGGGTGCGACATTAAAATTACTTGGTTCATTGCGTGGTGCCGCGTTTCAATCCACGCACCCGCGCGGGGTGCGACTAAAATTTGGGTTACTGGTATTGGTGGCGGGGGGTTTCAATCCACGCACCCGCGCGGGGTGCGACTTTGCCCTCCTGCTACACCGTAGGGGATGAACAGGTTTCAATCCACGCACCCGCGCGGGGTGCGACTTGAAGTCCATCTCTTCCAGAACCGGAATCAATAGTTTCAATCCACGCACCCGCGCGGGGTGCGACGTCGCGTAGAGGCTATACAACTGGTCTATTGATAACGTTTCAATCCACGCACCCGCGCGGGGTGCGACTTGTCCTTGGTCGTAAGGGAGGATCTGCAAAGACAGTTTCAATCCACGCACCCGCGCGGGGTGCGACTCAACCCATTGTACAGCGGAGCGGTGGGAGTTGTCGGTTTCAATCCACGCACCCGCGCGGGGTGCGACTTCCTCGCGTTTACGGTTAGCCTCATATACTTCTTGTTTCAATCCACGCACCCGCGCGGGGTGCGACGCATAGATTATGCTAATAATCAGTGGATTCGCTGTGTTTCAATCCACGCACCCGCGCGGGGTGCGACTGAAGATTCCCGGCACGACCCTTAACATCGTCCGTTTCAATCCACGCACCCGCGCGGGGTGCGACACATGGTCCGAGTACCGCTGTACGGGAAGGGCGGGGTTTCAATCCACGCACCCGCGCGGGGTGCGACGGAAAAAACTCTGCAGGAGGCTATCGGGCATAAGAATGTTTCAATCCACGCACCCGCGCGGGGTGCGACCGCGGCGCGCGCGGCATCCGCTTTCGCTTGGGCATCTGTTTCAATCCACGCACCCGCGCGGGGTGCGACGACAACACAGGATTTTGGATTGATCTGGAGGCCAAGTTTCAATCCACGCACCCGCGCGGGGTGCGACCCTTCAGATTACAGATTCCAGGGATCAGATTACCCGGTTTCAATCCACGCACCCGCGCGGGGTGCGACGTGTATGTCGATGAGGACAATGGCGTTTTGGTAAAGTTTCAATCCACGCACCCGCGCGGGGTGCGACTTTATAATGAAAACATACAACAATATCTGGAACGTTTCAATCCACGCACCCGCGCGGGGTGCGACTATGACGCGGATAAGGAGCTACACGGGTATATCCAGTTTCAATCCACGCACCCGCGCGGGGTGCGACGGGCAAGGACACTTTTGGTGAGCAGATAATAGGCTGTTTCAATCCACGCACCCGCGCGGGGTGCGACTCTATCAGGAGCAAATCGCTATCTTAAGGTTGTGGTTTCAATCCACGCACCCGCGCGGGGTGCGACCGAACAACACGGCAGCACTGTCGCCGGAAGCCTCCTGTTTCAATCCACGCACCCGCGCGGGGTGCGACGCGGCATACTCGCGTTGAAGTCATCCTGGGTTTGAGGTTTCAATCCACGCACCCGCGCGGGGTGCGACGAGCGATATAGCTGGGGCGGAACCCGATAGTGTCGTTTCAATCCACGCACCCGCGCGGGGTGCGACCGTGCTATTCCCCACCCTAAGGAAGCCAGGCTCTGTTTCAATCCACGCACCCGCGCGGGGTGCGACCTGCTACGAAGAATACAAGCCAGAGCCTAAACCTGTTTCAATCCACGCACCCGCGCGGGGTGCGACGAACGATGGTTTTAACAGACAAGGGCAATAAGCCGATTGTTTCAATCCACGCACCCGCGCGGGGTGCGACGAAATAAATACCACGACAAGGAACGCCTTACGCGAGTTTCAATCCACGCACCCGCGCGGGGTGCGACTATACAGGCCGCCGCTTTATCGAGCAAGAGCTTATGGTTTCAATCCACGCACCCGCGCGGGGTGCGACAATACGAGGCCGACGAGCTCGCCGCGAAATACCAGTTTCAATCCACGCACCCGCGCGGGGTGCGACAGATATAGATATAGATACAAATACAAAATATAAAGTTTCAATCCACGCACCCGCGCGGGGTGCGACTTGGCCATACCTACGCTGCGGGCGGAATCGTCAAGTTTCAATCCACGCACCCGCGCGGGGTGCGACATTCCTTTGCCTCCACAGCGATCCGCGCGTTGCCCAGTTTCAATCCACGCACCCGCGCGGGGTGCGACGGGAAGTGTCAAGGACACTGAAACTCCTTGCCCTAGTTTCAATCCACGCACCCGCGCGGGGTGCGACCCAGTGTGAGCCCGACAAGATGCTTGCATCCGCGAAGTTTCAATCCACGCACCCGCGCGGGGTGCGACCTTTTCAAGCGGCTTACTGAGGCCGGAGTCAAAAAGTTTCAATCCACGCACCCGCGCGGGGTGCGACAAAAGCCGATCTTGACGATTGATGACATAGCACTTGTTTCAATCCACGCACCCGCGCGGGGTGCGACAAGGGACTACGAGGGTGCGGTTGAAAGCACCTGCGTTTCAATCCACGCACCCGCGCGGGGTGCGACAAAAGCCGATCTTGACGATTGATGACATAGCACCTGTTTCAATCCACGCACCCGCGCGGGGTGCGACGGCCGGGATGGTTGTCGTTACCGACACCACAAAGGCTGTTTCAATCCACGCACCCGCGCGGGGTGCGACACATTCTCCAAGACGCATACATCCGCGACGGCAAGTTTCAATCCACGCACCCGCGCGGGGTGCGACCCCTATGTGCCGAGGATCTTGTATAAAGGAGTCTGTTTCAATCCACGCACCCGCGCGGGGTGCGACTGATTAAGATTCTTGCCGAGCTTGACTTTGCGGTGTTTCAATCCACGCACCCGCGCGGGGTGCGACTCTCAGCCGCTTCTTTTTCGAGACGAATTCTCTTTGTTTCAATCCACGCACCCGCGCGGGGTGCGACTTGATGACGTGGGAATTTATATTGATTCACAGATTGTTTCAATCCACGCACCCGCGCGGGGTGCGACCTCTTTTACCTTCTTTGCGGGGATAAGAGTCGTAGTTTCAATCCACGCACCCGCGCGGGGTGCGACAAAAGCGCGTAAACAAGATCACTTGCGCCGAAAGTTTCAATCCACGCACCCGCGCGGGGTGCGACATATCAAGCTACCCGCCACGTTCATAAACTGCTACGTTTCAATCCACGCACCCGCGCGGGGTGCGACCGTGAACGACGCTACGGGCATGACGTTTGACGAAGTGTTTCAATCCACGCACCCGCGCGGGGTGCGACATAACAACGCTCTCAGCCTTACCTATAGGGAGCTCGGTTTCAATCCACGCACCCGCGCGGGGTGCGACGCTGTTTCATGGCCCGGCCTTTACCCGACGGGATCTCTGTTTCAATCCACGCACCCGCGCGGGGTGCGACAGAAGCATTCCCAGAAGTTCCCCCGGGCAGCGCAGTTTCAATCCACGCACCCGCGCGGGGTGCGACTCTACGCTACGATACCGGGGGGCGTTGAGAACCGTGGTTTCAATCCACGCACCCGCGCGGGGTGCGACCAGTTTCTCCAAGGCTACGCCATGACCGTGACGCTGTTTCAATCCACGCACCCGCGCGGGGTGCGACTTGTCGAGGCGGCCTCTGCGGGCGCCGCTACCGTGTTTCAATCCACGCACCCGCGCGGGGTGCGACTGATCTATAAACGTCGCGGCCTCAAAATTATAGGTGTTTCAATCCACGCACCCGCGCGGGGTGCGACCGGTGTCGTTAGTTCTGCAATAAGGATCGCCCATGTTTCAATCCACGCACCCGCGCGGGGTGCGACCTCCCAGAATCGGCGGCAATTCCGAAGGAGGCTATGTTTCAATCCACGCACCCGCGCGGGGTGCGACCTGGACCAGTAGGTTGCTGCCTTGGTTAGTGGTTGTTTCAATCCACGCACCCGCGCGGGGTGCGACGTAATTTCGGTGGTCTGCCCGCCGTCATCGTCCAGTTTCAATCCACGCACCCGCGCGGGGTGCGACTCATAAGCGAGAATCCGAAATACCATGAGCGAGTTGTTTCAATCCACGCACCCGCGCGGGGTGCGACCTTAAAAGGGCGGCTTATTGCCCAAAGGGAGATCGTTTCAATCCACGCACCCGCGCGGGGTGCGACATGACGCGGATAAGGAGCTACACGGGTATATCCAGTTTCAATCCACGCACCCGCGCGGGGTGCGACCGTGTTCGGGGAGGACTATGAGTTACTTGATTACGAGTTTCAATCCACGCACCCGCGCGGGGTGCGACACAACACGGCAGCACTGTCGCCTGAAGCCTCCTGTTTCAATCCACGCACCCGCGCGGGGTGCGACTGAACGACACTACGGGCATGACGTTTGATGAAGTGTTTCAATCCACGCACCCGCGCGGGGTGCGACGCCAATCGAACAAATTGATATTCCCGACGATCCAGTTTCAATCCACGCACCCGCGCGGGGTGCGACGCGCTCAAGATTCAGGACGACACTGCCGCTGACGGGTTTCAATCCACGCACCCGCGCGGGGTGCGACGCGTTCAATATACTTATCCAGGCACCTACACAAAGTTTCAATCCACGCACCCGCGCGGGGTGCGACGTGATTAAGATTCTTGCTGAGCTTGACTTTGCGGTGTTTCAATCCACGCACCCGCGCGGGGTGCGACCTATAAGTTGTCGAGTTATCGTAGCGTCCAAGCTTGTTTCAATCCACGCACCCGCGCGGGGTGCGACGGTATCTAGCTGCGATTATAGCGCCGTTATAACCGTTTCAATCCACGCACCCGCGCGGGGTGCGACCGGTGTGAGTACCGATAGAACACGAGGATCCTCGAGTTTCAATCCACGCACCCGCGCGGGGTGCGACCCTGCCCCCGGGGAACCACCAGCGGTGGATACCGGTTTCAATCCACGCACCCGCGCGGGGTGCGACCGAGAGTTTTCTTCGGATGTCCCTGACGCGGACCTGTTTCAATCCACGCACCCGCGCGGGGTGCGACCCATATCGGTCTCTATGCGCTCGCCCTTGGCCCTGTTTCAATCCACGCACCCGCGCGGGGTGCGACAAACTAATCGACGATCTTATCGCCCTTGGATATACCGGTTTCAATCCACGCACCCGCGCGGGGTGCGACGCAAGCCTTTGATGCGCTCATGGCTAATGCCGAAGTTTCAATCCACGCACCCGCGCGGGGTGCGACTCGTAGCCTCCAGAATATCAGGCTCCCCAGGGATGTTTCAATCCACGCACCCGCGCGGGGTGCGACCATACACCAGATTATATATTGACTATGAAAGCAGATACAGCCCTCAAATCGCGAACCTGATCGCATGAGCAATAAATTGATGATTCTTTCCCTTCCCTGTTTTGTCAAAGAACGTTCCGGCAAGGAATTATTTTGATTGCGAACGTACAAGTGTTTTCTGTGTCATTGGGGTTCGCGATACATTGGGACACATACCGCTATGAAGTAAAACTAGAGGATTATGCATATGATTGTGCCAAAATACTGAGCCAAAAACAACTGTCGACGCAACAAGCTGTAGGCATTCTTTTATACAATGAGCGGGTCATCCATGTCGAGAGAAGGTTTTGCTCCGACATGTTCGACCTTGTTCTTCCAGTTGGCCCCCAAATAGTAGTAACGCAGACTGTCCGTTTCCGTATCGATAATCTCTTCAAGAGTATGCTTGAGTTGCACCCATTGCGCAGGATCGACCAAACATTCGAACATGGAAAACTGAACCCTCTGCCCAAAATTGGTACAGGCCTTTGCGACTTTCCGCAGGCGTCGCGAGCCGCCAGCGCTCGTGACCATTACGTCATAGCTTACTAAAACCATCACAAATGATTACCTCCAGAAAAATGGCGGATAGCCATCGATATCGCCTCGGATGTGCCGTGCCATTAGGTTTGCCTGAATAAAAAATAGGAGCCCGATAGGCACGGTTTCTTCGATATATGGGTGAAAGACCTCGTCCTGTTTGCGGATTTGATATTCTGTAAGTATTATTTTTCGCGTATCAGGGTCCATTATCACTGCACCATTTGCAGCCTTCGTGAAACCTTTAGGGTTTACTTGTCTTCGATTGACAAGCGAGAGAACAAGGCGGTCCGCAATTACTGGCCTGAATTCTTCCATAATATCGAGGGCGAGCCCTGGTCGTCCTGGCCTGTCGCGGTGCAGAAAACCTACCGCCGGGTCGAGGCCAACCGTCTCCAGAGCGGATCGCACATCGTGCGCGAGAAGCGTGTACACGAAGGAGAGGAGGGCATTCACCGGATCCAATGGAGGTCGGCGGTTTCGTTCATTAAATATAAAGCTTTCCTTCTGATCGATAATCAGGTGATTGAAAGCACCAAAGTACTCGGCAGCCGCCAGTCCCTCAAATCCCCTCACTTCTTCGGTATCGCCTGTCTTTGGAATCTGTTCCATTATGCGATCGATCGATGCCGAAGCCGCGCACAAGCTGTCTGCGTTAATTTTATCTTTGTGATCCCTTATCGCCCGATTCATAACAACCCGGCAGTTCGCAAGCTTTCCGCTCACTACATTCGCGGCGATCGCTCTGGTCGCTTGAGGATCATCGGCTATTCTATATTGTCTGCGCCGTAGCAGCACATTCCCATTCACGGGACCTCGCACTGACGCAAAGAAATGCCCATATTCTGTCAAAAAGGAAACCGCGACGTCATGCTCTGCGCAAAAGCCTAATAAAAAAGGTGAACAGATTACGTTGCCGAAGCAGACGATGCCGCCTATCGTATGGATCGGCAATTGCAATACTCGTTTCTGATCCAACTCCACCACTACCGTTTCGCCATCGCGGTGCAGATACGAGCCTTGGGAACTCACATACAGAGTGTTGAGCAGCTTCCTCATAGTGCACACTCGGCGCGAGCCGCGCGGATTTGAGCCTGCACAAACCTGTCCACCCGCTTTCCTCCGGCGCCTGCGCTCTTCGGCATACATACTTCAACGAGCGAGCAGCGGTCACACTTTCTTTTTTCATAGATTGCCGCTGGTGTTGTGCCTGAATCGAGCAACGCTCTTATCCTATCCACCAAACTGACGGTTTTCGCCCGCAGTAAGCCATCGATTTCCACGCTAGTCCGCCTGTGCTCTTGTAGATAGTAAAGTTGCCCCCGAGGGACTTCAATGGAGAACATTTCTTCCAGGCACAGCGCTTGTGCACACAACTGCACCCGATCCACATCCTCTTCCTTACCTTTGCCTCTCTTGAATTCCACAGGCATTGCTTCGGCTACACCGCCTCCAGGCGCGAGGTACAATTCAACAAGGTCGCATTTCCCTATCAATCCACGTCCGAGTGACCGGATCGCCATTCCAAATTCCTGCCGGAACAGCCGTCGCAATTCGTGATGTTCCACGTCCACTCGCTCATGGAGCACCTTCCCTTCAGCCGTGAAAAAATTCTCTTTCCAAATCTGCTCGATATGTATCAACGCGTATTGTCGCTCGCAGAATAGAACGTGCTGGAGCGCGGAGATCGGAATAAGGTCGTCTTCGTTGTACAAGGCTCAGCCTCTTTGGGAAAACTCATTTGCCCAGAGCCGACCAAGAAATTCCCGCCAGGGCAGTATTTCGATGCCGTCGAGCTTCCGGGGGCGCTCATCTCTGCATACGAGGATAAAGCGTTTGAATTTACCCTCCTCTCGTAGAGCCCGAAGACCCAAAAGATGTTTTTCCTGGGCGAGGGTTGTTGATTTTACCTCTATCGCCACCGCTTCGCCCAGAAGAAAGTCGACTTCGTACCCTGAAAGCGAGCGCCAATAGGCGAGACGTTCCTCAGGCTTCCAGTAATCGATCCAAGCCCGCAACTCCATGAAGATATACTGTTCAAAGAACTCCCCGAAGTCGGCGCTTTCGGGAAGGATGGAGGGGAGCCTCCGCAGCGTCCGCACGATCCCCGTATCGAAGAAATAGAACTTTGCAGTCTCCACCGATTTTCGCTTCACCGTGGATGTATATGACGGGAGTTCGTAGCCCAGCATCGTATCGACGAGGATCTGGAACCAAAGACGGATCGTCTGTCGTGGAACCTGAGCGTCATTCGCGACGTTCGTGTAGTTGATCATCTTCGCGTTGAGGGTCGCCGCGGTCTGCAAAAAACGGGCGAAGGCGGGTAAGTTCCGCGCTTGCCCCTCCGCCGCTATCTCCTCCGACAGGTAAGTGTCCACGTACGACCGCAGGTCCTCGTCCGGCGTCTCCGATAGGTAATGGGGAGGCAACAATCCCCGCGCCATGACCCTGCCGAGAAGATCCTCGTCTCCTGACACTTCGGGGTAGACGAAAGGGTGGAGGTATTTCGTCCGTGCCCGCCCACCCAACAGGTTCGTTCCTGCCCGCTTCAGTTTTCGCGCGCTCGAGCCCGAAAGGAGGAAACGTATGCCCCTCTCCTCGATCAGAAGCTGTACTTCGTCGAGAAGTTCCGGACACTTCTGGATCTCGTCGATGAACACGACACAATCCCGGAGCTGTCGCGCCTCTATCTCCTGACGCATGAGCGTCGGATCGGCCAAGAGACGCAAGCGCAAGCCCGCATCCAAGAGATTGTAGCTCACCGCGGGCAGCGAGCCGAGCTGCTCCCGGACATAGGACGACTTTCCCGTCTGGCGAGGGCCGAAAAGGAATGCCGATTTTTGGGCGAGCGTTGAACTCAGGTCCAAAGCCCTCTGCCGATAGTCATTGCCCATCGAACCCTCCAATTTCAGTGGAGATGATATGCGCCAACTATGTTGGCACATATCATAATAAACGCCAACTATGTTGGCGGTCAAGGGATTTCTTTACACTACTGATACTACTGTCTTAAACTCCTTCACCTCGACGCCGTCGAGGGTGACCCTATAATTTGAAAAATCTCTAGTTACTTAGGTCACATCAGTTGCTCTCTCGGCTTTATCGCGGTCAAAAAGCTCCTGTGCGCTCTTATTCCCCATGAGCGAGGAATGTTCAAATACGATGAGTCTCCGGGCGCTCATAAGTCCCCTTGTTGCCGATCGGTTGTTCTCGAACATGTTCTGCAGGGCCTTACTGCTTTCGTTGAGCCCCATCAAAACCCTAGAATCCAGGAATCTCCTCTGGTACAAGCTTTGGCAGAAGTGTAAGTTCATAGGTTCCATCGGTATGAACATTTAGCGAATGATGAACCTTTGCCGATGAGTACTGCCCAGATTTGCAGTTGTGTTCCCACCAAATAACTTTTAAGACCTCCATGCTTCCTTCCGGTCGCGCGGAAGAAGCATCGTTTTCAAAAAGCCGTGGCAGTACTTCCTTGATCACTATCGCGTCTTCATCGCTAAAACCAGTGCGCTCGGCAAGTTGGGGATTCATACTTCCGAATGTCACATATGTACCTTTATCGACTCGGTGTTTCATTCCCATGGTGTCGGAGCTTCTTTTACCATCCTTTGTGTCTTCTGCATTTACGCTTTTAGTAATTTGCGTGCTCGACAAACTGACGGGTTCGGTACTGAAAGCGGACTGAATTGTAACAGGTCCACGGATTGGAACAGAGGTGCCGGTATCCCCATCTGAATCCTCGTCCTTTTTTTTCTTGTCCGACTTGAAAGCGAAAAGCTGGCCGAATGCTCGAACATCTATCCATTCTTTGCAGACCTTATCGACATCTTCTTTTTGGTTTTTTAGATTTGCGCTGCTAAGCATTTTTTCCACTCGATCCCTCACACTCGTTGCATCATCGCACTTTCGATCGTCAGACTGAATGAGAACTGCTTGGCCATTTTCTTTTTTTTCTTTCTTCAGTAGCTCGTAACGCTCAACGAGCCGATCCCTAATTTTCCGCTTCAGACAGACATCGGTAACCTCTCCATATCCCTCGTAGTCTGTTCTTGGCCTGTTCCCATTCAGTGGGTCACCGTTCGGATTAGCATTTTTGACGCTCATGATGATTGCAAAATCGATCTTCTTCGTTAACACTGCCATAGTAATGTCCTCCTTAATCTATAACGATTGTTCCTCAACAGAATCAGAATCACTCTGATCGATTCCTGTTTTTTCTATCCATACACCCTTCTCACGTTTGTGTTCTCGGAACCACTTCCGTTGGCAATGGTATCCGAGAAGATATTCTCCAGATAGCACTTTATCTGAATTGTAGTCATCGGTGACGAATAAGGCATGTATATTGTCAAGCAGTTCTCTATACCCAGCGAGCAGACCCGGAGCCTTTGAATTGATCCTCGTCTTATAGGGAACTAAAGCATCCTCAATTGTCTTCCATGTAGAGAAGGGCCGATCCGCGAATCGCTGCATTAATCGAGCTGCTGTGGTATCCCGATTTTCTTTGGCGTAATATAGAGCCATCGACTCAATCTGCTCTCCTACGGCAAGCAAGCGCCCATAAAGGTAATCCCTTGTTTTTCTGTCTTCCTCCAGAGCCATCCTATACCTCCTTCCTTTGTTGAGTCCCTTAAAGACTGAACAGGCAATACCAAGACATTTTTCCCATTCCCAAGTTTCAAGGCCAATTCTATTAGAAGTCCTACGTATGCATGATGAAACCAAATCAGTCGGGAATCGGGCTCCATCGATAATGCACGGTAGTAATCGTTCGACAGTGGCATTCAGCAGTTTTGTGCCGTTTTTGCCCTCGGCCTTCTTTCCGTATGCAGCAAGGGCGATGTCCTTTGGAGCCGCCACCCCGACAAAATGTGTATCCTTTCCAAAATTTTGATACCATGAAAATGAAGAATGCCATTTTTCGATGCGCTCAAAAAATTCCGAACCCGTCAACTTCCGGTAAAAAGTAATGGACATCCTCCCCTTTCCTGGAAGTGCAGAATCAAGTCCCATAACTACAATATTCTCCGAGTCATGAATGTTGGCCTTATATCCAGCAATTTTCCTGCTTAGCCTAAGCGAAAACGCCTGCCCCACATCACCAATACCGGCAAGGTGATTACCATGTACTTCGTCCTGCCGTCCTAAAAAGTCTAAAGTGTTGGCCCCTGGGTCTGGGATAGATACTCCAGAGATCGCCCACGATACGAATGCTTGGTCCCCTCTTTTAAATGCTTGATTTCGGCCAATCAGCCAACGCAAAGCGTTGTGGGCTTTTTGTGTGACCTCTGAAGATATACCTACTGCTTGCTCCGCATCTGTAAAGCGTCCAAGAAATGTATATCCCGATGTATCGTTTGAAGAAATCAACTTTGCACTATCTTTTCCATTACGAAGCCTTGAGGGATGTTTCTTTGCCAGAACAGTTTCCAGGCCCGTCACATAACAAAAACCTTTTCGAGAATCAAGCGAATCAAGGTATTTTTGCCATGCCTCAAATAAAGTTTTATCTTTCCATGTCGGCGGGACTAATTCATCAGGATATTCAACAATCCATCGTATGAATACTTTTGCCTGATCTTTGATTCCATCTTTATCATCAAATTGTAAGAGCTTCATAATAGCGAAATCATTGGCATTCGAATCAAGAGAATCTTTTCGCTCAACGATCAAGATGTTATTTGATGATGCAAGTATTCCTTGCTTGATCAGGTCAGACACTAATTTTCTCTGTTTCACATATCGCAATACAGCCAGCACGGCTGGGTGGCAATAAGAAGACTCTGCCCATCTTTCAAGTTGAAGAAGATAGGACTTGGTATTTATTGGACACAATTGAGGATAAACTTCTTCAAGCATTTTTCTATTAAAATGGATACGGTCCTGCAAATCTGCGATCTTATTTATGTTGGTCTCTCGGAGTATATTGTTAAGAAACAATATACAATCGACGAATTTCAATCTGTCAACACTAGGCTCTTTCCTATCTTTCTTAATTTCATTAATAAGTAGCAGTGGATCAATTTTCTCTTCATCTTTAGGTTTAAAGTCTGCCTCAACAAATTCACATTGATCAAAATAGCTTTCCTTTAGGCCGCCGTACTCTTTATAGTCACCTGCGCAATATTGAATTGAATCACAAAGTACGTGAGGTGCTACCCCACTTGTTCTTCCAGTTAGTGACTTTTCAGTAACTGGGATTAATGTTTTTGCATCATCTTTGGGCACTAATGATGCTCTGCGAAATGCACCTTGCGAATCAAGAACAATACTTACATGTGCATTCTGAATGGAGTAGCCAACAGGGCATAACTCATCAGCATCCGGGATAGAAGGATTCCCCGCACAATTATTGTATGTCTCATATAGGCTTTGCATCCAGTTCATTCTATCACCCCTAGCTCGTCAGCCTCGATTTCCACCGGCTTGACATTTTCCCCTAACCCAAAGGTCTTCGCTGTCATTGGGCGAACGGATTTCTTCAGGATATCACTTGAATCAGGACGGGGGAAATCTATCCGCCCATTCTTCATGATTGGACGCCAGAATCGCGCTACAAGTTCTTCCTTGCCAGTTTCATCAGGATAATCAAAACCGTGGAACATCAGCCCATAACCGATTTCTTTATCGCTGTCATAGGCTCCCTCTCCTTCACCGAAAGCACAGGGCTCCACATAACCCTGGCAGTCTCGGGTACCTAGAAAGACATCTTGCCTGCCGCCGCGCTCGAGCATCCTCCGGGCTATCGCATAGTGCTTCCCGTCGATACGGTCCTTTTCAAGACTGACTTGGTTCAGGTTCATTTCAAAATGAGCGCGAACCTGATACTCTACGCCCTTTTCTACTAGATTCTCCTGGGCATCTAATTTTTCTCCGGTAAGGAAAGTATAAATAGATAGGGTATTGCCGCCACCGACATCCAGCGGCTTTGTTCCCTTAGTCTGTGTTTGTACCCGCCGCATCACTCGAACTGAATCAACGATCCAGATTATTGTCGGTTTCCAGTAGATGGATTTGCACACACCTTTTAGGGCTTCGTATGTCGGGAGATGGTACGAGCACTTTTCACCACCAACTTTAGTCAATGGATCTGTGAATAGCGCATATCGTCCCCAAAGTCTGAATTCAATGCAATTCTTGGGTGTTTCCCACATAAAGCACTTCCTCCCTATTTACGGCTTCCATGGATAGGCCGAATTGTTCGCTGTAGTACTTTTTGTCGAGATAGTATATTTCTTCGCCTTTTTGCACGGAGTATAGGGCTCCTATTTCCTTTAGTCCTTCAAATTCGTGGGGGAATAGATTCACGGAATATTGTTGGGCTTCATGTAGAAGTTTATATTCTTTTTCAATTTCAAAAGCGGCGCTAAGTTGACTTACGAGATTCTTCCCTGCCTCCCCGTATTGAACGATTACGCTATGAGTCGGTGCATCGATCGATTTGAATAGTTTACCTGCCGTCATGAAGGATTGGCGAAGATCAAAGGGTGGATATTTGCCATGGGTCATCGAAAAATTCTGTACCGATAGTACATTTGTCGACAGGAGGCTGAGCAATGTATCATCACGTCCATTTTCACGGGATGATACCGGGTATTCCATATCCTTTTTCCGCTCGAAGAAATAATTGCGGTAATACCATGCAAGCAAATCAGGCCCTATGCGATCGTTCTTGTATTGTTCAGGATTATCCTTAAAATCGCTCAGGACTTTTTCTGTTTTATCTTTGCCGATTGTGATGTCTTTAAGACAGTCGATCTTTTCTTCCGCCGGATTGACAATATAAACCAAGCCGCTATCGCGGATTCCATTTCGATTGCAGCGCCCGGCCGCCTGTGCAATAGAGTCAAGCCCTGCGTTATATCGGATGACAGAGCCAAAATCCACGTCAACGCCAGCTTCTATCAGCTGCGTGCTGACGCATATAGTAGGGAGATTGTTTTCCGGTTTGATACGCTCGCGAATAATGTTCAAGACTTTTTTCCGGTGGACCGGACACATGCCGGTACTTAAATGGAAACACTCAGCCTTCGTTTTACCCTGGATAGCAGCAAACAATGCTCGGGCGGATTTTTTCATGTTGACGATGATGAGACAGCTACCGGTCTTCTCGACCTCGTGTACTGCAAGTCCCGCTATCTCATCGTCTGTCCAACCATGCGGTTTCCGAGAGTCCAAAACATCGACACGCTTCAAATCCTTGTATAGTTTCTGCACATCAGCGACTATCTCGTTGGCTGGAGTAAGTGCAAGCGCTCCTTTGAGTAATTCCACCTCTCCCAAAAGAGGTTGAGTGGCGGTGCATAACACGACGCTGCTCCCGCATTGGTTGACCAGAAAATTGATCGCGTTGCAGAACATGTGGACGCATCGCACAGGAAGGGTTTGTATTTCATCGAACACAAGGACTGACCGGGCTAGCTGGTGCATCCGTCGCGCACCACGAGTCCCTCCGCCGAAGAGGGTTTCGAGGAATTGGACCATCGTCGTATAGACTACCGGCGCATCCCAATTTTCAGTGAGCAGTTTTTCTTTCCAGGTCTGTCTCTCGGAACCAATATTCGAGTGATGCTCGAGGACGATCCGCCCTTTCTCTTCATCGTTTGTCTCAAGAATGTCCCGCACCACTTCGGCGTTCTGGTCGATTATCGTGGTAAAGGGGATGACATACACAATTCGATCGAGTTGATGTAATTCCGCGTGATGAAGTGCGAAGCGCAGACTGGCGAGTGTTTTTCCCCCGCCAGTGGGGACCGTTAATGTGTAAATGCCCTTCCCCTTCTTCGAGGCGAGCAGGCATTGGTCAGACACTTCTGTCCGAATCTTGTTCACGTCTGTCTTGGGCGCACCAAATCCATCTATCGCCGTTTCCAGTTTTTTTGACATGATGGACCACGGTTGATATAATCCATTTTGCCGCTTTTGTGCATTTCTTGGCTTCTCAGAGTCTGCGGAGTCCTGTCGATCGGCATCGATCAAACAGCTAAAAAGAAAACGGACATATAGGCCTACTTGAAACTGAAATACTGTTGATTGCTGTCTTTTTTCCGGGACTGCCTCAAAGACACCCTTCAGTAAGATTTCCATCGGTTTCGTGATGTCGGGCTTGGATACAAGCAGATCGAGCCGTGTCGCAATTTCTTCTCGTGCTTTGAGCATAACTTCTTTGAAATGCGTCTTTTCATCGTTCTTCGTAATACGTTTGGTAAATACATCGTAGGTCCCGCGCGAATCTGTCGTGAGGCAATCGATTATTCCGGAGTGGTGAGAGACAAGACAGAGTGACAGGATTTGGGCAAGAAGCCGTTCCGCAGGTGTTCCAGAAGAAAATCTCGTCCAGATAAGTTGGGCTCCGGCTGTGGAGTGATCGATCCTACCTTTTAGTTCAACGGCTTCAACAAATTCTTCATCTGTATCGGGATCGAGCATACCAATGGCAGACCTTATATAGTCCTGAAAACTCTTGCTGTATTTCCCTAGATCGTGCAGGAGGCCAAGCAATTCACCATAATCCGAACAGCCGATTTTCTCGGCATTCTTGCGACTTAATTTTGCAACTCCCTGAAGATGGTCTCTTAAGGGCTGATTTTCATGTGCAATGTACATTTCTAATCCACCTCATTCTGTCGCAGTACGAGAGGATGCGTCCGATACCCTTACCGAGAACTTCCTCGGCTAGCTTCGCACTCGGGGTTGAATGATCCTGTTTTCCTGTTTTTGTTTCCAGGTGAGCTTCTTCGTCATATCCACTCACTGTCTTTATGTAGTTTTGCCAAGCGAGACTACTTTTGCCAGTATCATGGCCTATTCCAGCGGCATACGCCCATGAGGAGGATTCAAACGATGCGGCGTATTTTGAAGCCAGAGCAGCAGTTCCGGAAAGATGATCAGAAACAGATTGCGGACTGGCCCAGGAGCCATCTTCATTTTTTTTAACATGGGCAATAAGTATGTCATCACTCACGGATGCTACCTTGCAGATGTACAAAAGTGAATACCGATGTGTTCAATCTTTCCCCGTCACTGCGCCTGAAACTCCTCTGGCGCTGACCGAGAGATGTCGGCGCTATCGACATGTCATGAAGATGTGTCGAAAAATAAGGAAAACATCGACATGTCATGAGATCAAGACCTTCAGGAGCGCTTCGTTTCGGTAGATCAGTTCGCGTCCTGTCCTCTTTTCAATATCAACGCCCGGAGGAAGAAGGGGAAGATCGTCGTAAGGTTCGAAGGGACTATAAGCCATCTTTTATTTCCTTTAATTCAGTGTACCACAGGGTCGTGGTCATGGACAGAAAGAACGCTTGCATCAGGAAATAGCTGGTTTTCCGCCAATTTCCCCATCCTCCCAATCTCTTCCCTCCACTGTGCTCTGAATTCCTCCGGAGCCATCACTTCGCAATTGGCTCCACAGCGTAAAGCCCGCCCAAGCAGTTCGGTCCAGTCGTGGACGGGAAGTGTGAGGTTGATCGCCTCTGGGGCGATGGGCGCGCCCTCGCCGTCGGGCGAGAATTCGGGTACGGGCGTGATAGTCTGATCCATGTGCCAGACCTGCTCGCGCACCGCTCGGGCGGCTCCGCCGTAGAAGCGCAGCGTTGCGCGACCTATGGGTTCGCCTTTGAATATCCCATAGGATGAGGAGAGATAGCGTTCGATCTCACTGTTCGGTGGGGAGATGGCTTTTCGACAAGGCTGCGAGGTTTTTGCGCTTCTGATTCTCGATATCGCGAAGGTACGCATTTCGCTGGACTTCGAGTCGAGGGCGACGCAATACCATTTGCCTGAGTAGTTGACGAGCCTCAAGGGGGCTATGACGCGCGCGCTTTCGATTCCTTTCGAATCGGTATAGGTGATTTCCAGCTCGCAGGAATGCAAAAGCGCCTGGCAGAGCGCGTAGGCGATGTCGCCGTCGATGGATTCCATATCTGGTAGTTCATAGCTGACTTTTTCGGCGATGCCGGCATAGCGGCCGGCGATTTTTTCTTTCAGTAAGGCGAGGATGTCGTTCGATATGACCGGCACGTAGTGATACTCGTTGATGATGGCCTTGAGGAAGGCGAAGGCGAGCAATGATTTTTCATCGGCGAATCGCAGGTTGTCCCAGGAAGAGTTGTATTTATACTGTCGGCGCCCTACCGACCACACGATGGGCGCTCCCAACCGGTCGCGCATGTATTCGATATCGCGCTTGGCTTGTCTTTCGCAGACTTCGAATTTCTTCGCGATTTCGGCGACAGTGACGCCCCCATGCTCCCGGATGGAGCGGTCAATGTGGAAGATTCGCTCCGTCTGGCTCACGGGGGCACCTCCGTCCATTCATTTTTCAATTTTTTATTCTATATCGGAAACAGGGACACAGATTGTCCCATTGTTGCGAATTTCACTAAAAAGATGTATTTTTTTATCCCTAAAGTGAATATCGGATGAGAGGGAAAATATGATAAGAAGTTTTTTTAAGGGCGATGCCTTCTAAAAAGCTAGATAAGTTCTACAGACTGTCAAAAAGAAGCATACGAAACATGCGGACTTGCTCTGTAAACATTATCTTGCGCTTTGAAACTAGCGAGTCTTGTATAGGGTGCGGTCGACGGCTAAGTCAATCTTGGTCTCTCATTCAGGTTCGGCAAAGCCCGCGGACGCTTTATCATCGTATCGGCTCCTAGTGCCCAGCACCCTCCCAGGATAACGTTAGACGCATGCGGGAAGACTTCCTATATGCTGCCTTGGGGCGCAGAGATCGCAGAGTCAGGGTTTCCCGGCTAAATATCCCGGCTGAAGGTGAAAATTTTCATTTCCCTTCCTTACGCCTTTGGGCTGTGAATATCGGAGAATTTCGCATCGCTCAAATCGCCTAAGCCCAACTCTTTAAGCTCAAAGACGATCAGGGGATTCTCGACCACAAGATTTACCCCGATGCCCTACTCCCGGGCAAAATTCTCTTCGCCGACCACGGGTTTGTTCTTGGCAATTTTGACTCCACTTAAGCTTTCCACCAAGAGCGAGAGTTCCTTGAGGGCGCCAATGCCTCCCTCGTTACACAATATTAGCAAATTAACGTTTCTATTTTTTTCTAACTTTGGCGGCCAGTGAAAGCTTGTGATCAAGCACCAAGCAAGCCCCTCCTAAAGCGCCTACCGATTCTCCAAGGGTGGAGCGTTCAATTTTCACGGCGCTGAACGCGTGCGGCATCGCCCAACGCTCGGCTTCTTCTCGCAAATACCCGATCAAAGGGCTATCGATCGACCCAATTGGACCTCCGATAATCACTTTATCGGGGTTAGATATCGTTATTATATTCGCAATAGCCAGGCCTAGTTGTCTCGACGCTTCTCGTAAACTGTCAAGGGCTAGACTATCGCCTTCATTAGCTGCCATGCATACGTCTTCTCCGGAGATTGATTGCTGTTCTTCCATAGTAAACCGTAACAGCGATTCTCTTCCTTCATTTAAAGCTGCTGTCACCATTCTCGCGATGGCAGTTCCCGATGAATAGACATGGAGGCAACCTCGCTTTCCACAGGCGCAGAGCGGACCTGTCTTGTTAATCGTTATGTGACCTATTTCACCGGTTCCAAACGATGAACCGTGGATCAATGCCCCATCGATGATAAAAGCTGCGCTTATACCAGTGCCTATGCCGATGTAAACAAGCTGATGCGCCGCCCTGCCACCCCCAAAGCGTGCTTCCGCCAAGCCAGCTCCCCTATTCCTATTTATTAGCAATGCCTTACTCTTCAATCTTTTCTCAACATATTCACTCACAAGTATATTTTGCCAGCCAAGATCATCAGCCCTTATGATTAGACCACGATCGCAATCAACAAGGCCAGGAACACCAATTCCAAAAGCTGGCAATAATTCACCGCTTACCTCTTTTTTAAAAATACTTAGACCCTGTACGAGAGAGTTGAGAAAGGAATCTGGGGCTCTGTCGGCGACCTTAACCGACATAGTTCGTACGATAGAACCTTTTAAATCGGTTTCAACGAAAGACCAAGAGCCCGAGTGGTACTCTGCACCCACAGCTCGCCACACCGATTCGTCCAGGTCGAGAAGAATGCCGGGTCTTCCCCTGCCCTCACGAAGCAGATTTTTTTCCTTAAGTAGATTGAGTCTTATCAATCGGGAGACTATCGTTGATGCCGTCGTTCGACTTAAGCCCAGATGCCGAGCAAGGGAAGCCCTCGATTCGGCAACGCGGTTTTCGATTGCCTTCAAGACTACGGTTGTGTATTCGCCTTCGGACAATGGGAAAGGGCTCTGCGCTACTGCGTTTTCTTTCATTCTTGAATTTATAATACTATGAAAATTTGATTTGTACAGATATTTGTAAAGAAACTTGACAAAATACAGACTCGTGGTATCGTTGGACTATGGGATTCAACCGGGACATACGAGTATATGGCCTTGCTCTTTATTTTTTGCCTTTGAAGACGAGGATTCCCTTGAAGTTTGGGCCTGAGACGACAACCCATGGCGTCTGCGCGCGGGTTAGGATCGAGGTATTGTCAAGAAGTGGGGATAGGGCATCGGGCTGGGGTGAAACGCCGCTCAGCGTCGCCTGGGTATGGCCTTGCGAGCTTTCCTACGACTCCCGGCTCACTGCCATGCAGGATTTCTGCTGTCTTCTGGCTCAAGCGTGGAACGATTTTTCTGCCTGGGGCCATCCCATGGAGATCGGACACTCTTTTTCAAAGGAAGCGCTACCCTCGTTATTGCATGAGTTCAACAGACAAAGAGTGTCCCAATCGCTTCCGAAAATGCCTTGGCTGGCCGCCCTGGTTTGCTCGGCATCCTTCGATCTTGCATTGTTCGACGCATATGGAAACCTCCATGGCATCTCGGCTTTCGATTCGCTCAATTCCGAATATATGAATCACGATCTATCCTGGTTCTACAACAAAGAATACGCGCCTAGCTTCAAGGGGCGTTACCCCCAGGAGTTCCTCGTCCATCCCGCTCCTGATTCGATTCCCGCCTGGCACCTTGTGGGCGGCAAGGATATCATCAAGCCAGAAGACCTCAAGGGTGATGAGCCCGACGATGGCTACCCGGTAATTCTCTCCGACTGGATAGTCCGCGATGGACTTACATGCCTTAAGGTAAAGCTCACCGGCATTGATTCCGAATGGGATTACCAACGCATAGTAGATGTAGGTCGAATAGCCGTCGCGCATAACGTTGACTGGTTGAGTGCCGATTTCAACTGCACCGTTCTCGATCCAATGTACGTATGTGAAATTCTCGACAAGCTGCTTAAAGAAGAACCGAGAATTTATGGGATGATCCTCTATATCGAGCAGCCCTTCCCTTACGACCTAGAACAACACCGAATCGACGCGCATGCGGTAAGCGCCCGTAAACCGCTTTTTATGGACGAAAGCGCCCATGACTGGAGTTTACTCGCTTTAGGAAGAACCCTGGGCTGGACAGGGGTCGCCCTGAAGACCTGTAAAACCTTTTCGGGCGCCCTGCTCAGTCTTTGCTGGGCTAAGATGGCGGGCATGACGCTCATGGTCCAAGATCTGACCAATCCCATGCTCGCCCAGATACCCCATATTCAGCTAGCAGCCCACGCCGGAACGATCATGGGAGTCGAGACGAACTCCATGCAGTTCTACCCCGATGCTTCGATGCCCGAGGCCGCTATCCATCCAGGCCTATTCAGACGGATAAATGGCCGTGTGCGGCTGGATTCCATCGGAACAACAGGCTTCGGGTATAGGGTCTCAGAAATAAAAAGGCAGCTACCCCCAGCGGTCTGGGAAAGCGGCAGATGATGAAACAAAAACCGAACTTTCTGCGAAAGGTTCTGCCTAAACTCCTCTATATCGTACTAGCCATAGCCCTGTGGCACGTACTGATAGTGGTGTTCAAGGTTAAGGAATTTGTCGTTCCGTCGCCTATTTCGGTATTCAAGAGTTTGTTCTCCAAAGAGCTCGTCGCCGAGAACACCTGGTGGGTGCATATTCAAACCACGTTGGTAGAAATCGCCGTCAGCTTTTCGCTTACTGCCCTCGTGGGCTTTTTTCTCGCCCTGTTCATTTCCTGGTCCAAGATGCTGCGAAGTATTTTCATGCCGGTGATCGCGGTTTTAAATTCCCTGCCCAAAATCGCCCTGGCTCCACTTTTTCTGATCTGGCTCGGCTACGGGTTTACCGCAAATGTGACTATCGCGATAATCGTTGCTTTTTTCCCCGTAGTTCTCAACACCATCGCCGGCTTGAACTCAGTGGACGAAGACCTTTTGGATCTGATTCGCTATCTCAACGCCTCAAAACTGCAGATCTTCGTAAAAATCAGGATTCCTAATTCTCTGCCCTATATTTTTTCTGGCCTCAAGGTCAGCGCGACCATGACAGTGGTGGGAGTAATTGTCGGAGAGTTCGTGGCATCCAGTCAGGGCTTGGGGTTTCTCATAAAAGATTCCCAAGCGATGATGAATACTCCTCCCATGTTCGCGGCGCTCTTCCTTATCTCGGCAATGGGACTCGGCTTGTTCGCGTTGATAGATTTTCTCGAGCGAGTGCTCATGCCCTGGAACACTGAAAAAACGGAGAGCGCGACATGAAAAATCTACCTACCCTGAAGTTGAGTTCGCTCTGGGCGCGCTTGAAAACACCCTTAGTCGTTTTTGTGCTGCTCGTGATCTGGGAACTATGCGTCAGGGCTTTCAAGATTAAAGAATATATTCTCCCCTCCCCCATCGTTGCGCTCCAGCACCTTTTCCTGCCCCAGCCCGATGCCAATTACAGCTGGATTGTCCACATTCGCATCACCTTAAACGAGCTGGTAATTTCCTTTCTCGTAACCTCTGTGCTTGGCATTTTAATCGCGATAGGTCTAGCCTGGAACTCGACGATCAAGAAAATTATCATGCCAGCTTTCGTCTTTCTGAACTCTCTGCCCATCGTCGCGATCGCTCCCCTCCTCGTGCTTTGGTTTGGTTATGGCTTAAAGACGAACATATTGATCGCTTTCCTCGTCTCCTTTTTTCCTGTCGTCATCAATACGACGGTGGGGCTGTTCGAAATAGAGGACGATTTATTGGATTTGGTAAAATACCTGCATGGGACGAAACTCCAGATATTCCTGAAGCTTAGGCTCCCCAATTCACTTCCTTACATTTTCACAGGTCTGAAAATCAGTTCGACGATGTGCGTTGTAGGGGTTATCGTTGGTGAGTTCGTCGCCTCAGACAAGGGTCTAGGCTATATAATCATCAATTCCCAATACACCATGGATTCACCGCCTATTTTCGCAGGCCTCATGCTCGTGTCCTTATTTGGTGTGGCGTTGTTTGGCATAGTATCGGCGTTGGAAAGGCTCTGTATGCCCTGGCAATTCAGGGGACGGAATGAAAATTGATTTGGGTGCTTCAAGCGGGAAAGCATGCACGCTCCCGCAGAATTTTATTCGATCTCGTATAGGAGGCTTACTAATGAGAAAACGAATCATCGCCGCAGTCGCTCTCACGCTGCTGGTGCTCGCAGGGGTTTCGGCCCAGGCGACCAAGGTCAACTTCCAGCTGAACTGGAAAATCTCAGGCGACCACGCTCCCTACTACGTCGCCATGGAAAAGGGCTGGTTCAAGGAAGAAGGATTAGACGTGAATGTCATGATCGGCCAGGGTTCGGGATTCACCGTCCAGATGGTGGATGCCGGCAAGGCGCATATCGGCATTTCTGACGCTCCTGTGCCCATCGAAGCCCGGGCAAAGGGCTCCAACGTGAAGATTGTAGGCATTATCTTCGATAAGCACCCCAATTGCATGTTCTTCTGGAAGGATTCCGGCATCAAGACCGCCCAGGATCTCAAGGGCAAGACGGTGGCCGTGCCGGCGTCGGACGGGCATAAGGTGATGTGGCCGGCTTTCGCCAAACTCATCGGCCTCAACGCCAACGATGTGAAATTCCTCAATATCGAACCGACGGCCAAACCTGCCGCATTGGGATCCAGACAGGCGGACGTGGTGTTCGAACTCTTCACCGGCAAGCCTTTCATGGAAAAGGCAGTTCCCGCCGACCAGCTTGGCGCGATTATCTGGGCGGACTATGGCTTCAACGCCTATGCGCATAGCTACATCGCCAACGCTGACTTTATGAAGAATAATCCCGAAACCCTGCGTAAGTTCCTCAAGGTGTCGTACAAGGCCTGGCAGTATACGCTCAACAATATTCCCGAAGCCATCGCCATTCTCTCGAAGTATCATCCGATCAACACCGATGATTTTATCGCCAATTTGACCGCGGTAAAGGAATTCTTTAAAACCGATCGCTACAAGAACTTTGGCATCGGCTATATCGATCCCGCGAGGATGCAGGATACTATCAACATAGTGAAGGAAAAGGGCTTGTCGATGAACCCAGACCCGACCTACTACTATTCTTCTGAGTTCCTGCCCAGCCCTCCGTATAAGTTTAGCTTCTAAACATCAAGCCGAGTACTATTCGGCGCAGGCGCAGCCGGTTTCACCGGCTGCGCTTGAATAGTTCGATGATATAATCCTTATTTAGAGTCAAGGTGGTGGCCAGCGATGCGCGACGGAAGTAAACCTTTGCTTTCCCTTAAAAATGTTAAAAAAACCTTCACAACGGGCGGCACAGAGCTGAAAGCCCTGGGCGACGTCACCTTCGATGTCTGTCCAAAGGAATTCGTCTCGATTGTAGGCCCCTCAGGGTGCGGCAAAACGACACTTCTCAAGATCATCGCAGGGCTTTTGCCAAAATCTTCGGGTGAAATTATCGTCGATAAAAAAGATTTCGACATTACCCGGGAAGTTGGTTTTGTTTTTCAAAAACCCCTTCTTTTGCATTGGAGAAAAGTGATCGACAATGTCCTTCTGCCTATTGAAATCTTAAAGAAAGACCGGAAAGCCATGGAAGAAAGGGCCCAATACCTATTGGCGCTCGTAGGTCTTGAAGGTTTTGAGGACCGATACCCCGGAGAGCTTTCTGGAGGAATGCAACAGCGCGTCTCTATCGCTCGAGCTCTTGTCCATGACCCCAAGCTATTGTTGATGGACGAACCATTCGGTGCTTTGGATGCCATAACCAGGGAAAGGCTGAATATTGAGCTTTTACGAATCTGGCAGGAAACGGGCAAGACAATTCTTTTCGTAACCCATGGTATCAACGAGGCGGTTTTCCTCTCCGACAGGGTGATCGTGCTCTCAGCCCGCCCCTCCAGAATGATCGAGTCCCTGGATATAAAATTGCCGCGCCCTCGCCAGCAGGAGGTAAGGGTACAACCAGAATTTGGAGCGTATGCTTTGGAAATATACAAAAGCCTCGAGATCGGCTGAGCGGAGGAAATGGATGGACCAAGAAGGACGACTATGCGTTGGCATACGGGGCGCCGGACAGGTAGCCAACCAGCACGCCGCCGCTATTCTCGCCAACCCTCGGCTGCGCTTGGCTGCTGTCAGCTCCCGATCCCACTCGAGCTCGGAAAGGCTCGCCAGTGAATGGGAATCCGCCAGAAAGGGCGGAGATCCGATTCGCATTTATGACCGATACGAGGAGCTCCTCAACGATCAGACTGTGGATATCGTATCCGAATGCATGCCAAACTATCTGCACGCCAGCGAGGCAATTATGGCTTTCAACGCGGGCAAGCATGTAATTCTAGAAAAGCCTGCGGGTATCACTCGTGAGGAACTCCAGACGTTGCGCGATGCCGCAAGACGATCGGATCGAAAAAGCGTCGTCAGTTTCGTGTTACGCTGGCACCCCCTGGTTGCGAACTTAAAGAACCTCCTAGACAGCTCTGCCATCGGAGATGTCTATTACACCGAGATGGATTACTGGCATGGGATCAAACCAACCTTTTCCAGCTACAATTGGATACGGCGAAAAGAATTCGCCGGTGGGGCGATGATTACAGGGGGCTGCCATGCGACCGATCTGGCCAGATACCTACATGGAGAGATCGACGAAGTATCTGCCTATGCCACAAGGATGCGCGAGGACTTCGATTACCCGACTACGATTGTGGCTGCCCTGCGATTCGTAGACGGCTCGGTGGGGAAAATCTCCGTATCCCTGGACGGGGTGAATTTTCCCTACCAGTTCAATATCGACTTGCTCGGAACCAAGGGCGCCCTGCGGGACAACAAAATTTACTCCAAGTCTCTGTTCCCCTTCCAAAAAGATTTTATAAGCATTCCCTGCGATACACCAAATTCCGGATCAGTCGAACATCATCCATTCAAGCAGGAAATCGACAACCTGGTGGATTGCATCGACAAAGGCACGCCTGTGCTTTCCGATGTTACTGACGCCTGCGAGTCTATGGAGGTTGCGCTTGCTATCACCCAATCCGCCTCAACCGGTAAGCCGCTAAAAGTCCGTCGGAGCTAAGCTATGATGAATGCCTTGGAAAGAATTTCCATTCCGTTAAGCAGACGCATCGATAGGATGACGTCCCCCACCTTTGCCGAGGCTGTAGCCCGCTGCGACACGCTCATCCTCCCTTTAGGGTCTGTGGAGCAGACGGGAAGCCATTGCCCCCTCGGCACCGATCTTTTTGTTGCCCAGGCAGTGTCCGCGCTGTTGGCCGAAAAAGCCAATTGCCTCACGACAGCCCCAATTCCCTACGGCGATACCTTCGAACTGGATTTCTGGCCCGGAACCGTCCATGTTGACTCTTCTGTTTTAGGATCATACCTCGAAGCCGTAGCCCGATCATTTTTAAAACAGGGCTTTTCGAACATCGTGTTTCTTTCCTGCCACTCACTCAATATGAAAACCGTGGATCTGCTCTGCCGCCGCCTGCATAGGGAGGGATACAAAGTTTGCGCGATAGACTGGTGGAAAGCGGCAGCTGATGCGGCAAAGGGAGAGACCAAATCGAAGGAGCCCTTTGGTCATGGAGGCGAAGTGATAAGCTCCATCATAAAGGCGCTGGCGCCGGACCTGGTAGATGTAGATAAGGCTGATGACGAAGCTTCCCTGCCCGGGTTGGGCAAGGTCATCGCCCACCCTCTCGGTTCAGCCTTCGTCGCCTATGGAGACTTCAGGGATTATTGCCATACTGGAGCCTGGGGCGAAGTGAGCACTACTGCTTCGGCGGATAGTGGGGAAAAATGGCTCGGCAAAGCTGTCGAAACCTTGGCAGGGCTGATCACCGAATGGCGAAACATTAAATAATTCTCGCCTTTATCATCAAAAAATTAAAAGCAAAAATAGCCTATGTCTCCTCGCCCTTTCCTCCGCCAGAGCTCTTTTTCCGGCGGAGGACGGCTTCGTGCAAAAGGTACTCGATCTGGCCGTTGATCGAGCGGAAGTCGTCTTCGGCCCAGGCGGCTACATCCCGCCAAAGCTGCGGCGAGAGCCGGAGCAGTATTTGCTTTTTATCCTTTTCGCTCTTCTGGTCCATAAATGCTAGTAGATCGATCCTGAATTGACGATAGGCTGGGCGTCCTTGTTGCCGCAGAGAACTACCAGCAGATTGCTCACCATGGCCGCCTTACGTTCCTCGTCCAGGTTGACAATATTGTTTTCGCTCAGCTTGGCCAAAGCCATTTCTACCATGCCCACGGCTCCGTCCACAATCATCTTCCGCGCATCGATGATAGCAGTGGCTTGCTGACGCTGAAGCATGACAGCGGCGATTTCCGGAGCGTAGGCTAGGTGGGTTATGCGCGCCTCGAGTATTTGGATGCCCGCGATATCAGCCCTGGACTGGATCTCGGCTTTTAGTTTTTCTGCCACTTCCTGGCTAGAACCACGAAGGGTCATCTCTTCGCCTCCTTCGGCGATATCGTAGGGATACAGTCTTGCAATGTTGCGCAGGGCTGAGTCGCATTGAATTGAGAGAAAGGCCTTGTAGTTATCCACAAGGGAATCCAGCAGACAAGCGAGTAGAGTATTCCAGCCACGAGAAGGATCACCCCCACCGCAGAAGATCCGTCATCGTCCAATATGATTCCCCCCGCGCCGATAGCCCCAAAGCCTGCAATCATTAAAAGTAGGGATAGTATCAGCACAGCCATTCCGCTCTTCGCCTTCAAGATGATTTCTTTAGAATAAGGATATTCCATTATAGTCCTCCCAGGTCAACTCTCGACCGATATTTATATGATATCATTTTGATATTAGTTTGTCAATATTTGTTTTCCCTCCCTTTAATGGTTGTGCAAAAATTAATATTTATTCGTATTACTTGAATATATAATCCTTGACTCAGGCATATGCCCACTATACGCTTAATTTTAGGAGGCTTTACATGAGCGAGGTGAAAAAATCATATCTTCCACTAGGCGCGGTGCTTGTGGTCTCTGCGGCGGTTTTTTCAGGTCATTTTGGCGTAGGCGACACGATCTTTCCGGCTATTCTCGGCCGTAGCACAGGTTCGTCCTGGTTTATCGCCGCCTTAGGCTATGGGCTTGTGAACAGCATCTTTGTTTTTATCGCCTACTTGGCAGTTTCAAGGCAGAATAAATCGCTGTTCGGTCTCACATCGATGGTCTTGGGAAAGGGGTTCGGTACCGTGTACACCATAATTGCGGTGCTCATTATGGGTCCGGTATTTATATTGCCCAGGGTTAGCTCGGCTACCCATGAAATGGCGATTGCTCAGTTTTTCCCTTCCGTTCCAATCTGGATTACCCTTTTAGTCTATTTCGCCCTTAACTTTTATTTGGCCGCCAACCGTTCCAAGGTAATTGATATTATTGGTAAATATCTTACCCCTGTACTGATCGCTTTTATGCTCATACTCGTGGTAAAGGGTGTTTTTAGCCCCATAGCGGCAGTACCGGCTACCGGTTCGCCCACAGCGTTCAGCGATGGTATCTTGGAGGGCTACAACACTATGAACGCCCTTGGCGCATCAATTTTTGGAATTTGGATTATCAATGAACTAAAGCGTCGAGGTGTAGAAGATGCGACATCTAGGGCTGGAAATATTTTTAAAATCGGCTTTATCGCAGCCCTAGGCTTGCTCCTGACTTCCACGGGGCTTACTTTTCTCGGTGCCAGCTCCGGCAGCCTTTTCCCCGACGCGGCCATAGGCGATCTTTCGGTTAAGATAGCCGATGGGTTATTGGGCGTATTCGGCAAGGCAGCCTTTGGTATCATAATCGCCTTTGCCTGTATCACGACATCCGTAGGACTCACATCGGCAGCCGGGGATACCTTCGAGCAGATGAGTAATGGAAAGATCAAATACAAGGTCACCGTTGCGGCAAGCAGCATCGTTGGATTCCTTTTAGGGCTCATCGGATTATCGAAAATTGTTGGATTCACGGTTCCATGGCTCATGCTCATCTACCCTGCCCTGGTCGTGGTACTGCTGATGGCCCTCTTCCCGGACTTTACCAAGGTAAAACTTGCCGCTCAGGCTGGAACAATTGTAGCGGTCTTATTCAGCATTGGGGACTTTCTCGCAGGGCTTGGATGGAAGGGCAATCCCTTCTCAGCGCTCAATGCCGCTATGCCCCTTGGAAGCAGGGGCCTGGCCTGGCTTGTCCCGACACTCGTTGTCATCGTCGTATTTTTGATTATTGGTGCGGCTAGAAAGCCGAAAGCGGAGAACTAGGAGTAAATAAAAATGATCACAGAATATTTGGATCGAATTTCTATTACCGTTGTAGCAGAAGACTCGGTGCTCTATGAGAGCCCCTATTGGGGTCAGCACGGAATATCATTATACGTCCAGGCGGAACACAACACAGTGGTGCGCAATATTCTCATCGACGTCGGGCAGAGCCCGGAAGCGCTTTTGCACAACATGCGCCTCTTAGGGATAGATCCAGCAAGCATCGATGCTATTGTGCTTACCCACTGCCACTACGATCATACCCAAGGTTTAGCTGAGGTACTAAAGGCGATTGGAAAGCGGGATTTACCCGTGATTGCGCATCCTGATCTTTTCCGGCTCGATTTTATCGTAAATCCCTATCTGCGCCATGTGGGCGTAATGGCCGGCGACTCGAGACAGGAACTGGAAGCGAACGGCGCCTGTCTTTTCCTCACCGCTGATCCGCTTCAACTCCTTCCTGGACTTACAACGACAGGCTATATACCGAGAACCACGGATTTTGAAGAAGTGGGAATTCCCCTCAAAACAATCGATTCAGAGGGCAAGGTAGTTATGGATCCCATGAATGACGACATTTCGGTCATAGCGGCCTTAAAGGACGAAGGGCTTGTGATACTGTCCGGCTGCAGCCATGCAGGTATAGTAAATATCGTTAAACATGCCAAGTCCTACAGTGGCATCGATACGGTCGCCTGCGTTATCGGAGGTCTTCATCTTGTTGAAGCGCCGATGGAGCGTATTAAAAAAACAGTGGATGCGATGCACGACCTTGTCGGAGGCACTGTTTTCGCAGGCCATTGCACGGGATTTAATGCCCAGGTCGAGCTGCGAAAGCAGTTCGGGGATAGATTTAAACCCCTTCAGACAGGACAAAAATTCGTTTTCGGTAAATAATCTTACGTAGTCGGACAAAAGCTGTCTGTGAATACTGATTAATCCGTACAGCAAGATTCAACTAAAAAATATCGGCCTGGTTGGTTTTACCAACCAGGCCGATTTAGGTATCGAGAGGCTTACCTAAAATCCTTTGGACATCATTTTCTCAGGCAGCCACGTGATGAGCTGGGGGAATATCATCAAGAGCACCAATGTAATAGCCACGATGGCGACAAAGGGCAGCACGCCCCGTATTATATCGCCCATGGTTATTCCCAACTCAGGCTTGGCCGCACCCTTCAACACGAAGATGGACATGGCCATGGGAGGTGTCATGAAGGCCATTTGTAAATTGACGCAGACCATCATGCCAGCCCAGAGAGGGTCGAAGCCGAGTGACACGAAGATGGGGGAGAAAACAGGGACGATGATGAAGACGATGCCTATCCACTCGATGAACATACCCAAGAGGAAGACGATCAGCATTATAACCCCAAAAGAAGCCCACTTGCCGCCGGGTACGGAGAGAATGAGGTTAGCCACTACATCACCGGCGCCGGCGCTCATAAAGATGCCAACAAAAGCGTATGACATGGCTGCTATCATCACCACGAAGGCCGAGACCTTCATGGTCTCGATCATGGCTCTTTTTAAAAGGTCCCAGGAGAATTTCTTGTAGATTATCGCCAGAATAATTGACGCCAAGCATCCGATGGCCGCCGCCTCGGTGGGGGGAGCGATGCCTGCGAATATTGTGCCCAGGACGGCAAAGATGAGAAAAAGTGTGGGAAGCAAGGATTTCACCAAACGAAGGGCTTTTTTACCGTTAAAGGGAGTGATTTCTGATTTGGGTATGGATGGGCCGAGGGCTGGATTGTGCCTGCAGCGAATGCCTACGTAAATGATATAGAACAGTGAGAGCATGAGTCCCGGCACGAAGGCGCCGATGAACATCTGGCCTATGGAGAGACCGGCCTGGGGCGCGTAAACCACGAGCATAATGGAGGGTGGTATAAGGATCCCGAGCGTTCCCGCCGCGACTATCGATCCGGATGCGATGCCCTTATCGTAACCTCGCTTTATCATGGGCTCCAGGGCCATCATGGTAAGGATTGTCACCGATGCGGCGATAACACCCAGACAAGTAGCCAGGATGGTGCCAAAGATGATGGTTACGATGGCCAGGCCGCCTTTCAGGCTCCCCAGGGCTTCGTAGAGATTGTCGTAGAGTTCTTTAGTTGCCCCCGAGTGCTGAAGCACAACTCCCATAAAGGTAAAGAGGGGTACCGCCAGATAAGGGTAGTTAAGGGAGAGATCGTAGAATCTCGTGTAAAGTATATGAAAGGTTGTTGTGGGACCAAAGATAAGAAATCCCGTGCCCAGGGCGACCGATCCGATCACGAAGGCTATCGGATATCCGGTGAGAACCAGAACAAAAAGTCCTCCCAACATGAGGAGGGTAACTAGTTCAGCGCTTAGTTCAATCAATTTGTTCACCTCGTGTCAGGAAGATTATATCCTTGGCCAGATTGGCAAGGCCTTGAATTAAGAGCAAGAGCATTCCGATGGAAAAGACGATTCGGTAAGGGGCGGCGGGTGGATACCAGAAGCTGGTGAACATGACCTCATTTACCTTAATCGCCTTAATCGAGTATTTGATACCCTCGTAGAGCATCATGCTCACCAATGGAAAGAAGAATAAAAGGGAAGCTATGAGGTTTACGATTGTCTTGGGTTTCGGTTTTAACATATTGAAGAATAAGTCCACCCGCGTGTGTGCGTTAAACCTCATATCGTAGGAGGCTCCCAGCAGGTACATGGCCCCTCCGGACATGCACATCATGTCGTAAGCCCAGTCCGAAGGGGCATTGAAGAAATGCCTGGCGATCGCGTCATACGCGCCAATCACCACGAGCGACAAGGCGGTCCATTTGCCTACCTGTCCCGTGGCCTCGCTTATCTTGTTTATCGTCTTTACAGCTTTTTTCAGTGCCCCCATCGGGAACCTCCGTAATATTGGAATCGCTTACTTCATCAACTCGTAGGCTTCGCCGTACGCTTTCATGGAGTTATAGATCTCGGCGAAAATAGGCTTTTCCTTGGCCGCTTTTGCCGTATAGAATTCATCCGCCGCCTTGGCTACCGCCACATCGACTTCCACGGGCAGCCTGTACACTTCGCATCCAGCGGCCTTGAACTTGTCCAGGGCCTTGATGGATTCGGCGATCAGGTATTCGTGCTGTTTCTGGGTATAGGAAGAGATGATTTCCTTAACGATGACCTGGAGATCCTCGGGCAGCTTTTCCCAGGCGGTTTTGTTGATAAAGAAGACCTGGGGATCGCTGGGGGCTCTTATGGGGGAGAGAATTACATACTTGGCCACTTCGTTGAAATGCATGTTCCAGTTGGACGCGAGGGTGGAGTACTCGAAGGCGTCGATTACGTTCCTCTGCATGGATTCATAGAGGTCGCCGCCGTTGATGATAACCACAGAGGCGCCCAGTTTTTTCATGACTTCGCCGCCGTCGCCCATGCACCTGACGCGCAGGCCTTTAAGATCGGATACCTTGGTGATCTTTACTTTGGAGTGGAAGAACACTTCGGCGGGGAGGGGAGAGATGGCTCCAGGGAAGGTGAATACATTGTAGCCCGTCATCATTTTGTTCATGAGATCGGCTCCGCCTGCGTAGTTGAACCAGGAACTCAGGACTTCGCCGGCCAGTGCGCCTGGCCTGGAGGAGATAAGTCCCGCTGCCGGCCACTTGTCTAGGTTGTACATGGGGCAGGTATAGCCCATCTGAAGTACGTTGTCGTTGATGGCGTCCACTTCCTTGTAGGCTGGTACGATCGAGCCACCCACGAAGGGTTTAACTTCCAGGCGCCCGCCTGTGGCCTTGGTTATAGCCTTGCAGACTTCGTCATGGAAGATCTGGGAAGGATCGCTGGCAGGGCCGTGGCCTGAGGATTTCCAGACGATCTTGTTCTGAGCAGCCGCAAAGGAAAGCGCGACCACCATGATCACCGCAAGAGCGATCAATTTCTTTACTTTCATCACATGCCTCCTATACAAAATTCTCGATCGGCGGAATCAACCGCCGTAACGACCTTAATTACCTAGCCCATCGATAAAGAGGGCATGACCTGTTGTGTTTTTGAAGAATTTCTTACCGATTTTTGCCAATTCGGCGACGCCGCGCGTGCCGGTGCAATGCGAAACCCCAATAACCTCGATATCCAAGTTCTTTATAAAGCGAACCGCTATTTCTAGGCGCTCCGGTGAGGCTTCCACAAGGTGCGTGCCACCGATTACCGCGTAGATGGGGCCGGGAAGAGCGGCGCGCGCGGCGTCGATTATGTTCATAACCCCTGGATGGGAACAGCCTAAAAGAAGGATAAAGCCCTTAGGCGAATCCACCGCTAGGGAGATCTCGTCGCTGAAATCGTCAATGCTACGTTGGCCGTTCCTTTCCACTAAAAACCGGGGATTGGCCACTTCTTCAGTATGGATCCGCGGGAATGCCGAGAGCACAAAAATACCATCGGCTATTTTTTCCATTCCCCCTTTAGCGATGCGATGGGGAATACCAGCTTCGCCTAGGAACCCTTCGTCGAAATCTAATCCAAGGTATTCCAGGGAAACACCGTCGGTGGCGTATTTTTTATCGAACATCCCCTTGCCTGTAATAAGAGTCCCCTTAAAGCCAGCTTCGATGAGGGCTCGCGTCCCCCCGCCATGGTCATAATGCCCATGGCTTATGGCTACATAATCAGCGGCGATGGGGTCGATTCCCAACCGTGCAGCATTCTGCAAAAAGGCCTCATCCTGTCCCGTATCAAAAATGATTTTTGTGGGGCCATGCTCAATGCAAAAAGAAATTCCATGCTCGAAGCGGAGCGTAAGATGCTCTCCCTGGGAGTTTTCAATCAGGGTAGTGATTTTTGTGTTAATTTATTGTTCTCCATAAAGGAAGTTATTTCGCGTCTTGCATTTTGCAGGTGAGTCACCATGGCGGTTTCGGCTCCATCGGGATCTTTATTTGCTATGGCAGCTACTACGGCGCAATGTTCCGCAATTGTTTTCTCTACTCTTCCGGGAATATGAAGACTCGAGATCCATCCTTCTGGCAGTGACTTAGCCATGGTCCGCATGAGGACATAGAGGGTTTTGTTCTTGGTACAGAGGGCTAAGGTTGAGTGAAATTTTTCATCGAGGAGGATCAGTGCATCTACATTGCCCTCTCTCACTTTTTCCTTAAAGTCATCACAAATTTCATAAAGTTTTGCTATTTCTTCATCCTTAGCTTTACGAGCCGCATGGGCAGCAGCCTTTGGATCAAGCATCAATCGTACTTCAAAATGGTCCAGCATTATTTCACGATTAGATTTGAGCCATCCCACAAAACCCTCGCCCGATCGCTCGTTCGAAAGGTTAATAAATACGCCCCTTCCATGCTGGACGCTTATCCAGCCAGTGGATTCCAGAGAGCGCAATGCTTCCCGTATAGAAGACCTGCTAACCCCAAGGCGCTTTACCAATGTATTTTCGGAATAGAACTTATCGCCAGGTTTGAAGTGCTCTTCGCGTATGAGTTTAACGATTATTTCGGACACCCTGTCCGAAAGTCTTTCTGTTTTAATACGCCCGATTACCATTTCGCTCCCCTGCGATACAACTTGTCAGACATCTTAACAGTTACACCCGATTTAAGACTCTGTCAAGGAAAAATATGAAAAAGACCCCGTGAAAATTCACGGGGTCAAAATCTCTGTGGTTTTAGCTCTATTTCTTGTTAGCCAGGGTAGCCTTGCAGATTTTACAGATCTTGGTCTTCTTGCCTTCGATTTCCTGCTCGTATAATACCTTTACACCCTCGCGGTTGCAGACAGGGCAGAGACCGCGACCGCCAGATACGACTTCTTTAAGGCCTTTTCCTCTATGCGCTTTGGACATATTTTCCTCCCGCTTCCTTAGCTGGCCTTTTTCTCGGCCTTGGCTTTTTTCTCGGCCTTGCGCTTGGTGCGGGCGGCCTTCTTTTCGTCCACTTTCTGATCAACCAGCTCAAGGATAACCATATCAGCTGCGTCATGGGCCCTATCACCTATCCTGAGTATTCTGGTATAACCGCCGGCCCTCTCCTTAAAGCGAGGACCGATATCGGTAAAGAGCTTGGCCAGAACGGCTTCGTCCTGAATTTTCTTGGCGGCGATTCTTCGGTTGTGGACCGAATCTTCCTTAGCCCTTGTAATGAGCTTCTCCGCTACCCGTCGGGCTTCGACAGCCTTAGCCCTGGTAGTGACTATCCGCTCATGCTTGAAGAGGACTGTGGCCATATTGCGCAGCAGAGCTTTGCGGTGAGCCGCAACCCTGTTCAGTTTGTTATATCCTATCTTATGCTTCATCGGTCTCGTCCTTCTTCATGCTGAGTTTCAGATAGTTCCGCAGCGGCGAATAGTCCGTCATGCCGAGGCTGAGGCTCCATTCCGCAAGCTTGGCCTTGATCTCCAAAAGAGATTTCTTGCCGAAATTCCTGGTCTTGGTGATCTCATCCTCGGTTTTTCTGGTGAGATCCCCGATAGTCTTGATATTGGCGTTCTTGAGGCAGTTGGACGAACGTACCGAGAGCTCCAGCTCTTCCACAGGGGTGTTGAGGATCTGCCTGACCCTCTCCTCGATTTCGTCGCTCTGCTCGTCGCCGCCGGAATCGTTCTCATCAAAATTGATAAAGATTGAAAGATGATCCTTGGCTATCTTGGCTGCCTCGCCCAGTGCGTCTTCAGGCTTAGTAGTGCCGTCGGTCCAAATTTCCAGGACTAGTTTGTCGTAATCCGACCGCTGTCCCACCCTGGTTGGTTCAATAGCGTACTTTACCTTAATGACGGGCGAGAAAATCGCGTCCATGGGTATGGTGCCGACAATCTCGATATAGTGCTCATTAATCTCGGCGGGTACATAGCCTCTGCCCAAATCGACCTGAATTTCCAGATCGAGGTGGACTTCCTTGTCCAGCGTGGCAACATGAATCTCAGGATTAAGGACTTCTAGCGCTTTTCCCGACGAGAAGAAAGCGCCGTCGATTTCGGTAGGTCCTTTGATCTCGTAGAGGAAGGTCGCCTGTTCCTGGTCGTTAGGCAGGCTAAGCCTGAGCTGCTTGAGGTTGTTGATAAACTCGATTGTGTCCTCAACCATTCCGGGAATAGTCTCAAACTCGCTGGTGACAACGTGCTGAGCGCCTTCCTCGTCGTAGCGAACAACCCGAACAGCGGTGATCGCATACCCTTGTATGGACGAAAGAAGGATGCGCCGCAGGGTGTTCCCCACAGTGGTTCCGTATCCCGGCTCAAATGGGTAGGCGATGAACTTGCCGTAGGAGGGCCCCGACTCGCTCTGCTCGTAGGTAATGCCCTTCGGCCTCTTGAAACCTTTGAGAAGGTTCTTTCGTGCCATTTCGGCTCCTTATTTCGAATAAAGCTCGACGACGAGCTGTTCGCGGATATCTGCCATGTCGGTGATGTCCTGGCGATGCGGATAGGCCGCGAGGCGCCCAGACATCTCGTCGGGATTGATCTCGACCCAGGGCATGGTACCGGACTTGCCGACTTCCTGTAGAGCGTTCTTTATAAGATCAAACTTCTTGGCCTGCTCAACTACCGAGACCTTTTCGCCAGCCTTTACGAGGAAAGAAGGAATATTCACCCTCTTGCCGTTTACGGCGATATGGCCATGATTGACCAGCTGGCGCGCCTGGGCGCGGGAGCTGGCGAGGTGCATTCTAAACACCACGTTGTCCAGCCTTCGCTCCAGGAGGATGAAGAGGTTTTCACCGGTTTTCCCGGGCATGGACAGAGCCTTTTCAAAAGCGTTCCTGAACTGGGCTTCCATTAATCCATAAGCCCGCTTGAGGGTCTGCTTTTCCCTGAGCTGTACGGCGTATTCCGACCTCTTGCCCATCCTGGCTTTGGGAGCCTTTCCGGGAGGAAGGCGCTTCTTGTTCATGGGGCACTTGTCGCTGTTGCAGCGAGCGCCCTTTAAAAACAGCTTTTTTTGCTCTGTGCGGCAAAGCCTGCACACTGGTCCAATATAACGTGCCATTTCTATTACCCCCTATTAAATGCGGCGAGCCTTGCGAGGCCTGCAGCCGTTATGGGGAATGGGTGTGACATCGTTGATTGTCTTCACCTTGAGCCCCAGAGCGCCTAGTTGTCGTATGGCCGACTCGCGACCGATTCCCGGCCCCTTGACGAATACGTGAACTTCCCGTAGGCCTGAGTTCATGGCCTTTTGTACCACTGTCTCGGCCACCGTCTGGGCTGCGAAGGGGGTGGATTTTTTCGCTCCCCTGAACTGATGGGTGCCGGAGCTGGACCAGGCAATGGTGTTGCCGTTCAGATCCGTTACGGTAATGATCGTGTTGTTGAAGGTAGCCTGGATATAAACATTACCTTCATAAACGCTCTTTTTCTCTTTTCTTTTCTTTGTCGTAGTGGCTGCCACTTTAAATCCCCTTTTAGGTTACGCGGCCTTTTTCTTATTGGCGACCGTCTTGCGCTTACCCTTCCTAGTGCGGGCGTTAGTTCTTGTCCTTTGCCCATTCACAGGAAGTCCCTTGCGGTGCCTGAGTCCGCGGTAGCATCCAATGTCCATAAGCCGCTTGATGTTGAGGGCGACTTCGGTGCGGAGCCTTCCCTCTACCTTATAGTCGTTCTCAATAACCTTGCGGAGCTCGTTGATCTCTTCGTTGGAGAGATCGTTCATCTTCTTGCTAGGCTCGATGCCCGTAGCTTCGCAGATCTTCTTCGCGCTGGTTCTGCCCAGACCAAAAATATAGGTTAGGGCGATTTCGACATGTTTGTTCGGGAGATCTATTCCCGCGATACGCGCCATTCGATTCCTCCTGCCCCTCAGCCTTGCTTCTGCTTGTGCTTAGGGTTGTCGCACACAATCCGAACAATGCCATTCCTACGAATGACCTTGCATTTATCGCATATTTTCTTAACGCTGGTCCTAACCTTCATACGTTCCCCTTACTCCGCGCTTGAAGAGCGCGCGAACACGCAATTAAATACCATATCGCAAAAAATATCTACAGGTTCCTCGACCTGATATGTCCTTTCCGTACCAGCCCGTCGTGGTGGTGCATTTTGAGCATGGCTTCCACCTGGGACATGGTATCCAAATCAACGCCGACGATGATGATGAGCGATGTACCGCCAAGAAGGTAAGCCAGTTCACTCGGGAAGTTGAACATCAGCTGCACCAGGCTTGGAATAAGGGCTATCAGCGCCAGATAGAGAGCTCCGGGAAGTATTATTCTGTTGAGTATCCTGGAGAGGTACTCTTCCATCTTTTCGCTTCTGATGCCGGGAATCGAGCCGCCGTTTTCCCGGATATTCTTAGAAATCTCCTGTGGATTGAGGGACACCTGGGTGTAAAAGTAGGCGAAGAATACAATGAGTACAACATAGAAGAAGCTGTACCAGAACCCCTGGGGTCTAAGCCAGTAGGAAAAGTCTCTGAGCCACTTGGCCTGCACGCCGAAGCTCTGGGCGATCTGCAGGGGGAATGTGAGAAGGCTCGAAGCGAAGATGACGGGGATAACCCCTGAGGGGTTTATCTTAAAGGGAATGTAGGTGTTTTGGGCGCCGTACATCTTTCTTCCCACTACCCGCTTGGCGTAGTTAACCGGTATCTTGCGCTGACCCTGCTGTTCTGTCACCACGAGGGCGACGATTCCCACGAACATGACAATGACGACAATAGCGTAGATTGCGTTGATCTCGCCCAGTTGTATCTTCTTGATAAGCTCGAAGACGGCGTTGGGCAGCCTGGCCACGATACCGGCGAAAATAAGCAGCGAAATGCCATTGCCTATGCCTCGCTTGGTGATCTGCTCGCCTATCCAGATGAGGAACATGGTGCCTGTGGTCACAGTGAGAATGGCGACGATTGCGTATATCACCCTGTTGTCCATGACAATGGCGCCGGGGATCCTATCGGCATAAACGGTATAGGAATAGCCCTGAATCGCGCAGACCGCCAGTGTGCCGATCTTAGTCCAGCGGGCTAGCTTCTTACGACCGCCTTCCTCCTCGGCGATAGCCTTCAGCTTGGGAAACACGATGAGCAAAAGCTGAAGGATAATCTGGGTGCTGATGTAGGGCATCACACCCATCATGAAGAGGGAGAAATTCTTAAAAGCGCCACCGGCGAAGAAATCGAGATAGTCCGTTATTCCGCTGGTTCCTCCGGACTGGCTGGCAAAGTAGGACTGCAGAGCGCTGGCATTGATGCCCGGTAGGGGCAAAAATGCGCCGATTCTGAAGACCATCAGCCAGAAAAGGGTGAACAATATTCTGTCTTTAAGTTCCTTGATCCGGAAAATATCCGAAAGCGGGTTACCTGCCATGCATTCCTGCCTTTATACCTGCCTAGCTTAGGCTTTACCGGCCGAGGCGACCGCCGCTGGGGTCTCGACCTTGCCGCCGGCGGCTTCGATTTTAGTCTTGGCGCCTGCGGATACGGCATCGACGCTCACCTCGAGCGCGATGGAAATGCTACCTTTGCCGAGCACCTTTATCAGGCCCTCGGGTTTTTTGATCAGTCCCTTCAGCAAGAGGGAGACCGCATCGACCTTTTCTCCGGTCGTATATTTGGCTTCCAGATCGGTAACGTTGACTATCTGCCATTCCTTACGGAAGGGATAGTTGGAGAAGCCACGCATGGGCAGACGCCTATACAGGGGCATCTGACCGCCTTCGAAGCCGGGGTAAGTCTTACCGCCGGATCTGGACTGCTGACCCTTGTTGCCCTTGCCCGCTGTGGTGCCTAGGCCGGAGCCCTGTCCGCGTCCGACGATTCTCTTTCTTTTATTTGCGCCTTCGGGCGCGTGAAGCTGATAGTCGGACATCAGTTGGCCTCCTTGGCGGTTACCGCTGCGGCGGCTACTTCCTTGGTCGTAACCAGATGCTGTACGGCCTTTACCATGCCGAGCACGGCAGGTGTGGCCTCCACGATATTCGAAGAGCCTATCTTGCGCAGCCCGAGGGACCTTACGGTAGCCCTCATAACCGGCTTCTGATGGATAGTGCTCCGAACCAGGGTGACCTGTATCTTTGCCATATTATCCCCACAATTCCTTGATCGACTTGCCGCGGTTCAGGGCCACCGTCTTGGCGTCCAGGAGATTCTCGGCTCCATTGAAGACGGCGCGGACGATGTTCATAGAATTGCGCGAACCGATGCACTTAGAAATGACATCCGTATAGCCGGCCGCCTCCATGATGGCGCGAACCGGTCCTCCGGCGATTACTCCCGAGCCCGAAACGGCGGGCATTATCAGAACCTCGGTAGCCTTGTACTTGCCCACAATTTTGTGGGGAAGGGTGCCGTTCTTTATGGGCACATGGATTATTGCCTTGCGTGCTTTTTCTACCGACTTTCTGATAGCCTCGGTTACGTCGTTGGCCTTGCCGAATCCGAAGCCCACATGACCCTGGTGGTCGCCTACCACGGTAAGGGCCGAAAATGAGAAGCGTCGGCCGCCCTTGACGACCTTGGCGGTCCTATTGAGCTGGACGAGCTTCTCGGTAAAATTGTCACGCGGCTGAGAGTCGTCTCTTCTGTTTCTATCTCTTTCCACGAAAAGCCCCCTAGAATGTGATCCCGGCCTTGCGGGCTCCGTCGGCTATCGCTTTAACGATGCCGTGGTACTGATAACCGTTCCTGTCGAACACGACGGTTTTGACACCCTTTGCGGCCAGTCGTTTACCGATTTCCTCGCCGAGCTTTGCTCCGCCTTCGACGTTCCTGGTTATGTCCTTGAGGGCCTTCTCCACCGTGGATGCGCTGGCCAAGGTTGTGCCGGCATCGTCGTCAATCACCTGGACGTACATGTGAAGGTTGGATTTGAACACGGTCATCCTCGGCCGCTCGGCGCTGCCGTAGATGGCCTTTCTGACCGAAACCTTCCGTTTCGCCCTTTTTCTCAGTTTATCTTCGAGTTCTTTAACGCTCATTCACTGGCCTCACTTCACGCCGGTCTTGCCGACCTTCCTGCGAATCTTTTCGTCCTCGTACCTGATGCCCTTGCCCTTGTAGGGTTCGGGAAGCCTCAGGGACCTGACCTCGCTGGCAAACTTACCCACCAGAGCATGGTCTGCGCCGGAAATGACCACCTTCTGTCCATTCGACTCAATGGTCACCGCCAGCCCCTGGGGGATGACGACCATAAAATCGCTGGAAAAGCCGATGCTCATGACGAGGAAGTTGCCCTGTACTTCGGCACGGTAGCCGACACCGTTCACCACAAGGGCTTTTCTAAAGCCCTGGGAGACGCCGAGCACCATGTTGTTTACCAGGCTCCTGTACAGCCCATGGTAAGCCTTGGACTGCTTGGAATCGTTTTTCCTGGCAAAATGGACGGCGCCGTCTTTTACGACGATCTCGACTTCAGGAACATACTCCTGAAAAAGTTTTCCCTTCGGCCCCTCTACGGTGACGCTGGTGGGAGCAACGCTCACTTTTACACCCTGCGGTATCAGGACCGGCCGTATTCCGATTCTTGACATATATGTTCCCCCGAATTACCAGACCGTGCAGATGAGCTCGCCGCCCACCTGCTTTTCCACGGCCTTCTTTCCCGTGATAATCCCGTTGGACGTAGAGACTATCAGGGTGCCGTAACCGTTGAAGACCCGAGGAATTTCCTTGTAACCGGAATAGACTCGCCTACCGGGCTTGGACACCTTGTTTGTGCCGTGCAGCACGGGATCGTTTTCCTCGTCGTACTTGAGGAAGATCCTGATTATGTTGGATCCTTCGGTCTGAATCTTCTTAAAGTTCTTGATATAGCCTTCGGTCTTGAGAATCTTGACGATCTCAAGCTTGATCCTGGAGGCCATGATGTCGACTTTCTCGTGACCGGCCGCACTCGCGTTGCGGATCTTTGTCAGCATGTCCGCGATGGGATCAGAAACGCTCATCGCTACCTCCTACCAGCTTGACTTCGTCACGCCGGGAATCTTGCCTTCGGAAGCGAGCTTCCTGAAGCAGATCCTGCACATGTCGAATTTTCTCATGTAACCCCTGGAGCGTCCGCAGACCTTGCAGCGTCGAACCAGGCGGCTCATGTACTTCGGCTTCTCTTCAGCCTTTAAAATCATCGCCTTTCGTGCCATGTACGCCTACCTTACTTTCTGAAGGGCATGCCTAACATGCCTAGAAGGCTTTTCGCCTCTTTGTCGGTTTTCGCGGTCGTAACGATCGCGATATTGAGCCCCATGACCTTCTCGATCTTGTCGAAATCGATTTCCGGGAAAATTATCTGCTCGTTCAGTCCCAGGGAATAGTTGCCGTGGCCGTCGAAGGCATTGGCGTTGACGCCCCTGAAGTCCTTTACTCGGGGGAGCGCCACATTCATGAGCCTGTCCAGGAATTCCCACATGTAGTCGCCGCGCAAAGTCACCCTGGCTCCGATTTCCTGTCCCTGTCTGATCTTGAAAGTAGCTATGGACTTACGCGCCTTGGTTTTGACCGCATGTTGCCCGGTTATGATGCCTAAGTCGGCTACGGCTGCATCCAGGAGTTTTTTGTTCTCCTTAGCCTCGCCTACGCCCATAGACACGACTACCTTTACCAAGCGTGGAACCTGCATGATGGAATCGTAGCCCATCTCCTTAAAGAGCTCGGGAACGAGCTTCTCGCGGTAGGTTTTCTTGAGTCTGGGCGGGATGGCCTTCTCGGTTGTCTTGGGCTCATCCGTGGCTTTGGGCTGAGCTTTTGCCTTGGCCCTGACTTCTGCTTTGGCTTTGCCTTCGGCTTTGGCTTTGGCTACGTCCTTGGACGAGGCTTCCGCCTTGTCTTTCTCTTTAGCCATCAAAGCACCTCCCCGCACTTGCGGCACACCCGCTTCTTGGTGTCGCCGTCGATTTTATAACCAATCTTAACAGGTCCACATTTCTTGCAGACGATCATCACGTTGGATATGTGAAGGGCGCCCTCGATCTCGGCGATGCCGCCGCGTTCGTTCTGGGATTTCTTCTTCATGGCTTTCTTGATCATGTTGACCCCTGCCACGATTACTCTGCCCTTTTCCCTGTCGATCTTGAGGATCTTTCCCTGTTTGCCCTTATCCTTGCCGGCTATGACCTGGACAAGGTCCTCTTTCCGAAGCTTGTACTTTATTTCGGTCATATCCTCTCCTTACAGGACCTCGGGAGCCAGGGAGACTATCTTCATATAGTCCTTGTCCCTCAGCTCTCGGGCGACCGGTCCGAAGATGCGCTTGCCTTTCGGATTCTTGTTAGCATCGATGACGACGCAGGCGTTGTCGTCGAAGCGGATATAGGTACCGTCGGGCCGACGGTATTCCTTGTGGGTCCTGACGACCACCGCTTTTTCGATGGTGCCCTTCTTTATAGATGAATTAGGAAGGGCCGACTTGACCGCCACGACGATAATGTCTCCTACGGAGGCATAGCGTCGGCGCGTTCCGCCGAGGACCTTGATACACTGCACGGTCTTGGCACCTGAGTTGTCGGCGACCGTGAGCATGCTTTCTACCTGAACCATAGTCTTTCTCCCGTTCGCCTATTTCGCCCGTTCGATGATTTCAATCAGGCGCCAGTGCTTTTCCTTGGAAAGGGGTCTGCACTCTTCAACTCGCACGGTGTCTCCGATATGGGCTTCATTCTTCTCGTCGTGCGCCTTTACTTTCTTGGACCTAGTCACGTACTTCTTGTACAGCGGGTGCAGCTTGCGCGTGCTGAATTCGACGACGATGGTCTTGTCCATCTTGTCGGAGGCAACAACGCCTTGGAGCACCAACTTTGACTTCTTTTCTTTCTGAACGTCGGTATCCACGATTATCTCCTAAAACCTTTAAGCCTTTTCGCCGGAGGCGGCGCGCTGAGCCTGGAGTATCAGCGTCTCGAGCCTGGCGATCTGGCGACGAAGGTTTCGTTTTTGAACAGGATTTTCGACGTGTCCAACGACCATTTGGAAGCGGAGGTCGAAATACTTCTTCCTGAGGTCTTCTCGCTTGGCGAGAAGCTCCTCGAGCTTTAATTCCTTAAACGCGTTTTTCATCGACTCACTCCGTTTCCGCCCGGAGGGCGAACCTTGTCTTGACGGGAAGCTTGGAGCCAGCCAACCGCATGGCTTCCGCGGCAACCGCCGGTTCTACACCGGAAAGCTCGAAAAGCACCGTGCCGGGTCGCACGACAGCCACCCAGTATTCGGGTCCGGGCTTTCCCTTTCCCATTCGGGTTTCCAAGGGTTTCTTGGAATAGGGCTTGTCGGGGAAAATTCGTATCCAGAGCTTTCCACCGCGTTTGATATAGCGGTTGAGGGCTATACGGGCTGCTTCGATCTGTCTGTTGGTGAGCCACTCAGGCTCAAGGCAGATAAGACCATACTCGCCGAAGGCTATGGTGTTGCCGCGCTGGGCGTTCCCTGTGGGTCTGCCGCGCTGCTGTTTTCTGTGTTTAACTCTCTTGGGAATAAGCATGACTTAGCTCCTTGCCCTCTCATCGCCCCTGGGAGCATCTCCCCTGGGCGCGGCCGGTCGCCTGGGCCAGCGCTCACCGCCTTCCCTGCGATCCGAATTCCGGTGCTCGGTATCCCTACGTTCGCGAGGCTCGGCGGCGGAACCTGCTGGTTCCCGTCTGGCCTTGCGGGCTAGCATGCCGGCGTCTTCGTTCTTGTCGGCGTTATAGACCATACCCTGGTAGATCCAAACCTTGACACCGATCTTGCCAAAGGTAGTCTGGGACTCGTAGAAACCGTAATCGATATCGGCCCTCAGGGTGTGTAGGGGAATCCTACCTTCCTTGAGTTCCTCTGTTCTGGACATATCGGCGCCACCAAGCCTACCGGAAACCCTGATTTTGCATCCCTGGGCTCCACCCTTTATGGCATTGGATATGGCCATCTTGAGCGCCCTGCGGAAAGAACCGCGGTTCTCCAGTTGCCGGGCAATATTCTGGGCTACGATCTGGGCGTTGGTATCAGTCTTTTTGATCTCTTTGATCTTGATCTGCACCTTCTTGGTGGCAACCTTCTGGATCTCTAGACCAATACGCTCGATATTTGCTCCCTTTACACCGATGAGAACGCCGGGCCTTGCGGTATGGATAATTACTGTAATCCGCTGGGGATGCCTGACAATCTCCACCTCGGCTACATCGGCACCCTTAACTTCGGGCAGCTGATAGATGCGCTTGCGGATAGCCAGGTCCTCATGGAGGGTTTTGGCATATTCTCTGGGCTCCACATACCATTTGGAGCTCCAATCCTTGTTGATCCCGATACGTAATCCAATAGGACTTACTTTATTGCCCACCTTAGGCCTCCGACTTCTTGCCGATTTCTTCGACCACGCAGGAGATATGGCACATTCTCTTGATGAGCATGTCCGCTCTTCCGCGGGCCCTAAACCAGACCCTGCGCATCCTGGGCCCCTCGTCGATCCTCAGCTCCTTGATATAGAGCATATCTTCGCCAAGCTTCTTGTTGGCGTTGAGGGCGTTGGACACCGCTGAGGCGACTACCTTCTTTATAAGGCTGGCACCTTTTTGCGGCATGTGGTCGAGAATGGCTACGGCTTCGGTATAGGGTTTCTCTCGCACCAGATCGGCCACGGGGCGGATCTTATAGGGAGAACCCATGAGCCATTTGGCGGTGGCTCTGTATCCTGTCTTTTTAGTCATGATCGAACCCCTATTTCTTCTCGGCTTTTTTATCGCTGCCAGCGTGACCGCGGAAAATGCGGGTGGGGGCGAACTCGCCGAGCTTATGACCGACCAGGTTCTCCGTTACATACACAGGAACCCAAGTCTTGCCGTTATACACTGAGATAGTCTGTCCGACCATTTCAGGGATGATGGTGGAAGTCCTAGAGTAGGTTTTGACCATTTTCTTGTCACCGGACTTGCTGCCTTCTGTCACTTTCTTGTACAGGCTCTTCTCGATGAAGGGCCCCTTCTTTACGGACCTTGACACGAGTGTGCTCCTATCTCACTTGCGACGCTTCGTGATGAAGCGGCTGGAGGGCTTGTGGTTGTCCCGAGTCCTGTACCCCTTGGCCGGCTGGCCCCAGGGCGAAACGGGTTGCTTGTATCCCTTGCCTTTGCCCTCGCCGCCTCCATGCGGATGGTCGACGGGGTTCATGACAGTACCGCGAACAGTGGGTCTAATGCCTCTCCATCTGTTCCGCCCTGCCTTACCTACCTGCTCGTTCATGTGCTCTTCGTTGCCCACAATCCCAATAGTGGCGATGCACTTCTTAAACACCATGCGAAGCTCGCCCGAGGGGAGCTTGAGCACAACATAGTCACCTTCGGCTCCGGCTATGAGGGCGCTTGCGCCGGCTGAACGGGCCATTTGGCCACCCTTGCCCAGGGTAAGTTCGACATTATGCACGGTGAACCCGAGGGGGATGTTTTCCATCGGAAGGGCATTGCCCACATCCAAGCCTGCCTGAGGTCCGGACATGATCTTGCCGCCCACGGTCAGTCCCCTGGGGCAAAGAATGTAACGCTTTTCGCCGTCCGCATAATTGATCAATGCGATATTAGCGCTGCGGTTGGGATCGTATTCTATAGCGGCGACGGTGCCGGGAATCCCGAATTTGTCCCGCTTGAAGTCGATAATCCTGTACTTGCGCTTGTGCCCGCCTCCGTGATGCCGCATGGAGATGCGGCCATTGGATGCTCTACCGCCCGTGCTCGACTTTCCCTTGGTAAGGGATTTTTCGGGATTACTCTTGTTGGAGCTAATCTCGTCGTTCACCACCTGGATTCGGTGGCGCAGACCAGGCGTTAACGGTCTGAAGGTCTTGATACCCATATATTCCCCTTACTCGCTTAGGCGCCTTCGAATACGCGGATCGTCTCGCCCTTCTGAAGCTTGACGATGGCCTTCTTCCACTCGGCGGTCCTGCCAGGACGACCCCTCAAGCGCTTAGGCTTGGAGGCCACGTTGATAATCCTGCAGGAGACTGGATTGACCTTGAAGAGGGTCTTCACCGCCTCCATCACTATAATCTTGTCCGCACGGGAATCGACCTTAAATACGTACTGGCCGCTCTCGCGCATTATATTGCTCTTTTCGGAGAGCACAGGCTCGATGAGAATCGACTGGTAGTCCATTATTCGGCGCTCCTTTTCTCGTCGGCATAAAACTCATTGAGCTGCTTTGCCGCGGACTCGAGCATGACGATCTTTCTTCCATAGAAGAGATCATGCGCCCTAAGCCTGTTATAAGAGAGGTAGCTCAACCAAGGAATGTTTCTGGCTGCCCGCTTGAGCATGGGATCGTCATCTTTGAGGATGATAACCGTGCGTTCCGGCTTCTTGGCATCCACAAAGGGAGCCAAGGCCTTGACCAGATCCTTGGTTTTGCCCGACTCGATGGTGAAGTCCTCCACCAGAGCTAGGGTGCCGTCCTGGGCTTTCATGCTTAAAATTGTCTTGAGCGCGAGACGTTTGGCCTTTCTGGGCATCATGTAGGAGAAATCCCTGGGCTTTGGGCCGAAGGAGATGCCGCCGCCCACGTAAACGTTGGACTTGGTATCACCATGGCGGGCCCTTCCAGTGCCTTTCTGGCTGTATGGCCTTCTGTTGGTGCCATGAACCTCGCCCCTGTCCTTGGTGGAAGCAGTGCCCAAACGCTTGTTGGCCAGCTCATTGTTTATGGCGTAATAAATTACGTCCTCATTGATGGGAAGTCCGAAAACGGATTCGGAGAGCTCGATGCTCTTGAGCTCCTTTCCCTGGGTGGAAACAACCTTACTTTCCATTGGGTCCTCCGTCCTCAGCTCTTCTTGACCGCTTTGCGGACCAGAAGATCACAGTTGCGGGCGCCTGGAAGCGCGCCGCGCACCAGCACGACACCTTTTTCAACATCTACACGCACGACTTTAAGATTCTGTACGGTCACGCGTTCGTTACCCATATGGCCTGGCATTTTATTGTTCTTGAAGGTCTTGTGGGGATAAGTACTCTGACCTGTAGATCCCGCTTCCCTATGAAACTTGGATCCGTGGGTAGCCCGGCCTCCGCCGAAATTCCAGCGCTTTACGACACCCTGGAATCCCCTACCCTTGGAATTAGCCACCACATCTACGTAGCGAACCCTCTCCAAAAGGGCAACATCCAGCTTTTCGCCTACCTGGACATCTTTTTCAAAATCGCGGAACTCGCGGAGAACTCTGGTGGGGGCCAGGCCCTCTCCAAACTGACCCGCATAGGGCTTGCTAACCCGCGTTTTCTTCTTCTCGTAGACACCTACGACTATGGCGTCGTAGCCGTCCTTTTCGGTCGTTTTCTTTCCGACGACGAGATTGGGCGCGACCTGGACGACGGTGACGGGGATAAGCCTTCCCGTATCGTCGAATACCTGGGTCATCCCAAGCTTCTTTCCGATTAGTCCGATCATTCGGTACTCCTGCGTTGAACGCGACCGGCATATACACCGGGCGTTTCAGCATTTGCGCGGCGCTTGGTAGCGTCGCGACAGTGTTTCAGGCGCTTATCGACGCGCCGAATTACTGCTTTATCTCGACATCGACACCCGCGGGCAGTTCGAGCTTCATAAGAGCGTCCATAACCTCGGGAGTGGGTTCCAGTATGTCAATGAGACGCTTGTGGGTCCTCATCTCGAACTGCTCCCTCGATTTCTTGTGCACGTGGGGCGAGCGAAGCACGGTATACTTGCTGATTCTCGTCGGCAAGGGAATAGGACCCGACACCTTTGCGCCGGCACCTTGAACCGTCTTCACAATACCGCTCGCGCTGTCGTCCACAAGACGCACATCGAAGCCTCTAAGCCTTACGCGGATTCTGTCTTTCATACGACCTCCAAAGAACTCTTGCGCAGGCAATACCGAGCCGTACCCTGGCGGGCGCGCTCATACCCCATGCGCCGCGGAACCCAAGGAGCCCCGCCGCTTAAAATGCAGGCTATTATCGCAGAAAAAAAAAGGGCTGTCCAGTCCCCAAAGGGTTGGACAGCCCGCTTTACGCAGAAATCTTACGCAATTACCTCGACAACCTGGCCGGAGGCTACAGTGTGTCCACCTTCGCGGATGGCGAACTTGAGCCCCTTTTCCATGGCGATCGGGTAGATTAGCTCTACGTTGATCTCGGTGTTGTCGCCGGGCATTACCATTTCCTTACCCTCGGGCAGGGAGACGGAGCCGGTGATGTCGGTGGTCCTGAAGTAGAACTGGGGCCTGTAACCGGTGAAGAAGGGACTATGGCGGCCGCCTTCCTGCTGGTTAAGTACGTATACCTGACCCCTGAACTTGGTGTGAGGAGTGATGGTGCCGGGCTTAGCCAGAACCTGTCCGCGCTCGACTTCTTTCTTGTCGATACCGCGCAGCAATGTACCGATGTTGTCACCCGCACGGCCTTCGTCCAGAAGCTTGTTGAACATCTCAATGCCGGTAACGACGGTGGACTTAGTCGGTTTGATTCCGACGATCTCCACGGTTTCGTTGATCTTAACGATTCCGCGCTCCACACGGCCGGTTACGACGGTGCCGCGGCCGGAGATGGTGAAGACGTCCTCGATGGGCATGAGGAAGGGCTGGTCGGTAAGGCGGACGGGGTCGGGGAAGAAGCTGTCCATGGCGTCCAAAAGGTCCTGGATGCACTTGGTAGCTTCGGGATTGTCCGGCTCGGACATGGCCCTGAAGGCGGATCCCTTGATTATGGGGGTCTTGTCCCCGGGGAAGCCATAGAAGTTAAGCAGGTCGCGAACCTCTTCCTCGACCAGCTCGATGAGTTCGGCATCGTCCACCAGGTCTACCTTGTTGAGGAAGACCAGTACCGAGGGGACGCCAACCTGGCGGGCCAGGAGCACGTGCTCACGGGTCTGGGGCATGACGGAATCGGGGGCTGAGACTACTACGATAGCGCCGTCCATCTGGGCAGCGCCGGTGATCATGTTCTTGATGTAGTCGGCGTGTCCGGGGCAGTCGATATGGGCATAATGCCGTTTAGTGGACTGATACTCAAGGTGCCTGGTGTTGATGGTGATACCACGGGCTTTCTCTTCCGGCGCGTTGTCGATTTCATCGTACTTCATTACTTTGTCGCCGAACTTGCGGGCGCAGTACATGGTGATGGCTGCGCTCAAGGTCGTCTTTCCGTGGTCGATGTGTCCGATCGTACCGACGTTCATGTGCGGCTTGGTACGCTCGAATTTTTCTTTGGCCATATCTTATTCCTCCTGCCATGGATATTCATGTTAAGGCTCTCGGATTATAGAGGAACTGTCAAGGCTTATCAAGTGGCCTAGTCGAGGATTAGCGGATTTTTGCCGTTTAGGCTTTTATGCTTGGTGGGCAGCGGGCTAATTATAAGGCCTTTGTCGCTTCGTAGCCTGCAAAACGGGCCTGGAATTGGGCTCGCCCTTTACTCATGGAACGCAATTCCGACGCAAAACCAAAGAGCCGGGACATGGGTGCCTGGGCGACGATGCTTTTGGATCCCACGCTTTCTTCCACCGATTCTACCCGGCCGCCCCGGGTGGAAATGGAATTGAGCACCGGGCCGAAGTGCTCATCCGGGCAGTCTATGTCGATGCGCATTACCGGTTCAAGGATTTCCGAACCCGCCTCAAGCAGGGCTTTGCGGGTGGCTAGGGCTGCGGCGGCTTCCAGGGCTATCTCGCCGTTTTTGCCGGTTTGGCTGGCCGGAGGGCTTAGGTTGATTAGTGTAAGCTCGGCCCCTTCCAGGGGGTAGCCCTGGGAAGGACCAACAGCAAGCGCCGCTGCGGCGCCGCGCTTGGCTGCGGCGAGGTACTGGGGCTGGGCTCTGAGGCTGGGGTTTTGGAGTAGCTCGACCCCTGGCCTGTCCCGCTTGCTTTGCACCGAGACCTCCACCGATACCCGTACCCGCTCCCCGCCCAGGTCGCGGTCAAAGTTCTCTGCTACCGTTGCGTTTTTTACTAGTCGTTCCTTAAGCTGAACCTTAGGATTGCCGGTACGCACCGTCAACCCGAATTCCCGTTTGAGTCGCTCGGCGAGGATTTCCAGGTGGAGTTCCCCCTGCCCTGCAACCTCGAAGCGGCCGGTTTCCTTTTCCTCTTGCACCTTGAGCGAAAGGTCTTCCAAAGCCAGGGATTCCAATGCGGAGCGCAGGCTGTGCAGGTCCCGAAGGGTCGCTGGCTCGAAGACTTGGCTTAAAACCGGAATAGGAATGTCCAAGGCTTCGAAGAGGATGGGGTTTTTAGGATCGCAGAGGCTGGCGCCGGGTTCGATGTCGGATGCTTTTATGGCGACTATTTCCCCTGGGCCTGCTTCCTTGAGCTCGATGAGGCTGTCGGCATGTATTCCAAAAAGTCGCTTGACCAGGATGTTTTTTCCTGAACGGGCATCGAGGAGTTTTTTATTAGCGTGGAGCATTCCGGTCCAGATTCGTGCCCAGGCGTAGAGTTCGCCTAAGCTGTCCTTGAGGGTTTTAAAGACAAAGGCTGCTGCGGGTGCAGCTGGGTCGAGCAAAAGGCGTTTTTCCTCCCCGGTTTTCGGATCGATTCCTTCCGGTATAAGCGCCTTGGCAGGGGAAGGCAGGAGGTTTTCAACCGCATCGAGAAGCAGGCGCACCGAAACGTCGACGAAGGCGGAGCCACAGAAGAGGGGTACAAGACGGCACGCTTGCAGGGCTTCGGCGGCGGCCTTTGCCAAGAGCGCTTGCGGCGCTTCGTGGTCGGTGGCGAAATACGACAAGACTTCCTCGTCACCCTCGGCTAGTTTTTCGAACAAGCGAGCCCTGGCTTTTTTGAGGGCTGTACGTTGATGTTCCGGTAAGGCTGAAGCGATGATGGGGGTTCCTGAGGCGCCCTGGCTTCCGCCGAGTTGCTCATTATCAGGATGTTCGGTGTGTAGATAGAAGGCTTTCATTGTTAAAAGGTCGACGATGCCGATCCAGCGCTGTCCTTCGTACAGGGGAAATTGAAGCGCGAGGGCATTGGGTTCCAGGTTGGCGCTCAGGTCTTCGACGATTCCGAAAAAATCCGCCCCTGCCCTGTCCATTTTATTGACAAAATAGAGTCGGGGAAGGTTTCGCGCATCGCAAGCCTTGGCGATGACTTCGGTGCGTGCCTGTACGCCCGAAACGGCGCAGAGTGCTATGACGGCGCCGTCCAGGATTCTTAAGGCGCGGTCTACTTCGTTGCCGAAGTCGACGTGGCCGGGGGTGTCGATGAGGTGAATAAAGGCATTGCCCCATTGAAAGCGCACTGCCGCCGATTTTACGGTGATGCCGTGAAGGCGTTCCACCGAGAGGTAGTCGGTACTAGTGGTGCCTTCATCCACGTCGCCGGCTTCGCGCTTTAAGCCTGCCAGGTGAAGCATTTTTTCGGTTATTGATGTCTTGCCGGCGTCCACATGGGCGAGTACGCCGATATTGCGGATTTGTTGTGTTTCGAGGTTTGTGGTTGCAGGGTTCGGCGTCGCCATGATGGGATAGTATAGTCATTCTAGAAGGGATTAAAAAGCCTTTAAAGAGTGTCTTTTATTAGCTTTAGTTAGACTAGTAAGCTAACGCTTTTCTGTCTTGCTTATGGCCTCGTATAGAGCACCGTACGCAAACGCTCGCTTGAGGCGTCGTACGCAAACGCTCGCCTTCGGCTCGCTATGGCCAATAAAGCTTTCGCCTCTTAAAACAAAAAACCCCAGCAAAGCTGGGGCTTTTAGTGACTAGAAAGCTAAGCTTACCACCTATAGTGGGCGGCCCCTTTAGCCAACGCTCGCTTCGCTCGCTATAGCGAATAAAGCATTCGCATGTAAAATAAAAAACCCTGCAACGCAGGGCCTTTTATTAACTGAAGAACTATTACCAGCGGTAATGTGCGAATGCTTTATTCGCTTCAGCCATCTTATGCATGTCTTCTTTTTTCTTGATGGCGGAGCCGGTGCCGTTGAAGGCGTCTAAAAGCTCATCGGCCAGCTTGTCGGGCATGGCCTTGCCGCTGCGGGCTCTGGAGGCGGCGATAAGCCAGCGCATGGCCAGGGCTTCGCGCCGGGAATCCCGGATCTCGATGGGAACCTGGTAGGTTGCGCCACCGACTCGCCTAGACTTGACCTCGACAACGGGCTTCGCGTTATCTAAGGCCTTGTTGAAAACGTCCAGGGCGGGAACTCCGGCTTTCTGCTGCATGATTTCCATAGCGTCGTACATGATGCGGGTGCAGGTAGATTTCTTACCCTGCCACATCATTCTGCAGACAAACTTGGTAACAGCGGTGGAATTGTACTTGGTATCGGGCGCATGGCCGCGATCGATGGATTTCTTTTTTCTGCCCATACTTCTTTCCCTTAGGCCTTGGGCTTCTTGGCTCCGTATTTGGAGCGGCCCTTCTTGCGGTCCTCGACGCCTAAGGTATCCTTGGCGCCCCGAATGATGTGATAGCGAACGCCGGGGAGGTCCTTGACACGGCCTCCACGTACCAGAACCACCGAGTGTTCCTGGAGGTTGTGGCCAATGCCGGGGATATAGGCGGTTACTTCGATGCCATGGGTAAGACGGACACGGGCTACCTTGCGGAGGGCCGAGTTCGGCTTCTTGGGCGTAACGGTCATTACGCGGGTGCAAACGCCGCGGCGCTGCGGGCACTCGTCCAGTGCCGGGGCTTTAGTCCGCCACACGTTCGGCTTTCTGCCGAGACGGATAAGCTGGTTGATCGTAGGCATAAATGCTCTAGACTCCCTTATTCGGTCTCTCGGTGTCAGCATCACCCAGGACCAGTTTCAAATTATGGCTGGTACAATCGCAGGCTAAGCGCGGTGGGCTCTAGCCAGGCGATCCAAGATACCTCCAGCCTTCCTAAAATGTCAATACCGGCGCCTGGCCGGTCGCAGTCCGAAAAGACCCACCGGCCAGGCGCCGCTTCCGGGAATAAAAGCCCGGCGTTTTCTTATTCGTCCTCGTTTACCGCTTCAAAGCCGGCGTCGTTGTCGAACACCGTCTCTTCTTCGAAGGTACCGTTGGCATCCGCCCTGTCCTCCAGAGCCGGTATGGGGGCCATTTCCTTTTCGAGCTTTCGCTTTTCGAGGATTTCTTCCACATAGCCGTCCAGGTCGTCGTGCTCGCTGTCCGAGAGCTTGATGCCCTTGTACACCTTCATGCCAGTTCCGGCGGGGATCAGGTGACCAATGATGACGTTTTCCTTCAAGCCTCGTAGTCCATCCACAGAGCCCGCGATGGCGGCGTCGGTGAGGACCTTTGTGGTTTCCTGGAAGGATGCGGCGGAGAAGAATGAATCGATCTTGAGGGACGCCCTGGTAATACCTAGAAGCATAGGCCGGGCTACTGCGGGCTGGCCGCCTTCCTTAATGACCCTCTCGTTCTCCTCGTGGAATCGGTACTTGTCTACCTGCTGGCCGTATATGAACCTAGTGTCGCCGGGGCTGACAATCTCCACCTTTTTCATCATCTGGCGGATGATGACGCCTATATGCTTGTCGTTGATAGTGACACCCTGGAGACGGTACACCTGCTGGACCTCGTCCATAAGGTATGCCTGGCAGGCATGCTCACCCAGAATATTCAACATATCGTGGGGATTTCGGCTTCCGTCGCAGAGCAGTTCTCCAGCTTCAACCATGTCGTTGTCCCGCACAAGGAGCCTTCTGCCAATGGGAACGAGATGCTTGTATTCCTTGCCAAATCGGTCGGTGATAACAATAAGCCGTTTATTCTTAATATTCTGCCTGATGGAAACCTTGCCGGACACCATCGCGAGCACAGCCGGATTCTTGGATTTTCTGGCTTCGAACAGCTCGCCTACCCTAGGCAAGCCCCCAGTGATATCCATGGCCTTGGCGCTTTCTTTAAGAATCTTTGCCAGAGTGCGCCCCGCCTTGATCGACTCGCCGTCCTCCACATTAAGGTATGCCCCGCCGGGAAGCAGGTAGGCAAATATTTCGTTGCCTGCTTCGTCGCTTATAACGATACGAGGCTGCTTAGAATCCCGTTCCAGGGTAAATTCGGTGATACGCTTGTCGATATTACCGGTTTCCTCGTTGATCTCTTCCTTTAAGGTCGAGCCAGGAATTATATCCTCGAAGCGGACATAGCCGTCGTATTCCGAGATGATAGGATCGGTAAAGGGGTCAAAGATAGCGACCGTATCCTCGGCAGGTACAAGATCGCCTACCTTGACAGAAAGATCCGATCCGTTACGGATTTCCAATTTCTGTTCTTGGGCGATCAACAAAAGTCGCTGACCCTGCTCGCCTTCGGCGTGAAGCACCTTCGCGTAAGAGATGTCATTCGCGACAAGCTCTTCGCTCTTGCCCTTCTTCTTTATTATCGGAGAACCCTTTAAGACTCTGTCGCCGTCCTTTACAAGGAGCTTGTCACCCTTGACGAGGTCGAAGGCGGCAAAGACCTTGCAGACGTAAATATACCCTTTTCTGGTAAAGAGATAGTGGTTGTCTTTTGTGGAAACGTAGGTGCCTTGAATCCGGGTTACGTAGACAGGGTATTTGAGATAGACCCGGTTTTCTTCGGAAGCCTTGGTCGCCGCCCCTCCAATATGGAAGGTTCTCATGGTGAGCTGTGTGCCCGGCTGTCCGATAGACTGGGCAGCAATGATACCCACCGCCTCGCCTATGTCCACGGTGCGGCCTGTGGCCAGGTTGCGGCCGTAGCACTTGCGGCAAACGCCGTAGCGGGCTTCGCAGGTAAGCACGGTGCGGATCGTCACTTCTTCTATACCCGAGGCTTCTATAAGCGAAGCTATTTCTTCGGTGATTTCCTGGTTGGACTCAACGATAACCTGGCCGGTTATGGGGTGCCTAATGGGGTCCAGGGTAAATCTGCCGATGATTCGCTCGCGCAGCGGCTCGATGATTTCCTCACCGTCCTTAATGGCCGTGTAGACCGAACCGTTGATGGTGCCGCAGTCGTCCACGTTCACCACCATGTCCTGGGCAATATCTACCAGCCTTCGGGTGAGGTAGCCGGCGTCTGCGGTCTTTAAGGCCGTATCGGCTAGACCCTTTCGGGCGCCGTTGGTGGAGATGAAAAATTCGATTACCGACAGGCCTTCGCGAAAGTTCGACCTGATGGGTAGCTCGATAATGTCGCCCGATGGTTTGGCCATGAGGCCGCGCATACCCGCCAGCTGGCGGATCTGGTTGCGGCTTCCTCGGGCGCCGGAGAAAGCCATCATGTAGATATTGTTGAAGCCACCCTTGTCATTTTCCAGGGCCTTCATCATCACCGAGGTGAGTTCCTCGTTGGTCTTGGACCAGACCTCGACTACCCTGTTGTAGCGCTCGTCCTGGGTGATATGCCCAGCCAGGTACTGCTTCTGGATCGACTCGACCTGCTTGTTAGCTGCGTCGATCATGGATGCCTTCTCGCTAGGAATGACAATATCGTCCATTCCGATGGTGGCGCCGAAGAAGGTGGCATACTTGAATCCCATGTTCTTGATGGCATCCAGCATAATAACGGTGACGTAGGGTCCCTTGAGCTTGTACACATTCTCAACGAGCAAGCGAATATCCTTGTCGGTCAACGCATAGTTGATAAAAGGAACTTCGGCTGGGAAGGCTTCGTTGAGAAGGATTCGACCCGCTGTGGTAACAATTGTCTGATTGGAAGGCAGCTCAAAATCCTTGGTCACCTTATCCCATACTTGTAGTTTAGTGGTGGGAACCCGCACCTCGGCCTGGTAATCGCAGGCGCCGGACTCGCAGGCCATGAGGAGCTCATCGGCTGAAGAGAACCTTTTGCCCTCGCCCTTCACGCCCTTCTTGGGCCTGGTGAGGAAGCTAATGCCCAATACGATATCCTGGGAGGGATAGACAATGGTCTTGCCGTTAGCGGGGTCCAAGAGGTTGCGGCTGGAGAGCATTAGTGTCCAGCATTCGGCCTGGGCGGCGTTGGTGAGCGGCACGTGAACAGCCATCTGGTCGCCGTCGAAGTCGGCATTGAAGGCCTTACAGACCAAGGGATGAAGCTTTATTGCCTTGCCTTCCACGAGCACAGGCTCGAAGGCCTGGATACCCAGTCTATGGAGGGTGGGCGCGCGGTTGAGCAAGACCGGATGTTCCTTTACCACCTCATCCAGCACGGCAAAGACTTCGGGAGTCTCGGACTCCACCAGCATCTTGGCCTTCTTGATGTTGTAGACAACGTCCTTTTCCACAAGCTTCTTCATGATGAAGGGCTTGAAAAGTTCCAAAGCCATTTTGGTGGGCAGTCCGCACTGCCACATCTTGAGTTCGGGACCTACTACAATGACCGAACGGCCTGAGTAGTCGACGCGCTTGCCCAGAAGGTTCTGTCGGAAGCGGCCCTGCTTGCCCTTGAGCATGTCGGAGAGGGACTTAAGCGGCCTGTTGGAGGCGCCCTTCACTACCCGCTTCTTTTTAGTATTGTCAAAGAGGGCATCCACCGCTTCCTGGAGCATGCGCTTTTCGTTGCGGATGATTATTTCGGGAGCGTTGAGATTCTGGAGGCGCTTGAGCCTGTTATTACGGTTGATTACCCTGCGGTAGAGGTCGTTGAGGTCGCTGGTGGCGAACCTGCCGCCGTCCAGCTGCACCATTGGCCGCAGCTCGGGAGGGATGACGGGTACTACCGAGAGAATCATCCACTCGGGCTTGTTGTTGGAATTTCTAAAGGATTCTACGATCTCGATGCGCTTTAAAAGACGTTTGTCGGCCTTGGGGCCTTTGGCGATCATCCTTTCACGCAGCTCGGCGGCCAGTTCATCCAGATTAATCTGCTCTAACAGGGAGCGGATGGCCTCGGCGCCCATGCCGGCCGAGAATGCCCCGCCAAAGCGGTCCTGGGCGGCGTTGTACTCTTCCTCGGTGAGGAGCTCCATTTTCTTGAGCTCGGTCTCGCCCGGATCTATGACGATAAACTTCTCGTAGTAGAGGATGGACCGCAGTGCGGCCACCGGCAGGTCGAGCAACAATCCCATGCGGCTGGGCACGGAGCGGTAGAACCAGATGTGGGACACGGGGCAGGCCAGCTCTATGTGGCCCATGCGTTCGCGGCGCACCCTAAAATGAGTAACCTCGACGCCGCAGCGGTCGCAGATCACGCCCTTGTAACGAATCGACTTAAACTTACCGCAGTAGCACTCCCATTCCTTGGTGGTGCCGAAGATCCTCTCGCAGAAAAGGCCGTCACGCTCCGGTCGAAGTGTGCGGTAATTGATCGTCTCAGGCTTCTTGACCTCTCCGTACGACCAGGCCTTGATCATCTCCGGACTGGCCAGACGGATCCCAATACTGTCAAAATCCTGGATATCTCTCATGCTGCCCCCTTAAGGCTAAAAGGCGCCAGTGTTCTTGTTGATGATGTCCTCATCCCGCTCCGTCAAGGCTATCTGTTTGCCCTTGGCGTCGAACACCCTAATGTCCAGCGCGAGCCCGCGCAGTTCCTGTACCATTACATTGAAGGCCTCGGGTATACCCGCCGCCGTGTGGGGTTCACCCTTCACGATGGCCTCGTACACCTTAGCCCTGCCGGTCATATCGTCGGACTTGATCGTCAAAAGCTCCTGGAGCGTGTTGGCCGCGCCATAGGCTTCTAGAGCCCAGACTTCCATTTCGCCCAGACGCTGACCGCCAAACTGGGCCTTGCCGCCCAAAGGCTGCTGGGTTACTAGGGAATAGGGACCCGTGCTTCTGGCGTGCATCTTGTCGTCCACCAGGTGGTGCAATTTCATGAAGTAAACCACCCCGACGGTGATCAGGTTTTTGAATGCCTCACCCGTGCGTCCGTCGTGGACAACTGCCTTGCAGGAACCCGGGAGCCCGGCTTTCTGGATCTTTTCCTCAATCTGTTCCTGGGAAGGAGACTGGAACACATGGCAGGAATACCATTCGCCCAGGGTGCTGGCTGCCCAACCCAGTTCGGTCTCCATGATCTGGCCGATATTCATTCGAGAGGGGACGCCCAGTGGATTAAGACAGATGTCCAGAGGAGTGCCGTCGTCCAGGTATGGCATATCCTCCACAGGCAGCACCCGGGCTACGACACCCTTGTTGCCGTGACGGCCTGCCATCTTATCGCCTTCCTTGAGCTTGCGCTTGGCGGCGATAAGCACCTTGACCACCTCTTCCACACCGGGCGACAGATCGTCGTTGGCGCTGCGCCTCAGGCGCTGGACATCGATGATAGTTCCCTCGATACCGTGGGGCACTCTCAGGGAGGAGTCGCGGACGTCCTTGGCCTTCTCGCCGAAAATCGAATTAAGGAGTTTGAACTCCGGGGTCGTGTCGGTATCGCTCTTGGGCGTCACCTTGCCGACCAGGATGTCGCCGGCTTTGACCTTGGCGCCAACGCGGATAATTCCCTCGCCGTCCAGGTTATCCAGGATTTTTTCGCTGGTGTTGGGAATGTCCCTGGTGATGCGCTCAGGCCCCAACTTGGTTTCCCGCACCTCGGTCTGGAACTCCTTGATGTGGATGGAGGTGAACATGTCCTCCTTGACCACTCTCTCGGAGATGAGGATGGCATCCTCATAGTTGTAACCGTTCCAGGGGACAAAGCCCGCCAGTATATTGCGGCCCAGGGAAAGTTCGCCGTTGTTGGTCGCAGGACCGTCGGCGATCACCTGCCCCTTCTTTATCTTCTCGCCCTTCATGACTATGGGGCGCTGATTGTAGCAGGTATCCTGGTTGGTCCTCTGGTATTTGGAGAAAATGTAGACATCCTTGTCCGTGGGATCCTTGGTGTTGGGCGCGATGACAACCCGTTCGGCGTCCACGTACTCCACAACTCCAGCCCTGCGGGCCTTGATAAGCACGCCCGAATCGTAGGCGGTCTTCCACTCCATGCCCGTGCCCACTCTGGGCGGCTCGGGGAAAACAAGGGGAACTGCCTGGCGCTGCATGTTGGAACCCATGAGGGCACGGTTGGCGTCGTCATGCTCCAAAAAGGGTATGAGCGAGGCCGAAACAGAGATGATCTGCTTGGGCGAAACGTCCATGTACTGCATTTCCTTGGGCGGGCGCATGGTGTAGTCGCCCTGGTGCCGGCAGGAAATAGAATCGTCCAGGAAGTTTCCTTCCTTATTGATACGGGCCGAAGCCTGGGCTATGTAATAGCGGTCTTCGTCTATGGCGGAGAGATACTCGATATCCTTGGATACTATTCCATCCTTTACCTTGCGGTAGGGTGTTTCCAGGAAGCCATAATCGTTGACCGTAGTGTAGGTGGCCAAGGATACGATAAGACCGATATTCGGACCTTCCGGAGTCTCGATGGGGCACATGCGGCCATAATGAGTGTAATGTACGTCGCGGACCTCAAAGCCGGCGCGATCGCGGGAGAGACCTCCCGGTCCGAGGGCGTTTAGTCTGCGCTTGTGGGTAAGCTCGGCCAGTGGATTAACCTGATCCATGAACTGGGAGAGCTGGGAGGAGCCGAAGAATTCCTTGATCGCCGCCACGATGGGCTTGATGGAAACAAGGTCCTGGGGCCGCACGGTCTCGGTTTCCTTGAGGGCCATGCGCTCCTTGGCAATCCGCTCCATGCGGGCGAAGGCGCTCTTCATCACATTGGCTAGAAGCTCACCCACCGAGCGTACGCGCCTATTGCCCAGGTGGTCGATATCGTCCACATAGGCTTCACCGTAATACACATCCATCAAGTGCTTCATGGTGGCCACGATATCGGTGCGGGTGAGTGTGAACTCGGTAAAGGGAGTCTCGTAGTTGAACTTCTTGTTCAGCTTATAGCGTCCCACCTTGCCCAGATCGTATTTGCGGGAGGAGAAGAACATGGAGTTTAGGTCCTTTTCCGCACCTTCGACTGTGATGGGCTCCCCGGGCTGGAGGGTGGAGTAAATAGCCGCCAGGGCATCGGCCTTAGAAGGCTCGTCTTGCTCAGCGCTTTCCTTTTCCAACTTAACGTCTTCACGCTCAAAGCAGTGGAGTATCATCTCGTTATGCATAGAGTCGGGATGCTCAAGGTCGATCACTTCCACCGTGTCGATGCCCAGGTTAGCCAGCTCGTCAATTTCATGCAGATGGAGCTTTTCGCCCGCCCGGAAGAGTTTCTTGTTCTCTCCGTCCACTTCGATATACACAGCCTTGGCCAGAACCTTGCCGATTACCTTTTCTTTCTTCTCGGGGCTATCCCCCAGTTCGACGGTGGATGTCTTGTAAAAGGCTTCTATAATCTCTTCCCTACTTTTAAAACCAATAGCCCTTAAAAAGAGTGTGCCCAGAAATTTTTTCTTACGGTCGATCTTGGTGAAAATCAACTCTTTTTTCTGATCAATCTCAAACTCCAGCCAGCTACCCCTGTAGGGTATAAGCCGAGCGGAGAACACGCCCTTCTCATGGCTGAAGACTACGCCGGGCGAGCGGTGGATCTGGGAAACGACAACTCGTTCCGCACCGTTAATAATGAAGGTTCCCCTATCGGTCATTAGGGGGATATCGCCTAAATAGATCTCTTTCTGCCGTATTTCACCGGTTTTCTGAAATACCAGGTTTACCGTAGCCTTGAGGGGAATAGAAAAGGTGAGTCCTTTCTGTTTGCACTCAAGCTCACTGTATTTCATGGCTCTCTCGTCCAAACTATAGCGTTCGAACTCGATCACCATGTCACCCGACTGGCTTTCTATGGGAAAGGTATTCTTGAAGACTTCCTGAAGTCCTGTCTCCTCCGGGGCTAAGCCCTGGCGAAGCTTATCCTTCTGGAGAAAGTGTTCGAAGGATGAAAGCTGTATATCGATGAGATCGGGAAGCTCCATCGCCTCCTGGAATTCTTTTCCAAGATAACGGCGTTGGATCTTATGTGCGGTATATGACATCCCTTTCCCCTCCTAGTGATCACCGCGCGCCCTAAGGCACTGAATATCGGGCTTTCCGCGCCCTTATGAGTCCCCGCGTGCGGTCATTCCGGGGCACTTGCATCGGGGCGCCGCCGGCCTTAAAAGGCCGGCGGCGCCGAATGCCCCTGAAAAACCGAACTTTCTCCCCAATCACCAGGGCCTTTTTACCTGCCCTGCGACGGAGAGAAAGCGACGGGTGTAACAACGAGTAATCCCGCCAAACAGGGGCGCCATTAAAGCGTGGCTTTGCACATGCCGCCCCTGCGGCGAAAATTCCCCGAAGCCTTATTTTACCTCTACAGCTCCACCGGCGTCTTCGATCTGCTTCTTGACCTTGGCGGCCTCTTCCTTGGAGACATTCTCCTTGAGGGGCTTGTCGCCGGCCTCGACGAGGTCCTTGGCCTCCTTGAGACCCAGACCGGTGATCGCCCTGACTTCCTTAATAATGGAGATCTTCTTGTCGGCGGGGACGCCAGCCTTGAGAACGACGGTGAACTCGGTCTTCTCCTCAACGGGAGCAGCCGCGGCTGCAGCAGGACCGGCGGCGACGGCCACGGGGGCCGCGGCGGTTACGCCAAACTTCTCTTCCATTGCCTTCACGAGATCGGCGATCTCGAGAACTGTCATCGAGGCGATCGCGTCGATGACCTGATCTTTGCTAAGCGCTGCCATATTATCTTCTCCTATTTATTACACTGGCTGCCCATACGGGTAACCTTTTTCACAAGACCGACAGGAACGGCAGCTATCCGAAGCCTGACGGCCATCAAACCATTTTAAATTATGCCCGCTGTCGCGAAACATCCGCAGGGGCTTTCACTCACTTGCTGCGCTCGGCTACGCCTCAGAAGCCTTTTTCTCCTCAATAGCCTTGAGCAACCTAACCAGCTTGGTGGGTAGAGCGTTAAGCACGTACACCAGGTTCTGGGCAGGACCGTTCATCGCCGACATGAGCATGGCGATGAGCTGGCCGCGGCCGGGCAGCTTGGAGAAAGCGGCGATCTGCGCCTCGTTCATAAAACCTTTGTCCACCAGGGCGCCCTTAATCTTGAGCGCGGGTACTTCCTTAGCAAAATCCAGAAGCAGCTTGGCTACCTCATTGGAGTCGGAACTTACGAAGGTAACCGCAGTAGGGCCGGTAAAGAGGGGCTCGACATCCTTGGTGAAGCCCAGTTCGTCAAAGGCAATGCGGGCAAAGTTGTTCTTGATAACATGAAGTTCCGCGCCCTTTTCCATAAGTTTCCGACGCAGGTCGGTGATCTGCTCCACCGTGAGTCCGCGGTACTCGGCAAAGACATAATCCTTGGAGTCTCCGATCTTCGTTTTCAGCAGGTCGATTGCTTCGGCCTTGTTCGGCTGTATTTTATGAGCTCTCATCGCCATAACTTACCTCTTCTCGTTCTTGACGGTCGCGACACGTACGCTAGGCCCCATGGTGCAGGCCAGGTACACAGAGGTCACGAAATCGCCCTTCGCGTCAGCGGGGCGCTTGCGATTGATCTCGTCGAGAATGACAGTAAGGTTCTCGGCGATCTTAGCGGCTTCCATGGAAGCCTTTCCAATGGCGATGTGGACAATGTTGGTCTTGTCGGACCTGAACTCGGTTCTTCCTTTACGGAGCTCGTTCAAAGCCGCGGCCAGATCGTTTGTCACGGTGCCGGTCTTGGGATTGGGCATGAGGCCCCTGCGTCCCAGAACCATACCCAGCTTGCCGACGTCCTTCATCATATCGGGGGTGGCTACGGCAATATCAAAATCCACCCAACCACCTTTGATCTTCTCGATTAGCTCGGCATCGCCGGCATAGGCGGCGCCGTTGTCCATGGCTTCCTTTACCCGCTCGGGCTTACAGAACACCAGAACCTTTTTCTCGCCTCTGAACTGATTGGGGAGCACTACCGTGTCGCGGACGGACTGGCTTTTCTTGAGGTTAAGCCGCACGTGGACTTCCACGGTCTCATCAAACTTGGCTCGCGCAGTTTCCTTGACAAGGGCGGAGGCCGCCGTTGCGTCGTATTCCTGGGTTACATCGAGCTTCTTAGCTACTTCTAAGTATTTTTTACCGTGTTTCATTTCTTCATCTCCGTCTCGACACCCATGGACCTGGCGGTTCCAGCGATTACACGCATAGCGGCGGTGATGTCATTGGCATTGAGGTCTGGAAGCTTCTGCTTAGCGATCGCTTCAAGCTTTTCGTTGCTCAGCTTAGCGACCTTATCCCTTTGAGGAACGGCGGATCCCTTTTCTATGCCACAAGCTTTTTTGATAAGCACGCTGGCGGGAGGAGTCTTCAGGATAAAGGTAAAGCTCTTGTCCTGGTAGACGGTGATGATCGCTGGGATTACAAGCCCCGGTTCCATCCCCTTGGTGCGATCGTTGAACTGCTGGCAAAACATCGGCGCCGAAACACCGTGGGGACCGAGGGCCGGTCCTACGGGCGGAGCCGGAGTAGCCTTACCGGCGGGGCACTGCAACTTGACTATTGCAGTAATCTTCTTCTTGGCCATAGCCATTCTCCTTGCGTGGTATACCCGACGATCTCAAGTCGCCGGGGTAGCGTGCGCGACGATACACCCTTCGTCCGCCTTACAATCGCCTTTTGACGATTGTTACGCGAATCTCAGGACGATCCGCGCACTCCCATCTGTGGAGTAAAAACCCCTTATCTGAGAAGCTGAATCGCAATCATCCCAATAAAAAATGATCGTTTTCAGCCGCTTTTAAAAAGAACTCCACGGGCAGACGTCACTCTTAGCTGTCCGCTCCGTGCCTATACCTTTTCCACCTGAGTCATCTCGACTTCCACCGGAGTGGATCGGCCAAAGATGCCCACCATTACCTTGAGCTTATTCTTTTCGGCGTTAACTTCCTCGATGACGCCGGAGAAGGACTCGAAGGGTCCCTCGATAATCTTAACCTGTTCGCCTTGGGAGTAGCTTTGCTTCATCCTCACCTGGCGTTCTCCCTTTATCTCGCCCGAGCGCTGGAGAATCCGGCGCACTTCCTCGCTGGGAATAGGCTGGGGTTTATTGCTCAGGTTCGAGCCGACAAAGCCGGTGACACCGGTGATTTTTCTAATTCCAGAGCAGGTAGCCTTCCAACCGTTTTCGGGAAGATCCATTTCCACAAGAATATAGCCCGGGAGTATTTTTCTTGTAACAGTCTTTTTCTTGCCGTCTTTGACGTCCATGACTTCCTCGGTCGGCACCTTTACGTCCGCGACAATCTCCCGGGACAGGTCCCCCGCGTCGATCATCATGCGGATAGTCTTTTCTATCTTATTTTCATATCCCGAATAGACGTGAAGGATATACCATGATTTTGCCATCAAGCCTCCGCCTTATCGGAACACGGCTTCGATGCCGAGCACAAGGAGGAAATCGATCAGGCCGAGCACGAGTGCCACGGCCACCGTCGAGAAGATGACCACCTTGGTTGAGGATATGACATCTTCTTTGCTGGGCCAGACTACCTTGGCCAGCTCGGCGTATGATTCCTTGAAGAACTGTACAATCTTCTTCATGACGGCTCCTTGATCCTCAAAAAGGCTCGCGACAGGCCAGGAAGGACTCGAACCCTCAACATCCGGTTTTGGAGACCGGCGCTCTACCATTAGAGCTACTGGCCTAGGGCGGGTCGAACAGCCTTGCGAACCGCTCGACGCATATATCCTAAAAGGCCTACCCGAGGGTGGCCTATTTAACCTTGGTCTCCTTATGGAGGGTGTGCTTGCGGTCCCACTTGCAGTACTTCATCATCTCGAGTTTGTCCTGCATGGTCTTGCGGTTCTTCTTAGTGGTATAGTTCCGGCGCTTGCACTCGGTGCACTGCAGGGCGATTATCTCTACCGTTTGTTTCTTAGTAGCCATTATACTGTCCTTTCGCGGCGCGACCAGCGGTCTTCCGCACCTGGATTGCTTCTACTTAAAAGAGCCCCCGAACGGAATCGAACCGTTGACCTTATCCTTACCATGGATATGCTCTGCCGACTGAGCTACAGGGGCGAGGCGCAAAGCAGAGGGACTTTAGCATCCGAGGAAAATGATGTCAAGCCCGGCGCACTCAAGGTTTCCCCCTTCGAGCTCGGCGCGAAAAATGCCCGGCCAGGGTTGCGGCGGTCGCATCCTTGCTCAATGCCAATAGACCAAGTCCGAGAGCGGCATAGATAAGGGTCAACAAAAGAAACGGGGCGCCCAGCGACACCAGGGAAGACGGGGAAAAAGCAAAAAGATGTAACGCAGGTTTCCGCAGAAAAAACACAGGAACCCCGGCAAGCAAGGAAAACGCCAAGAGCTTCGCCGAGTAGTGCCCGAAATCCGACAAGGCTTTGGAAATTCCTTCGGTTTTTTTACGCAGCAACACAGAAACCAGTATGGCGCAGTTTACCGCGCTGGAAAATGAAAGGGCGAATGCAATACCCGGTCCCTTAAAAGAAAAGGCTAGCGCAGCGACCAAGGCTATATTGACAGCGAAACTCGCAATTCCTGCGAAAGCTGGTGTTTTAGAGTCCGAGCGGGCGTAAAACGCTGGGGCTATCACCCTGTTGGCAGCGATAAAAAAAAGTCCCGTTTGGTGCCAGAGAAAGGCTGATGCAGTCAAATCCACCGATTCCGCGGTAAAACCTCCCCTCATAAACAACAAGGCGACAATTTCCCTGGAGGTCAGAATAGAAAAGACAGCAACAGGAACCGTGACAAGACTGAGGGTTTTAAGCGTCTGCCCAAGCCTGGCGGAATATCGCTTCCATTCCAGCGCCTTGGCCGCATCAGCCAGTTCGGGCAGTAGCACCGTGCCCGCCGAAACCGCAAAGACCCCAAGAATAAGCTCCTGGAGCCTTATAGAGAACTGCAAGCTCGATGCCACACCCACCCCAGCCCTGGACGCAAATGCCGTAGACACAAGATCATTGATTTGGTAGGCAGCCATTCCAAGAATGGTCGGGGCTATCAGAACAAAGACCTTTTTCATGCCTGGATTAGCAAAGGCCCGACGGGGGCTTACAAACCCGAAACGCAAACCCGCCTTTAAAAGCGCCGGCAGTTGACAAGCTGCCTGGGCGAAGCCGCCGACCACTACACCTATCGCCATAGCCCTGGCAGGATTCACCGTCCAGCGGGAAACCAACATGGGCACGGCTATAAAGCACAGGTTGAACAGAATCGGCGCAAATCCCGAGGGAGCGAAAATTCCGTAGGAATTGAGCATGCCCTGGAACAGGGCGGCAACGGAAACCAGCCCCAGATATGGGAACATTATCCTGGTAAGAATTGCCGTCTCCCCAGGCTCGGAGCCAAAGGCAAGGACGATCCAGGAACTCGTCGCCATGCCCGCCGCGACCACAGCTCCCACCAAAATCAGTAGCACGGTCAGGCTTGAGGAGAGGAACTCCCTGGTGTTTTTATCTTCGCCCTCGTGGAGATAGGCTTTAAACGTAGGTATAAAAGCGACGGAGATAGAGTTTTCCGCGAACAGCCGCCTCATAAAGTTGGGGATCATGAAAGAGACGGCAAAAGCGTCCGAGAGCCCGCCGGTCCCCAAGAAAGCCGCCTTGGTCATCTCCCTCACCAGGCCGAGAACCCTGGAGATCATCGTAAGCGCAGAGAGCATTCCTGCGTTGCGGACCATCCGCTTTTCGTCAGTGTCTGCCATCTCTTCCCTTGATAAAATCCTCGATAACCGCCAGCAATTTATCGATATGTTCTTTTTGTATCCAGTAATGAGTCACAAATCGACATACACCGCTTTCCGGAAGACTAATCTGTATTCCCTCGGCCTTGAGCTTTTTCGCCAACTTTTCAGGATCCACCCATTCAGGCAGTCGGAAGAATACCATGTTGATTTCCACGGAAGCAGGGTCCAGGGCAAAGCCCGGAAGCGCTGCCAGCCGGGAGGCTAGATAGGTAGCGTTTTCATGGTCTTCCCCCAGACGGCGCGTCATATCCTTGAGCGCAATGAGTCCCGCCGCGGCTAAAATGCCCGCCTGGCGCATGCCCCCACCCATCACCTTGCGCTTTCGCCGCGCCCGGTCGATAAAACTCCGTGGCCCGGCTAGCATGGAACCCACCGGCGCGCAGAGTCCCTTGGAGAGGCAGAACATCACCGAATCCACCTGGCTCGCCAGGTCGGCTGCGGATACGCCCAGCCGTATCGCGGCGTTGAAAATCCTCGCCCCGTCCAGGTGAATCGGTATTCTGTGCTCCTGCGCCAGGGCTGAGACTTCCTTCATGTACGCAAGGCTCGGCACCCTTCCCGAAGAATGGGCGTTTTCCAGGCAGATAAGCGAGGTGGGGGGAAAATGAATATCATTGCCCCGGATCAGGGATGCTACCTTTGCCACCGGTAAGAGCCCGTCGGGAGCATCCACGGTGCGAGTCTGCACCGCCGCTATCACCGAGGCCGCCCCAGCCTCGTGCTGAATAATATGGCATTGTTCACCCAGAATCACCTCGCTGCCCCTAGGACACCAGCTCAGCAGCGCCAGTTGATTGCCAAAGGTGCCGGAGGGCACGAAGAGCGCGGCCTCCTTGCCCAGCATCGAAGCCGAAAGCGCTTCTAGTTCATTGAGGGTAGGATCGTCGCCGTAGACATCGTCGCCTACCGGAGCCTTCGCCATAGCCTCGCGCATTTCGTCGGTCGGCCAGGTTACCGTGTCGCTTCTAAAATCGATATAATCCATGGAACCCATCCTTTGCGTCAATCAGAATAGCCCTTCCGTCGCTTCGTAGCAAGATTAGTGCCCCGAAGCCTGAGGTATGGCATCGGACAAGGCATACGTAGTATATCAATGCCCATGAAAATCGACCTTATTGCCATAGACCTCGACGACACCCTCCTTGATTCCACTTTGGACATAAGCAAAGGCAACCGCCGCGCTATCCTCGCCGCCCAAAACGCCGGCATTGAAATAGTACTCGCCACCGGCAGAAACTATGCCGGAGTCAAAAAATACATACCCCTTCTCGACCAGGGCAGAAAAGGCAACTACCTGGTCTGCTCTAACGGCGCCGAAATACTCGAGGCCGCCACAGGCGCAGTCGTCGAACGCCTGGTGCTGACCAGCGAGTTCTGCCACGAAGTCGCAGCCTTCATCGATTCCGAAGACCTGCCTTGGCAGGTCTATATGGACGGAAAAATCTTCTACAGCAAAATAAACGACTGGGCGCTTAAAGACGAAAAACTAACCGGTCAGCCCTTAATAGAAGCCGGCCCCAGGGATTCGCTTTTCAAATACGGCCAGACCAAATTCGTCGTGCCCAGCACGCCGGATCACATCGCTGAGCTGTATAAAAAAGTCTCTTTCCTCTTCCAGGGAAAAGCCGAGGTAGTCACCTCCAAACCGTATTTTATGGAAATCCTTCCCATCGGCGCAGACAAAGGCTCTGCATTGGATCGACTCACCAAGCGGCTGGGAATCACCATGGACAAGGTCATGGCGATAGGTGACGCCATGAACGATTTGAGCATGATCCAGGAAGTCGGCTGGGGCTGCGCCCCCTCCAATGCCCTAGCGCAAATAAAGGCAGCAGCCCGGCATGTCTCGTTAAAGAGCCACGACGAGGACGCTGTTGCCGATTGTATTTTTACTATCGCTCTGGCTGATCAGCCTTCCAGCGGGACAGCCGATCTAGAAATAGCATGAGATTGTGCTGGACGCCGGCGAAAAACTCATTCTGCAGGTTCACAGCAGTCTCTCCTATGTAACGATAATGCCAGCTCTCCCAGACATAGCCGGTTAGCGCTTCCATCCCCTTGGGAAAGGAGAGCGAAAAACCGAATCGTCCGGCGTTCAGCTCCAGCCAGCGGCCAGCTTGAGTCTCGGCAAAGGCATCGGTAATAGAACCAAAGTCGATAGCCGTGCCTAGTTGATGCTGACTCGTGCCTGGGGCAGCCGAAACCCGGGAAGCCTCCAACACCCCCATCTCCGCGACATTCCTGGCGTACAGGTTTTTCTGATACTCATAACTCCTGTAGGTTGAAGAAACTAAAAGTGTCAGTCCCTCGGATGCCGCGGCCTCGCTCATGCGCATGAGGGCATCGAGAACCGGTTTTCTGAGTCTATGCCCCGGTCTGGAGAGCGAAAGCCCCGAACCGTCCAAAACCACCAAGTCCTGCGGTTCGTAGTCCGCTGGCAATGCCATGCTTTTATCTACCCGTTTTAGCAGATAGGGATCAGCATCCATCTCCATCAGGATCGCATCCATAAGGAAGAGAAACCGTTCCGGAGCGCCGTCTATTCGAGACAGTGCCGAAGCAGCGGCTTCGCCGCTCAATCCGGCTTCCGAAACCAGCGTTTTCAACTCCTTGAGCCTTCGGTCATCGGCGCTTTCGCAGCCGGCGAAAAGCAATCCGAGGAACAACAGCGCAACGGCGAGGTATCGGTTTTTCATTACTGCCAAGTATACAAACTCAGGATAGCTCTGGGAATCAGCCTGTATCTTATTTCGGCCTTCTGGTACGATAGTCGCCAAGGAAGGTCCCCATGACTCTGACACAATTCACAATCTTCGATGCACTAAGGAAGGACTTTTCCTCCCATGTGGAACAACTCACCCGGCGCAGCCCCTGGCTGAAAGACCTCCAGGAGGAGCTAAGAGAAAGCCTGGGCTACCAGGATTACTCCGTTGAAACCCCCATAGTGTACAACAAGGCGCTGGACGATTTCGGCCCCCAGGATCAGCCTCTTTTCATTATCGTGGCCGATAATCCGGGGAAAAACGAGCAAAAAACCGTAAATCAGCGTTACTTAGTAGGGCAGTCGGGCAAACTCGCTAAAGGCTGGTTTTCGTCTGAATTAAACCTCGATTTTCAAAAGGCTTGTATCATTATAAACAAGACACCTATTCATACCCCTAAGACAGTTGAACTAGGTCGTCTGCGTAAACTCGCCCATGCCCATTCGCCTGAGCTGGGGCGAAATCTGGATTTGCTTTTAGAAGAAAGCCAGCGCTTCATGGCCAGCCTCGCCTTCAGGCTGCACTCAGCCCTGGATTCCATCGTCTGGGTCTCAGGTTATGGCGAACTCGGACCGGGCAGACTCTTCTCGTCTTGGGCAGAGGAGACAAAAAAACTCTATGCCGACGCCGACCCTGAACTGCGCCAGCAATTATGGGTATTTAGACATTTTTCTATGAACCAGTTCGCCATTGAGTATAAAAAATCAGCAGTCTCTGGGGTGCCGATGTCCAGGCTCGCCGCGGTTGGCAAAGCCAACCGCGGCCGTATCCTGGGGTGGTAGATCAGGTTTTCTGCCCCGAAATCTATGATTCAACGACGCTTATAACCCTAAAATCTTAGCGAGCCAATCGCCTATCTTCTTTAGAGCAACTTCCGAAAAGCTCTCCTCAATCTGGGAATACTCATCAGGCAGCCCTGTCGTGGCGCTCTGAAAAAGATGATTGAGCCCCGGTAACTCCACGATGCTGTAACGGGCATTGCCCGCGGCGTCGAGTCCTTTCTTGATAGCTTCGAGGTTTTCCTGGTAGGGCACCTGGAGGTCCTTGGTTCCGTTCATGGCGAGTACAGGCAGCTTCAGGTCCTTGAGGTATGCCTGCGGATCGAGAACAAGAAAGGTCCTAAACCAGGGCGAAAGCAGCTGCTCCGCCGTTAACTCGGCGTCCTGACGGGCTTTAGCTTTCGTAGTCTCATCCTCCCCGACGGGCAGAAAGGAAAGATAGACTGAGATCAGCTCCGCTCTAAGGTTTTCGGGAGTGTCAGATCGCTTGGCCACGTTGTACAGGGCTTGATTTATCTTTCTGGCGCTCTGTATAGCCTCAGGACCAAGACCATAGGCTCCAGCCAATGCCGCCTGCTGCTGATAGAGCAGCTCTTCTCCAACAACGCCCGGGCCAGCCAATAATACCGCAAAGGCAAGCTCCAGAACCTTCGATGCCAGCATGGCTGCGATAATTGCTCCCTCGCTATGCCCAATAATTCCCACTTTTCCAGTATTTACCCCAGGATAAGCCCTTAAAAATTCAATGGCCGCTTCGGCGTCGGCCGCGAAATCGAGGGTCGTAGAAGTCGCAAAGTCCCCCTGGGATTCGCCTACACCACGGTCGTCCAGCCGTAGGGTGGCTATGCCTCGCCGGGCAAGGTAATCGGCGATCACCCAGAATGGTTTATGGCCGTAAATAGTCTCATCCCTGTCCTGGGCTCCTGATCCGCTTACCAGCAAAGCTGCGGGAAATGGTCCCTGGCCTTCGGGCAGAACCAAGGTCCCGGCCAACTCAACGCCATCCATTGCCTTGAGGCGAAGATTTTTGCTTTCGTACGGAAAAGGAGGCTTTGGTTCTTGAGGCCGCGCCGGAGCTGCCACAACAGGGTTCTGGGCAGCTGATCCATCATCCCGGATCACAGGCTCGGCATCCTGTTTGGCATCTTTGGTTGTATCGACTCGGCTTCCATCTTTGAGCTTCAAAGACAACGGAAAGCTTCTCCCACCCTGCTTCCAGAATCCCTCAATACCATCAGCTGAGGCATTCAAAGTGCCTTCATAGGATCCGCCGATAGCCGTCACATTAAGGGTCAGCGTTTGTCCATCAAAAGCCACGGAAGCTATGGGAATTCCCTTTACACCCTGATCAAGACTGTCCATCGTCGCCACGGCTTTTCCATCTTCAGTAAGGTTGATCGCGAAAGCCAGCCGCAGAGAAGCCGATCCTACCGAAAGTCTGCCTTCCCATACACCTGACACAAGCAAAAGGCTGGCCTCATTGTCGCTGGTGCCGAGCGCGTAGAGCGGAAGGCTATAGAAAACAACTGCTATGAGAATCAACATCGCAACCCTACATGTCGATCCCAACCTCAATTTTCGCGATGACACTTCAAGGTCCTGTCTTTTACCGGTTCCAAACCGAAAATTTCTTTTTCCCTGTAGAGTAGACATGCTATCGCCTT